>JAJPGV010000025.1 GCA_021325635.1 Chloroflexota bacterium
CCTTGCGCCCAACGCCTCGCGTCCCGTGCCCAGCGCCTGGCGCCTTGCGCCTTGCGCCCAACGCCTCGCGTCCCGTGCCCAGCGCCTGGCGCCTTGCGCCTTGCGCCTTGCGCCTTGCGCCCAACGCCTCGCGTCCCGTGCCCAGCGCCTTGCGCCTTGCGCCTCGCGCCCAACGCCTCGCGTCCCGTGCCCAGCGCCTTGCGCCTTGCGCCTTGCGCCTTGCGCCTTGCGCCCAACGCCTCGCGTCCCGTGCCCAGCGCCTGGCGCCTTGCGCCTCGCGCCTCGCGCCTCGCGCCTCGCGCCTCGCGCTTAGTCTCGTCCGGCCTCGGCGTAGCGGAGCAGCTTGCACCCGTTGGGGGCGCGCGTGGGGCCGTAGGGGGTGCCCTTTGGGTAGAACAGGCACGACCCCGGGCCGTAGACCGTGTCGCCCATGATCACCTCGCCCTCCAGCACGTAGAACATCTCGTTGTATGGGTGGGCGTGCACGGGGATGTCGGTGTTTGGGCCCCAATGGCGGATCATGATGCTGGGGCCGCTGCCGTCCTCGGACTTGACCAGCCATTGCGTCATGCCGTGGCCGGTTTGCACAATCGGGACGTCGTGTTCATTGATCTCTTGGAGTGGCATATCGCTGGCTCCCTTCGCTAGGGTCGGGCCGCGGCGGTGTGCGGCTGCCGGGCGTCGTCTCGGCCGTTGACGCTCATGTACGGCGGTGTATTGACTTCGAACTCGATGCCGGCGGGGCTGACCACGCGGATGCGCGGACGGCCGCGCTCGTGCTCCTCGACCTGCAGCCCTCGCGCCTTCAGCCTGGCGGCGAATTCCGCCACTTCCATGGCAGTGGGCACATCGAAGGCTACGTGGTTCACGAAGCAGCCACTCTGGCCGGCGCTCGCCACCGGCTCATCCACGGCAAAGAGAATGAACTCGTGGTCGCGCAGGCGATCGGCGGTGAAGAAGGCATTCCTGCCGTCCTGGCCGTGGACACGCTCCAGGCCCATCACCTGTTCCCAGAACTCGCATTCGCTGTCGAAGATCTGCCTGGGGATGTTGAAGCCGATATGACTCAACCTGACGATGGCTGCCATGAGGCACCTCCTATCACAGTTCGCCACAACCTTACACCAGCGCTGGTGCGCAGCCGCTTGCGCGCAGCAAGCGCTTCGGACATCATTAGGCGACGCCCGCCGGCGAACAGCCGGCCTGAGGCAAAACATCCAAGGAGAGACCTCGATGATCATCGATGCGCACGGGCACGTGCTGGCGCCCTCCGGGTTAGCGCAATTCCAGGCCGGACTGTTTGCCGGCCGGCCCAGGAAGCCTGCGCGGCAGTCCTTCACCGACGAGCAGATCGAGGCAGGCATCACCAAGTCGCGCTGGGGCAATCACTTCGAGCGGCTCAAGAGCGTGGGCACGGACAGGCAGTTCATCTCCTTCCGGCCCTACACCGCCGCGATGTACTTCGAGCCTCATGCCGTGGTCCGCAGCTACATAGAGACGTGTAACGATGTGATCGGCCGGCAGGTGCAGCTGCATCCGGAGCTGTACCGCGGCGTGTGCGCCATGCCGCAAGGTCCCGGATTGCCCGCTAAGGAGTGGGTCGACGAGCTCGAGCGCTGCGTCAAGGAGATGGGATTCATCGGCTGCATCATCAACCCGGATCCGGGCGAGCGGGGCGACAACAGCACACCGGGCATGGGCGACGAGTACTGGTATCCCCTGTACGAGAAGATGGTCGAGCTCGACGTTCCCGGCCTCATTCACTCGGCTGGCTGCGCGCTGGAGCGGCTGAGCTACACCACCCACTTCATCAACGAAGAGACCATCGCAGTGACCCATCTGCTGGAATCGAACGTGTTCAAAGACTTTCCCAACCTGAAGCTGATCGTGTCGCACGGCGGAGGCGCGGTGCCATACCATTTCGCACGCTGGGCCGCCGGCTGGCACAGTCGCTGGGGTGGGAAGTGGGGCGAGCCGCTCAAGAAGCTGTACTACGACACTGCGGTGTACGACAAGGCGGCCCTGGAGCTGCTGTTCAAAGTCGTGGGCACGGACAACGTCCTGTTCGGGACCGAGAATCCGGGCACCGGATCGGTCAAGAACTCCGACACCGGCGAATTCATCGAGAACCTGGCGCCGGTGATTAAGAGCATCGACTTCCTGACCGATGAGGACAAGCACAAGATCTTCGAAGGCAACGCCCGGCGAGTCTTCAGCCGGTATGAGGACTAGGCGCGAGGCGGAAGGCGCAAGGCGCAAGTCGGTGGGCGCAAGGCGCTAGGCGTTAGGCGCAAGGCGCAAGGCGCAAGGCGCGAGGCGCAAGGCGCGAGGCGCAAGGCGCGAGGCGCAAGGCGCGAGGCGCAAGGCGCGAGGCGCAAGGCGCGAGGCGCAAGGCGCGAGGCGCGAGGCGCAAGGCGCGAGGCGCAAGGCGCGAGGCGCAAGGCGCGAGGCGCAAGGCGCGAGGCGCTAGGCGCTGGTCGCGAGCCGCTCCTCGCCGGAGCGGTGCCGTTGTAGCCAGACCGGGGTTCCTTCGCTCCAACGTTGAGCATGGGAACGAACGGGCTCGCGGGGAACGAGGTCGTCGGTCGTAGGCCAGGGGATGCTTCGCTCTGCGCTCAGCATGACGTTCAGGGACGGTCGCTATGCCTTCGGTCCCGCCTGGCGCCTTGCGCCCAGCGACTCGCGCCTTGCGCCCAGCGACTCGCGCCTAACGCCCAGCGACTCGCGCCTAACGCCCAGCGACTCGCGCCTAACGCCCAGCGACTCGCGCCTAACGCCCAGCGACTCGCGCCTAACGCCCAGCGACTCGCGCCCAGCGCCTTGCGCCCAGCGCCTTGCGCCCAGCGCCTCGCGCCTCGCGCCTCGCGCCTACGCGCCTACGCGCCTACGCGCCTAGTTTCGGAGCGCTGCCTGGCGTGCGGCTTCGCGGTCCTTCTTCTGGCCCCAGTTGATACGGGCCAGGCCGAGGCCAACGTAGATCACCAGCGTGAGCCCGGAGATCAAGCCCGAAACGAGATCGCCGTAGAAGCTGGCCGTGGGCGGCTTGAAGATGCCAATCGGCCGCGAGCCCATGAGCTGGTCCACGATGTTGAAAGCCCAGGCGGGCACGTTGGCAAGGAGGATTACCGCCAGCAGGAACCACACTGCCGCTTCGATGAAGGCTCCGACCCAGGTCCTAGTCCACATGATTCAGCCTCGCATCGCCGGCCGCTGCGTGCAATCGCGTGCCGGTCATTTCAGTGTCTCCAGGAAGCTGACGACGTTGTTGAGCTCCACGTCGTTGAGGCCGAGCTTGGGCATGGCCGTGCCCGGCTTAGCCGCCTGCGGGTCGTTGACCCACTGCTTGAGGAACTCAGGGTCGTTCGGGAAGTTGTTGTATTGCTGGCTGGAGATGTGCGTCAGGTTGGGTCCAACCGTGCCGCGCGCATCGGACAGCGAGTCTACGGTGTGGCACCCGGTGCAGCCCCTGGTCTCGAACACCTGCTTCCCGGCAGCAGCGTCGCCCTCCTTGAAGGGCTCGGCCCCGGTATTGATGCTGACGATACCGGTACCGGCCGGGCCTGGAGTGGGATTGGCGATGGCGCCCCCGGCGCTGACCGGCGCGGCCGGGGTAGCTTTAGCAAAGTCGGCGGGCAGTGTCGACTGCTTCGGCACCAGATCCCACTGCTGCGTCTCGAGGAACTTCACCAGGTAGTCGACGTCGATGTCACGCAGGGGGCCGCCGAATCGGTCGGACCACGTGGGCATCACCACCGAGCCCGGGGCGGGATGGCCGCCAAGCGGCGGGCGGCCGGCCGAGATGGTGGCGCGGATGTAGTCTTCGGAGCGGCTCTTGGTCCAAGGCACCTGCTGCGGAGCGCCGTCCGGCCCCAGCTCAGTGACGAAGCCGCGCAGGGGAGGAGCGCCGCTGGACTTGCCGGTGGTCGGGCTGACGGCGTTGCCCTGGCCCTGCACACCGTGGCAAGGTGAGCAGTTGCCGGCATACAGGGCCGCACCGCGCTGCACGTCTTCCTGGTCTTGTGCGATGGCGAATGTGAACTGCCGCTGGTTCTCGAACATGAAGTAGATCGGGATCAGCAGCACGATGAGCGTCGTCAGCACCACGCTGACGATCAGCCTTCTATCCATTCCTTCCCCTTAGATGCATGTCCGCGTCCCCTAGGTGCAGCGCGGGCCGCGGGGCGTGTCGTCGATGGTGTGCGTGCCATGCGGCGGGCCGGTGATCAGGTTGGTGGTATCGACCATGACGTTGCCGTCCTGGACCGAAGCCTTGAAGCGGTCCATCCCGCGGGGCGCCGGGCCTTCCACCCACTCACCGTGAAGGTTGTAGGTCGAGCCGTGGCAGGGACATTCGAACCGTCCGGACTGGTTGCAGTAGGGCACCGTGCAGCCCAAGTGCGGGCAGGTGTGATAGAGCGCTTGGATGGTCTGGTCGAAGTCTTGGAGATTCACCACCCAGCTCTTGATCTTCAGTGCGTGGAATGGCTCGCCTTTCTGAGGTGTGACCGCGGGGAAGTCCGACAGCGCGCCTACGTTCACCACTGAGCCAAGGCCGCCCTTGAGCACCGGCCACAGGAAATTGACCGACGTCACCAGGAACTCCAGGCTGGCCAGACCTATCGCGCCGCCGAGCATGATTCGGAGCGCGTTGCGGCGCGAGACCGGCTCAGAGCTGTAACCCGGCGTGGGCGCGTGGGTGGAAACTGCAGCCATACGCTTGCTTTCTGCCTCTAGTCTCTTGGTTCGGGGTTCGGAGTGTAGTAGGCACGAACTGTCGGGTCGCGTGCCATTCGGGCCAGGAGGTAAATGCCGATGATGGTCCCGAACACAGGCAGCAGCAGCATGCTGATCGCCAGCATGCCGAAGGTCTGCCCCAGCGACGACGAGCGCTTGCGCGCCTCGACCAGGTAAATCATGTACAGCTGGCTGAGGAACAGGACGCCGAAGATGATCATGGGCAGGATAGTGTTCACCGGCACGCACAGCGGCGAGCTGTTGATGGCGCAGATCTGACTGGGCCCCAGCTCCTCCTTGTACCAGGACATGGCGAAGAAGAACAGCAGGTAGCCGGCTAGTGAGGCGCCGAACAGCCCCCACCACATGAGGCAACCGATGGCCGACGGATAGCGCTGGCGGTCTCGCGGATAAGCTCGCTGGATGACGCTCATAGGCTGAAGAAGATCCCGTCCCAGGGCCAGGTCCAGCTGTAGCCAGGGCCGCGGAAGGCCACGCCGAAAACGGTCAGGACCAGCGCGGACATGATGAACAGCGAGAACAGGCAGATGGCCAGCTTGCGGTCCTGGGGCCGCGTACTGGGGTTGCGGTCGATCAGAGGAATGATGGCCAGGCCGAGCAGCACGAACGTGGGAATGAGCACGCCGGCGACGACTGGCGGGAAGTAGTGCAGCAGCTCCTGCAGGCCGAGGAAGTACCACGGCGCTTTGGCCGGGTTCTCAGCTACGTTGGGGTTGGCCTGCTCCAGCAGGGGGGCGTTGTAGAAGATGGCGAACACGATGATCAGGATGGTGATGAAGGCCGCGGCGATGAACTCCAGCGACACCAAATGGGGCCAGGTGTCAACCGTGTCCTCCGGCTCTTTGTCGACGCGCGTGACGCCTTCCTGCCGGACCAGCGCCAGCAAACGGTAGCGCTTCTCCACCCCGTACTGGTCGGGCGGCAGCTTAGGCGGCGTGGGTGTGGCCATCAGTCAGCTCCTGTACCTGTCCGGCTGTGCCTAGCCTGAGATGAAGGTGTCTTGTGGTTCTTTACGCCAGTACTCCGGGCGTTCCAGCTCCAGATCGACCATGACGTCGGGAATCGGGCCGGAGATGCCGCCGTCCTTGCGCACGCGCCAGAAGTGGATGGCCAATCCGACGCCGAGAAGGAGCGGCAGGAAGATGACGTGCAGCACGTAGAAGCGCAGCAGTGCGTTGGGCCCGACGCTCGTACCGCCCAGCAGCAGGGTGTGGGCCTGGAAGCCGACCAGCGGGGCGTAGCCGGCCATGTTGGTGCCCACGGTGATGGCCCAGAAGGCCAGCTGGTCCCAGGGCAGCAGGTAGCCGGTGAAGCTCAGCAGCAGCGTTGCCAGCAGCAGCGCCACGCCGATCATCCAGTTGAACTCGCGAGGTGGCTTGTAACCGCCCTGATAGAACACCCGGACCATATGCAGGCACACGGTGATGATCATCAGGTGCGCCGCCCAGCGGTGCATGTTGCGCGTCAGCAGGCCGAAGGTGACCTCCGAGTTGATGGCCTTGATGCTGGGATAGGCCAGATCGGCCGACGGCGTGTAGAAGAACATGAGGTACACGCCGGTGACGGTCAGCAGCAGGAAGAGATAGAAGGAGATCCCGCCGAGCCCGTAGGTCCAGGTGAACTTGGCGGCGTGCTTCTTGACCTTGACCGGGTGCAGGTGCAGGAAGACGTTGCTCATGATGACCAGCGCCCGGTTGGGCGGGTCGTCCGGATATCCGTGCCGAAAGATGGCCTTCCAAAGCTGGCTCTCGACTACCACTTGGCGCATTTCGCTGGCGCTGGGAGGCTTGGGGAGAACCTTCACACTGGACTCCAGTCAAGAGTTAACAGACGAGCACAGTTCCGACTCGCCTGAATAAGGGTATCGGCGCCTGTTTTTGGCCAACATAGGTTAGCCAACCTAATTTTAGGGCCATCGCCCCGAGCGGCGCCGGCAGCAGTTACGGCAGGTACTTCAGTGGGTTGTAGGCGTTGTAGCTGCTGCCCTGGAAGACCGAGAAATGCACGTGCGGGCCAGTGGACCGGCCGGTCGATCCCATAAGCATGATGACCTCGCCCTTGTCGACCGCTTCGCCGGCGCGAACGAGGAGCCTGGAAGCGTGACCATACAGCGTTTGCAAGCCGTTGCCGTGATCGATGCGCACCATGTATCCGTAACCGGAGTTGTCCCAACCGGAGTACACCACCACGCCCGCCTGCACGGCGTGCACCGGAGTGCCGGTCGAATTGGCGATGTCGACGCCGTTGTGCCACGACGAGAAGTAGGTGGTGATCGAACCCGGGGCCGGCCAGATGAAGCCTCCCTGGGCCACCGGCTTGGTGGTGGCAGCTGGGGCCGGCGCCGGCTGAGCGGCCACGGGCTGAACGGCTACGGCCGGCGATGCCGGAGCAGATTGAACGGCAGCGGCCGCGGGCTTCGGCGCCGGCGCCGCGCCGGGCTTCGGCAGGAAGGCGGTGGGATCGGCGGGTATCAGGAACAGCGATCCCGGCACCAGCTCCTGGGGCTGAGCGGCCAGCTTATTGGCGGCCAGCAGAGCGTCCGCCGGGGTGCCATAGCGGTCCGCCAGAATGTCGACCGTGTCGCCCGGCCTGGTCAAAATGAGCGTGCCGCTGACACTGGGCACGGCCAGCTGCTGGCCCAACGAGAGAATGCTGGCCTGTGACAGGTTGTTGGCGAACAGCACGGTCGCGGCGGAGATTCCCGCGCGAGACGCGATCCCGAACACAGTGTCCCCTGGCTGGACGACGTGGTATGAGACGTCGGGATTGGGCTTTTGCGGCTGCGTCGATGGGGCATTGCCTACCAGTGGCGTTGCGTCGTGCGGCGCCGTGTCGTGCAGCCGGAGCTGGTCCGCGGGGACGCGCGAGACGTCGGGGATGCTCAGACGTAAGCCCACGCTGAGGGCATCGGAGGTAACGAGACCGTTGTAGGCCAGGAGGGCCTCTTCATCGACGCCGACCGAGCGGGCAATGCTGGTGAGGCTATCTCCGGGCTGCACCACGTAGGCCGAGTCGCTCGTCTGGCTGGTGAAGGGAATGGCTCGGGCGACAATCGACGTCTGCGCGTTGAGGATCAGACTGTCGGTTCGGACGGCCGCGGTCGCGGCAGCGGCGGCCGGAGCCGGGGTTTGACTGGCCACACCGCTGGCAGCCATGACCGCTCCGGCCAGGATGAGCACGCACAGGTGGACGGTGGCTCGGTGACGGAGATAGATGCGCAGGTCGCCGGCGCTCCAGCTCTCGCGGAGGGAGGCCCGCAGCGATTCCGCGATCGACGGTGCGCCGAGCTCCCGAACGGAAACCCGAACGTCATAGTCGTTCAGCGACCCCAGCATAGTCCTCCCTTCGCTACCAAAGCTCGCAGGCAATGGGCAGACAGCCTTTCGCCTGCGCAGGGCGTTCACTCGATTCCGGCTTGACACACTCCTCAGCCGGGCGAACGCGGGGCTCTTGAAGCAGCCCTAAACTGCCAGCACTCTAGCGGAGTTGTTACGTCTGCAGCGAATCACTAGCCCAATAGGGCTAGAACACCCGTTCTAGCCAAGCGCGACGTGCCGCGAGGGCTGCCCGCGTAGCGGTGGGTTTAGAGGATGTCCTTGGAGAGGGTGGAGAGGAACTCTTTGTTGGTCTGCGTCTTGGACAGCCGCTGCAGGATGAGCTCGGTGCCCTCCGTGCCGCCGCCCACGGCGGCGATCATGCGGCGCAGCAGCCACACCTGACGCAGGGTCTGATCGTCGAACAGCAGCTCCTCACGGCGAGTGCTGGAGCGCTGGATATCGATTGCCGGGAAGACCCGCCGCTCGGACAGCTTGCGATCCAGGAACAGCTCCATGTTGCCGGTGCCTTTGAACTCTTCGTAGATGACGTCGTCCATGCGGCTGTTGGTATCGATCAAACAGGAGGCGATGATCGTCAGGCTGCCGCCGTCCTCGATGTTGCGGGCGGAGCCGAAAAAGCGCTTGGGGGGCTGCAGCGCGCTGGGGTCGACGCCGCCGGACAGCGTTCGCCCGCTGGGCGGCACGTCGAGGTTGTAGGCGCGGGTCAGGCGGGTGATGCTGTCCAGGAGCATGACTACGTGGCGCCCGCCCTCGACCAGCCGGCGAGCGCGCTCCAGGGCCATCTGGGCAACGCGGGTATGATTCTCGGTCGGCTCGTCGAAGGTTGAGCTGATGATCTCGGCCTGCACGCTGCGGCGCCAGTCAGTCACCTCTTCGGGCCGCTCGCCGATGAGCACCGCCATCATGTGCACGTCCGGGTAGTTGCTCAAGATGCCCTTGGCGATTGCCTGCAGCAGCATCGTCTTGCCGGCCTTGGGCGGCGAGACAATGGTGGCGCGCTGGCCGCGGCCGATGGGCGCAACCAGGTCCACGAGACGTGTCGACAGCTCGGTGCGGGTCGTTTCCAGCACGTACTGCTCGCGGGGGAAGATGGGCACCAGGTTGTCGAAGTGCGGCCGGCGGCGGGCCACCTCGGGCTCCTGGCCATTGACGGCCTCTACCCGCAGCAACCCGTAGTACTTCTCGTTGTCCTTGGGTGGCCGGATCTGCCCGGAGACCATGTCCCCGGTACGCAGGCCGAAGCGGCGAATCTGCGACTGCGAAACGTAGATATCGTCAGAGCCGGGCAGCAGGCGCTCCTGGCGCAGGAAACCGAAGCCATCCTCGACGATCTCGAGCACTCCGGCGCTGAAGACGTTGCCGGTGGCCTCGCTGTGGTTCTGAAGAAGGCGGCAGACGAGCTCCTGCTTCTTCATGCGGCTGTAGCCTGCGAGGTCGAGGTCGCGGCCTATGTCCTGCAGCTCTGATAGCGGCTTTTTTTCGAGTTCAGCGAGAGTCAACGATTACTCCTTGGGAGGTGGGGAGAGATGTGGGACCTCATGGTCGCGTTCTGCCGGCTATGAGAAGGTGCTTCTCACCCGTGTTAACGGAGGTGCAGACGAATTCGCACGAGGGCAGGCGAGGCTCCGGTGCCTGCTCACGCAACTATAGCGCAATGAGACTCCCACCCGCCGCGGCAGCAGCCTCAGCCACCCTTACCGGTGAGCTCGTAGGGTGTCTTTTGCCAGTGGTGCTCCACCTCCATGCGGCGGATCGTCCCCGTCCGCGAGCGCATGACGATGGAGTTCGTACTCGCCCCATGGCCATAGAAGTGCACGCCCTTGAGCATTTCGCCGTCCGTGACCCCTGTGGCGGCGAAGTACACGTCGTTCGAACGAATGAGATCGTCGCTGGTGAAGACGCGCTTGAGGTCGGCTTCGGGAAGTCCCGCCTCGAGGGCGTCGCGGATCTCCTGCTCCGAGCGTGGCCACAGCTTGCATTCGATCTGGCCGCGCAGACACTTGGCCGCCGCTGCCGCCAACACGGCCTCAGGCGCGCCACCTACACCCATCATGACGTCCAGGCCGGTCCGCTCGTTCATGAAGCAGGTGATGGCGCCGGCCACGTCGCCATCCGGTATGAGCTTGATGCGGGCGCCGGTCTGCCGAATCTGCTTGATCAGCTCCTCATGCCGGGGCCGGTCAAGGACGACCACGGAGAGGTCCTCGATCTCGCAATTCTGCGCTCGGGCGACGCGCCGCAAATTCTCGGCGGGCGGAGCTTCGATGTCGATCACGCCGGCCGCTTCCGGGCCTACGGCGATCTTGTCCATGTACACGATCTTGGGTGGGAAATACATGCTTCCCGCCTCGGAAACCGCGATGACGGAGATGGCGTTGGGCAGGCCCAGAGCGGTTAGGCGAGTGCCGTCGATGGGGTCGACGGCCACATCGGTCTGCGGCGGAAGACTGTTTCCAATCTTCTCGCCGATATACAGCATTGGCGCCTCATCCTTCTCGCCCTCACCGATGATGACTGTGCCGTCCATGTCGATGGAGCTGAGCGCGAAGCGCATGGCGTCCACGGCGGCTCCGTCGGCCGCGTCTTTATCACCGCGGCCCATCCAGCGGGCAGCGGCGATGGCCGCTGCCTCGGTCACGCGGACGAGCTCGAGGGCGAGGTTGCGTTGAAGAATGGCTTCCGGCACCAACTACCTCCCGGTCAGACTATGCGGCCTGAGCCATGCAGGCCGTGCCCCATTGTACTGGGTGCACCACAGCCGAGCATCAAATTGCCTTATCAGGGCGCTGGCCAACCCAGGGACGAGCCTGAGATCGATTCACGGCGCGCCTCGTGCAGAAAGAAGTCCCGCCCCCAGCCCATCATCCGCAGCACTACGTTGGCCGCGTCCCCGCTGGTTTCCATCCGCTCGACCTCCGCCGCGACGTGTGAGGCCCCGACCTTGAGGCGGATGGCGGCGCCTTCCTCCAGCCCGGCGGGATGGAGGACGTTGAGATACAGCTGTCTGCGGCTTCCCGCGGTGAGCTGTCCGTAGCGTGAGAACTTCTCGAACGGCCCCAGGCCCTGGACGTAACATCTGGCTGCCAGGCGGTAATCACGCATGCGATGGGACTGCCACTCCAGGCAGCCCGCGGCAATGGCCCGCTCTTCGCTGGCATCGAGCCCCGAGAACTCGAAGCCGACGGCCTGGGCCTGCTCGCCTCCGACCCGCTCGTACGTGGTCACCCGCCGGACCTCAATGCTGGGCTCGATCCAGTTGACGAAATTGGGCAGGCCGAAGCGCAGCGTGCCGGTTAGGCCCTGGCGCACGTCGAGTGGGTGCTCGGGAACAAATAGGCTCCCGACAGTGGACAGGTCTTGAATAATGCCGCGGCAGCTGGCCAAGCCGCGCAGGTGCAGCTCCGCTTCGACATCGACAATGGTCCGTTGGGCTCGCCGGTGCTCGGCCGGAAAGGTCACCCTGCGCCACTCCTCCCCTGGCTCATCGCCCAAGCATACTCACCGGCGCAAGGCATGCGGCTCGGCCCCCGCACGCGGCGAGGCTGTGTCGTTCGCTTAGCCGGCCACCAGGTTGAGCAGCTTGTTGGGCACGTAGATGACCTTGCGTACGTGCTTGCCGTCCAGAAAGCGCTGTACTCGCTCCGACGAGCGCGCGAGCCGCTCCACCTCTTCCTGTGGCAGGTTCATGGCGACCTGGATGGTGTCGCGCAGCTTGCCGTTGACCTGGACGACGACAGCGCACGTTTCGACTTGCAGCCGAGCGGGATCGAACGGCGGCCAGGCCTGCGTGTGCACGCTGCCCTGGCTGGGGTGCCGCTCGCGCCACAGCTCCTCAGCCAGATGCGGCGCAACCGGCGCCAGCAGGAGCAGCAGCGTGTCGAGGGTCGAGTCGGAACAGCCGTTCTTCTCCAACCCGTTGACGAGCTCGTGCAGCTTGGCCACGGCGGTGTTGAAGCGGAAATCTTCGAATCTTTCGGAGAGATCGTGAATGGTCTGATGCAGCAGCCGCAGCGTTTCCGGTGAGTCCTCACTCCTGGCCGCATGAGCCAGCTCCCATACCCGATTGAGGAAGCGGAATTGGCCCTTGGGACCGTCGTTGTCCCAGGCATTGTCGAGCTCGAACGGGCCCATGAACAGCTCGTAGCAGCGCAGGGCGTCTGCTCCGTAGCGCTCCACCACATCGTCCGGGGTCACGACGTTGCCGCGGGACTTCGACATCTTCTGCCCATCGGCGCCGTAGATCATGCCCTGGTTGCGCAGCTTGCGGAAAGGCTCGCGGAAGGTGACCAGGCCCGCGTCGGCCATGACCTTCGTCCAGAAGCGGGCGTACAGCAGATGCATCACCGCGTGCTCGGCGCCGCCTACGTAGACGTCCACCGGCAGCCAGTAGTTGGCCCTGTCGGGGTCGAATGGGCGGTCCTGGAGATCGGGATTGGGGAAGCGCAGGAAATACCACGAGGAGCAGGCAAAGCCGTCCATGGTATCCGTTTCCCGGCGAGCCGGGCCACCGCAAATGGGACAGGTGGTGTTCACGAACTCGGGCACGTTGGCCAGCGGCGACCGGCCCGTGCCCGATGGCTCGTAATCCAGGATCTCGGGCAGCACGACCGGGAGCTGCTCTTCGGGCACTGGGACGATGCCGTGCTGATCGCAGTACACGATAGGAATGGGCGCGCCCCAATAGCGCTGGCGCGAGATCAGCCAGTCGCGTACGCGGTAGTTCACCTTGCGGGCACCCTTGCCGGTCGCTTCGAGCCAGCTGATGAACTTGTCGACCGTCTCCGGCCCTTCGACGAAGCCATCGAACTGACGGGAGTTGATCATGGTGCCGCCATGCGCCGCCGCCTCGGTCATCTGCTCGGCCGTCAGGCGGCTGTTTGGCTCCATGAAGACCAGGCGAATTTCAATCCCGTACTTACGGGCAAACTCGAAATCGCGCTGGTCGTGGGCGGGAACCGCCATGATCGCGCCGGTGCCGTAGCCCATGAGAACGTAGTCCGCTATCCAGATAGGAATGCGCTCGTCGTTCACGGGGTTGATGGCAAAAGCCCCCGTGAATACGCCGGTCTTCTCCCGCTCGGTCGATAGGCGGTCAATCTCGCTGATGACGCGGGCCTGCTCCTGATAGGCGCTGACCTCGGCGCTGTGCTCTGGCGTGGTGATGGTCTCGACGAGCGGATGCTCAGGCGACAGCACCATAAAGGTCGCGCCGAACAGCGTGTCGGGCCGGGTGGTGAAGACGACGATGGGATCGCCGCTGCCTTCGACCGTGAAGGTGACCTCGGCGCCCTCGGATCGGCCGATCCAGTTGCGCTGCATGGCGACGATGCGCTCCGGCCAATCGATGGTGTCGAGGTCGTTCAGCAGCTGGTCGGCGTAGGCGGTGATCTTGAAGTACCACTGCTCCAGGTCCTTCTTCTGCACGCGAGTGGTGGTGTGCCGCCAGCAGAAGCCGTTCTCGACCTGTTCGTTGGCCAGGATGGTCTTGCACTCGGGGCACCACCACTGCGAGCCGACCGCGCGGTAAGCGAGGCCGCGGTGGTACAGCAATAGGAAGAACCACTGCGTCCAGTGGTAGTAGCCGGGGTCGGTCGAATTGATCTCTTTGGTCCAGTCGTAGGACAGTCCCATGAGAGCCAGCTGGCGCTTGTAGTTGGCAATGTTCTTGGCCGTGTTGACCTGGGGCGGCACTTTCCGCAGGATGGCCTCATTCTCGGCCGGCAGACCGAAGGCATCCCAGCCCATGGGGTGCAAGACGTTGAAGCCCTGCATCCGCTTGAAGCGCGAATACACGTCCGTGGGGATGTAGTTGTGGCCGTGGCCGACCGAAAGGCCCGATCCCGACGGATAAGGGAAGAAGTCGAGACAGTAGAGCTTGACGCGGTCAAAGCTATCGTCGGTGCGGTAGAGCTGCTGCTCTTCCCACGTGCGCTGCCACTTGGCCTCGAATTCCTTCGGCTGGTACTTCCGCGCCATAGCGCCTAAATCATAGTGAGCGACGCCAGTTTCATACGCGCGGGAGTGTGCGACCCCTGGCTAGAATCCACGTCGTGACCGAGCCCAGACGCGTCGTCGTGGCCATGAGCGGCGGAGTGGACAGCTCCGTCGCCGCTGCCTTGCTGGTCGAGCAGGGCTATGACGTGGTGGGCGTGATGCTGCGGCTGTGGGCGAGCGGCTGGCGCGAAGAGACGCCAGCCGGCAATCGCTGCTGTTCGCTGGACGCGGTGGACGACGCTCGCCGCGTCGCCGACGCGTTCCACTTCCCCTTCTATTTGATCAATGCCGAAGATGACTTCAAGCACTACGTGGTGGACTACTTCCTGCAGGAGTATGCCCAGGGCCGGACGCCGAACCCATGCACTGCCTGCAACCACCACATCAAGTTCGATTTCCTCTTGCGCAGGGCATTGGCCATGAACGCGGACTATCTCGCCACCGGCCACTACGCCCGATTGGCTCGACTGCCGGATGGGACCGTCGAGCTGCGTCGGGCGGCCGACAGCGCCAAGGACCAGTCGTACATGCTGTACATGCTGGGGCAGGAGCGGCTGCGCCGGCTGATCTTCCCCCTGGGCGACATGACCAAGGAGCAGGTGCGTGAGGAGGCTGTCCGCCTTGGGCTGCCAGTGGCGCACAAGCCCGATAGCCAGGACATCTGCTTCGTGGGGCGTGATTATCGTGAGTTTCTGTTGCAGAACATTCCTGAGGCCATCCTGCCCGGAGAGCTGGTGGACACGGCCGGCCGGGTGGTTGGCCGGCATGCCGGGCTGCCGCTGTACACCATAGGGCAGCGTCAGGGCCTGAATCTCGCCCGGCCGGAGCGTTCATACGTGCTTGGCATGGACACCGATCTCAATCGCATCGTCGTGGGTGGTGAGTCCGGGCTGTTGCGGACGCACGTCCGAGTGCGGCAGCCGGCGTTCAATGCGCTGGCCGGCGACGGCGCGCTCGAGGCCAAGATTCGCTCGCACGGGCAGCTGGCCAGCTGCAGATTGCAGCGCGACGGTGACTGCCTGAACGTGCAGTTCGACGAGCCTCAGCGAGCCGTATCGCCGGGACAGGTCATCGTCTTCTACGATGGCGACGTCGTCGTAGGCGGCGGCATCATTGATTGACTGGCTGCTCAGCCCCGCCCTCGCGCTGTCACTACTGCTCGGGCTGATCTACACGCTGGCGGTCCACCTGTTCATGGGGCTGGGCGTGCGCCATGTCGTACGGCATTGGCTGCTGTCGCTGGTTGGTATGGCGGTTGGGTCGCTGCTGGCCGCCAGGAGTGGCAGCCGCCTGCCGCTTCTGGGCGACGTGCACGTGATTGAGGCCAGCTTGGCCGCGATAGGCCTGCTCGTGCTGGCCGGACTCAAGGCTCGCGTGGGTGCAGCATCGACGGTGGCCCCGCCACAGGAGCGCGCTTGAGCAATCAGCCCGCGGAGCCAGCCCGAGACGCCTGCTCGAAGCGGATTGAATCGCGCTTGCGATGGGCCTGTCTACCCTGCTAATGCAGGAAGCTTGCTAGGGGGCCTCGCCGCTATAATGCGAGCGTGACCTCCGACCAGGTCCGCGACACGTTTTTGGACTTTTTCCAGGCTCGCGGACACGTGCGCATGCCCAGCTCGTCGCTGGTTCCGCTGAACGATCCGACGGTGCTGCTGACCCCAGCCGGCATGCACCAGATGCAGCCGTTTTTCCTGGGCAAGGCCAAGCCGCCGGCGAAGAGGCTCACGAGCTGCCAGAAGTGCTTCCGCACGACCGACATCGAGACGGTTGGCAACGAGCGCAATCTCACCTTCTTTGAAATGCTGGGCAATTTCTCGGTGGGCGATTACTTCAAGGAAGGCGCCATCGATTTCGCCTGGGATCTGCTGCGCAAAGGCTATGGGCTGCCCGAGGATAGGCTGCACGTCACCTGCCATCCGAGCGACGAGGAAGCTCCGGCCATCTGGCGCCAGATCGGTGTGCCGGCGGAGCGCATCCACCGAGACGAAACCAACTGGTGGGCGATCAAGGGCGCGGCGGGACCTTGCGGCCCCGACTCCGAGATCTACTTCGATCGCGGCGCGGAGATGGGCTGCCGCCGGCCCGACTGCGCTCCGGGCTGCGATTGTGACCGCTACCTGGAGATCTGGAACCTGGTGTTCATGCAGTTCCTGCAGAACGAGAGCAACGAGGTTCAGGGACCGCTGCAGCAGCAGAACATCGACACGGGCGCCGGTCTCGAGCGGCTGTGCCTGGTCTTGCAGGGCAGACCCACGGTGTATGAAACCGACCTGTTCAGGCCCATCATCAGCACCGTCGAGCAGCTGACCGGCCTTTCGTACGACGGCTCCGTCGAGGATGCCGGCGCGGCCGGGAGCAGCGCCGGGACCGCTCGCCGCAGGGCCTTCGGCATTCGGGTGCTGGCGGATCACGCGCGCTCCATGACCTTCCTGGTGGGCGACGGTCTGGAGCCTTCCAACGAAGGCCGGGGCTACATCCTGCGCCGCATCATCCGGCGGGCGATCAGGCACGGCCGCATGCTGGGGCTGGAGCGGCCATTCCTGAAAGATCTGTCGGCCAGCGTGATCGAGCGCATGGCCGGGGCATACCCCAACCTCAGCCAGGACCGGCTGGCCATCTTCAACGTCATCGAGGCCGAGGAAGAGAAGTTCAACCAAACCCTCAGCCAGGGCCTGAGCATCCTCAACGCCATGGTCTCCTCGCTGCGTCACGGCCAGCAGCTGCCGGGCAGTGACGCCTTCCGCCTGTACGACACGTACGGCTTCCCGCTGGAAGTAACCCAGGAGATCCTGGCCGAGCGTGGCCTGGGCGTCGACGAGACCGGGTTCCTGGCCGAGCTGGAGGAGCAGCGGCGACGCAGCCGGGCTTCGGCCAAAGGCGCCGCCGGGCCGTCCGTGCATCCAGACGCGTACCGCCCAATTCGAACGCACGCTGGCCCAACGACGTTCCTGGGCTACGAGACCACCACGGCCGACGGTGAGATACGCGCCATCGTGGTCGAGGGGGAGATGCGCCAGCGGCTCGCGGCCGGAGAACAGGGCGAGCTGATCCTCGACCGAACGCCGTTTTACGCAACTGGTGGCGGCCAGGTGGGCGACACCGGCCGTGTCGTGAGCACCACAGGCGACACGCTGTTCGAGGTCATTGCCACCACCAAGCCAATGGCTGACCTGTTCGTTCATCACGGCGTGATGGCCCGCGGCGAGCTGGCCGTGGGCGATCGTGTACGGGCCACCGTCGACGAGGGGCTGCGCTGGGACACGGCTCGGAACCATACCGGGACACACATCTTGCACGCGGCGCTGCGCCGCGTGCTGGGCGAGAAGGCCACGCAGGCGGGGTCGGTGGTCGAGCCGGACCGGCTGCGATTCGACTTCCACTACTCGTCCGCGCTGACCGACGAGCAGCTGCGAGAGGTCGAGCGCATTGCCAACGAGGAGATCCGGCGTGACGAGCCCGTGCAGACCGAGGTGCTGGGGCTGGATGAAGCAACGTCTCGCGGCGCGATCGGCCTGTTCGAGGAGAAATACGGCGAGCAGGTCCGAGTGGTGAGCATCCCTGGCTTCAGCATGGAGCTGTGCGGCGGGACACACGTCCGGGCGACGGGCCAGATAGGCGAGCTGGTTATCGCCGGCCAGGAGAGCATCGGCTCCGGCGTTCGCCGTGTGGAAGCCTTCACCGGACGCCGGGCAGCCGAATACGTGCGCGACCGCTTGGAAACGCTGCGTGCTGTCCAGCAGATATTGCCGGGAGGCGAAGCCGATATGCCGCGTCAGGTTCAGCGACTGCTGGACGAGCTGGCCAAGAAGGACAAGCAGATCGAACGGCTCAAGCGCGAAGGCAGCGGCTCTGAAGCTGAGGAGCTGCTGGCTCGTATCAAGAGCGCGAACGGCAGCGCGCAGGTGCTGGCAGAGGTGGTCACGGCCGACAACCGAGACGATCTGCTGCGGCTGGTCGATCGCGTCAAGACGCTGCGCTTCTCGGGCGTGGTTACGCTGGGAGCGGTGGTCGACGACAAGCCCGCATACGTGACGTTGGTCACCAAGGACCTGGTCGAGCGTGGGGTGAAGGCCGGCGAGGTCGTTCGAGCGGCGTCGCTCGCCGCCGGAGGCAGCGGGGGCGGCGGCAGGCCGGACCTGGCTCAAGGCGGCGGTAAGGATGCCTCCAAGCTGGCCGATGGATTGGCCGCGGCGGTCGAAGCGGCCAGAGCCCAGCTGGAGCGCAAATAGCCACCACAACGCCGGACGGGCCGCAAGCCGACCAGACCGGCGCCGCTGGCCGGGCCGGCGGCGAATCCGAGCAGGGCGGCGTCAAGCGGTTGGCCTGGCGACAGGCGCTCAAGTTCGCCGACAACGAGAACATCGCCTCGATCCTGCTCAAGATCGAGCTGCTGGGTGCTCGCGAAGTAGCCATCGTGGTGCAGCCGCACCTGAAGGTGTTCCGGAATCCCGTGGCCATGCGGCTGCTGCAGCGCAAAGCCGAGGATCTTGGGATTGCGGTGGCACTCATCTCCGACGATGAGATGACGCGCCAGCTGTGTGCTGAGGCGGGCTTCGCCAACTACTCCACCATAGAGGAGTTCCAGCGCGACGCCACCTGGCGCGATTTCTACGACCGCCCGCCGGAGCCGGCCAGGCGCCCGCTGGCGACCTGGGTGTCGGCTATCGCCGGGCTGGTCCTGCTGGGCGTGATCGGCTGGGTTGGCTACTTCGTCCTGCCGGCAGCGACTATCCTGGTGACGCCGTCCGTGGAGAGCTTGACGATGGACGTCCGGGTTGTGGCCGACGAGTCGGCCAACGGGGTCGACGTGGAAGCCGGTAAGATCCCGGCGCACCTGGTGACCGCCGAGGTTGCCGGACAAACCACCGTCAACGCTTCGGGCCTGCGCGACGCGGCCGATCAGTCAGCTAAAGGGACGGTGACCTTCACCAACCAGACGACCGACGCCGTCACGGTGCCTCGATCCACGATCGTGAGCGCCGGCTCCCACGTCTATTACACCGTGCAGGATACGACCGTCAGTCCCTCCATCCAAATCGGCGACACGCTCATTCCAGGCACCGGCAGCGCCGCCGTTCAGGCTGTCGACGCCGGCGAGCAGGCAAACGTGCCGATTGGTGCGATCACCGCGGTCCAAGGGCCGCTGAGCTCCAAGCTGACGGTGATCAACCAGGTGCCGATCTCCGGCGGGACGGTGAAAAAGGTCAGCTACCTGTCCGCGGATGACCAGTCGAAGGCCAAGCAGGCCCTGCTCGATCGCTTGACCGGCCAGGCCATGGACAAGATCAACGAGCAGATAGCCCGCAACGAAACGTTCATCCTGAGCCCCGCGGCCCAGGGAGATCGCGCCATCGAAGAGCTGACCTACGAGGAGAGCCCGGAGCAGGTCACTACCCGAACGACGCTGCACATGAAAGTGCTGGTCAAGGGGCTCACCTTCCTGGGTGATGACGTCAACGCCGTCATCGAACAGACGATGGAGACCGCGGCCGCTCGGCAGGGCGGCGGCGCCGAGCTGCGCAACGAACCTCTGACCATCAATCCACCTGCGATCGTGTCCAATGACGGCTCCGCGGTTACGCTGCAGGTGCGAAGCAGTGGCGCGGTGTCGGTGCCGCTGCGTCTGTCGGCGTTCAGCGACGAGGTCCGCGGACTCGACCCAGAGAAGGCCTCCGGGCTCATTCGCCAGTCGCCGGGCGTCGCCGCCGCTGAGGTAAAGCTGTGGCCGGGGTGGGTGCATCGCGTGCCGTCGTTCTCGTGGCGCATCTCGACCAAAGTGGCTGGCCCACCGCCAACGGCGTGAGCTCCGATGCGCTTGATGGCCTTGGATCTGGGCGAGAAGCGCATCGGCATCGCCGTCAGTGACCCGGAAGGGAAAATGGCCTTTCCGGTGCAGGTGCTGGTGCGTCGGTCGGCGAAGGCCGACCGCCGTGCGCTGGCGGAGCTCGTCAGCACATTGGGCGTGGAACGGGTGATTATCGGTCTGCCGCTGTCGCTGGAGGGCGAATTTGGCCCCAGTGCACAAACGGCTCAGCGTTTCGGTGAGTATGTGGCGCGTGTTCTACCGGTCCCAGTGGAATACTGGGATGAGAGGATGACGACGCTGGCGGCCGACGAACTGCTGCGCCAGGCGGGGCTGCCTGAAGCCGAGCGCCGAGAGCGTATCGACGCCGCGGCGGCCACGGTCATCTTGGAAGACTATCTCGAGGCGCACCGCGCTTGACTCGCATGCCTGCGCCAGCCCGGCAGATGCGTTCCGGCCGCAGACGCAGCTCCTCGTCGAAATGGGTAGTGCTGGCGCTGCTGGGCATGCTGGTCGGCGGCGGCTGGTTGGTCAGCCGGGCGATGTTAGGCCGGTCGGCGCCACTCCTGTCGCCGGCCCTTCAAGCCCCAACGCCGGCGTCCGGCACCATCGTCAACGTGGCGATTGCGCAAGGAGAGACGACGGCGGATATCGCTCGGGACCTGCAGGAGAAGGGGCTGGTGCCAAGCGAGGCTGTCTTCCTCGGCGTGCTCAAGCTTCGGGGAACGGGAAGCAGCTTCCAGCCAGGAGTCCACGAGGTCACAGCAGGATGGTCGATCGAGCAGATCATCGCTGCCCTGGAGCAGCCCGTGGCTCCCAAGGACATCAGGATCACGCTGCCGGAAGGGCTGCGCATGGAAGAGCAGGCCGACCTGGCGGCGCGAGCGGGCATTGGCGTCAGCCAGGACTTCGTGCAGCTCGCCACGCAGCCGGACCCCAGCTGGGATTACGATTTCCTGGCCGACCGCCCCAAGGGCGCCAGTTTGCAGGGCTACCTGTTTCCGGACACCTACCTGGTGCCCGGACGCTCTCCCAATCCGCGCGATCTCATCAAGCGCATGCTCGATGCGTTCGACAAGCGCGTCGATACCGGCCTGCGGCAGAAGGTCGCGGCCAACAAGCACACGCTGTACGATACGCTGATCATCGCCTCGATCGTCGAGCGTGAAGCCAAAGTGCCGGCCGAGCGGCCGCTGATAGCCGGCGTGTACTGGAACCGCTTGAACACCAATCAGGGTCTGTTCGCGGATCCGACCGTGCAGTATGCCCTTGGCAAGCCCGGCAGCTGGTGGCCGCGGTTGAGCGCCGACGACTTGAAGGTCAACTCGCCGTACAACACCTATACGCACCCTGGATTGCCTCCGGGCCCAATCGCCAATCCGGGCCTAGCCAGCATCCAGGCGGCCGCTAATCCGCAGGGCGACTTCCTCTATTTCGTGGCCAAGAACGATGGCTCGGGCGAACATGCCTTCGCGCGTACGCTCGCCGAGCACAATGCCAATCGCGCCAAGTACGGGAGCTGATCTCGTCGCTGCCCTCGATCAGACGCGGAGCGGGCTCCCGCTCTGCACCTTCAGGCGCACGGAGTAGAGGTAGCGATCGCCGCGAATGAGGCTGTGGCGCACTTCAACGGGCTTTTCCGCGACGTATGAAACCCGCTGGACCGAGAAGGCCGCTGACCCTTTGGCGAGACCCAGCAGGCGGGCTGAGCGGGTGTCCAGGACCATAGGCTGGATGCTTTCCTGGGCCGACGTTACCTCCAGCCCGTAGCGGTCGCGCAAGACGTCGTATACCGAGCCCGTGAGGTCCAGTTGCTGGATGCCAGGCACGAGGGGCTGGGGTATCCAGACGGTCTCCACCACCATCGGCTCTTCGCCGGCGCTGCGCAGCCGTGTGAGCTCCACCAGGCGGGCGCCGGGTGAGGAACCCAGCTCGAGCTGGCCGGCCAGCGACTCGGTGGGTGTGATGACGCGCAGGGAGAGCACGCGCGAATGGGGAGCGAGGCCCAGCCCCATCATGCTGCGGCCGAAGGTGTAGATGCCCTCCAGCGGCTGTTCGATGACCGGTCTGGCGACGGGGAATGTTCCCCGCTTCTTCTTCCTTTCGATGAGCCCTTCCTGTTCCAACAGGTCCAATGCCTGGCGGACGGTGTAGCGGCTCACGCCAAAGCGCTCCCTCAGTTGGAGCTCGGTCATGCCCTCGGCGCCGTCCTGGCCTGTCCGCCTCAGCTCGCTGCGCAGCTTTCGCGCCAACTGCCGGTACAGCGGCTCAGACCCGGATCGGTCCAGATCTCCAGCCAACGTGCGATCGCGTCCTTTCAAGCGGCTTCGCCTGCCTCAATCCTCGCCGGCGGCCCAGTTCGAGTATTACCGATGCGCAGAGGTCAAACCAGCTGATGCTCCACAAGCTCTGGTGCGGTGGACTCCCGCGGCCGCGCAGCCTCGCCTCTCAAACCGGAGATGATCCCGGCCAGGAGCGCCACGATTGCGAGAAAGACCAAGGATGAGCGGAAGCCGGCGACAAGGGCACGGCTGGGGAGCGTCAGGGTGTTGTGGACGGGCTGTCCCGAGGTGATGGTAGCAGCCAGCGCGAGGATGGCGCCCGTGGCAGCGATGCCAAGGCTGGTGCCCAGGCTTCGCGTCATGTTGAGCACCCCGCCGGCGATGCCAAGCCGGTGTGGGGGCGCGCTGCCCATAATGGCGCTGTTATTGGCCGGCGTAAACAGCCCAAGCCCGGCGCCGAACAGACCGAAAAAGGCTGCCACCAGCGGAATGGACGTATCGGGCGTCATGGCCAACAGGAGCAGCGAGCAGGCTGCCATAGCCATGCCGGCAATGGTTGGAAGACGCGCTCCCCGTCGATCCGCCAGCAGTCCGCTGTAGGGCGCCAGGACAGCGATGGCCAGGGGCACAGCCGTCAGCAGCAATCCGGCGCTGGCGGGATCGCGATGCAGGATGCGCTGCAGCAGGAACGGCAAGAGGAACAGCGCGCCGAACAGGACGGCGTAAGACAGCAGGCCCGAGACAATGCCCGTGGCAAAGACCCGGTTCCGCAGCAGCTGGATGTCGACCAGGGGGAAGGCCGTCCGGCGCTCGACCCGGACGAACAGCGCAAGCGCAAGGGCCGCGCCGATGATGCAAACCCACAATGCCAGGCTCGACCAGCCCCAGGCGCCGCCGAACGTCAGCGCCAGGAGCAGCAGGGCGATGGCCGCGGTGAAGGTCATGGCGCCACTCCAGTCGAAGCGCTCGGCGGAGTGGGCGTTGAGCCCCGCGCTGGTCTCCGAACGGGGCAGGACCAGCCATGCGGCTATGGTGCCGGCGATGCCAAAAGGCACGGCGATGAAAAACACCCATTGCCAACCAAGGGTGGCGATGAGAAAGCCTCCGACAGATGGTCCGACCGAAAGCCCAACGGCCTGCGCGGCACCCTGGATTCCGATGGCTCGTCCGAGCTCGCCGCGAGGGACGGCGGCAGTGATGATGGCTACGCTGTTGGCTTGCAGCATGGCTGCTCCCACGGCCTGCAGCACTCGGAAGCCGATGAGCCAGCCGATGCCCGGCGCGAGCCCGCACAGCGCCGAGCCGGCGATGAAGATGCCAAAGCCAAGCGTGTACAAGCGCTTCCGCCCAGTCATGTCGGCCAGGCGCCCGAAAATGACCACCAGCGCCGCCAGCGTGAGCAGGTAGGCGATCGCCACCCATTCGACCGCGGCCGTCGGCGCACCGAACACCTGCTCGAGTGTCGGCAGAACCAGCGTCGCGATACTGGCGTCGAGCTGTCCGAGGAACGCCCCAATGCAGACCGTGCCAACGACCAGCCAGCGATAAAACGGCAGGCGAGCGAGCGCCTCCACGGGGGCCGGCTCACCGCGGACGATGCTGGCCCAATGCGCCGCATGCCGTGGAGGGATGAGCTCGTGCTCCGCACCGGACAGCTGCATGGGGAGCTCGGGCACTATTCGCCCGCGGTCCAGAATGACAGGTCGTACCGGGCCTCGGTGTGCACGGCAATGCAGTCCTCATCGCCGAGCTCGTGCCAGGCACTGTTGCAGCGCTCCCATGCGAGGGCCTCCAGCCGGCTGGCGAACCGCTCGGCGCTGACCTGCAAGGCGCGGCCGTCATGGAATCCCAGCCAGGTTCCTGTTTCAACCTGAAAATCGAGCCCTGCTACGCCAGGTCTCCTGGTCGTCGCCGAGGTGGGCTCCGATACGGCTGTTTCTACGTGA
>JAJPGV010000009.1 GCA_021325635.1 Chloroflexota bacterium
CAGATGGTAGCCGGCAATGGCAAGCGCCGGCCGCGACATACCGCTTGGGTGCCGCTCAACATGACCGCAGCAGCGGGCTGCCTTCGGCGTCCGAGGTCGTGCCTCCAGCGCCCCAGCGCCTAGCGTCCCGCGCCTTGCGCCCAGCGCCTCGCGCCTTGTGCCTTGCTCCTCGCGCCTTGCGCCTCGCGCCTCGCGCCCAGCGCCCAGCGCCCAGCGCCCAGCGCCTCGCGCCCAGCGCCTCACGCCTCACGCGTAGCGGCGGCCGTAGCGGGAGCCGTACTTGCGGCGGAGGCGAGGGAGGACTTCGGCGCCATAGGCCTGGATAAAGTGCACCTGGTCGTCGCCTGGGCCGTGGAATACCAGGTTGGTGAAGCCGAGCTCGATGTACTTCTCGATTTCCTGGACGTGGTAATCGGGGTCGGGCGAGGTGATCCAGCGCTTGATGAGCGCATCGTCGGTGATGTGGCGTGCCCGCTCTTCGAGTTCGCGCGGGTCGTAGACGCCTACCTTTTCCTCCTGGCCCAGCACGCTGGTCGGCCACTGGCGATCGTCCTCGATGGAGAAGGACACCTTCATCTCGATCATCTTGTCCAGCGCTTTGGAGTGGCGGCCGGCTTGCTGGGCGCCGCGCTCGAAGGCCGGCAGGATGGTGTCGCGGTACAGCTCCATAGGCTTGCCGCTGGTCGTGATGAGCCCGTTCCCAACGCGGCCGGCGAGAGTGGCCATCTTTGCCCCTGAGGCCGCCAGGTAGATCGGCACGCCCTCTGGCGGAACGTCGTAGATGGTGGCGCCGCGAGTGTGATAGTACTTACCGTCGAAGGTCACGAACTCCTCCGTCCATAGGCGCTGCATCAGGTCCAGCGCCTCCACCAGCCGCTCGTAGCGCTCTTTGTAGGGTGGCATCTCGATGCCTGTGGCCGGGGTCTCGTTGAGCGCCTCCCCGGTGCCCACCCCGAAAAACACTCGCCGGGGGTACATTACCGCCAGCGTGGCCATGGCCTGCGCCACGATCGAGGGATGGTAGCGGAGGGTGGGGCAAACGACACTCGTGCCGATGCGCACGTGTTGCGTCCGCTCACCCAGGGCGCCTAGCCAGGACCAGGCGAATGGGGAGTGTCCGCCCGTGTGCTCCCAGGGGTGAAAGTGGTCGCTGACCAGGACGCTGTCAAAACCGCAGTGCTCCGCGAACACCCCGAAGTCCAACAGTTGCCGCGGACCAAATTGCTCGGCCGATGCTTTGTAGCCCAACTCCAACATGTATCAAGCCTACAGGTGTGTACCCTAGACAGAGATGAAGGTAGGCGCCCACGTCTCGACTCGCGGCCACATATGGGAGGCGATCGGCAGGGCCAAGGACATCGACGCGGACTGCATCCAGGTGTTCGTCAGCTTTCCGCAGCGCTGGCTCGTGCCCACCCTGGCCGAGGAAGACGTGCAGGAGTTTCGCCGGCTGGCCCGCGATCAGCGGGTTGGCCCTGTGTACCTGCACGCGATCTATCTGATCAACTTCGGCACTGACAACCCGGAGCTGTTCGAGAAGTCGATTCATGCGCTGGCCAGCTACCTGAAGGCCGCCGAACGGCTCGGCGCGGCCGGCGTCATCGCGCACATGGGCAGCGCGCTGTCGCGTGCGGTCGCCGAGGCCGAAGAGTCCGTCGCCGTGGGGCTCGAGGCGGCCCTGCGCAAAGCGGACAACGGGATCCCGGTGCTGATCGAGAACAACGCCGGCAGCGGCAACTGTCTGGGCAGCCGCTTTGACCAAATCGGCCGCTTCATCGACATGTGCCATGGTGACGAGCGCCTGCAGGTGTGCATCGATACCGCCCATACTTTCGCTTCCGGGTACGACTATCCGCATACAGCCGAGCGCGAGCAGATGTTCGACGAGATTCGCCGCAGCATCGGCCTGAAGCGGGTGCGAGCGGTGCACGTCAATGATTCCAAGGCGCGTTTCGGCTCCGGCGTGGACCGCCATGAGAACCTTGGAGATGGCTTCATCGGCCTTCAGGGTCTGCAGGACGTCCTGCTGCCGCTGGCCGCCAATGACTGTGATTTCCTCCTGGAGGTCCCGGGCTATGAAGGGGCCGGACCCGATCGGCGCAGCGTGGAGACCCTGCGCCGGCTCCTTTCGGGCGCGCCGCTGGACGTTGCTCAGCCTGCCCTGTTTGCCTAGCCTGGCCGGCGGCGCATCCTGGCGAAAGGGGGTCGTGTGTTGAAGCCCGCGCTTCCGCCCGAGGTATTCCCGCGGCGGGCCGACCTCTACGCCATCGGCGTAACGGGCAATATCGCCACCGGCAAGAGCACGGTAGACGCCATGTTGGCGGCCAAGGGGGCTATCGTCGTGGACGCCGATGCAGTCGTGCGGGATCTTGAGCGAGCCGGACAGCCGGTGCTGCGCCAGATCGTCGACCGTTTCGGTCCCCACACCCTGGACGCCCGTGGTGAGCTCGACCGGGCCGGTCTGGCGAGGATGGTGTTTGGCAGTCCGGAGGCCCTGCGTGACCTGGAGCTGATCGTGCATCCCGCGGTACGGGCTGAGGTGAAGCGCAGGATTATCGAAGCGCCGCCGCGAAGCGTTCTCGCGATCGATGCGGTGAAGCTGATCGAGAGTGGCATGGCAGACGCCTGCGACACCATCTGGGCGGTGACGGCCGGCGAGGATCAGCAGATAAAGCGATTGGCAGAGCAGCGATCGATGTCCGGGCAGGATGCGCTGCAGCGCCTACGGGCCCAGCCCGACCCCGAGGACAAGGTTCGCCGAGCGGACGTGGTTATCGACAACAGCGCCAGCCTGGAGGCGCTGCGCCGGCAGGTCGACGACGCCTGGGACCGGACCGCTGGGGCCTGGCTCAGCGGGCTTCGCGCCTAAGCACGCGGGCGATCGTTCTCGAACGGCTCGCCGGACTCATCGTCCCAGTGCTGTGCGGCGTGGGTTTGCTCCGGAGGCTCGGCGATGTCGTGCACTTCGTCGTAATCCCACCGCTGCACCACCAGCCGCAGGCCGGTTCGCTGGCTCTGGTTGATCACCACCTCCATGAAGGTCGGGACGCAGATGACGTCCATGTGCTGGGGAGAGAGGTAGCTGCGGGAGATGGCGATTGCCTTGATTGCTTGGTTGACCGCGCCGGCGCCGATGGCCTGGAGCTCCGCGCGCCCCTGCTCGCGAATGAGACCGGCCACCGCCCCGGCAACCGCCGTCGGTTTGGATTGGGCTGCTACTTTGAGGACGTTCACTGGGATGGATTGCCGGCGGGCGCAGCGCGCCCGCGGCTTTCTCCTTACATGCTGTTGTAGAGCGTTACTTGGCGAACTCCACCGCCCGGGTCTCTCTGAGCACCATCACTTTGATCTGCCCCGGGTAGCTCAGGTTCTCCTGAATCTGCTTAACGATATCGCGGGCGAGACGTGCCGCCGCGAGGTCGTCAACTTCGTCCGGCTTGACGATGATGCGAATCTCCCGACCTGCCTGGATGGCAAACGAGCGGTCCACTCCAGGGAAGGAGTTGGCGATGTTCTCGAGCGCTTCCAGCCGCTTGGCGTACGTCTCCAGGTTCTCGCGGCGAGCGCCCGGCCGAGCGGCGGAGATGGCATCCGCGGCGGACACGATCAGCGCTTCCACGGTTTCCGGCTCCTCCTCGCCGTGATGGGCCTTGATGGCATGGATCACGTTCTTGGACTCACCCAAGCGCTTGGCAATCTCGCCGCCGATGATGGCGTGCGGGCCCTCGACTTCATGTGACACGCCCTTGCCGACGTCGTGCAAAAAGCCGGCCCGCCGCGCCACGTTGACGTCCGCCCCGAGCTCGTGAGCCATGGTCGAGCACAGCGCAGCAATCTCGATTGAGTGCCGCAGGACGTTCTGGCTGTAGCTCGTGCGGAAGTGCAGCCGGCCCATCGCTTTGATCAGGTCGGGGCTGAGGCCGTGGACCTTCGCTTCGAGGGCGGCCTTCTCGCCTTCCTCGCGCATGACGTTGTCCACTTCCATTCGCGCCTTGGCCACCAGCTCCTCGATGCGAGCCGGATGGATACGGCCGTCCACCACCAGCTTGGAAAGCGCCTGCCGTGCGATCTCGCGGCGCACGGGGTCGAAACCGGACAGGATGACCGTGTCGGGCGTGTCGTCGATGATCACGTCCACACCGGTGGCCGCTTCCAGCGCCCGGATATTGCGGCCTTCCCGACCGATGATGCGGCCTTTCATGTCCTCGCTGGGCAGCGGCACGACCGAGACGGAGCTCTCCGAGACCTGATCGGAGGCGTATTTTTGGATGGCCAGCGCGATGATTTTTCGCGCCTTGGCCTCGGCCTCTTCCTTGGCCTCGAATTCGATGTCGCGCACGCGCTTGTTCGCTTCGGCTCGAATCTCGGTCTCAATGGCCTGGAGCAGCTGCGTCCTGGCCTCGTCACGGCCCATCGCCGAGACGCGCTCCAGCTCACGCACCTGCTCCTGGCGTGCCTGCTCCAGCTGATCTTTGACCTGATCCACTTCCTGCTCTTTGGTGGTCAGGCCTCGCTCGCGGCGCTCCAGCGCCTCGGTTTTGCGGTCGATGTTCTCTTCTTTTTGTGCCAGCCGTCGCTCAGACCGCTGGTATTCGCCGCGGGCCTCGCGCGCCTCCTGTTCGGCTGCATTGCGGATCTTCAGCGCCTCGTCCTTGGCCTTGAGCAGGATGTCCTTCTCTTCGGCCCTGGCCTCCGCCAGCATCGCCTCGATCTTGATGTTGGCTTCCTTGGTGTGGTCGATGTTCTGCCTGCGAGTCAACGCGTAGGCAACACCTGATCCGGTTGCCAAGCAAAGAACGCCGACGACGATAAGCCAGGCTATCGTCATGCCTACCCTCCTCTGGCAGGAGGTATGTCTGTGTTTTAGCTCGTGGGTTGTTTTAAGGGACTGGTACTACAAGACGAACCGAGGTGAGCGAGGGCTCCGAGAAGCCTCGCCGCTTGTGTCAACGGCCTCAACACATTCCACTGGTAACTCAGACAGACCTTTCTGCCCAAGATCAAAATTCGTTTAGCTTGTGTTCATCTGCCGCTGGATAGGCGGCATATATCGTGCCATGATGCGACAGAACGAACGTTCGGCTACCTGACTATAGATTTCACCTCTTTCATAAGTCAAGGAAGCCAGCACGACTATACTAGCTGGGTTATCTGATGCCGACAGAGCGCTCTAAGCCTCCCGCGAGCGCGGAAATGGCTCCGCGCAAGCGTCGCATAAAGCGCAGCCGCCCCGCCGAGGCGCCACCGAAGGAAGTCTTGGCCCCCGTCAGTGAGGGCCTGGCCATGGATCCCCCATTGCGCCCCAGGCGCCGGCGCTCCCGCCGCCAGGAGGTCATCGGGCCGGTAGCGGTGCTGCCGGTCCGGGACACCGTGCTGTTCCCCCACATGGTCACGCCGCTGTTCGTCATGCGGGAGAAGTCGGTGAGAGCCATCGAAAACGCCATGGCCCGCGACAGGACCGTGGTCGTCATCGCTCAGCGTGATCCCGAAATCGAAGACGTTGGCTCGGACGATCTCTACGAGATTGGCACCGAAGCGGTTATCGGTCGCATGCTGAAAATGCCCGATGGGACCACCAGCGTGCTGGTCCAGGGTCAGCGCCGAGCGCGGGTGCGCGAGTTCAGCCAGTGGGAGCCGCACATCCAGGCGCTGGCCGAGCCCGTGGAGCTCACGGCGGAGAAGACGACCCACGTCGAAGCACAGATGAGGGCGGTTCTGGCGCTGTTCGAAAAGTGCGTTCAACTGAGCCGCTCGCTGCCCAACGATGCCTACGTCGCGGCCATGAACATTGACGAACCCGGCTGGCTGGCCGACCTCATCGCCTCGACGCTCGAGCTGAGCGTGGAGCAGCGCCAGAGCGTGCTGACCGCCGTCGACCCGGCCGAGCGGCTGGAGCGGGTCAGCATCCTTCTGTCGAAAGAGCTCGACATCCTGGAGCTGGAGAACAAGATCCAGACCCAGGTCCAGCAGGAAGTCGACAAGTCACAGCGTGAGTTCTTCCTGCGCGAGCAGATCAAGGCGATTCAGACCGAGCTGGGCGAAGCGGATCCGATGAGCCGGGAGATCGCCGAGCTGCGCGACAAGCTGGAAACCGCCGGATTGCCACAGCAGGCGAAGGAGAAGGCCAGCAAAGAGCTGGACCGCCTGGCGGCGATGCCGGCGATCTCGCCGGAGACCGGCATGATTCGGGCCTACGTCGACTGGCTGGTGGGCCTGCCGTGGGCCGAGCGGACCGAGGATAACCTTGACATAAATCATGCGGAAGAGGTGCTCGACGAGAATCACTACGGCTTGACGAAGGTCAAGCAGCGGATTCTCGAATACATTGCCGTCCGCCAGCTTGCCGGTACACTGCGCAGCCCCATTCTGTGCTTCGTGGGCCCTCCGGGCGTAGGCAAGACGAGCCTCGGCAGGTCGATCGCTCAGGCCCTGGGCCGCAAGTTCGTGCGAGTGTCGTTGGGCGGCATCCGCGATGAGGCGGAGATTCGAGGACATCGGCGCACCTACGTGGGCGCGCTGCCGGGGCGCATCATCCAAACCATGCGCTCGGCGGGAACGGTGAACCCGCTGTTCATGCTGGATGAGATCGACAAGGTCGGCATGGACTTCCGCGGTGATCCGTCTTCGGCGCTGCTGGAAGTGCTGGACCCGGAGCAGAACACGGCATTCTCCGATCACTACCTGGAGGTCGACTACGACCTCTCGCAGGTGCTGTTCATCACCACCGCCAACATCCTCGACCCGATCGTCCCCGCGCTGCGCGACCGCATGGAGATTATCGAGCTGCCGGGCTACATCGAAGAGGAGAAGCTGCACATCAGCAGGCAGTTCCTGGTGCCCAAGCAGCTGGAAGAGAACGGTCTGAAGCCGCGGCAGCTGCGGTTCTCCACCGGGGCGCTGCGCCATTTGATCCGCGAGTACACCCATGAGGCCGGCGTGCGCAACCTCGAGCGCGAGATCGGCAGCATCTGCCGCAAGGTTGCCCGGGACATCGTCGCCGGAAGCAAGGCTCAGCAGATCGTAGGCGAGACCTCGCTCGAAAAGTATTTGGGCCCGCAGAAGATTCTGTATGGCGCTGCCGAGGAACGAGATGAAGTGGGGGTGTCCACAGGTGTGGCCTGGACCGAGGCCGGCGGGGATCTCATGCCGATCGAAGTCACGGTCATGGACGGCAAGGGCAACCTGCAGCTTACCGGCCAGCTGGGCGAGGTCATGAAGGAGTCGGCCCAGGCAGCCTACAGCTACACCCGCTCCCGAGCCGAGGGGTTGGGTATCGGCGCCCCCTTTTGGGACAGCGCCGATATCCACATCCACATACCCGCCGGCGCGATTCCCAAGGACGGTCCATCCGCGGGCATCACCATGTGCCTGGCAATGATCTCGGCGCTCACCCAGCGCCCCGTGTCGCGCCAGGTGTGCATGACAGGGGAGATCACGCTGCGTGGCCGCGTGCTGCCGGTGGGCGGGCTGCGGGAGAAGATCCTGGCCGCGCATCGCCAGGGCTTGCGCAAGTTCTTGCTGCCCAAGAAGAACCAGAAGGACCTGACCGAGATTCCCAAAGGCGTGCTGCGCCAGATGGAGTTCATCTGGGTGGAGCACATGGATCAGGTGGTGGAGGCCGCGTTGCTCCCGGCGCCGCTGCCCCTGCCACGCCGCACGCGGGGCCAATCGGTTAGGGCACAGCGCTCCCCGTCGACGCCGGCCGCGGCCAGTCCGGCGGGTCGGTCGAGGCCCAGGCTCGGCGGTCGTGGCCGCGGCTCATCCCCGGATCCCGCGCTGCCTGTCTCTTGAGCCTGGTCGTTCAGAAATACGGCGGCAGCTCGGTCAAAGACGTCGAGCGCATCCAGGCGGTTGCCCGTCGAGTGGCGGCGCGTCGCGACGCCGGCAACGACATGGTCGTGGTGGTCTCGGCCATGGGTGATACGACCGACGAGCTGATTGACTTGGCCCATCGCATCACTCGGCAGCCGGAGCCGCGAGAGATGGACCTGCTGCTGTCCACTGGCGAGCTGATCTCGTCGGCGCTGGTCACGATGGCCCTGCATGAGCTGGGGCAGAAGGCCGTGGCGCTGTCCGGTCCGCAAGCCGGCATCATGACCGACACCACCTTCAGCAAGGCCAAGATCTCGGCCATCGACCCGGCCCGCCTGGAGCGCGAGCTGAAAGGCGGCAAGATCGTCATCGTCGCCGGCTTTCAGGGCCTGACCGAAGAGGAAGACGTGGCCACGTTGGGCCGCGGTGGCTCAGACACGACCGCTGTGGGCCTGGCGGCCCGTTTGCGCGCCGATGCCTGCGAGATCTACACCGACGTGGACGGGGTGTACACCGCTGACCCCCGTATCGTGCCAGAGGCGCGCAAGCTGGACACGATCTCCTTCGAAGAGATGCTGGAGATGGCTCAGATGGGCGCCAAGGTGATGCACCCGCGGGCTGTGGAGCTGGGCCAGATTTACAACATGCCCATTACGGTGCGGTCGAGCTACAGCGACCGGGAAGGGACGATTATCGGCGTGGAAAACGTCAATAAGGTCACCGGCATCGCCCACGATGCGGACGTCGCCAAGATCACGCTGGTCGGCCTGCCCGATCGTCCGGGCGTTGCCCACCAGCTGTTCGCCCCGCTGGCCGACGCCGCGATCAACGTCGACACCATCGTCCAGAACGTCAGCCACCACGGCGTGACGGACATCTCGTTCACGGTGGCCAAGACTGACCTGCAATCGAGCCAGAAGTTCATCGAGTCGGTGGCCCGGGATCTTGGCGCCAGCTCCGTCATCGCCAATCCCGATATGGCCAAGGTTTCGATTGTTGGAACAGGGATCCAGAACCATCCCGGCTATGCGGCCCGAATGTTTGGGGCGATGAGCGAGGCCGGCATCAACATCGACATGATCAGCACTTCGGAGATACGGATCACCGTGCTCATCGAGCGCGCCAAGGTGGCCGATGCGGTGCGAGCGCTGCATCGCGCGTTCGAGCTCGATCAGGCTTAGACCCACCCTTGGCCGTTGCCGAGGCGCGCGCTACCCTACGGGGGTAGGCTATGAGCGACACGGCACGGCAGCGTTTGCGCAAGATCGAGGGCCAGGTGAAGGGCATTGAGCGCATGCTCGAACAGGGTCGGGGCTGCGATGAGATCCTCACCCAGCTGATGGCGGTGCGGTCCGCGCTGGACAGCGTGGCAAGCCATATCGTGGCCGATCACGTGCAAGAGTGCGTGAAGACGATGCCTTCGGACGAGGCTACCGACAGCGTGAACCGCACCGTGCGCTCGCTCCTCAAGCTGTCCTGATCGTCAAGCCGGTATCTGTTTGCCGGCGGCTCGAAGCCGGTCTGGCGCTGGGGCTTGGACGGTATAGTTCCCAGTGAGGTTCCTCTGGAGGTCTGAACAGTGGTCGAGATGGTTGTCGAGAGCGTTCGCGTCAGTCTGACCACTCAGAATCGCGTCGTCATCCTCAAAGACAAGAGCACGGAGCGCTATCTCCTGATCTGGATTGGCCCTCTCGAAGCGTGGGCCATCGCCAGCGCGGTGGCCGGCGTCCCGCCTGCCAGGCCATGTACCCATGACCTGGTGAAGTCCGTGGTGGACGAGCTGGGAGCCAAAGTGACCCAGGTCGTGGTCAACGACCTGCGCGAAGAGACCTTTTTCGCCCGCATCATCATGGACAACAACGGCCGCCACATCGAGATCGACTCCCGCCCCAGCGACGCGATTGCCGTGGCTGTTCGGGTGAAGGCGCCGATCTACGTCGAGGAGAGCGTGCTGAACAGCGCCGGTGTAACTCCCGATACGGAGGAAGCCCCCACGGCGGAGGCGCCCACCGAAAAGCTCGATCTCGAGAAGCTGAGCGCCTTTCAAGAGCTCATCAACGGGCTCGATACTCTGGACGACCTGGGGAAGCCCAAGGCCTGAGGGGGATCTGGACAGCTGAACATGTCCGATGGTTCGACGGCGGAAGAGCGCCTGGTCAAGCGGGTAATCGCCCGCTTCCGCTGTTCGCACTGCAATCGCCAGCACTGTTTCGAGAATGTCAACGTCATGGCCAAGTACGACACGGTGTGGATCATCGGCGTCGACTGCGATGACTGCCATCGGGCCGGTATGTTCGTCGTGTCGCTGCGCAAGGACAGCTCGCTGGAGCGGGTGACCGACCTCACGGAGCAGGAGCAGGAGCGCTTCCTCGAGGCGACGTCGGTCGGACCGGAGGACGTCGACGGCATTCGCACCTTCCTGCGCGACTTCAAGGGGAACTTCAGCGGCATTTTCGGCAGCGACGCTTCGTCCGGCTGATACCCTTCGTCTCTGGTGAATAAGCGCTACGACGTCATCGTGGTGGGCGCAGGCCATGCCGGCTGTGAAGCGGCGCTTGCTGCCGCCCGAATGGGTCGTGCCACGCTGCTGCTGACGCTGAACCTCGACAGCGTGGCGCTGATGCCCTGCAACCCTTCGATCGGCGGTCCGGCCAAGGGACATTTGGTGCGCGAGATCGACGCGCTGGGCGGCCAGATGGCGCGGACCACGGATGACACATACATTCAGATCCGCATGCTGAATACGGGCAAAGGCCCGGCCGTGCAGGCGCTGCGCGCGCAGTCCGACAAGCGGCAGTACGGCGCGCTGATGCGCCATACGGTGGAAACCCAGTCCCGGCTGGACATCAAGCAGGCAGAGGCACGATCGCTCATCGCCGAGAACGGCAGGATCGTCGGTGTCGAAACCTCTAGCGGGACGCAATACGAGGCGGCGTGCGTGGTGCTCACCACGGGCACCTTCCTCAACGGCAAGCTCATCCGCGGCGAGCACAGCGAGCCCGGTGGGCGCAGCGGCGAGCTGCCTTCGCTGCCACTCACGGACAGCCTGCGGGCGCTGGGGCTGCGCCTGGGACGGCTGAAGACGGGAACGCCGCCGCGTGTCGACAGTCGCACTATCGACTTCGACGCGGCGGCGATCCAACCTGGCGACACCGACCGTCCGCTGTATTTCAGCTTCGCCAACGCCGGCCGCTCGGCGATGACCGACCAGCTGCCCTGCCACCTGGTTACCACAACCGCGGAGACGCATCGCCTGATCCGGGAGAACCTGCATCGGGCGCCGATGTTCAACGGCACGATCGTGGGGGTCGGGCCGCGCTACTGCCCGTCAATCGAAGACAAGATCGTGCGCTTCGCCGACAAGCCGTCGCACCAGCTGTTCCTCGAGCCCGAGGGCCGGCAGACCCTGGAGGTCTACGTCCAGGGAGCCAATACGAGCCTGCCGGAGGACGTGCAGCTGGCCATGCTCCGCAGTATCCCCGCCTTGCGGAGCTGCGAGATGATGCGCGTCGGCTACGCGGTCGAGTACGACTACGTGCTGACCAACCAGGTCCGCGTGTCGATGGAAACGAAGTTGATTCGCGGCCTGTTCCTGGCAGGCCAGATCAACGGCACGACCGGCTACGAGGAAGCGGCCGCTCAGGGTCTGGTGGCCGGCATCAACGCGGCGCGCCTGGCATGGGGCGAGGATGAAGTGAGCCTGCCGCGCAATTCGTCCTACGTGGGCGTGATGCTGGACGATCTGTGCACCAAGGAGCTGACCGAGCCCTACCGGCTGTTCACTTCGCGAGCCGAATACCGGCTCCTGCTGCGGCAGGACAATGCCGATCTGCGCCTATCCGCCCTGGGGCATGAGCTTGGCCTGATTTCGGACGAGCGGTTCGAGCGGGTCGAGGCAAAGCGCAGGGCCGTCTCCACGGCGCTGTCGGGCCTGCGTTCCACGTTCCTCACGCCCACGCCGCGGGTGAATGCTGCGCTCGAGGAGGTCGGGCAAGCGCCGTTGTCCAAGCAGATGAGCGCGCTGGATCTCTTACGCCGGCCCGAGGCCTCGTACGACCTGGTGATGGCCCTTTCGAGCCAGCCCGAGCTCCCGGACGAGGTGCGCGAGCAGGTGGACGTGGAGGCGAAGTACGAAGGCTACATTGCCAAGCAGCTGGTCGAGGTGGAGCGTCGAGCCAAGCTCGAGTGCTATCCCCTGCCGGAGGACATCGACTACGATGCCATCCCGGGACTGCGTACGGAAGCCCGCCAGCGGCTCAAGCAGTTCCGCCCTACCACGCTCGGCCAGGCCGGCCGGCTCTATGGCGTGAATCCGGCAGATGTGGCGATCCTGATGGTCCGCCTCAGCAAGGGCCAGCCGGCGCCGGTGGCCTAGCCGGCTCCGGCTCTTAGCTCTCTTCCTCTTCTTCGCCCTTCTTGCCGTTCTTCTTGTCGTAGCCGGCAGTGGACATGGACACGACCTTGTCGCCCGCGCCCAGCTTCATGACGGTCACGCCCTCGGTCAGGCGGCTGGCGCGGCGCACCGTTTCGACGGCAGTGCGGATGACGATGCCGTCCTTGGAGATGAGCATCAGCTCGTCATCCGGCTCCACGATGCGCATGCCGGCCACGTTGCGGCCCTTCTTGCGCAGCTCCATAGTGAAACTGCCCTGCACGCCGCGACCTGTCTGGCGGTATTCCGTCACCGGGGTCCGCTTGCCGAAGCCGTCCTCAGTCACCGTGAGCAGATCGGTCCCGTCGCGAACCACGTCCATGCCGATGACCTCGTCGCCGGCCTGCAGCTTGATGCCGCGTACGCCGCCGGAAGCGCGTGAAGCCGAGCGCAGCTCCGTTTCGGAGAACCGCGCGGCGTAGCCTTTCTTGCTGGCCAGGATGACGTCGCCATTGGCTGGGACGGCCCGCACGAACAGCAGGTCGTCGCCCGGCTCGATGTCGTAGGCGATGAGTCCGGCTCGGCGCACACTGGCGAACTCAGAGATGGCCGTCTTCTTGATCTCGCCCTTGCGGGTGGCCAGCACCATGAACGCGCCGGCTTCCTGGAAGTCGCGAATGTGGATCAGCCCGGTGACGAGCTCCTTGGGCTCGATGTTGATCAGGTTGATGACGGGCGTGCCCTTGGCCGTTCGGCTCGAATCGGGGATCTCGTGCGCCTTCAGATGGAACACGCGGCCGCGATCGGTGAAGAACAGGATGCTGTCGTGCGTGCGGCACACCACCAGCTGGGCCACCGCGTCGGCCTCGCGGGTGATCATGCCGGTGATGCCCTTGCCGCCCCGCCGCTGGACTCGATAGGTCGTGCTCGGCACGCGCTTGATGTAGCCGCGGTTGGTGATCGTGACGGCCACCTCTTCGTCGGCGATCAGGTCTTCATCGGTCAGCTCGGCCGACTCGTCCATGGTGATGACGGTGCGCCGGTCGTCGCCGTACTTGCGCCTGAGCTCTTTCAGCTCGTCCTTGATGACCTGGTCGATCTTGCGCGGGTTGGCCAGCAGGTCTTCCAGGTAGGCGATCTGCTTGATGACCTCGGCATATTCATCGGTGATCTTCTGCCGCTCGAGGGCCGCCAGGCGGCGCAGCTGCATGTCGAGTACGGCCTTGGCTTGCAGCTCGGACATCTTGAAGCGCTCCATGAGCGCGTTCTGCGCGGCCTCGCTGTTGGATGATTCGCGAATCGTCTTGATGACGGCGTCAAGGTTGTCGAGCGCGATCTTGAAGCCTTCGAGGATGTGAGCCCGAGCGCGGGCCTTGTCGAGGTCGAACTGCGTGCGCCGCCGCACCACGCTTTGGCGGTGGGCGATGTACTCGCGCAGGAAGGCTTTCAGGTTGAGGATGCGCGGCTCGTTGTCGACCAGGGCCAGCATGTTCATGCCGAAGGTGCTCTGCATGGCCGAGTGCTTGTAGAGCTGGTTGAGGACCGACCGCGGGTTAGCGTCCCGCTTGAGCTCGAAGACAATGCGCATGCCTTCGCGGTCGGACTCGTCGCGAAGATCGGAGATGCCCTCGATCTTCTTGTCGCGGACCAGATCGGCGATGCGCTCGATCATCTGCGCCTTGTTGACCTGGTAGGGCAGCTCGGTGACGATGATCTGGAAACGCTCGGCCTTGACCTCTTCGATATGGGCCTTGGCGCGGATGACCACGCGGCCGTGGCCGGTGGTGTAGCCCAGGCGCACGCCTTCGATGCCGATGATGGTGCCGCCGGTGGGGAAGTCCGGACCCTTGATGAACTCGAACAGCTTGTCCAGCTCGGCGTCCGGATTGTCGATCAGGAAGGTGACGGCGTCGACCACCTCGCCCAGGTTGTGCGGGGGGATATTCGTGGCCATGCCCACGGCGATGCCCGAGGAGCCGTTGAGGAGGAGCTGCGGCAGCAGCGCCGGGAGGACCGTCGGCTCCTTCTTTTCGCCATCGAAGTTGTCGATGAAGTCGACCGTGTCCTTCTCGAGGTCGTCGAGCAGCATGTTGGCGATCGGCTGCAGCCGGCACTCGGTGTAACGCATAGCCGCCGGTGGGTCGCCGTCGACCGAGCCGAAGTTGCCCTGGCCGTCAATCAGCGGGTAGCGCATGACCCACGGCTGGGCCAAGCGCACGAGCGTGTCGTACACCGCCACGTCGCCGTGCGGATGGTAGAACTTGATCACCTCGCCAACCGGGCTGGCGCATTTGCGGTATTTCGTGCCCGCGGTCATGCCAATCTCGTTCATGGCGTAGAGGATGCGGCGGTGCACCGGCTTGAGTCCGTCCCGGACGTCGGGCAGGGCCCGCGCCACGATGACGCTCATGGCGTAGTCGAGGTAAGCGGAGCGCATCTCGGCTGCGATGCGCACGTCTCGATACTTGGTTAGATCTTCTGCCACGACATTATGATTATATCGTCCAAATAACTGCTAGGTTGCTGTTTATTTGGCTGGCAAAGGGAAGCTGAGCAGCGCGCCATCGTTGGGCTGGACGTCCGGGACGTACACGATCTTGTTGGTCTCGTCGTACGCCAGCGTGTGGCTGCCAGGCGAGGTCGGCACGTTCGTGATGAACTTCACCGGGGCAGCGCCGCCGAAGACACCGACACTCGCCCCGCGGAAGAAGCTGTCCACGGCGAACAGAAAGCGGTCGGCCTTGGGGTCGTAGACCACCATGTCGCCCGCGCCGGTGTTGTCGAACGTCCCGGCCAGCTTGCCGGATTTGAGATCGAACACTGCGGTGTGCTGCTTGGTCCTGTTGGTGCAGCCGAGCAGGACCTGGCTGGTCGCCGGGTTGACCGCCTCCCCGGCCGGCTGGCAATCGTCGCCGATGTCGAACGTCTTCAGGAGCGCGTCCTTTGCCGGATCGAACTGAAAGATGGCGTTCTGGCCCTGGTCGTCCATGTACACCATGCCGTCGGCCGGGTTGTAGATGGGCTGCTCCACCTTCTTGCCGACGTTGTCAAAGCGCTTGGTGACCTTATTCGTCGTGACGTCGATGGCCACCACGAACCCTTCGTCGATGTTGGAGATGTAGACCTTCTTGTCCTTGGGGTCGTACGCCAGCTCGTCAGCTCGGAGCTTGCCGCCGGTGTCGACGGTGGCAATGACAGTGTTCACCGTTGGCGACTTGGGGTCGATGTCGATGATGGCCAGCTTACTGCCGGTCTGGCCCGCAAACAGGCGGTTGATGTCCTTGGCTACCGTGATGCCATGCGACTCCGCCGGCGTCTTGATCGTCGTCAGGTATTTGGCGCTGGGAGTGGAAACGTCGAAAACGTCGATGCCGCCGGCGGTGCGATCGGTCGCGTACAGGACGTGCGCGGCCTGGTCGACGTCGAGCGTATCGGCGGATAGCGTCTTTCCGGCGATCGGCGGGATCGCTACCTTGGTGAGCGCGACGGTGGTAGTGTCCGCCGGGATCGGTGGCAGCGTGGTGGGCGCGGGTTTGGGCGAAGCGGCAGGCTTGGCGGAAGCCGAAGCTGCCGCCGAGGGCGAAGCTGCCGTCGAGGCCGCGGGCTTGGCTGATGCGCTCTCGCTACCGGCAGGCTTCGCTGCCGGGCTGGAAGCTGGGGCCTGGCTTGGTGCTGGTGAGCTCGCCGCCGGCGCAGCCGAGCCTCCGCAGCTCACCAGCGCGAAGCCCAGGATGATGCTGGCCTGAAGGCCAAGCAAGCGTGCAGTCACGTTTCGCTCCTCCCTCGAAATCGTCTCCGTCCCGCGTCGTTGGCCTGTTTGGGACGGCTGGCAACCAACGATACGTGCACCGGTGTCGGCTGTCAAAGAGACCTGGGTTGCTGCCGGCTTGTGTATGATCCCGCGTAGGCTAGGCACGCTGGCCGGCCGGGGGCATGGGGAGCCCAAGACATTTAAGGAGTAGGCATGGCTGAGTCGGTGCGTGCCGCTGTCAAAGTTGGTCCAGCTCGGACGGAGATCCGGGAGTTCGTTCTGCCGGAGATTCCGGAAGACGGCGGCTGGCTGCACGTCGAGGCTGCTGGCATCTGCGGCAGCGACGTCAGCTCTTATCCTCAGCCGTTGCGCGGTCTGCCCGAGATCATGGGCCACGAGAACGTCGGCCAGGTGGTCAAGCTCGGCCGCGTGGCGGCTCAGCGCTGGGGTATCCAGGAAGGAGACCGGATTGCCCTGGAGGAGTATCTTCCCTGCGGCCACTGCGAGTTCTGCTTCCGTGGCGACTACCGGCTGTGCTTCGGCACCGATCATCACCACACGGCCAACGCCTCGCGCTACGGCCACACGCCCATAGACGTTGCGCCCACGCTATGGGGTGGCTTCAGCCAATACCTCTATCTGCCGCCTAACTGCAAATTTCACAGAGTCCCGAGCCACGTCTCGTCGGCGGAGGCCGCGTTGGCTCTGCCGCTGGGCAACGGCTGGGAGTGGGCGCACGTTGAGGGCGGCGTGGGCCCCGGCAAGACCATCCTCATCCAGGGGCCAGGGCAGCAGGGCCAGGGCTGCGTCATTGCCTCCAAGGTGGCGGGCGCCGATTGCATCATCGTGGCCGGTCTGACGAGGGATGCCCGACGGCTCGAAGTCGCCCGCCTTCTGGGCGCCGACCACGTCATCGACGTGGAGCGGGAGGATTTGCGCGAGCGCATCGCGCAGATCACCGCCGGACGTGGCGTGGACGTCGTCGTCGATACGGCCGCGGGCAACGCCAGCACCGTCCTTCCGGCGCTCGACGTGCTGAGCCGCAAGCGCGGCACACTGGTCATTCCCGCCGGATCCATGAATACCACCATCGACGGCTTTCCCATTGGCCTGATCAAGCTCAAGTTCCTGGCGGTGAAAGCCGCGCGAGGCCATTCCTACTGGTCGGTCGCGCGGGCGCTGCACGTGATTGCGTCCGGACGGTTCCCGCTGCACGAGCTCAGCGCTCACCAGTTCGGGTTGGACCAGGTGGACTGGGCCATCAAATCATCCGGCGGGCAGGGTGAGCCTGGCGCCATCCACGTGACCGTGGACCCCTGGAAAGCGACGGCAGCCTGAACCGAACGGCCGGGACGATCCTTGCTGTGAGCGTGGCATTCAGGGATTGAAGGTCCGCCGGCTGTTCCCCGATCTGGGGCCGCTGCACTTCCATAGAGATTTCCGCCTCATCTGGTTGGGGCAGCTCGTGAACAATCTCGGAAGCGAGATCACGCGGGTGGCCCTACCCTATCAGCTCTACGTGCTGACCCACTCCGTGGTGGCCCTGGGGGCGCTGGCCACGGTGCAGTTGGCAGCGCTGGTCATCTTCGCCCTGCTTGGCGGGGCCATCGCCGACGCCAGCGACCGCCGGCGCCTGCTGTTTCGGACGCAGGCGGGGTTGTGCGCGGTGAGCGTGTGCCTGGCCGGGCTCTCGTTCAGCGGGATCGTCGCCCCCTGGCACATCTTCGTGCTGGCGTTGATCTCGGGCATCTTCTCGGCGGTCGATCGTCCGGCCAGGCAGTCGATGCTGCCGCGCCTGGTCGACCGCCCGCGTCTGACCGCGGCGATAGCCCTCAACTCGATGGGCCAGCAAACGGCCCGGATCTTGGGACCCGGCCTGGGTGGAGTGATGATCGCCTCCGTGGGCTTGCCGGCGGCCTATGCGCTCGACGCGCTGACCTTCGGCGCGGCGATCGCCGCGCTCGTTGCCATCGCCGACATTCCGCCCATCGATATGACTTCACGTCCAAACTGGGGAGCCATGGTCGAGGGCATCCGTTTCCTGGCCCGAACGCCGATCCTGCTGTCGGCGTTCGCCATCGACCTGGACGCCATGGTCTTCGGCTTTCCCGCGGGCCTCTTCCCGGTCCTGGCGCTCGACGTCTTTCACGTCGGCCCCACCGGCCTCGGCATGCTCACGGCCGCGCGTTCCGTCGGCGCCGTCTTGGGGGTGTCCACCTCCGGCTGGGTGCGCGGCATTCGCTTTCAGGGGCGAGTGGTGATCGGGGCCGTGATGGTATGGGGCGTGGCTATCGCGCTGTTTGGGTTGACCAGCTATTTCCCGCTGGCGCTGCTGTTCCTGGTGCTCGCCGGGGCAGCCGACAACATCAGCGCCATCCTGCGTTCGACGATCATGCAGCTCTCGGCGCCGGATGGGCTGCGCGGGCGCGTATCGGCGCTGAGCCTGATGGTTACGAACGGTGGGCCCCGCCTGGGTGACATGGAGGGGACCGGGGTGGCCGCGCTGACCAGCGCCCAGGTGTCGGTAGTCAGCGGCGGCCTGCTGTGCATTCTGGGCCTGGGGGTAGTGCTGTGGCGACTGCCGCAGCTCATCTCCTACGATGCCTGGAAGGCGGTGGCTGAGCCTGGGCCCGATTCGTTGCCAGGACCGCCGTCCGGTGAGGCCGCGATGGCCCTCTCGCCCCCTGGTTGACAAACGGACGACAAGTTGACTTTTCCAGGTTCGCCGGTAGGATAGAGCGCATCCATTAAACCTGGAGACCATTACATGCACCTCCTCGCCAAGGTCCAACAGCGTCGTTTGGCCGGGCCTGTGCTGGCCGGCCTGTTCCTCCTGTCCGCTTGCGGTGGCTCCGCGGCTCCCGCCAGCACCGCGGCTCCCGCCAGCGGCGGGTCGGCGTCCGCGGCCGCGAGCGCCGATTCTCCCAAGGCCCAGCTCGACAAGCTCATCGCCCAGGCCAAACAGGAGGGTGAGCTCGACACGGCCACGACAACCGAGCAGTCGCCTCGCGTACCTCAGCTCAAAGAGGCGTTCAACAAGATGTTTGGGCTGAACCTCAACATCAACGTTGCTCTGGGTGACCAGACAGGCAAGCTGGCCAAGATGATGACCACGCTGGACGCCGGCGGCCGGCCCGAGTTCGATACGCTGACGGGCTCGGAGAACGACCTCATCCAGCTCTACGACAAGGGCTACCTGACCAAGATCGAAAACTGGGACGGCCTGCTCAAAGAGGTCAACAGCTGGGTGCGCAACGGCACGGTGAAGCCGGAGGACGTGAGCTCGGTGCCCTTCAGCGGCTACACCTTCACCTGGAGCACACGGTCCAAGGCGCTCATGTACAACACCAAGCTCATCTCGGCCGACCAGATGCCGCAGAAGGTTACGGACATGGCCGATCCGCGGTTCAAAGGCAAGTACACGGTTCCACCCTGGACCGATGCCTGGGAGCTGGGTATCCAGCTTTACACGGACAAGCAGGCCTGGATCCAGACCATCGACCAGATTGGGAAGGACGCCATCGGCGTCGTGGACTTCAGCCCCGCGCTGAGCCGTCTGCTGCTGGGCGAATTCCCGTTCGCGCCGATGAACACCTATTACTACTGGGACGTCAAGGCCAAGGATCCGAGCGCCCCGGTCGGCTTGAGCTGGTTCAAGGACTACACGCCGTTCAGCAAGGTCATGTACATCGTCCCCAAGGGATCCAAGCACCCGGCCGCGGCGGCGTTGTGGACCCTGTTCATGACCACTCCCGAGGCCGAGGCGGCGTGGCAGCCCGCCGCGCACGAGGAGAACATCATCTTCGGCCAGAGCGACCAGGACAAGCTGGCGCGGCAATCATTGGCCGAGAGCGGCAGCAAGGTCGCGCAGTGGTACGCCAACGCCGACACGATCGAGCAGCTGAAGTGGTGGAGCACGCCGGATGGCATTGCCTATCGAGGTCAGATCAAGGCGGCGATCACTCAGCGCAAGTAACTGTCCTCGAAATCCAACGGATTCGCGATTGTCGATGAATTCGGCGCTCGCTTCCCACAAGAGGCGAGCGCCGTTGAGGATGTTCTGAACTGAGCCTGCAAGCCTATGGCCGTCTTCGGACGGCGCCGTCAAAGGGTCTGGCCCGCCGGCAGCAACGCGAAGCGCAGGGCGTTGGCCCGTACATGGTGCCGGCTGCCGTAGCCTGGGTCGTGGTAGGAGCCATCTGTCTCCTGCTGCTGGTGATCCTCTATATGACCTTCGTGCCGCGTCTCCCCACGGAGCCCGGCTTCACCCTGCAGCACTGGCAGGGGGTGGTGCGGCCGTTCGTCATCGAGCGTGTGCTGCCCAACACCGCCATCGTCGGCGTGGGCACGGTGATCGTGACGCTGTTCTTCGCCGCTCCGCTGGCCTGGCTGTTGAATCGCACCAACCTGCCGGCAAGACATCTGTTCCTCACGCTCATGGCCCTGGTCGTGCTCATTCCCGGCTTCATCCAGGCAATGGGTTGGCTGGTGCTGGTCAACGAGCGAATCGGCCTGGTGAACAAGATCATTGGCGCGCTGATCAACCAGGAGACGGTGCACCTGAATCTGAGCAACGCGTTCGGCATGGCCTGGGTGCTCGGCCTGGCAGCCACGCCGACCATGCTGTTCCTGCTGTCCGGCCCCATGCGCATGCTGGACCCGTCGCTCGAAGAGGCTGCGTCCACGTCGGGCGCCAATCGCTGGCAGTCCTTCAGGCGCGTCACGATGCCGCTCATGCGCCCCGCCCTCCTGGGCGGAGCCATCTATGTGTTCATGGGCGCGGTATCGTGGTTCGAGATCCCGGCCATGCTGGGGGCTACCGGCGGGCAAACCCCGGTGCTGGCCACCGAGCTGTTCTATTCGGTCCAGCCGAACTCGGGCCAGGCGAGCACCATCAGTTATGGCGCGGCCGGCGTGTACGGCGTCATGATTGCCATTCCCAGCCTGGTGGCCCTGTACTTCTACTATCGGGTGTTGGCCCAGGGCCAGCGCTACGCCGTCGTCGGGGGCAAGGGGTTTCAGCCGCGCGAAGTGGACCTGGGCAAGGCCAAGCCTCTCGCGCTGGGCTTCGTCGGCCTCTACCTCACGCTGGCGGTAGTGCTACCGGTCATCGTGCTGGTGTGGCTGTCGCTATTCCCCTACGTGCAGGTGCCATCGGCTGAGGCCCTCTCCAAGGCCAGCCTGCGCAACTACGACGTGCAGTTCTGGCTGGCCACCATTGGTGGGTTCGATGCCGTGCGCAACACGGTGATCCTGCTGATCCTGGCCCCGATGCTCGTCCTCTTCTTCGCCGTCAACATGTCGTTGATCGTCGTGCGATCCAAGCTTCGCGTCCGCCGGCTGATGGACAACGTGGCCATGCTGCCGCATGCCATTCCCGGCCTGGCCTTTGCCTTCGCGCTGTTCATCGTCGCCCTGATGGCCGATCGCTGGCTCCCGTGGCTGCCGCTTGCCGGCAGTCTGGCGTTGATCATCATCGCCAACACGCTCAATCACCTGCCCTACTCCACGCGCGTGACCAACGCAGCCCTGCTGCAGGTGTCGCAGGAGCTGGAGGAGCAGGCGCGTGTGGCGGGGGCCGGGCCGATCGAAGCGCTGCGCCGCGTGGTCGTGCCGCTGGTCCGGCCATCCCTGGTCTTTGCCGGCCTGTGGACGGCCCTGCTCACCTTCCGCGAAGTGACCATGGCCCTGTTCCTCGCCGGTCCGCGCAACCCGGTGCTGTCGGTGGCCGTGTGGCGCAGCTGGCAGCAGGGCTCCCTGGGACCCGCCGCGGCCGCCGCGGTAGTGATGCTGGTGCTCATCGCGTTCCTGCTGCTGCTGGCGCTTCTGGCAACGAAGGGCCGCCTGCTTCAGCAGCGCCATGGTGGCGCCGCGGCCGCGTCCAGCCGCTGATAGCCTTTGGGCGTCGGGCGAGATCGAGCGCGGTCTCGGTTGGGACCCGCTATGCCCGCGCTTCTCTCAGCACGCCTGCCTCACGGTAGCGCTTCTCGGCGCCCGTGTGAAGCGGGACGGTCACTTCGTTGGCCACGACCTCCGGTCGCATCGGGTATTCGAGCGAGCAATCCTCGGCCGGCAGGCGGTTGTCGGCGGTGTATTGCCGCTCCAGCTGGTGGGCATTGTTGAGAAACGCATCTGCCATGAGGTAGCCCACCTCCTCAGGCAGGTCGCGATGAGCCACCACGATCCAGTGCGCCCAGCTCAAGCCAATCGCGGGCCCCTCCTGGCCTGCTACCGAGCCAGGAGGAACCTCCAGCCAGCGATAGCCGTGCTCGGCCTGCAGCTGCTCGACAGCGGACGGCCGCATCGACAAGAGCCGGATAGGCCGCACTTTCGAAAGTGGCCGGAATGACTGTGGGACCGATTCATTGATCATGGCGTCCGCTTCGCCGGCGGCCATCATCTTCCAGGCTGCCTGGGCTGAATCGACCTCGATCCAGCATCCGCCCCAGCCTTCCAGGGAGGCCTTGGTAATGCCGTGAAGGGCCAGGACCTGGCGGCTGGCATGGCCGGTGAGCGCCTGCTCTCGGGGTAGCAGCAGGCGCAGCGGCGCCTTATGTTCATGCACCTCGTCCAGCTGGCTCTCGAGGCCCAGCTCGCTCAGCACCGCCACGACCAGCGCGTCGCGATGAGGCACCACGCCGATAGCCCGCAGGGCCGGCCTGGGCCGTTCGAACGGACCCTGGCCCTCCAAGCACATGCGGGCTGAGGCCGCCGGCGTGAAGACACCCATGTGTGCCAGCCCGTCGCCCACGGCCCGAAGATCTCGGTATGCCTCCCCGACCTTGATGTTGATGGTCGTGTCCGGAAGGTGCTGCCACAGGTAGCCGGCGAGCCAGTGCGCAATGCGCCCGTAATGGTGGTTTGTGCCGCCGGCCTGGAAGTCGAAGCTCGTCATTTCGGGGCAACGATAGCTCATGTGGGCGTGGTGAGGCCACCGCTTCGCTTGCGAGGCCGGGTTGAGACGCTGGTTTGTTACAGGCCATTTAGGCGCCGTTCATGGCCGGTAGATGAGTAAGAACGGAAGCTGTTGGCAGGATGTTCGCTCCCCATCGGATCAGCCTGTTCCGCGTTGGTTCGAGGCTCCGCTGATGAGGCGGTCATGGCGGCTCGGGCTGCGCGCTCCCAGGGCGACGGCGCTGAGCCGATTCGTCGGCTCGTTCTGCAGCTCCCTGGGCGCGCTCATGCTCGTCACGCCCCAGGGATTTTCCAGACCGGAATACGATTCCTTGCAGCCCCACCTCTTGGTGTGGGGCTGGATGTTCCTCCTGTGCGGGCTGGTTCTGCTTGGCACGATTTTCTTCAATTCCAGACCCGCTTTGAGGATCGCCCTTCACCTCTGGCCCGCGGCGACCCTGCTGTGGCTTGGTGTTGGCTTTGGGGCGACCGGTGGCTGGACGGGGGCCGCCTTCTACTCCGCCTTGAGTGGCGGCGCCATCGTGGCTTCGTTCCTGCAGTCGCTCGAGCAGGCCGACCGGCGCGGCCGGGACATGCTGGACCTGGTGGTTGGCTTGCCACTGCTCGCCGTCGGCTCGATGATGCTTGCCGCGCCGGCTCATTTCAGTGCGGCCCTTTCCCCCGGCGCTCATCAGCTGCTGCCGCTGCTCGCTGCGCCTCCACTTGTTGGCGGTGGACTTCTCGCAGGCTGCTGGCTGGCAGGCCGATCGCTTGGTCGCTGGCGTCGTTGGCTGCTCCTGGCCGCACGTATGGTCGCCGCTGGGAGTCTGTTGGTATACGCCTACTTCGATGCTTTCGCGCAGCGAGATTGGGCTGCCGTGGTGCTCTACTGGGGGTTAGCGGTGGGCTTGGTCGTGCTCTCGTACCGCGGACTGAAGTCGTCGCCGCCAACCAAGAGCTCGCTGCGCAATCGACTGGCGTTCGCACTGTGCGCGGCGGCAGTGTTGCCGGCGGTGGCCGTTGTGTCCTGGTACGGGCAGCGTGAGGAAGCGGCTGCAAGGATGCGCACGCTCGCCCTGCAGCAGACGATTGCCGCGGACGTGGCCAATGCCGTCTCCGAGCACGTGGGAGAGCTCTACGACGAGGCCTTCTCCGTGGCGCGCATCCCGGGTTTGCTGAATCTTTCTTCCGCGGAAGAGGCGGAGCTCTTTCGCGGTTCCGAGCGATCGCCGTATGTGCTCGCGTACGCGACCTTCAACGCGTCCGGCCAGCCTCTCGCTCGGAGCGATTCAAACCGGCCGTCCCCCATTGCCGGGTCTGTGATCTTCGACGAAGTCGTCGCGACCCGCGTTGCAGTCTCGGACTTTGGCTGGTCGGAGCCGCTCGGCCGTCGTGTGCTGCGGGTGGCGGCGCCGGTGACGTCGCCCTCCGATGGCCTTGCCGGGATCGTGCTGCTCGAATCCGAGCAGTATGCCAGGGACATCACCAGGCTCGACGTTGGAAGCGGCGGTCGGGCATACATCGTTGACCCCACAGGCGCGCCGGTTGCCGTCTCAGCTATGAGCGGCGCCCCCGCGCTTGGGGGCTCCGTAGATGCTTCGCTGATCGCGGCCGCATCGCAGGTTGATGCACCATCCGGGTCCCTCAGCTATAAGTCGAATGGGCTTCAGTGGCTGGCCGGCTACGCCGAAGTGCCGGCTACCGGCTGGCGGATTGTTGCCGAGCGGCGTGAAAGTTACGCCCTGGCTGACGTTCGAGCCGGCCGCGAGCTGGCATTCGTCGCGCTGCTCGTCGTCGCGGCTCTGGCGACGGTCGCCGGCGTCATCGTGGCCGGTGTTCTGTCACGTCCCCTGCTGGCGTTGACCCGGGCGGTCGACGAGCTGAGCCAGGGAGCAGGAAAGGCGCCGCTGCCGCGTACCCAGGTGGATGAGGTCGCCACATTGACCAGACGCTTTGCGGCGCTGCGCGATCGCCTGGCGGCTCGAACGGCTGAACGAGAGCGTGTCCAAGCGGCCTTGCTGGAGAGTGAGGCGCGCGCCAGGGCGATTATCGATACCGGCCTGGGCGCCGTGTTCACTATGACGCCCCAGGGTGTTGTTACCGACTGGAACCACATGGCCGAGGAGCTCTTCGGCTGGCCACGGTCGGAGGCTGTTGGACGTCCGATAGCCGAGCTCATCTTCGCGCTGCCGGGCAATGCCAGCTGCCCGTGGTTGGAGTGCCCCGTCAGCGCGGCCGCCGTCGACGGGACGAGGCTTCATCGCACCGAGATCACGGCTCGGCATCGCGATGGGTACGAGGTTCCGATCGAGCTGGGGGTGGCCACGATTGGGTCCGCAGAGACCCGGTTCCTGAGTGCATTCGCTTATGACCTCACCGAGCGAAAGCGCGCGGCTGAGACGGCGGCGCGGCTGGCGGCTATTGTCGAGTCCAGCGACGATGCGATCATCGGCGAGACGCTGCACGGCGTGGTCACCAGCTGGAATCGCGGCGCCGAGCTGCTGTATGGCTACTCGGCTGAGGAGATGGTTGGGCAATCGATCGCTCGCATCGTTCCGGCGGAGCGGCTTGACGAAATTGCCGGGGTGCTGCGTCGCCTGAGGAAGGGGCACCCTGTTCGGCGGTCGGATTCGATTCGCGTGCGCAAGGATGGGACATACGTCGACGTCTCGGTGGTCGCATCTCCCGTATACGACGAGCTGGGAAACGTCCGGGGCGCGGCGGTCCTGGCCCACGACATCACCGAAAGTAAACGGGCGAAAGAAGAGATCTCCCAGCTTGCGGCCCGCTTTCGTTCGATCTTGCAGTCGACAGGCGAGGGCATTTACGGCATTGACTTGACAGGGCGGTGCACGTACATCAACGACGCGGCCGCCAGGGCCCTGGGCTACGCGGTCGACGAAGCGCTGGGTCAAAACATGCACCAGCTCGTGCACCACAGCCATCCGGACGGCTCGCCCTATTCCCTCGATGATTGTCCTATCTTCCGAGCGTTCCAGGTGGGCGAGCCCTGCACAGTCGAGGACGAAGCCATGTGGCGCCGGGACGGCACCTCATTCCCGGTGGAGTATTCGTCCCATCCAATCGTCGAACATGGCGTGATTGTTGGGGCCGTGGTCAGCTTCTCCGACATCACCCACCGCAAGCAGGTCGAGCGGGCGATTAGAGAAAGCGAAGCAAGCTTCAGGCTGCTCTTCCAGGACAACCCGCATCCGATGTGGGTGTACGACGCGCAGACGCTCGACGTCCTGGAGGTGAATGCCGCGGCCATGGATCGTTACGGCTTTTCGCGCGAAGAGTTCATGGCCATGCGTGTCGTCGATTTCATCGCCGGTGAAGATCACCGGCGCTTCATGGACGTTGCCATCGGCCTGAACCGTCCTCCGCTGCTGCTGTCTGGTGGTTGGCGGCACGTTCGGAAGGACGGCCAGGTGATGGAGGTGGAGGTTGCTTCGCATACGATCGACTTCGCCGCCCGGAGAGCGGTCGTGGCAGTGGCTTTTGACGTCACCGACCAGCGGCGCGCGGAACGACAGCTGGTGGCGCTCAATGAGGAGCTGGAAACACGGGTGCAGGCGCGTACGGCCGACCTCGCACGAACGCTCGACCAGCTGCGCGCCGTCAGCGAGGTTAGCCGCGCCATCACTTCGAGCCTCGACGTCGACGAAGTGCTGAGCCAGATCGTAGCGCGCGCCGTGCAGCTCTCGGGTGGTGACAGCGGAGTGATTCGCGAGTTCGATCCCGTGACTCAGGCTGCGCCCTATTTGGCGTCCTACGGTCTGGATCCCGCCGCCAGGAAGGGCATGATCGCGCTCAATCGTCACGTGATTGTGCTGGAAGAGGACAGCCTGCTGAGCAGGGCGGCCCGAAGCCGGCTACCCGCGCAAATGGCCGACGTCGACGCCGAGATCGAGCGTCATCCTGGTGAGGAGACGATTCTGAAGCGGATACGCTCGTTTGGCATCAAGGCAAGCCTGGTGGTTCCCCTGGTGCGCGATGCCGAGCTGGTTGGCATGTTGATAGTCCAGCGAAAAACGACCGGGGAGTTCCCTCCCGATACCATCGACCTGCTCCGCACGTTCGCCGAGCAATCGGCGATCGCGCTCCAGAACGCTCGGATGTTCCGGCAGCTCGAGCAGAAGAGCCGAGACCTTGAGGCGGCAGGCCAGCAGAAGAGTGATTTCCTGGCGACCATGAGCCATGAGCTGCGTACTCCGCTGAACTCCATCATCGGCTTCTCGGAGGTATTGATAGGTCGCGGCCCCAACGATCTGTCCGAGGATCGGCGCCAGGCCTTCCTCGAATACATCCATGCCAGCGGCGAGCACCTGCTGGGGTTGATCAATGACATCCTCGACCTGGCCAAGGTAGAAGCCGGCCGGATGGAGCTTCGACTCGAGCGCCTGTCGCTGAGCGATCTCCTGTCCGGCTGCGCAGCCATTGTCGGACCCGCCGCGGCCAGGAAGCAGATAACCGTCGCAACCAGCTGCAGCCCTGAGGACGTCACCATCATTGCCGACCCGGCGCGGCTCAAGCAGATTCTCTACAACCTGCTGTCCAACGCCGTTAAATTCACGGGCGAGCAAGGACATGTCCACGTATCCGCTACCGTGGCCAACGGGCAGGCTGAGATTGCCGTACGCGACGACGGAATCGGTATCAATCCTGAGGACTACGAGGCCGTGTTCCAGGAATTCCGACAGCTCGATTCGGGGCTGGCTCGGCAGACGGAGGGAACCGGTCTCGGTCTAGCCCTCGTACGCAAGCTGGTCATGCTGCACGGCGGAGCCGTCACGCTGGCGAGCGTGCCCGGCGAGGGGAGCTGCTTCACCGTCGTCATCCCGGTGGAAGGTCCGGCGGCCTCGCGGCCGTTCGTGGCGCCGGCTCCGGCTGATGTTTCGGTTTCGACGATGACCAAACCTGCTCTGCCGGCCGGCAGCCGGGGCTGAGAACGACGGCAGTGGACGACGAAGTCTTCAACCGCCCCGCGGACGTGCTGGTAGTCGACGACAACCTGCCCAATCGCGAGCTGATGCGGATGCATCTTACTTCGGCGGGCTATGAGGTTCGCGACGCTCCTGATGGCCCCACAGCGCTGGCTCTGATTCAGGAGCGTCCTCCCGATCTGGTGCTGCTCGACATCATGATGCCTGGCATGTCGGGCTATGAGGTATGCCACCGGCTTCGGGAGCTGCCCCATGGCCGCCTGCTGCCGGTGCTCATGGTCACGTCCCTGTCCGGGACCGACGATAAGGCCGCGGCCGCGGACGCCGGCGCCGATGACTTCATCAGCAAGCCGGTGCTGGCACTGGAGCTGCTCGTGCGGGTGCGCTCGCTGCTGCGCATCAAGCGGCTGACCGATCAGCTGGACGGAGCTGAGACCTGCGTCGTGGCGCTGGCCAAAGCCCTTGAAGCGCGGGACCCCTATACGGAGGGGCACTCGCAGCGGGTGAGCCTGATAGCGGCCAAGCTGTCTGAGTCTGTGGGCATGTCCGCGCCGGATCAGGAGGCCCTGACCCTGGCCGGGCTCCTGCACGACGTCGGCAAGATTGGCATCAACGATTCAACGCTGTGGCGCCCCGGCCCGCTCGATGAGCGGCAGTGGCGGTTGATGAGACAGCATCCCATCATCGGCGTGGAGATCTGCAAGCCGCTGCATTCCCTGCAGCGGCAGCTGCTGGCGATTCGCCATCACCACGAGCGCTGGGATGGCCGAGGCTACCCGGACGGATTGAGCGGTGAAGACATCCCTCTGGGCGCCCGAGTGATCGCCGTCGCCGATACGTGGGACGCGCTGACCTCCGATCGGCCCTACCGCGCTCGATTGCCTTGCGATCGCGCTCTGGAAGTGCTGCGCCGGGGGAGCGGCACACAGTGGGATGCCCGCATGGTCGAATGCTTCCTGGCCGGCTACCCGCACATCATTCGCGAAGCAGTCACGCTTTCCGAGATGACGCGTCCCGTCCCCGTCCAGGCTGCCGGCTGATGCTCCTGTCCGCTCTCAGGCGGACGAAGATGTGTCGGGATGGTATGAATAGTGTCCGCACCCGCTCACGTCAAAGGAGGTTCGACATGGCTGACATCGTGCTCGGCATCGCCACTTCACATACACCGCAAATAAGCGTTCCCTGGCAGGAATGGCCCAATATGAGCCAGAACGAGCAGGTGAGCAGCTATGTCCCTCCCGACCTGGAGGAGCAGCTGAAGCCCAAGACCCACGAACGCCGGCATGCCGCCGTGCAGGCGGCGATCAAGACCCTCGGGCGGGTGCTGCGGGAGACGGAGGACCTGGACGCCATCGTGATGTACGGCGATGACCAGCACGAGCAGTTCAATGATGAGAACATGCCTGCGCTGGCCATCTATCACGGCGACGACTTCTCCTTGAAGCGGCAGCGGAGCCTGCGCGGCAGATGGCTCGAGCTCGAGGAAGCGAACTGGGAGAAGACCCACGAGGAGTATCCCAACGCCTCGGGACTGGCCAAGTATCTGGTTAGCTCATTGACCGACCAGGAGTTCGAGATCACCCGCTGCAACGCGCTGCGTGAGGGAATCGGCATCGGCCATGCCTTCAGCTTCCTGTATCGCCGGCTGTGGCCGGAGTGCAATGTGCCCATCGTGCCGATCATGATGAACACCTACTATCCGCCCAATCAGCCCACGCCGCGGCGCGCCTTCCGGCTGGGACAAGCGGTGCGCAACGCCCTGCAGCAATGGGATGGCGGCAAGCGCGTGGCTGTGATTGCCTCGGGCGGTCTCAGCCACATCGTCATTGAAGAGAAGGTCGACGAACAGGTGCTCGACGGCTTGCGGCGCCAGGATCCCGAGCTGCTGTGGACGCTGCCGCGGGAGAAGCTGCGCGGCGGGACGTCGGAGATCCTCAACTGGGTAGCGCTGGCCGGCACGCTGTGGCCGAAAGAGATGACCCTGGTGGATTACATCCCCGGCTACCGTTCTCGCCCAACCACCGGCTGCGCCATGGGCTTCGCCTACTAGCGCTAGCCAGCGCTGCTCAGCCGGCCGGTGACGGCACCCAGGGACGCGGCGAGGATCGGGTCGTCGACGATCGTTGCCCGCTTCCTGCCCGCGCGCCGCGAGGCCCCGCCCTGGACCGCTGGTGCGGAAGGGTTTGCGTGATCGAACGTTGGGAGCGTTCGGCGGTCCGAACACCCGGGATGGGACGATGAAAAGGGGCCGGTGCCCCGCGCTTAAGTGAATACGACCAGGAGTAACGGTATGGCGGAAAAGCTCGAGTTTCGGGAGCCCAGCGGAGATGAGGCAGCTGGCTATCGCGTGTACAAGCGGGCAAAGAGCCCGTACGAGCGCTTCATGGAAGAGGAGGGGATACCCATCTTTCGCGGCATCGGCGTGCGCGACACGCGCGACATGCAGCTCGGGCCGTGGAAGCGCATGGGCGGTCGCGGATCGTTCCTGTTCCTGGACGGTCTGGAGGCCACGAAAGGCATGTACGTGGTGGAAGTGCCGTCGCGCGGCGAGCTGAATCCCGAGAAGCACATGTACGACGAGTTTTTCCTGGTCATCGAAGGTCGCGGCACCGCTGAGGTGTGGCGCACGGGACAGAACAAGCCCCACGTCTTCGAATGGCAGGCCGGATCGCTGTTCTACATGCCGATCAACTGCTGGCATCGGCTGGTCAACGCGAGCTCCAGTCCGGCCATCTTGCTGGCGGCGAACAACGCTCCGCCGGTGTTCAACATGTACCAGAGCTACCGCTACGTGTTCGAATGCGACTACGACTTCGTCGAGCGCTTCGACGGCACGGATGACTTCTTCAAGCCGAAGACCGACCTGGAGGCGGAGGCCGTGCGCGGGCGCGCGGCGATACGCAGCAACGTGTTCACCGACATCGTCAACTGCGAGCTGCCGCTCGACAACCAGCGGGCTCCCGGCTATCGCCGTATCCAGCCGTACTTCTCCGGGTTCCTGCCCAACGCCACCAGCGGGGGCTTCGTCGCTCAGTACCCGAGCGGCAGGTACTCGAAGGCCCATTACCACGAGTCGGGCGCGGTCCTGGTGTGTCTGCGCGGCGCGGGCTACACCTTCAACTGGCCCAAGGACGTGGGGATGCAGCCCTGGGCCAGCGGCAACGCGCACCTGGTCAATCAGACGGAGTACGTGCCCGGTGGGCTGGTGGCGGCGGCCCCCGGCGGCGGCAATTGGTTCCATCAGCACTTCAGCTCGGGCAGCGAGCCGCTGCGAATCATCAACTACTGGGGTGGCCCGGCGGGGCGCTGGGGCGGCACGTCCGACGAAGGCAAGGACGAGATCAAGTCCGGCAACATCTTCGGTATTGCCGAGGGCGGCCGAAGCATCCTGTACAAGGACGAGGACCCGTTTGTTCGGCAGTACTACGCCGAGCGCCTGCGACAGGTTGGCGTGGAGATGCAGATGCCGGATTCGCTGTACGAGTAGCCCCCGCCAAGCGAAGGGTGGGGTTCGCCGGACGGCATGGCGCGATGCCACACCGGTTGCATGCTGGACTGTATGCGGTGATGGGATGATCGATCCCGTTGGCTGAGCGTGTGCGCCATGTCATCGTGGTTGGGTCCGGGCTGGCTGGCCTGAGCGCCGCGGTGTCCGCTGCCGGCTGTGGGGCGAAGGTGACGCTGTTGACTGCCGGCGAAGCTCCTTCCGGTTCAAGCGTGCTGGCTCAGGGCGGGGTGGCCGCGGCTGCAGCGGCGGACGATTCGCCGGAGCTGCACAAAGCCGACACCCTGCTCGTGGGCGGGGGGCTGTGCGACCTGCAGGCGGTGACGACTCTGGTGCAAGCCGGCCAGCGGACGGTCGAGCGCCTATTGTCGGACGGAGCTCCGTTCGAGATGAGTGGCGGCCGGCCGGTGTTGGCGCTGGAAGCCGGCCACAGCCGCCGCCGGGTGCTTCACGCCGGCGCGGGTGAGTCCGGCCGCGTGCTGACCTCATGGCTGTTCGACCGGCTGCCCATGCACGAAAGCGTCGACGTGGCCGGCCATGTCCCTATCGATGGCATCCTCGTCGAGGAGGGCAGGGCTCGCGGCGTTAGGAGTCGGGGACGCGAGGTGCGGGCCGACGCGGTGGTTCTGGCCACCGGCGGATACGCCGCCTTGTGGGCTCGCACCACCAACGACGCCAGCAATCAGGGTACGGGCTTGGCCATCGCCTGGCGGGCCGGGGCCAGCCTGGCCGACCTGGAGATGGTGCAGTTCCACCCCACGGCTCTGGACCTGCCCGGGCAGCGAGCGTTCCTGCTGTCCGAGGCGTTGCGCGGCGAGGGCGCCCAGGTGGTGGATCGCGAAGGCAACGTCATTGCCGACCCGCTGCTGCCGCGAGACGTCCTGGCGCGGGAGATCCATCGCTTTCGGCAGCGCGAAGGCCATGTCTACCTGTCGCTGCGACACCTCGATCCAACCTTCGTAGACGCCCGTTTTGCCTCGCTCGCCGCGCCATTGAGGGCATGGGGCCTGGAGCTGGCTCGCGATCTCATCCCCGTGGCCCCCGCTGCCCACTACTGCATGGGTGGCATCCGCACGGACAGGGATGGCCGTACGACCCTGCCGGGACTTTATGCCGCCGGCGAGGTGGCCTGCACCGGCGTACATGGTGCGAACCGTCTCGCTTCGAACTCACTGTTGGAGTGCCTGGTTTTCGGCGAGCGGGCGGGCGGCGCAGCGGCCCTGGACGGGCAGGCCGCGGCTGCATCGTGGACGCTGGCTCCCCTGCCGGAAGCAGCGGACCTGCCGGCAGCCGCCGCCCCCATGACCGCGGCCGCCGCCGCCGTGCCCGATCTGCTGGACCGGTACGTGGGTGTCGAACGAAGCGGGCGCGCCCTGCTCGAGCTCATGCACGCGCTCGGTGGCGCTGAGATGGCGGAGAACCCTTTGCCATCGCTCATCGCGCAGGCGGCCCTGTGCCGCCGCGAAAGCCGGGGCGCGCACTATCGAAATGATGCGTCCGACGCGCGTCCTCTGTGGCAGGGCCGCATCCATTGGCGTTACGGCGCCGCTCCTGCTTTCGAGCCTGTGCTCGACAGCTGAAGCGGCGCCGGGGCCGAGGTGCTACGCGGACTTGGCGGCTTGCAGCCGTTTCCGGATGTACTTCAGGATGTCGACGTGCTTCTTGGTGTCCGCGGTCATCGAATTGACCAGCAGCTCCAGCAGCCCCGATTGCAGGCCCTTGACCTTGCGCCGGAGATCCTCCAGCTGCTTCAAGCTCTCGCGCTCCACTTCGAGGAAGGCATTGGTCTGCTGCAGCAGCTGCGGCGATCGTTTGCCTGCTCCCACCGGAGGCAGCGGCTCTTCGCCCTGCAGCCAGAGCAGCGACTGTTCGACCTCGTGCCTCATCATGTCCACGAGGCGGTGGTGCCGGTGCTCGTCTTCGAGGATCAGGCCCATCAGGAAGGCCACGCCGCGATCGGTCGTCTCGTTGGCGGCTTTCTCATACTCCCGCAGCAGCTCGCGCTCGCCCTGCTCGTGGGATTGCAGCTCGTCCAGCAGCTGCTCGATGACAGACTTCTGCTCTCGCGGCAGCTCCTGAATATCCAGCGGCCGGTCCAGCATGAGATCGAAAACGTCGTTCTTGTCTGTGAATACCGCCATGTCAGTCTCCTTTCCTCTGGGTCAGATGATGCGTGCCCGGCCCTAAACATGGCCTAAACGCGATGTGAACGCCAGCCTAAACGCAGCGGCTGCCCGCGGTCAACAGGAAGGGGACCTCCCGAATGGGAGATCCCTTTCCTGTTGCAGGCTACGGCCAGGCCGTCGACGGCCTGGCCGTAAGGCTCCGGATCTTCGAGCTAATGCTGATGGGCCATCTTCAAGGTGTGCTTGGTAGCCCGTTCCTTGAACAGCTTCCCAGGCTGGCCAGGCACGCCTACCAGCGGGAGGACGAAGCGGTCCAGCCCGATCATGCCTGCCGACCGCCAGGCCAGGACCAGCCAGGTAGCCAGGACGAACAGCAGCGGGTTGGTGCTGACCGTGCCCGCCAGCAGGTAGTTGGCGTTCATGAGGCCGCCGAAGAACGCGGCGAAGCCGGTGAACAGCCCCACGATGAGCCCGAGCCCTACCAGCATCTCACCCATGGTGATGGCCCAGCTCCAGGCCGTTGTGTGTGGCAGGACGACGTTCTGCAGGAAGAACGCGTACCAGCCGGTGACGTCGGGATGCGCGCCCGCCGCTTTGGGCATGGCCCGGTTCACAAAGCCGGCCATCGACGTTCCGGCCGTCGCTCCTACCCAGTCCGCGCTCTGCAGCTTCGAAAGCCCGGCCTCAAACCACTGCCAGCCGACGTAGATGCGAACGAACAGCCAGACGATCGAGGCTTGCGGACTGTTGAAGATGAGCTGTGCGATCCGTGGTTCCTGAAAGCCTTGTGGCGTCAATTCCCTTGCCATGATTCCTTTCTCCTTACCCTTCCCCTCACGTGGGTCGAGGTTTTTCTTGTCCTTTAGCAGAGTAGGTTGGAGGGGGTAAACGCAGCGTGAACGGGGGGCGAATACCGTGCGAACGCTCAGGCCTCCCCGTCGCAGCGTCCCGTGACTTCGTCCAGCACCAGCCGAAAGACCGTTTCTCCCGCGCCGATCATTCCGCCCCGGCCGACGTTCTGGCGCGTTCGCAGAGGCCCCCGCATGAGGCGTGACCCAAAGCTCTCGAGCACGTGGCGCCGCTGATCGGGATCCCGGATCTCGTCGAAGTGTCCCCAGGCCACTGCGCTCTTCCATTGCGACTCGCCGGTGACCTCGTCGACTTCGTAACAGATGCCCCGAGCCTGGCGGGCGGCGAGCCGCAGCTTGGCTCCGGGCGCGGAGTGCAGATAGATAGCCCCGTCGCGGTAGATGTGAGCAACGGGCACCACGTAGGCTCGCCGGCGCTCGTCGTCGTACAGACCCAACCGTCCCACGGTCTGCGTGCCCAGCAGGTCATCGATCTCGGCCCTGGTCAGCTCTCGCATGGCCATCTCCTCCTTCTGAAAGAAAGGGCGCCCGGCTCCTTCGAGGCACAAGAAGCCAGGCGCCCGGCGGGTTGACTAGCTCTAGAAGTAGTGCCGGTTCTCGGTCGGATCCGGCACCTGGAGGCCCATTTCCTCGATAAGCGGCACCACCTCGGCGAAGTACTCCTGGCGCGCCTGCTCGTTGGTGCGCCGCTTGATGCCCCACTGGATGTACCGTTCCGACCGCCTGGATTCGGACTTGCCGAACATGTCGAGTGCTTTGGGGAACCAGTAGTCGACCGCCTTCTGCACGCGCCGGCGCTCGTCGTCCGTCCCGGCTGCGAACGCCGCTGTCACCTCGCGACCATGCTCGATGTGTCCCAGCTCCTCCTGCAGGATGCCAGGACAGATGTCGTCCAGCGGCTGGTACGTTCCGCCGGCGTACTCCTCCATCTGGTACTTGCCGATGCGGTCGATGAGGAAGCCGAAGACGCCGTAGTCCTCCCAAGTCGAGATCTGGCCGCGGAACGCCTCGACGTAGCGCTCCATGTTGGAGCGCTTGAGCAGGTAGCTGAGATCGAGGTCGATGCCCGCCGCGACGCCCACGACCTTGCGGTAGTGGTCGATCTCCTCGTTGGCCGTGCGGGCCACGATCAGGCGCTCGATGGGCGTGGGCGCTTGCTCCAGGCAGTCCTTGACGTACAGGTGTGGGCCGCCGATCTCGCAGTCGGCCTGAATGGCCAGCAGGTGTCGGAGGAGCTCCTGGTACTCGTGATCCATCTTGGGAAGGTCCGCCTTGGTGATTCTGTCTGTGAACACGCTTTTCTTGCCTCGCTCGTACGTTGGTTGCCCTCATGGTGCGGGGAGCGGCGCAAAAAGTCCGTAAACGGCACGACAACAGGCCGTAATGTGCAATGCTGGCGCTCGAACGGAAACGCCCATTTCAGGAGGCAGGCATTGGCAGCGAGGGGAACGGTGACACCGGACCTGGAGCGGCGGCGCACGAACCAGCGTTACGTCCTCGACTATCTCATCATGCAAACGGGGCGGTCGATGCTGTTCGACCATGGCGAGCGGCAGTACCCGCCGACGGTCAAGCTGTACCGGCAGATCCCCAAGGAGCTGGAGCGTGAAGCGCGACAGAAGGAGTCCATCGCCGCCGCTGCCGAAGCCGCCGGCCACGACGAGACCGCGCTGGAGCTGTACTACGGCGCCGCCCAGGCCTATGCCCACGCCCAGCACGTCATCCACCTGGACGACAACCGCACCAAGCTGCGCCTGAATCAGCGCTTGCAGGCGTGCTTCGATAAGGTCATCGAGCACGCCGGCTATCCCATCGAGAAGGTCGAGGTGGAGTGGGAGGGCGCCAGCATCTCGTGCCTGATGCACCTGCTGCCGGACCGGCGGCGCGCGCCCATCGTGCTGTTCATTCCTGGCATGGATATGGTCAAGGAGCTTTATCCCAACCCGCTGGCCAACATCTTCCACCGGCGCGGATTGCACGTGCTCACCATGGACGGTCCGGGGCAGGGCGCCAGCAACCTGCGTAAGATTCGCGTAACCCAGGATAACTACGAGCGGGCCGCGTCGGCCGTCATCTCCTATCTGCTGGGGAGGCCGGAGATTGACGGCGATCGTCTGGGGGTCATGGGCGTGAGCATGGGCAGCTACTGGGGGTCACGCACGGCCGCTTACGATCACCGGGTGAAGGCGCTCGCCACCGTCGCGGCCTGCTATGGCTCGAAAAAGCCCATCTTCGAGCTCGCCTCGCCTCGCTTCAAGGACATCTTCATGTACATGGCGGGCATCCACGACGAGGCTGAATTCGACCGCATGGCCGAGCAGATGACCTGCCTGGGCAGCGGATCGAGCATCACCTGTCCGCACCTCATGGTCGTGGGCGAGTTCGACCAGCTCAACTACATCGAGGATTCCGTGGCTCTCTTCCGAGAGCTGGGCGGGCCGCGGGAGATGTGGCTCATGGAGGACGAGTCGCACACCATGATGAGCATGAAGGGCCTGGGCGGCGTGGACGCCCGCGCGCACATGGTCGACTGGCTGGGCGACGTCCTGTTGGATCGCTCCCCGGCCGGTCTCGACCGCTTCGTGCGCATAGGCAAGCAGTCGCAGTCGGGTCCCTTCGGGCCGGCCTCAGACCCGCCCGAGCCTGAAGACGTGGCGCTGTACTAGGTCGCCAGATCCTCCATCTGGCCCGCGAGCTCCTCGAGGTCGTTAACGCTGAAGTCGAACTCGCCCGGCGCTGGCTGCTCCGGAGTGGTCCCGGGACCGTATTCCAGGGGACGGGCGACGAAGGCCGTGCGCAGGCCATGGCCGCGAGCCGAGCGCAGGTCGTAGACGTGCGAGGCCACCATCATCACCTCCTCCGGCGCCAGCTGCAGGAGGCGCAGGGCACCCTGATACACCCTTGGGTCGGGCTTGTAGGCGCCAAACAGCTCGGCGCTGAACACCGCGTCCCAGGGCAGGCCGGCGTGCTTGGCGCCGCCGATGAGCTGCCGCACGCTGCCGTTGGACAGCGTGCAGATGGTGTAACGAGCCTTGAGCCGTGCGAGCCCCGGACGCGAGTCAGGCCACGGATCGAACCGCTCCCACACCGCGGCCAGCCAGGCCCGCTGGGCTTCTTGCAACCCATGATCGGGATGCTCGGCCAGCACCTGCTCCAGCATGGTGCGCTGCAGCGCGTCGGCGCTTGCCCACGGCAGCTCGTCCCGCATCACTCGCTGCAGCGTCGGATGGTAGAGGCTATGCCAGCGGTCGGCCAGGGTGGCCCAATCCAGCGCAGCACGAAGCGACTGGCCGTCGCGGATCATGCCTGATCGCCAGTCCACTACCGTGCCGAAGACGTCGAATGTCAGAGCCTTGATTCGTGACGCCACAGCTGTATTGTGCACGCCGGGCCATCCACCGCTCAGTAGGAGCAACGGGCTAGAGCGATAGCCTCAGCGTGGCCGCGACCCTATAGTCGTCGGGACTGGCGAGTTCCTGAGGGAGCGAGTGCAATGAGCTCCCCTTCGCCGCGTGTGTCAGGCCCAATGGTGCGCCCGACGCGCGAATCGATATCTGACCTGCGAGGTGCGTATTGCGACGCGTTCTCGCGGCCTTGGGCGTTGCTGCCTGTCTGTCGGCTTGTCCTCTGTCAGCCGGCGCGTCCGAGGCCGCCTCCATCAATCGTTTCTACCAGGGGCAATGCACCTGGTTCGCCGCCGAAGTCCGTCCCGACATCGGGTCGATGGTCCGCGGCAATGCCAATCAGTGGCTCGTGGCCGCGCAGCGGGCCGGCTTGGAGACCGGAGACGCGCCCAGGCCGGGCGCTATCGTCGTCTACCAGGCCGGCGTGCAGGGGGCGTCCTGGGCGGGGCATGTGGCTCACGTGCTGGCCGTGGACCAAGACGCCCAGCACTTCCTGGTGGACGAGATGAACTTCCCGCGCGCGGGCGTAGTGACCCAGCGCATGTCGCACACCGGGCCGGGCGTTACGTTTATCTATTAGAAGCTACGACGGCCTGTAGGGGTGGAAGAAGTTGGCCACCCGGAGATACTCCGCCTCGTCCGCTTCGATCATCAGCTTGTGCATCAGGACCACGTCGGCCTCGGGCACCCAGGTGATGGGCGCGATGCACAGGCTGCCGGCGTGCCGGCCCCGCTCGTATACCTGCACCTGACCACGCCGCCGTGGGACGTGATAGGTGCGTCCCGGGACGAGACGGCTTGGCACCTCCATGAAGCCGATTCCCAGCAGTTGGTCCACCTGCTGTGCTGTAAGCAGCTCTCGCAGCAGGTGCTGGGCGCGCTGCTCGGCGTGCCGGCGATCTTCGGCTGAGCCCCGTCCATGGCGGGTGAGGCACCAGAAGACGGCGACGCACAGGACCCAGACGAAGCCGGCAACGACAGCCAGCGAAAGCAGGCCAGACTGCAGGCCGAAGCCCGGCATCAGCCCCCGGCCATGCGGGGGATGATCACGATCTCGTCGGCCGTGCGATCGAACGTATCGATCCGCTCGGCCGGCTGGCCGGGGGCGAGCTTGAAAGCGCTGGCACCCTTGGCCCGCTCCTGCGTGAAGATCCGTTCGGCTTCAGCGATCGCGGCCAGGGCTTCCTCGTCGCCGGCTTCGACTTCGGGCCGTCCCCACGTTACTCGCCGGTCTCCGCGTGAAGAGAGCACGTACAGTGTTGCCACATCGATCTCCTTTCGGCTTCTCGGAGCCCAGGACTCGCAACGGCCGTGCCATGCCGGACCACCTGGCGCAATGGCATAGCTCTTGCTTCACCGCGGACATAGATCGAACAAGCGGGAGGCAATGGCAAATGAGACGTCTCACGTGGATGATGATCGGAGCGGTGCTCGGGGCGGTCGCCTACCACTACTGGCGCGAGAGTGGAGGCAGCTTGCCGGAGCCTCTGCGCGAGAGCAGCCAGCGTTTCGCCGAGCAGGGTCAGAAGTTCGTCGAGCAGGGGCGCCAGCTGGCTGAAGACAGCCGCGAGCTGGCTTCTCAGGCGGTGGAGTCGGTGCGCAGCGGCGGCAAGGAGGCCGCGCAGAAGCTCAAGGATCGAATGCAGACCGACGACCTGACCGATGCCGCTCGCAAGGTGGCGGAAGAGGCTCGCGGACCGGCCGAGGTCTAAGCGCTCGACCCGAACAGGGCCAATTCGGGCCGTCCAGGTGAGAACGGCAAGCCCATCAACGTCAAGCTCCGGAACTGCTGAAGAGGGCGGCCGAGTGCCGCGGCAGCACCGCCGCGCCGCCAGTGATCTCCGCCGCGGACCCGGAGCCGCCGAAGCGAGTCTCCTCGCTGCTGAGCAGCAGCCGCCAGGCGCAATGAGCGTCCGAACCTAGGGCAGACAGGCTCACCTTGGCGGCCTCGCCAAAATTCACCAGCAGCAGGCGGGTGCCGTCTCCGCGCAGCACGACTGCCAGCGTTTCATCAGTCAGCGCCCTGGCGGTCAGTCCTTCCGGGGCAGGCTCGTCAATGGTGCTATTCCATGAGCGCAGGGCCAGCAGCTCCTGGTAGAGCTGCCGCACCTGGCTGCCCGGCTCACGGCGGCGTTGCTGCGGGTCGAGCTTCGATCGATCGAACGTCGATTGGGCCTGTGGGTCCGGCACCTGTTCGGCTGGCCCAAACGCGGGATCTGAAGCAAACTCGGCGCGCCGGCCGGCGGTGACCAGCTGGCCTAGATCGGGCTCGTGATCGGTGAAATACAGAAACGGCGCCGACGAGGCGAGCTCTTGGCCCATGAACAGCAGCACCGAATAGGGCAGCGCCAGCAGCAGCACCGACACGGCGCGATAGCTGGCGAGGTCCACCAACTGGTTCAGCCGCTCGCCAAGCGCTCGGTTGCCGACCTGATCGTGGTTCTGCAGGCAGTACAGGAATCGCCAGGCCGGCCACCTCCTGGCTGCCGTCCCACGTGGCTCCCCCGTTAGGCTCGACGTCTGGCCCTCATACAGGAATCCCTGGCCGATGGTCCGGGCAATCTCCTCAGCTGTGCCCTGGTAGTCGGCGAAGTAGCCGTGTCGATCGGCTGTGAGGTGGGTGTGGACAGCGTGATGGAAGTCGTCGGCCCACACCAGATCGAACTCGAACCCGCCCTCGGCCGCCGGCTTGAAGTAACGCGCGTCATTCTCGCTCGTCTCGGCGATAAGCACCACCGGGCGATCCGGCGGCAGGGATTGGCGCACCGCGTACGAAAGCTCCTGCAGCAGGTGCCGCGGCGAGCGATCGTGAATGGCGAACGTGGCGTCGAGCCGAAGGCCGTCGACGTGAAAGTCGTGCACCCAGGACAGGGCATTGTCGATCGCCAGCTTTCGCACCCAGGCGCTGCCCTGTCCGTCATAGTTCACGGCGTCGCCCCACGGAGTCTGGTAGTGGTCGGTGAAGTACTGCCGCGAGAAGGCGCGAAGGTAGTTGCCCTCCGGCCCGAAATGGTTGTAGACGACGTCGAGGATGACGCCGAGCCCGCGCTGGTGCGCGGCGTCGATCAGCCGCTGCAGCCCCGCCGGTCCGCCATAGCTCCAGCTAGGCGCGAACAGATCCACGCCATCGTAGCCCCAGTTGCGGCCGCCGGAGCATTGCGCCACGGGCATGAGCTCGACAGCGGTCACCCCAAGGTCTCGCAGGTCGTCGAGCTGGGCCACCAATCCGTCGAACGTGCCCTCGGGCGTGACCGTGCCCACGTGCGCCTCGTAGACAACCAGCCTCTCGCGGTCGATTCCGTGCCAGCCCGCGTCGTGCCACTCGAAGGCGGAAGTGTCGATCACCATGGAAGGACCGTGCACTCCGTTGGGCTGGAAGCGCGAGTAGGGGTCGGGATAGGCTTCAGCGCCGTTCGGGGCGAATTTGTACAGGGCCCCCGCTCCCACGCCGGGAACGATCAGATGCCATGTGCCGTCGCTGAGGGAGCTCATGGCCAGCCGGCGGTCGCATCCATCATTCAGCCTCAGCTGCAGCTCCATGCCGGCCGCCTCAGGCGCCCACACTCGAAAGGCCGTCCCACCCGGAACGAGGTTCGCCCCCATATCCAGGTGCCAGCTCGTCATGTCCTCGTCACCAGGTGGATGTCCCATAGCCGACGAAGCGTGCGAGCAACGCAAGTCTCGTTCCCGGCCGTCGCTGTTCGGGCTGGCACGTGGGTTGCGACCATGCAGGCGACGTTATTCATCGGGCAGCGAGGAGCGTATGGACATTCAATTGCAGGCCCACGTCATGTCAGCCGATGGTACCGAGCTTGGGCACATCGACAAGGTGATCTTCGATCCGCGCACGGGCGAAACAACGGCGATCGTCATCCACCAGGGCGGTATCTTCGGACGCGACGTTGCCGTGGAGGTTGGCCACATCCGGGTGGCTACTCCGGCCCACGTCGAGGTCGATCTCAATCGCGAGCAGGTGGAGGGCTCGCCAGATTTCGTGGAGCGGGACTACATGGGACCGCCGGCCACCTGGGTGCCGCCCTATGGTTGGGCGCCCGAGTCGGTCCTGTGGCCCCTGGGGGCCGGCGACTTCGCCTACCCGGTGGTCACCGGCGTTCCTCCTGATGAGGAGCGGACCGAGGACGAAGAGGCGGTGGTGGTACGAGGCTCCGACGTGCTGGCCTCCGGCGGAGAGAAGGTGGGCACCGTGCGGAACGTCGTCGTGGACACCGAGACGCACCGGCCTTCGCGGGTCATCATGCGCCGAGGCTTGGTGTTCGCCGAAGAGGTGGAGCTTCCTGGAAGCTGGGTCGCGAGCGTTGAGGATCACGCCCTGCTGCTGAACGTGGACAAGGCCACGGTGGAGCGGCAGCCTAAACTGGATGACTGACGGCTACGAGGGCGTCTGCAGGAAGATCTGGGCGTAGTAGTACCGGCCGGCCGTATCCGGCCCCACCACGCCGATCCCCGCCTGGTTGAAGGCCGGGTTGAGGATGTTGGCGCGGTGCGGAGGACTGTTCATCAGTCCGGAATCGGCCATCTCGACGGTACGTGAGCTGTCGTAGTTGTTCTCCGCCAGGTTCTCGCCAGCGCTGGCGTAGGCAATGCGGCTGCTGTCGAGCAGCAGCTGGAATACGAGGTTGCCTGCCGAGTCGTAATGGCTGAGACCGCCGGTGTTGAGCTGGTCTTGGGCGCGGCCCTCGGCCAGCCCCACGAGCCGCTGGTTGAGGGCCACAGGCGCCAGTCCGCTGTTCTGACGATCGGTGTTCAACCGGCCGAAGAAGCGTGACTCCATGTCGGTGAGGGGCGAGCCGGATTCCCACGAGAAGCGCTCGGTGTTGAGCCGCGTCTGGATTCCGCTGGGACCGTTCACCCAGGTTCGATAGCCGTCGGTGAAGGCAGTCCAGTTGTCCTGCTTGCGCCAGGCCATCAATCCGTTCGTGGTCTGCTGCTGGGCGTCGCCGTTAACGGTGTAGCTCTGATCTTGGACGCAGTCGCCGACGACCTGCGGCTGCAGATCGTGGAGGGTCTTGAAGCCCGCGACGAACTGGCAGCCGGGTGCCGCCGCGAAGACGGTCAGTGTGGCTACCGGCCAGGTCAGCAGTGCGAGAAGCAAACCGGCGATCGGTATCGATTTGCAGCTTCGTCCTATCACAACCTGAGCTAACGCCCCAGAAGATAGCGGCGGGAATAAAGTGGGACTTTTTAACTACCTCAGTAGGTGGATCGCGCATCGGAGCATCGCGCCTTGCCTGTCCCTTGGGCCATGCGCCCCCCGTCGCGTCAAGTGCGGCACGCGAGTTGCTTTTCGAACGCCGGTTGGTAGCAGGAGGCAACGAGTGGTAGGCGCAAAGACGACCGAGTCTAAAAGGCCGCCGCGGGCGCATGCGCGTGTGAAGCCCGGCGCTCGGGCGCGGGGACCTTTCACGATTGTGCGTAGCTGTTGGACGGCGTTGGGACCTGGGCTGATCACCGGAGCTTCAGACGACGATCCCAGCGGCATCGGAACGTATTCCGTAGCCGGCGCCGCCTACGGGTACGGAATGCTGTGGCTGGCGCTGGTGACCTATCCCATGATGGCCGTGGTCCAGGCAACCTGCGCCCGCATTGGCATGGCGACCGGCCGAGGCTTGGGCTCAGTCATCAAGTCGTACTACCCGAGCTGGGTGATCTACCCAACGTGTCTGCTGCTGTTGGTTGCCAACACCATCAACATTGGGGCCGACCTGGGCGCCATGGCGGCTAGCGTGAATTTGTTCACCGGCTGGCCGCGTGCGGTGGTGGTCGTTCCACTTGCCTGCGCGGTTGTTGGGCTCTTGGTGTTCGCTCGGTATCAGGCCATCGTGGCCGTGTTCAAGTGGCTCACGTTGTCGCTCTTCGCGTACGTCGTCACTGGCCTGATCGTCCGTCCCGATTGGGCCGACGTACTCCGCCACACGTTCGTTCCCGAGTTCCGCTGGGATGCGAGCTTCATCTCGACCGTGGTGGCAATCCTTGGCACCACGATCAGCCCATACCTCTTCTTCTGGCAGACCTCGCAGGAGGTTGAAGAGGAAGTGGCGCGGGGTCGAGCGTCGGTACGGCAGCGCCGTGGCGCGACGCCAGTGGAAGTTCGCCGCCGCTATCTCGACGTTGGCGTAGGCATGGGAGTGTCGAACCTGGTGATGTACTTCATCATCCTGACCGCGGGCGCCACGTTGTTTGCCCACGGTCAGCGCGATATCGCCGACGCGGCCACCGCGGCCCAAGCGCTGGCCCCCTTGGCGGGCCCGGCCGCGGGCGCGCTGTTCGGGCTGGCCCTGCTGTTCACCGGGCTACTGGCTATACCCGTGCTGGCTGGCTCCGCCGCGTACTTGCTGAGCGAGGTATTCGGCTGGAAAATGGGGCTCAACCGGCCGGTCCGTCGAGTGGCCCAGTTCTACGCTGTGATGGCCGGCGCCACGTTCGCGGGGCTCGCCTTTAATCTGCTGCCGGTCGATCCCATTCGTGCGCTGGTCCTCAGCGCTGCTCTCAACGGTGTCATCGCGCCGGTGCTGCTGGCGCTCATCGTGCCGATTGCGGCGAGCTCCCGTGTCATGGGGCGTCTGGTCAGTAGCTGGCCGAGCAAGGTCTTGGGCTGGTTCACCACGGGCGTGATGGCAGCGGCAGCTGTGACCCTGTTCCTGACTCTCAAAGCAGCGTCGTGAGCTGGGCCGCCGGGATCTTCACGGCATCCTTCTTGCGCCTCCCGGAGTAAGAGCTTGACCCAAGGAGGTTCGGAAATGCCTGGCAAGAAACACGTCGCCGGCGTTGGTGACAAGGAGCAGCGACAGTACGAGCACATCAAGGAAAGCGCTGAGCAATCGGGTCGTTATGGTGGCCGCGCCAAAGAGGTAGCCGCCAGGACGGTGATGAAGCACCACAAGAGCGAAGGTCACAAGAAGGGCAGATAGGTCTGGTGGGTGGCACAGGGAATGCGTTCTACCTGCGTCAAGGCGCCTATTTGAAAGGAGATTCACTCACATGAGTCAAGTCAACGTTAGCCCTCCCAGCGGGCCGGTGTATCGGGATGATGCTGGGGCCGGGGCCGCCGCGGGCATGAGTATGGCCATGGTGCTCCTCGTAGTCGCGGCCATCGTGCTGATTGCCGTGCTGGCATGGGGGGCTCTGGCAGGAAACTGGTTCAGAGGCCCGACAACCACGACACCGGGTGGCGGCGTCACCACCAGCGCGCCCGCCGGGACGAACAGGGCTCCGGCGCCGGCGGTTTCGGCTCCGGGGCCGGTCCAAAGTCCCTAACGGGATAGCAGAGGCGGGCTCTCCCTCCGAGCTCTCCTCTCGCGATGAATCAGGGGTTGGCCAACTTGGTCAACCCCTGATTTTGTACCTTGTAATACAGTCCAGCGGCAGATAGGTGGCGATGAACGAGCCCGGTTGGTATCAGGACGCGATCGTGTACGAAGTTCACGTGCGCTCTTTCTGTGACAGCAACGCGGACGGTATCGGTGATTTCCGCGGCCTCACGAGCAGGCTGGACTATCTGCAAGAGCTCGGGATCAGCTGCTTGTGGCTGCTGCCCTTCCTTCCCTCACCGCTGAAGGCCGATGGCTACGACACGTCTGACTTTTGCGAGGTTCATGCGGACTACGGGACCCTGGACGACTTCGACGAATTCCTTCGCCAGGCTCATCGCCGGGACATTCGCGTGATCGTCGAGCTCGTGCTGAACCATACGTCGGACGAGCATCCCTGGTTTCGTGAGGCCCGTGTCTCTCCCTACGCGGCCTGTCGCGACTACTACGTGTGGAGCGATAGCGACCAGAAATACAGGGAGGCACGCATCATCTTTCCCGAGACCGAACGGTCGATCTGGGCCTGGGATCCTACCAGCAAGGCCTACTACCTCCATCGTTTTGCCAGTCAGGAGCCGGATCTGAACTACGACCATCCGGACGTACGGCAGGAGCTGGTGCGAATACTCTCGTTTTGGCTGGATAGGGGCGTGGATGGGCTGCGGCTCGACGCGGTGCCGTTCCTTTTCGAGCGCGAAGGGACCAGCTGCGAAGACCTTCCGGAGACTCACGGCCTCATGAGAGATGTCCGGCGCTATGTGGATCAGCGCTATCCGGGGAGAGCCCTCCTGGCGGAGGCCAATCAGCGGCCGGCCGACATGCGCGCCTACTTTGGCGCCGGTGATGAGTTCCACATGGTTTCGTACCTAGGCCTGCTCACGCGGCTGTTCACGGCATTCGAGCGTCAAGACCGGGAGCCGATTATCCACATGCTGCGCACCGGCCCTGCCGTTCCCCGCGGTTGTCAGTGGGCTATCTCGCTGCACGACGAGCTGGTTCTCGAGGCGCTGGCGCTGCCCGCTCAAGGAGATGCCCTCGTTCCGGACTTGCCCTTGCTGCTGGATCAAGGCATGAGTCGCCGTCTGGCGCCGCTGCTGAATAATGGCCGCCGCGAGATAGAGCTGATGAACGTGATCCTCATGACGCTGCCGGGAACACCGGTGATCTACTACGGTGACGAGCTGGGTATGGGTGACAACACCTACCTGGGACGGCGCCGGGCGCTCCGCACGCCCATGCAGTGGTCCAGCGATCGCAACGCCGGCTTCTCGGCCGCCGATGCGGAGCGGCTGTACTGTCCGCTGGTCTCCAACCCCGTCTATGGGTACCAATCCGTCAACGTCGAGGCTCAGCATAGGGTGCCCAGCTCGCTGCTCAACTGGATGAGGCAGCTCCTGGCCACTCGCAAGCGCTACCGCGCGTTATCGCGGGGCGGCATAAGGTTGCTCCATCCGGCGAATCAGGCGGTGCTCCCCTTCATTCGGGAGTACGAAGGCGAGCGCATGCTGGTCGTCTGCAACCTGGCGCCGCGCGCACAGTACCTCGAGCTCGATCTGCGCGAGTACGATGGCTGCACGCCGGTGGAGGCCTTTGGCGGCACGTCTTTCCCCCGCATTGGGACGCTGCCCTATCTGCTTACCCTGGGCCCTTATGGCTATTACTGGTTCCTGATTGCGCCCTAAGGGTGACTCACGCCGCGGTGCGGGCGTCGCGGCTGTCGATCGCTTCGAGGATCGATTGCGTCGTCGTCCCTACCGTTTTCCCCGAACGGGTTCGCGCCAATTGGGTCAGCTGCTCCACGTGCGCGGCACACAATGAGATGCCTTTGATGAAGGTTGCTGGGTGGCGCTGGCATTCAGGGCACAGTGGCGACATTTGGAGTCCCTCTCTTTGGAAAGTCCACGACCGTGGCACCGGTGTCTACCGCAAGAAGCGTGCTAGAAGCGGATGGTTGCGATCGCTACGGAGCGATGACCACCGGAGTGCCGACGTCCGCCCAAGCAAACAGCTGCTGAGCCACGCCGAACGGGGCGTTGATGCAGCCATGCGTTCCCGTGGTGGCATCACCCGGCCGGCCGGCAGTGGCGTTGGAGCCGGGTCCGAACCAGGATCGCCACGGCGCATCATGAATGAAGTAGCCGCTGTTCTCGAACAGCAGAGCGTAGGTCGTGGGGGAATCGGGGTACCAGTACGGGCTGCCCTTGGGCCAGGGTGACTTAAAGGTCCAATGCAGCCGCTTCTCGAGGACGCTGAAGGTCCCCGTCGGCGTGGGCAGATCGGGACCGCCGGTCGTGACCAGGCTGCTGAGAACGGCATTGTCGCCTTCATAGGCCACCAGTCGCTGCTGGCTCAGCGAAACCACAATCCGCTTGTTGGTCAGTGTGAGCACCTGCGAAGCAGTGGAGGTAACCGACCGGCCCGTTTTGTCGCTCGCTTCCACTCGGAACTGATACGTGCCGGGCGCGGCCGCCTGGCCGTTGTCGGTCTTGCCGTCCCATTGCACAACCGCCTGGGTCTTGCCCGAGATGTCGAAGGTGCGGATGGGCGCCGCTGCGTGTTCCGGCAGGATGGAGAGCTTGGCATTGGCCGCCTTGCTGAGCGTCACCCCTACTTGACGGGGGCCGAGGGCCGGATTGAAGGACGAGGTCTGCAGGCCAGTGATTGCTGCTGTCAGCGGAACGCTGTCGAGGTGCAGTGGAACGGCCGCGGCAGGCCCGACGTTGCCGGCGTTGTCCAGCGCCCGGATCAGGAAGTACCAGTCGCCGTCGGCCGGGATCATCACCGTGGCGTGCGTCGAGGCGCTGTCGAGACGCTGGGGCAGCGCGCCGACGGGGCTGTGATCGAGGGTAAACGCATAACCGGCGATACCCGCGGGATCGTCGGGTGGGGACCAGCTGAGGTCCGTCTGGGCCTTGTCCGTCCAGCCGTCGTGCGGTGGGGCATTCACCACCGGTGCAGCCGGGGGCGTGGGCTGATAGCCGATTGTTCCGGGAAACGTGAACCATGGGCCGGCGGGCCCGCCGGCCCGGCTGAGCCGAAGCTGCCAGCGGTACCTGACGCCAGGCTCCATCTCTGGAGACTGGAGGCTGGCGCTGCCCGGCAACCCCTCGACGTTCGGTACGCCGGCCAGCAGGTGGTCCGCCGGGACGAACTCGCCTTCCAATTGAAGCTGGCGGCCGTCTGTCCCTGGTGAATCGAACGTCGCTTTCAGGTCGATCCGGGAGGCGTTCGTCCAGGAGTCAGGCCCCAGTGTTTGCCCGCAGCAGGCACTGGCGGCCGCGATCCCCTGAATGGCTGGTAGGGGAGGCGCTGTTTGGAACGGCAGGCCTTGAGTGAGGATCTGCGGCTGGGCGCAAGCGCTCAGCAGGAGTACACACAGGACGGATGCCAGCCGTAGGAAAAACGACTCCCGCACGTTCATCACCCTTAAGTCTGCAACGGCTTACTTAGCAGCGTGCGTGCCACTCAGGCATGCTCAGCACGGCGCTGCGTGCCTGGACTGGCGGCTTAGCTGGCCGGCGGAGCAGAGGTCTGCCACTGCCACAGCAGGTTGTTGAAGGCAGTCTGGCTGGCCCTGGTGAAGACGGCGTCCTGGGACGGTGAGATGAACGCGGCGGGCAGTATTAGGGAGTGGAGCCCTGCCACACCATGCAGCTCGACGTCTCCGCTGGCTGATTTCAGGATCACGGAAGCGGCGTCGACGGAGCCGCTCAGCGTGGTGCTGCTGGTGGCAACACCGCCGTTCACCGTCCTCACCGCCTGAATCATGAATCCGCTGAGCAGCGAACCGGTCTGGATGAGGCTGAGAAAGCTCATGCTGCCCTGCGCCCGACCGTCGAACAGCCAGGTGCCATCGACCTGGGCAGGGCCATCGACAGGCTGAACCAGGCCAGGCGGGATCGCCGCCGCCATGGCGGGAGCGGAGCCCGCGCTGCTGACAAGCAGGAAAGAGGACACCACGAGCGCCAGGCGGGCGGCCGCGAGGTATCGGCGAGCAATGCCGCGCCGAGCTCTCATGTGCAGCCGCTTCGCGCACAACACATGCCACGCCAGGTCGGCACGCCTCTTGCTTGCAGCTGCACAAACGACCTATGGGATTGGCAGTGAGGAGGGTGACCTTATGAAGAGATGTACCTGGTTCGATCGGCTCGTGCTGCCGAGGCCTCGAGTGGAGAACGCGGCGAGGGCTCTCATCTCCGCCGGGCTGCTCGCCGCGGCGGCGTCTGGGCCCGTCCTTGCCGATAGCCCGCAAAGCGTCACTGTGCGGATTGGCGATACGACGTTCTCGGACTGGACGGTGACGGTGCAGCCGGGCGGCGTGGTGACATGGGTCAATGAAGGGACGTCGGTGCACACGGCCACGACGCCCGGGCCGAATACCATGACCTCGTTTGACACGGGCGGGCTCGCTTCAGGGCAGAGTCAGTCCCTCCGGTTCGATCTGCCGGGGGTCTACATCTACAGCTCGGCGCCCGATTGCCTCAACGGCAACAGCAACAAGAGCTTCAACTGCGCGGCCACGTATGCCGTGGTCGTGCCCGGTGTGCCGCCCGCGGGATCGGTCGTCGCTGCCGCGAATCTGGTGCCCGGTAACTTCACGATGGCCGTCGATGACACTTCCGGCTTTCAGCCGAATACGATCACGATTCAGGCGGGCCAGAGCGTGACGTTCGTGAACCGTGGGCTGAATACCCACAGCGCGGTTAGTGACGCGAGCGCCGCCGCGCTCTTTGATTCGGGTGGAATCGGCGCCGGCCAATCGCAGACCGTCACCTTCGTGGTGCCCGGAAACTATCCCTTTCACTCGTCCACGGAGCCAATTTGGGGCCACGACGCTTTTGGCCAAACGGTGGTGACGGGCTATGTCTGGAACGGACTGATCACCGTCAAGTAGCCGCTCCGCCGCAGGCCGCGCACGAGACGGAGCCAGGCGCCGCTTAGGCCGCCGACTCCTGGAAATAGCGCCGAACAATCGCGACCAGCTGAATGCCGCCCTGCCCGCGACCCTTTTCGTGCAGGCCCACGGTTTCCCAACCTCGTTCCGCCCATGTGCGCAGGAGGGCGGCTCTGGCAGAGCCCGATACGTGCCCCACGGGGATCTCCCGATACTCAACGTGGTTGGTCAGGATTTCCTGGGTGTTGGTCATCATCATCACGCACCTCCTTCTTGTCTTCAGCCACACCTTACGCCCGCTTGCCGCACATGTCTGTGCCAGATGCGTTGCAAATCCGCACACGGCGAAGCGAATGGGCGCGTACCATTTGGGACTATGAGCCGGCAGGGCGCTGATACACAGGCGGGCCTCGAAGCGCTGCTGGACAGCGTCGACAGCGTCATCGTGGGCAAGCGACAGGTTGCCCGTCTGCTGCTGGTGGCCCTGTTGTGTGAGGGGCACGTCCTTATCGAAGACGTGCCCGGCGTTGGCAAGACGCTCATGGCCAAGACGCTGGCAGCCTCGCTCGATTGCTCCTTTCGGCGGCTGCAGTTCACTCCCGATCTTCTGCCCTCGGACGTCACCGGCTCGCACGTGTTCAATCAACAGAACGCCCAATTCGAGTTCCGCCCGGGCCCGGTCTTCGCGAACATCCTGCTGGCCGACGAGATCAACCGCGCCACGCCTCGCACCCAGTCCGCCCTGCTGGAGGCGATGGAGGAGCGTCAGGTCAGCGCGGACGGCGTGACCTTCGCCCTGCCCCGGCCTTTCTTGGTGGCGGCTACGCAGAACCCCGTGGAGCTGGAGGGCACCTTCCCGCTGCCGGAAGCGCAGCTCGACCGCTTTCTGTTGAAGATCCACGTCGGTTACCCTGGGGAGGCGGAGGAGGCGCTGATCCTCGAGCGCTTTGCTGCTTCGGATCCCCTACCAGCTGTTCGGCCAGTGCTCTCCGGAGCCGACTTGGCCGTGTGGCGCCTCCGCAGGGGTGAGGTGCTCGTTGCCGACGACGTACGCGCTTACCTCCTCCGGCTGGTGCGCTCCACGCGAGATCATCCGGACCTGTCGCTCGGAGCCAGCCCCCGTGCGGCGCTGGCGCTTTACCGGGCTAGCCAGGGCTGGGCGCTGCTCGAGGGCCGCGATTTCGTGATCCCGGACGACGTGAAGCTGCTGGCGCCCGCTGTGCTTTCGCACCGGTTGAGCCTCAGCGCGGCCGCCCGGCTGCGAGGCTCTTCGGCGGACGCTGTGGTGCGAGGGCTGTGCGATTCGATCCCGGTACCCGTTGAGGGCTGAGCCGGCCGCCAGGTGATGCCAAGCCCCGGGCTGCAGGCCATTCGATGATCAATCGCTATTGGCTGCTCATCCTCGCCCTCGCCGTTGCCCTGGGCGTGTGGCTGGGACAGCCGCTGCTGACGCTAGGCGGATTGTTCGGTCTCCTGCTGGCGGGCTCAGAGCTGCTGTGGACACGCCACTGCCTTACCGGCGTGGAGTACGAGCGCAGCCTCAGCCGCTCGCATGCCGCTTGGGGCGAGGATCTGACGCTCACGGTACGCATCGCCAACCGTAAGCTGCTTCCGCTGACCTGGCTGCTGACCCAGGACATGGTCCCCGTAGCGCTGCCCTTCGAGCGCCGCCACGTAGTCGATGGTGCGGAGGGATCGCGCTGGGCCTATGTGCGGAACCTGCTGCCGATGTTGCCCTACGAACAGGTCGTGCGCCGTTACACGATCCCCTGCCGCCACCGTGGGCGGTTCGAGTTCGGCCCGGCCAAGGTGGAGTCCGGGGATCTGCTTGGCTATTCCACTCGCACGCTGAACGCCTCGGCGATCGATTCTCTAATCGTCTATCCCAAGCTGTTCGAGCTCGACCTTCCGGCTCCCGCGTCGCGGCGCATAGCCGGGCCGCAGGCGCTCAAGCGCACGCTGCTGCCCGATCCCAGCCGGACGATCGGCTTGCGTGGGTACCAGCCCGGCGACCCCCTGCGACACGTGGACTGGCGTTCCAGCGCGCGAAGCCGCGAGCTCCAGGTGCGCATCTTCGAGCCCACTACGGACCTGGCGCTGGCCATCTTCCTGAACTTCCGGGTGCGGCCCGCCTGGGGCGACTTCGATGACCCGCAGCTCGAGTTTGCAATAAGCCTGGCTGCTTCCCTGGCCCGTTGGGCGCTCAACCGAAAATACCCCACCGGCATGTTTGGCAACGGCGCGCACGAGGATACCGGCGCCGTCCGTGTGCCCATGAGCGGCGATCCCGACCAGGCTCGCCGCATTCTGGAAGCGCTCGCCCTGGCGTCTCCCTTTGGCCGCAAGACGATCGCCCAGGTCATGCTCGATGAAGCGGCGCAGCTGCCCTTCGAAGCCAGCGTCGTCCTGATCACGGCCAGCTTCGATCGGCTGCTGCTCACGGCCATGGAGGAGGTCCAGCGGCGCCGGCCGCTGACGGTCTGGTACGTCAAAATGCCGTCCTCGCCGGCGGTGCATCTACCCGGTTTCAATACGCTGACCGTGGATTACGACGAACAGTGGATGGAGCGTGAGCAGCTACAGCTGGCCGCGTGATGGGCTGATCCCGGCCGCCAGTGCCCTGCTGGAATCGCTTTGGGCTGCTCCCTGGATCGGCTTCTACATGGCCACCAGCACCGATCAGGGGGACTTCCGCTATCCCTTCCCGTGGGTCCTGGCGCTGCTGCTCGTGCCCACCGTCATCGGGCGCTGGCTCGATCGCTCGTTCTGGGGACCGCGTCTTCTGCGGCAGTACGGCCTCACCGTCCTCGTGCTTGGCCTGTTCGTCCCCTTCGTAGTGCAGTATCACGACGTCGCGTCGTCGTGGCTGGTGGCCGCCATCCTGCTTGGCAGGGGCATCTGGCTGGCGGTGGGGGACGTCACGTCCGAGTCAGCTGCCGGCTGGTTTCTGGCGGGCCTCGGCGCATTTCTCGCGCTGCTCGCTCTCCAGCTTCAGGGTACGCCGGCCGGCTTCGAGGGGGACGTGGCAGGACTTGGACCGGCGCTGGCGCTGTACCTCTTCGCCGGGCTGGCGTGGGTGGCGTTGGTACGACAAGACGAGATGGAAGAGCTGGCCTTCCGCCGCTCTTCGCACAGTCTGAACGTGCCGTGGGTGCTGCTGCTGGGCGCGATCAGCGCTGTCATGGTATCCGTCACCGCCGCGGCCAGCTCAGCCGGTCAGCCTTTGATCGCGGCCCTCGAGCTGCTGCTGGCTGCCGTGCTGCGTCTCATCTGGCAGATCGCTACTCAAATCGCGATATGGATCCTGCCGGCTATCGTCTGGCTGCTTAGCAAGATCCCGCTGCCGCCGGTTCGGGCACTGGCACGGAGCTCGCAGAGCCGTCGCCCTCTGCTCGATCGCGGTGGTGACCTGCCGCTGCTGCAATGGCTGCAGGATCATCTGCCACTCCAGTACGTGTTAGCCCTGGCCGGCGGCGTGGTCGTCGTCCTGCTGGCCTGGTGGCTGACCTACCGCTTCCGGGGAATGCTGGCCGAAGGGCCGGCCGACGAGGAGCGGACCTCGCTGTGGTCGTGGCGGCTGTTCTGGCAGCAGCTCCGAGCCGCTGTCGCGGGTATGAGGCTGTCCCTTCCTTCGCCCGGATCGGTGCACCCTGCGCGCGGGTCTGCTGTCGATGCTCGGCCAGCCCTCCATTCCGTCCGCCAGCTCTACGCGGCCGTCCTGGCCTGGTGCGCGCAGCATGAGCGTCCGCGTCACCTCGCTCAGACACCGTTCGAGTTTGCCCACACGCTGCGGGAGGAGACGGCACCCGATCTGGCCGACGACCTTACCGCGGCCTACGTTCGTGTGCGCTACGGCCAATCAGAGCCGCCGGATGCGCCTGCCCTCATCGCCCGCTGGGAACGCTGGCAGGCCGCTGCCCTTCAGCTGAAGGATGCGTCCGATACGGAGGACAGGCGCAGTGCGGAGCAGTGACGTGAGGGAGCACTAAGCCGCACTGCACAGGCTGTCATCGTCAGGATGACGGAGCGGTTGCTCGCGAATGCTCGTTGGCGATGGCTGCGGGGACCTGACGCGGCTATCGCGTCGCTGCACGCTCGAAGCGATGGGGGGAATAGGGACTGAGGTCGAGGTCGAGCGGCTGGCCGAGGACGAGCTGAGCCATCAGTTTGCCGGTCAGGGGGCCAAGCAGTACGCCGTTGCGGTAGTGGCCTCCGGCGACGAAGAAGCCCTCGGCGTCGCCGGCGGGACCGATCAGCGGCAGGCGATCCGGGGTGGCTGGGCGCAGGCCGGCCCAGGCGGCGGCCAGCGGCAAGCAGGCCAGCTCCGGAAGGAGCATGCTGCCGGACTGCACGAGCCCGGCGATGGCGCCCAGCGTTGGCCGCGCATCGAACGTGGGCTCCTCGGTGGCACCGATGAGGATCCGGCCGCCGGCCCGGGGCACCACATAGCCCGCCGGCCCCCAGATGATGTGTGCGGGCCTCCAGCCTTCGCTCGAAAAGCCGGAGACGATCTGGCCTTTTACGGGACTCACCGGCGGCCGTTCGCCGGGAACGTCGACGAAGGCCGACCAGGCGCCGGCAGCCAGCACCACGGCGCCCGCTATCACCAGCCCAGCCGGCGTCTGCACGCCGCGTACGCGGCCATGGTCATGCACGACCGCCGTCGCCGTGGCGCCCTCGCGCACGTCCGCGCCGTAGCGCCTGGCGAGCGCTGCCGCGGCCCGCACCAGGCGGCGGCTGTGCACCTGCGCCTCGTCCGGCAGCCAAAGCGCACCGGCCGCGGAGGGTGACAGGCTCGGCTCCAGCGCTCTTGCTTCCCGCGGCTCCAGCCAGTCGACCGCCAAGCCCTGCTCACGCTGCCAGCGCGCACGATCGCGCAGCTCATCGCGCTCCGGCTCGCTGAGCGCCACGCGCAGCACTCCGGTCCGGCGATATTCAACGTCGATGCCAGTCTCGCCGTGCAGCAGATCCGCGACCTGGCCGTACCCTGAGCGGGCGGCGAGAAGGAGACGCAGCCAGTCGCTCGGCTCGTGCGCTTCACTCTGGGGCGCCAGCATCCCGGCGGCCGCCCACGTTGCCCCGGCGCCGATGCGCTCACGTTCCAGTAGGACGACCTTAGCGCCGCTTCGAGCCAACTCCGCCGCGGTGGCGCAGCCGACGATGCCGCCGCCGATGACGGCGCAGTCGTACGAGGAGGTCATTCGACCAGGACCGGCACGCCAGTTTGCGGGCTGGACGCCGCGGCCAGGGCGCGCATCTCCATGCGGCCGGCGAGATACCCCTGCCGGCCGGCTTCGACGGCCAATCGCATGGCCGCCGCCATTCTGGCCGGCTGCTGGGCCTTGGCAATGGCGGTGTTGATCAGGCAGGCGTCCGCTCCCAGCTCCATCGCCTGCGCGGCGTCCGAGGGCGTGCCAATGCCGGCGTCGACCACGACCGGCGCTTTCACGCGGTCGACGATCCAGCTGATGCTGGCGCGGTCCTGAAAGCCCCGGCCGGAGCCAATCAACGAGGCCAGCGGCATGACTGCCGCGGCGCCGGCATCCTCCAGCCGCAGCGCGGTGATGAGATCCGGGCTGGTGTAGGCCAGTACCACGAAGCCCTCGTCCACCAGCGTCCTGGTCGCTTCCACCGTGCCGCCCACGTCCGGCCACAGCGTGGCCATGTCGCCGATGACCTCGAGCTTGATCCAGTTGGTGCCGGTGGCTTCGCGAGCCAGCCGGGCCATGGTGACAGCCTGTTTGGCAGTCGTCGCGCCGGCGGTGTTGGGCAGCAGTTGATAGCGTTTCAAGTCGAGGTGCGGCAGGATGTCCAGCCCATTGCCGGACCCATCCAGGTCCATGTAGCGGATGGCCACGGTGACCATCTCGGTGCCCGAGCTCTCGAGCGCCGCCTTCATTGCCTCGGACGACTCGTATTTGCCGGTTCCCAGGAAGAGGCGCGAGTTGAAGGCCCGCCCGGCGATCAGCAGTGGCTGGTCGTCTGTCTCGGAGCCGCCCGCCACGGCGCGGACCACGTCTACCTGGTCGCCTTCGCGCAACGCTACCGCCGTCCAGCGGGCGCGCGGCACCACCTCGCCGTTCACGGCCACCGCCACTCGGTCGTCGGGGATGCCGCGAACGTCGAGAAACGTTCGAACATCGGGAGCGGCCAGCTCCAGATCACACGGTTGTTGGTTGACGATCAGGCGCATGCGATTCCTCCTGGGGAAATGGGTGCTTTGGGCGGAACGGCGAGGCCTCCAGGGCCTCGCGCAGCTCGGCGGCGGCCATCGCTGGCTTGGGAGCGGACAGGATGGCGGAAATGAGGGCGATGCCGGCACAGCCGGTGGCTAGGACCTCGTGCAGGTTGGCCCGTCCGATGCCGCCGATGGCCAGGACCGGCACCTCGACCGCCTCGACGATGGATGCCAGCTCGCGGACGCCCCTCGGCTCCAAGCCGGGCTTGGACAACGTTGGGAACACGTGGCCGAAGGTCAGGTAATCGGCCCCCGCGGCGGCTGCCGCGATCGCTTCCTCCAGTCCGTGCACCGATCTCCCCACCAGCAGCCTCGGGCGAGCGATGGCCCGTGCGGCTTCGACGGGAAGGCTTTGTCCCGCTAGGTGAACGCCGTCGGCCGAGGTGGCTAAGGCAACGTCGAGCCGGTCGTTAATCGACAGCCGGACGCCCGCTTGTGCCGTAATCCGGCGGAGCTCTCTGGCCTGGCCGTAGGCGCTCAGCGCGGAGCTCGCTTTGTCGCGCAGCTGCACCCAGTGGACGCCTCCCTGGCATGCCAGGTCAACCGCGTTAGCCAGCTCGGCGAACGTGCGTCGCGGCTCCGTGATCAGGTGGATCTGGAACTTGGTGGACACTCCGGAACGCTTCCCTCCGCTGGCATTACCCAGATCAGGTCCTGGGGTACGAGGACTCAGTCCGCCCCGTTCTCAGCCCGAAGGCACCCCCAGCGCTCTGCTGCGACCCTCAGTCTAGCAAAGGGCGGCATGGATCAGCCGTGATGCGCCAGCTGAGCCAGCACGCCGAGCGCGGCCAGCACGGCGAACGTCAGCAGCACGATGACCAGCGTGCGCCGTAAGCTCGGCATGGGCCCGACCGGCGGGGGAAGCGTGAGCCAGTCGTCGCTGGGTGCCCAGGCGAACGCGGCGGGGTCCAGATCGTGGTATCGCGAGAGATCCTCCAGGAGCTCGGTCATGGACTGATAGCGCTCTTTTGGGTCGCGCCGGATGGCCTTGGCCACGATACCGTCCAGCGCAGGAGAGACGTCCTCCCGGAGTGTGCGCGCGCGACGCGCTTCCGCCTCCACGTGCAGCCGCATGATGTCGATGGCGTTGTCGCCAGAGTACGCCCTGGCGCCCGTCAGCATCTCGAAGAGCATGGCGCCCAGAGCGTAGACGTCGGTGCGGGCGTCGCCGCGCTCGCCGCGGATCTGCTCGGGCGCCATGTAGTCGGGTGTTCCGACGGCTTCCGATAGGGGACCCCAGGTGACGCGCCTGGCTCCCTGCAGCAGCGCAATGCCGAAGTCGAGCAGCTTGGTCTTGCCGTTGGCCGTGATGAGCAGGTTCTCTGGTTTCAGGTCGCGATGGATGATGCCCGCCGCGTGACACGCTGCCAAGGCGCTGCCGATCTGCTGGGCGAGCTCCACCGCCCGTTCTTCGGGCAGGGGCGCCTCGCGGTCGACAAAGCGGCGAAATGATTCGCCCTCGACGTATTCCAGCGCGCTGTATGGGGCTGCCCCGTTGATCTGGCCGCTGCCGAGGAAACGCTGGATGCCGGGGTGGTTGAGCTTGGCCCCAATGGCCAGCTCCCGTTGATAACGGCTGTAGGTGGCCATGTCGCCCAGCATGCTGGCAAATGGCACCTTCAGCACCACCAGATCGCCACTGTCGCAATCCCGCGCCCGAAAGCTCTCGCTCATGCCGCCTTCGGCCAGTAGATCGACGACCTCGTACTTGCCCACCCTTTGGCCGGGCTCGAGCCTCACCCCTTCTCTCTTCTCGCCCGGTGCCGAGTGGGCTGGTTAGACAGCTGAGACCGACTCGTGGGCCGTGTAGAGGCCTGCCGGGTGAAGCGGACCGCGCACCCCTTGAGCCTCTCCAAAGAGGTTGGTGTCGATCGTCGGCTGGGTCGGATCGCGGACGATGCCCATGGGATCGCCTTCGCCCTTCTGCACCAGCTCGATGTTCTCGCGCAGCAGCTTGCGCAGCAGCGCGACGCCGCGGTCGGAGTAGCTCAGGTGCTCCGCCGTGCGGTCGGCTATTGGCCCCTGCGTCTCCCACGCCATGTGGTCCTGCGCGAGCACGGAGCGCATGTTGTATTTGGCGACCGGGTGGACTTCGTCCGGCAGGTCTTTGTAGGGCTCCAGGTATTCCACCTCCGGGTCGCCACGCTGCTCAACCTCACTGCCATCCTCGGTCGGGTGGAACTGAACGTGGATGTGCATGGTGTGCGTGTCGTCAATGGGGACCCGGATCTGGGTAGCGTTGCTCTGCCGCAGGATGTTGGGGAAGATGAGCGGATGCTCGTCGACCTTGCCGTTGATGTAGGTCCGCCGCTTGACGATGCCATACGACTCCACCCGGAACTCGTAGTCGGCTACGTCATCGGTGTATCCCCGAGTGGTGTTGGGTGGACTGGCCACACCCCGTCCGATGAACTCCTGGTGCAGGATCTGCAGGTGCGCCGGGTCCACTGAGTTCTCCATCGCCTGAAACCAGTTGCAGTCCAGCCGCGGATGAATCACGATCTTGCGCTCTCCGTCGGTGCGCACCCACACGTCGTAGCGCGGGATCTCCGGCGCCGGCTGCGGCCCCAGGTA
>JAJPGV010000001.1 GCA_021325635.1 Chloroflexota bacterium
CGCACAGCGCCTCATGTCCAGATACAGCTTGCGAAGAGCCAGAATATGTGCCTGGTCCGAGTTCTTCCCGGGTTCCTCGAGTTCGGCAATACGTAGCAGGAGAGCTGAGCCAAACTGGTCGCAAGCGTCCACGAAACGCTCATGCCTTCGTTTCTCGGTAGGGAGTTGAGCTCGCAAAGCCTCGATCTCACGTACTTGGCGGTTGCGCCAACGAATGGGGCCAAGCCGCCGAGCCTTGAGGATTACGCTCCCCAGGTAGGGCAGGGGATCAACAACAACCCTTTGCTCTGACGCCGGATAGTACAGATCCAGAGGGAAACCTCGCTTTTCCCAGCATGATCGCACCAGCTCGAATTCAGCCGAAGTGCAGGTGAGGACGCCCGGGAGCCCTAGGCTCCGTACCAGAAGACGACGCTCGCCGCGGTAGAGATTGAGGGTCGCCTGACGTAAGGTGCCCTCGGGTTGTTGGAGCCAGTCGAGCAGCTCCCGCGAAAAGCTGGCCCGGCGCACCGGATCGCGCGGGACTTTCCCTCGACGCTCCATGCGATCTTCGGGAACGGGTCCGCTTGAAGACGCGGGAAGCGGCGCAGCTTCATATCTGTCGGCCAGCGGCATCACACATTCAACCACTGCCCTGACGGCCTGGTTGAACCAGTCCCGCGATTTGTACCCCTCACCGATAAAGTACGCCTCATCGGGAAGATAGTGCTGCAAGCCCTCGCCTGGATCCCATTGAGGTGGAGGGTCGCCATCGACTAGTCGCCCAACATCTTCTGACGAGAGCGGTTTCACGGCTTGGAACTCTCCATCTGTTGGAGAACCGTTAGCTGACGAGTTGCTGTGGTCACGCAGGGAGCCTCAGCATCAACATCGGTTGCGAGGCTTGCGTCTTGAGCCATGCTGAAGAAAGTGATCCAGAGTGCCATGAACAATAGAATCCCCGCTGCGGCCATCCCGTACTGAATAGCTCCAGCAACGGCTGCGAGAACGTGTCGTCGCCCCCCTCGCTGGGGATGGTCCGTCAGGGTCACACGTGCTTCTCATTTCAGTGGCAAGTCCCTCCCGAGTCGTAATGCTCCCGAAGTGTGATCCTTCCGTCCGCCCCCTCTAGGGACGCTCATCGAGCACGAGGTAGCTCAAGCGCGGCGCCTGCAGCCGGCTGGCCGGCAGGGCGCTGCCGTAGATGGCCACTTCGTCCAGGCTGCCCGAGAAGGCGCTGCTGCCGAGGTACAAGCTGCCGCTGGTAGTGCTGGCGTAGGAGCCAGCGGCGTTGACACTCACGTCGGAGATGCCGTTCAAGAAGAAGGACACGTTGGCGCCATCGAACACTACCGCCACCGGTGTCCAGCTGCCGGCTCGCGCCTTACCGGCGCTGGAGCTCCACCAGCTGCCGTTGAGGAACAGGCTCATTGAGGCGCTGCCGGCCCGCTTACGTCAACCGCAAGCGTGCTGGTGCCATCGGCTGAAGTCGCGAAGGCTGCTTGAATTTAACGACGTACCAATGGTATGGCGACTTGCTCAACATACACTCGGACCCACGGCGTCGCGAGAACCACGTATACGCCCATCCCCACCAGGGCCACCGCCGTCCCGACGCGCTTAAGTCGCGCCATCAATCGCACACCGACCGCCAAGGTGCCCGCAGCCAACCCAGGAGCCCAAAGACTAAGCCACGTTGCCAGTGGCACTTGGTTAAACGCGGCAAAGCGTAGTTGCGTGAAAGCCGCAACCGGAATGACCAACAGGTACAAGGCCGGAAGCTTAGTCCGCGCTAGAAAAACTCCAAACACTAATGGTCCCAGTAGAAGGGCGGGAAGATAAACGAAAGGAGCCCATGCGAAGAGAGAGGACGAGACGCCGGCAGCCACACTCAACTGAACGACACGTGCCAGGTTCAGAGTCGCGACAAGTAAGACGATTATCAGCGAGATCCGAAGCAAACCGCCCATCGTGAGGCGGTCCCAGACTATTCCTCTGACGATCGTTCGGACTCTCTCTGAAGATCGAATCGAGACAACCAGCGATGCGAGGGCGGCCAATATGACTGCCGCCGCCGCGATGGGACCACGCAGCCTAAACCAAGGGCTGCCAGGCAGCGTTGTATGAGGCATCGGGTCGAACAAGGATACCGGCCCACCTGCCCCTGCGCCCTCTTCAACCAGTAGCCCATATCGGCGGGTTCCGGGCTGAGTAACCTTGATGGCTATCGTCACCTGAGCATGTTCGCCTGGAGCGAGAGTCAGTCTTGCTGGCACACGGTGCAAGACCTGAATGGGCGGATGGTCTGTGGGCTGTGCCCGGTCGATCTCTATTCCGGGGTACCAACGTAGATCATCGGCGGCAACAGCGCCAATGTTTGTTAGCGTCGCGGTTATGACGAATGGTTCGTCGTCCTGAACGTTCTCAGGCAGAATGGTCAAGGCGCTTATGGTCAACCGATCGGCGAGACGCGACTGCAATGACTGAGCAAGCGCAAATGCAGGCATGCATGTGCTGCACATGATCGAGGCGAAGGTGACAAGGAGCGCTGATCGCCAAGGGTTAGCCGAAATTCCAACTATCCAATGCCTTAGCCGGGGCCCTTTAGCGGCAACCGCCGGCGTATGTGCGGAACGGTCGCCCGCCACCATTTCGCGGAGCTTGGGACGTGACTTCATTCAAAGAGATTGGTGAAGCGAGTCAGTGCAAGCAACGCAATGAGGCTGGTCACGTACAGTCCTAGTGTGATCCATCCCAAGAGACGGCCGCACTTGGCCAATGTATGAGCGACACCCGCCTCCTGCCAATCGGTTGCAGACACCACGTTGTGTCCGGCAGCTATCGATGCAACCGCAGCCATAAGGGCAACGGCGATAAGCGCATAGTAATCCACCGGGACGCCCCGATACCAACTGGCGGTCCCGAGGAAGAACAGCGCCACCGAAGTCGATCCGGCCAGGAAACTGACCAGAGCAAGACACCGCCGCAAAGGCTGCTGTTTTGAGTACGTCATATATGATGATCAACCCTTGGGCTGTCCGCTCTACCGGCCGACTCTGGGAATATCTGACGGCAACTCATGCCCGCCTACAGGTCGATTCACCCAGGGACCGGGGTGGATGTCAGCTGTGTCTGCACCGTCGTTGGCGTAGCTGTGGGAGTTGGCGTAACCGTTAGTCCGCCAAGCATAACTATTGCGGCCGGATCTGCTGTAGTTTGAGGCTGATCCACCACGGATTGCCTCGAACCGCTGGGCATCGCGGCCTGGAGGAGCACCGTCAGAAGAACGCCGGTATCGCCGGCGGGTTTTACGTAGCTTCCGCCCGCTCGCGGCGTCTGCGAACTAGATAGAACTGTCGGGACTGGCGGATCCGGCGGATCCACTGCACAGCCATTTGCACTGCTGATGCATTGGTAGGCGACCATTCCGTCGTAGCCTGCGCACCCTCCATCCGGCTGCTGAACACACCCCCCATTGTACTTCTGAACGTATATACCTGATCGTACCCACTGATGAGCCCACAGTGTGTTGAATATCTGGTCTCGTCCATCGTTGAAACTGTCAACAAAATGGGTAAATGGCGGGTTCAAGCCACAAAACAACGGTGAGCAATGCTCGGTGCTCACCGTCTGGATCGAATCGGTCGAATTACGGTATGGGATTCCCCACAGCCGCGCATGAGTGCGGCACCCGGGGGTACTGCAACTAACAGTGTCATCACCACCAACTGCAAGCAGGTTGTCCTGTATCACATACTGACCGGCGGAAGCGACAGCCGCGTACTTGTTGGTAATGATGGAAGTGGCACGCCACCCAAATGCTCCGAGAAGGCTGGAGACAGTCGAATAGTCACCCTGAGTTCCCGTTGCTTCATAGTTGAGTACATCTTTGTGGTCGGATGTGAACCAATCGAACGGATTCGCAGGGATAAAGCTGCCAGGCAGCGGAGTCGGAGTTGGAGTGGCGGATGGTGGTTGCGGAGAGCTGGTCGAACATAGGTTTACGACACCGCCTGTCGTTCTGGCATAGACTGAAATGATCTCGTTATCGCTGGCCCACTGCCAGTTCGGATAGTTGGCCGCGTGCAGTTCGGCACGCATCTGATCCACACGTCGAGCACCGTTGATCGTGATGTATACGCCGGGCTGGGTACAGTCCGCGGGCGGCGGCGGTGACACTATGAGCGTGCAGTGGCATGCGTTTTGATACGCAGCGATTTCTGCAGACCCGTGGTCGTAGGGACCCGGATACCCTGCGCCTATTAGCTGACTATCAATGCTGTCCCAGCTGAAAGATTGCCCCGTGTCGGTTCTCGTTACGTCGCCCGGTGGTGCCAGCTGTGGGGAGCAGCTCCAGTTGCCCGTGTTCGGGTCGCGCAGGTGAACAGAGTTACCCCAAGAATCCAGCTCGGGAATGCTGTTAGGTAGGCGACCATAGACACCCTCGAACTGGAAGCCTATGCACGGGTCGAGGCCAATGCTTTGTGCCCAGCCCCAGACCTCAGCTTCAGTCCCGTTGAGCTGAGCGATAGTTGGCGAGGTGGTGTTGTCGACGACGATGGTTATGCAGCCGGTTGTGGGACTCCAAGATTGATTTGACATGCGCTGCCAGGCTGAACCTGTCCACCAAAAGACCGCGTGTCCGGCTCCAAGGTTGCAGTCAACTATCACGACGAGGGAGAAACTGTTCCCGGACGAGACGTGCATGTCAAACCAGCCGCCCTCCGGGCCAAACACGGGGGATGCAACTGGGTTCGCGTTGAATTGGGCAACTGTTAGCGTGCCAGATCCGACGGCCTCCCCGCTAAGGGTTCCTGAACTAAATGGCACAGGACCGCCAACTGTCGCGACGGCCTTGCCTTGAGGATCTGTGGACGTGCCGCTGGCCACCTTAGCCTGGACACCGCTGGGCGTAAAGAAGAAGGTGGTCCCATTGGAGGCGCCTCCGCCCGGGCCACTGTTGACGATGGCAACGTCAATCGCACCCGTCTGCGCTTGGGGAGGAATGGACACCGAGACCTGGGTGGAAGACACAAACGTCGCCGCCAGGCTGGCGCCATTCCAGTGAATGACTGACCCCGGCACGAATCCAGTGCCTGCTATTGCCACAGTCCCACCGGTGCCGGCCTGCACAGAGGTCGGGCTGAGGCTCGTGATGACCGGAACCGGATTGTTAATGGTCAACGTCACCGGCTGAGCGCCGGCGGCGTTGAAATTCGGGCTGGCGCCGGCATCGCCGTAGACGGCAGCTATTGCGTACACTCCGGCGTAGGCCGTGCTCGGCAGCGGCAGCGTGACCGTCATAGCGCCGGCCGAGACCGTTCCCGAAGTCAGCGTCGAGACCGTCGCGCCATGGCTGTCGCTGGCGGTGAACGTCACCGTGCCTTCATTCACCGAGGCCGCCGATGGGCTGCTGGCCGCGATGGTCGCCTGGAGCGTCACGCCCGCAACGCCGTAGACGACAGATACATCTGACGACGTAACGCCCACATCCGCTGGCCTCACGGCCAGCTTGCCGGGGACGTAGGTGATGGCGTAGTTGGGCGAGGACAGGCCGCTGGGGGTGATGGGGTAGGGCGAGCCGGCCACCGGGCTCAGCTGCGTCGCGGGTGAGGTCAGCGACAGCGTGCCAGTGAGCACCGACGGCGTTTGGCCGAAGACGAACCCGGCGTACGACGCGGTGAAGGCGGGCAGGGGGGCGCCGTAGATAGTGGTCTGGTCGTCGGCGGTGATCGTCAGCGGGGCGGGCAGCACCTGGAAGGTGGCCGCGGTGGCGCTGGCCACGCTGGCGAAGTTGGGCACCGGTAGGGTGTCGCTGTAGCTGGCCTGGATGGTGTAGCTGCCGGCGCCGACCCCGGCGTCCAGCGGGAAGGTGGCGCTGGCGGTGCCGTTGGTCACGGAGGCCGAGACCGGGCTGCCAATGGGCCGGCCGTTGGCGTCGGCGATGGTCAGTACCGCCTGGCCCTGGCCGACGGTCGCGGCGGAGGGCGGCAGGGCCAGCAGCTTGGCCGAGAGGGTGATGGTGCCGCTGCCGTAGGTAACCGGGCGGATGTTGGCCGGGGTGAGGGTGACCGCGGCCGGGCTCACGAAGTCCACGGCGCCGACGAAGCTGATGTCGTAGTTGGTCGAAGAGAGGCCGCCCACGGTGATGACGTAGGGCGAGCCGGACACCGGCGCCGTGGCGCTGGCGTCGGAAGTGAAGGCCAGCGTGCCGCCCAGAACGGACGGGCCCTCGCCCAGCACGAAGCCGGTGTAGCTGGCGCTGAACAGCGGCGTCTGGCCGTAGACCGTGTTGAGGACGTC
>JAJPGV010000039.1 GCA_021325635.1 Chloroflexota bacterium
CTGCATGCGCGCTATCTCGCGCTCGCGTCTACGTGAACCGCCGGGTGCGGACCCGCATGCCCGGTGGTGTGGGAGGTGGGGTAGGCAACTACCCCACCCACCCTATTGGCTTCTTTGTCTAGCCTTCGCTACTTGACCGGTTTCGGCTCCCCGGACGAGTAGTCGTAGAAGCCGTGCCCGTTCTTGCGCCCCAGGTGGCCCTCCTTGACCAGCTCCAGAATCGCCGGGCTGGGACGGAAGCAATCGCCGTAGGCCTCGGCCATGCCCTCGAGGTTTCGGGTAGCAGTGTCGAGACCGGCGAAATCAGCCAGCTTGAAGGGCCCCATGGGATGGTTGAGCGCCAGCTCGATGGCTCGATCGATCTCCTCGACCGAGGCCACGCCCTCGGACAGCATGCGGCACGCTTCGGCGCGCTGGGCCAGCAGCAGTCGGTTGACGATGAAGCCTCGAGTGTCCTTGCACACGACCGTTTCCTTGCCGAAAGAGCGGCACAAATCGAGCGTCGTCTGCAGGGTCTCGTCGGAGGTCTGCGCGGCTCGGATGATCTCGACCAGCTTCATGACGGGCGGCGGATTGAACCAGTGCACGCCAATCACTCTGTCCTGGCGGCTGGTCTTAGCTCCCACGTCCGTGACGCTGAGCTGCGAGGTGTTCGTCGCCAGAATCGCGTGCGGCGGGCACAGCCGGTCCAGGTCGACGAACTGCTGCTGCTTCAGGTCCAGAACCTCGGGGATCGACTCGATCACGAAATCGGTGTTGGAGACCGCTTCCTCCAGTGAGGTCGTGGTCTTGATGCCGCTGGCAATCTCGTCGGCCTTGGCTTCCTCCAGCTTGCCGGACTTGACGAGCCGGCCCAGACTGTTGCGAATCTTTTCGATCGCGGTGTCCAGCGTTCGCTGCTCGCGCGATCGCATGGTCACTTCGTACCCGGCGGACGCGGCCACCTGAGCGATGCCGTTGCCCATGATGCCCGCCCCGAGCACCGTGATGCGCTTGACTGCCAACGTTCAGAGCTCCTTCAGTTCGGCGAATTGGGTCTGCGTGATGTGATACTTGGACGCGCCGGACGGTGGTTGAAACCTGCCGGCAACAGCAATTATCGCAGCGCCGCGCGTTTGCGCCAGGAGCACCTTCGAGCTGAATCTCGCGAACGACCGCCCGTTACTGCTCATCGATGGCGACAACCTCGCCCACCGCGCCTACCATTCGGTGCCCGCTTCCATTCGGGGAAGCGGAGGGCAGCCCATCAACGCCATCGTGGGATGGACCAACATGCTCCTCGGGATGTGGGACGCGGAGCAGCCGCGGGCGGTGTTCGTGGCCTGGGATACGCTCGGCATCCCCACCTACCGCCATGAGCTCTGGCCCAGCTATCAGGCCGGGCGGGTATTCGACCCCGAGCTCATCCAGCAGCTCGACCTCCTGCCCGAGCTCTGCCGAGCGTTCAGCTTCGGGATCGGCAAAGAGGCGGGATACGAAGCCGACGACTTCCTGGCGGCTGCCGCGCGCAAAGAGACGGCGAACGGCGGCCAGGGACTCATCCTGACCAACGACCGCGACGCCTTTCAGCTCGTCTCCGATGCGGTGACCGTCCTATGGCCGCGCAAGGGTATCAGCGACATCGTCCGCGTGGACGCCCAGCAGGTGGTCGAGCGTCTGGGCGTGCTGCCCGAGCAGGTCCCGGACTACAAAGCGCTCGCCGGCGACTCGTCGGACAACATTCCCGGAGCCCGAGGCATTGGCCCCAAGTCGGCCGCTGCCCTGCTGCTCAAGCACGGCACACTCGATCGCGTCCTCGAGGATCGCGACGGCAGCCTCGCTCCGCAGGCGGAGCAGCTTCTGACGTTTCGGGACATCGTTCGGCTGAAGAGCGACCTTCCGGTAGAGCTGCCGGAATCAGGCTCGCCCAACTGGCTCGCCGGCGCGGACAAGCTGCGCCAGCTTGGTGCCAACGCCCTGGCGGATCGCGTCAAAGCACGAGGTGGCCGGCTCCCCGGAATGTGACGCCAGCGCCTGCCAGCAGGCCGCGCCGTCTTCCAGGTCCCACCCCCGCTTGCCGATACTCACAGAGAGTGGTGATCGGCGAGTCGGCTATCCGGGAGCTGTGGCGAGCCGCCGGGACGCGGGGCAATGCCCGGCTGAGCGGCGGCAAGCGGCGGCTCGTCTGTTCAGCGGCCACCGTGCTGCTCAGTGGAGCGCTGACGGCGTGCCAGGGCATGGCAACTCCGGCACCGGTCACGGGAGTCGCCTCGACTCCCGTGACACTGCGCATGGTGGCCAGCAGCAAGGAGATTACGGGCGAGCTGCCAACGGCAACACCAATCCCGCCGCGGGACGCTCAGCAGGTAGCGCCCACCGACACGCCACGGCCCCAGGTGACCGCGCAGGTCATTGCCATCCCAACCAGCACGCCACAGCAACCGGACCTACGCGACGTCCTGAACGATTCCAAGCTCAACCCACCCAGCTCTCAAGCATCCCGCGATACGTCGCGGAACCTGCATCCGACCTTTCCCTTCACCAGCTCGTCGTTGACACCCGCTGCCCCGTCGGCAGCCCGAGTGAACCCGGCTGCTCGAGCGATTTCCGCTCCGGGCGCCGCGATTGGCGCAACCACGCCGGTCGATCAGTCGGGCACGACCGCCTCCGCGGGCAACACGGGGCAGGACGTCGCGTCGACCGACGCCGCATCGACGGATAGCAGCGGCGATACCACCACCAATACGGCAGACACGTCAACGAACGATGCATCGCCAACCGACACCCCCACCGGCACCCCTGTCACCACGCCGACGGCCACCTTCACGGCGGCCCCCACCCGAACGCCAACGGCAACAGCCACGATCACGCCGACGAGGACGGAAACGCCAACGCGCACGGCGACGCCGACCCGAACACCAACCCGCACCGCGACACCAACCCACACCCCAACCGCAACGCCCACTCCCTAGCCCTGCCCACGGTGGCTAGCCGCTCCGCGCCCGCTGGGGCACAATAGGCAGGAAATCGGAACAGGGGAGACCCATGGCGGATCTACGCGTAATGGACGCGGACGGGCACATCAACGAGGATGAGGAGGACATCGGAAGCTTCCTGCGCGAGCCGTTTGCCGGACGCAAGCGCTTCTTCGCCTCCTGGCCGTCGCTCGACGGGCGGTTTCGCAGCCCCAACGTTACCGCTACCAGCGCCTCCATCTGGGGGAACTTTCTCGACAGCGCCAGCGTCCAAGCCGCTGTCGTCTATCCAACGGCCGGGCTGGCCCACGGGCTCATTCAGGACGCGGACTGGGCGGTTGCCCTGGCGAGCGCGTACAACGACTGGATTCACGCGCGCTACAGCAGCCAGGATCCTCGGCTGCTGGCCGTGGCGCTGCTGAGTCCCCAGGACGTAGCAGCTTCGGTCAAAGAGCTACGCCGAGCGGTCAACGAGCTTGGCTGTGTGGGCGGTCTGCTGCCGGCCGTGACCTACGACAACGCGGTGTTCGGGAAGGAGCGATTCTGGCCCCTCTATGAGGAGGCCGTTCGGCTGAACAAGCCGATCGTCTTCCACGGAGCACCGCAGCTCGGACTCGGCCTGGAATGCTTCGACAGTCACCTCGAAGCGCATGTGCTGGAGCACGCCATTCCACAATTCAAACAGATGGTCAGCGTCATCTACCAGGGCGTATTCGATCACTTCCCAAAGCTGCGAGTCGCTTTTCTCGAAGCCGGTGCCGGCTGGCTGCCATACATGGCCGACCGCATGGACTACGAGTACAAGGCCCGGCCCGGCAAGGCCGGCATCAAGCGTCTGCCTTCCGAGTACCTGGCAGGCGAAAATGTGTACGTAGCCTGCGAGCCGGAAGAGCCCGGCCTGGCCTACACCGTTCAGCGTTTCGGCGCCCAGCGCATCCTGTACCCCACTGACTTCCCGCACGAGCTGGCCTTCGACCAGTACCTGGAAGACCTGGACGAGTTCAAAGAGCGCGAGGACCTGTCATCCGACGCACGGCGGTCCATCCTCTGGGACAACGCCCGCCGCTTCTACGGGCTGGCGGTCTAAGGGCGCGCGATGGCTGAGCCCACGCTGCTGGTCGTAAGCGCCCACGCGGCTGACTTTGTATGGCGCTGCGGTGGAACGATGGCGCTGTATCGACAGCGCGGGTCACGAGTTCGTCTCCTCGTGCTGAGCTACGGCGAGCGAGGAGAATCAGCCGAGCAGTGGAAGATGCCGGGCGCAACGCTGGAGAAGGTCAAGGCCAACCGGCACCAAGAATCAGCGGCCGCGGCCGCGGTCATCGGCGCCGACGTCCGCTTCTTCGATCTCGGCGACTATCCCATGCACATCGACGATGGTGTGATCGAAGAGCTGGTGAGGGAGTTTCGGGCGGTGCGGCCGGACATCGTGCTCACCCACTCGGCGAAGGATCCCTACAACATGGACCACGAGACGGCGGCTGAAGTCACGCTCAAGGCACGTGTGGTGGCGCAAGCACTCGGCATGCTGCCCGATATCCCGATCATCGGCGCGCCGCCCGTCTACGCATTCGAGCCGCACCAATCCGAGACCTGCGGCTTCAAGCCCAGCTTCTACGTGGACATTACCGAGGTCTTTCCGATCAAGAAGAAAGCTATGGAATGCATGGCCACGCAGCAGTACCTGTGGGAGTACTACGAGCACGTTGCCCGCCGCCGTGGCGTGCTGGCTGTGCGCAACGGAGGGGCGAAAAGCACCCGTTACGCGGAAGCGTTCGAGTCGTACTACCCCTGGGCCGGCCCAGCTCTGCCAACCGTCGCGGCGCCGTAACGGCAGACGGGAGCGGGGCTAGGCGTTGGGTAGGAGGTCAACCGGCCGAAGGATGACAGGGACGAAGCCGGCAAACCAGTCGGCCCGGCAAAAGGTTGGGGTCAGCTCGAGAACGACACGCCCGGTGTCTTCCGAAGCGTCCCAGCCACGGCGACGGGAGGGATTCTTCACCGCGTAACGCGCAGCGAACTCCCGAACCGCCGCCAGATCGTCTATCACCTCCACACGTCCTTGCAGCAGCACGCTGCGGGCTGGCGTACCGGCGGCATCGCACCACAGCAGACTCGCGTTCGGGTTCCGCGCCAGGTGCCGCAGCTTGACGGCCCCACGCCGGGTCACCATGCGGATCACGAAACCGTCATTGACGCAGATTACAGGGCGGGTGTAAGGCAAGTCCCGACTGGTCGTCGTGATCAGGTAGGGATAGAGGGGGCTTGCGATGAGCTCCAGAATGGCCGCTCGCAGCTCGGACGTAACCGGCTGCGAGCGCGCCCGAATCACATCGCGGTCAGCCAATGTAACGGGCGGGAATGGCTGTCTCGCTCACCTCTCCGCCTGGGCATTCGACCCTGAAGGCGCGGCCGCCCGGCTTGGCGGTGATCGCCTCGTGAAAGGCTCGGTCGACGAAGTGCAGGCCGACGGCATCTTCGGCTGCTAAGCCTGGCGGAAAGCCGCTCTCCACTGCTGCCCGATAGACCGGCCGGCGCAGCACCTCGCTGTCGTAGTGCGGGCAGTTGCTGCCGGCCAGAAAGCCCAGGCCGTCAGGCAGCTGAGCCAGCTGGGGGCCGAAGGAGTCGGTGATGCCGGCCTCGAACCAGCACAGCGAACCGGCGCTCGACCCGCACATGATGGTTCCGGCTTCCCAGGCTTCCTTCAACAGCGTGTCGACACCGTGCAGCCGCCAAATCGCCAGCATATTGGCCGTGTTGCCACCTCCCACAAAGATGACGTCCTGCTCCAGGATGAGCGGCCGCAGATCCTCCGCCTTACGAACGAACAATGGGAGATGGTTGGGATGGCAGCGGCTGGCCGGATAGGCCTCATAAAAGGCGGCAATGCCCTCCGCCGCGTCTCCACTGGCTGTGGGCAGGTACAGCACCCGAGGGCGCTGGCGGGCGCTCAGACTGAAGACGAACTCACGCAGCAGCGGGCCACTAGGCGACATGAGTCCCGCGCCGCCGATGGCCACGATATGCCTGGACACAACCTAAGAGTACCAGCCCGGCGGCACCGTTCTGATGAGGCGGCAGCTCACACGAGCTGAGTGATGCCAAAGCTGGGCCTTAACGTCTGCCCGGTGATGCCGGCCGCGTCGTCAGCGGCGATCGAAGCCACAATGGTGCCGGTCGCTTCTTCGCCGCCGGACGCGATCGTGTTGACGGTGACGTTCCAATGAGCCGCCTGGATCGCCAGTGTCTGGCAGAAGCTCGCGGCTGCCGCTCGGGCGGCGGCAGAGAGCGGGCCATCGCCAGTCTCCGACGCTTGCTCGGGGAGGACGCTCACAATTCGGCCCCATCTCGCATTCTGCATGCTGGGGAGCACCGCCCGGGTCAACAGCAGTATGCCGATCAGGTCGAGGCCAGGCTCGGGCGGATGGTATCGCGGATCAGCCTGGTCGCCGCCGCCGGCGGCATTGACCAGGATGCTTATGGGGCCGAATTTCGCTTCGATGGCCCTGACCGCGTCAGCCACCTGGTCAGCGGATGACACGTCCGCTTCCATCGCCACCACACGTCCCCCAGCGCGAGCCAGCTCGCAGGCGGCCTGCTCACCCGCTTGCGGGTCTCCATCCACCAATCCCACAGCCGCACCCTCTGCCGCCAAACGGCCCGCAACAGCCCGTCCGATTCCCCAACCAGCGCCGGTCACGAGCGCGACCTTACCGCGGAGGCGCCGGTTCACAGCCCCGGCCCCACGGCGACAGCGATTGCCGCTGCGAGATGCCACAGAGCCATGCCTGCAGCATAGTACGCCACCGGCCTCCGGCCGTCCGGAGGATCTATGCCGCCTGGCCACGACCTCCGTTTCGCCACCGCATCTCAGGCTTGCACCCCTGCACCCTCCCGGGCGACAGCGGGCACCTGCTTGCGGACCCGCGCACGGCGTAACGCCAACACCCGCACGTAGGGATACACTGTGGGCCGTGAGCCAGGAACACGTGAGGTTCGGACGCCAGCTGGAGGGCCAGCTCTTCCTCCCCGAAGGGAGCGGCCGCGGTGGCGCCGTGGTCATCCTGCACGAGCGCTACGGGCTGGTGCAGCACACGCTCGACCTAGCCGCCAAACTGGCCGGCGACGGGTACGCGGCCCTCGCGCCCGACCTGTTCTCACGCTGGCCAGGAAACAAAGAGGCGCTCCGGCGCGGCGACGTGCGGGCGGTGCTGCCCGATGAGGAAGTGGCGAGCGTGGTCGACAGCGCCATCGACCTCCTGAAGGACCACGCGCGCATCGATCCCCGCCGAATCGCCGTCATGGGTGTATGCCAGAGTGGGCGCTATCCCATCGTCGTGGGCAGCCGGCGCACCGATCTGGCTGCCCTGGTGGTGTTCTACGGCGCCGCGCAGGAGTCCGATTGGCGTGTCACGACCGACCAGCCCGCGCCGATGCCCGACATGATCGCCGCCCTCTCCGCGCCGGGGCTGTACGTGTTCGGCGAGGCGGACCACGTCATCTCGATCGACAATGTGCTCCGCCTCAAGGGCACAATGGAGGCCCTGCATAAGAGCTACCGCATGAAGATTTACCCGGAGGTCCCGCACGGCTGGCTCAACGACACCATGCCCGGTCGATACCGCCCGGAGCAGGCCGAGCATGCCTGGCAGGTGCTGCTCGGGTTCCTGTCCGACGTCTTCGAAGGGCGCTGGCCGGCGTCCGGCCGCGTCGAGTGGCAGTTCGAGAGCGCCTTCAGCCAAGCCTACGACTTCAGCAACAACGTCCGGCTCGAGTAAAGGAGCGCCCTGCAACATGCTGGAAGACACGCCCGTCGTCGACGTCCATCACCATTTCCTGCCGCGAGCGGTGTTCGATGATCTAAAAGCTCAGGCCGGCGGAGCCAACAGGCTGGTCAACGACAAGCTGAGCATCACGCTGAGCGAGGATCTGCACAGCGTCGACGCCCACCTGAAGGCCATGGACGAGGGCGGAGTAGACAGCGCCATCCTGACCTACTCCGGCGTCAGCGTGCTGGGCATGAACACCTGCCGGCAGCTCAACGACGGCTTTGCCGCTATCCAGCAAGCCAACAAGCCTCGGCTGTACGGCGCGGCTCATGTCCCGCTCACCGATCCCGAGCACGCGCCGGCCGAGCTCGAGCGAGCGGTCCGCGACCTTGGCCTGGTAGCCGCCGGCCTGCCTACGTCGGACGGCAGCGCAGTGCTCGACGATCCGGCGCTGGGACCGCTCTGGCGCAAGGTGTCCGAGCTGAACCTGCCAGTCATCCTGCACCCGGCGCTGCTGCCTCAGGGCGCATCCACCGACTACGCCATGGAGCGATCCTGCGCCCGGCCGTTCGACACCACCATGGCAGCGGTGCGGCTCATCAACGCCGTCCTGCCCGAGTTCCCCGACCTGCGCTTCGTGCTGCCGCACCTCGGCGGCACCTCGGTGTTCCTCCGCGGACGCATTTCGATGTTCTTCTCACCACCCAACTACGACAGCCCCACGAAAGCGCTGGCCAAGACACAGCGCGAGCAGCGGGCGCTGGGCTTCGATCGTGTATTCGAGGAGCAGTGGAGCAAGTTCTACTTCGACACGGCGGGAACGGGTGCCTGGTCCCCGGCTGTGAAATACACCGCAGAGGTCGTCACCCCGGCCCGCATGCTGTTCGGCTCGGATTATCCGCTCGAATCCCATTCCGGCGACACGGTCCGCGAGCTGGTCGACATGATTGGCGACCTGCCGCTGCCGCGCGACGCCCGCCAGGCCATCGCCGGGCACAACGCCCGCAAGCTCTTCCGGCTGCAACCCTAGCCGCGTCGGTACGGGAGGGGACCGCTCAGCCCGAGGTCAGCTGAGACCGGGCGTCGCGAATGTAGCGCAGCATCGCGTCCACGTGCTGACTCAGCGACTTGATCAGGGTGGGATCGGCCGCGGCGAGCACCTTGTCGTAGCGCTGCGCCAGAAGCCGTACCCGATCATGGGCCTTGGCGAGCGTAGCATCCACCTTCGCCATGCTCTCCGGCAGCGGGCTGACCCGCATCTCGCCGGCCGCCCGCAACATGGCTCCAACCGCGGCGTTGGCCCTGGCTTGCCAGGTCTCGTCCTTCAGCAGCTGCGGACTGCCCACCGCGTCCTGGAGCGCGGCCACCCAGGTCGCCTGCGCGCCGCCAAGATCGGTCAGCGCCGCGGCCAGTCGTTGGACGTAAGCGATCTCCGCTGGCTCGAAGATGCGCTGTGTCTGCGCATGGCTGGCCCCGTTGCGCTCCGCACTGGGCGCGCTCTCGACCTTGGCGCCGCTCGCCCGTCGAGGCGCAGCCGCCGTTTTGCCTGCCGGCCTCGCACGGCGGGTCCGCGTCTTCTTTTTCGGCATGTTTCCCCTAACCGCCGCGGTTAGTTGTTCCCCACAACCGCCGCGGCGAAGATCTCCTGCTCCAGCCGGCTCATATCCGCCATAAGCAGAATCAGCTGCGTTTTGAGCGCTCTCCGGCTGAGCTCAGGCGCTTCGATGGGCTCGCGAACGGCTGCGGGCAATCGCTCCTGCGCTTCGATCTGGTCCCAGACCATAAGCGCCCTGTTCGCCTGATCCAGGCGGCGTGCCAGGCTGCGCAGCTGGTCCACGTACTCCACGGCGTCAAGGCAAGCTTAGCGACTTTGCGTCCTTCGCGCCGTAAAGTTAGCTGACTTGGCAGCACCACAGGATCTCGCTCTCGTTGCCGTCAGCGAGCACGGCCGACAGCTGGCCAACCATTTGCCAGGCCGGCTGATGGCCGGGCCCCCAGGCGAAGCTCTGGAGCAAGCCTGGCGCGAAAGCCGGCACATCGTCTTCTTCGGAGCCGCGGGCATCGCCGTCCGATTGGCCGCCCCGCTGCTCTCCGGCAAGGATGTCGATCCGGCGCTTGTCGTCGTCGATGACGCCGGGCGCCATGCCATCAGCCTGCTGGGCGGCCACGAGAGCGGAGCCAACGAGCTGGCGCTGTGGGTGGGCAGTCAGCTTGGCGCACAGCCGGTGGTGACCACGGCCAGCGAGATCCTTGGTCAGAGGAGGCTGGTGCTGGGCCTCGGCTGCTCCCGCGGTGCCTCCGCCGAGGCCATCGAAGGGCTGGCCCGAGAGACCCTGCTCGAGGCCCAGGCGTCTATCGAATCCGTCGCCGGGATTGCGACCATCGACCTGAAGCGGGACGAGCCCGGCCTGGATGCGTACGCCCGCCGCTGGCATCTGCCCGTCCACTGCTTTTCCGCCGCCGATCTCGACGCGGTGCAGGTACCCAACCCCTCGGCCGTCGTCGCCCAAGCGATCGGCACAGCCAGTGTGGCGGAAGCTGCCGCGCTGCTCGGCGCGGGCGCCGGATCTACGCTACTCGTTCCCAAGCGGAAGTCGGCGCAGGTCACCGCCGCCGTGGCCCTCATCCAGGCCCAAGGGCACCTGGACGTCGTGGGGCTCGGTCCCGGCGGACGCGAGCAGCTCACCTTTGAGGCGTGGGAGGCATTGCGAGCGGCCAACGTGATCGTTGGTTACCGCTTCTACGTCGACATCGTTCGCGAGTGGCTGCCGCTGGCGGTCTACGAGGCGCTGGATTTGGGCGAGGAGACGGAGCGCGCGCGGCGGGCCATCGAGCTGACTCGCGCCGGGCAGCGAGTGGCCCTCGTCAGCAGCGGCGACGCGGGCATCTATGCGCTGGCAGGCCTGGTATTCGAGGAGCTGAACGGGGATGCGAGCATCGACGTCCGGGTGATTCCAGGCATCACGGCGGCCAGCAGCGCAGCCGCGCTGCTGGGCGCTCCGCTGATGGCCGACTTCGCCGTCATCAGCCTCAGCGACCTGCACGTGCCCGCCACCGTGATTCTCCAGCGCCTGCAAGCGGCCGCCGCCGGCGACCTGGTGACGGTCATCTACAACCCGGCCAGCCAGCGGCGGCGGATACTGCTCACGGAGATGCACCGCATCCTCTCGACCTATCGCACGCCCGACACGCCCGTGGGCATCGTGCGCCACGCCTACCGCCCGGACCAGACGGTGACGGTTTCGCCCTTGAAGAGCCTGGATCTCGACGCCATCGACATGTTCACCGTCCTGGTGGTAGGCAACTCGCAGACCAACCTCATGGGCGACAGGATGGTGACCCGCCGCAGATACCGCGACTAGAGTCTTTCCAGGCCGTCTTCCAGGTCGAGGTAGCGGCGGCGAAGCTCAGCCAGCGTTTCGGGCGACGGCTGCCAGTAGCCACGCGTTGATGCCTCGAGGAGACGTGCGAGCAAGCCTCTGGCCGCGTGCGGGTTCAGCTCGCGCAGCCGATTGAGGAGCGCCTCATCGTCCACGTAAGTCCGCACGATCGCGTCGTACACCCAGCCCGGCACTGCCCGGCAGGTGGCGCTCCAGCCGAAGGTGTTGGTGACGTGACTCTCGATCTCGCGAACGCCCTCGTAGCCATGCGCCAGCATGCCTTCATACCAGCGCGGGTTCAGCGTCTTGGTGCGCGTCTCCAGCGCGACCATCTCCTCCACGCTGCGCACCTTCCCCTGAGGCATGACGAAGTCGCCGACGTAGGCCGCCGGCCGGCGGCCGCGTATCTGCTCCACGGCGCGGGTCAGCCCGCCCAAATACTCGTTGTAGTGGTCGATGTCGGTGAGCCCGAACTCCAGGCTGTCGACGTTCTGAAAGGTCGCATCCACGCCGGCCAGCATCCGCTCCAGCAGCTGGCCGTTCTGCGCGCCTTCGACTCCGCGTCCGTAGACAAAGCTCTTACGGCTCAGAAAGATGCGGGCCAGCTCCTCCTCGGCGCTCCAGGCGCTGCTTTCGACGGCAAAATTGACGTTGGTGCCATACGTGCCCGGGGCATTGCTGAAGATCCGCAGCGCAGCTTCTTCGAGAGGCACTTCCAGCTCCGCGGCGATGGCCAGTGTGTTGGCTCGAACGAAATTACGCTCCGGCGGCTCGTCGGCCAGCGCCGCCAGCCGGAAGGCGCGATCGAGAAGGTCCAGGTGGTGGGCGAACAGGTCACGGAAAATGCCCGACGCCGTGATCACCACGTCGACCCGGGGGCGGCCGAGCCGATCCAGAGGCACCAGGCGAACGTCGTGCACGCGACCCAGGTCGTCGAGCTGAGGCTCCACGCCAATCAGCGCCAGCGCTTGGCCGATCGCTTCTCCGTCCGTCTTGAGGTTATCCGTGCCCCATAGCACCAGGCCAACCGATCGCGGGTAGGCGCCCTGCTCGGCCTGCGCGCGCTCGAGCAGCTGATCCGCGGCGCGAACGGCGGCTCGCAAAGCGTAGGCCGTCGGGATCAGCGCCGGGTTGAGGCCGTGCAGGTTGCGGCCGGTAGGCACCGCCGCGGGATTGCGGATCACGTCGCCGCCTGAGGAGGGCGGTAGATAACGGCCGTCCAGGGCCCTGAGAATCGCTTCGCCTTCATCGCAGCTCGCCAGCTCCTGTCGCAGCCTGGCCAGCACGGGCGGCGGCTGGTGCTCGGCCGCCAGCGCCAGGACGTCTTCGACGCTCGACGAGGGCAGGGGCTGATCGAGGACGTGCAGACCCGTCGGGATCAGCCGGAGCTCAATCTCCCGCAAGCCCTCCAGCAATCCCAGGACGTAGCCATCGTCGCCAAGATAGGCATCCTGGGCGAAATCGTGCGTCTCGATCATCACGCCTGCCCAGCCGGCACGGGAGCGTCAGAAGCCGCCACAGGGGTCAGGTCCAGGGCAGCGGCGAGCTGGCGGATCTCCGCCAGCAGCGCGCCGTCGCGGGTGCGCCGGTAGGTGTCGAGCAGGTCGCGCAGCGCCAGCAGCTCTTTGTACAGCCCGGCCTGCTGCATGGGCGGCGTCAGGTAGGACACCAGGCTGCCGTAGCCTCGTCGCTTGGCGATCGTGCCCTCCGAGGGATTGCCCACGCTGTACAGGTAGACGTGCGGCAGCGCCCCGATGAGCCGGTCCGGCCAGCATGCCTCGGAAAGCCCGATCTGCTTGCCCGGCATGAACTCCAGCGAGCCGTGCGTGCCAAAGTGCAGCACCGCGTCGGCTTGCCACAGCTTCTGCAGGTACAGATAGTAGGCGCAGAACGCGTGGGAGGGCGTCTGTCCCTGCGCGGCCAGCAGGCGCAGCGGATCGCCTTCATAGCCGAAGGATGGCTGCACGCCAATGAACACGTTGCCGAAATGCCGGCCCAGCACGAACAGCTCCGAGCCATTGCTGTTGATCGCGCCGGGCGCACGTCCCCAGCAGTCCTCGACTTCTCTGAAATATGGCCAGCCGCGCAGGTAGTCGGCGACCGGAATGGACGCGGCGACGTTAGCCGGCGTCCCATGCTCCGAGGCATTGCTGCCGGCCAGGGCCTCGCGCAGCGCCTCCGCGCTGTCGGGCACGTCGACCGCGTAGCCGCTGCCGGCCAGCCGAGTCAGCAGCCGCTGCAGGCTGGCGAACACGTCCAGGTAGGCCGCCGTTCCGAGGTTGCCGCGGTTGGGCGGGAAGCTGAACAGCGTAATGGCGATGCGCTTCTCGGCGTTCGGCTTGAGCCGCAGCTCGACCATTCGGGCCAGGCGATCCACCAGGCGCTCGATACGCTCAGGCAGGGGCTGGAAACCGTCCGTCGCGCTGGTCACGCCGCCGAAGATGAACGGCTCGATCGCTCCATCCAGCTCGGGGATGGCGACCTGCATCATGCTCTGGAGCGGGTTCAAGCCGGTGGGGCTGGCCAGCCATTCCTCGATTCGCTGGAAGGTCAGCGACACGGCGTCGAGGTAGGGCACGTCCTGCCGTCCAAGCGCCGCCACCGCGGCCGGGGCATCGTTGGCGCCCATGCCACCAACATAGCCGAAGCCGGTCAGCGACAGGATGGTCTGCACGCGGCCAAAGAAACGCTCCTGGATGACCCGATTGTCGAGCGCGAATGCCAGCGCCGGCACGGGGATGAGGCCGCGGCGCTCGATGGCAGCGATCACCGCATCGTAATGAGCGGTATTGTGATTCAGCACAAAGGTGCGAAAGAGGATCACGCCCACCTGTGCCGCGCCGGCCGATGGAGCGCCCGGCCGTGAATGGAACCAGGCCAGGTAGTCGTCGAGGGCGTCGAACTGACGGGGCGCATCGGGATGGTAAATCGAGGCCGTCGGATACTCCACCACCGGGCCAGGCGTCACCGCCGCGCCCGCGTAGCGCCGCAGGATGAGCAGCAGCATGTTGCGCAGGTTCTCCGGCGAGCTGTTCAGGTAGTAGCCGTAGATCTGCAGGTAGGCGCGGAAGTCTTGCCCCCGGCCCGGCGCGAACCTCAGCCAGCCGGCAACGCGGCCGGCCAAGCTGGCGAATGATTCGGCCGATCGCTCCCCCGACGGACGGCGGATCAGCTTGCCGAAGCGGGACATGAATCCACTCTGCCGCGCCAGGTCCAGGCCGCCCAGTCTCGCCCGCCGCATGAGACTGGCCACGCAGTTGAGGGGCACGAAGGCCCGCAGCTGCGGGCCCTGTTCGTCCAGCAACTCCGCAATCCGCCGTGCCGAGGCCTCTTCGGTGACGTGGATGGCCAGCAGCGCCACCGACGACGAGACGTCGGCCGCGACACGCTGCCAGTCCTCGGTGGTGCGCACGTCTGGCAGCAGGTGAACGGCCAGCTCGAGGCCGAGATGATGGACCCGCTCAATTTCGGCGCAAGCCTGCTTGAGCGAGCCCAGGAAGCTGCGTTCGACCAGCAGCAAGGTGATCTTCAAGGGCATCCAAAGTGTACCGGCGAAGGCCTCCCTTGCCGGGCTGCGACTAGGCACGTCCATATACTGACCTTGAGATCAGGACAGGGCTGCTTGCGGGCAGCCGAGGAACTCGGGAGGATCGTTCGAGCTTGGTATCAGCCCGACCTATCGTTTCGCTCGAAGAGCTGGATGGTCTGCTCGCTCGGCCCGGCGCCGAGGTTCGACTCGTCGATACCCGTTGGAAGCTGGGCGATCCCGAGGCCGGACGCAGGCTGTTCGAGGAGGGACACATTCCCGGCGCCAGCTATGTGGACATGGACCGCGACCTCGCCGCGCCTCCCGGCCGCCAAGGGCGCCATCCACTCCCCAGCAGCGAGGATTTCGCCGCCGCGATGGCCCGCTCAGGAGTCGGCGACGGGACGACGGTGATTGCCTACGACGATGAAAACGGCCTGGGAGCCGCCCGGCTGTGGTGGCTGCTGCGCCACTTCGGGCACGAGGCGGTCTACGTCCTGGACGGCGGCCTGCGCGGCTGGCTGGCCGCGGGCAGGCCGGCAGAGCGCGGGCAGCCGGCAGTCCGGCAGCACTTCTTCACCGCGCGGAAAGTCAGCGACGACAGCGTCGAAGCGCTGGAGCTGCGGGAGCTGCTGGCACGCGACCAGGTCCACCTGCTCGACGCTCGAGCGCCGGAGCGCTGGCGAGGCGAAATCGAGCCGGTGGATCGCGAGCCCGGCCGCATTCCGGGATCCGTCAACGCGCCCGCCGCTCAGAACCTCCTCGAACACCGCTTCCGATCCCCGGAGGACCTGCACAGCCTCTACCGGCAGCTCGGCGTGCTGGACGGCAAGGCCATCGTGGTCTCCTGCGGCTCCGGCGTCACCGCCTGCGTGGACCTGCTTGGCCTGGAGCTGGCCGGAATCCATGGCGCCAAGCTCTACCCTGGCTCCTATTCCGAATGGCTCGCCCGAGGATTCCCCATCGAGAAGGGCTAGCCGAAGACTGCGCTGCGTTCATCAGCAGGTTGACCCTCGTCACAGGGCGCACACCGGCTGAGGCACCTGGGCGCCGCGCCGCGGTGCTAGATGTCGACTAGGGTGGAGGCTTCTGACAGCAGGGACAGGGCCTTGATGTCGATGTCCACGAATACGCGGTAGAAGATGGCCACCAGTGCGACAAAGAACAGGATGGCGCCCATCAGCAGGCCCAGGTCGAGCATGCGCCCAATTTCACCCACGAACAGTCCGAAGATGGTCAGCAGCACCGCCGGAGCGGTGAACTCCCACTGCCGGCTGGAGCGCTTGTGGTTGGCCCACTTCTCCAGCGCCAGCGTGGCGCCGGGCACACGAACTTCCAGGTCTTCGAGGTAGGTGATAGCCAGCTCCAGCCGGCCCTCCTCGTCGCGGCGGTTGTTGAGGATGAACTTCATCTCGTCCAACGCCTCCAGAGCCGAAACAGCACGGCGCACAGCCGTGCGTGAGATGGGTCGCAGGTGGCGCTGGTCACGGCGTGGTGCAGCCGCTGCTTCCTGTTGATATTCCTCGTCGGGAAGCTCAGTCGCCGTTACCGCCATTTCGTCTCCGCTATCCTATCAGCAGCCCGGCCGGCCCGCAACGCTCGGCTTGACTTTTCCCCTCCGCGCCAGCAAAGTTGGTCTTAGAGGAGAGTTCCTATTAGCCTCGCGAACGGCCTGTCCCTGTTCAGGCTAGGACTTTCGCCACTCCTGCTGCTGTTTCTCCTGCCCAGCACCCCACTTCGGATACTCGTGCTGGTTCTCTTTATTGTCGGTGAAATAAGCGACTTTCTTGACGGCATCGTCGCTCGCCGCAAGAACGAGGTCTCGGACTTCGGCAAGCTGATCGACCCCATGGCCGACGCGATCTTTCATCTCACCCTGTTCATGATCTTCCTTACGCTGCAGCTCGTGCCGGGCTGGATGGTCATCGTGCTGGTATGGCGCGAGATAGCGGTATCGTCGCTGCGGCTGATGGCCTCGACCGACCAGCGGCTGGTCATCGCCGCCGCCCGGCCGGGCAAGATCAAGGCCAACGTCCAGGCCCTGGTCACGCTGCTGATCATGGTGTCATTCATTGCCGGCCCGATTTCGCTGGCGCAAAGCATCGCCTTCTGGGGCTCCCTCGCCGCCGTCGTGGCCTCGATCTACTCCGGGGCCTTCTATTTCGTCGGCTACCGCAGCATCCTGGCCGCGGTCTACCGCCGCAGCCAGCCATCCTACCTGCGGCGCACGCGCTCCGGCTCGGATTCGGCTGCCGAGCGGCCACCCGAGCATCAGCAGGTAGCCGGGTGAGTCTCTCCGAGGCCCGCGACCACTGGCGCGAGACGCAGGTCGCTCAGGCTTCGGCCCGCATCCCACCCCGTAAGGCAGCGTTCGAAACCAGCAGCGGCATCCCGCTCGAGGACGTCTACCTCCCGCGACAAGGCGATGCGGAGCGCCTGGGCCTGCCCGGGCAGTATCCATTCACGCGCGGCGTCCAGCCCACGATGTATCGCGGCCGCCTGTGGACCATGCGCCAGTACGCCGGCTTCGGATCGGCCGAAGAGACGAACCGGCGCTTCAAATATCTGCTGGACGCCGGCCAGACCGGCCTCAGCGTGGCCTTCGACCTGCCCACCCAGTCGGGCTACGACTCCGACGCGCCCCTGTCGGAGGGCGAGGTCGGCAAGGTCGGCGTCGCCATCGACTCCCTGGAGGACATGGCCATCCTGCTGGCGGACATCCCGCTCGACGTGGTCAGCACCTCCATGACCATCAACGCGCCGGCGGCGGTGCTGCTGGCCATGTACATCGCCGTGGCGGAGCGGCAGGGCGTCTCGCCGGACCGCATCAGCGGCACCGTTCAGAACGACGTCCTGAAGGAGTACATCGCGCGCGGGCTGTACATCTTCCCGCCTGGGCCCTCGATGCGGCTGGCCACCGACATCTTCGCCTACTGCTCGCTCGAGGTGCCGCGCTGGAACACCATCAGCATCTCCGGTTACCACATGCGCGAGGCTGGGTCCACGGCCGTGCAGGAGTTGGGCTTCACCCTCGCGAACGCCATCGCCTACGTCGACGCCGCGGTTCGCGCCGGGCTCGACGTGGACAGCTTCGCTCCCCGGCTGGCCTTCTTCTGGAACGCACAGATGGACTTCCTGGAGGAGATCGCCAAGTTCAGGGCCGCCCGGCGAATGTGGGCGCGCATCATGAAGGAGCGCTTCCACGCCACCAAGCCGGCCTCCATGACGATGCGCTTCCACACCCAGACTGCCGGTGCCAGCCTCACCGCTCAGCAGCCATTGAACAACGTGGTCCGAACGGCGGTTGAGGCCATGGCCGCGGTGCTGGGCGGCACGCAGTCGCTGCACACCAACTCCTACGACGAGGCCCTGGCCCTGCCCAGTCAGGAGGCAGCCCGCATTGCCCTGCGTACCCAGCAGATCATTGCCGAGGAGTCCGGCGTAGCGTCCACCGTGGACCCGCTGGGAGGCTCATACCTGATCGAGCAGCTGACCGACGAAGTGGAGCAGCGCGCTTGGAGTTATGTCGAGCGCATCGACGCCCTCGGCGGGGCGGTCAAAGCCATCGAGCAGGGCTTCCAGCAAACGGAGATCATGAGCTCGGCCTACCGCTACCAGCAGCAAATCGAGTCCGGCGAGCGCCAGGTAGTGGGCGTCAACGCCTACACCATGGATGAAGAGCCGCTGCCGGGGCTGCTGCGCATAGACGAGCGGCTGGCCGAGCGCCAGATTGCCCGGCTGGAAGACCTGCGCCGTCGGCGCGATGCCGCCGCCGTGACTCGTTCGCTGGATGCGCTCAGGCGCGCCGCCGCCGGCACCGACAACTTGATGCCACCCATCCTCGACGCGGTGCGCAGCTACGCCACGGTCGGCGAGATTTGCCGCGCCTTGGTTGACGTCTTCGGCGAATACGTGCCCCCAACCGTGCTGTGAGGAATCAGGATGCGCCACTCCCTTTGCCTCCTCGTCGCGCCATGAGCCCGCGGATCGATCACATCGGCGTCGCGGTCCGGCGGATCGAGGACCACCTGGCCCTGTATACGGATGCGCTCGGCCTGGGCGGCGCCCACGTGGAAGAGGTTCCCAGCGAGCAGGCCCGCGTGGGCTTCGTGCCCATCGGCGAGAGCGACATCGAGCTGTTGGAGCCAACCTCGCCCGACAGCGTGCTGACCCGCTTTATCGACAAGCGCGGCGAAGGCGTGCACCACGTCGCCATCGAGGTGGACGATTGCGCCGCCGCGCTCGCCCGTCTCAAGGCCCAGGGGCTGCGTACCGTCGACGACGCTCCCCGTCCCGGCGCCCGCGGCACCAAAGTGGCCTTCATCCATCCCAGCGCCACCGGCGGCGTGCTCATCGAGCTGGTGGAATATGGGCAGGCGAGGGATTAGGGGTCAGGGTTTAGGGTTCAGGGTTTAGGGGCCAGGGGCCGGTGGTTAGGGGCCGGGGGGTTTAGGGGGGCTAAATGTAGAGCGGGGGCTTGCCCCCCGCCGGGCTTCCTCTCTCTTAGACAGCGAATGGGAGGGCGCTGGAAGGCCATGCGGGGTTCGCCCGCCAATGGCCACGGCCGCACTCGCGTCCGGGGTCACACCCCGAGGGTTAGTAGGAGCGGGCGAAGAGAACCGGGCCGGTGGACGGCTGGCCGCAGTTCACGCACGAGCCGGGAGCCTTGTCCCGCTCGAACGGGATGTTGCGAATCGTCGCTGCGGTCTTCTCCTTGACCGCCAGCTCGCACTGCGTGCGGCCGCACCAGTGGGCCCACACGAACTTGCGGGCGGCAATCGCTTCCTGCAGCTCCGGCAGGCTGGAGGCCGCCACGGTGTTATCCGACAGGAACGTTCTCGCCCTGGCCAGCAGGTCGCCCTGCACCTCACGCAGGAGATCCCCCAGGGTCGCGCTCAAGCCATCCATGGGCAGCTGGCGCTTTTCGCGCGTGTCGCGCCGCACCACGGTAACCTGCCGGGCAGCCACGTCTCGCGGACCGATCTCGATGCGCAGCGGGACGCCGCGCATCTCCCATTCACTGAACTTCCAGCCGGGCTTGTACTCGTCCCGACCGTCGTAGTGCACCCGGAAGTCGCCGAGCTGGCGCTGCACCTGCTGTGCGGCGGCGCCAACCTGCGCCTGCTCCTCGTCGCTGCGCCAGATGGGGACGATGACCACCTGGTAGGGCGCCACGTTGGGCGGAAAGATGAGCCCGCTCTCATCGCCGTGGACCATAATCAGCGCGCCGATCAGCCGCGTGCTGGCGCCCCAGGAGGTAGTCCAGGCGTACTTCATCTCCTTGTCCATGTCCTGGAACTTGATGTCGAAGACCGACGAGAAATGCTGGCCCAGATCGTGGGAGGTGGCGGCCTGCAGCGCCTTGCCGTCGCCCATCATGGCCTCGATGCTGAACGTCTCCAGCGCGCCCTTGAACTTCTCCTGCTCCGTCTTCTGACCGGCGATGACCGGGATCGCCAGCTCGTTCTCCACGAAGTCCTGGTACACGCCGAGCATGCGCAGCACCTCCTCACGCGCCTCTTCGTGCGTGCGGTGGACGGTGTGCCCCTCCTGCCACAGGAACTCCGTGGTGCGCAAGAAGAAGCGAGTCACCTTCTCCCAGCGCATGACGTTGCACCACTGGTTGATCAGGATCGGCAGGTCACGCCAGGACTGCACCCACTTGGAGTACGTCTCGCCGATGATGGCCTCGCTGGTGGGGCGGATGGCCAGCCGCTCCTCGAGATCGTCCTGCCCGCCCCGGGTGACCCAGGCGACCTCGGGCGCGAAGCCCTCCACGTGCTCCGCCTCCTTGGCCAGCAAGCTCTCGGGGATGAGCAACGGGAAGTAGGCGTTCTGGTGGCCGGTAGCCTTGAAGCGCTTATCCAACAGTTGCTGGATGTTCTCCCACAGACTGAACCCGTACGGTCGGATGACCATGCAGCCGTGCACCAGCGACCAATCCGCCAGCTGCGCCTTGTAGATGACGTCCGTGTACCAGCGCGAGTATTCCTCGTCGTGGCTGGCGATGTTGCGCACGAAATGCTCGTTGCTCACCGTTGGATTCTAACGGCGGGTCCTCGCTCCCTGCGAGCGCGGTGATGGGTCGTTCCAGCCGTCCATTGCCGCGCTAGCTATCATTAGCTGGCGCCGTCAACACGGCCACCCGATCGCGTAGCTCAGTCGGATAGAGCGCAACCCTGCGGAGGTTGAGGTCGGAGGTTCGAATCCTCTCGCGATCGCCACTCAGTTTCGAGGTCAAACCTTGGTTTACATGGTCGGCGATCATATGGCGCACATGCGCCTGCCTCCCCTGCGGCAACATTTGCTGAAGCTTAGTAGCGCTCCTGCCATCGAAGAGACTCGAGTGTGCCTCCTCCCCGTTCGTTCATCATCGGTCTGTCGAAATTCAGGAGGAGCCCTCAGATCGATGACGATGCAATCGATTCCCGGCGGAGTTGCTTAAGGCGAGCCTCGTACAGGTCGACCTCGGCTTGCATGTTCAGCCAGAACTGAGGCGTTGTGCCGAACAACCTGGCCAGCCGCAATGCTGTATCTGCTGTTACTCCACGCCTCGCGTTCACTAGCTCGTTCATGCGCACGATCGGAATACTCATGCGCTGCGCCGCCTCCGTCTGCGTCAGCCCCATTGGCTTCAGGAATTCTTCGAGCAGTACCTCGCCCGGATGCACAGGTGGCTGCACCGGAAAGTCATCGCCTCGGGGAATGGTCGCTTGTTCCCCAACCTTACGTTCAGTGATAGTCCTCACATCGCACCTCCCGCGCGTTACTGCCCTTGAATTGAAAGGTGATCCTGTACTGGTCGTTGACCCGGATGCTCCAACTCCCCTGTCGCTCGCCCTTGAGAGTCTCGAGACGATTCCCCGGAGGTGCGCGGAGGTCACGCATGGTCGCTGCAGCGTTGATCATCGTCAGTTTCCTTCGTATTACTGGCCACAGCGCCCGCGGCAATCGCCTCGCATCCTTTGTGTCGCGAGCGAAGAAGACATCGCGGGTTACTTCGTCTCCGAAGCTCTCGATCACCCTATTATTTTAACAGTTATCGATAATTCGATACATCGTCGGGATGCTCCCAACGATCAAGGCGTGCGATCTCCACATCCATAGTAATTCCCGGTTGGCGACCACCGGACTCTTCACAAAACCTTAATATTGTCGTGTGACGGACGTCACCACCGTTTCAGACCGGGCACTCCGAACGCTCGTGAAATGAGCGCCATCCTGGCCGCGCTCGTGCGCTGTCTCTCCAATCCGTGGCTGCGCTGGATGCTGGTGGGCGGAGTATTCGAGGTCATTGGCACGCCGCTGCTCTTTCTTCTGCATGGGATATGGCTCATGCCGCTGTTCGGGGCCACGGCGCTGGTAGCGGAGCTGACCACGCTTCCTCGCTTCTTTATCAACGACCGTTACGTCTTCGGCCATGCACGCCCCACGTGGCGCCGCCTGTGGCAATATCACGTGGCCTGCGGCGGCGGCTTTGTGGCCTGGTATTGCGTGACCAATGTCCTCCCAATGTTCGGGGTCCACTACATCATCGCTTCGTTGTGCGGGACGGCGTGCTCAGTCGGACTAGCCGTCCTGTCCAATTTCGCCTGGATCTGGCGCCGCCGATCGGCGAGCGACTCGCAACCTTCAGCCACGGTCGGACTCTCCCTCCGCTGAGCGAGCCGTCCGGCCTCCCTCATGCCGGGCCACGCCGTCTCGGCAGGCGCTCACCGCCGGGGGCAGCGCCGGGTCGGGCCGCGGCAGGCAGTTGGCGATCTATGCCAACATCCATAGCGCGGTGCAGATGAGAAGCTCCGGGGTGGGGCGAGTATTCATTGGCGCGGGACTGCTCATCACCGTCACGGCCCTGGGAGTCGTGGGCTACGTTGTGATTGAGGGATGGTCATGGTTCGACGCGCTCTACGCCACGGTTACGACGCTGACGACGGTTGGGGGAGGCGAACCGCGACCGCCTTCGACTGCCGGACGGGCATGGACGCTGGGCCTGATCGTCTTGGGGGTGGGCGGAGTCTTCTACGTCCTGGTCGCCACGGCGGAATTCGTGCTGGAGGGCCAGCTCGGCAAGCTGGTTGGCCGCCGGCGCATGCGGCGCAGGGTCGAGCGCTTGAATAATCACTTCGTGCTCTGCGGCTTCGGGCGCGTGGGCAGTGAAATCGCGCGGCAGTTCAGCGAGGAAGGGGTCGAATTTGTGGTGGTAGACGTGAACCAGGGATCCCTCGCCGAAGCCAGCGAGCAGGGCTATCGTGTGGTCCTCGGAAACGCGGCGCAGCTCGACGTCCTGCAGGATGCCGGCATCGAGCGAGCCCGAGGCCTGGTGGCTGCGGTCGACAACGATGCCGACAACGTGTACGTCACCCTGTCGGCCCGGGTGCTGCGGCCCGACCTGTTCATCGTCGCACGGGCAAACGAGCTGGACGCGGAGCCCAAGCTGCGCCTGGCAGGAGCTAACCGCGTCATCTCGCCCTACACCATCGGAGGACGCCGGATGGCAAACCTGGCGATGCGCCCCATTGCGGTGGACTTTGTCGACACAGTCCTGTCGGTCGGCGCCAGCGACCTCCTGTTGGAGGACCTCAGCGTTTCGGCCTCTTCGCGCTGGATAGGCAAGACGGTCGGCGAGCTGCCCGGAGCGGACAAGGAGATCCTGGTGCTGGCCATCAGCCGAGAAGAGCGGCTCATGTTCCGGCCGGACGCAGCAACCCAGCTGAAGATGGGCGACGAGCTCGTGGTAGCCGGGCCTCCCAATGCCATACGGGAGCTCGAAAGAGCCCTGTAAACCCGCATTGTTCCGAGCATTGATCGCAATGCCTCGTGAAGAGCGCCCTAAGTGAGCCCTCAGACCGGCTGCTAGATTGTACGCGGGAATCCTGTTTGATCGTCGTGCTCTTGAAGTTCGTGCATTCGCACCAGCGGCTGTTGGCGATGGTGGCCGTAACTCTGTTTGCGATTGGCGTACGAGTTTGGCAAATCGACCTGGCGCCTTTCGACCTCGATCAAACCGCCATCCTCCAAACGGCCGCCGACGCGCTCGATCAGCACAGGCTTCCCCTGTACACCGGCGCCCCGCTGACCATCGGTGCCCGGCAACCGCCGCTTCTGGCACTCATCCTGGCCATCCCATCAGGCGTTTCTCACAACCCTGCTCTCTTTGCCGCCTTGCAGGCGTCGCTCGATGCGATAGGGGCTGGGTTCATCTTCCTCCTGGCGTTGGAATTCCGCGGCGCCATGGCTGCTGCGGCATCGGCAGGTTTACTCTACGCGACTGCGCCAGCAGCTATTGTGTACAGCCGCAAACTGTGGAATCCGGATTTCGTGCCCTGCTTGTGCGCTGTGGGACTCTGGGGCACAGCTCGGTTCCTGCGGCGTGGCGAGTCGAGAGCCTTGGCCGTCGCGGCCTTGGCCTTTGCCGTGGCCGCGGAGCTCCACCCAACCTCAGCCGTGCTGTTACTTACAGTCGTCATCGCAGCGGTCCTTCGTTGGCGAGACGTACGCTGGCGCCCGCTGGCCAGCGCTGCGGTCATTGTCGGCCTCACGCTCGCGCCATACGTCTATCTTCAAACCCAATCTGGCTGGAGCGACGTCTTGGCGGTGCTGCACACTTCCGGAACGCCCCGGCAATTCAATATCGAAGCCGTGCCGACAGCGCTCCTTCTGATCGGTGGACGATTCCAGGACATAGTCGAAGCGGAATTTCAGCTCTACAACCTGCAACCTCTGGGCTCGCTCATCGGCCAGGGCTCATTTGGGACAAGCGGCGCAGCTATTAACGTCGCTCAGGAGCCGCTGCTGTGGCTCGTCCTAGCGTTGACGCTGCTTGGGATAGGCCTGGCAGTGATGAAGGTGCGCAGCGGCTGGCTGCTTCCACTCGTTCTCGCGCTGCCCATTGCTGGCGTGATTGCCTCCGGACAGTTCGTGCAACCGCACTACCTGCTCGCCTTGCTGCCCCCGGCGATGGCGCTGGCAGGCATAGGACTAGCTGCCGTTCGACCTCGTGCCCTAGGACTCAGCCTGCTGACCATAGTTATCGTCTGGCGCTTGGTGGACTACGCGGCCTTCCAGGCCAACGTTGCACAGGTCAAAGTACCGGGCACGTACGGCATCCCGATGCGCTACTCGATTCAGGCAGCTGACCTCGCCACACACATGGAGCCCACTGGGCCCCTGCTGATCGCCCGCACCGAGCCAAACAGCGCCATCTTCCGCTACCTCAGTGGCGGTCACATCCCTGTTCAAGCCTTCAACAGCCAGGCCGCGCTGGTGATTCCTCCTGGGGGAGGCGTGTACGTTGCGCAGGGCAGCGGCAGGGCCCAGGAGGCCCTTACCTCCCTGTATGGCCCACCCACGGCGTCCGTCAGCGATCCTTCTGGCGCTGTGGTTTACGCGGTGTACCATCTTTCGTCCGACGATTCCCTGCGGCTAGCACGTTCTTCAGCTCTCCAGCCCCTACACGCTGACGTGGGCAACGCCGTGCAGTTCACGGGCTATAGAGCAGAGGGTTTCGTGGCGGGAAGGCCTTCCACAGCCATTTTGGCTTGGCGCGTCCTGGCAAATCCGTCTCCGGCTCAACCCGGTGTGCGCATGTTTGCACATCTGCTCGATCGATCGGGCAGCGTCGTTTCCACTGACCCGGACGTGGAGGCTTTCCCACGACAAAGTTGGCAAGCTGGCGACACAGTTCTTTCGTGGTTCGATCTGAATCCGCCCATGCAGATTCCGACCGGAGGCTATTGGCTGGAGACGGGCTTTTACGAAGCATCGTCGGGTCAGCGGCTCACCTTGCGCGACGGCGATCGTGAGATGGGATCGGCCCTCCGCATGGGACCATTCCGCCTAACCGGTGGGACAACTCCGCCGCCACTCCCAACCGCGATATTCGGTAGCGACGAAATTGCCCTCGCGGGGATCCGTACCAACGGCCCGCAAGTAATCCTCACCTGGACCGCGCTGGGCAATCCTCGCTCCGGCTACACCGTCTTCGTCCATGCGTTGGATGATCACGGTCAGGTAGTGGGACAGCATGACGGTCCACCGGTTGATGGCAGCTTTCCGACAGATCTTTGGCAAAAGGGAGACGTGGTCGAGGACACCCATATCCTTACCGGGACGATCAGTTCCGCCACCCAACTGGAGATCGGTCTCTATACGCCCGGCGATCTGCGCCGGCTGCCCGCCAAGGATACGGCTGGCGCGTCCATGGGAGACCGGTGGTTGGTTCCTCTCCCCCTTAGCCACTAGCGCTCGGCCCGGGCTCCAGCCAACCCAGGGCCCGTTGGCTCAACTGTCACGTCGCATGCCTCGCCAGGGCCCAGCTCAACGTGACACACACCTGCAAGTTGGATCCCCCACATAAACGCCCGTCAACCGAATGCCCCCATGAAGCGCCAACGAATCGCGCTCGCGCCTAAAGAAGCTTCCCCGTTCCCCGGCTTTCTACGGCTTGCAACCAGCGCTTGGCAGCTACCAGGCAGTCCTGGCAGATGTACGTGGTGCTGCTCTCGGGACCGGCGCAAACCTGGCGACCGGGGCGGGCGGCCCGCAGACAGAAGGAGCATTGCGCGCCGTCCACCGCCTGCGCCTCCTCCGATAGACGATCGACACAGGCGTCGCAGATGCGGGCCGCACCCGGATCGCGCCGGCCGTACTGCCGATCCAGGGGCTTGTCGTTACGGCAGAAGCCGCAGCGGGCGACATCCGATGGTGTCATGCTCGGCCGAGTCGCAACTTCGAGGCCCACGAGAACGTACCGGCGTGCAGCGGGCATTTCCGAGCCATGGCCCGGCAGGCAACACTTCATCGCCCGCTCACATCGCAAAAGCATGCGCACTCCGTTGCATCGGGCCCGTACGACGTGAGTACGAGTCGCCTGCCTCAGCCGCTCGCGGCCCACCCGCGGGCACGAAACCTGCTTCCGTGGAGGCCCATGCAGCGCGCGGCCCGCCACCACATCGACGTGCTGCTGCCGGCCGTGCTCCGAGAACTCGTCGTCGCATGACCGCGGACCGGCCCAGGGTAGCCATTGTCGGCGCGGGCTTCGGGGGACTTCGCGTGGCTAAGGCGTTGGGCGGAAAGCCCATCGACGTCACGCTCGTCGACCAGCATAACTACCATCTCTTCCAGCCGCTGCTGTACCAGGTAGCCACCGCCGGGCTCGAGCCGGGCGAGATCGCTTACCCCGTGCGGCGTATCGTCCACGCTTACCCCAACGTCGAGTTCCGCCTGGCCCGAGTCGACCGCCTGGATCTGACCGCGAGCTGCCTGTACGCCTCAGGTCACCGGATTGGCTACGACTACCTGGTGCTGGCGGCCGGCAGTGACGCCAACTTCTTCGGCATGGAGGATCTGGCCGCCCACAGCTGCCCCCTCAAGAGCCTGCGCGGCGCGGTCCGGCTGCGCAACCACGTCCTCAGCTGCTTCGAGCGCGCCGCGGCGGAGGAGGATCCGGGCGAACGCTCGGCGCTTCTGACCTTCGTGGTCGGGGGAGGCGGGCCCACGGGCGTGGAGTTCGCCGGCGCGCTGTCCGAGCTGGTCGCGATCGTTCTTCGGCGGGACTATCGCACCATTTCTCGACATGAGGTCCGCATCTACATCGTGGAGGCTGAGTCGGAGCTGCTGAGCATGGTCCATCCTCATCTGCGCCGCGCCGCGATGCGTCAGCTGAACGCGCGCGGGATTCGAGTCCGGCTCAGCGCCCAGGTACGAGGTTATGACGGGCGGATGGTGGTGCTATCGAACGCGAAGCAGATCCCGGCGGCGACCTTGGTCTGGGCGGCCGGCGTGCGCGCAGCCAACGTCGCGGCGGCGGCCGGCGTGGGCCAGTCCAAGAGCGGCGGCCGGATCTTGGTGGTGCCCTCGCTGCAGCTCCCCGAGCATCCGCAAGTGTTCGCGATCGGCGACATAGCCTACCTCGAAGACCGGCGCGGCAGGCCGCTCCCCCAGCTGGCGCCGGTCGCCATCCAGCAGGGGGAGCTGGTGGCTGAGAACATCCTGCGGCTCATCGCAGGTCAACCTCCGAAGGCGTTTCATTATGTCGATAGGGGCACGCTGGCGACCATTGGGCGGCACGCTGCCGTGGCCGAGATCGGCCCCGTGCGGCTATCCGGACCCATTGCCTGGTTCCTGTGGCTGGTGGTGCATCTGGTGCAGCTCATCGGCTTTCGCAACCGCGTGGCCGTGCTGCTCGACTGGACCTGGAGCTACTTCCGTTACGAGCGGGCGATCAGGCTGATCACGGACGAGTAGCCAGGAGCTCGTTCCGGGCCAAGCGGCCTCGATTGTGCTGGGCTCTCATGGGTGAAAGCCCGATTCGCCGCTCGGTCGGGCGTCGAATCGCGCGAGTCATCCTCGGTCCATCTGCACGAGATCGATGTCTTGCGTGCGCTGGCGCTGGCGGCAGTCGTGATCATCCATGCCGGAGCCTGGCTAACCGTTCCCGGCGCCCCACCCAATGCTGGAGCGATAGCCGCCCTGGTCGCCGTCGCGCGCTTCTCGGTACCCGCGTTCGTGTTCGTCAGCGGCTTCACCCTGATGCACCAGTACAGCGGACGCGACCTCTCCTGTAGTTTCTTCCTGGCCAAGCGTTTCCGCCGTATCGCCTTACCATGGCTGGCCGGCGTAGCAGTCTTCGGGATGGTGGCCAGGTGGCAAGGCGTGATCGCGACCTCTTCGTCCCTGATCGATTGGCTGGCCTCCGGCCCGGGGCACCTCTACTTCCTGGTGCTGCTGGCCCAGCTCTACCTCATCTTCCCGCTGCTGCCGCGCCGTTCGGGCAGTCTGGCAATGGTCGCCTTGGCCGCACTGGCGCTCCAGCTCAGCTGCGGCTGGGCGCTGACGTATCTGACTCCACCACCCGGCGCGCCGGCCTGGTTTGCCCAGTACATGGCGCCCGAAACCTTCGTGCTGTGGATAGGCTACTTCGTGCTCGGTGCGTTGGCCGGCCTCAGCTCCGTCCGCATCCTCAGACTGAGCCAGCTGTGGCCGCTCGCGCTTGCTGCCGCGCTGGGCATGAGCGCGCTGCTGCTGTGGGAAGGGACGATGGTCCGGCCGGACGACACGCATCAAGGCATGTATGGGTTCTTCTGGCTCTCGCGCCTGCCCATGACCGTGACCTGGATCCTCCTCATCGCCTGGCTGGCCCACCAGCTTGTCCAGCGGATACCCGCCATCCTTGCCGTTACCCGGTCCCTCAGCCAGCACGGCCTTGGCATCTACGTCTTCCATCAGATCGTGCTCGTCTTCATTGGCCCGCCGACAAACTTCCTGCCAACCGCTCCCCGCTTTCTTCTCCTGTGGGGCGCCACCATCGTCACCACGACGTTAGGTGTCGAGCTCGCCACCAAGACGCGCTTCGGCCGGCTTCTGGTCGGTGAGGAGGCCCAACCAACACGAGCCGCCGCTCAGCGCAGACCTGCCCGCCGGCACGTGCCCATCATCCGTCACGGGACACCCGCGTCCCACGCTCCCAGCTAACGCGCTGCCGGATGGGAGGGGACCGCAACGTCGGCAGATCGCTGTTCGGGTTCGAGCATCATCGTCTTCAGTCTCGCCTCCGCCGAGCGCTGCCACACGGCGGCTTCGTTGGGCCGGAGCTGCTGAGCCCTCGCGGCGGGGAGCACGTGGCCGGCAATTCGCGCAAAGGCGGCGAGGCCGCCGACCGCGGCGTCACCCGCGGCCACCATCGTTGACGTGGCCTGGAGCACTTCGACCGAGACGTCGTCAACCCGTTCCGTCGCCAGCAGCACGCCGGCGAAATCGTCGAGCGCCACCAGGCTGTGCTCGGCAGGCACCAACCGTTCCGCTTCGTCCAGTGCCAACCAGTGCGGGCGGCCGGCCTTCCTACCCAGCCCCGAGAGGGCCAGCAGCAGCTCGCTGAACAGCGCCCGCTGCTCGTCCGCGTTGGCACCGCTGAGGTCCACCGTCGCGCTGCGACGCGGCTGCTCCAGAACGTGCAGCACCTCGTCCACTCCTGGCGAGTGCCCCACGTCACCCAGGTGCACGCAGCCCGCCAGGCTGCCGTGCTCACCCTCCGGGTCCAGCAGGCAGAACTGATATCCTTGCACGGCCAACCGCCCCATAAGGTCTCTCGACAGACGGGACCTGGCTTCACGGTGGCCCGCCACGAGCACCCTGCTGCCATACGCAGGCACCCGAACGTCCTCACCGCTCGAGTCCCGTCCCAGCAGCAAGTCGTGCCGAGGAAGCTGCACGCCGGCCAGATCGTCGGCCAGCAGCCGTTCGACGAGCTCGACCACACCCGACCCGCGTGCCCCCTTGGTCACGAGGTCGGCTCGCTGCTTGAGCAGCGGCACGGCGTTGTCCACGACGGCAGCGCATTCGCAGCACGCCAGGAATGCATGGTCGTTCTCGGCGTCGCCAATGCCGGCAACCTCGTGCGTCGACAGGCCCAGCTCCTCCAATGCGTGGCACAGCCCCGTCCCCTTGTTCACGCCCGAGGGAAGCACCATCACCGCACCCTTGTTGAAGATGATCTGCATCTCCAACCCCAGGTCGTGAATCGCCTCCAAGACGAGCCCTTCGAATGGTTCCCAGGTCGCAAGGATTGCGTGGCCCTGCGACAACGGCGATACCCCACGCCGCTGCAACAGCTCAACCAGGCCCGGCGGCGGCGGATCGGCAAGCATGGTCACCGAACCATCGGCGGGCCGGTACAGCAGGGCCCCGTTTTCCAGCACCGCCCGGTCGAACAGGTCCATGCTGCCGAACGCCTTCTGCAGATCTTCGAGCTCACGGCCGCTGACCAGGATGAGCCGCCGGCCGCTTTGGCGCAGCCGCCTCAGGGCATCGAGAGTGGCCGGCGCCACGCTTCCATCCTCGGCCAGCGTTCCGTCATAATCGCAGGCAAGCGCGCGATAGCGCATACGGCGGGCGGTCGCCAGAACTGTGCCATTGGTCTGACTGGAAGACCCGGTTTCACCCGCTCCTTGCATGATTCCTGCGTCACGTGGGGCGTGGCAGAAGCGCGTGACTCCAAGCCGAGCGGCCAGGGCCGTCATCCGATCACACTGGCAATCGACGTCGGTGGAACGGGCGTCAAGGCCATGAGGCTCGATAACCGCGGCCGGCCAATCAGCCAGCGAAAACGGCTCAGCACCCCGCGCCCGGCGACGCCGGGGCGGATGATCGAGACCATACGCTGCCTCATTGGACGCCGCAAGGGCTTCGACCGTGTGGCCGTGGGCTTTCCCGGCTGGGTGGAGGACGGCATCGTGCGAACGGCGCCCAACCTGCACCCGAACTGGATGGGCTTCGACCTGCGCCGGAAGCTGGAGGACATCACCACCAAGCCGGTGCGGGTGATCAACGACGCCGAAGTCCAGGGGCTGGGCCACATTTCCGGAGACGGGTTGGAGATCATGATCACGCTGGGCACGGGCCTCGGCTCGGCCGTGTTCGTCGACGGCAAGCTCGTGCCGGGTCTTGAAATCGGCCAGCAGCGCGCCGCCAATGGCAAGACCTATGACGGATTGCTCAACAAGGCCGCGCTCGCCAGCATCGGGGTGCGGCGCTGGCGCAAACGGGTGCTGCACCTGGTCCAGGAGATCGAGCCGGTGTGGAACTACCGCCGGCTGTATCTCGGCGGGGGCAACTCGCGCCACCTCAAGCAGAAAGCCCTCCCGGAGAACGTGACCGTCGTCTCCAACGACGGTGGCTTATGGGGCGGCCATGTGCTGTGGACCAAACCCGAGGCTGTCGAGTGGGACCCGCCTACGCGCGCTGGCGGCTCCTAGCCGTTCCGGATTCAACCGGCACGGCCGCCACGCCTGCCCGGTGGCGATCGTTCCCCATACCTCGACGCTCGGGCGCGGACGCATTCGAGCGGGCCAGGGGGGTCGGCGGCCGGGTATCGGTCCGGCTAGTTCCCCACGGACAAGCCGCGGCCAAGCTCGACTGCCCGCCGGAAGACGTAGGCCGCCAGAGCAACGTCGGTGAAGCCGCCCTGTGCTTCGCGGAAGACCATACGGCCGGCGCGCACCGGAGCCACCCGACCGGTCACCACTTCGCCGAGCTCCACGACCTTGCCGGCAGGCAGCGCACCGCCAGCCATGAGCCGGCCCAACGTGCCCTGCGAATGCGCGCCCAGCTCAGACTCCTCCTGCTTCCGCGAGGTGGTGACCACCAGGTCCGCCGCGTCGAACACCCCTTCGTCGACTTCCGAGCGGGCGCCCATGGCTACTACCAGGGCAGGACGAGCCAACCACGCAGACTGGAGGACTGGCGCCGGCGAGTTGGTGGCGGTCAAGATCAGGCCGGCGTCTTCGGCCGCGGCCTCGGGACTGCCGGTGGCCGTTACCGGCACACCAAGCGCGACCGCTGCCCGTTCGGCGAAGCTTCGCCGATGCTCTTCGTTGGGGCTGAACAGCCGCACTTCCTCAGGAGGACATACCGTGCAAACGCTCTGCAGGGCGATCATGCCCAGGCGCCCACTCCCGAACATGCCCAAGCGGCGGACGCGGCTCGGCCCAAGCTGGCGGACACCCAACCCGACCGACGCGGCCAGGCGCAGGGCCGAAAACGGATACTCCATCACGCTTGCCAGCCGGCCACTGGGAGATTCGAACAGGCAAGCCACACTGGTCGCCTCACAGGTCATGCGCAGGCCCAGGTAGCCCTGCCCCGTGAGGCCGCCGGAGCGCACGCGCAGCGTCGGCCCCGCGCCCTGGAGCGCCAGCGGCTGCCAGGCGGTCACCTCTCCCTGCGCCTGGTGTGCGAAGGTCTCTTGCAGGCACGACATAGCCTGCTCGAGGTCGAGCAGATCCTCGACCTCGGCTCGTGACAGGATCAGCACTTAGGAGAGCGCCGGGATTCGGACGTCAATCCGCCAGCTCGAGGTTGTTGCCGTCCGGGTCGTGGAAGTACAGCGTTCGATGGGTGGTGCCCGGCCAGGTGATCGGGCCGCGGCGAAAAATTCCCATCTCCTGGAACTTCTCCATGGCCAGGTCGAACTCTTCGGGCGTCACGACGAAGGCATGGTGGGTGTAGCCATCCTCGGCGACCGCGTCTCGCTCGATAGGCGCCGGCCGCTTGAACAGGACGACCTGCTGTCCCGGGGCAGCTTCCTGCCCGCAGTACAGACGCACCGGTGAGTTGGGGCCGTAGTCGTAGTCGTTCGACTCCTTGAGACCAAGCACGTTCATATAGAAATCTTTGGCGCGCTCCAGGTCATTCACCGGAATCCCAGTGTGCAGGAACGTATGGACGTTGACTAGCGACATGACAATCTCCTCGCGCGTCCGCCGCCGGACGCCGGAATGGGCATCTGCACCGGGACTATCACTTGGGCGAGGCCTGGCCCGCCTTCTCCAGGGCCCCGGTGAGAAGCGGCTCCAAGACGGACGACGTGATGCGCCCGTACTCCTCGGTCTGCGCGTTAACGTACTCCACCCCTGCCTTAGGCGAAAAATCGATCCCGTCCTTGGGAATGTCCATGCGCAGCGACGGTTCGCCGGTCTCCCGCTGCCAGGCCAGCTGCCCCTGCTTGGACAGCAGCCAGTTGATGTACAGCTTGGCAGCGTTGGGATGCGGCGGGCTGTCCAGAATAGCCACCGATCCCCAGCCGCTGGTCACCGGGGGCTTCTCCTTGAGCTGCTCGGCCGGGACCACGTCCACAGGCAGGCCCGTGGCTTTGGCCTTGACGATTTCCGTGCCGCTCACGAAGATGCTGACGGCGTACTGGCCCTGAGCCAGCCAGTCGATCATCTGGCGCTGGTCAGAGCTGAGCTTGAGGTTCGTCTCCCCATACAGTCGAGTCAAGAACGTGGGGCCCAGGTCAGAACTTTTGTAAATGTAGCGAGCTTGGGCCGCCCCGGTGCCGGGCCGGCGAATGTCCGTGGCGACGATCTTGCCCTTCCACTTCGGGTCCAGGATGTCCCACTGCGAGGTGAATTGCTTCGGATCCACGAGCTTGCTGTTGTAGGCGATAGGGGCACTGACCAGGCCCTCGAACTGCAGGTCGACGTATGGCTCGGCCGCGTCCGGGAACCAGAGCTTCTGCTGCAGCCAGGCCGACTCATCGAGCACTTCGGGCAGCATCAGCACCGGCCGAATAGGAGCCACCGCGCCGGATTGCTTGAGCGCGGTAATCGGGCTGGTCGTGCCGTCGACGAGCACGTCAGCCAGATACTTGTGTGCCGCTCGCTCGGTCGTGATGCGGCTGACCAGGCTCTGGTCGTCGCCAAAGTAGGCGTCGACCTTGATGCCCGGGTAGGCCTGCTCGAAGGGGCCGATCAGGGCATTCCGGTAGTTCCCTCCCGGTGGGCCATAGAGTGAGACCGTGCCCTCACGCTGGGCAGCCTGGACCAGCTGCTGCCAGCTGTCGGATTGGTTCGTGGCAGCCGCAGGCCGGCTGACCTGGGCAGGCAGGCTAACCTGGGCAGGTGCCGCCGCGCTTCCCCCGCAAGCGACCAGGAACAGGCAAGCAAAGACAGCCGTCGACAATCGCTTCACAGATCTTCTCCCCCTGGGGGCCCAGCTCCCCCCGAGCACCCAGTCGAAATTTGCGGCATTCTAGCACTCCGCCACCAGCCAGCACCCGCCCGGATTTACGCGGCATCCGGAGCGGCGTGGCCGATTCGAGAGCGCCGAAGATCGCTGGTGCTATCTACACGGGGAAAGGCGCGCACTCCGCGTGCGCCATATAGGGCGCGAGCAGCGCGGTGGCGTCGATATACCACGCGAACTCGCGATCCTTGGGCGTGTCCAGGGCCGGCGCGTCGGGACCTGCCTCGATGGCCTGCCAGGTTTGTAAAGCCGAGGCATAGGCGCGATTTTCAGTAGCCTCACAACCCGCGCGGTTGGTAGTGAGCGTGGTGCCGATATCCACGGCATGCTGGCCCTCGTGGGCCAGGATGGTGGCGAGAACGGCTGGATCGTTCGTCACCGGCGAAAGGCTGATCATCCGAGCGCGGGGATCGTACAGTCCCCAGGCGCCGTTCGGCACGGCTTTCTGGACGATGGCCACGTGGTGGTCGTTGATGTAGGCGACGGTGGTGGGTTGGGAAAGGGCAAGGATTGTGAGCGCAGACACGATGACCGGATCCATGGATGCTGGGCATAGCTCCCCGTAGGTAATCCGGCAGATGATAACTGCTTGCCGTGCAGCTATCGGCCGGCGGGGTCTGCCCAGCACGAGAGCGCGCGCAGCGAAACGGGCCCGCCGCAATGCGGCGGGCCCGTTTCGAGGAAGTGAGCTGCACCCTCCCGAAAGGACGATCAGCCAGACTTCTGCAGTCCTCGGACCACGGCGGACGAGGTCTTCGGCGGTGGCGATCCGGCCGGGCCAACGTCGACCGCGTTCACATAGCCGTAGTTACCGCTATCCGGGTCGAGCACGAGGAGACGATCGCCAATCTGTGGCTCGACCACCTGCAGGAACGTGAACTGATCCTTGGTTCCAAAGGTCTGCGCATTCTGCACGTCGAAGCTGGACAGCACCGGAGCGTTGGGCGTGAGCGTCTGCACGTAGCCGACGGGGTTGGTAACCACCGCCATCACCGAGCCGATGGCCTGCGTGTTGTAGGTGATCGTGCCCAAAGTGGTGTCCAGCGTCACAGCGGAAGGCGGCGCCAGCACCATCGTGCCCAGCGGGAAGTGCAGCGGGTTGGCAATGTCCGGGGTAGTCGCGTCGACGAAGTAGGCGGCGGTGAGCTTGGTGGGGTCACCGTTTGCCTGGCCAACGTCGGCCGCGTTGTAGCGAAAGACGATCGGGACGGGCGCAGGGAAGGTCGTTACCGGATTACCGGCCTGGTCCTTGATGCTCACGTCCAGGACCGTGCCGTTGGGGCTGTACTGCGACGGGCCGCCCGGGATGGGCACGTTCGGCGGCTGAGCCTGCACGCTCATGGACAGCGGTCCCGTGAACCCGACCAGGGCCGCCGGCGGGAAGGTCACCACTACGTTGCCCGCGACGAACGTTCCGCCAGTCGCGGCATCCATGACTGCCGCCAGCGATATTGGCGCGGGGGCAAACAGGAAGTCCGGAGGTATGACGCCAGCGGGGAACAGTCCAGCGCCAGGCTGCAGGGACTGCATCGGTATTGGGGCCCCGGGCTGAAGAGTGAATCCTTGAGGGAGGGTCACGCCCGGCGGTAGGGTCACGCCAGGAGGAAGCTGGAACGTCCCCGTGGGTGGCCCGCTGTTCGGCGGAGGACCGCCTCCGCCCCCAGGCCCAGGCGTGGGTGAGGCATTGGCCTGCGTCACCGTGACAACGTTGGACCCGGCCGACGAGATCCCGAGCCCGGAGTCGCTGGCCGCGGAGACCATGAACTGATAGTCCCCAGGGGTTAAGCCGGTGACCGTGGCCGATCCAACGATGATGTCGGCCGTCCACTCCGACTCCGTGCCGGCCGTGAGGTTCGAGGCGAAGATCTGGTAGAAGGTGGGAACGGCGCTACCGGGATCAGTCGGAGCCGTCCAGCTCACCGTGGCTGCCCCTGCCCCGCCGCTCGCGGTCACGTTCGTCGGCGTGCCGGGAGGCGTGCCCGTTACCGTTGGCGCCGCGATAAACGATGACAGCATCGACCATGGGCCCGGCCCGCTGGCGTTAATCGCCCGCACCTGGAACTGATAGGAGTCGCTCCGCAGGCCAAATACGGCGGCCTGATTGCCAGTTACGTCGGGTATCACCCGGAAGGTAGCCGTCGCGGGCACGACCATGACCTCGTAGGCGGTGATCGGACCGGATCCCGTGTTGGCCGGAGGGATCCAGGTGACCACTGCTCGGCCGTAACCGGGTCTTGTCGCGCTTACTTCAATGGGCGCGCCGGCCGTGCCGATGATGATGGGGCCGCTCGACGTCATGGGGGCCCCGGCCCCGGCAGCGTTCAGGGCCTGCACCATGAAGCTGTAACCCTGGCCGTTGGTAAGACCAGTGACCGTGTAGCTGGTGGCGTCGGTGGTGTAGGTCTGCCCACCCGGTTGCACGGTGATCACGTACCCGGTGATGGCGCTGCTGCCGGAATCCGTCGGCGCCGACCAGCTGAGCATTGCCTGGCCGTCGCCTGCGGTCGCCACGAGTCCGGTCGGTGAGCCCGGAGGAATGTTCATGGGCGTTCCGGTCGGCGACGGGCTTCCCGGTGTGACCGTTGGCGGAGGCCCACCCGGCGTGCTCGTGGGCGTGGGGCTCATGCCAGGAGTGCCCGATGGAGTCGGGCCGGGCGGCGTGCCCGTGACAGTCGGACTCGGTGGAACGACCGTATCGGTCGGAGTCGGCGGAGGTGGTGTCGGCGTCGGTGGAACGACCGTGTCGGTCGGAGTCGGCGGAGGTGGTGTCGGCGTCGGTGGAACGACCGTATCGGTCGGAGTCGGTGGAGGTGGTGTCGGCGTCGGTGGAACGACCGTGTCGGTCGGAGTCGGCGGGGGTGGTGTCGGCGTCGGTGGAACGACCGTGTCGGTCGGAGTCGGCGGAGGTGGTGTCGGCGTGTCGGTAGGAGTCGGTGGGATGACCGTATCGGTCGGAGTGGGTGGCGGTGGCGTCGGCGTGGAGGTCTGTGCCAGGGCGACCGCCGGCACTCCGCACGTTGTCAGCCCTAGGACCACCAGCCAAACGAAGATGGCGCGCACGATGGTGCGCTTCGCGATTCGTCTCATGACCCTCGCTCCTCGAGATGGGTTGGAACACCCTCTGCGGGCAAGGTAAGGCGACCCAGGTAAAGAACCGCTAAGAGCCGAAGAAATGTGCAGGAAATGTTTGGGTATAAATGCTCACTGGCGCAGTGCAGCCATTCCGGCAATGACAGCCAGCCGAACAGCAGAAGAGGCCCGGATTTGGGCTCCGAGCCTCGCGGAGCAGCCCGGCCTCCTGGCATTGGCTTGCTCCTCACGGTCCCAGGTGTTTCTCCCGAGCCCGCTCTGTACGTCAAGCATGTCTCAGCCGCCCGCAACGGCGCGCAAAGGACCAGCAAACGTTGAGTAACGGTTTTGTGCCACTTGGCCACTTGGACGATTGGCAGCGAGCATGCCCGTGGCCAGCCATTCTTAGGCGCCCTTTTCCAGCCGTTTACGGCTTTGTCGGCTGAAGCCGCCTATGCTGCAGATGGAGCCCAAGGCATGGAGGCACTGAGCCGCGAAGCCGCGACGACCGTGTTGGCGCGAAACAGGCTAGGCCACCTCGGCTGTTTTTCCGTCAGCAGCGATCGCTCCTATGTCGTGCCCGTGTCGTACATCTACAGCCAGGGCTCGCTTTATGCCGCCTCAATCGCGGGACAGAAGCTGCGCTACCTTCGCGAGCACCCTGCCGGCGTGTGCCTGGAAGTGGAAGAGGTTGACGATCAGCTCAACTGGACCAGCGTCATCGTCACGGGCCGCTTCGAAGAGGTGACCGGCACGGAACGTTTTTCCCGAGCGGCGGATGCGCTGTACCGGGCGGTCCGTGGACCGCTTTGGCCTGCCCTAGCGAACACCGACATCCTGCAGGAGCCCGAGCAGGCCGTGCTGTGGGCTTTGCGCGTTGAGGAAATCAGCGGCCGGCGAGAAAAATGGGACCTGGCCGAAGCGTACAAGTACTGGTAAACGCACGTCACCTGGGAGGAGGTATGAGGCTGGCAATTGGCGTCATGGGCTCCTCCGGACCGCCGTACGAGGACGGCGCCTGGGACAAGCTGGTACAGCTCGGACGCCGCATCGCTGAGCGTGACTGCATCTTGCTCACCGGCGCCTGCCCAGGGTTGCCTTATGCGGCCGTGCAGGGAGTCAAGGAATGCGGCGGCCTCGCTGTCGGCATTTCTCCGGCGCTCTCGCTTCAGGAGCACGTGCAGCGCTTCGACTCGCCGGCGGATGGTTTCGACGTGCTCATCTACACCGGTTCCGGCCTCATGGCCAGGGAGATCGAGAACATTCGCTCGTCGGACATCGTGGTCATAGCCGGAGGACGCTCAGGCACGCTGGGGGAATTCGCCATTGCTTACGACGAAGGCCGGTTGATTGGGGTGCTCACCGGGACTGGCGGCATCGCTGACGCCGTGGCGGACTTGGTACGGCTGTGCGCCAAGGACACGGGAGCTGCCGTGCTCTACGATGGCGATCCGGTGCAGCTCGTAGACCGGCTCATCGAGCACTATCAGACCGAGCACTTCAAGAAACCGAGCGTATTCGCACACAGAAACCGCCTGGAAGCGTTCCGTAAGATGAGCTCCGGCAGCTGAATCGAGGCGGCAATCCTATTCGACGCCGGCAATATCGAGCTCTTCGACGACTTCGCGAACGCCAGGTAAACGGCCGGCAACCTCCTCCGCGTTCTCGACGTCCTCGATGCTCAGCACGCGACCACGCAGGTGCACGATCCCCTCTTCGACACAGACGCGAATCGGCAGATCGGTCGTGGCTGCGTCCTCGCGCAGCTCCCGGCGCACGGCTTCGGCCAGAGCATCGTCTCCGGGGCCCACGCCAGACACCGACGGCTCGACTTCAAGCGAATCCATCGACGTGGCATCGAATCCCCCAACCACCTCGCCGTTCTCCAGCACGGGATCCGTCGGCGGGAAGTACGTGCTCGCGCCATTGTCCTCGGGCGCTCCGAGGACCACTGCCGGTTCCTGTCCGAATGGCTCTTCGAGATACTCGTATTCGCCGGCTTGGGGTTCAGCAGGCTCCAGCTCGACGACGTCGAGGTTGTTCTCAATTCTTCTGTTTTCGGCCACATGCCCGGCGATCTCTTCGGCCAGCGAACGCTCGCTAAGGTCGTTTACCGTGCCGTCGAGCAGGACCCCCTCCTCCGTCAAGCCCACATGCACGTAGATGCCGGCCTCGGCCAGCTTGTCCTCAATTCGATCCGCCAGCGACTCCCGTTCCATTGCACTCTCCTAATGCGACATTGCCACTATTTCGGGTTCCCCGGCGACATGAGCCAGCACCTTGCGCGGAGCTGCCCGCTCGTCGGCAGCCGGATGAGCCGGCTCGTGTCCGAGCCGCCTCAGGGCTTCACGGCCCAGAACCATCAGCGGCACATGGCTGCGCCGGAGAACCGCCTCGCCCACTGTGCTCATATGCTCACGATCCAAGGGCGTTCGTCCATGCGTCGCGAACGCGACCAGATCCACCTGCTCGCGCCCGCAAACCTCGACGATTTCGCGCGCCGGCTCGCCCAACGTGATTCTCTGGACCATGACCGGTCGCCGGGGCTCGTGGGCCTTCGTGGAATCGATCTCGCCGGGCGTCAATCCGTCAACCACCTGGCCGACAGCCGACAGCATCTTGTAGGTGGCGCGCTCCGGTTCCGGAACAGGCTCGAAGACGTGGAACAGCAACACTTCAGCCCCAAACGCCTCGGTCAACCGGCGAAGGGGCGCCAGCACGGCCTCGGCGCGCGACGAGCCGTTCAGGGGCACCAGGATGCGTCTGAAACGAGGCAGCCCGGGGGCGTCCACGCTGGCCGGGATGAGAAACACCGGCACTGGTGAAAGGTCAATCACCTCTTCAGCCACGCTGCCAAGGACGCTCCTCAGCAAGCCGGCGCGGCTGTGCGAGGCCATCACCACGGCCCACGCATCGCGCTCGCGAACTTCGTCGGCGATGGTTGGTCCCACGTAGCCGCAGCGACTTTGCGTCTCCGGGTCCAGGCCGTACTGCCGGCGCACGTGCCAGTACGCGGCGTGCAACGCTGCCTGCGCGTCACGCCCATTGTTGAAGCTGGGTTCGGGCTCATGCACGTGAAGCAGCACGAGCGTCAGGTCCATCTCGCGAGCCAACGTACAGGCCAACGGCAGCGCCCGCTCAGAAAGCGGCGACCCGTCAAGCGGCACGATGATGGCACTCATAGCTCGACCTCCCATGGGGTTCAGGACGTTCAGGACGAGCTGCGGAACTCAACCCGTATAGCGCTGGCGGTGGCCCTTCAGGAGAGCTGCCGCAAAGCCCGGATCTGTTTCGCCCTTCAGGCTTACCATAAGCAGTGGCTCACAACGAAGCCGTCAATCTGAGCTAAAGCTCCCGTTAAAGGGTCACGAAGCCGCGCCTGACAGATCAGGCCGACAGCGCTGCCGGTCGCAGCACCAGGACCGGCATACTCGCCCGCTGCACGACACCGAGGGCCACACTGCCCAGAACCACGCGGGCAACCCCCGAACGTCCATGCGTAGCCATGACAATGGCGGCGGCCTGCTCAGCCTCGGCCAGCTCAGCAATCGTTGCCGCCGCATACCCCACCAGGGTGTCCGTATCGACAGCCCATCCATCCGAACCAAGCCGCTTTGCCCAGTCCGTGAGATACGGCTTGGCCTGTTCCACCCACTCCTCGACGTTCAAATAGCCATAGCCGGCTGGGACCTCGTAGGCCACGGCCGGCGGCGGCTCAATAACCTGCACCAGGCTCAGATTTGCGTCCAGAGCGCGCGCCAATTCTTTGGCCGGAACGAGCGCCTCCTCGGCCAGAGGAGAGCCATCCAGCGGTACGAGAACCGTGGACTTCCGGCCGTGCACCCATTCATGCTCGCAATGAGCAGGCACGAGCAGCAGAGGACGGCTCGCAAGCCTCAAGACCCGTTCGGCCACGCTGCCGTAGGCCCAGCGTGCCAGTCCGCCGCGCCCGTGCGTGGACATGACGATGAGGTCTAGGTCATGCGATTTCGCCACGCCATCGATAATCGACGCCGGCTCGCCAGGGAGGACTAGCGCCTCGGCCGAAACCTGGTCTGCGGCCAGTCGTCGAACCTCGGCCTGCAGCTCCGCTTCGATCTCCGGCTTCTGGTCTAGCTCCCTCTCGATCGCTTCGTGGGGCGTGGAAGCCCAGGTTCGCACAGCTCGCAGGAGAACGAGGTGGCCACCAGCCACTTTCGCCAGAAAGGCTGCATGAGGCAGAGCCTTACGGGCCAGGTCCGAGCCGTCCAGCGGCACCAGTATCTTGGCGAACATCGCTTGCTCCCGGCGAAGCCCCGGCCTAGAGCGGTGTCGCCACGGCGGGCAGGCCGTGGGCCACGATGTCGTTGGTGACGCCGCGCACCCCTTCGATGGCGCGCACCACTCGTTCCACGTCTCTGCGCTGGCGCTCGGAATCGACCGTACCGGTCAGCCTCACCCAGCCGGCCGAGACCGTCGCATGAATGCGTTCACCCGGCAATTGGCGATGGCCACCGAGCTCGCCCCGCACCAGCCGGGCGATGTCCGCATCGGCGTGTGCCAGGCTCACCGGAAAGCGCACCACAATGTCATTGACAACGTCCTTTACACCCGGGACTCGGTGGGCAGCCTCCTGCGCCGCGGCACGCTGCGCCCAATGCTCCACGGTACCCTGCAAGACGACTACACCATGGTCGACCTGGACCGTTATCGATGACGTGGGACCTGGCGGTCCCATTCCAGCTCTCGTACAACGCACTGTCGCAGATCAGCGTCCATAAGTCTCGTCCCCTTTCGGCCGGTCGCTCATCTCGATCATCCGCCGAGGGGCATCAATTCGACGTTGACGCCGAGTGAAGCGCCCGTCAAATCTGCGCCACGGTAGGAAGGCGGCTGTCAGGGGGCCCGGAGCATGAAAATCTGCCGCCGAAACTGGATGATCTTGCGCACGATCTCGTCGGCTGACTCGAGAACCACCATGCGCTTGGTGTGAGCGAAGGTGATCACCGTGTCAGGCGTCTCCTCCACGGTCTCAATGAGGTCGCTGCTGATGATCACCTTGGTGCCATTGAGGCGAGTGACGGCAATCATCACAGTCGGCGTTGCATCGACCTACATGCGCCTCAGCGCTGCACCTCCGCGGCGGAGCGATCCACGAGGTAGCCTACACAGCCGTCGAGGGTAGACATCCTGAGATAGTCGCGCTCCGGCACGTCGAGCCCAAACAGCTCATTGAGTCCAAGGGCGAAGTTGAGGAAGTCCATCGAATCCAGGTCGAGATGCTCTCGCAAGTCCTGGCGCGGATCAATTGCCTCCAGGTCGGCCTCGGGCGCCATCCGGCCGAGCATCTCCAGCACCCTCTGACGTGTTTCTTCAGAGGTCATAGCTTTTCGGGCTCCTGCAGTCAAGGAAAAACCCGCCACCGGCGACCGCCGTTCTACAGCCTGCACGTCCTTCTCCATACCGGCCATGCTCAACACGCCGCCCGGCAGCCCGGCTGGAGTTGATCCGCTTTTTTCGTCCTGTTTACGCAGCAATCACGGCCTGGCGGCAACACTTGGAGCAAAAGGCTCGCGAGGCAGAACATGCAGCGTCTCACTACTTGCAGTCTAGGTCGTGCCTGGGCGCCTTTGCTCGTGGCGATCGCGCTTCTCGCGGCGGGTCCGCTGGCGGCAAGGGCCAACCAGACGTCGAATAACGCCGTCGTGGTGATGGCGGATACCGGATTCCAACCCATTGCCGTCAACATCCCCGTGGATGGAACGGTTACCTGGATCAACCGAGGATCGAGCGTCCACACCGCCACGACAATCGGCGGCGCCCCTCTGCCCTTCACCACCGGCGGACTCGGCCCGGGAGAGACAACCAGCTTCACCTTCGGAACGTCCGGCCGCTACTATTACACCTCCTCTACGGACTGCCTCAACGGAGTCAACAACGCGGCCTTCCCATGCAGTATCAGCTACCTCGTCCAGGTTGGTCCGGCTCCTTCGATCGTGCCCTATGTGCCGGCCACACCCACCCCACAACCCGCAGCTGTGGCTCCGCTGCCAGCGGTCGAGCAGCCGTCAGCGAGTGGGCTGCCCCAGGCCGCCACTCTTAACATCACGGATACGGGCATTTCCCCACGTTCGGTCAGCATCGCTCTGAATGGCAGCGTGACCTGGATCGACCAGGGCGGCGCCGTGCATACGGCAACAAGCCTGCCGGGCATCTTCCCCGGATTCGACACCGGCGGTCTGGGCTGGGCACAGAGCGCCAACGTCGTCTTCACCACCCCCGGCAGGTATGAATACACGTCCGCTCCCGACTGCCTGAACAACAGCTACACGCCCGGCTTCGACTGCGGGCCATACACAGTGGAAGTGAGCAGTAGCCCGGTCATCGTCCCGGCGGCTCCAACGCCAGTCCCTACGCAGGCGCCATACCTCGCGGCGCCCGCCCCGAACACGACTGTTGCTCTGGACGAAGTTGGCGGCTTCCAGCCGTATACCCTGCTCATCAAGGCAGGCCAGATTGTGACGTGGACTAATCGAGGGAGCCTGGTGCACAGTGTGGTCAGCGACCCAGGCTACATCCCCGCTTTTGACTCAGGCGGGCTTGCCCCAGGCGATAGCTTCTCGGTGACGTTCAGCCAACCGGGCTCTTTTGGCTACCATTCGTCGACCGAGCCCATCTACAGCCACGACACCAGCTGCGACTGCACCGTCACCACGTACACACTCAAGGGCGTCGTCCAGGTCTCCAGCTAATTTAGCGCCACAGTCACGCCTTATTCGCACGTTAACGGCGAATTCATCCGCTGTTTGTCGTGGTGCGGACAAGATGAAGAGAGAAGCCACACGCCTCAGAGGCGCCTTCTTAGGAGCATCGTCATGCGAGCATACCCCCAGAACCTGGCGCAGACTGTCGAGCATCTGCAGCATCGTCCCCCCGACGGGCAGGTCCTGTCTGTCTACGCGGACGTCAGCCCGCGGGCACGCACCGAAGAGCGCGTGCTGGTCGCCTTCCGAGAAGAATGCCGGGAGCTGCGCAAAGCCCTTCCGGAAGGCCAGCGGACGGCTTTCAATCGGGCGGCGCAGCGAGCTGAGCGGCTTCTGGTTGAAGACCGAGCGCCGGCGACGGCGGGCCTGGCCGTCTTCGTTACCGAGACCGGCAAGGTGTTGGAGCAGGTCGATCTTCCGGACCCCCCACTCCCCGGCATGAGCTGGTCGGTCACGCCACGCCTGGAGCCCCTCGAGGAGGTGCTCGACGACTACGAGCGTATAGCCGTGCTGCTGTTCGACAAGGAGCGTGCGCGAATATACACAGTGTTCCTGGGGCAGATCGAAGAACGCCATGAGCTGACGGACGAAGCGCCTGGGAAACAGGCCACCGGCGAGTGGTTCGGCCTGGCCCAGACCCGTTACGAACGGCATCACATGGACCATGTGCTGCGACACGCCAAGCGCGCCACTCGGACGCTAATGGACGTCCAGCGCGAGCATCCGTTCGACCGGCTGTTCCTGGCGGGAACCGACGAGGCGCTGGCGGCGCTGCGCTCCCAGCTTCCGTCCGCGCTGCGCGCGAGGTTGGCTGGTGAGCTCCAACTGGAGCTGTTCGCCCCGGAAGGCGAGGTGCTGGCGGCAGCCCTGCGCCAGGCCGAAGCCGCGGAGCGCGCTGACGAGCTGCAAGAAGTGGCAAGGCTGTTCGAGGCTGCTCGGCAGCGCTACCCGGCGATCGGCATCGACAGCACCCTTCAGGCGGCCAGCGATGATCGCATCCACCGGCTGGTCGTAGCCGACACCTTTGGACCGACCGGTCACGAGTGCCCGCAATGCGGCTTGCTGAGCCAGGCGGACGAGGTGTGCGGCCGCTGCGGCGCGAAGACCGAGCCGGTGCCGGACCTCAAGGAGGCAGTCGTGCAGCGGAGCCTCAAGGCCGGCGCCAGCATCGAAGTCGTCTCCGGCGAGGCCGCCGCCCAGCTCATGACCGCTGGCGGAATTGGTGCCTGGACAAGGTATTGACCGCGGGCAAACAGCCGCAATCGGCACACCTGCTGCAGCGCGGGGGCTTGTCTCCCACGGGTTAGCCGGAGCTCCCATGAGAAGGCGAACGGAGACCGGCGGGCCGTAAGAGCTGCATGGGATCAGTCGGGACGCGAACGAGCGGGCGAATGGGCTCAGGCTGCGCGCTGACGTTCGGCCTGGGGCCTGGCCTCGGCCAGGGCTGTCCTCAGCTCCATGAAACGGGCGATGTCGAGGAGCGTAAGCAGACCAAGGACTTGCTCCTCATCCATGACCACGACGTAGTCCGCGTGCCTGGAGCCCATCTCCGTCAGAACGTCGGTAAGAAGTCGCTCAGACGGAGAGACGATTTCCTGCTCGAGCGGATGCATGATAGCTCGCGCAGGCGTCGAGCCCCACAGCTCCCGAGCAACGCGCCGGACCTGTTTCAGATCGGCGATGCCGACCAACTGCGATGCCTGCATCACCAGCACAGCTCGCTCGCCGTACTGGAGCATGGCAGCGGCTAGATCGGCGACGGCCGCGTCGCCTTCCACCACACGCGGCGAACCCTTGAGCAACTCGCCGACCTTCACCCCCACGAACGCCGATTGGACGTCCATTGCATGAGTGGTTTGCTCGGTCGCCTGGATCAGAAACCAACCGATGAACGCTATCCACAGACCGCCCGCCACGTTTCCGGCAAACAGCTGCAGCATGCCAAGGGCGATGAGCCCATAAGCAACGCCCTTGCCCGCCGAAGCCGCGATTCGGGTAGCGCGCGCCAAGTCCCGTGTGATACCCCACAGCACCGACCGCAGCACACGGCCACCATCAAGCGGAAAGCCGGGCAGCAGGTTGAAGGCCCCCAGGATGGCATTGATCAACGCCAGGTATTCCGCCATGGCCGTCAAGGGCAGACTCACCTGGGACGTCAGCAGCGACGCGGCGTACGCTACCCCCGAAACAACAAAGCTGGCGATGGGCCCCGCGATGGCAACCAGGAACTCCGTCGAAGCTCGCGTGGGCTCGCCCTTCAGCTCAGAGATGCCTCCGAAGACGAACATCGTTATGGAGTGCACCTCCAGGCCGTGGGCCCGCGCCACGAGCGAATGGCTCAGCTCATGAACGACGACAGAAGCGAATAGCAAGAGCGCGGAAACGACGGCCAGGATCCAGGTCGTTGGCCGATCGAGCAGGGGATAGCTCTCCGGGAAGTAGCCTGCGCCGAGGGACCAGGTAACCAGGGCAAAGATCAACAGCCAGCTGGCGTGAACCCGAATCTCGATGCCCCACACCCGGGCGATACGCAACGAAGCGCGCATGTTCACTTCCTTCCCACCGCCTGAGGGCTAGGAGCATGCCCGGAATGCGATTCCCGGTGCATTCCCTCCGCCCGAAAAACGGATCAGCATTCGCAACGTCCGCTCCGACGGTGCCCCTCCCCCGCCGCCTTCGATCGTTCCCGGCATGGTCTTAGTCCTTGATAGCAAGCTTCTTCTGCGGCGGCGTAGGGCCCGACGACAGGAGGGTGACGGTGAGCATCCCATCCTTGAGCTTCGCCTCGGCCCTGTCGGCGTCCACGTCATTGGGCAGACGAAGCGTTCGGGTGAAAGAGCTGGAGTACTGCTCTCTCACAAAGTAGTCTCTCTCGGCGGGCTCCTGCGGCTCGGTGCGCAAGCGCCGTACGGTGAGGACGTCACCTTCGATCGTGGCTTCAATCTCCTCCGGCTTGGCGCCGGGCAGCCCAATCTTGACGACGATTCGGCCGTCTTCCTTGAACATGTCGACCGCCGGCTGCAGCTTGCCGGACGGCGGCTCGCACGGCAGCCAATCCCATGGCCACGAGGCGAGTCGCTCCATGACCTCCGCCAACCTTCGGATCTCTGTTCTCCACGGGTCCCGCATCAGACGATCGAGCTCCAGCAGCGTCAAACGTTCTCGCTTGGTGCTTGTGTCAGCCATGTGTGCCAATCAACCTCCTTAGCCGGCCTCACGCGGCCGGATTGGCGCTGGGCTCACCGCGACCTCGCCCGGGAGCCGGCTGCCGCCGCCTCAGACGTGGCGTGCGTGGCCCGACCTCCGCCGGAGTGCGCTCGCGCAACTCGGGCTGCTCTACCGGCCGGTTGTAGCTTTTCAAGCGCTCGGCGTATTCCCGCAGCCGGTGATCGACCGAGCCGTTGACGGTGCCGTCCGGCCACGTTTCATCGAGGTCACGCCGGCCGGCAGGAACGCCAGCAAGAATCTCGATAGCTTGGTCCACCGTATCCACCGCCCAGACGTGGAAACGCCCCTCACGAGCGCTGTCGACGATGTCCTCCCTGAGCATCAGGTGGTTGACGTTCCGCCGCGGGATGATCACCCCCTGATCGCCGCTGAGACCCTTCGACTTACAGGTGTCGTAAAAGCCTTCGATCTTGCGGGTTACTCCCCCAACCGGCTGGACCTCGCCCAACTGATTCACCGAGCCGGTGATGGCAATGTCCTGCCGCAACGGCACGGTACCCAGCGCCGACAGGAGCGCGCACAGCTCGGCGCAGGAAGCGCTATCGCCCTCGATCTCGTCGTAGGTCTGCTCGAACGTGATACGCGCAGCCAGCGCCAGCGGCTTGTCTTGGGCATATCGGGCCATGAAGAACGTAGTCAGGATGAGGAAGCCCTTGTTGTGAATGCGGCCACTGAGCCTGGTCTCCCGCTCCAGGTTCATGACCCCCTCGCTGCCGAGGGATGTTTGAGCCGTAATGCGCACCGGCCGGCCGAAAGAGTAGTCGCCAACGTCCAGGACCGACAGCGCGTTGACCTGCCCAACGCGGGACCCGGACGTATCGATGAGCAGGGTCCCTTCCTCCATGAGGTCGCTCAGCTTCTCTTCGAACAGGTTGGAGCGGAAGGTCCGGGCCTCGATAGCCTGCCGGACGTGTTCGGCAGTTACTATCTGGCCGCCCGCCTGGCCCGCCGCGTGACTGGCTTCCACAACCACGTCACCGATGTCCTTGAAGCGGGCGCTGAGCCGGCCCTGATGCTCGGTCAAGCGAGCGCCGTATTCGGCAATCTTGGCGACGGCGCTTCGGTCGAAATGCCTGAGCTTGAGCTCCCGAACCTGGCTGCTCACAAACCCGGCGTAGCTTGCCAGCTGCTCGGCATTGGTCTTGAGCTCATTGTCGAAGTCGGCCCGAACTCGGAAGAGCTTCGGAAAGTCCTCGTCGTAGAAATACAGGAGGTAGTAGATGCGCGGCAGGCCGATCAGGACGACCTTCACGTCCAGTGGAATGGGCTGCGGGCGCAGGGTCGCGGCCGGAAAGGCCATGTACTGCTCGCCCAGGTTCTCGATTCGCAGCTCGCCGGTCTGCAGAGCCCTCTTGAGTGTATTCCAGGCAAATGGGCTGCCCAGAACATCCAGCGCGTTGAGCACCAGGTAGCCGCCATTCGCCCGATGCAGAGCGCCGGCCTTGATCATCGCGAAATCCGTGACCATGGCCCCGAGCTGGCCGCGGTACTCGATCCGGCCCAGCAGGTTGTAGTACGTGGGGTTGGACTCGAACACCACGGGGGCGCCGGCCAGACCCTGGTTGTTGACCAGGACGTTCACCTGGTAGCGCCTGAAGACGGCGTCCTCAGCCTCACCACGCATCTGCTGGAGAAGCTGGGGCAGGGAACCCTGCTCCGACTCGCCGGCCTCACCCTGGCGCCAGATCTCCTCGTCATGAGTCACCAGGTCTTCCTGGGCCTGCAGCAGGTAATCGACAATCGCCGGTTGATCCTGGTACTTCTCCTGCAGGACCTTGATGAGCGGGGCAATCGTCGATCGCGCCACCTGCTGATGCAGCTCGGCCATGCGCTCATGGGCGTCCTTTTCGAACTGCCGGATCTGCTCCCACACGTCCATGAAGGCTCGACTGATCTCCTCGCCATGCTGGAGGAGGCCGGCACGCTTGTCCTCCGGCAGACTATCCAGCTCTTCAGGCTTCATCGGCCGGCCGTGCACGATGGGGATGACAGCCGGACCGCCGGGAGTGATGGTGATGCCCAGGCCTTCCTTTTCCGCCTGCTCACTGAGGCCGTGCAGCAGCCGGTCGCGGGGCTCGGTAACCGCTCTGTGCACCTCTTCTTGCGCCCGCCGGTACTCACGGCTTTCGAACACGCGCCGAAGGTCTCGCCGCACGTTAGCAATCAGTTGCCGCACGTCCTCCTGGAACACCACCGCTCGGCCCGGTGGCAGGCTGATGGCGGCAGGTTGAGCCGGGTCCTTGAAGTTGAAGACGTAGCACCAGTCGTCAGGGGCCGGGCGGCGAGCTGCCAGCTGGCGAAGATACAGCGCCGCGGTGGTCCTGCGGCCGGTTCCGGAGGGCCCGGCGACGAAAAGATTGAAGCCCGGCGCCTCGGTGGCGAGGCCAAAGGACAGCGCGCTGAGTGCACGCGGCTGACCCACCGTCCCATCCAGGGGCGGTACCTGCTCGGTGGTGTCGAAGGGAAAGGCCGTCGGATCGCACGTCCAGCGCAGCTGCGCCGGCGAAACTTCGAGCGGACGGGTATCCACTGCGTCTGGGGTCGGTTGCTGGCCGTTTGGCGACGGCGGGCGGGCGGACCTGTCCATGCACTCATGCTCCCCTCCGGGCGCTAAACGCCCACTAAAGCCGCTGGCAACCGCCGATAAATTCCGCCCCTGGCTCGGGCGGGGGCGCTTGTGGCCGAAAGCCGCTCAGTCTTGGATGGGAGCGAGCTCCGGAAGGCGCGCCAAGAAGGACACGATGATTTGCTCGTCCTGCTTCAGTCCCTGCCGAAACTCATAGTTCTCCGTGTCCCGGATCTCCATCCGCAGGTCGCCCAGGTAGTTCCGCAAGACACCCCCGATCACGGCTACTTCTTGGTCGCTGAAATCGAGTTGCATAAGCCACCTTCTCCTGTTGCTTCGAGCCTAGGAACGAGGAAGCCAACACCCGGCAAATGACACGAAAACGTTGCATAAACGGCGAACGCACTGGGGCTTCACGGTCGCCGCTGTCCCTCCCTGCTCGCGCCGGACGTGCCCGCACAAATCGGGCCCTGCTCGTTGGCCCGTGCATGGTCATCCCCCTCTCTGCCGGCAGCAGGACCGGCTTTAGCACCCGTTTGCACGTCCTTGACGGGAAGTTCGCGCGGCGCTGCCTACCGTACTCCTGTAGGCCTTGCCTCACATCAACCAGCAGGTGCAGACGTCATGACCATGGGGCTTCGATCCGAGCGCCAAAGGCGGGCGCCACGCAGCGTGTTCGTGAACCCCGAGCACTGCATTGGCTGCCGCCAGTGCGAGTTCGCCTGCGCTGTCGAGCACTCGCGGAGCAACGACCAGTTCGCCGCCTTCCTCGAGGATCCTGTGCCTCGCACGAGGGTGCACGTCGAGGCGGGGGACGTGCCCTCGACCTCGTTCCCGAACCGCTGCCGCCATTGCGATCCGGCTCCCTGCCAGCAAGTCTGCCCGACCGGAGCCGTCAGCCGCGACGACGAGATGGGCGTTGTCCTCATCGAGGCTACGCGCTGCATCGGCTGCGCCATGTGCGCCGTCGTCTGCCCGTTCGACGTCATCAGCTTCTATCCGCTGGCCGAAGGGCCCGATCCACAGACCGCCGTCGCCGTCAAGTGCGACGGTTGTATCGACCGACAGCGCCGCCACGAGGTTCCGGCTTGCGCCGAAGCCTGCAAAGTGGAAGCGCTGGTGTACGGCGAGCTGAACGAGCTGATCCGGTCCGGCCGGGTGCGCGAAACCCGCGCGGTGCTAGGGGCGGCGGACCTCACTCACCAGCCAGCCGCCGACCCGCTCGCCGGCTGGCACGCCTGGGGTGATGAAATCCTCACGGTCGCGGCCGCGGCGCACATGCCGGGGCACAACCACCATAACGGGCACGGCAATGGGCACGGCCCGGCCAAGAGCACTAACAAGAGCGATGGAGGTTCCCGATGAGCACCGTCAGCCGCGACGGCCACCACAGCGGCCGGCTCACAATCAACGAAGACGCCCGACGCATGATCGACGTCGCCCGCGAGGAAGGCATCGAGACCGTGTGGGATCGTCTTCAGGCCCAGCAGCCCCAGTGCGGCTACTGTTCCCTGGGGGTCTCATGCCGCAACTGCTCTATGGGCCCATGTCGCATCGACCCCTTCGGGGCCGGACCGCAAAAGGGCGTTTGCGGCGCCGACGCCGACGTTATCGTCGCCCGCAACCTGGGCCGAACCATCGCTGCCGGCTCGTCGTCCCATTCCGACCACGGCCGCGACATTCTGGAAGTCTTCCTGGCCACGGCCAAAGGTGAGACGACCGGCTATCGCATTGCCGATGAAGCGAAGCTGCTGCGCCTCGCCGCCGAATTCGGCATCCCCAGCGACGGTCGCTCGGTCAGCGACGTAGCCAGCGACCTCGCGGACCGCCTCTTCGAGGACTTCGGCAGCCGCAAAGAGCACCTGTCGTTCGTGGAGCGCGCGCCGGCCAAACGGCGCGAAGTGTGGGAGAAGCTCGGCATCGTCCCTCGCGGCATCGATCGTGAGAACGTCGAGATGCTGCACCGCACGCACATGGGCGTTGACAATGATTATGTCAACATCTTGCTCCATGGCCTGCGCACTGGTCTGTCGGATGGCTGGGGCGGCTCGATGATCGCTACGGAGCTGTCCGACATCATGTTCGGCACGCCAAGCCCACGCATGTCCGAAGTGAACCTGGGCGTGCTTCGGTCCGACCAGGTCAACGTGGCCATGCACGGGCACAATCCCCTCCTGTCCGACGTGATCGTCAGCGCCGCCCAGGACCCCGAGCTGCTCGAGCTGGCCCGTTCCTATGGCGCTACCGGTATCAACGTCGTCGGCCTGTGCTGCACGGGCAATGAACTCCAGATGCGGCGTGGCGTGCCGATAGCCGGCAACCACCTGATGCAGGAGCTGGTGATGATGACCGGCGCCCTGGAAGCCATGGTCGTGGACTACCAGTGCATCATGCCTTCGGTCACCGACGTGGCCAAGTGCTACCACACCCAGATCATCTCCACCGCCGACAAGGCCAAGTTCCCCGGGGCGACGCACGTGTCCTTCGATCCCCACCGCGGCGCAGAGATCGGGAAGCAGATCGTGCGCATGGCTGTTGAGGCCTATCCCAATCGCAACCCGGATCGCGTGCGCATTCCAGTCAAGCCGGTGCAGATGATGGCCGGGTTCTCGGTGGAAGCCATCCTCGGAGCCCTGGGCGGAACCCCCAAGCCCCTGGTGGATGCCATCGCCGGCGGAGCCATCCGGGGAGCGGTCGCCGTGGTTGGCTGCAGCAACCCCAAGGTTCCCCAGGACTATGGCCACGTGGAGCTCACCCGCCAGCTCATCGAGCACGACGTGCTGGTGATCGTGACGGGCTGCGCCGCTGTGGCCAACGGGAAGGCCGGCCAGATGCTGCCGGAGTCGGCCCGCATGGCCGGGCCGGGCCTGCGTGGAGTGTGTGAGGCGCTCGGCATCCCGCCGGTGCTGCACATGGGCTCGTGTGTCGACAACAGCCGCGTGCTGGTACTGGCCGGGGCGCTGGCCAGCTACCTGGGAGTCGACATCGATCAGCTGCCCCTGGCCGGAGCCGCGCCGGAGTGGTATTCGGAGAAGGCCGTGGCCATCGGCGCCTACGTCGTCGCCAGCGGGGTCAAGACCGTGCTGGGCGTGCAGCCGCCGATCTTCGGCAGTCCGCATGTCGTCGACCTGCTGGCCAACGGGCTCGAGGGCGTCACTGGCGCGACCTTCGCCATCGAGCCCGACCCGGCCAAGGCGTCGCTGCTGATTCGTCGACACATCGAGGCCAAGCGCAAAGCGCTCGGCCTGCCATACGAGGAAGTGGAGGAGATGGCCCCGGCGGTCGAGGCCGTGGGGACCGGAGCGTAAGCCAGATGTGCGACGTCGACGAGCGGCATCAGCACGCGGTTGATGCCGCCATAGCAGGCGGCGAAGGGCTGCGCACGGTGGTCGTGGGCAAGGGGGGAGTGGGGAAATCGACGATCACCGCGCTGCTGGCCCGCATTCTCGCGCGGCGAGGAGCCCAGGTGCTGGCTGTCGACGCTGATGAGCAGCGTAACCTCGCAGCTACCCTGGGCCTCGCCGCCGCCGCCGCCGCAATCGTTCCCCTGGCCGAACAGGCCGACTACGTCGAAGAGAAGACGGGCGCTCGGCCGGGTGAAGGGTCGGGCGGCATACTGCGGCTCAATCCCGACGTCTCGGACGTCGTCGAGCGCCTGGGCGTTCCGGCGCCAGATGGCGTCCGCTTGCTGGTCATGGGCACGGTGCGCCGCGCCGGAAGCGGCTGCCTCTGTCCGGAGCACTCACTGTTAGCGGCAACCGTGGGCGGCATGAGCCTGCGCCGAGGTGAAGTGGTGCTGATGGATACCCACGCCGGCGTAGAACATTTCGGCCGCGCGCTGGCCCGCGGCTTCGATCGGGCGCTCGTGGTAGTCGATCCCACCTTCAACGCCATGCACGTTGGCGTCGAAGCGGCGCGTCTCTCGATCGACCTCGGAATCCATGACGTCCGACTGCTGGTCAACCGCGTGCGTGGGCCCGACGACCTGTGCCGCGCTCTGGACAACATCAGCCGAGCGGGTGACTTTGCCTTCCACTCGCTGCACGCGCTGCCCTACGACGAGCTAGCCATGGCGAGTGAGCCGGCAGTCGACGAGCTGCTGCGCGGGTCGGATCTGGCCGGCGCCGTTGGCGCGCTGGCGGCCGAGCTGGTTCCGGCAGCCACCACTCCCATCCTCCAGGCGGTGCGCTGATGCGCGCGGTGATTATTGGCACGGGTCCGGCGGGCATCACCGCCGCCCTCACCCTGCGGCAGCTCGATCCTTCCGGCGCGGTAACCGCGCTGTCGGCCGAGCCGTACCCGCCCTACTCGCCGCCGGCGATAGCCGACCATTTCCTGACCGGCCGCGATCAGACGCTGTACTGGCAGGGCAGGGACGTTGCTCAGCGCCTAGGCATCGAGGAGCGGCGCGAAGCTTGCGTCGCGGCGGTGGACAGCTGCAACCGCGAGGTCGTCCTGGCGGACGGCGACCGTATCCGGTACGAAAGATTGATCGTCGCTTCGGGCAGCCGGCTGCACGCGCCCTTAACAGGCGCGGAGCTGCCGGGCGTGTACGACTTCAAGTCGCTGCGAGTGGCCACCGAGATGATTGGTCGGGTGCGCTCCGGCGAGGTCAAGAGCGCGCTGATCGTGGGCAACGGCTTTATCGGCATCGAGCTAGCCCTGCTGCTGGCCGATCTCGGCGTCGACGTGACCATCATCGGCCGCAGGTCGTGGGTCATGCCTCGCGTATTGGATCCTGAGACCTCCGCCGTGGCCGAAGCAGCCCTGGAGGCGCGAGGCGTGACCCTCCGCCTGGGCCTGGAAGCTGAGGCATTCATAGGCGATGGCGGCGTCACCGGGGTGCGCCTAGCCGGAGGAGAAGTCGTCACCGCCGGGATGTACATCGCCGCCACCGGCGTGAAGCCGCACGTCGAGTTCCTTGGCGGCTCGGACGTGACGGCCAGGTGGGGCGTGGAGGTCGACGACCGGCTGCGCACAACCGATCCCAACATCTTCGCCGCCGGCGACGTGACCGAAGCCGCCGACCGCCTCACCGGCGAGCCATACGTGCACGCCATCTTCCCCAATGCCGTGGCCCAGGGCCGTGTCGCCGCCCTGAACGCCCTGGGGCGAGACATACGTTACGAGGGAGCTGAGGCGATGAACAGCCTCAAGCACCTCGGAGTGCCCATCGTCGCCATGGGCAGCACCGACCACCCGGATGAGATCCTGCGCCGTCATGACGGCGCGGGGCTGCGCTCGATTTACCTGCGCGACGGCCAGATCGTGGGCGCGCAGCTCGCCGGGGACATCAGCGCCGCGGGCATCTATCGCTCGCTCATGCTCCGCCGGGCGAAGGTGCGCCCGTTCGGCAAGCGCATCATCGAGCCCGGCTTCGGCATGAGCCAGATTGTTTGGGACGCAATGCAGCCAGGCCGGATCCATGCCTGTGCCGCAGCCTGAAGCCGACCCGGTGGGACAGCCGGGAGCAAGTCCGGTGCGAATCGCCGTCCTGAAGGAGACCCGCCCGGGCGAACGGCGAGTCGCCCTGGTGCCCGGCACGGTCGACAAGCTGCGCCAGCTCGGAGCCGACGTCCGGATGCAGGCCGGAGCCGCCGAGGGCATCAGTCTGCCCGACGCGGCGTTCCACAACGTGGCCTTCGGCCAGGACCCGCGCAGCCTCGTAGGCGACGCGGACATCGTCCTGGCCGTTCAGCCACCGGCGGTTGAAGTGGTCAACGCTATGAAGCCAGGCGCGATCCTGATCTCCTTCGTCTACGCTGAAAGAGAGCCCGCGCTGGTCCAGGCTCTGTGCGCGCGGCGCGTCACCTGCTTCGCCATGGAGCTGGTTCCGCGCTCCAGCCGGGCGCAAGCGGTCGACGCGCTTTCCAGTCAGGCCGCCCTGGCCGGCTACTACGCGGTGCTGCTGGGAGCTACCAAGCTCACCCGCATTCTGCCGATGATGACCACGGCTGTTGGCGCCCTGCGTCCGGCAACCGTGCTGGTCATGGGCCTCGGGGTGTGCGGGCTGCAAGCCGTCGCCACGGCTCACCGCCTGGGCGCCATCGTCGAGGGCTACGACGTTCGCCCCGAAACGCGGGGGGAGGTGCAGTCGCTTGGAGCGAGATTCGTCGACACCGGCATCGATGCCCGAGGTGAAGGCGGTTACGCCCGCGAGCTGACGAGCGACGAGCGCCAGCACGTTGCCGACGTACTGACCAGGCACATCCAGCAGGCCGACCTCGTCATCACCACGGCCGCCGTGCCTGGCCGGCCGGCCCCGCGGCTCGTCAGCCGGCCCCAGGTGGAAGGCATGAAGCCAGGCTCGGTCATCGTGGACCTGGCCGCCGAGGGTGGCGGGAACTGCGAGTGCTCGCGTCCCGACGAGGTTGTCCGGGTAGGCCAAGTCACCGTCCTGGCTCCCTCGAACGTTCCCTCACTGCTGGGCGAGCACGCCAGTGAGCTCTATGCCAAGAACCAGGTCAACCTGCTCCAGCTGATGCTCCGCAATGGCCGCATCGACATCGACTGGTCCGATGACATCCTGGCCGGCAGCGTGCTCACCCACGATGGGGAGATCAAGAACCGCACTGCGCGGCAGGCGCTGGAGCCGCGCCGGAGTGAGCCGGTGCAGGCACCCGACCACGTGCAGCCAGGGCTTGCTCGATCGTGAGGAGGCATTGATGACGCTGCAATTGACAATCACTGGCTTCGTGGCCATCTACATCTTCATGCTGGCGGCCTTCACCGGGTATGAGGTCATCAGCCGGGTTCCGGCCATCCTGCACACGCCGCTGATGTCCGGATCCAACTTCGTCCATGGCATCGTGGTCGTGGGTGCACTGTATGCCCTTCTCAATGCCACGTCCCTCACCGAACAGATCATCGGCTTCGTGGGCGTCGTTCTCGGAGCGGCCAACGCCGCCGGTGGCTACGTCGTGACCATCCGCATGCTGGAGATGTTCAAGGTCAGCCATTCCCGGACCGGCGAGAAGGTAACGTGAACCTCGGCTGGCTGGTCGCCCTGGTCGACGTCGTGGTCGCCTTCCTTCTCATCTTCGGCCTCAAGCAGATGGCCTCCCCGGTCACTGCGCGATCCGGCATCGGCTTAGCCGGCGCGGGCATGCTCGCCGCCGTGCTGGCCGCTCTGCTGTATGTCCTCGATGTGGCGCCGGACGCCCAGCCACACGTGACCGCGAACGCGATTCTCGCCGCGCTCGCCCTGGCTCTAGGGCTGGGCTGGGCGTGGTGGGCCGGCTCCCGGGTTCCCATGACCGCCATGCCGCAGATGGTCGCCATCTACAACGGCATGGGCGGCGGGGCCGCGGCGGCGATTGCCGCCACCGAGCTGCTCGGTGCCGGCCAGGGGGCCAGCACTCGGCTGGCCATAGCGGTTGTTGGCGGTTTGATCGGCTCCGTGTCGCTGTCCGGATCAGTCGTGGCCTGGGCCAAGCTGGACGAGCGGCTGAAGCGACCGTGCCGAATCAAGGGCCAGCAGATGCTCAATGCGCTGGTGATGCTGGCTGCGATCGTCCTTGGCTTCAGCACGATCCTCGTCATGCCGCGCAGCCCTGGCCTGGCGGCGCTGTTCTTCTTCGCAGCGCTGCTCTTTGGGGTGCTCATGACGCTGCCCATCGGCGGGGCCGATATGCCCGTGGTGATTTCGCTGTACAACGCCTGCACCGGTGTGGCGGTGGGGCTCGATGGCTACGTCCTCCAGAACCCTGCGCTGATGGTTGCCGGCACGATTGTGGGCTCAGCCGGCACGCTGCTCACCGTGCTCATGGCACGAGCCATGAACCGCTCCGTTCGCAACGTCCTGTTCGCGAACTTCGGCGCGACCGGCAGCGCAGCACAAGCCGGTGCCGTGGGCGCTCTCAAACCGGCCGAGGCCAGCGACGCGGCCATTTTCATGCGCTATGCCCGCAAAGTCATCGTCGCGCCCGGCTACGGGCTAGCCGTCGCGCAGGCTCAGCACAAGCTCTACGAGCTGGTCAAGCTGTTGCAAGCCGCCGGCGTGGAAGTCAAGTTCGCCGTGCACCCGGTGGCGGGACGCATGCCCGGACACATGGACGTGCTCCTCGCCGAGGCGGGCGTACCCTACGACCTCATTTTCGAGCTCGATGACATCAACGACGAGTTCGACGATGCCGACGTCGCTCTCGTGATCGGCGCCAACGACGTCGTCAATCCGGCGGCCCGCGTGGACCGATCGTCACCGATTTACGGCATGCCGATCTTGAACGTGGACCATGCGCACCAGGTCTACGTGATCAAACGCGGGCAGGGGAGAGGCTACTCGGGCATCGAGAATGCCCTGTTCTACGCGCCCAATTGCGCCATGGTCTACGGCGACGCCCAGGCCGTCCTGGTCAAGATGATTCAAGCCATCAAAGATCTCACCGCGGAGCCGCAGGCGGCGTGAAATCCCACCGCTTTCTCGCCACTTGCTCTCAATCGACCTTGCGCTGCCTATGAGGGGGAAGGTGCCATGAATCTGTACCCGCTTCCACCGCTCGCTTCCGGCAGGGAAGCGCTCCTGAACATCTTCAAACGGCCACCCTTCGCGGAAGCCGCGGCGCGCGCGGCCGACCAGGCGGGGTTGAGCCCGCGCACACCCGAGATCGGGCCCAACAAGCTGGTCTCGCTAGGTATCGGCGCCCAAACCGTGGGCGTGGTCCAGACGGTAGACGCGAGCCAGGCACAGATGGTGGCCAGCAACATGAACGCCGACTACCGGCTGCTGGTCAACAGCAGCGGCGGCACAACCGAGGTGCAGCCGGTCATCGGGAACATCAACGGCCTGGCCAATTTGCACAACGGGATAGCCGACCTCTCCGGCTTCCATCCCCTGGGGTCTGTGTAGCGCCGCTTCGACGAACGGGCGCGGCCTTTTCGATACGCCAACGGCCACGCAAAGTGGGGTGGTTGCCTCCGGCAACAAGTGTGCCGCTTTCGACCTTGCCGGTGCGCTGCCCGGAACCTATCCTGGTGTTGATTACGGAGCGAGGAGCAAGCTACCCATGCGCATGATGATGAAAGTCAGTTTCCCGGTAGAAAAGGCGAACCAGACCATCGCCGACGGCAGTCTGCCCAGGAACATGCAGGCAATCCTGGGCGAGCTGAAACCCGAGGCAGCCTACTTCACAACCTTCCAAGGCAAGCGGACCGCCTTCGTCTTCTTCGACCTGCAGGACCCCTCACAGATGCCGTCCGTGGGCGAGCCGTTCTTTCTCGCATTCAATGCCGAAGTTGATCTCTACCCGGTCATGAGTCCCGCCGACCTCGAAAAGGGCCTCAGCGGAATCGAACAAGCAGTCCGCACCTATTTCAAATAGCTCGGCAGCCGCGGCTGCGATGGGCCGCGCTCAGCGGCCCATGAAGCTCGGAGGCGTAGGCCGTAGGCGATCGGGCGTCTGCGGCGGGCTGAGTTCATAGACGCGCAGGGTCTTGTCGTCCGCACCCATCGCCAGATACCGGCCATCCGGTGACCAGGCTGTCCCGTTCGTGTCATAGCCCACGTCGTCGCGAGCGATAAGGGCTCCCCCGGCGTCGAGGATCTTCAGGTCGAAGGACACCGAGGTGAGCGCCAGCAGCTTGCCATTGGGCGACCATGAGACCGTGCCCGATTGGCGCCCCTTGGGAAGCTCGCGAATGAGCTTGGCGGTGGCGGGATTCACCAGCAGCAGCGCTCCGTCGTCGTAGGCGATGGCCAGCGTTTGCCCATCAGGGGACAGGCTCATGCTGTTCACCGCCTTGTGCGCGACATCCGGCTGGAATATGCGCACCGGCTTGGCCTGCCCTGCAGCGAAAAAGGCGACCCGGCCCGTCTCGTCACTGGCGGCGACCTCCCCGCCGGGCAGCCACAGCAGCGCCCGCGTCCTAACGTCCCCAACCTGGAAGCTGTCGACGAGGGTGCCGTCCTTGGCCTCGAACAGCTGCACCGTGTTTCGGCCTTGTGCGAGGGCGAAGCGTTGACCGTCGGGCGACCACGCCACGGATGGGTACGTCGTCGGATACGCGGTAACGCTGTATGCCACCTGGAGCGATTCGGGATCGGAGACACGCACGCTGCCGTCGCCCGCGGCCGTCAGCAGCCGCTTGCCGTCGGGGGACCAAGCCAGGCCCGTGGTCTGGCCCACGTGCAGCTTCCGGATCACCGCGTCCTCACCCGGCTGGAGCTGAAGCTTGAGCACGGCCACCGTGCCGTCCTCGGCGCCGATGGCCAGCCTGAGTCCGTCCGGTGAAAAGGCGACGGTCTCCACGTGATCCTCACCCACCGGCTGGCGGAGGATCTCCTTGAGCGATACGCCCGAAGCGCTTGGCAGGGCGGACCCGGCTGACGGCGCCTGACTGGCTGGAGAGGCCGGTGCGATCTGCCCTGGACTGGCCGAGCAGGCTGCCACGGTAAAGGCCGCGAGCACGCCCACGGTCCAACGAACCCGCTTGAGCAAGCTAGCGCCGCGGAGGCTCATACTCTACCTACAACCTAGGATAGGTCCATTTCGGTCCGGTGACCAGGCTGTCCGAAGCGCCGTCCAGGGCGACACGCGGCTCGCTCCTTCCCACAACCATGGTCGAGCGCACCGGAAAAGGAACCTAGGTCCCTGACGGTCAGCGGTGTCCACGCTAGCGTGTGAAACGAAGACATGATTTCGTGGAGGGCGCAGATGGAGCAACCACACAACACCGTCGTGCTGGACGTACGTGACGACCTACGAGAGGGCCGCGAGCCGTTCCAGCGGATCATGATGACCGCCAACAGCCTCGCGCCCGACCAGGCGATGGAGCTGTGGGCCCTGTTCGAGCCTAAGCCGCTGTTTGCCGTCATGACGGGGATGGGCTTTGAATACGAGGCAGAAGCGCAGCCCAACGGCGATTGGCGCGTGCGTTTCTTCCGGTCGGGTCACGTGCAGGCGTAGGATCCCGATGAGCCAGCCTGTCACGACGCCCACCATGCCGGATCCGGCCCAGCCACTGCCGAGCATGCCCGCGGGACCGCTGCTGTCCGGGCTCAGCACCTCCCGCGCTGCGTCGCTCAGCCTGCCGCTGCGCTACATGGTGGCGGGCCTGGCGTTCGCCGTGCTGGCATTCGGCTTCGCGCTGGCCTACTCGCCGTCATTCCTAGGCACGGTGTTTCTCACGCCCCGCCTTCTGGCCGTTACCCACCTCACGGCCCTGGGCTGGCTGACCATGGTCGCGATGGGCGCCTTGTACCAGTTCATTCCCGTCGTGCTCGACGTACCGATTTTCAGCGAGCGCCTCGGCAAGGTGCAGTTCTACCTGTACCTGGCAGGAGTGCTGGGATTGACGGTGGAGATGGGCACGGGCCGGACGCAGGTCATGGCCTGGCCGGCGGGCTTGTTGGTGCTGGCCGTTGGCGTGTTCCTCTACAACGCCGCTCGCACGCTGGCGCGTGTGGAGCGCTGGCCGCTCACAGGCTGGTACATCCTTGCGGCTCTGACGTCGCTGGCCCTGGTAGTGACGGTCGGGTTCGCCCTGGCCCTGAACCTCACCCTGGGGTTCCTGCCGTTGAGCCAGCTGGCGTTCGTCGAAGCCCATGCGCACCTGGCAGCGCTGGGATGGCTAGGCCTGCTGGTCATGGGCGTTTCCTACAAGCTGACGCCGATGTTCGCGCTGTCCCACCCCTTCAATGAGTGGCGCCTTGGAAGGCCCATCTTCATCCTGCTGACCGCCGCGGTCGTTGGGCTGTTCGTCAGCTTACTGCTGCGGCTCGGACAAGCGCCGCTGCTGGGATGCTGGTCGGTGGCCGCGATCGGGATTGGCTTGTACGCCTGGGACTACGCCACGATGCTGCGGGTACGCCGCCGGCGGCCCATTGACCTAACGCAGCAGCACAACATCGCCGGCCTGGGCGGACTGCTGCTCACGACCCTGCTCGGCCTAGCCTTGATCCTGGTGCCGGCCGAGACCGACCTACATCCGCGGCTGCAGCTGGCCTACGCGGCCGCAAGCCTGGGCGGGTGGATCGGGCTCACCACGCTGGGGCAGCTGTACAAGATTGTGCCCTTCCTGGTCTGGACTCACCGCTTTGCCCCGAGGATGGGCAAGGCGCCGGTTCCCCTCCTCAAGGACCTCTATCCTCAGGTGCTGGCACGGGCCGGCTTCGGCGCTCTGCTGGCCAGCCTGACCATAGCTCTTGCCGGCATCCTCGCCGGCTACCTTCCAGCTATCCAGGCCGGTTTTGGCCTGTGCACGCTGGGCGCCGCCCTTACGGCGGTCAATCTCATTCGGGTGGTGTTGCGATGATCGACCAAGATGCCTTGATGGCAGCGCTCAAGAACGTCTATGACCCTGAGCTGGGAGTGAACGTCGTCGACCTCGGGCTGATTTATGACGTCGAGCAGCATGGCGGCAAGATCACGGTAGCCATGACCATGACCACCCCCGGCTGCCCGCTGCACGAGAGCATGCTGCGCGGCGTCGGCGATGCGCTGAACGGCGTTCCCGGCGTCGAGCGCGTGGAAGTGCGGTTGGTGTGGGATCCGGTGTGGACCCCGGAGCGCATCACGCTGGCAGGTCGCAAGGCGCTCGGCTGGGCGGCCTGATGCCGGCGGGCATGGTGCCGCGACGGCGCCATGAGCCGTATCAGTACTTCCTGAAGGCCAGCCTGCTCCTGGCGATGACCATCGGCTGGCTGCTGGGCGCCATCGAGCTGAGCGCCATCGCGTTCCATGACGCCTCGCCTTCGCTGGCTGCCCGGCTGATCTCGCCAGCCCTGTTCCAGGTCCATGGCCAGAGCCAGATCCTTGGCTGGGTGGGCCTGTTCATCATGGGCATTTCCTACCAGGTCGTTCCGCGCCAGCGGCGAGTAGCCATCCACGCCTCGACGATGGCATACGTAGTCCTCGCGCTGATGGTCGCAGGGATCGTGCTGAGGGCCATCTCCCAGCCCCTGGCTGCAGCCTCCGTGCTGTTTCGCGGCCTTACCGTCCTCTCGGCGCTGCTCGAGCTGGCCGGCCTTGGCCTGTTCATGGGGGGCTTGATCAAGGGTCGCGTCATGGCAGACAGCATCCAGGGGCCGGAGCGCTTCAGCCGGGCAGCGCTGCAGTGGTTTGCCGTGGCACTGCTAATCAACCTGGGCACGACCGTTTACCTGGCGCTGCAAGCGGGCTCGGTCGTGCCCGACTGGCTGGACAGGCCCCTGATCGTGGTTGAGCTATTCGGCTTCGTCACGTCCATGATCTTCGGTGTCAACGCCCGGAATTTGCCGCTGTTCATGCGTGTGAGACCCGCGTCCTCCGACGATCTGCTGGCCGTGCTGAGGCTGCTGCCGCCGAGTGTCGCGCTGTGCGCCGCAGGACAGGCCGTGTCGGCGATTTCACTGGGTGGCGGCCGAATGATGGCGGCCGCGGGCTGGGCTGGGCTGCTGGTCATCGCCGGGCTGTACGTCCGGGCCGTCGGCCTCCTTGGACCCCGAACGCGCCAGATCGTGACCGCCGGCGAATCAGGCTGGTACGAAGCCTACGTGGTGGGCGCGTACGCCTGGCTCGGGCTTGGGCTCCTCCTGGAGCTGCTCACCTCGCTGGCGCAGCTCGGGCGGCTGGGACTGCCGGCGGAAGACCTGTTCCTCGCGGGTCTGCACGCCGTCACCATCGGCTTCATCTCCATGATGATCATGGGCATGGCCGCACGGATCGTCCCGGCGTTTGCCGCTACCCGGCTGCACAGTCGATCGCTGTTCGTCTTGACCTGGTGGTGCCTCATGCTGGGCACGCTGCTGCGCGTGCCAGCGCAGGCGCTGTACAGCTCGACGGGTGGCGCGATCGGCCCGCTGCTTGGCTTATCGGGCATCGTCCAGCTGGCTGGCATGATGCTGTTTACCTGGAACCTGTGGCGGACGCTGGCTGGCAGCGTCACGGATCGGGCCGCACTGCTAGCCCCCCGAAGCAATGCGCTCCAACCGCCCCACGTCCAGCAGCGCGGTCGTGCCTCGACCGATGCGGACGACACCCTGCCGCTCCATCTCTCGTAACTCCCGTCCGGCTACCTCTCGGGCCGTACCTGCCAGCTCGGCCAGGTCACGCTGGGTCAAATGGCTCGCCCCGCCATCCGCCGTCTCGATCAGCGCCCGGGCCAGGCGAGCCCGAACGCTGTGGAAGGCGAAGTCCTCGATCACCGTCGTGAGCTGGCGAAGCCGCCGCGCGAAGACGCGCAGCATGGCCGCGCTGAAGCCAGGGCGTGTGCGCAGCAGGCGATCCGCGTCCGCCTTGGTGAGGATCCCGAGGTGGCAATCGTCGAGACAGTCGGCGCTGGCGGGATTGGGGCCGCCGTCGAATACCGCCACGTCGTTGAATGACTCGCACGCGGGAATGATGCGCAGGACCTGCTCCTTGCCCATAGGCGACATCTTGTAGACCCGCACACGGCCTTCGCGCACCACGTACAGCCCTTCGCACGTATCGCCTTCGATCATGATCACCTGGCCGGCCATGTAGCGGCGGACACGAATGCTCCGCGCAACCTCATGAAAGTCATCCTCGGGCAGGGTTGCAAAGTAGTCGATCTGCCGCAGCCAGGCAGCAGCGTCCGTATCTAACAACCTATCGTCTGACAAACCTTCACTGCGTCACCCAAGAGCTGACGCGAACGTCGACAAACGGCGAGACGACCTCCGCTAATTGGAGCCAGCGTCATTGGGATTCGCACCGATGAGCTGCCCAGCCAGCGTCTGGTATTGCGCGACCTTGTCGTAGAAGGTGAACTGATCGAGGCCCACCGATTGGGGATCCAGGTATTTGATGCCGCGGTCGCATACGAACTTGGCGATGTCGGATGCCGAGCACGGCGTATCCTTCGAGACGCCCGCTTTCTCCTGGAGCGCCAGGCCCTCGGGCGACACCAGCCATGCCGCCAAGAGGCGCGCGGCGTTTGGGTGTTGAACAGCCTTAGGGATATACCAGCCGCGCACATCGTGCAGCATGGGCCCAAGTGGCACGAGCTCCACCGGTATTCCCGCAGCCTTTCCGCGGACGAGCTCGTCCGCGGTGCTTGCGGCAATATCGGCTTGCCCTGCCTGCACCATCTCACGAGCCGGACCCTTGGACTTGGTAATCACCAACTGCTGATCCTTCAGCGAAGTCAAATAGCTCTTTGCGGGACCCTCGCCCATGGCGAAGAAGAGCTGCGCCAGTGTGTCGGGCCCTGCGTTCTCGGCGATCTTGTGGCCCTTCCAGCGCGGCTTCAAAAGGTCACTCCATTCGTGCGGGACGTCCGCGGGCTGGACGTTGTTGGTGTTGTAGCTCAGGACCGGGATACCGTCCTCATTGAACAACCACCGTCCGTCGAGCTGCGATTGGCTGGCATCGACACCCAGCTTGGTCCAGTCAGTGGCCAGCAGCAGGTCGCGGTCCACGAGCGGTTTGAACAACGATGGCCCACCATGGGCCAGATCGATGGAACGAACCTCATGGTTTCCGGCAGATACTTCGGTGATGATCTGCGCCGGCAACTGCGGATCGCTGGTAGAGCTGTAGGTCACCTTTATGCCGGGATATTTCTTGGAAAAGGCGGCGGCAAGATCGGTGGCTGCCTGTTTAATCGGAGCCGCTTCCCAGGTGACTGCGCCTTCTGCCTTGGCCGCCTGATACAGCGCGTCCAGCGAGCCCGGTGTGGCAAGCGACGCGCTCGCGCCAGGCGGGGGCGCCGAGATACTCGGCGGCGCAGCTTGCGAGCCGCAAGCAGCGAGGAAGACCACGACAGCTGCGAAAGCAGTTGAAAGCCTTATCATCACGATTCTGCTCCTCGTTGCACGACAGATTTCACGGCGCTCTGTACGAAGAACGTGCTGAGCTCGCCGCTGACCGTGGGTTGGGTTGGCATCGTAACCTCCTGTTGAGAACGCGTTTGACTCCGGATTGGCTCAAAGAGCTCACGATCATGTCGTTGGCATCCCAAGGAGACCGAGGTGCATTGTAGGTCAGGCAATCGCGCAGCGTCTGTGCCAGCGGTCATGGCGCCAGCGATCGAAAAATGGGGAGTGTATCGCCACCTGGTCGACAGCTCGACGTTCATAAGCTGCCGACTAGCGCCGCACCCGAACGTCAATATTTCCCTGTTACCGACGAGCCATCGAGCTCGTCCCAGAAACGGGCTATGGGGCATCGCGGGCAATGATCAAGCAATGAGCGGGTCCCACCCGTCGTCATTCTCCGTCCTCTCCGCCTGCGAAGCCCGACGAGACGGCGGTTACTGAGGGGGTTCGGACTCGCCGCGACCCCTGAGCAGCTCCAGAATCTCTGTGTGCCTATCCTGGGCATCCTTCAGGAGGGTCAGCACCTCCATTTGCTCATGCTGGAGCTTGTAGATGACGCCGAGCTCTTCGTCATCGCGCCGAGCCATGGCCCTATCCTTCGCCGACTGCCGATTGCTTGCCAGCAGCAGGATCGGTCCCGTATACGCAGCCTGGACGCTGAACATCAGGTTCAACAGGATGAAGGGATAGGGATCCCACTTGAGATCCCAGGCCGTAAGGTTCAGCGCCACCCAAAGCATTACGAGAGCGGTCTGAATGATGATGAATCGCCAGCTGCCAATGCCCGCGGCCGCTGAATCAGCCACGCGCTCACCCAGCGTCACCGGCTCGTGCAACTCGGATCGTGTCAGCGTGCTTTGGCCGTTTTCAACGACCTCACCCGCCTGGGCAGCGACTGCAATTGCCATGGCTCCCTCCCTTTGCTTATCGCATGGAGCCTACCTCAGCCCGACCAAATACTCCATCGCTGTTTTGCCGTCAGCTTGAACCAGCTTGGCTAAGGCTTTGCCACAGAAACGCCATGCAGGCAGCGCTGACGATGGCGGTGACTGCCCAGCCGCAGGTGGCCAGTCCCCGCCCAATGCGGTGACTGCCCATGACGCGGCTGTCACGGGCGGCCCGCATCATCAACGCCAGCGTGATCGGCGTGCCGAGACCGCCCGCGATGGAGCTCAGGAACAGCAGATGGATGGGATTGACTCCGGCGAAGGCGACGGCCACGGCAACCAGGAGGCTCACCAGCAGCGTGATGTAGAACGGCCGAGCGTGGCCGAAACGGCGATTGAGCCCGGCACGCCAGCCGAGCACGTCGGCCAGGACATACGCGCTGGTGCCCGCGAGAACAGGCACGGCGAGCACCGCCGAAGCCAGCAAACCCACGCCGAAGATCACGGCCGCGAAGTGTCCGGCCAGAGGAGCAAGGGCCTGCGCTGCGTCCTCGGCCGTCTGCACCGCCTGATGATGAGCTCCGAGCGTCGCCCCGGTGCCAATCAAGATGAACCAGAAGATGACGCCCGCCAGCACCATGCCAACGCCCGCGTCCAGCTGGACCAGGCCGAGACGGTGCAGAGGCGGCTGCTCCTCAGCCTCCTCGATGGTTTCCCAGATGTAGGCGTAGCTGGTGAGCGTGGTGCCAAGCAGTGCCAGCGCGCCCGCGACGTAATCCGACGAAAAGCTGAAGCGCGGAATGAAGGTAGCACGAGCGACCTCCAGCCAGTCGGGATGGGCCAGAACGGCCGCTGCCACGTACGCGAGGAACACAAAGAGCACGTAGCGCAGCACATGCTCCAGATGCTCGTAGCTACCCCACACCAGCAGCGCCGCGACGGCGCCCGCGAATGGGACGAGGAACCACCGATACGGCCAGCCGGTAAGCAGCTCCAGCGCTGCCGAACCACCTTCCAGGTCCGCGCTCAGCGTGAAAACGTTCACCCCCAGGACGGCCAGCAGCGTAGCCCAACCCCATCCCCGGCCGTAGTGCAGCCGAATGATCTTCTGCAGGCCCGCGCGGGACACCGCCCCCACCGCCGCGCTGATAAGCTGCACGACCACCAGCATGGGGATAGTCAGGACGACGAGCCATGACAGCGCGTAGCCGGTCGTGGACCCGATGACCGCTAGCGTGGCAACGGTGGTCGGATCGTTGTCCGAAGCTCCGGCCACGAGGCCAGGACCGAACTGGCGGGCCAGGGCAAGAGTCTGAGCCAGCCGCGATCGCTTGGCTGGGCGCGCCGCTCTCGGTCGGCGAACTGAAGCCATTCGGGCGGGTCCATTCGCAAGCATGGGGCCGCATCCGGCTGCGCGCCGGCCGGCAGCGCGAGCCGCGGGTCCGACATCGGCGCCGTCTGACATAGTTGTGTTGCCATGGCGCTCCGATTTCGCAACCGATCGGCCGCCAGCATCCTGGCGTTGCTGCTGGCCGGCTGCAGCCGTGGAGCTCCCGCACAGAGCGCCGGGCTATTAGCACGAGGCACCGAAAGCCCCTCTGCCGGTACGGCGGCAGCGACGTCCCCGGCGCCATCAACGGTTCGGCAGGCAGGCGCGACCCTACCCGAGGAAGCGCTCGGGCTCTTTCCCGCCGGCGCGCAGGTCATCGACAGCCGCTCGGTGGGAAGCGGACCTAACGGCACACTGGTCGTGCTGCTGGCGCTTACCGGCCAGCCGGCCGCCTCTGCCGGCTCGATGCCGCCCATGGCCGAGCTGGCGATCGTCAGTAAGACGCCTTCAGGATGGCGGCTGGCCAAGGCTGTCATCCAAAGCTTCGCGCAGGCCCCGAAGCTCGATGCAACCGTGCAGATAGACCACGTCCCGGCCGTCGGATTGGAGTACCACACCGGCGCCAACAGCCAGGGGCTGATTGTCGTGCGCAACAACGCTGTCGTATTCGATGCCGTTGCCGATTCGTTTGAGATGCGAGACCTCAACGACGACGGCTCAGCCGAGGTGATCAAGTCGTGGTCGCCCTTCTGCCAAAGCCACGTTGCCAGTCCGCGCCTCAATACGGTCTACGTCTGGGAGAGCGGCTCCTACGCCCCAGCCACGGATAGGTTCCCAAGCGTGATCGCGCAGGACACGACGAGCTTCCAGGGAGCCGTCGCCCGAGCCAACGCGGCCCAAACAACCCCGGCCTGGAGCGCCAAGGACAAAGCCTGTCTCCACGATGCCCTGGCCTACCTGGCGGAGCTTGCCGGTAACCGCACTGAAGCGGACGCCCAGTACGCGCAAGTCAAACGGCTCGCCCCCGACTACGACCTCCAGACAATCAGGACGGAGGCGAGCCGTTAACGGCTTCGGCTCCTGTCAGAGGTACAGACGAAAGCCTTCGGCCGTCGTCTCGAACCCAAGCGAGCGATAGAAAACATGCGCCTCCGTTCGTCGACGGTTCGACAAGAGCTGGACCTTGTAGCAGCCATTGTCGTGGGCCCGCCGGATGATATCCGCCAGGAGCGCACGGCCGACGCCCCGACGGCGCTGACGCCGATCGACTACGACGTTCTCCACAATGGCCCATGGGCGGCAGCCGTGGGTGAAATTCGGAACGATGGTGACATCCGCCGTTCCGGCTGGGGTCCCGTCGACTGTCGCCACCAGCAGCGTGCGCCCATGCTGTCGCCGGATCTTCTGCCACGTCCGCCTGACGTCCACAGGCGAGCAGGCTTCGGCCGGACTATCGCTCAGCTGGCCAAGCAGCATGAGCACCACCTCGACGTCGGCCTCCTCGACTTCACGAACCTCAACGGCCATTGGCAGAATCGTAGTGCGAGGCAGAGCGACCGGAGCAAATCGCACAGGAGAACCGGCGGTGGAAGCAGGCAACTCAGAGCATCAAGCCCATGAGTGATCGCCTGGGCCCGGTGACGCTGGAAGGCAATCAGGTGCGGCTGGAGCCGGTCCAGCCCGGTCACGTTCCTGCCCTGGTCGCGGCGGGCCAAGCGGATGAGATTTGGACCTATCTCCCGCTGCGGCTGACCACGATCGAGGCGATGGAAGCCCGGATGCGCGAAGCGCTGAATCGACAGCGGGACGGGTCTGAGCACCCCTTCGCCGTGGTTCTCCGCGGCAGCGGACGTATCGTCGGCAGTACGAGCTACCTCGAGGTCTCCAGCCCGCATCGGTCAGTAGAGATCGGCTGGACCTGGTACAGCCCGGACGTATGGGGCACCACCGTCAACCCCGAAGCCAAGTACCTCATGTTCAAGCATGCATTCGAGAGCTGGGGCGCCTTCCGGGTGTTCCTCAAGACCGATGCCCGCAATCTCCACTCTCAGGCAGCGATCGAGAAGCTGGGCGCTCGCTATGAGGGCACGCTCCGAAGCCACCTCATCCTGCCCGACGGCTTTCGCCGCGACAGCAAGTACTATTCAGTGCTCGATAGCGAGTGGCCCGCTGTGCGCTCTCGCCTTGAGCAACGGCTGGCGAGTGGCTGACCACTAGCCAGGGCTTCAATCGGGCTAGCCGCACCCTCGGGCCCTAGGCAAAGTGACTCCTGGAGCATCCGGTTCGCAGAGGCTGCATGCGTGGCGGCCGCTTGGAAAGGTCAATATTCGGACATCGGTGAGGCCGTGGGCTGAGCGGGTCTCTTTTCCGGCTTTTCCGCGATCAGCGTCTCGGTGGTGAGCAGCATGGAGACTACGGAGGCGGCGTTCTGAAGAGCGGAGCGCGTGACCTTGGCCGGGTCCAGGATGCCCGCCTGGAACATGTCCACGAAACGGTCGTTCAGCGCGTCGTAGCCCTGGTTACTTGAGGCATGCTTCACCTGCTCCACGATGACTGAGCCTTCCCGCCCGGCGTTGTAGGCAATCTGTCGCAGCGGCTCCTCCAGGGCACGCTTCACCAGCTGCACGCCCACACGCTCGTCACCTTCGAGTGTGACGTTGTTGAGGGCTCCGGCAGATTGGGCCAGGACCACTCCTCCGCCAGGCACGATGCCCTCCTCAACCGCGGCTCGGGTGGCCGACAGGGCGTCCTCGACGCGGTGCTTCTTCTCCTTCAGCTCCACCTCGGTGGCCGCGCCAACCTTGATCACGGCTACTCCACCCGACAGCTTGGCCAGCCGCTCCTGCAGCTTCTCCCGGTCGTAGTCCGAGGTCGTCTCCTCGATCTGCGCCTTGATCTGCTTCATCCGCGCCTGGATGGCTTCGGGGTTGCCAGCGCCCTGGACGATGACCGTCTTGTCCTTGTTGGCCGTCACGCGCCGAGCGTGGCCGAGCTGGTTCAGCTGAACGCTCTCCAGCCGCAGGCCCACCTCTTCGGTGATCACCTGGCCACCCGTCAGGATAGCGATGTCTTCCAGCATGGCCTTGCGCCGGTCGCCGAAGCCCGGTGCCTTCACGCCCAGCACGTTCAGCGTGCCGCGCAGCTTGTTCACTACCAGCGTGGCCAGCGCCTCGCCCTCGATGTCCTCGGCGATGATCAGCAGGCTGCGGCCACCCTGCACCACCTTCTCCAGCACCGGCAGCAGGTCGGCGATGGCCGAGATCTTCTTGTCGGTGATCAGGATGTAGGGGTCCTCGAGGACCGACTCCATACGATCGGGGTTGGTGATCATGTAGGGCGAGATGTAGCCCCGGTCGAACTCCATGCCCTCGACGTACTCGGTCTCAAAGCGCAAGCCACGGCCCTCTTCGACGGTGATCACGCCGTCCTTACCCACCTTCTCCATCACGTCGGCAATCAGCTGACCGATCTCCGGGTCGGCCGCGGAGATGCTGGCCACCTGGGCCGTCTCTTCCTTGGTGGTGATCTGCTTGCTGCGTGCGCGAACTTCCTCGACAATCGCGTCCACGGCCTTCTGGATGCCGTTCTTGAGGATCATCGGGTTGGCCCGGGCCGCCACGTTGCGCAGGCCTTCGTTGATCATCGCTTCCGCTAGGACCGTCGCGGTGGTGGTGCCGTCGCCGGCGACGTCGTTGGTCTTGGTGGCGACCTCCTTGAGGAGCTGCGCGCCCATGTTCTCGAACGGGTTCTCCAGCTCGATCTCCTTGGCGATGGTTACGCCATCGTTGGTAATCAGGGGAGCGCCAAACTTCTTGTCGAGCACCACGTTACGGCCCTTCGGTCCAAGCGTCGCCCGAACCGCCTCGGCCATGGTGTCGACCCCGCGCTTGAGATCGCGGCGCGCTTCCTCGTCGAACACAAGCTCTTTAGCAGCCATCGCAGACTTCCTCTTTCAACTGTTGAGCCTCAGTCCTCGACGACGGCGAGGACGTCACGTTCGCTCACGATCAGGTGGTCCTCACCGTCGAGCGTGACCTCTGTTCCCACGTATTTGCCGAACAGCACCTGCGAGCCCTCCTTGACGTCAACCGGCAGGCGTTTGCCTTCTTCGGTCAGACGGCCGGGGCCAACAGCGATCACCAGGCCCTGCTGCGGCTTTTCCTTGGCGGTATCGGGCAGGACGATTCCACCCTTGGATACCTCCTCGCGTTCCGAGGGCTTGAGCAGCAGGCGATCCGCCAGCGGCTTGACCTTGGTTGCCAATGCGACTGCCATTGTCGTCTCCTCAGCCTTAGACGTACGAGATCGTGATGCGGTTATCGACAGAGGTCACGCCCGGCGCAGACCAGGCCGCGCGCTCCGCCTCCTCCTTCTCGGCCCACGATCGGACAGTTCCTTTCAGGATGACCTTGGTACCCTGCACCTCCACGTTGATACGCTGCACGTCGGTTTCGATGGTGCGCAGCAGCGCCTGCTCGATTTTCGCCTTGAGCTCCGACGGCGAGGGTGGTCCCGTCCGGGGCCGAACGACTATCAGGTTGGTCACACCAGTGACTCCGGTCAGGCGGCGCACCACCCGCTCCGCGTCTTCCTTCTGGAATTGCCACTCGACTTCCCCCTTGAGGGTCACCCAGCCTTTGGACACCGTGACGTCCAGTCGCTCGACCGGGACCAGAGCGTCCCATTCCAATGCCCGTATCGCTGCCGCGGCGATGTCGGCGTCGCTGCGCTCCGACGAGCTGGGCAGGCGGACCTCGATGTCGTTGGCCACGGCCTTGACGCCGCGCACGCGGTGGGCCGCGTCTTCGGCAGCCCACTTCTTGATGTAGGAATCCACATAGCCGGTGAGGGTGACAATGCCGTCCTTCACCGCGACGCCGATCTCATTGGGTTGGACGCGCGCATCCCAGCGCAGCTCAGAGAGGATGTCCTCCTGGATCTGCGTATCGCTCCTGGTCTCCGTTGCGATTGCCATGGCTGCCTCCTCGTGAATCACGTTTTGCCTGGGCGAACGCCGGCTCACGCCTAATGAGTCAGGGTTAGGCCAGCGCTGCCCTCCTCGAAACCAACGCTAGCCAGGGCCGCGCAAGAGCCACGCTAGCGCCAAATAATGCGCTCGTTAGAAATGCGGCGACGTGGTGCGGACAATAGGCACGGGCTCAGGCGCCGGTGTCGGGATCGAGGACCTGGCGCTCGGGAACGACGTCCTCCACCCCGAGCCGTTCGTCCACTGCCGGAGAGAGGCTCAGCGGCGGGAGATAGGCGCCGACTCGCGTGCGCAGCCACCAGGCGCCGGTCTCTTTCCGTTCCCTCCAGGTCGTGAAGCGGTAGTGGTAGAGCAGCGCGCGAACGAACGCCGGAGGCCGATCGGGGAAGGGATTGCGGCGGAGCAGCCTCAGCGTCGGTCCATCGTTTTCCAGCAGCTTCTCTATCAGCGCCAGAATCCAGGGATGCGCCAGTGGGGTGGACATGGCCGCGAACCACATCAGCCAGTCCAGCCGCAAGTGATAGGGAGCGATCTGCGGAGGCCGGCGCCGGACGTCTCCGGGCTTACCCTTGAATTCGTACTCACGCCACACCGTGCCGGGCCCGACCTCGCGGTCAGTGCTTCCCTCGATGACGATCTCGTAGCGGGCCCTGGTGATGCTGCCGAAGGCGCCATACGTGTTCACCAGGTGGAAGGGATCGAAGCTCGCATTCATCAGCTGCCGGCGTGACAGCAGGTTGCGCACGGGCCAGTAGCTCAACACCACCACCAGCAGTGTGAACGCCAGGGTCAACCCTGCGCTCCACGGAGCAAGCGGCTGCAGAGCGCCGTGGCCAAACGGCAGCACCAGCTGCCACCAGCCGTCTCCCACCACGGCAAAGGCGAGGGTCATCGTGAGCGCGTTGAGCCAGGAGAAGTTCCCGGACAGGATCAACCACAGCTGGTGAACGATCATCACCAGCGCGGCCGCGCTGGCCACCGGCTGCGGCGCAAACAGGGCAAAGGGCGCGACCAGCTGGCCGACGTGATTGCCCAGCACCTCGACCCTGTGGACAAGCTGGGGCAGATGGTGGAAGTACCAGCTCAGCGGATTCGGCATGGGCTGGGTCTCGTGATGGTAGAAGAGGCAGGTGAGATCGCGCCAGCACGGGTCGCCGCGAATCTTGATCAGGCCGGCCCCGAATTCCACCCGGAACAGCAGCCAGCGGACGAGCCACATCACCGTGACCGGCGGCGCCACCCGATCCGGGCCCAGGAAGATGGCAATCGCGCCGGCTTCGAGCAGCAGCGTCTCCCAGCCGAAGGCGTAAAAGGTCTGGCCGACATTCACTATCGAGAGGTACATCGACCACAGCGCAAGCCACACCAGCATGAGCAGCCAGGCAGGTCCCTGCTGGGGCAGGCCAACCACCAGAGAGGCGGCCAGGACTATCCCAACCCACGAAACCACGCGGAGCAGCCGATCTGAGTAGGCGAAATGGAACAGGCTGGGGGCGTGGCGCAACGGCACTATCCGCACGAAGCGCGACACCGGGAGGAGTCCGCGCTCTCCGAGCAGGGCCGGGAATTGGTTAACGGTGACCAGGAGAGCGATGAAGTAGACGGCCGCCAAGGCTCGCCCGAAGATGAACCGGCTGAGCCAGTAGTCGGATGCCTGGAACCAATCCAACGTCTATCCTGCCGGCCGGCGAGCGGCCTCGCGCTGTGCGCCATGGCCGTGAGACGGGATGCACTCGCGCCGCTCGGGCTTCGGCTGGCAGGCCGGACACCAGTAGCTGCTGCGACCGTGGAAGCGGCTGCGCCTCAATGCCGTCCCGCAGCGCGGGCAGGTGGGCACGGGCTGGTCTCGCTGCCCTGTCAGCCAGCCAGGTCCGTTGGGTACATGTCCGAGCTCCACCGAGCGATCGAGCACATAGCGCAGCGCCTGGTGCAGCTCATCCCACTCTCGCTCTCGCAGGCTCGCACCGGCACGTTCCGGATGTAGTCTCGCCTGCCACAGGATCTCGTCGGACAGAATGTTGCCCAAGCCAGCGATCCGCTCCTGGTCCATGAGCCCGGCCTTGAGGCCTCGACAGCGGCTCAGGATCGCCTCCAGCTCGCTCCTGCCAACGGTCAGCGCGTCAGGGCCGAGCGGCCCCATGACCGAAAGCCCCTGCTCGCGATCCGACGCCAGCCAAACGCCCTGCAGCTTGCGCTGGTCGTGGTAGATCAACCAGCCATTTTCCAAGACGAACGTGACGCGGTCGTGAGCATGGGGACCGCTGACGGATTCCATCCATTCGAGACAGCCGCTCATACCGAAATGAAAGAGGACCACTGGCCCTTCCAGCGGCGCGAGGAGCCATTTGCCCCAGCGCTCAGGATCCTCGAACCGACGCCCCATCACGGCCTGATTCAGCTCCTCGGGCGTGAGGTTGCGCAGCACCGCTGCGTCCGCCACGGTCACCTGCCGCACACGATAGCCCTGCGCATGCCGCGCCAGGCAACGTCGGTAGGATTCGACTTCAGGCAGCTCGGGCATCCCGCACCCAAGAGGAACTCGCCGCATGGCACATGCCGCGCCCCAGCGCTCTTGGTCGCTTCAGGCCATGGCCGGGATGCCCGCGCCGGACAGGGAATAGCCGCGCCGCGGCCAGTCGGCCCATGCGTCGCCGTGCTCGTCCAGGTAGTCGCACGCGTTTCGCAGGGTGAAGCTCCTGGGGCCAGTGCCGTCGCGCTCGAATGCCGGCCAGCTCAGCGGCATGGCCACCGGGGCGCCGCGGATTGGACGGGCGGCATAGGGCGCGACGGCGGGCTGCCCGTAGGCGTTGCGCATGACGTCAACCAGCAGGCGACCATTCCGCTTGTCCTTGCGCGCCTCGGTCGTCCGGCGTCCCGGATCGCGACTCACCAGCGCTTGGGCCAGGGTACGAGCGAACGATCGCACCTCGTCGAAGCCGGCGCTTCTATCCAGCGGCACCACGACGTGGGCACCCCTGGAACCGGTGGTCTTCACGAACGTTCCCAAACCCTGAGAGGCACAGAGTTGTCGTAGGTCCACCGCGGCGCTGCGCACGACGGAGAAGTCATCGTCGCCAGGGTCGAGATCGAAGATCATCTGGTCCGGGCGATCCAGCCGGTCCACGCGGCTCAGCCAGACGTGGATCGTGATGCAAGCCTGGGCTGCGAGATAGACGATGGCCGCCAGGTTGTTGCACACCGCATGCGTCACTTCGCCGCCCTGCTTGTTGACGGTTGCCCGGGGAATCCATTCCGGAAAGTACCGCGGTACGTCCTTCTGGATGAAGCCCTCTGCCTCGATGCCGTCGGGGAAGCGCTCCATCATCACCGGCCGATCCCGCACGTGGTTGAGCATCAGCGGGCCTACCCGCCGGTAGTAGTCCACCAGCTCGGCCTTGGTGATGCCGTCGTCCGGGAAGAGCACCTTGGCCGGACGCGACAGCTCGAAGGCATACGGTCCGATCCGCAGCTTCATTGCGCCACCTCCCGGACCACTGCCTCAGCCGGCTTGTCGAAGCGCAATCCCAAGAAGCGCGGGTGGCGCAGCTTGCCATCGTCCGTCCATTCGGTGAAGCCAACCTCGGCCACCAGCTCAGGACGAACCCAGTGCGCAGCCCGCTCTTTCACCGGCTCGGCAAAGGGTGAGGACGGCATCTCCATCTCACGCAGGCGCTGGCCCAGCTCCAGAAGGGTGCGCGTGTCGTAGCCGGTGCCGACCTTGCCGGCGTAGCGCAGCCGGCCATCTTCGTAGTAGCCGATCAGCAGCGCGCCGAAACCCACGCGACTTCTTCTCGGATCCGTGAAACCGCCGATGACGAATTCCTGCTGGTTCACACACTTGAACTTCAGCCAGGCGGTCGACCGGCGCTGCACGTAGGAGCTGTCCGCGCGCTTGGCGATCACGCCCTCCCAGCCCCTGGCGCACGCATCCCGAAAAGCCGCCTCGCCCTCGGCGTCCCAATGCGTGGTGAAACGCAGCGGGTCGGCATACGAAAGAGCGCGCTCCAGCAGGAGCTTGCGACAGCGCAGTCCCAGCGCGGTGGTGTCGTACCCACCCACGTACGGCACGTCGAAGACGTAGTAGGAAACCGCGACGCCGCTGCGGCGCGCGGCGTTGGCGTCGCTCAGCTGCATGCGCCGCTGCAGCAGCGAGAAGCTGGCGACGGTGCCTTCGAGCGCCACGATTTCGCCGTCGACGATGAAGTCCGTGCGGCGCTGGGCGGCGAGGGCCGCGGCGATCTCGGGATAGGTCTGATTCAGCAGCCTCTGGTTCCTGGAATAGAGACGGACACCATCCTTCTTGCGGAAAGCCAGACAGCGCTCGCCGTCGAACTTCAGCTCGAACAGCCAGTTGGGATCGGAGAAGCGGCGATGCGTGAGTGTTGCCAGCATGGGGTTGATCCATTCCGGCTGCGGGCACCTCTTCAGCTTGGCGCGCTCCTCGGACGGCAGGCTGGACAGCAGCTCGTTCATGCCCTGGCAGCCTTTCCGCCAGCTGCCATCTGCTTGCCCTCGATCTGCTCGATCGTTCGGCCGGTAAGCACCGACTCAGGCCGGCGCGAAACCACGTCGAAGCTGGGATCAGCGTGCTCGTCATTCATCTTGACCAGCAGCCAGATCGGCTTCCTGCCGTCGCGGATTCGCGTCAGTGCGAAGCCACCCTTGAGCTTCTGCCCCTCCAGCCACACGGCAACGTGGCCGCTCGCAATGGCTTCATCCATGGGCACGAGCTTGCCGTCCCGCTCAGTCAGGTTGCGATAGCGGCCGGCGTCCCACACAATCACGCGGCCTGCGCCGTACTCGCCCGCCGGGATGATCCCTTCGAACTTCCGGTACTCGAGCGGATGATCTTCGGTCGGGACAGCGAGCCGCTTATCGCGTGGGTTCAGCGACGGCCCCTTGGGCACCGACCACGACTTCAATACCCCATCTACCGCCAAGCGGAAGTCGTAATGCAGCCGGCTGGCCTGATGCTTCTGGACCACGAACAGCGGCTCATTCGACTTACTCGTCTCTCCTCCCGGCGGTTCGGGCGTGCGGTCGAAGTGCCGCTTACCCCGATATTCGACCAAAGAGCTGTGGGGAGACATGGCTCACGGAACGAGGCCGCACGCGCTGTGCCACATGCGACAGGCGCGGGGCATGACAACTGCGGCGCCGAAAGTATGAGTCGACCCAAGAAAGATCTTCGCCAGTTTCCATCCGCCTACGAGGCGCGACAGTATCTGCCCGATCTCGCACGTCTTCTGACCCCGGAGGAGCTCAAGCTCATACCGATATGGAAGGGCAGGCGCTTCCGCCGCGGCATCATGTACCTGGACCTGGACAATTTGAAGCGCGGGCCCTTCGTCGCCAGCGGCGATGAAGGGATTCCGGAAGACTACACCTACACCTGCCGGACGCGCGTTCCCGAAGAAATCTGGGCGAAGCTCGCGTCGTTCGCACAAGCTGCTGCCGCTGGAGCCAAGTCAGCCGGCCAGGATCGTTCGGTCAGCGTCGCAAGCTGATCTGCCCGTCGATCTCTTCGAGCTCGATTCCCTGCTTGGCCAGGTACCGGCGCAGCCCTTCCAGGTCGGCGAAGTAGCCCGTCTGCGGTGGCTCCTCTTCCGGCTGGAGGCGCTTCACCCGGCCTGTTGCCAGGTTCACCAACCTGCAGCCGCGCTCGATATTCGGAGCAAAGAACACGTTGACACCTTTGCCTTGCAGCTCATGCGGATCGCGCACGTCCAGATTGTTTTCAGCCCACTCAAATCCGGTCACAGTCCCTCCTCGCGGAGGCCGGTCAACATGTCCGGCTCAGCCAGCAACAACCGATCCTCCGAACAGGGGAGCCGCACTCTGCATGCCCCCTGGCCGCCGCCGCGCGCCGCTCATCCGCTATCCAACCCCGCGACAGCCCGGATAGGACCCACTTCCATCGCTCCTCCAACTCAAGATTTGTGTGCCTCCCACATCCACAAGCCACAGTCACAGCACGAAACGGGACCAGCTCTATCACCCAAGGGACGATGATGCCCGCAATTGGGCAGGAAGGAGCGCCGAATGAGCCTAGGACGTCCTCGCTATCGTGATCGCCGCCAGGCCGGAGAAGTGCTCGCTGAGCGGCTGACAGCCTACGCCAACCGGCCCGACGTGGTCGTGCTGGCGCTGCCACGGGGAGGCGTGCCGGTGGGTTATGAAATCGCCCGGCGGCTGCACGCGCCGCTGGACGTCTTCCTGGTCCGCAAGATCGGCGTCCCCGGCCACGAGGAGCTGGGCATGGGAGCAGTGGCCAGCGGCGGTCTCCTCGTTCTCAACAGAGGGCTGGTGCAGTCGCTGGGGATCACGGAGCCGGTGCTCAGGGAGGTCGTGACCAAGGAGCTTCGCGAGCTGGATCGCCGCGAGCAGCGCTACCGGCAGGGGCGGCCACCCCCGTCACTCACAGGCAAGACGCTCATCCTGGTGGACGACGGGTTAGCCACGGGATCGTCGATGCGCGCAGCGACCGAAGCGCTGCGACAGCTGGGACCTGCCAAGATCGTCGTCGCTGTGCCCATCGCGGAGCCCGAAACATGTGAAGAGTTCCGCGCCGAGGTCGACGAGGTAGTGTGCGCGGCAACACCCGAACCCTTCTTATCCGTAGGCCTGTGGTACGAGGATTTCACCCAGACGAGCGACGCGGAGGTGGAGGAGCTGCTGCACCGCGCTCGGGAAGAGCTCGCCGGTCGGACCATTCGCGATCCAGTACAGCCGGCTGACAGCCGCGAGGAGTCGACGCCGTGACCAAGGAGAGCGAGATGAATCGAATAGCGGGGCCGGCAGAGCGCCAGCAGGTCACGATCCCGCTGGCAGCCGGTGAAATCGAAGGACATCTGACACTGCCCTCCAGCGCTCATGCGCTGGTCCTGTTCGCACACGGCAGCGGCAGCAGCCGCCTGAGCCCACGCAATCGCTTCGTCGCACACGTCCTCAATGAAGCGCGGCTGGGAACGCTCCTGCTCGACCTGCTGACGCCGAGCGAAGAGCTGATCGACGAACAAACGGCCGAGCTGCGATTCAACATCGACCTACTGGCGGCTCGGCTCATCGCCGCGAGCCGCTGGCTGAGACAGAACGACCAGCCGGCTGGCTTGAAGCTTGGCTACTTCGGCGCCAGCACCGGCGCTGCCGCGGCGCTGGAGGCAGCGGCGGAGCTGCAGGATGACGTGGGAGCCATCGTGTCGCGTGGCGGCCGGCCGGATCTGGCAGCGTCGTATCTCGCCCGCGTTCGCGCGCCAACGCTGCTGATCGTGGGCGGCAAGGACGCGCTGGTACTGGATCTGAACCGCCGTGCGCTCGACGCACTCAAGGTGGAGAAACGGATGGAGATTGTGCCTGGGGCCACGCACCTGTTCGAGGAGCCGGGCGCGCTGGAGCGCGTGGCGCTGCTCGCACGCGATTGGTTCCAGCACTATCTCGGCGCCTGACGCTAGTCGACCGACGCGATCGTCACCTCCTGCCGGCCGGATGGTGTGACCATCTCTACGCGATCCCCCGGCCGCTTACCGAGCAAGCTGGCTCCGAGTGGCGATTCGGTGGTGATCCAACCACGCTCCGGATCCGCCCCAACCGATCCAACGATGACGTAGGTCGACCGGGCCTGACCGTCGTCCACCGTAACCGTGGAGCCCACGTCTGCCACGCCTCCGGACGAGCCTTTGGGAACGATCTCGGCCTCGGCAAGCCAGCCGCGAAGGGCAGCTTCACGGCGCTCCAGCGCCTCTAGCTGGTCGGTGACCCCATCGTCCGTGCGATCGTCGAAGCCGATCTCGTCTCGAAGCTCAGCCAGCAGCCGCAGCAGCTCCGGTTTCTTCACTGTCTCCAGCTCGTTCAGCTCCCGTTCCAGCTCGTCGTGGACTTCCGGAATGACGCACACCCGGCTAGCCATTGGCTTCATCGCCGGGCGGCGGCCGGTCCGGATCCTCGGTGTCGAGCCACTCCACGTCCATCTCGGAGCGCTCGTCCAACGCCTGGCCCAGCACCTGCAGCAGGTGCTCGCTTGCCCCGTGCTGCTCGAGCACTTCAAAGGTCACGTGATCGATGAAGTAGTCCCGATCGTCTGGCGACTCCTCTTCGAATTCATCCACCAGGAAGCGCAGCTCGTCCTCGCTGATCTCGGCCAGCTCGGCGCCCGTCGCCTTGTCGAGCAGCAGGATCATCCGGCGTCCTGCGGCTTGGCCACGGCGCCGCGCGCGATCCTCACCTGCGCCGGGCGGAGGACGCGGTCACCTCTGCGGTAGCCCTTCCTGCTGAGCGCCAGGATATGGCCTTCCGGCAAATCCGCTCGAGGATCCGAACCGACGACTTCGTGGCTTCCGGGATCGAACTGACTGCCCTCGGATGGCCTGATCTCCTCGACTCCCCAGCGCTCCAGAAATGACCGGAAGCTGCGATACAGATGCTCGAGACGAGCCCGGCGCACCTCTTCCACGTAGTCGGGAGCGCTCTTGAGCGCCGCCTCAAGGTCGTCGACAATCGGCAGGAGGTCCCGCAGCAGTGCGACCGCGGTCTCCTCCGCCGCTTCTCGCCGAGGGTCGTCAGCGCAGCCGCGAAGCGCCCCCGAATCAGGCCCGCGCTCGGACAGCATGCGGTCCCCTTGCGCTTCCTGCACCAGCCATCCCCAGATCGCTAGCGGGACTGGACGTGGATCTGCTTGGGCTTGGAGGACTCGGCCTTCGGCAGGATCAATCGCAGAACACCGTTCTCGAAGCGGGCCTCAGCTTTGTCGGCTTCGACCGGCGATGGCAGGCTGAACGAGCGCGTGAACGAGCCATAGCGGTGTTCCCGATAGATGGTCCGCTCTCCTTCCTTGCGCTCGCGCTCTTCCTTTCGTTCGCCCTCGATAGTCAGGACGTTGTTCTGGAGGCTGATCTTGACCTCATCCGGTTTGATACCCGGCAGCGAGGCCTCGATGATGTACTCATTCTCTGTCTCCGACATATCCACGGGCGGGAAGGTCATGGCGCCGCCGTCGCCGAAGATGCTCCAGGGCACCATGCTGGTATCGACCAAACGGTTCATCGCATCACGCAGCGACGTCATCTCTCGAAAGGGATTCCAGCGCGTCAACGCTCCCGGTTCACGCGTCAACGCGCCCGATTCAGTGGATGCTGAGGCCATATAGTGTCTCCTTGCCTTAGTTGTCGTGTCGATATGGGTCGAAGACTAGGACCCGCATGCTGGAGGCCAGCAAGACCTGTGCAAGACGTTCGTTGGCATTGGCCTCCGCCACCTACCTCAGGACAGGCGGCGGACACTCGGCCAAGCCGGGCGTACGTCTTGCAGGCCTCCCGCGGGCAGGCCGGCTGCAACATCGCCGCACTTTTCTAACGAAGGATTTGCCGGCTGCTGATGGTTCTCTAGCAGGTCCCCACCTACGTTTTCAGTGAGATACCGCTCGAAGGGAGACGACATGGCTACAGCAACGGCCCCCCGTTCTGAAACGAGAAGCGACGAGGAGATCCAGCGAGACGTCCTAGCCGAGATGAAGTGGGACGCACGAGTTCAACCCAACGAGATCGGCGTGGCGGTCAAAGACGGGGTGGTCACGCTTACCGGGTTCGTCGACAGCTACACCAAGCGCTGGGCTGCTGAAGAGGCGGCCCACCGGGTTCGAGGTGTCAAGGCGGTTGCCAATGACGTCGAGGTTCGACTGTCGAGCTCGACAGAACGAAGCGATCCCGACATCGCCGCCGCTGCCACCCGAGCCCTGGAATGGGATGCCTTCGTCCCCATCGACAAGCTCGACGTCACGGTCTCCAAAGGCTGGGTGACGCTCAAGGGCGAAGTCGAATGGCAATTTCAGAAGGAAGACGCGGAGCGGGTGGTGCGCCGCCTCTCCGGCGTCCGCGGTGTGACCAACCTCATCATGGTCAAGCCACGACTGACGGCGGCCGACCTCAAGCAGAAGATCGAGCAGGCGCTGGTGCGCAGCGTCGAGACCGATGCTGAGCGAATCACGGTCGAAGTCCAGGGCACCAAGGTCATCCTGAAGGGCACCGTCAAGTCGTACGCCGAGAAACAGGAAGCCGAGCGAGCCGCCTGGTCCGCGCCCGGGGTCACGTCGGTGGACAACCGCATCACCATCTCGTACTCCTGAGCGGCCAGACCGAGCCGCCATCCGGCCAGTGGCCGCTCATCGACAAGGTGGCGGACAGCCCGGACGAGCAGCCGCCGCCAGACTTCCCCAACTGCGCCGCCGGCACCTGGGGCCTGCCGCCGCCGCGATGCTCGTCCTCGACGGCGGATCCTAGCGTACCGACTGGGGTGCGGCGGGAAATGGTCAGCGTTGCGAGGGCTCGCGCCGGGCCTGCGTCAGCCGGCGGCTCAGCACTCGGAAAGGTAGGCGTGGACGAGGCGCAGGGCGATGGCGCCGTCGCCGACGGCTGAGGCTACGCGCTCGACCGACCCATGGCGCACGTCACCAGCAGCGAAAATGCCTGGCACGCTGGTTTCCAACAGGTACGGCTCCCGATCGGCGGGCCAACCTTCCTGTCCGCCGTCGGTGAGCAGATCGCGGCCAGTTAACAGATAGCCGCCGCCATCGCGCCGCAAGATCCCGGCGACCGGAGCCGTTTGCGGGACGCCTCCAATGAGAATGAACAGGGCGGCGGCTCGGAGGCGCTCCTTTTCGCCCGCGGCGTTCCTCACGATGATGGCCTCGAGGCAGTCCTTGCCTTCCACGGCGACGAGCTCGGCGTTGAGGCGAACCGTGATGTTGTCGTTCGTCTCGAGCCGGCGGATGAGGTAGTGGGACATCGATTTCGCGAGGCTGCCTCCACGGACGAGCATCGTTACGCTGTGCGCAAAGCGGGACAGATTCAGCGCCGTTTGCCCGGCAGAGTTGCCGCCACCGACCACGTAGACGTCCGCGTCGCGATAGAGATGACACTCGCTCGGTGCAGCGCCGTAGTAGACGCCGGCATCGGCTAGCCGCGAAACGCCCTCGACTTCCAGCTGGCGGTACTCCACCCCGGTCGCCACGACGGCGCAGCGGCAATGAACCTGGGGGCCATGATCAAGCTCGAAGCAGAACGGCGAGGTCAGCGAGCTGGCCGATACCAGCGGCGTTCCAATGACGATCTCCGCACCGAATTTGCGTGCCTGCCGCAGGGAACGCTCGGCCAGCTCGGTACCGCCGATACCGTCCGGGAAGCCCAGGTAATTTTTCGATGCGCGCGCTCGTGCCCGCCTGCCCACCCGGAGCATTGGCTTCAACGAGCAGAGTCGCCAGGCCTTCGGACGCGGCGTAGACCGCCGCCGTGAGCCCCGCGGGCCCCGCCCCAAAGATGGCCACGTCGTACAGCTGCTGCCGAGGCTTGGACAGCAAGCCCAGACGTGCTGCCAGCTCCATCTTGGACGGTCGCTCCAGGTGCGTCCCGTCCTCGAACAGGCAGACCGGGAGGTCAGTCGATTGCAGCGTTTCGGTGCTGCGAAGGAATCGTGCCACGGGGTGGCGCTCGACGTCGACCCACTCGAAGTCGACTCGATTGCGGGTGAGGAAATCGCGCAGCCGGTGAGTCTCGGGCGAAGTGAGTGTGCCGACCAGCACGATCCTGCCGGGCTGTGGCCGAGAATCCTCAACCGTCTCCGAGCTTCCCATCGAAGCCGAGCCAGCACAGCGCGCGCCAGGCTGAGCGGTTGGCAGCGCCAAATCGCCACCGCAGACCAAACTCTATGGCTTTTCTTGCGTTGCTCCTACATCGCTCTGGCCTGGCCGGCGATACGCTCCGAACCATCCACAGACACAGGAGCTTTCTATGGCTATCGAGACGCTGTACGGACCGCCCAGCATGATGAGTCTTCGCGATGCTATGAACCGCCTGGTTGAGGGCAGTGTGGTCCAGCCCACGGAAGGGGGCGAGGAGCAGCGCGTGGGCATGCTGCCCGTCGACGTCTATGAGACGGACGACGAGTACATCGTCAGGGCGTCCGTGCCCGGAGTGCTGCCCGAGCAGGTGCAGATCTCGGTCGTCGAGGGCACGGTCAGCATCCAAGCCGAGCGGAAGGAGCCAGAGGTCCCCGGACAGTGCCTGCTGCAAGAACGGTCTCAAGGGACCTTCACCCGCCGGCTTACGTTCCCTACGCCCCTGAATCCGGACGCCGCCAAGGCCGAGTACGAGCACGGCGTCCTTACCCTCCGGCTGCCAAAAGCAGAGTTCGCTAAGCCCAAGCAGATCTCGGTAACGGCCAAGACGCAGTAGGCCGGGAGTCTCTGTCCCATGGGCTCGGCGGTCCCCAACCGCGGCCAGGCTGGCAAGGTAACGGACGCCGCCCAGCGATCGCAATCACCATCGAGTCCCGGCAGCGACCAGTCCCAGGCGTTCCAGGCCGACGTCGAGACGGCGCTGCCGGGACTCCGCGCCTTCCTTCGTCGCGAGCGGCTCTACCACGTGAGCGCGGGCGACCTGCAAGCTGCTGAAGTCTCGACCACAGAATTGGTCGACGACGTGCTTGCCGAAGCATGGCGGCGCCGCAGCCAGCGCCCACCTAGTCTTTCGTTCCATGCCTGGCTGGTGAGTCTGGCGGTGGACGTCATCCGCCGCCGAGTCGAGCGCGCGCGACGCCGGCGGGCGGCGCGGCAGCTCGTTGTCCCACTGGAGCGAGCCAAGCCCCAGTGGGACGAGGGCGACGACCCCTATCTTCGGCCGCTTTCCGATGACCTGGTGACCCTGGCCGATTTGGTCCCTAACCCTGAGTCGCCTGTCCCCGACGACGTCCTGGAAAGCGCGGAGGTCCAGCGGCGGCTGATGCGACTGCTCGACCTGCTGCCCCGGCGCTGGCGGCAAACGTTTGTGCTGTTCGCCCTGGAGTGCCTATCGATCCGTGAAATAGCCTCGATCCAGAGCCGCGCCGAGGAGGGCGTCGAGCGTGACATCGATCGCGCGCGAGACTTCCTGGCCGCGCACATCGAGGACGAGTACGAGGAGCTGCTTGCCGGGCGAGTAACCCGTGACAGTCGGCCAGGAGCGGGTGAGGCATGATCCGGCCGCCGGTCCGGCTGCGCAGCAATGAGGTGGTCACCCATCTCTTCAAGCCCTCGAGGAAGCACGAGCTGCCGCGAGAGTACCGCGAGGCGGTGCTGCGCAGCGTTATCGAAAGAGCGCAGCGGCCGCAAGCGCCTCCCATCACGCAGAGTTATCTCGAACAGCTGCAGCATCTGGATTCCCGTGGCCACCGCGTATTGAGCGTGTATCTCGAGATTCCCGAAGACCCGCGCATGAGGATGGAGCTGGGCGCGCTGGTGGAGGATCTGGCACGCGAGCATGGCGGGCAGTCGGAGGAGCTGGAGCGCGAAGTGGGCTTGGTCCAGGAATTCTTGCGAGAGCGTCAAGAGTGGCCGGGCCGGGGCCTTGCGCTGTACTCCTGCCAGCCTGTCTCTTTTTGGCAGGAGTACTGGCTGCCGGTGCGTATGCCCAACATCCTGCGTTTCGACGCGAAGCCGGCAATTCGCCCGCTCGTGGCGGTGCTCGACGACTACGAGCGTTATGCCGTCCTGCTGGTCGATACACGGCAGGCCAGGCTGTTCAGCGTGTTCATGGGGAGCATCGAGGAGCACCTCGAATTCCTCGACGAGGACGTCATCCCCAAGAGCAAGAAGGGCCCGCCCGGCCGATCCGAAACCCACTACCTCATGCATCAGCGCTGGCACCTCAAGCGGGTCGTGGACAAGCTGGACGACTTCTACGAGCGCCATCCGTTCGACCGTCTCGTGGTCGCCGGCCCGGAGGAGACGACCAGCACGCTGCGCGAGCTCCTGCCCGATCCGCTCGCGCGGCGCTTCGCGGGCTCGTTCGAAGCTTCAATGGACGACACCGCGGCCTCAATCCTGGAAGAGACCCTGGCGATCGAGGAGCGGCTGGAGCGCGAGCAGGAGCTGGAGCTGATCGACGAGCTGATCGTCGTGGCCAGCCGCGGCGGACGCGCCGTAGTCGGCGTGGACGACACGCTTGAAGCGCTGCTGCTCACCCGAGTGCACAAGCTCGTCGTGGCCCACGGTCTGCAGCTGTCGGGCTGGGCCTGCCCGCGCGACCAGTACCTATCGGCCAAACCAATCGATCGCTGCCCATGGTGCGGCACTCAAATGATGGCGGTCGACGATCTGGCCGACCGGGCGATTCAGAAGGCGATCGACCTCGAAGGGCTGGTGGATGTCGTGGGCGGGGAGGCGGCCGACCGGCTGCGCAAGCATGGCGGCATGGGCGCGGTGCTGAGGTTCTGATGGCCAGCGCCAACTCTCCGGAAGTGGTCGTCTACACCACGCCCACCTGCCCCTGGTGCGGCCGCACCAAGGCCTGGCTCTCGCAGCACGGCCTGTCCTTCATTGAAAAGGACGTGTCTCGTGACCGCGCGGCAGCCGAAGAGATGGTACGCCGCTCGGGGCAAATGGGTGTGCCGGTAACTGCGTTCGACGGACAGATCGTGGTCGGCTTCGATCAACCTCGGCTGGAGCGGCTGCTGTCGGCCGCCACCGCACAGGTTCGATTGGGCGCGACGGTGGCCAGCGATCCGGGCGGAGGAGTGCGGGTCGGCCAGGTTCACCCCGGCTCTCGTGCAGCGGCCGCGGGACTGCAGCCCGGTGACGTCATCGTGGCGATCAACGGGCAGCCTATCGGCACGGTGGACGAGTTCCAGCGGCGCTGGCGCACGCTGGCATCGCTGGCCGGCCGGCTGCGTTTGAGCGTACGGCGAGACGGCGCCGAGCGGAGCGTTGAAATTCCGCTGACCTAGGCTGACTTAGGTTCGAGGCTGTCGATCTGCCGGGCCCGCACCGGTGCTTTGACGCTCATCCGGATTGCGTCGAGCCACCTTGACCGTGGACGGCCGAAGGACCTCCTCGTACAAGCGGTAACCCGGCTGCAGCTCCTCGACAACGACGTCTTCGCCAAGCTCGTCCTCCGGCTCCTGCCGGCCTGCTGCCTGGTGCAGGCCGGGATCGAAGCGCTGCCCCACCGTGTCAATAGCCGATAGGCCCTCGCGTTCGAGCGTGGAACGGAACTGCCGCTCGATCAGCCGCATCCCCTGGACCCAGCTCTGCTGACGTACGTCCTCGGGCAGCACCCGCAGGGCGCGCTCCAAGTTATCCAGCACCGGCAGCAATGCCTTGATGAGCCGCGCGTTGAGGCGCTTCATGGTCTGCTCTCGTTCCCGTTCACTGCGCCGGCGGTAGTTCTGAAACTCGGCGGCAGCTCGCTGCCACTGTTCGAGGTAGTCCGCCGCTCGGGCTCGCTCAGCCTCGAGTTCAGCCCGCAGATCCTCCTGCGACTCGCCCAAGGGCCGCTCGGCCGGCTGCTGCTCATCGGTCATGTCCGGCGCGTGGGGCACGGGGCGCTGGGGTGCGGGATCCTCGTTAGTCATCACACTCCTGCATGGCAGCCCTGCATTAGTCGTGCCCGGAGCGTCACCTGCTCACCCTTCAGGTGCAGAACCAACGCAACGCCAGCGCCGCTCTAATGCCTTGCCCGGCGGGACCCATCATCGCATTGCCCAGGTCCAAGGTGGTCCGCTTTGTGCTGCCCGGCCCGCATGAACCCACTGGGCGCCATGGCCTGTGCAGCAGGCAAAGGGCTGTTCGCGGGAGTAGCGGGCACCGCGGCCATGACCGCCTCGAGCACGATTGAGATGAAGCTGCGCGGCCGTCCGGCCAGCACGACTCCGGCGGTGGCCGCCTGCAAGGTCCTGGGCATCGAGCTTGCCGAGGAACAGCAGAAAGCCGGTTTTGCCAATGCGGTGCACTGGCTGTACGGCACCGCCTGGGGCAGCATGCGAGGTTACCTGGCCCTGGCGCAGCTGCCCCCGCTCGGCGCCGCCGCGGCCTTCTTCGCCACTGTTTGGGGCACCGAGCTGGCCATGCTGCCCAAGCTCGGCGTGACCCCTCCGGTATCTCAGTGGGGAACCACCGAAATAGCCGTCGACGCCTTCCACCACGCGGTCTACGCAGCAGCCACGAGCTGCGCTTACATGTTGCTGGAGCAGTGAAAGCCTCGTCCGAGCTGGAGACGATGCGCCGGCTCCGCGGGACCATACTGCCCCGACTGGAGATCGCCGACTCGCTGGTCTATGCCCTGGTCAGCATCGTCTTTCTGGCCGCGGCGGTAGGCATGCTGGTGTTCACGGTCGTCTCCTTCCCGAGGAACCTGGCGGCTGACGGCTTTCCCATCGCCATCATCTCCACCGTCAACGACCTGCTGCTGGTCATGATCATCATGGAGGTGCTGCGCACCCTCCTGTCGTACCTCGATCAAAAGGCCAGCTCCCTGCAGCCTTTCCTGTTCATCGCCGCCATCAGTGGAACCCGGCGCATCCTGGCCATCGGCGCACAGATGAGCGTCGCCGGAGATACCATCACGCCCGAGCGGTTTCAGCAGGCGATGGTCGATCTCGGCGTCAACGCCGGCGCGATCCTGGCCATCGCGCTGGCGCTGTTTCTCCTCGGACGTCATGCCGAGATAGGGCCGCCCGCCTTTCCGACGGATAACCACGACAGCCCTCCCGAGCCTGCATCCGTCATTCGCGAGCCGGTGTCCGCGAGCCAATCCGATTAGGATTCCGCCTGACAGGACAGCCAGCGGTGCGCCCTGGCCTTGTCCGGCACGACGATTCACCACGTCCGACCCACGTCTAACGGGCCTCAAACAGCCATCCAACACTGGTCTGCCTAGGCTTCGGGAGGACGATGGCCCTTCGAACCAGGAAGCGGAGCTTCTCGCGCCGTCTGGCCGGCGACATTGTCGACCTTTCCTGGCGCGTCCCGGTGCGAAATGCTGCCGTAGCCGCCCTGCTGGATCGACCGTGGGAGCCGCAAGCCGCCGTCCGCACCCTGATCGAGAGCTGGCCGGTGCTGGCCATCCCAGAAGTCGCCGCGGAGGTGGACCACGAGGTCTTGCGGCGAGAGCCAAGCTTCCCGGAAAGGCCCACCTCGCAATTCCTGCTCGAAGCGCTGCGCCACGAGCCGGTCCGGCTGGGCGGACTGCTCATGCGCGCCACCGACTACGTCGCGCAGCTGCACCTTCGCTCGCTCCAGACCACGCTGCGGACGCTGGAGCTGCGCGAATTTGCGCAGCGGCTGATGAGGTCCGAGGCCCGCGTCGAGGAGCCTGTGTACAACCTGGCCGGCAGCTCGAAGCCTGATGCATGAGCACGGCCGCCCCTCCAGCTCGGCCAGAGTCTTGCTTATAGACGGAAAACACGCTCTGAGAATGCCCATCTTCGGTCTGCATCCGCCGCGCCAATTCCCATCGTGACGAGGAGTTCAGCCATGCAACCCTCCAGCCGGCAGCCGACGCTGTCCTTACGCCAGCGGTACTACTGGCGGGTGCTTCTCCTGGGCATCATCCTGTACTACATCGCCAACCGGGCCTTGCGCGCATCAGGCAACATCAACCTCGTCCCCACCGTGCTCCTGCTCGGCAGCTTCCTGGTACCGGTGGCCTTCGTAGTGTTCATTGCCGAGAACGAAACCCACGACCTGCGGGGCTTCGGCGACGTGGCCCTGGCGTTTCTGTTCGGAGGCGTCCTGGGGACCGCCACCGCCACGCTCCTGGAGGTGGAATTCGTTCGCACGCTTTCGCTTGGCACGCTGTTCCTCGTCGCGCTATCCGAAGAATTCGCCAAGCTGCTGGGCATCGTGTGGCTGTTGCGGCGGCAGGAGTACCTGAGCGAGGCGCACGGCTTGGTGTTCGGGGCAGCCGCGGGCATGGGCTTCGCGGCCTTCGAAAGCATGGGCTACGGGCTCACTTTCTTCCTGCTGTCCCGCGGCAACCTGGACGTTGTTGGGTCGGTGCTGCTGACGCGCGGCCTGCTCTCACCGTTCGGCCACGGCACCTGGACCGCGCTCGTCGCCTCGACCATGTGGCGCGAGCGCGCCGAGGGCCGCTCGATCGTTGGCCTGCCAGTGCTCGGCGCATTTCTCACCGCTGTGATTCTGCACACCGCGTGGGACTTCTTTGCTTCGGTGCCGCTCATGGGCGTCGTCGTTCCCGGCCTGGACGTGCAGATCTCCCTGCTCATCGTGGGGGCGATAGGGCTGGCGCTGCTGTACCTGCGCATGCGGGAGTCGAACCAGCAGTCGAGCACCATCAATCTGACCACGCCTTGGCCGGCACACAGCTGAGCTCGTCCGGGCCGGCAGGCGGAGACGGCTCCGCCCCGACGGCCGTCATCAGTCCCTCAGAGGAGCTTCCCGCACCGGACGAAGGCGAGCTCGCGACACTGCGGCAGATCGGGCGGCGCTGGGCCAGCGTCCTGATAGACGACCCGGAGAGATTCACGCGTCTGCCCGTGAACCCAGCCCTGGGCCGGTTCAGCCTGGAGCCGGCACCTACGCGCTTCGGACGCTTTGCCCGCATCCTGATGTTCCGGCCCGGCGAGCGAGGAGAGCTGGTGGCCACCGAGCAGGCGACCGAGGAGTCCACGCGGTCCGGGCGCGCCTTGGCCGCGCTGAAGCGAGCCATCGTCGGTCCGCCCCTGGCCAGCAGCGCGGTCGTCCAAGAGCGCATGCGCAAGCTCGTCGCGCTGGCCGTCCTGTCGTCCGACGTACTGTCGTCGGTGGCCTACGGACCAGAGGCCATGCTGACAGCGCTGGTCGCGGCAGGCAGCGGCGCGTTGAGCCTATCGTTGCCGCTTGGCGGCGCCCTGGTGCTGCTCATGATCGCCGTCGGCATGTCGTACCGCCAAACCATCCGGGCGTATCCCAACGGCGCCGGGTCGTACATCGTGGCCAGCGACAACCTAGGCGAGGTGCCAGGGCTGTGCGCGGCCATCGGCCTGATGTTCGACTACGTCTTGACCGTCTCGGTGTCCATAGCCGCCGGCGTGGCGGCAATCACCTCAGCCCTGCCGGAATGGCGCCCATTGGCAGTGCCGATGGGGCTGCTGGTGATCGCCGTGCTGCTCGCCGGCAACCTGCGTGGCGTGCGGCAGGCAGGGAACCTGTTCGCGGCTCCGAGCTACGCCTTCATGCTCGCGATGTACGTGCTGATTGCCGTCGCCTTGGCCCAGGCGGCGCAGCGCGGTTTCAGCCCGGTTCCACCACCGCCGATAGCCCCAACCGAAGCGCTCAGCGCGATGCTGATACTGCGCGCATTCGCCTCGGGCGCCAGCTCCATGACCGGCATTGAGGCAGTGTCCAACGCCATTCCGGCCTTCCATCCTCCCGAATGGCGCAACGCCCGAACCACGCTGAGCTGGATGGTGGTGCTGCTGGTGACCATGTTCTCGGGTCTGACGCTGTCCATTCACCTGAACGGACTCGTTCCGTCCGCGGACGAGACGGTGCTGTCGCAGCTGGCCCACCGAACGTTCGGGCCTGGCCCGCTGTACGGCTACGTGCAGGCCACGACCGCGGTCATCCTGCTCCTCGCAGCCAATACCGCCTTCAATGATTTCCCGCGGCTGCTGTACTACATGGCGCGTCAGCAGCACGCCCCCCGCATCTTCCTGCGGATGGGCGACCGGCTGGCCTTCAGCAACGGCATTCTCATGCTGGCCGTCACCGCCGCGGCCATCTTCACGATCTTCAAGGGACAAACGGAGTCGTTGATTCCACTGTACGCCGTGGGCGTCTTCCTGGCGTTCACGCTGTCCCAGGTGGGGATGGTGGTGCACTGGTGGCGCCGTCGCCAGGAGCACTGGCGGCTGAGCCTGTTCTTCAATGCGCTGGGCGGCGGCCTTTCGGCGGTGGTGCTGCTCACCGCGGCGGTGACCAAGTTCACCGAAGGGGCCTGGATCGTGGTCATCGGCATCCCACTGCTGGTATGGACGTGTTTGCGCATACGCGACCATTACCGGCGCATTCAGCGGGTGACGGCGCTGCACGAGGTCGTGGACGTTGCGGGCAAGGGGATCGTTCCGGCTCGTCCCAACGTGGCCCGGCGCGAGCTCGAAGAGAGCCCCGACGAGATCCGCCATCTGCTGGTGACGCCGATTGCGCAGATGAACCTGCCTGCCCTTCGCGCGCTGGCTTACGCGGCCTCCCTGGGGCAGCCGGTCCTGGCGGTGCATTTGAGCCCGGAAGAGGAAGAAGCCCGGCGCTTCCGACGCCAGTGGCAGATCTGGGGCAACCATCTTCCGCTGGAGGTCCTGGTCTCGCCCTACCGAGCGGTAGTGCCCCCGCTCGTCCACTACCTTCGAGCGCTTCGCGCGCAGCGGCCGAACCTGGTCCTCACGGTCATCATCCCCGAGATCGTGGTGCGGAGCTTCTGGCAAAGGCTGCTTCACAGCCAGCTGGGCGACCGTCTGCGCCGGACGCTGCGCCTGCAGCGCGCCACCGTCGTGACAACGGTGCCCTTCCATCTGCCTGAGTGAAGGAGCAGCGGGACCGAGCAGGTTCTAACACTCCTCCGATGCGGCGCCCACGGCGCTCTTACGTTCCCGGTGTCAGAGTTCGTGACAAATGAACGACGGATTGACGATCGCACGAATCGCCGGCATTCCAATCAAGATCCACCCCAGCTGGCTGCTGGCGGTTGGACTCATCGTATGGTCTCTGGCCGCGGCAGTGTTCCCGGCGATCTATCCGGGATGGTCGACCGCCACATACTGGGCGGTAGCGGCGGTCACGGCCATTCTGTTCTTCGGCTCGGTTGTGCTGCACGAGCTTACGCACTCGTTCATCGCTCGGGCGCGGGGCCTGCCGGTGCGCGACATTTCGCTGTTCGTCTTCGGTGGCGTATCGACCATCAGCGGCGAAGCGGAGAGTCCCGGCGACGAGTTCTGGACGGCGATCGTTGGCCCGCTGACCAGCTTCGTCCTGGCGGCCGTATTCTTCGGGCTGTCCTTCCTTCCGCCGGGCGACTCCCCGGTCGCGGCCGCGCTGCAATACCTGGCGGTGATCAACCTGCTGCTCGGCTTGTTCAACCTGGTTCCGGGCTTCCCGCTGGACGGCGGCAGAGTGCTGCGAGCAGCCGTATGGAAGATCACGGGCAGCCTGCTCAAGGCGACACGCATCGCCGTCGCGGCTGGTGAGGTGGTGGGCTTCGCCATCGTGCTGTGGGGCATTTACCAGGCGTTCAGCGGCAACTTCCTGGGCGGCATATGGCTCGTCTTCATGGGCTGGTTCCTGACCAACGCGGCCGAGCAAAGCGGCGCGCAGGTCGTCGTCGGCAGCCGCCTGCGAGGCCTCCGGGTAGGGCAGCTCATGGATACCGACCGCGTGGCCGTCGACGCCCGAACGCCGATCGCGGATTTCGTGGATGGATTCCTGCTCGACGGCAACCTGCGCTTCGTGCCGGTGCTGTGCGACGGCAAGCTATGCGGCATCCTCACGCTGCACGACGTGCGTCGGGTCCCGCGCAGCCAATGGCCCGAGGTGAACGTGGGCCAGGTCATGGAAGCGCGCGACGGTTTGGCCACGGTGACTCCCGACGACAGCGTAGAGGGGGCGCTGCGGCTGCTGGCGGAGCGCGATCTGCCGCTCCTGCCGGTGGTAGCCGGAGACGACTTCAAAGGCATCATCTCGCGTCCCAGGCTGCTCTCCTATTTGCGGAACCGGGAAGCTTTGGGCCTGGACCAGCACGGCGACTTCCCCCACTCGGCCGCCGCCTGACCGTCCGCCTCGCCCCACGTCAGCGCGCAGGCGGCCAGGTCTACGCTTGGCGGCCCTGAGCCCTTCGACGCCGCAGGACTTCGCCGTCACGTTCGTGGCGATCTTCGTCGCGCTCGACGTCATTGGCATCCTGCCGATGTACATCGCCATGACGCGGGATCTGCCTCATCCCGACGCCACCGACGTGCTCAACAAGTCCCTGCTAGTCGCGTTTCTGGTAGCAGCCGTGTTCTCGGTCGCGGGCGCTCCGCTGCTGCGCTACCTCGGCATCACCATCGCCGACTTCCAGATCGCCGGCGGCCTGGTGCTGCTCCTGGTCTCCTTGGCTGACCTGATCGGCCGGCCCGAGGCCGCCAACCGCGCCTCCGGCTCAACCGGGATCGTCCCGCTGGCGGTGCCACTGATCACCGGGCCCGGCGTCCTGGCGACCGTCATCCTGCAGGTGACGCTGCACGGCTACGCCATCACCTTGCTGGCGCTGCTGCTGAACTATCTGATCGCCTGGCGCGTTCTGCGCAGCTACCGGCAGGTCACCCGCGTCCTCGGTCGGGACGGTACCGTGGTGGTATCCAAGATCGCCGCGTTGCTGCTGGCGGCCATCGCCGTGGCGATGATCCGCAACGGCATCTTCTCCGCCATCCGAGCGTCGTTCGGCTGAAAGCGGGAGCAAGTCAGGCGGCAGCCTGCACCGGCTCCGGCTGGGCCTGAACAATCTTGCGAAACGCGATCTCACCACCAACGGCGTCGGCTTCGATGACGTCGCCTTCACGGAACTCCTCATTGAGCAGGCGCAGAGCCAGCGGATCGAGAATGCGCCGCTGGATGGTCCGCTTGAGAGGGCGCGCGCCGAAGACGGGATCGAAGCCCTCGTTGGCCAGCAGCTCCTTGGCGGCGGTGGTCAACCGCAGATCCATCTTGCGCTCCGCCAGCCGCTGCTGCACGCGCTGCAGCTGGATGTCCACGATCTGCTCGATCTGCTCCAGGCTCAGACTGTGGAAGATGATGATCTCGTCGATGCGGTTCAGGAATTCCGGCCGGAACTGAGCCCGCAGCGCGTCCATGACCTGGGCTCGCATGGCCGCCTCATCCGTCCCACCCAGCTCCTGGATGAAGATGCTGCCAACGTTGCTGGTCATGACCAGCACGGTGTTCTTGAAATCGACGGTGCGCCCCTGGCCGTCGGTCAGGCGGCCGTCGTCCAGGATCTGCAGCAGCACGTTGAACACGTCCGGGTGCGCCTTCTCGATCTCGTCGAAGAGCACCACCGAGTAAGGCCGCCGGCGAACGGCTTCGGTCAGCTGGCCGCCCTCTTCGTAGCCAACGTAGCCGGGAGGCGCGCCGATCAGCCGGGCCACCGTATGCCGCTCCTGGTACTCCGACATGTCGATGCGTATCAGGGCCTGCTCGTCGTCGAACAGGAACTCGGCCAGCGCCCGCGCCAGCTCGGTCTTGCCCACGCCCGTGGGGCCCATGAAGATGAAGCTGCCGATGGGTCGGTTGGGGTCCTGCAGGCCGGCCCGCGCCCGGCGAATCGAGTTGGAGACCGCCGTGATGGCCTCCTCCTGTCCCACGACCCGCTGCCGCAGCCGCTCCTCCATGTGGATCAGCTTCTGAACCTCTCCCTCCATCATCCTGGACACCGGGATGCCGGTCCACTTGGAGACGATCTCGGCCACGTCCTCTTCGTCCACTTCCTCTTTGAGCATGGGGCGATCCTTCTGCAGCTCCGCCAGCCTGCGCTCGGCATCCTGGAGCTCCTTTTCCAGAAGCGTCATGGTGCCGTACTTGAGCTCGGCGGCGCGGCCGAAATCGGAGCTGCGCTCGGCCCGCTCGATCTCCAGCCGCGTCTGCTCGATCTGCTCCTTGATGCCCCGGA
>JAJPGV010000055.1 GCA_021325635.1 Chloroflexota bacterium
AATCCTCGGGTTCGCACACGCCATTGGCTTCCGACCTGCTTCGCCCTCACCCGCCCACCTATTTTCATCCCTGATGGTGCCCCGCCGGGGCATCGGTACTAATCCCTCGCTCCTACGTCGCGGGTATCAGCTCCGAGGGCAGAATGCCCTGGTGATCCAGGAGCCTGAGATAGTAGCGCCACACCGGCAGGGATCCGCCGCCGCCATGGCCGTGGCCGCTGCTGCGCTGAAATTCGGCCAGGTCTTCCGCGGATAGCTCTTTGACGGGAACGCCTCGCTGGCGCGCATGCCAGTTGATGCGCGCCAGCGACTCGAGCTTAATGGCCTTGATCGTGGCTTCTTCGACGGTCCGGCCAACGACGGTGATGCCGTGGCCGAGCATCAGCACGACGTCCTTGCCGTTCATGATGCGGATCATGTCCTGAGCCAGCTCCGGACGATGGAGGGTGATCATGCGCGGATAGATCGGCACTCCGTCGATGGCCAGACGCATGGCGGAGGGGTCATAGCCGCCGAAAATGGGACGCAGCTCCAGGTCGGTGATACCGCAAACCAGGATGGCCGGCGGGTGGGCATGCACGACGCAGCCGATGTCGGGACGAGCCTTGAACAGCTCGCCATGGATCGGGAACTCATTCGGGATGGTGACGCCCTCCTTCGTCCCGAGGATGTTGCCATCCAGATCGGTGCGCAGCACGTCGCTCTCCTCAGTGAAGAGCAGGGCCGACTCAGCCGGTCCGCGGGCGCGAATGAGGATGTTGTCGGTGCCGGGGATACGGGCGCTGACGTGCCCTGTGGTCTCTTTGACCAGGCCCAGCATGGCCAGGATGCGGCATGACAGCGCAACTTTGCGGCGAATGTTCTGCACGTCTGTGTCTTCAGTCATCGGCAAGCATCTTACTCCCCTGGGCTCGTATAATCGGCCAACAAGTCAGGCAGATGGAGGCCGGCCGTGCTCACAGCCCAAGAGAACGCCGAATTCACGCAGGTTGGGCCCGGAACCCCAGGAGGGGATTTCCTGCGGCGCTACTGGCATCCCATCGCCGCGAGCTCCCAGCTGCCTGATGCGGGAACAAAGCCCCTCACCATCCTCGGTGAATCTCTCGTGCTCTACCGCGATCGCCAGGGCAAGCTTGGCCTGCTGGGGGATCGCTGTCCGCATCGTTCCGCCGGCATGGTGTATGGCGTGCCCGAAAACGAAGGCCTTCGCTGCGCTTATCACGGCTGGCTGTTCAGCGGCTCCGGCCGCTGCCTGCAGCAGCCCTATGAAGAGACGGAGGACCCGACCAGCACGTTCAAGGACCGCGTCCGCATCAAGGCCTACCGCGTGGAGGAGATGGCGGACATGATCTGGGCCTATTTGGGTCCCGATCCCGCCCCGCTGATTCCGCGTTGGGACCTGTTCACGCGCCTCGACGCACCCCGCGAGATCGGCTTCGGCGTCATTCCCTGCAACTGGGTTCAGATCGCCGAGAATGCGCTGGATCCGGTCCACGTAGAGTGGCTGCACCAGCACTTCTCCAACTACGTCTATGAGCGCCTGGATCAGCCCGAGCTGCGGAAAAAGGTCCAGCACCACACCAAGATCGGCTTCACCCTGTTCGAGTACGGCATCATCAAGCGCCGTCTGCTGGACAGCGACACCGAGGAGCACGAGCACTGGGCGACCGGCCATCCGCTGGTGTTTCCGATGATGCTCAAGTCGGGCAACGCGGCGCACCCGGTGTACCAGATGCGCACCCCCATCGACGACCACCACACCATGCACTTCTGGTACAGCGCGCACTACAAGATCCGGGACGACGACATGGAGGTGCAGGCGCACACCACGGTGCCGTTCTACGAGGTGCCTATCCCGACGCTGACCGATGGAGGAGAGCCTCCGTGGTCGCTGGTTGACAACAACAGCGGGCAGGACTCGGTGATGTGGTACACCCAGGGCCAGGTGACAGACCGTTCGGCGGAGCACCTCGGGCTGTCCGATCGGGGCATCATCATGTTCCGCAAGCTGCTCGAGGACAACATCGAGAAGGTGAAGCGCGGCGAGGACCCGATGAACGTGTTCCGCGATGCGGCCAAGAACGTGTGTCTCGAGTTGCCCGTGGAGCGCAACAAGTTCGGACCGGGACGCTACCGGCCAGGCGAAGTTCGCGGCGGCAACACCAGCAAGTACAGTCCGCTGCTCAAAGAGGCGGAAGAGCTGGTTGGAGCTGCCAGCGGGGCGGTCCCGAAGTCGCAGTTCTAGCAGCGGACCGAGGCGCGGCAGGTGTGACACGGCTTCGGTTCGGGCTCGCTGGGGTTGGCGCCGGCGCCAAGAACCTCCTGACGGGGTTCGGCCAGAGCGAGCTCGTGAAGCTGGCGGCCGCCGCAGACGTACGGCCGGAGGCCTTGGCCGCGCTGAACCGGCAGTTCGGTGCTCGGACCTACTCCTCCGTCGAGGAGATGTGCCGCGATCCGGATCTGGACGTCATCTGGGTCGCGACACCCAATCCGTTCCATGCCGAGCATGCCATCGCCGCGTTGAACCACGGCAAGCATGTGATCGTGTCCAAGCCGATGGCGGTCACGCTCGACCAATGCGAGGCCATGAATGCCGCGGCCGAGCGCAACGGCCGCTATCTCCTGGCCGGGCACAGCCAGGCAATGGCCGCGCCCATCCGCAAAATGGCGGAGCTGGTCGCCAGCGGAGAGTATGGCCGGCTGGCGATGGTGCACACCTGGCATTACACCGACTGGTTCTACCGGCCCCGCCTGCCCGATGAACTGGATGAAGCGCGCGGCGGTGGCGTGGTTTTTCGCCAGTCCCCGCATCAGGTTGACATTGTGCGGGCGATCTGCGGAGGGGAGATGGTGGACAGCGTGTCGGCCAGCACCTTCCGGCTGGACGCCGATCGTCCAGGTACTGGCGCCTACACGGCGTTCCTGCGCTTTGCCGGCGGCGCTGCCGCGACCCTGGCCTATTCGGGCTATGGCCGCTTCAACGCCGCGGAGATCACGTTTGGCCAGGGCCGGGCACGAACCGCGGTGGTGCGAGGACGGTCAGGCTCCGAGGAGGAGCTGGCTCTGAAGGAGTCGAGCCGCTACACCGGCTCGGATGCCCTCCCGGTAACGCACGGCCAGCCCTTCTTCGGGCTCACCGTCGCGAGCTGCGAACGAGCGGACATCCGGCAGTCGCCCAACGGCCTCTACGTCTACGATGAGTCCGGTCAGAGCGAAATTACGCTGCCGCCGGACGAGCAGCGGGGGGAAGCCGAGTTCCAGGAGATGCACGAGGCGGTCGTTCACGGGCGACCGCTCACCCACAGTGGCCGCTGGGGCCAGCGCACGCATGAAGTTACCCTAGCCATCGTCGAATCAGCGCGGCTGGGCCATGAGGTCAGGCTGTCGAAACCGACCGCGGCCATTTGAAGTAATAACCACGAAAAGAAAGAGAGGAGTCACATGAGACAGGGCAAGGTCTTGGCCAGCCTGATCGCGCTTGGGCTGCTGATGTCGGCATGCGGTGGGGGACAAACCGCGGGGAGTAGTGCGGCCGCCGGGTCGGGGGTGGCGAGCGGCGGTAAACCGGCCGCGTCCGGCGCTGCGGCCACGAACGACCAGCTGTACGAGGCGGCGAAGAAGGAAGGCGAGATTGTGGCCAACGTCCAGGACTCGGATAGCGAGCGCCTGGCTGTTGACACCTTCACCAAGCGCTATCCCGGCATCAAGATCACCTGGCAGCTGGGCCGCGGCGCCGACGTCGCCAACAAGTTGACGACACAGGCGCAGGGCAACGTGTTCACGCATGACGTGTTCTCGTCCGGCCCGCACGACATGGACGGCATGCGCGAGGCGGGAATGCTGGAGCCATATCAGTCGCCCGAGCTCGCCAATGTGCGTCCCGACTTTGTGGACGCCAACAAGGTCATCGATCCGCAGTACGTCTTGGTGTACGGCATTACGGTGAACACCAAGCTGGTGCCGCCGGACCAGGAGCCAAAGAGCTGGAACGATCTGCTGGACCCCAAGTGGAAGGGCAAGATCGCTATGCAGGATCCCCGCGGCTCGGGCGGCACGATGACCCTGCTGGTCGGCCTGAGCAAGTACGAGCCGCTGGGCATGGACTACATCCGCAAGCTGGCCGCGCAGCAGCCCTTCATCGGTCGAGAGACCAATCAGCTGCTGACTCAGCTGGTTAGCGGCGAGTTCCCGATCATGCTGGGGGTGTCGGCCGGGCAGCTCGTGACGCAGAAGGACAAGAACCCTTCCGTGCCCGTCAAAGAGATCAAACCCACTGAGGGCATACCGATGGTGCTGTTGGGCGCGGGCTTGATGAAGAATGCGCCCCATCCTAACGCTGCTCGGCTGTGGCTCGACTGGCGCCTATCGCAGGAAGGACAGGAAGTACTGGGCAAGGAAGGCCAGTCTCCTGTTCGCAATGGTGTACCGACTCCCCATGAAGAGACCACCATCGAGGGCGTGAAGCTGCTGTACCTGGACAAGGGGCAGGACACCGCCAACCTTCCGCAGTACACCAAGCAGTGGGACGACATCTTCTTCAAGAAATAGATGGGAGTGGGCAGGAACTGAAGACGGACCGATTGGGAGTTAGGCGATGACTGCGCGGCAATTCTTCGCACCCCTGGGTGTGCTGGTCTGCCTGCTCGCGGCTGGCTGTGGCTCAACCGCCCCGATCGCCTCCAGCCAGGCGCCGGCGAGCGCTGCCGCGGCTTCGTCTGCCGCAACCGGATCGGCCGCGGCCAACGCCCTGTACGAGGCCGCCAAGAAGGAGGGCGAGGTCGTGGTCAATAACCAGGATCCCGACCGAGACAAGCTGGCCGTTGACACCTTCACCAAGCGCTATCCGGGCATCAAGGTCACCTGGCAGGTCGGCCGCGGCGCGGACATCTCCAGTAAGCTCATCACCCAGGCCCAGGCGAACATGTACACGCACGACGTGTATGCTTCGGGACCTCATGACGCCGATGCCATGCGGCAGGCAGGTATGTTCGCGCCCTACCAATCGCCCGAGCTTTCGGCCGTCCGCCCGGATTTCCTCGATCCGAACAAGACCCTCATGCCGCTGTACGTGCTGGTGTACGGCTTAACCGTGAACACCAATCAGGTGCCGGCAGGGCAGGAGCCCAAGAGCTACAAGGACCTCCTCGACCCGAAGTGGAAGGGCAAGATCGCCATGCAGGACCCGCGAGGATCAGGTGGGACGATGACCGCCCTGATTGGCATCAGCAAAGAGTCGTCGCTTGGTATGGATTACCTGCAGAAGCTGGCCGGCCAGGACATGTTCATCGGGCGCGAGACGCTGCAGTTGATGACGGATCTGATTCGGGGAGAGCATGCAGCCATGCTCGGCGCGTCCGCGGGCAACCTGGTTGCTGAGCGCGACAAGAATCCTTCCGCTCCGTTCAAGCAGATCAAACCCACCGAAGGGATGGTGTTCACCCTCAACTGGATGGGCCTGGTCAAGAATGCTCCGCATCCGAACGCGGCCAAGCTGTGGAACGATTGGCGGCTGTCGCAGGAAGGGCAGGAGATCTTGGCCAAGGAGGGCCTGGCGCCCGTTCGCAGCGGGGTCAAGGTCGAGCGCGACGAGATCAATACTGACGGGGTCAAGATTCTGTACCTGGATACCGGGCAAGACGCCGACCGTTTGCCCGAGTACACGAAGTTGTGGGATACGACCTTTTTCAAGAAGTAGTAAGCCTTTGCATCGCCATCAGAGTTCGTTAGCGTGAGTGACACGCTGGTAGCCAGGGCCGAGCCTCAGGTTTTGCCCTGGGGCTGGCGGCTGCGCCTCAACGCCGCGTTGACCCCGGCCAACATCGCCATGGGCGGGATCACCCTGTTTGTGGCCTTCCTGGTGCTGTACCCGCTGGGAACGCTGCTCATTGGGAGCTTCTTGACGGCCACCCCCGGCAGGACCGGCACGTTCACGCTGCAGAACTACATCTCAGCGTACACCGACTCGGCGACCTACCGAATCCTGCTGACTACGGTGGTTCTGGCCGGAGTGAAGACGATCCTGGCCACACTGCTGGCCGTGACCTTCGGACTGATCGTGGTTCGGACCGATACGCCGCTGCGGCGGCTGCTCGAGCTGCTCATCGCCGTGCCGTTCTTCGTGCCGCCTATCCTGGAGGCTATCGGCTGGATCATGCTGCTGAGCCCGAAGGCCGGCGCACTCAACGTGGCCGCCCAGGCTCTGTTTGGACCCGGCGCGCCGGTGTTCAACATCTACAGCTTGGGCGGCATGATCTGGGTGCTCATGCTGAACTCGACCGCGTTCATTTTCCTGCTGGTCGTAAATGCGCTGAGGAGCATGGACGCCTCCTTGGAAGAGGCCGCCTTCGCCTCCGGCGCAAGCAGCTTGCAGGTTGCTCTGCGCGTCACGCTGCCGCTGATGGCGCCGGCGATCCTCGGAGCGGCCACACTGAGCTTCATCAGAGCGCTGGAAGCTTTTGAGGTGCCGGTGCTCATCGGGCTGCCGGCCAAAGTCTTCGTGTTCCCCAACCGCATCTATGCGGCCATCGACTACGACCGTCCGAGCAACTATGGCCTGGCTACGTCCCTGGGAGTGAGCCTGATGGTCATCACTCTGGTGCTCATCTTCCTGCAGAACCGCATCATGAGGGGTAAGCAGTACACGCTGATCTCGGGCAAGGGCTATCAGCCGAGGATCATTCGCCTGGGGCCTGCCCGCTACGCCGCGTTCGCATTGTGCATCCTGTTCTTCGTCGTCACCGCCGTGCTGCCCATCTCACAGCTGTTGGCCGGGTCGCTGTCCCGTACCTTCGGCCTGTGGGACCCGGCCAGCCTGACGCTGTCCAACTACGCCAGGATCTTCACCGACGATCAAATGTGGCGCGGTCTGCGCAACACGCTCCTGGTGGGTGGGGTGACGGCCCTGTTTGCCATGGTGCTGTGCTCGTTCGTAGCGTACGTGATCGTGCGGACGAAATTCGCCGGACGCCGCTTCCTGGACCTGGTGTCCTGGCTGCCCTGGACGGTACCGGGTATTGTGGTCGGCGTAGGCATGCTGGCGGCCTACATTCGCTTTCCGGTGCATGTGTACGGCACCGTGTTCCTCCTTGGTATAGCGTTCGTTACCGGCGGCATCCCGCTGGGCGTGCGGCTGATGTCGGGCATCATGATGCAGATTGGCGCTGAGCTCGAAGAGTCGGCGCGAGTCCATGGTGCGCAGTGGGGGCAGACCTACCGGCGCGTGCTGCTGCCCTTGGCCCGCCCGGCGCTGCTGGCGGGGGCGCTGATCCTGTTCGTCACCTTCTCCCGCGCGTTGAGCTCCGTGGTGCTGCTATCGGGCCCGGGTACCGAGCTGCTGTCAGTGGTGCTGTTCAAATACTTCAATGCGGGACGCGTTGAGGCGGTTTGTGCCCTGGCCATGCTGATGCTCGTCATCAACCTGGTTGGCCTGGCGATAGCCCGCCGCACAGGCTTTCTCAGCGCTGGGGGTGGCCACCTCTAGAGCGAGCTTCTCGATCGGCTCTATCGGGCGTTGGCGCTCGACTTACAAGCGATCGCGAGAGAGGCGGTAGCCGAAGGAGCGCGCGCCGATGAGCACCAGCATCACGAAGACCGTGATGAGGACGCCCACGGCTGCGCCGCGCTCGCGCGTACCCGAGAAGCTGTACTCAAGCATCAGGATGGACAGCGGACGCGAGCGGGCGCTGTACAGCAGCACCGGCGTGGTGATGTCGTGAATGGCGGTAAGGAACGCCAGCAGCCCCACAGTCACCGCCGTCGGAGCGATTAACCGCAGCAAAATGCGGCGGTACACCAGCAGCCATGAGCCGCCGCAGATCCGTCCCGCCTCCTCCAGCTCGCGGCCCAGCTGCAGGAAGCTCGTCTTGAAGAACTGGGTGCTCAGCGGGCTGGCATGGATCACGAAGGCCACGACCATCCCCGCGACCGAGCCATAGAGCACGGTTCGCAGGGGCGTGGCCAGGAACAGCCACAGCAGCCCCAGGCTCATCAGGATCCCTGGCATGGCCCAAGGCGACCAGACCAGGAAGTCCGCCGTCCTCAGCGCTCGCGAGGGGTGTCGCACGACGGAGTAAGCGACGGTCGAGTACAGGACGATGGCAATCAGGGCGGACGCCGTGGCGATGATCAGGCTGTTGCGCACGCCCAGCAGAAACGCCGGGTCGATGAAGACGGCGTGCCACTGGTTCAGCGTGAACGGCTCCGGCGAGTTGAAGAACCCGTAGATCTTCATGAAAGAGCCCAGCAGCAGGAACGCGAACGGGGCCGCCAGCGCGATCGCGAAGAAGCCGTAGCAGGCGGCGCTGAGCAGCCAGCCCCAGCGTCCCAGCCGGGCGGGGGCGCTGCTGTAGCCTCGGCCGTCCACCGTGGTGAACGATCTGCCCCGGAGGAAGCGCCTGTAGAGCGCGGCCAGCGCAAACAGGAACACCACGAAGACGAAGGCCAGCGCCGTCGCCGCGCCAACGTTCGAAGGCTGATTGCTCACCAGCTCGTACACGCGCGTGGAGTACACGTAGAACTTGCTGGGAATCCCCAACAGCAGCTCGACCTCAAAAGCCTCGAAGCTGAAGACCAGCGATATCAGGGCCACCAGCAGGATGGCCGGCAGCAGCAGCGGCAGCGTAACCTTCAGGATCGCTTGGCGAGTCGTTGCGCCGCAGACTTTGGCGGCTTCCTCGGTTGCCGCCGACACTCGCCGGAAGGCGGGGGTCAACAGCACCACCTTGAAGGCAATGGCGTTCGATGCCAGGTGCACCCAGGTGATGCCCCAGAAGCCGTAGATGTTGAATGCCTTTCCCTGCATGAACGGCAGGTGGGACAGGCCGCTGTTGAGCAGCCCCAGGCGCGGGTCGAGCAGCAGGATCCAGCCGAGCGTGAGCGGGAGGATAGGGGTGAAGATGGACAGCCAGGACAGCAGCTCGATACCCGAGCGGCCGGGCATGTCGGTGCGCGTGACCAGCCAGGTGATGCCGATGCCTATGGGCATCGAGATGGCTGTTCGAACGAGCGCGAGGGACAGGCTGTTCCACAGGGCGCTGAGGGTCGTTGGATTGCCAAACGCATCGGCCCAGTTCTTGAGGCCGAAGCGTGCCGCCGCCCCGGTCCCTGCCACATTGAAGCTGTTGGCCAGCAGCAGGATCGTTGGCGCGGCGATGAGCAGGCCTACGGCCAGCGGGAGGATCGCACCGGACAGGCGCTTCACTCTCAGCTCCAGCCTCAGGCCGCGGGTTGTTGCCCGCGGCGCGGTGCCCGCGGTTACGGCTGCCATGCTCTGTACTGACCTACCTGCCCGGCTGGAAAGCGAGACCCAAGTCGCCTATTTCAGGAGCTTATCGAAGAAGTCGCGGATAGCGATGCGCTGCGTCGTCTCGAACGTGTAGTCGTACGTGTCGAGGTACTTCACGCCGGGCTTCGGTACCAGGTAGTCGGGCAGCCAGGTTGCCGGCACGTCGTTCCGCACCGGAATCTGCGCCTGGGTGGGAGCGAAGACTTCCATGCCCTCCTTGCTCGCGATCCAGTTGGCGAAGACACGCGCGGCGTTAGGATGCGGCGCCTTGTTCCATACGCCGATGTCGCCGAATCCGCCGCCCAGAGCGCTGCCTGCATCGGGAAACTCCGCCAGGTCGGTGGAGCCGGACTGCGCGATCTTCACGCCCGCCTTGATGTACTTATCGAGGTAGTTCAGCTGGGTTGCGAGGGCGATTGGATAGCTGCCCTGGGCGACCCAATCGGCGACCTGCTGATAGTCGCGGGAGAGCGTCACGTTCTGGCCCTTGTACAGCTTAGTGACGTAGTCCTGGCCCTTGGCCACGTAGGCCGCGCAGCCGATGGCCAGTCCGGCGCCATTGACGCTCGGATCGTAAGCGCAGATCTTGCCCTTCCAGCGGGGATCGAGCAGAGCGTCGGCGTTGGGCAGGTCCTTGGGCGACACGTTTGCCAGGTTGATGGTAATCATCGGCTGGACGGTGTTGAACACCTGCAGGATCGTGTCCTGGTTCGGATCCCGGAACCAGGGTCCGCCGGACCGCCACTTGGACGCATCGGCCGTCTCCGGCAGCAGCACGCTCGACTTCCAGGGCTCGATCCACTTGTTCTTGTAGAACGTCTCCATCATGCTGTCGCTGCCGGAGATGCTGACGTCCATGGAGTACTGATTGGCTGCGCGCTCGCTTTCGATGCGGGCTGCCAGCTGGCTGGAGTTGCCGCCGAGGTACTCCACATCGATGCCGAAGCGAGCCTTGAAGGCCGGAGGCAGCTTGGCGCGGCTGTCGGGGTCAGGAGGACCACTCACCACGACCTTGCCTTCCTTTTTGGCTGCTGCCAGGAGGTCATCCCAGGTGCCGGCAACCGCGGATGCCGCGCCTCCCGAAGCGCTGGGCGAGCCGGCAGGAGATGCCGCTGCCGTGCGGCTCGCCGCGCCGCTTCCCGCGGCGCTGCCTGCGGCCGGGCTGCTCCCGGCCGGGGTCGACGCGCTGCCTCCACCACAGGCGGCGAGGACCAGGCCGGCCGACGCGGCGAAAGCGGACTTGAGGATGTACCTACGGCTGACGTTCATGGCTGGTTGTCCTTTCATAGTCAAAGCTGTGCCGCCGCGGGGACTCGGGAATGCTGCCGCGCGGACGGCGTCCAACCGCGGTGTGGTGCTCTGGCCACGGCCCCAGACCCAAGGCCAGTGACTACCTTGGCTGGTCGAATGGTAGGGCGCGCGTTACCGGCAGCCGTGATGGTGCCGAACAGCCTGGTGAGCTGCTTCAGCTCCGGCACCGGCGCCGTTGCCAGTGTTGCCACAGTGGTCAAGATTGTACGGAGTGGGCGGGCGTCTGCCAATACCTGAGCGTGATTTCCGCGATTCCCCCATAATGGGTGCGCGCTTTCATATTTGAAATCACGCCCGGTGAGGGCGAGGAGCCAGGGACATGAAGGACATCAAGCACAAGTTCAAGCCCGGCGAAAAGCTGTCGCGAGCCGAGGCCGACGAGCTGCTGGACGAGCTGTACGCCTGGACGGACGGCGTCTTCCAGCGCGAGATCGTGCACGGCGACTTCATGTCTCGGCTGGCTTCCGGCACTCTGCCGATGGACACGGTGCGGCTGTTCTGGGCCAACTGGTACTACTTCGTGTCGGAGATCAACAACTTCCACGGCATTACGTACCAGCGCTTCCTGGGCTTCTTCAAGCGCTACCCGGATCTGCTGGCCGCATATGCCGACAAGATCGCCGACGAGCTCATCCACCCGCGCGCGCCAGGGCACATCGCCGTGGTCATCGAGCAGGGCAAGAACTTTGGCCTCAGTGAGGAGGAGATGCTGGAGTGCGAGATGCTGCCGGAGCCGCGCGCCTGGACGGAATGGTTCCGCGGGCTGGCCTACGAGGGCAACCTGGCGGAGTGGTGGGCCGCTCACCAGGTTGAGCAGTGCATCGGCCAGTGGGCAGCCATGTGCCGCAAGGCGCTGCGCCAGCACTACGGCTTCAGCGATGCCGACCTGGTCTACTTCCAGGTGCACGAGGAGGCAGACCTCGAGGTGCACGAAGGCGGGATCATTCCGCATGCTGAGTTCAACCGGATCACGCTGCGGCATCTGCTCGAGAGCGGCATGGCGGATATGCGTCCCGGCTTCTCGATCGGGTATTGCGCGCGCATGACCATGGCCTATTTCCGCTGGTTCCTCGATGGCTGCTATGCTGGGTCGGGAGCGGCCGAGAAGACGCCGGCAGGAGTTCGCTAGCTGTGCGGGCGCGGGTGTGGATGACCTCCGCGGGGGCAGGGGTGGCGGCCAAAGGTCAGTCTGCCTTGAAGGTGGGCGGGCGGTCGGTGGGGCTAGGCCTGCTGGCCACGATGATCGCCGGGTGCGGCGGGCAGGCGGCACCGGCGTCCACAGTCGCCGCTAGCTCGGCCATCTCTACGCCGGCCGTCAGCTCGGCGAAGCCCGCCGCCAGCCAGGCGAGCGCCGCCGCTTCTAAGCCGGCCGCCAGCGCTTCTGCCGGCGGGTCGGCTTCAGCCAGCGCCAAGCCAGCGGCGTCCGGTCTTACGCCCGTCAGCATCGAGGTGCCCAACAAGGGCATTGCCTTCGCCTACCTGTACGTGGCGCAGGACCTGGGCATCTTTCAGAAGCACGGCATCGATCCGCGTATCTCGGTGATCGCTCCGCCGGCTGCCTCGGCGGCGCTGCAGGCCGGCGAGCTCGATTTCATGTCGGCGGTAGGGTCAGCCATGACTGCCGCTCTCGGCGGCTTGCCGATTCGGGTGGTTGAAGTCTCGTCCAACCAGCCGAACTTCCTGATGTACGGTGCCAAGGGTGTTACCAGCGTGGATCAGCTCAAGGGCAAGACGGTTGCAGCTTATGCGCCGGGCAACACGGTGAACCTGGTGATGGTGGAGTTGCTGAAGCGCAAGGGCCTGGATGCGAGCCAGTACACCATCCTGAACGCCGGGGCGGACGCAGGCCGGGCGGCGGCCATCCAGAACGGCGCGGCAGCTGCAACGCTCATGGAAGCGTCAAATGCGCTGGCCCTCAAGAAGGATGGCTTCCCTCAGCTCACGACGATCGCCGACGTCCCGGCGTTGCCCTTCACCGGGCTGGCCGCGTCGCAATCCACGTTGAAAAGCAAAGCGGCGGTGATGCGCGAGGCTATTGCCGCTACCCTCGAAGGCACGGATCTCATGCGGACGCAAAAGGCGCAGGTGCTGCCGGTTCTGCAAAAGGAGTTCGATCTGTCGGCCGATGACGCCGGACAGCTCTTCGACGAGATGCAGGGAAGCTGGACGGATAGCGGCAAGCCGAGTCAAGCCGCAACCGACTTCGAATTTGCCAGCCTTCAGGTCGAGCAGAAGCTGAGCGCTCCGGTGAAGCCGGAGCAGGTGTACGACTTCTCGATCGTCGATGGCCTGCGCGGGGGTGCGGGCAAGTAGCCATGGGCGGCTACTACTTGGACCTGCGGCAGTACCTGGCAGCGCTCGAGGATCAGGGTTTGCTGCGGCGGGTGCGGCGCTCGATCAACAAGGACACCGAGCTGCATCCGCTGGTTCGCCTCCAGTTCCGCGGGCTGCCTGAGGAGCAGCGTACGGCGTTCCTGTTCGAGAACGTGACTGACAGTGCCGGCCGCGGCTTCGATATGCCGGTCGTCGTGGCCTGCATGGCTGGCTCGCGGGCGATCTACGGGCTAGGGATGCAATGCGACCCCAAGGACATCGGAGCCAAGTGGGATGAGGCTCAGCGCAACCGGATTGCGCCGGTACGAGTGGATTCGGGTCCCGTGCAGGAGCTGGTGTTGACCGGGGACGAGCTGCGGGCAGCCGGTGGCCTGATGACGCTGCCCATTCCCATCTCGACACCGGGCTTCGACAATGCGCCCTACATGACGGCGGCCCATTTCGTCACGCGTGACCCGGAAACCAAGCTCCAGAATATGGGCAACTATCGCGCCCAGCTCAAGAGTCCGACTCGCCTGGGGATTTATGCCGGCACCACGCAGGACATCGCCGTGGACTGGCACAAATGGCGCAAGCTCGGCCAGCCCATGGAGGTCGCCATCGCCATCGGCGTGACGCCGAACTTGTCCTATGTGGCGGCTACCAAGCTGCCGCATGACGTGGGCGAATATGAGGTGGCCGGCGGCATCGCCGGCGAGCCGGTGCAGCTGGTGCGCTGCAAGACGGTCGATCTCGAGGTGCCGGCGCAGGCGGAGATCGTCGTGGAGGGCATCGTCCGGACCGACGTACTGGAGATGGAAGGTCCGTTTGGGGAATTCACGGGCTATATGGCGCAGCGCGACTGGAACCTGTTTGTGGAGGTGCAGTGCATCACACGGCGCCGGCAGCCGGTGTACCAGGCGTTCCTCAGCCAGTTTCCGCCCAGTGAAAGCAGCAAGCTCCGTGGCGTAGGCAAGGAAGCGGTGCTGTACAAGCGGCTGGCGGTGGACCACGCTATTCCGGGCGTGCTGGACGTCATCCTCCAGGAGACCGCCGGGAGCTACGGTATCTGCGTTGTGCGCATGGATCGCAGCCAGGGCGGTGACGTGCGCAAAGCGCTGGAGCTCATCGGCTGCGATCCGCGCCTGCACAGCAAGATGGTGATAGCCGTGGACCCGGACATCGATCCGCGCGATCCCGATTCGGTCAATTGGGCCATCAGCTTCTGCATGCAGCCGCATCGCGACGCCTGGGTCGTGCCGGTACGTCCTCTGGACCTGGACTATTCGGCGGCTCCGCCGAACGCGCGACGGGACGTGACTGCCGAAGCCAACGAAGGCTCCTCGCTGCTGATCGATGCCACCCGCAAATGGGCCTATCCGCCAACCTCCCTCCCGGCCAAGAAGTACATGGAACGAGCCATCGATCTGTGGCGTGAGGAGGGCTTACCCGAGCTGCACCTCAAATCACCCTGGTTTGGGTACGAGCTGGGGCACTGGTCGGAAGAGGATCGGGTGCAGGCCGAGCGCGCGACCCGCGGCGACTACCTGCTGACCGGTGAGGAACAATCTCAGCAGCGGCGCCCGGCGTAGGGTGCCAACGGTCGACAGCCGAGAAATGTGCCCGTGTCATACCCTGAAGGGCGCAGCCTCCCGGCGGCATTCACAACGGTGTGAAAGGACAGAATAAGAGATGATTCAGCTGCCAATCTTCGATCCCCGGGGAGGCCTCCGCATGGCCCGTAGCGCTATCTCGGGCGCGCTTGCGGCCCTGGTGCTGGCCAGCTGCGGCGGCAGCGCTGCTCCCGCCCCAGCCACAACCACTGGCGCTCCGTCGTCATCAGCCTCGGCTGGAGCGTCCGTGGCTTCGACCGTGGCTAAGCCCGCCGCGAGCGCATCTTCCACGGCCAAGCCGTCGGCCGCGGCGAGCGGCCAGCTCCGCCCGCTCAAGATCTCGGTGCCGACGAAGGGCAGCGCCTTCTCGTACCTGTACGTGGCCAAGGACCTGGGCTTCTTCGAGCAGCACGGCATCGACGCCCAAATAGCCGTGGTTCCCCCGGCCAACGCCGTGACTGCGCTGCAGTCCGGCGACCTGGACTATGCGGCTACCATCGGCTCGACGATCCGGGCCGCTCTGCGAGGCCTGCCGGTTCGCGTGGTGATGGTCGGCTCCAACCGGCCGGATTTCGTCATCCTTGGGCAAAAGGGACTGACTTCGTTGGATCAGCTTTCGGGCAAGCTGATTGGCTCCGATGCGCCGCAGACCACGACTTTCGTCATGCTGACCGAGCTGATGAAGCGCAAGGGCTTGGCAGGCAAGTATCAGACGCTGACCGCCGCAAACGATGAGGGCCGTGTGGCGCTTGTGACCAACGGACAGGCGGCCGCGTGCATCATTGAAGTGTCGACCGCCCGCATTTTCGAGAAGCAGGGCTACAGCGAGCTGGCGCCTACGACGGATTTCCCTGAGGAGCCATTCGTGGGTCTGGGCGCGTCGCAGGCCGCGATTCAAAAGAAGGGCGACGTGCTTCGTGATGGACTGCAGGCGGTGCTGCAAGGCATCGACGCCATGCGCAATCAGAAGGACAAGGTCGTGCCGATCATGGCCAAGGAGTTCGACTTGAGCGCCGAGGACGCCGGCCAGATCTTCGATGCGCTGCGGCCGAACTGGACAGCGGACGGCAAGCCCAGCCAGGCGGCCAACGATTTCGAGTTCGCCAACGACAAGGACGCGCTGGAGCTGAAGGAGCTGCCGAAGCCCGAGCAGGTCTACGATTTCTCCCTGCTAGACCAGCTGTCCAAGAAGTAGGAGTATCAACTGATGAGTATTGCCAGCCCGGAGTCGCCCGCCGTCAACGTCGGCGGATCGGGTGAGCTGCGCGCCCACCTTCAAGAGCTCGAGCGACGCGGCAAGCTGATTCGGGTCAGCCGTCCGATCAACAAGGACACCGAGCTGCACCCGCTGGTGCGCTGGCAGTTCCGCGGTCTGCCGGAATCGCAGCGCAAGGCCTTCCTGTTCGAGAACGTGTACGACAGTCGCGGTCGGAGCTACGGCTTCCCGGTCGTCGTTGGCGCGCTGGCCGCGTCAGAGGAGATCTACGCGCTGGCCCTGGGAAGCTCCACGGCCGATCTTTCCGCAAACTGGCGCAAGGCACTGTCCTCGCCGGTCGAGCCCGTGCTCGTGGACGCCGCTCCGGTCCAGGAGGTGGTGCACAGCGGCAGCGATCTCCTTGCTTGGGGCGGGCTGGACATGCTGCCGGTCCCCATCTCCACGCCGGGCTTCGACAATGCGCCGTACTTCAATTCCGCGGTGTGGATCGTGCGCGATCCCGAGACGGGTCTGCGCAACGCCGGGCTCTACCGGGGCATGATCAAATCGCCCACGAGGACCGGGGTCTTCTCGGAGTCGAGCAAGGACACCACCATCATCTGGGAGAAGTGCAACCGCGACGGCCGTCCGCTGGAAGCCGCGGCCGTCATCGGCGCGGCGCCGGCAGTGTACTTCTCGGCCATCCAGATCGCGCCGTTTGGCACCGACGAGCTGGGTATCGCGGGGGCGCTGCAGGGCCACCCGGTTGAGCTGGTCAAGTGCCGCACCATTGACCTGGAGGTTCCGGCTCAGGCCGAATTCGTGGTCGAGGGCGTTATCCACACCGACATGCTGGAGCCCGAGGGCTCGTTCGGCGAGGCGCACGGCTACTGCGACCCGCGCTCGCTGTCCATGGCCTTCGAGGCAAAGTGCATCACCCACCGGCGCGACGCCATCTTCCTGTCGATCATCAGCCAGCTCACGCCCAGCGAGAGCAGCAAAACTAAGCAGGCTGGATATGAGGCCAACCTGCTGCGTTATCTCCGTGAGGGTTGTGGCTTGCGCGGAGTGCAGCGGGTGATGCTGAAGGAGGAGCTGCTGAACCGCCAGTACTGCGTGATCGTCATGCGTAAGACCGATCGCTATGAGCCGATGAACGCGCTGTACGCGATGCTCAACCGGCGGGCTTCACCCAAGATCCTGGTGGCGGTGGACGAGGACATCGATCCCACCAACGACACCATGGTCAATTGGGCGATCGTCAACCGCTGCCAGCCGCACCGCGATCTCAAGGTCGTCCATCCGCGGCCGCTGCCCTTCGGGCCGCTGCGTTATGTCGGCGGGTCGGAAGGCTACGACCGGCAGGATTCGGCGGTGCTTATCGACGCCACACGCAAGGCAGACTTCCCGCCGGTGGCTCTGCCCAAGCGGGAGTTCATGGAGAACGCCCGCAAGATCTGGGAGGAGCTCGATCTTCCCGCGCTGGATCCGCGCACGCCGTGGCACGGCTATTCACTTGGCTTGTGGCCGCAGGAAAACGCGGATGAGGCCGAGCTGGCCATCGAGGGCCGATACTACGAGACTGGCGAGAAGCTGATGCAGCGTCGGGTGCCCACGCCACCCGGTACCCGTCTGCATGAGGTCCGGCGCCACGACCTGCACTGAAGGAGTCATTACGCCATGCTGATGAAGCCGACTGACCTGCGAGGCATGTACGCCATCATCGCCACGCCGGCCAAGGAGGGCGCCGATCGTTGGGACGCGGTCGACACCGTCGACCTGGACGAGACCGCGCGTCTCGTCAATAACCTCATCCGTGATGGAGCCACCGGGCTCATCACGCTGGGAACGACCGGCGAATGCGCCACGCTGACCCGCGAGGAGTACGAGGCCTACGTGGAGTGCGTCCTGGCCACGGTCAACAAGCGGGTTCCTACGTTCGTCGGTGCGACGGCGCTGGGCCTGCATGAGGTCATCTGGCGGCTGCGATTCGTGCGCGATCACGGGGCTGATGGGACGCTGCTGGGCCTGCCCATGTGGCAGCCGCTGACCATCGACATGGCGGTGGAGTATTACGCCAACGTCGCGGAGGCCTTTCCCGATCTCTCGGTGATGGTCTACGCCAACTCACGCGCCTTCCGCTTCGATTACTCGCCCGAATTCTGGGGCCGGGTCATCGACAGGGCTCCCAACGTCATGGCGGCCAAGTTCTCGAACGCCAATACCCTGCTCGATTGTCTCGCAGCGGCAAGAGGGCGAGTGCATTTCCTGCCGAACGAAGGCGCGGTGCTTCGTTTCGCCGAGCTGTCGCCGGACACGACTGCAGCCTGCTGGGCCACGGCCGCGTCCATGGGACCGCGCCCAGCCGTGGCGTTGATGGAGGCCATCCTGGCCAGGGATTGGGAGCGGGCCAAGACGATCAACGCGGACGTGAAATGGGCCTCAGAGCCGATCGAGCACATCGTGCGCAACGCCGAGGTGTTCGCCTCGTACAACATACAGATCGAGAAGATCCGCTTCAATGCCGCCGGCTACTCCAAAGCCGGGCCCATCCGTCCGCCCTACCATGTGGTTCCCGAGGAGTACGCCGAAGCCGCTCGAGAATGTGGCCGCCGCTGGGCGCAGGTGGCTCAGAAGTACGCGACGGTCACTGCCAGCTGACGTCCGTTCCTTTCAAGGCGTGGTGATCAACGGCGGTTGACGTCCGCCGCCGGCGCGGCAAGGGGCTGGGGGCGCTGGGGTTTCGGGACTATCGGCTGCTGTGGATGAGCCTGCTGATCTCGTATGTGGGCTCCTGGATGCAGCAGGTGGCGAACTCCTGGCTGCTGCTGCAGCTGAGCAACTCGGCCTTCCTGCTGGGCTTGCTGGGTCTGTTCACGTCACTGCCGTTCATTGCCGCGTCGATGATCGGCGGCACGCTGGCCGACAGGGTGGACCGGCGCAAGCTGCTGGGTTTTACGCAGAGCGCCCAAATTACCACGGCGGTGATTCAGGGCTTGCTGGTGCAGCTCGGGCTCATCCAGATATGGCACATCTATCTGTTTGGCGCACTCAACTGGACCATCGGCGGGTTCGACGCCGCCGGGCGGCAGGCGCTCATTCCAGCGCTGGTGCCACGCCAGTACCTGCCCAGCGCCATCGCGCTGAACGCCGCCCTGCGCCGTGGTGGACAGATCCTCGGGCCGGCGCTCGGCGGGACGACCATCGCTTTGCTGGGCGTCTCTGGAGCTTACTGGGCTAACGCCGCCAGCTTTGTGCCGGTGGTGCTGGCGGTGGCGCTCATCCGGGCCCGGCCGGTGACCGAGAACACCCATCGCCGCTCCATGGCGCATTCGATGCTTGATGGCCTGCGCTACGCCGGCGGTCGGCCGCTCATCGCCAGCCTGCTGGGCATCGAGGCTATCAGTGGCATCTTCGCTAACGTCAACCCGCTCATGGCGGTGTTTGCGCGCGACATCCTGCACGTAGGGGCGAGTGGTTTCGGGTTGCTGCTGTCCATGGTGGGCAGCGGCGCGCTGCTCGGAACGGCGGTGCTGGTAGCCTCCGGCAGCCGGCTGGTTCACGGCCGTTACATCATCCTGGCCACGCTGCTGTATCCGCTGGTCGTGATCGGCTTTGCCTTTTCTCGGCTGTATCCGCTGTCGCTGGCGCTGCTGCTGGGCGTGGGCATGCTGGACATGATCGGCGGCACGCTTCGCAATACCGCCGTGCAGCTCGACGTCCCGGATAGCTACCGCGGTCGGATCATGGGCCTGCTGTCGATCGCCGGCCGCGGCGTGAGCCCGCTGGGCGGTGTGCAGGCGGGAGCCGTGGCGAGCGTGCTGACGGTACCGGTGGCGCTGGTCGTCGGAGCGCTGGTGACGATGGGCTGGAGCGTGGCCACCGTCGTTCGTGCTCCCGCGATTCGGGCTTTCAGCGAGGGGAGGGCAGAAGGCGAGCTGGCGTCCTCGCAGGCGATCTAGAAGACGATGCTGAGGACTTCGAGCACGCCGTAGATGAGCGTGAGTCGGGCGGTCCCGACCAGCGCGGCGTTCAGGGGCCGGCCTTCCTCCCGGAAGACGGTGCGTGCCAGGCGAATAGCCAGAGGGGCCGAGAGCCAGGGCAGCCAGAACCATATGGAGCCGCCGGTGAGCAGGCGGGCGGCGGGCAGAGCGTAGGTCACTGCCAGCAGCAGCGCGTATTCGACCCGGGTCGCGCGGCGCCCGATGGCCACGGCCACGGTGAACTTGCCGGCAGCGTGGTCGGAATCGACGTCCCTGAGGTTGTTCACGACCAGGATGGCCGTGATGAGGAGACCGATCGGAATCGCATCGATCGCGGCCTGCGCGCTGAAGCCGGCGCCCTGCAGGTAGGCGCTGCCGGTGACTCCCAGCAGCCCGAAGAAGATAAAGGCCGCGGCGTCGCCGAGGCCGTGGTAGGCCAGCGGCCAGGGTCCGCCGGTGTACAGAATGCCGGCGCCTATGCACGCCAGGCCTATGGCGAGCACTGGCCAGCCGCCCACGGTGACCAAATAGATGCCGCACAGCAGCGCCAGCCCGAAGACGAGCGCCGCGCCATTGCGCACCGCCGTGGGAGGAAGGAGTCCCAGCTGCGTCACGCGCGGTGGTCCCAGCCGAGCGCTGGTATCGGCGCCGCGGATGAAGTCGAAGTAGTCGTTGGACAGGTTCGCCCCCACCTGCACCAGCACCGCGCATAGGAGCGTGGCGGCGAACACGACAGGCCGGAATCCGGCCATTGAAGCTCCGCTGGCGCTGCCGACCAGCACCGGCACAATCGAGGCCGTGAGGGTTGGTGGCCTGGCCGCCATGAGCCAGGCTCGGAGCGGGCTTGGCCGCTGGCCCGGCATGCTCGCGGCAAGCGCTCCGGCGGGGCCGCTCATTGCCAGCTGCGGTCGGATTGGCGGGAATGACCCAGGCTCACGTGGCGAGTGTACGCTGCCCGGTCGCGCGGATTGTGACGCGGCGAGCCACAGCCCGCCGCGTCACCACGATCTCAGCCCTGGAGCACGTAGTAGCGGTAGACGATCTCGGTGCGCGCTTCGTGGTTATCCCAGCGGAAGCGGGCGGCTTCGAGGGCCTTGCGCTGCGCCTCGCGTGTGGTGCAGTGCTCCTTGATGATGTCCTCGCAGATGTCGCCGTGCTCGTCGTTGGCGTCGCTGTGGACATAGAAGAACTCGAGCGCCTCTTCGGGCAGCCCGAAGTATTTCTTCAGCGCGTCGCCCTCCTTGAGCAGCGTGGTGTCCCCATGCTCGGACTTGGGCGTGTAGCGGCGCCACATCTGGCCTTCGGTGGCGTAGGTCGCGGTCAGGCCCTCGATCCAGCTGTTGTTCTTAGCGAAGTTGAACACCGCGTCCACCGTGTACTTGTACACGGGCAGCACCTCGGAATAGCTCTTCATCACGTCGCGCGGAATGCCGAGCGCGTCCGAGACCTTGAGCCACATGTCGTAGTGCGGCCCCAGCTTGCCGCCCATGAGGTCCTGGCCCTCCTCGTCGATGTACTTCTTCATCAGACGCCGCCGAGCGTCCGAGAAGGGGCAGTTGGCGATGATCTGCGCGTCCTTGCGGTTGATGTTGGCTAGAAAGTAGTAGCGATTCTTGACATAACCAAGAAGCGCCTCACGCGACACCCGGCCTTCGGAAAGGGCAGTCTGCCAGGGATGCGGCTGCTTGATCCTTCCTTCCCGAACATAACGGCGGCGCTCCTGCCAGATGGCGGCGATGAACTGGTCGGGCGGTAGGCCCGGCTCCGGCGTCTCGTCGATTTGCGCGCCCGCGACCTCGTCAATAACCTGCATAGCTGTACTCCTTGGACCGGTGTCTCACGTGAGAATTGGGGATTCTGGATCGGATTGTAGAGGGGTGGCATAAAAAAGCCGTAAACATGCAGTCGCGGCTTCTCGACGCGGCCGCCAGGGCTTCACCGGGTAGACTCCGCTGGTGGCCAGCCACGTTCCGGACGAGCGAGCGTTCGTCGTCGCACTCGTGCGGCCGGGCAATCGCACGGTGATCTGAGATAGCTTCGGCCACCTCCAATGAGCCGGCGGTTGAAGCGGCGCCGCCACCGCCCAGCCGTCCGGGCATGCTGGCGTTTCGCTATTCAGCCTTCCGGCTGTACTGGGTTGGCCAGGTCACCACCAACGTGGGCACCTGGATGCAGTTCGTGGCCACCGGTTGGCTGGTCCTGGAGCTCACGGACTCACCCGCCGACCTTGGCATTACGGCTGCGCTCCAGGGTTTGCCGACCGCGGTGGTCATGCTTTTTGGCGGGCTCATCGCGGATCGCTTCAACCGCTATCGCCTCGTCCTGATTGTCGGCGCCATGCGCCTGGTGCCCGACGTGACGCTGGCTGTATTGGTTGGCAGCGGCCACGTCCAGGTATGGCACATCTTCGCCTACGCGCTGGCGAACGGCGTGATGGACGGCTTGAACTCGCCGGCCGGCCAGGCGCTGCTGCCGAGCACCGTGCCGCGCAGCGCTCTCATGTCAGCCCTGTCGCTGAACGCCATCGTGTACCAGGGATCGGCGGTGCTGGGTCCGACTATCGCCGGCCTGGTCCTGGCAACCTGGGGCACCGCCGCCAATTTCTACATCAATGTCTTGAGCGACGTGCTGAGCCTCATCCTGCTGCTGATGATGCGCGTCGAGTCGCCCAAGATGGAGGCCGCTCGGCTGGCCTTCGGCAGCGTTATTGAAGGCCTGCGCTACGCGTGGCGGCGCTCCGAGCTGCGTTTCCTGCTCCTCACGGTCGCAAGTGTCAGCGTCCTCGCCCGGCCATACAGCGCGCTGCTGTCGGTTATGGCGCGGAATGTCTTTCAGGCCGGCCCGCAGGCCTTCGGCCTCATGGTGACGATGCCCGCCATAGGCACCGTGGTGGCCGGAGTGATCATGGCCACGATGCGCAACATTCCGCTGGCTCGGGCCTTCCTGACGATGGCGGCGACGGTCTGTCTCGTGCTGGTGGCGTTTTCCAACTCACCCCTCTTTCCTCTGTCACTGGGGCTGCTGGTGCTCGTAGGCGCGAGCGTGACTACGTCGCAGACCCTGGCCAATACCCTGCTGCAGCGAAGCATCCACGAGCGCATGCGCGGCCGCCTGATGGGCCTGTTTGGAGTCTGCACCATAGCTGCCTGGAAGATCGGCTCGCTGCCATTCGGCTACATCGCGCAAGTCTGGGGAGCGCCCCGCGCAATCACGGTTGGCGCGGTTGTGCTGCTCGTTGTCGTCCTGGTCGTGATCCGCAGTCGGGTCCTGCTGGTCCTGCCGGCGGAGCCTCGCGACGCTGAGGTGACTGCCTCTTAGGAGGGCTCTGCCTCGCGAGGGGGCGGCGCCCAGCGCTCGTAAGACACCAGGTCAGGCAGTGGCAGCCGCCGGCGCCAGCCTTCGGATTCGAGCATAGGCTGCTCGGGAAACGTCTCCGGATAGCCAATGCACAGGTAAGCCACGGGAATGACGTGTGGGGGAATGCCCAGGATGTCCCTGAGTTGCGGCAGCTTGAGGATGCTTACCCAGCCCACGCCGACGCCCTCGGCCCGTGCCGCCAGCCACAGGTTCTGGATGGCGCAGCAGGTGCTGTAGACGTCGGTCTCGGGCTGCGAGTTGCGGCCCAGCACCACCCCGCCGCGCTGCGGGTCGCAGGTGACGCACAGGTTGACCGGGGCCTCCGAGATGCCCTCCAGCTTGAGGCTCAAGTACTTGGAGCGCCGGGGCTCGTCGTAGAAGCAGGCCGCTGCCTGACGCTCTCGTTCGAACAGATCCTTGACGCGGCTTTTCACCTCAGGGCTGCGCACCACGATGAAGCTCCAGGGCTGCATGAAGCCGACCGAGGGGCCATGGTGGGCGGCTAGCAGCAGCCTCTCCAGGACCTCGTCATCGAGACGATCCGTGCGGAAGCGGCGGATATCCCGCCGCTCGAAGATGGCGCGATAGACGGCCTGGCGCTCGGCTTCCTGAAACGCGGCCATGGCAAGCACTCCCGGAGCCCGCCCGTGGCGGGGTGATGTTCCAGGCAGGTCTCCTGGCTCGCGCCTCCTTGCAGTCGTGCTCGCCTTCCCACCCCTGAGGGCAGTGGCGTTGAGCCTGCTCCGCGCTTACAGTGCCGGGCTGCGCGCCGGCTTCACACCGGCTTCCCTATTCTCCGCTGCGAACAGCGGCACCTGGATGCTCTTTGCCGGTATCCATGGTAAAGGATGGCGAGTGATGGCAGCCGGGCCCGCCGGTGCCTGTTGGCCTCCTAACGCGAACTTTCGCTCATCCGATGGAGGGCCGGCTCGTTCGCCACGTGGCCTGACGGGTGGGTGTACTATTCTCGCGCCGAAAAATTGGGGCTGGGAGAACGTTTCATGGCCGGAGTCATGCGCATACGGGGGATCTATCGAGCAACCTCTCACCTTCCGGTGTGGGAGGTAATCCAGCAGGCGGGCATCTGGGAAAAGATGGGCATCGAGCTGGTGGATTTCCAGTTCGTGGACAGCTCGGCGGTGGCCGAGAGGCTGCTCCTGAGTGGGGAGATCGACTTCATCTCCGGCAACCACATCAGCCCCTACACGCAGTTCTACAAAGGCCAGCCGATCCGCCACCTGACCTCGCCCGGGAATAGCGTCCACGATGTGTGCGTCACCCGCGAGCGCATCGGATCGCTGAGCGACCTGCGAGGCGTGCGGGTGGGCGACACGGCGCAGATCAGCGCGGATGGGGGCTATGCCCACAATCGCGGGAATCACATCTTGTACCTCATGCGCGAGGGTGTGCAGCCGAGTGACGTCACCTGGGTCGAGCTGGCCGACAAGAATGGCGAAGAGTTTGCCCGCAACCAGCTGGCAGCCATGAAGGACGGCCGGATCGACGCCACGTTTGTCACAGGCAGCGCTGCCGACTATGAAGCGGCCGGCTTCCACCTCTCCACGCCGGCCCGCCTGCCCATGATCAACGGTCCAACCATCACCTGCTCCAGTGAGACCTTGCGGCGGCGGCCAGGATTAGCGGAAAAGCTGGTCGAAGCGCAGGTCCTGGGCATTCACTACGCGCACGCCCACGAGGCGGAGACCAACCGCATCCTGGCAGACCTGTCTGGCCGCCAGGGTTGGGCTCGACCGGTGACGGCGGAGCGAATCACACGCATGCCCAGGAAGCCGTACCCGGAGATGGAGGCGGTCGCGAACGCGTATGAGCTGGCCTGCCTTCAGCATCCCGAAACGCGCAGCGTGAGTCCCCTGGCGCTGTGGGACATGCACTACCTGAGAGAGCTGGACGACACGGGCTACATCGACCGGCTGTACGCTGCCTGAGGCGGCAGAAACGATCGCCATCCCTGTGGGTTGGCGCGGAGAGGCCGGCTTGAGGCACAATCAACAATCACCTGCGCAGCACGCTCCGTGCCATAGGGCGCAGAGCTATCGGAAGGAGGATGTGATGCGAGCCCTTCGTTTGACTTCAGTGGCCTGGTCACTGGCGGCGCTGGTCGCGCTCGGAGGCTGCGGGTCGACCGCGAGCACTCCGGCGGCAAGCAGTCCGGGCAGCGCGGGCGCGAGTTCCGCCACGGCGAGTTCCGCGGCAGCCAAGCCGTCGGCTCCCGCCGCTGCTTCGGCTAAACCATCCGCCGCGGCATCCGCCCCAGCTTCCGGTTTGACACACGTCAAGATTGGACTGACGAGCAAGAGCACCGGCGGACTTTACCTGTACGTCGGTCAGGACCTGGGGATTTTCCAGGCACACGGGATTGATGCGGAGATGGTCATCGGGCAGTCGAATGCGCTGGCGCCGGCGCTGGTGAAGGGCGATCTCGACTTCATGGGGACCATTCCACCGGCGATCCAGGCTGCCGAGCGGGGGCTGCCCGTTCGTGGGGTGTTCGTCGCCAAGGATCATCCCGAGTACCTGCTGGTCGGCGACGTCGGCGTTACCCAGGTGAGCCAGCTCAAGGGCAAGCAGCTGGCGGGAAGCAATCCGACCCAGCTGCCCACGCTGATGATGCAGCAGCTCTTGGAGCTCGATGGCCTCAAACCGAGTGACTACACCGTCATCCCGCTGGCCGACGATCCGGCCCGCGCCGCGACCGTGGCCAACCACCAGGCGGCGGCCGGCGTATTGGGCCTGGCAGAGGCGCTGCCGCTGCTCGACCAAGGCCACCAGGTGATAGACAGCACCCTATCGAAGATCTACTCGCCCAGCAACGGGCTGGCGGTCACGCTCACCGCGCTCGACAAGCGTCGGGACCTGGTGCAGCGCATGATTGACGCTTCGCTGGAAGCGACCAACGTCGCCGCAAACGACAAGACCAAGGCCACGGGTGTGTTGACCAAGGAGTTTGGTCTGAGCGAAGCCAATGCCGGGAAGCTGTTCGATCTCATGAAATCCACGTACACCCAGGCGGGCCGTCCGGCGCCACAGTCGATCAAAGGCCAGCTCGAGGCCGACGCGAAGGCCATGGAGCTCAAGGAAGTGGCTGCGCCCGATCAGGTGTACGACTTCAGCCTGCTGCCACCGGCCAAGTGATGCCCGGAGGGGTCCTTTCGTGTTAACCGCGGAGCAGAACCGTCTTCTCACCGAGACCGGGCCGGACACGCCAGGTGGCCAGCTCCTGCGCCGCTACTGGCAGCCTGTGGCGTTATCGGAGGAGCTGCCTCCCGGCGGTGCTCCGCTGCCAGCCCAGGTCATGGGCGAGGATCTGGCGCTCTTTCGTGACGATGCCGGCCACGTCGGCCTGCTGGGTCTGCACTGCAGCCACCGAGGGGCCGACCTGAGCTACGGCCGGGTCGAAGATGGGGGTTTGCGCTGCCTGTATCATGGGTGGCTGTACGACGTTCACGGCAACTGTCTGGATCAGCCGGGCGAGCCGGCCGGCAGCGACTTCTGCCGCAAGGTGCGCCAGCTCTCCTACCCCTGTCAGGAAGCGAACGGGCTGGTGCTCGCTTACATGGGGCCTGGCGAGGCGCCGCTGCTGCCCGCCTATGAGTTCTTGACCGCGCCCGAGGGGCACGCGTACGTCAATAAAGTGCACCACGAGTGCAACTACTTGCAATCGAACGAGGGCAACATCGATCCGGTGCATCTCTCATTCCTGCACCGTTTTCTCAAGGACGATCAGCCCCGCATCGTGCGCGGCACGGCCGAGACCGGTTACTACACGCTGATGGGCAGAGAGCTGGCGCCGCAGATCGAGATCGAGGAGACCGACTACGGCCTGCGGATCTCGGCGGTGCGCGACGCAGGCTCCGGGAAGCGCTATCTGCGGGTGACGAACTTCGTGTTCCCCAATTTCGCGTCATTCCCGGGCAACACCGGCGGCGACGGCTTCAGCGTGAACTGGCACGTGCCGATCGACGACACCCATCACTGGAAGTACCAGATTGTCTACAAGCGCAGCCAGCCGATGGACCTGGAGAAGGCTCGCCGGCAGGCGGCGCAAGAGCTGGACGAGAGCTACCACACCTACCGGCATCGCGGCAACCGCTATCAGCAGGATCGCCAGGAGATGAAGACCACCACCTTCATTGGCATGGGCAGCATGTTCGCGGTGCACGATAAGTTCGCTACCGAAGGCGAGGGCGCCATCCAGGACCGCACCACCGAGCGGCTGTCCTATACCGACAAGGCGATTGGGGCCAGCCGCCAGCTGCTGCTTCAGGCGATCCGCGACGTCCAGGAGGGCCGCGAGCCTCCGCACATCGTCCGCGACGCGGCCCGCAACGACTTCTCGCACATGGTGGTGCTGTCCGAAGCGATTGAGGGCTCGGTCGACTGGCGGAATTACTGGAAGACCGGCGGCACGCAGGGCGCCAAGGTGAGCGCGGCGGCGCTGGCAACCGCCGGCTCGAAATCATAGCCTTGCATCCGGCCGCCGGCGTGAGCCGTGTTCGGCCGTTCCGAACCATCGAGGTCTGAACAGGAGGTTTCCATGCTGGCTGCTGCCCCGGTCTCCGGTGCTGTGTATGACGACCTGCAGAGCTTCGTCGCCGCCTGCCAGGAGCTAGACGAGTGGCGTCTGATCGACGGCGCCGATTGGGACCTGGAAATCGGCGCCCTCACGGAGGCCACGGCCGAGCTCATCGCCGAGCCGCCGCTGCTGCTGTTCGATAACGTTCGCGGCTATCCGGCTGGCTACCGGGTGGTCTCACTGCTGGTGGCGTCGTACCGCCGCGCCGCTCTGGCCATGGGCCTGCCAATCGACCGCCCCAAGCTCGAGCTCATGCGCCTGGCCGCACGCAAGGTGAAGGAGGCTCGGCCAATCGAGCCCGAACGTGTCTCTGGCGGTCCGGTCATGGATCGCATTCAACAGGGCGAGGCGGTGGACCTGCTGAGCTTCCCCGCGCCGCGCTACCACGCGATGGATGGCGGCCGCTATATCGGCACCGGCGATTCGCTCATCTGCCGCGATCCCGACGGCGGCTTCGTGAACATGGGCACGTATCGGATGCAGGTGCACGAGCGCAACCTGCTGGGACTGTGGATGAGCCCCGGCCAGCATGGCCGCCAGATCTGCCAGCGTTACTGGGATCGTGGCCAGGCCTGCCCCGTCGTGGCCACCTTTGGGGCGGATCCGCTGCTGTTCATGGGGTCGCATACCAAGATTCCCTGGGGCACGAGCGAGCTGGCGACGGTGGGTGGTCTGCGGGGCCGGCCGGTGCAGATCGTCGAGGGCCCGCTCACCGGGTTGCCCATCCCGGCGTTTGCTGAGATCGCCATCGAAGGCGAGGTCCCGCCGCCCAGCGTGGAGGGTCGCGATGAGGGCCCGTTCGGTGAATGGCCGGGCTACTACTCGGGCGGCACCCGCGGAACGGGCGAGCCGCAACCCGTCATCCGCGTGAAGGTGCTCTACCATCGTGAAAACCCGATGATCCTCAATGAGGCGCCGCTGTGGCCGGGAGCCCCCAAGCACGGCCTGCCCATCAACGCCGGTATCCTGTGGGATCAGCTCGAAGCCGCCGGCATCCAGGACATTGCCGGGGTTGGCTTCCACACCCCCTACATGATCGTCGTCTCCATTCGCCAGCGCTACGCCGGCCACGCCAAGCAGGCCGGGCATGCCGTCATCGCCTGCTCTGCCGGGGCGCGCAATGGACGCTACGTGGTGGTCGTGGACGAGGACATCGACCCCACGGACCTCAAGGAGGTGCTGTGGGCGATGGAAACGCGGGTGGACCCGGCGAGCGACATCGAAGTCGTCGCCGGCTGCTGGGGCACCCCGCTGGACCCACGCATGTCGCCGCAGCAGCGCGAAACGCGGGATCACACCAACAGCCGAGCCATCTTCTACGCCGTGCGGCCGTTTCTGTGGAAGGACCGCTTCCCGCAGGTGAGCCGCAGCCCGCGCGAGCTGCGGCAGAGCGTCGTGGAGAAGTATCGGGACCTGCTGGGCTTCCCTCGAACCTAAGGGTTCAGCGAGCCTGGGAAGCCGCTTCCACGCGGTCGGCCAGCTCTTCCGCCCGGCGGTAGAGCTCGACGATAGCGTCGCGGTCGGGGCAGAAGCGATCGGCGTCGTCGTCGATGTACAGCCAGCCGCCCTTGGAGACCTTATGGTAGTTGCCGCGGTAGGCTGTGACCTGGCCGCCGATCTGGGCCGAGCGCAGGGGCGACTCGCCGTCGCTGCCGGGAATCTGCAGCTCGAGGCTTTCGTTCTCCGCGGGATCGCGGAACACATTCATGGGCTCTTGGCCGGCGGCCACTCGAGCGATCTGCTCCGACAGCATCTTACGGTAGGCGATGACGCACACGTCGCTGACGCCCAGGTGCTCCTGGGTGCGGTCCGTGACCTCGCCCTGCGCATACCAGGCAACCATGTCCTGAGCTAAGACGTAGTCGAGGACGTATTCGCCCTTCTCGTTCTGCAACGGCACGGCGGCGTAGGGTACGAAGTCCTGCTGCGGCGCGCCAACCTCGGCCGGGAAGGTGTAGCAGAAATACTGCAGGTGCCAGGTCGTGGTGTCATCGATGGGCACGCCAATCTGGTAGGTGCGGCGGTAGCCAACCTCGCCCGGTCCGAAGGCCAGGGTGTAGGGGAAGAGGATCGGGTTGGAGCCAATCGTCCAGCCTCGGCTGTCCTCGGGCTGATCGTTGGTGCGCGTGCCCTTGGTGAAGCCGAAGCGGTTGTAGATGGGACGATAGCGTGTGTAGCCGCCGCGGGCCAGCAGCGCATTCTGGCGGGCCATGGCCGAGTTGTAGCGGGCTTTAGGATCGTCGGTGAGACGGCCCTGCCGCTCGAGCGCGTACTGGAACAGCCGGCCGTGGAGGTAGATGGCGTGGCCCAGGTCGCCGCGGTTCTCCATGACCTGCAGCCAGTTGCAGGGCAGCCAGTGGGCGATGATCTGCCGGAAGCCATCCGGCCGGACGAATAGGTCCCAGCGCGGGAGCAGCGGCGCGGGATCCGGTCCCAGGTATGCCCAGATGAGCCCGCCCAGCTCCTGGACCGGGTAGGCCTTGACGCAGACTTTGTCCTTGAAGGTCCCATCGGGCGGTTCGAGTGGCTGCTCGAGGCAGCGACCCTGGCTATCGAACAGCCAGCCGTGATAGCAGCAGCGCAGCCCTTCGGGCTCGGGAATGCCGTAGGCCATGCTCACGCTGCGGTGGGGGCAGCGCTCGGCAATCAGCCCCAGGCGGCCACGGCGGTCGCGAAAGAGAACGAGGTCCTCGCATAGGATCCGCACCTTGGCCACTGGGTTTTCGCGCAGCAGGGCGCCTGGATAGATCGGGTGCCAATAGTGGCGCAGCAGCTCGCCGCATGGTGTGCCCGGACCGATCCGGGTCAGGTATTCGTTCTCTTCGGGGGTCAGCATGTGATGACGTCGGTGCTACTTTAGCCGAGCGGGAGAATCTACTTCAGCTCCTCTTTGGAGATGGCGATAGCCTTCAGCTGGGTGTCGTAGCTGTCCTCGGTCTGGAGGTCGATGTACTTCTTGTTGCCGTCCACGGCGCCATCGGGATCGACGACCGCCACGTCGGTTCGGCGGCTGTTGAAACCGCTGCGCCGAGACCAGGACGTCTGCCCCTCCTGGCTCATCAGCCAGTTGATGGCGACCTTAGCCGCGTTGGGATGCGGTGGCTGGTCGAATGCGGCCACGGCGCCGTGCGTCAGTGACCCACCGGCCAGGGCTTCGGTGTCCAGCGGCTTGATTTGCGACACGTCCACGCCCTCGCTCTTGAAATTGATGAGCACGTCCGGAGTGAAGCCGAGGGCGATCGCGTACTGGCCGCGAATGAGCCAATCACCCAGCTGGCGGCGGTCCTGGGTGAGCACCAGGCTCTGATCGCGCAGCAGGGCTCGGAGCCGGTCTTCGCCGTAGGTCGCAAGCAGCGTTGCCAGCTTGGACGCGCCGGCTGATCCGGGTCGGGGATCGAGCAGGGCAATCTTGCCCTTCCATTTGGCATCCCAGAGCTGGTCGATCTTCGACAGCTGGCTTTCGGGCACGACGGCGCGATTGACGTAGGCTGTCCAGACTTCCTGGCTGTGCAGGAAGTACACGGTTGATCTGTCGTGGTCCGCCCAGCCGGCGGCGAAACCGCCGATCCACTTCTTGTCGTCCAGGACCTCGGGCAGGATGAGGTTGGGCTGCAGAGCGGTCAGGGCGCCCACTGGCTTGAGGGACTGGAAGCCCGTGCTGGGACTGTGAATCATCACGTCCCAGTTGAACTGTCCGGCCTTGCGCTCGGCCTGCAGCTTGGGGGCCAGATCCGCGCCACCGTTCCCGCTGAGCAGCTCGACCTTGATGCCGTACTTGGCCTGAAACGGATCCCAGACCTGGCGGTAGCCCTCGCCAGGCATCGTGACCAAGTTGACCTGGCCCTCCTTCTTGGCGGCGGCCAGCACCTGGTCCCAGGCCGCCGGCGAGCCGGCAGCAGAGGCTGATGCGCCGCTTGTGCCGACGGCTGGCGCAGGACTGGCGGGGGCGGCGGCGCTGCCGCAGCCGGTGAGCGCGATGAGCGCCAGGACGCCCAGCGCGGTGACGTGCCTCGCCCCGCGAGGCCGGTTGTGTGCCTTAGCCGTTCTCCAGCGTTTCGGCATCGAGGCTGTCCTTACCGCGATAGCTGTAGCGGGTGAGCTTGGGCGGCTTGGCCGGTTTCGTTTCCACCTGGTACAGCACGGTGAGCTCGTCGGACTCGTTGGCGAGCTGGTAGTAGTAGCTGGCGTTGATGTGCACCAGCTCGCCGGGATGGAGCACGATGTCCTCGCCTTCGTTGATGCCGTAGATGTGCAGCTCGCCCTGCACCACGTAGAAGAGGTGCTCGAAGCCAGGATGGCAGTGCATTTCGTCGCGTTTGCCAGGCGGGTAGAGGTTGATGATGGCTGTCGAGTGGCGGTTATCGGTGAGGCGGACAAAGGTTTTGCCGCCGGCGGTCTCGATGTTGTCGGGAATGCTGACTACCTGCCACCCCTTGGTGTGCAGCTTCTGCCGGTCCTCGTGGTTCGAGCCGCCTTGACCTTCAAAGCGGTCGTCCCGCAGGACGTGGCTCGTGTCCAGGGTGTTGGCGCTGGGGGTGCTCATGCTGCCTGTTCCTCCTGAAATCCGACGCACTCGGGGGCGCCGCACAGTGGTTGGCGCCGCTCGAAGTTTGGGGCCGATTCTACCTCCGGCGGGCAGCCAGCGTCCAGGCCGGAATCACGGGGCTCTGTCTAGCGGCGAAGCCGGTGCAGGGCGCTCCTCGCGGCCGCCATCGCTCCGTCCCTTCGGGCGGAAGACGGCGTAGGTCTGCATCCCGTCTCCGGTCACGTGAAGAGGCCCTCGTCCGGAGGCGGGAGAGGAGGGTCTCAGTGCTCCGTGCCGGTTCGCGCGGTTTGGAGCCAGCGAAGCAGGCGGGGGTCAGCCTTTCACCAGGAAGGTGAAGCGCTGACCTTTGTCGCGATGCAGGAAGGTCGAGCCGTCGGGGTTCTTGCTGGTCATGAAGCAGACCGCGGCCCACATGCCAGGCGTGAGCGCAGCCGTCTTCTGCCCGGTCTTGCCGGGGGCCAGATCTTCCAGGAGTGGCTGGCCCTTGATCAGATCGTAGTTCTCACCACCGTTCAGGCGGTCGGCGATGAACTTGGTGATGTCGCCCAGCGGATAGACCACGAAGTCGTGCTCGGAGGTCATCTTGTTGGTCACCGAGAAGGTGACGTTGCCGGCTGGGACGATGAGGCGGTCGGGCTGGAACAGCCAGGAATCGGCCAATATGCCAGTGCCCTGGACCAGATCGACGTTCATGGTGCTGCCGGCGGTGAGGATCGCCGGCGAGGGCCCGCCCTGACCCACCGCGGCCAGTGTGACCGTCTGGCCCTTGTCGAAGTGCCGGTAGGTACTCCCATCGGGGTTCTGCCCTTTCATGTAGCAGGCCAGCTCGTAGAAGCCGGGTGTGAGCGTCGCGCTGAAGTTGGCGCTTTTGGCCGGCTCCACCTCGCCGGTTTGCCCGACCAGACCCTTCAGGTACTGGGTTTCGCTGGCGCTCTTGCCTGCCCGCCGCAACGTCATCATCTGGCTCACGTCCTGGGTGGGATAGACCCACAGCTCGTGTGTCTCCTTGCCGGTGTTCTTGAACGTGAAGTTGACGGGCGTCCCGGCCATGACCGCCAGGTTGTCGACGTCGAAGAGCAGGTTGTTACCATCTTCCCGGGCGGAGATCGTCACGGCGGTGCCCGGGGTGCCGGGCGCCGCTGTGCTGGCGGCCGGCGCGACCGACGGGGCTTTGGGCGCCGCCGGAGCCGAAGGGGCCGCCGGAGGGGCCGAAGCAGCGGCTGCAGACGGGCTGCTCGACGCAGGCGCTGGGGCCTGCGCTCCGCCGCAGGCCGCCAGGAGAGCCACGGCTCCCGTGAGCCCGACGAGCATGCCGCCGCTGCGCAGCAATTGCCGCCGGGTGATTGGATATTCGACGTGGTGCGACAAGGATCCTTGCGTGTTCATGGACGTTTCCTTTCTTGCTGTTAGCTGGGTGGACTGGTTTTCATGGAATCGAGATACGCCGCGATGGCCGCCAGGTCATCGTCACTGAGCGTCGTGCCGAACGAGGGCATCTCTCCGGGGCCCTTGCTGGTCCGGTCGCGCAGCTCGGCTGCGCTGAACCCGACGATGGGCTTGTTCACCAGGCCTCCCCGTCCATCCAGGCCGTGGCAGGTGGCGCACTGGTTGGCCACGATCAGCTCGCGGCCGCGCTGGATCTGATCGGCCGCGGTCATTCCGGCTGCGAGCCCTGGTCCGTGGAATGGGCTCGGCGCCGCGCCCACGATGGTCTGCGGCGTGCGGTGATAGTCCACCTCCACCCCGGGAGCCAGGTTGCTGTGCGTGTACGGACTGTGCAGGACGAGGGCCACCAGGGTGATCCCGGCGACAAGCACCCAGGCCCCGATAAGTCCCGGCATCGCCAGCATGCGGCTCATCGCGAGCCCTCGGAGGGATCCCGAGCGATCTTCAAGAGAAGCGTGACAACGCGAGCGTAGAGCGACCAGACGATGAGCAGGGCGAGGGCGATGGGCCACCCACTGGCGCGCGGCCAGAGCTGGCCAAGCATGGCCAGCGGGGGCGAATTCAGCAGGGGAATGCGGACGCCGGCGTCTTGCACGTAGAGCTGCCGGCTGCCGGCGACGCTGATGGTTGCGCTAGCCGATGCTGGCCCGTGGCTGGCGTCGCCGCGATACTGCGCCGTGACGGCGAGGTCACCGCTGCTGCGCACCTGCCATTGGGCCTTGACCAGGCCGGTGTCGTCGGTCACTCCCTGGGCCACCACCTCGTCGCCGCTCACATGCAAGAACGTCTGAGGGACGACGAAGAGCACCGTGGCTTTGGCCAGCGGCGCTCCGCCCGCTCCGACCAGTCGTGCCTGGAGGAGGATCGTTTGGCCCAGGGTGGCCGTATCAGGAGCCGCTACGGCGATGGCCGAAGGGGATGTGCCAACCTGTGCCTGGGCCACGCCTGGGAGAGCCGCGGCCAGCAACAGCACGCCGGCCAGCGCTCGAAAGGCGTAGTGACGCAGGTGGCTGTGTGGGGTAAGGGTGCTCATGAATGGGCTCCGGCCGGTTGTTTGCCGGCAGTCTCGGTGCCGGCAGGCTCAGGTCCGCGCCGCTCGATGACCTCCCACAGGGAAACCATCGGGAAGAGCTTGGCGAAGACCGAGATGATCAGCGCGAACAGCGCCAGCGCCCCGGCCAGGATGGACCATTCGGTCCAGGTCGGACTGTAGGTGGCGGGCGTGTAGGGCATGAGCGGGACTCGCAGGCCCCCGACGACGATCAGGTAGCGCTCGACCCACATGGCGAGCAGGACGAGCACCGCGGCGACCGTGATACCCGCTACCGTGCGCGTTCGCTTGTAGAGCACGATGAGGCCCGGAAGGGCGATGCCGCCCAGCATGTAGAACCAGAAGAGCCAGGCCAGCGGCCCGAGCATCAGCTGCCGGAAGTGAAAGGGCTCTTGCCCCGACATCTTGTAGCCGGTGGTAATGTATTCCGCCAGGTTGAAATAGAGCATGATCAGCGAGAACGCGGCGAGCAGGTAGCCGAGGCTCACGAACTGGGTCCGAGTGATGTACTCCTCGAGGTGCAGGAGCTTGCGCAGCACCGCCATGAGCAGCACGATCGCGGCTATACCGGAGTAGATCGCTCCGGCAACGAAGAAGGGTCCGAACACGGTGCTGTTGAGCGGCTCGCGAAGGGACATGGCGAAGATCCACGACACCACGGTGTGGACCGAAACCGCCACGGGGATGATGACGCACATCATGATGGTGATGGCGGATTCGAGCGCGTGCCGCTGCCCGGGCGTTCCCCGCCAGCCAAGCGCGGCAAGCTCGAAGAACGTGCGTTTCCAGCGAGGAGCGGTCGCAGCCAGCCGATCGCGGCAGCGTGCGAAATCGGGGATCAGGGGCAGATAGAGATAGATGGTGCTGCCCGTGAGGTATGTCCCGATGGCCATCACGTCCCACAGGAGCGGAGACTGCCAGCGCCCGAAAAAGAGGAGATTCAGGATGCGGTCGGGACGGCCCATGTCGATGAACGGAAACAGGGCGCCGACCATCAAGGCCACGACGGTGATGAACTCGGCCATACGAGTGATGGACAGCTGCCAGCGGGCCTTCACCGCCCGCAGGATGGCGGAGAGCAGCGTCCCGGCATGGCTGATGCCGATGAAGAAGACGAAGCTGATGATGTACAGGCCCCAGGAGATGCGGTCGCGGACGCCGGCGACGATCAGCCCGTAATGGAGCTGCCGGCCGTAGGCGAAGACTGCCCAGCCGATGACGGTCAGCAGGAAGCCCACCCAGGCGGCGTAACGCCAGCTCGTCCGGCGCAAGGGGGCCAGGACATGCCCTTCCAGGCGATCTTGCCACTCAGGTGGCGCAGTCGGGCCAAGCTGTTCGACTTCGACCGCCTGAGGGGTGTTGACGGCGCCGTTGGCCCGCACCGGCTGGCGGACGACCTCTACTACTCGCATCACCGGCTCCTACCAGCTGCCGCCCGGCTCATCGCGCGACCAGTCGGCGCTTCCGCTGAGGAGGTCCTGCCATGGCCATTCGGTCGCCTTGCGGCCGCTGGTCAGAGGATTGCGCCCGACCAGCTCGCCGTGACCGGGGATGTAGAACACACGCGGCTGTGTCCCCAGGTCTTCCTTCAGCCGGTAGCTCGTGCCCTGGTTGAGCAGGGTCGATAGGCTCACGACCTCGTTGCCATTGGTGGCCACGTCTTCCTCCAGGTCACCGAAGTAGATGGCGCCGTTGGGGCAGCCCTCAGCACAGTGGGGCCGGCGCCCGGCGCTAAGCAGGTCCATGCAGAAATCGCACTTCATCACGGTTCCCCGTATCGCCGGGGTTTGGCGCTCGATGTCGTATTTGGATGCTTGCGTCTGTGCGGGTTGGGGAGGGTTGCCCCAGTTGAAGAAGCGCCGATCGTAGGGGCAGGCTTCCATGCAGAAGCGGCAGCCGATGCAGCGCTCCTGGTCGATGAGGACGGGGCCCTCCGGGGTGGAGAACGTGGCGCCGACCGGACAGACGTTGGTGCAAGGAGGGTTCTGGCACTGCTGGCAAGGTGTGGGCAGGAATTGCGTGCCACCTCCCGACAGCTCGGCCTCGTACACCTGGATCCACTCCATAGGCTTGGGCACGTAGTGGGCTTCGATGCAGGCCGCGGTGCACTGCGGGGCCTTGTTCACGGACTGGCAGCCGTCGCAGCGGCGGAGGTCGATAGCCATAGCCCAGCGCCGCAAACGGGGAGGCTGATCGGGCGGAGCCTGCGCGGCGTCGTGCAGCCGGCATTCATACTCGTAGCCAGCGCCCTCGGGGCCCGCGCTACCCCAGCTCTGCCGTGGGCCGCTGCCCACGATGGTGCTGGCCGTGGTCTTGGCGAAGACGGAACGAGCGTTCGCTGCCAAGGCGATGGCGGCCGATGCAGCCAAACATTTGAGGACCGTCCGGCGAGGGGTTCGCCGCGGTGCGTCAGCGCAGGAGTTGGTGCCCGATTCGACGGCGATGGCGGCTTGGTCGGTTCTCGGGCTGCTCACTGACCTCAGAGTGGGGTCTGCCGCGTTTCCTAGCTATGAAAGTCGAATGAACGCGACGTAAATCTTGCTGGCGGCGTGGGCCGCTCACGGACGCCTCGATTCCGGGAAAGCCGGAGTGATAGGCTGCTCGGTTAGGACTCGAACGCCGCGCCCGAATGCAGTTGGTCGTCCACGTCGCGCTCCAGGTTCGCGTAGTACAGCAGCGTGCGCCGGGCGCTCTCGGATGGGTCCGCGGCGCCGCGAGTCTCGGCGAGGTTCGGTACGGGCAGGGGCCGGCCTATGGCGCTGGCCTCCCAGAAAACGCGGGCGTTTTCTTCCAGAGCGGTCGCTCGCTGAAACATCTCTTCCAGTGTGTTGCCGACGATGGTCGTGCCGTGCCAGCGCATGAGGACTCCGGCCGCGTTGCCAAGCGCTGCATTCAGCCGCTGGCCCAGCTCAACCGTGGTGACGAGCTGCGGCTCATCGAAGGTGGGCAGCGGCCCGCCAAGGCAGCGAGCCGGTAGGAGGACGATCGGCAGCGGCATGTCCAGGACACTGAACACCGTGGCCCAGTGAGGATGCAGGTGCGCCACCGAGTCCAGCTCCGGCCGCGCCGCGTGGACCGCCGTGTGGATCGGGGTTTCGAGCGGCGGAGGGTAGCGTCCGTCCATGCGCTTCCCTTCAGCGTCGATGACGACGAGGTCGGAGGGGCGCAGCCGCGACTTGTCTAAGCCACCTCCCGGAGTGATCAGGATGCGGTCGCTATTGGGGACGCGCAGGCTGATGTGTCCGCCCAGCCCATACAGACCGAGCGAGTGCAGTGCCCGCCCGCACAAAGCGAGACGCTCTCGGGCTTCGCTCTCCTCTGATGTCACGTCTCACAGCTTAGACCAACCACGGATGCAGCCTTGTCCGTCGTGCCTGTATCCTTGTTCGGCTGAGGAGGTTGCCTATGTCCCAACCGAAGCTGCGGTTTCACTTCCACGAGCCTTCCATCGACACAAATCTGCCTCTGACCGACGGCACGGTGAAGGTGGAAGGCTTTGAGCTGGAGTGTGTGGAGCACGGGGACTTCGACGCCTGGGACAATGGCTTTGGGGCGCTGATGCGCGGCGCGGCGGAGGGCCTCACCGACGTCTGCATCCCTGCCTTTCCCAACCGCAAGTTCCGGCTGTCCTCTATTCAGGTCAACAGCGCGGCGGGAATCGGGTCGCCTCGGGATCTGGAGGGCAAGCGCGTGGGTATCCCCGGCTGGACCAACACCGCCGGGGTGTGGGCCCGCGGCGCGCTGCAGAACTTTTATGACGTCGACCTGGCGCGCATTCGCTGGCACACGGTGCGGGCGGACGCGCCCGACCTTCCACCTGGCGTCAAGCTCATTTCACTGCCCAAGCCAGCTGGGCCTGCCGACGAGCTGCTCGATACGATGCTGACGGCCGGTGAGCTCGACGCTGTCATCAGTCCCAACGTGCTGCCGTCGATCACTCGCCGCGATGCCCGCGTGCGCCGTCTCTTTCTCGACCATAAGAGCGAAGAGCAGACGTACTTCAAGCGCACGGGCATCTTTCCCATCAGCCACGTGGTGACGCTCAAGCGGGAGTTCGTGGGGCGGCATCCTGAGGCGCCGGTGGCGCTGCTGCAGGCCTACCGCCGTGCGCGAGACGTGGCCTTCGAGCGAATCGAGGGCTCCGATCCTGTGGTTCTGACGATCTCCTGGGCCAGCGTGGCGATGGCCGAGCAGCGAGCGCTCATGGGCGAGCGCTACTGGGCCTACAACGTTGAGGACAACCGCACGGCGCTCGACGCCATGGTGCGCTTTGCGCACCAGCAGCGGCTGACGCCGACGGTCTTGGACTACGAGCAGCTGTTCGATCCGCGGGCGGCAGCCCTGCCTGGCTGGTGAGCTGGCCGAGCTCATAAGCTCACGCGCTCATTTGGCTGCTTGACACACGGGGGTAAGATGGCTCGCAGCGCGGGCCGGGCGGCCCGACGACCACGAGGGAGGTTATTCATGCACGTGCTTTCATCTTCCATTCGCGGCCTGCTCGGCCTGTCTGTGGGTAGCTTGGTCGTTCTGGCGGCTTGTGGAGGCGCTCAGCCGGCGGCCAGCCCAGTCAGCTCGGCCCCTGCGCCCGCCGCCAGCAGCCCAGCGGCCAAGCCCAGCGCTCCGGCATCCTCGGCCGCTGCCGCGGCCAGCGCTCCCGCAAGCGCGAAACCCAGCGCGTCCACTGCCGCGTCACCTAGCGGCAGCGCCGTGGCTAAGCCGGCCACCTCCGCATCCGCATCGGCATCGGCGGCAGCCGTTCCCGCGCCCGGAACTACCCCGGTGCCGTCGCCCGTGAAAGTCGATCCCAAGACCACTGCCCTGCTGGTGCTGGATCAGAGCGCGCGCTGTGACGATCCTGCGCAGGTATGCAACAAGCTGGCTCCCCAGCTCAAGACGTTGGTGGACAAAGCGCGGGCAAGCAAGATGTTCACGATCTTCACCGTTTCCGAAGCAAAGGGGACGCCGCTGGGGGTGCCGTGGAAGGGCTTTGACGTGAAGCCCGACGAGCTGGTGATCAACATGTCCGGCTTCGACAAGCTCATGAATCCGGACGTTGCGAAGCCGCTGAAGGATCATGGCGTCAAGACCCTGATCGTCACCGGCTCCTCTGCCAACGTGGCGGTGATGTACACGGCGACGGGCGCTGCCTCGAACAACGACTATGACGTAATTGTCCCTGAGGACGGCACGACCTCGAGCAACGACGTCAACAACTACAAGACGACCTACGCCCTGTACCAGCTCAGCGCGCTGCCTTCCGGCAAGAAGATCCAGTTCACCACGCTGGCGGGCATCAGCATGGGCTCGTAGCCTCTCGCTCGTCACCGTTCAGCCGCCATCCGGCTCATGGGGCCGCGGCAGACTTTACTTCAGCTCTTCCTTGGCGATGGCGATAGCCCTGGTTTCGTAGCTGTTGTTGGCCTCCGTTTGCGGGTCGAAGTACTCCTTGGAGGGGTCCAGCGCCTTGTCCGCATCGACCACCGGAGCGTCGAGCCGGCGCACGTTGTAGCCGGACTGCTGAGCGTAGACCGTTTGCCCCTGCTGACTCAGCAGCCAGTTGACGAATACCTTGGCCGCGTTGGGATGAGGGGCGCGGTTGAACAGGCCGATGGTGCCCGTGCCGTCGCTCACCTTGATGGCCGCGGGGTCTTCGTCGGTCAGCGGCTGAATCGGCTTGAGGTCGACCCCGGCTTTGCTGAAGTCCTCAATCGTTGCCGGATTGAGGCCGATGGAGATGGGGTACTGGCCTTTGACCAGCCAGTCGGCCAGCTGGCGCCCGTTTTGGGTGAGCGTGGGTTGGGCGGTTTGGAGAAACGATCTCAATTTCGCTTCGTCTTTGTTGTACAGCCAGATACCGAGCACGCCGGACCCGGCCGATGGGGAGCGCGGATCCTGCATGGCGATCTTGCCTTTCCACTCCGGCTGCCAGAGCTGCTCCAGCTTATTGAGCTGAGCCGCTGGGACAAGCCCGCGGTTCACCCAGACGTTCCAGGTGAGGTAGTGGACGAAGCTGTAGGCCGAGGTCTTGTCGCGGTCCACCCAACCGCCGTCGAAGCCGCGCGCCCACTTGGCATCGTCCGTCACCCCCGGCGCGATGAGCGCGGGACGCAGCGGGTCGAGCGCGCCCAGCGGCTTGAAGCCACTGTGGACGACAACCGGGGCGCTGACCGCGACGTCCCACAGGTACTGACCGGCCTGGCGCTCCGCCTTCACCCTGGGGACCAGGTCGGACGTCCCCGCGCCGGTGACGATATTGACCTGGATGCCGTAGGTCTTCTGGAACTCCATGAAGGCCAGCCGGATGCCGTCGCCGGGCGCGGTCATGATGGCAACCTGGCCCTCCTGTTTGGCCTGCGCCACGGTCTGATCCCAGGCGGGGCTGGCCAGGGTAGCCGCGGATGACGCCGCGCCGGCCGGCCGCGGACTTGTCGCCGCGACGGATCCGCCGGGTGAAGGTGCCGAAGCGCGGGCGCAGGCGGCGAGGCCAACGCTTGCGCAAGCTGCCGCGAGGCGGAGGAAGGATCGCCGGGAGAAGTTCGTCATGTGCGTGCACTCCCTACCGGATTCTTGGACCGGCCCGAGCGAGGCCTGACGGGCTCCCGCCAGTATGCATCCGCGGCCGGAAGTTCGCCAGCCCGGACGGGTGGCAGAGCTTCCCGCCTCAGTCCTAGCTTTCGATGGCCAGCATCCCGTCTTGGAGCGTGACCAAGTGACCGGAAAGGTCCATGTCGGCCTGGGCGGCCAGTACGAATCGGCTGCCGGCAAAATCGGGGCCGGGCATGCGCCGGCGCGCCTCTTCAGGCGCATCTTCGGTGGCAATGGCGGCACCCGGTGAGATAACGACGATGCACACGTTTGCATCGCGCTCCTCCGCGGCGACGAAGCGGGTGAAGGTCTTGATGGCGTCCTTGGACACCATGTAGGCGCAGCCGCCAGGTGGGGTGAGGCCGGCGCCGCCGTAGACGTTGATGATGTGGCCGGCGCCGCGCGGCCGCATGTGCCGCAGCACGTGCTTGGTGCACAGGAAGGTGCCGCCCAGGTTGGTCCGGATGACGCGTTCCCAGAAGTCCTTGTCCATCTCTCGTATCGGCGACCAGCGCGGCAGTCCCCAGTTGAAGTGGGGCACGATGCCGGCGTTGTTGAGCAGGACGTCGATCTGGCCGTAATGTGAGGCAACCTCATCGACCATCCGGCTTACGTCCTGCTCGTTGGTGACGTCCGCCACTACCGTATGCACCTCCGTGCCCGCGGCACGCAGCTCCTGAGCGGTCTGCTCCAACCGGCTTGCGTCCACGTCGGCCAGGCCCAGCCTGGCCCCTTCGGCCGCGAACGTCCCCGCCGCGTAGCGGCCGATTCCCTTCGCACCGCCCGTGACGATGACCACCTGTCCCGTGAGCGACAATCGAGCACCCTCCATCCGGCGCCGGCCTAGTGCTGGGCCATCTCGGAGCGACTGGCCCGCGCGCTGGCTCTTACGGCTGACCGCCTGTCGCAGTGTACATCGCGCAGCCTCCCGTCAAATGGGCGCCCAGGCAGTGCTCAGTCAGACCGAATGCGCTCGTTCGTCGAAGCATTCGACCGGAATCGATTTCCCCGTTCGTCTTGTCGTTCCGCCGTGGCCCGATCGCGGCGGATCTCAGCCTGGACCGCTTTGTCTCGTACAGCTTGCTGCTGCTGGCTGATACGGAGGAGGATTGACGGCTGGCTGATGAGCGGAATTGGTAGAGGGGCAAGCAGGGGTGCGGCTGCAGCCTTGGGCGCAGCCGGTGGGGCTGTTGGCGCCGGGGTGGGCGCTGGCGATGGTGGCAGATGAGGTTGGACGGCCAGCGGGGCTCTGACGAACGCCGCGGGCGACGCGATCTGCGGCTGGGGCTGGCTTGGGGCAGTCGACGCCGGCGGTTGCGGGCCGGCTTGGGGCGGCGCCGGGGCCGCTGCGGAACGCTGGCTCAGCACGCCCGCCAGCGACAGGGCTGCTGCCGGGGAATCGGCAAACGGGGATGACGGCAGGACGTCGGCCCTGGTGGGAGCCGCCAGCCCCAAGCCGTTTCCGAGGATGGACCCGGCCAGCGCGAGTGGAACGCCAATGCCGGCGACAATGGCTGCCTTGCGGCGGATCGACAAGGGCCCTCTGCGGTTTGCGAGACGAGGGAGGTAGATAGGGGTATGTGCCATCAATCAGCTCCTTGCTGAGGAATTGGTTGGATTGGAGCCTTCCTGGCTCCGTCTGCCATTCCATTGATCGCTGGTCACGCCGCTGTACAGCGGCGTTGCCGCCCAGCCCCATTCCTGCGCGTACAGGTCGTTCGGATCGCCCCAATAGACCGTGCTGCCGCCGTGATTCGCGGTGGCCACGAGCTGGCTGGCGTACAGCGCATTGGCCAGGTTGGTGTCCAACGTGAGCAGGGCAGCCATCGCGCCGGCATCGCCAACGACGCTCGGCGCTTTCTCGACGGGCTGGCCCGTGTGCGTGTACACAGCCGCGGGCGCGCCGTCGCGCTGCGTCTCATCTCTCAAGAAGCCTGCCTGCTGAAGATAGGACTGGGCACGCCCGTCGGCTGACCAGCGCCAGTCGAGCGCGACGCGCCAGTACGTGCGCGAGGCATCGTAGCCGTAGCTGCTGGCATCGCCCTGCTCGTTGCGATAAGGAACGAGCCGGCCGCTGGAGCGCTCCAGCCCGATCCAGTTTGGCGGCAGGCCGGCTGATTGGCCGCCACCCAGGTTGGCCGACGAGGCATCGAACAGCAGTCGATAGCCGTCGTCGATAAGCGCGTTCCAGGCATGGCCCGGATCCACCTGCTGGAAGACCCGATAGGCGTATGGAGCGAAATAGCTGGGGTTGATGCCGGCCACGGCGTCGGCCGGCGCCCAATCCCCGCCGCTGATGTAGGGCTTACCGGCGGCTGTGACGACGTCCTTGTCCCAAATGGCGTGCACCATCGACGTCCCGGCTGCTTGCAGCTCGGGGCGGTTCCAGCGCTTGCTGGCCATGAGCAGGGCCAGCGCCGTGTCGACGTCTGCATCCGAAGCCGTGTGCCTGTCGGCTACCGCACCATTGCGCCACAGCCAGGAAAGCAACCCCTCGTCGTTCAGGAGGTGGCTGCTGGTCCAGCCCCAGACGCTGTCGAAGGTCTGGGGATCATTTTGCCAAACCGCGCGCAGCAGGGCCAAGCTCTGACTCTCCGAGGTCACCGAGCCCTCGGTCGTGGTGAGGGCGCCGTCCCGGTCGAAGTGCATGTAGATGTAGGCGGCGCTGCCGTCCAGGATGTGGGCGTCGCTGACGCTCGGTTTGTCGACCTTCCACAGCTCCACGTCACTGCCGTCGACGGACCACTGCTGCACCATGTGCGCGTTCTGGAAGGCGTCCTGGGCCACGGTGATGTGGGCGTCGTTCAGATCCTGTTTGGTCTGAGGAGACAGGATGAGGTAATCGACCGTGCGCCAGTCATCGTGAAACACGCCATCACGGATGGCCGGGTCGGCGCCAACCTTCCAGTGGGAGTGGTCGTTGGCGAACGAAGGTCCGCCGAGCCCGGGCTCGTGCAGGTCGGTCCAGATGTCGCTGTCGGAAACGATGAGGCTTTGGGCCGGTACGTGCTGCTTGATCCATTCGACGGCATCCCGGCTGGCCTTGGCAGGATGGAGCGCGTATAGCGGCTGCATGCTGCCACCTCGCCAATAGCCGGCGATCAAAAGACAGCAGCCGGCCGCGGTCATTCCGGCCGGCAGCGAGCTGCCTGCTGTGCGAGGCATGTGCGCCGCGATGGTCGACAGCAGCTTGGCGATGTTCAGGCTCAGGAACGGAATGGCAATCAGCACGTAGAAGTCGAACACCACACCGCCCCGGGCGAGGTACAGCAGCGGCAGGAGGCTGAGGAGCGCCGCCCCCAATGTCGCGCGATCTCGCGTCTTGGGCCAGACGCAGAGACCCAGGTTGACGAGCGTAGCCAGCGCCCCGCCGCCGAACAGCACCGGATCCTTCACCAACCAGTCGGTGCGCACAAGGCTCCAGAACTGGTTGCCCAGATTGAAGAATCCTCCGCCTCCCCGTGTCGCTTCCCACCGTAGGGCGTCCACCAGCGACAAGCCCGGTCCCGTGTCCACGTTGAAGATGAAGAAGCGCAGCGATTGTCCGGCCGGTAAGAGCTCGCCTCGAAGCAGGGCAAAGGTGGGGTACAGGCTGACCACGAGGAGCATTGGCAGCAGCCAGGCGGCAATGGCAAACCGTCCATGGTGCTGCTGTCGCTGTTGAACGGCCAGGAAGATCATGGCCGGGAGCAGGAACGCCGCGGACTCTTTGCTGAGCACGGCCAGGCCGAAGCAGCATCCGCTGAGGGCCAGACGGCTCAGCCGTCCCCAATCGTCGAGGAGCAGATCCAGGCTGACCAGGGTCCAGAAGATCATGATGTTGTCCAGCAGCACCGGCCGCTCGTAATACACTGCCAGCGGCGAGACCGAGAACAGCAGGGTGGCCACGGCGGCTGCCCAGCTTGGACAGCCGAGCTTGCGAGCCAGCTGGTAGAGCAGCGGCGTCATGGCGAGGTACAGCAGCAGCATGAAGGTCCGGCCGCTGTCGGCGGCGAGACCGAACGCGTGCGGCCCGCCGGTGATGGCCATCCAGACTGCCAGGAAGATCCAGCCGGCCGGTGCGTGATCGTAGAAGTAGGCATATGGGGCAAGCCTGTGCTCGCGAATGACCGCCCAGGCTTGAGACAGGTAGGTGCCCTCGTCGTCGAACCGATTGAGGGCCGGGTACTGGAACATGTTCAGCCCGTGGGCCAGCAGGGTCGCCAGAGTCACCAGCGCGGGCTCGCCGACGACGGCCAGGCGCAGCCGCAGCTCGCGGCTGGCGGAGGGCAGCGATACCAGGGCCCTAGCCACCAGCCACCTCCTGGCGCGACGGTTCGACCGCCGCACTCGCGGTCGAGCGGCGATGCGCGCCGGTGTGCGTGGTCTTCTCCCAGGTGTTGATGCCGCGAAGCTGACGCCACACGGCGCGAAGGGCGGCCAGGCACAGCATCCATTGATAGGGGATGTAGGTCAGCAGCAGCACAACCGGTGACCATGGCGACGGGCGCAGACCGTGAACGCCCGTGAACTCGTACAGCCCGATCAGGTTCACCGCCAGCTGGACGATCAGCATGTACAGCGGCAGGGTGCTGATCATGGCGATGAGCTCCGGCGTCTTCAGCGCTGCCATCATCCACAGGCTGACGGGAATGTAGAGCAGCATCAGCGCCTGCATGAGCGGCGCCGAAAGCGTGTACAGCGCCAGCAGCCGCTGCCGCCAGGATGGCAGCCGCAGCCAGTCTCCCTTGGCGAGCACCTGCAGGAAGCCTTGATTCCAGCGCGTTCGCTGTCGAATGAACTGGCGGGCGGATGGGGGCGTTTCCTCTTTGGTCACGTAGCGGTCGTCGTACAGCACGCGGATAGGTATCCCCGCGGCGCTGATCCGTATGCCGATGTCGGCGTCCTCAGTCAGGCAGCCGCTGTCCCAGCCCTCCATTTCGTCCAGCAGGTGCCTCTCGATGAACACGGTGTTGCCACCGAGCGCGACCATGTTCGTGGCGGCGTGGTAGTGCATGCGGCTGCGGAACCAGAAGAAGTACTCCAGCACGTTCAGCGCGGAGTACCAGCGATCGCCGTAGTTCATGAGCTGTACCCCACACTGGACCACCGGGCTGCGCTCGCGCAGCATCACCGTGTTGACCACTTGCAGGATGTCGTGGTGCGGCTCGTCCTCGGCGTCGAAGATGGTGACGACCTCGTTCCCGGCCTCGGCCAGCCCGACGTTGAGCCCGTGCGGCTTGTTGATGGGTAAATCGCTGAAGGTGAGCAGCCTCATGTTGTCGGTGCCCTGGGCGGCGAGATCGGCCAGCTGCCGCTGGACTTCAGCGATGGTCCCGAGGTCCCCGGATTCGACCACCACCAGTACTTCTACGAGCTCGCGTGGATAGTTGAGGCCCGCCAGCCGCAGGATGGTCTCCTTGATGACGTCCTCTTCATGTCGGGCAGGCAGGAGGATGGTGAAGGAGATCCGCGGAGGATCGAAGGTTTCCGGCGCCCTGTTCTGCAGCTGACGCTCGCGGTCCTCCCATGCGTACATCAGCAGCAGGGCGGCATAGGCTGATTGTGCCGCCAGCAGCAGCGAGATCACGGCCAGCACCCAACTCGCTGCCGGGCCGGCGAAAACCGTTGGGCTCACTGCTGCATGGACGGCTGCCCTCGATGCGAGCAGCTGTTCGGTTGTAGAGGCTGTTTGCGACGGCTACGGCTCAGCACCGTACCCCCCAGGTTTGGACTCGAGTGCGTGCTCGATGCCTGCCACTGCGCGGGCGCCAATGGTGCCGCAAGTTCAGGGCCAGAGATCCGCCCTACGCGGTTTTGCTCAGGTGCCCCTTGCCTGCCCCGTCGGGGCCTCTAGGTTGAGCGCTCAGCCCGGACCTGACCGGTACTGACGGGGGATTGGCTCGCCGCTGGCTCGCGGGTCAACGTTACAGGTTTGCGGGACGGAGCCAATGCCGTCGACTTACCCATAGGAGTCGCTCAATCGTTGTGACGATTCGCCGTGTTGTTCAGTGCGCCCTGGTCATAGCGCTTGCCTGGGTCGGGGCCTCGGCTGCCGGCTGGCCGGCCTCTACCGCTCGAGCAGCAGGAGCCCCGGCCGGATTGCCAAGTCACTTTGCCATCGGATTGGCCGCTCAGCCAGACGCCACCGGTCTCGCCGGCTGGATGCCGGACAGTGGAATTCCTTGGGATTACGCCTACCAGTACCTCACGGGTGGGGTGAACACCAATTCGGGCTGGGAGACCTGGAATAGCGATGGACAGTTCGCGCTGTCCTATGCGCGCAGCGCCGGCGCTCACGGCTACCTGCCGGTGTTCAGCTACTACGAGCTGCAGGCCAGCTCTGGCAGCTGCAGCGGCTGTGGCGAGATCCAGAAGGACCTCTCCAATCTCAATAACCCGGCGACCATGGCGGCCTACTACCAGAACTTTGCCCGGCTGATGCAGCAGCTCGGTCCGAGCGTTTACGGAAAGCCGGCCATCGTTCACGTCGAGCCCGATCTCTCAGGCTTTGCGCAGCAGGCGGTTGCCAACACGACCGGCTGCTACGGCTACTGCTCGGGGCAGGGCGCCGATCCTTCCTATCTCAAGGCCTCCGTGGCCAGCTCCGGGTACGGCCCGGTGGCCGGTTTGCCCAACACCTACACCGGGTTCAACTGGGCACTGCTGCATTTGCGTGACCTGTACGCGCCCAACGTGCTGCTGGCGGTGCACGTCAGCGACTGGGCCACGGGCGTGGATATCAGCTCCGATGCCCGCTCCGGTGTGGATGCCAGCGGGCTGGGCCAGCAGGCCGGGTCGTTCGCCGCGCGGAGCGGAATCACAGGGGTGCCCAACGGTTCCAGCACCTACGACCTGATCTTCAACGATGTGAGCGATCGCGATGCGGGCTACTACAAGTCGGTGCTGGGCAACGCGTCGGTGTGGTGGGACCGGCTCAACAACGGTTTCCCCAACTTCCATCGCTGGGAGAGCTACGTCTCGGCCGTGTCATCGGCCGCCGGCCGGTCGGTGATGGTATGGCAGATCCCGGAAGGCAATCAGTACTTCGACAGCGAGAACAACACCACCGGCCACTACCAGGACAACCGGGCGGAATACTTCTTCGGACACATCGACGAGCTGGCCCAGTCGAACGTCATCGGGCTGCTGTTCGGCAGCGGCCATGGCGGCAGCACGGTGCACTTCGACGGCATGAAGGACGGGGTGACCAATCCCGCCGCTCTTTGCACCAGTGACGGGCTGAGCAGCGGCCAGATCTGCGCCAGCCACCTCAGCTCGACGGCCGATGACGATGGCGGCTACATCCGCATGGCAGCGCAGCGCTATTACGCCTCCGGCCCACACCAGCTCGGGACTCAGCCTACGCCGACGCCCACCGTGGTCTCCACCACCACGCCCCAGCCCACGAGCACGGCGGCGCCGTCGCCCCCGCCGAGCAGCGGTCTGGCGGCGGTGAGCCCGCTCAGCCTCTCCTCCTCAGCCGTGTACGCGGGCGGCAAGCTCAGCGGCAGCGCCACGCTGCAGAACAGCAGCTCGTCGAGCGTTAGCGTCTCGCAGATCGAGATTGCCGCCCGGCCCCCGGTAGGCAGCCACGCGGGCGGTCCGTACGACGACTTTGGTGGGCTGGGCAGCGTCTCGCTTGCTCCGGGCCAGAGTGTGACGATCCAGGAGACGCGGTCGTTCACGTCAGCCGATCCGCTAGGCCAGTGGTACGCCTATCTCACGTATGAGCTGTCCGACGGATCCTGGCACGACGCCTCGCCCGATCTGGCGTTCAGCGTGCTGCCCAACCCGGGGTTCAGTCAGTCCACGTCTGCCTCGCCGGCGCAGCTGCCGGCTGGCGCCCAAACGGCTATCCAGGCAGCGCTGACGGTAAACAGCGGCTCGCTGGCAGACGGCATCGTGGACGTTGAGGTCTACAGCGCGGCTGGCCAGAAGGTGGGCCAGCAGTTCTTCAGCGGGCAGAGCATCAGCGCCGGGCAGACGAGGCCTTACTCGGTGTCCTGGACCGCGGTTCCGGCGATAGGCATCTATCGCGTGACGGTCGGTGTCTTCGGCTCGGGCTGGAGCCCGGCGCTGTACTGGGTGTCCGACGCTGCCAGCGTGCGTGTGGTGTAGCGGGATTGGTCGGAGCGCTCCCCAGGCAACCGGACGCCGCGGCCAAAGGCCCGGGCTACAGGGACGGATGCAGCGTGGGGAGCGACTGGTCCAAGGGCACCCTGGCGGTGGCGCAAAGAAGCGGATGGCGTGGGTCGGGGCCATCGTGAACGTAGGGGTTGGCGAAACCCGCCGTCAGCAGCAGCGCTCGAAGCGTGCCGGCGGTGAAGTCGAGATAGATGCCATGGCTGCGGCGGCGGACGGTAATCGCCAGGCGAGCGCCGGGCCGGAGCACTCACCGCACCTCCGCCAGGCTTCTGGCCGGATCCGGCCAGAAGTAGATCGAGTGCACGGCCAGAGCGGCGTCGAAGACGGCGTTTCGAAACGGGATCCGGGTAACGTCTGCGCTGATGAAGGTCGGGGCCGGGCGATGCTGCGCGCGACGATCGTTCGCACGCTTGGCGCAGCATGGACAGCGAGTGGTCGAAACCCCAAACGTGGCCTGCGCGCCGCGCGGCGTAGAGGGCGGCAACACCAGGTCCGCAGCCTATCTCGATGACGTTGTCTTCAGGTTGAAGATTGAGGATGTCGACGGTCCAGCGGTTGTCGGGCCAGGTGAACCTGGCCATAGCCTTGCCCAGCAGCCATCCTGCCAGCCCGCGAGGGCAAGCCGCCTGGTCGAGTCCAAAGCGTTCCAGTCGATTCAACGGGGCTCCCGGGGTGCTACCACAGATTCCTGCCGGTTGCTATTATCGCTGTGATGGACCCGGCAGCGCGGCTCGATGAGGCCTTGCGAGAGCATTTCCTGCTCATAGACGGGCAGGGACAATCACTGCTGGCCGACTACCTGGAGCGATGCAAAGTGGCGGCAGAGCCGGCGATCATCATCAACACCGATCCGCCGGCCTCGCTGACGATCCATCTCGAGCCGACCGGCAAACGGCTCAACGAAGCTCGGCGGCAGGGCCTCGAGCAGCTGCTCCGCCAGCTGAGCGCGCCCAACGCCATTGTCGCCGCGGGCCCCGGGGCTGGTCGCACCGACTGGCTCGTGGCCCAGCCTGCCGAAGCGGCGAGCCGGGTCGTGGGCTACCTGGCCGAGACCCAGCCGGAGGAGCTCGATACCCCGTACGTCTCCGAGCCAGCGCCGGACCGCCTTAGGCCACGGCCCACGACGTTCAATGAGTGGCTGAACAACACCGTGGACAATTTCGCCAGCTTCCTGGAATTCGTCGAAGAGATGTTGGCGCGCCGCTTTCCCTAACCCGGCCCGTCAGCTTTTCCGTACGGCTGAAAGGCCCGCCAGGACCTTTTCGGCGGTGATGGGCAGGTCGGTGATGCGGATGCCGGAAGCGGCGTAGACGGCATTGGCAATGGCCGCGGCCAGTGGAGTATTGGCCGATTCGCCAATGGCTTTGGCGTTATGCGGGCCGGGGCCTTCGGCTGCTTTCACGAGAACCGTTTGGAGCTCGGGCATGTCCTCGATGGTGGGCAGCTTGTACTCCCCAAGGTGCAGCGCGCCCACGCGGCCGTCGGCAATCTGCATGTCCTCGATCAGGGCGAAGCCGACGCCGCTGGCGACGCCGCCGTCGATCTGGCCCTGGTGCAGGATCGGATGCATGATCGTGCCCACATCGTGTGCGCTGACCACGCGCTCCAGCTTCACCTGGCCGGTTTCGGGATCGACCGACACCTCGGCTACCTGGCAGGTAAAGCAGGTGACAGGCGCTTCGGCGCCAGGGTAATTGAAGGTCACCGTCAACGATTGGCGCGCCTCGCCAATGGTCAGCCCACGGGACTCGAGCTCCTTCTTCAGGGTTTGGGCGGCGCCGAGCGCTGCCCGTCCGCCTACGTGTGTGGCGCGGCTGCCGCCGACGCCGCTATCGCTCAGCCCTTCCAGCGTGCTCACGGTGCGGACCTGGACAATCTTCGGCAGTACGCCCAGCTCCTCGGCCACGACCTGGCGCATGACGGTGTGCAGGCCGGTGCCGGTATCCGGCAGGCTCGTTTCAAGAACCAAGAAGCCGTCCACTTCCAGGGTCAGGCGCACGTTGGCGAACCCGCTGCCAACGTGCCGGTCACCGACCGACATGCCCAGCCCACGCCACGGCTGCTTAGGGCGATTCCAACCGGCCCGCTCGGCGGCCGCTTTCACGACTTCCTCTTCACGCACGTCCTCGAGCGGATGTGGCGTCGAAGCCGTCGTATCCCCGTCGTGGAGCAGGTTGTTGAGGCGGAGCTGGAGGGGATCGAGGCCCATCTCGGCGGCGATCATGTCCATGTGCGACTCGACGGCAAAGAGCGCTTGCGGCTCGCCCGGAGCGCGTACGTGGCCGCGCGGAACGGAGTTGGTGTAGACGCTGTAGGAGTCGATGCGAACGTGCGGGATGGCGTAGCTTCCGCCCAGGGAGTCGGCTCCGTGCAGATTCACGATGGGTGTGGGCTTGAAGGCTCCATAGGCCCCGGAGTCCCAAACGGCGACCGCGTGCCGGGCAACGATCGTCCCATCCTTCTTGAGGCCGCTGCGGATGCGGATGTAACCGGTGTGGCGTGGGTTGGCCGCCATGAGGTCTTCCACGTAGCTCATCACGTACTTCACCGGCCGCCCGGTCTTCTTGGCCAGGTAGCAGACCGCCGCCACGTTCAGCAGCGAGCCCTTTCCGCCAAAGTCGCCACCGATGGAGGTGGCGTGAAAATCAATACCTTCAACCGGCATGTCCATCAGCGGCGCGAGCTGGTTCTGCTGGCGGAAGGGCATCTTGTTGGCGTCCCACACCTGCAGCCGGCCGCTCTCGTCGACGCGAGCGATGCAGGCGTGCGGCTCGATATGGCCCTGGTGCACCGGCTGCGTGGTGAACTGGTGCTCGATCACGACGTCGGCCTGTTTGAAGCCCTGCTCGACGTCGCCCTTGCTCCACACCATGTGTGAGTGGGTATTGGGCTCGCTGGCTAATGGCTCGGGAACGGCTTCATAGCTGGCAATATCGTCGTGGATGAGCACGGCGCCAGGCTGCATAGCTTCGCGTGGGTCGAAGATCGCCGGCAGCTCTTCGTACTCGACTTCGACGGCCAACGCCGCCGCCTCGGCCAGGTCCGGATCGTCGGCTGCTACCGCCGCGATGGGCTCGCCCAGAAAGCGCACCTTGTCACGCGCCAAGATCGGCATGTCCTTCATCATGCGGCCCCATAACAGGTTGGGCAGATCCTGAGCGGTAAGCACCGCCTTCACGCCGGGCATCGACCGCGCCTGGGTGACGTCCACGCGTTTGAGCTTCGCGTGGGGGACAGCTGCTCGGGTGAACTTGCACCACAGCATTCCGGGCAGGATCACGTCGGCGCCGTACGTCGCCTGGCCGGTCACTTTGATCACGCCGTCGACGCGCTCGACCGGCGTACCGACGACAGTCAGGGGTGTGCTCAAAAGGTCGCCTCCGACATCCTGGGATGAATCCTCCTGTGCTCTGGCTTAGAGGGTACCCGGTCCACGCAAGGTTCGTCCGAGCTGACGGCTGGCCGGCCCTCGCTCGTATACTGCAGCCGTGAAGGCGCTGGTCGCACTGGCGCTGCTCGCGGTTGCGGGCCTGTCCGCCTGTGGAGCGCAGAGCGCAACGGCCGTAGGGCCCTCCGCGCCGGCGCCCGGCCCGCCTCCTGCGCCGACCGATCCGCCCGCCGCGGCTCAGACGCCGCAGCCAAGCCCAACAGTGGTGCCAACGGATACGCCGGCCCCCACCTTCACGCCCGTCCCGGCAACGCCCACGCCGCTGCCGACTGCCACGCCCACGCCGCGACCGCCGGCCTATCCCGCGGCTGGCTACGAGCGGCTCAAGGCGCTGCGCTTCTACCACCTGCAGTTCACCGTCAAGGCCGATACGTACGACTACAGCGTGGTTGGAGACGAAGCGACACCCGCCTATCACGTGAGCATGGCGGTGCCCTATTTCGAGCCGATCGAGCTGTACTTCGTCGGCGGCCATTACTACAGCGGGCAAGCCGGGGTGTTCACGGACGCCGGGGCCTCGCCGCCGATACAGGCCGGAGTGCTGGAAGCCAGCGAGCAGTTCGCCCAGGCCTGGTTCGACCGGCCGGACTCGGCGGTGTTCGTTGCTGTCGAGACAGTCAATGGAGTGCGCGCCGATCACTTCCGGCTCGGCTGGCGCACCGGCCGTCAGGCGACGTTGGGCACGATCTCGTGGACGACTGCCGAGCCGGCGTCGGGCGACGCATGGATAGACGTTGCCAGCGGCGCTATCGTCAAGGCGATGTTCGGCATGAAAGTGACGTCCGGCGGGGCGCTGGCCAACGTTTCCAGCGAGTTCGACCTTACGCGCATCAATCAGCCCGTGACGATCGCAGCGCCAGCGCTGCAGAAGGCGCCGGCCGGTGGCTGACGGCCAGCGATTGGTCTTCATGCTGGACGTGGACAACACGCTCCTGGATAACGATGCGGTCAAGGAAGACCTCGACCGCAGGATGCGAGGTTTCCTGGCGCCCCAAGACGAGGCCCGCTTCTGGGAGCTGTACGAGCAGGTCCGACACGAGCGCGACGTGGTCGATTTTCCGTTGACGTTGGAGCGCTTCCACGAGACGTTCCGTGACGAGCCGCGTTTCCACAGGCTTTGCCACCTGTTGAATGACTACCGCTTCGATAAGCTGCTGTATCCGGGAGCGCTGGACGCCATCCGCCATCTGCGCACGATGGGCACGTGCGCCGTGGTGTCGGACGGTGATACGGTCTTTCAGCCGCGCAAGATCAGGGAAGCCGGCATCACCGATGCCGTCGACGGCCAGGTGTTCATCTACACCCATAAGGAGAAGAGCATCAGTGAGGTGATGGATCGCCTGCCCGCCGATCGCTACGTGATGGTCGACGACAAGCGGCGCATCCTGGCGGCCCTGAAGAGCGCTTTTCCCGATGCCTTCACCACCGTTCACGTGAGCCAGGGTCATTATGCTGCCGCCGATGCGGAGCTGGCGCCCCGGCCGGACATCGAGCTGGCCCGTATAGCCGATCTGACCCGACTGACCAAGCAAGAGTTCCTCCTGCTCGGTGAAGGGTAGGAGCGAGCCAGAGAGGGCGGGTCTAGGCCTCGCTGCCGGTGAGCTTGAGGAGAGCCTCGCGGGCGGCGGCCTGCTGGGCGCTGCGCTTGTTTGCGCCTTCCCCTCGTCCCGCCACCTCGTCTTTGATCAGCACTTCGACCGTGAAGGTGCGGGCGTGGCTCGGGCCGGACGCTTTCACCGTACGGTACTCGGGGGTGGCCTGCATCTCCGCTTGAGTGAGTTCCTGCAAACGAGATTTGAAGTTCTGGTGCCGCCCCTCGATCACAATGGCCTCGATTTCGGGCTCCAGGAAACGCTGGATGAAGGCGCTGGCGCGGTCCAGCCCTTGGTCGAGCAGGATGGCCCCGACCAGCGCCTCGAAAGCGCTCGATAGCAGCAGCGGCCGCGACCGTCCGCCTCCTTTCTCCTCTCCGCGGCCCAGCAGCAGGTACGTGCCGAGGTCGATCTGGCGGGCGAATTTGGCCAGGGTCTCGGCTCGCACAGCGGCTGCCCGGAGCGCGGTCAGCTGGCCTTCTTGAACCTCCGGGAAGGCGCGGAACAGGTGCAGGCTGCTGACGTAGGTGAGGACCGCGTCGCCCAGATACTCGAGCCGTTCGTTGGATTCCAGCCGGAACTCAGCGTGCTCGTACAGGTATGAGCGGTGAGCGAGCGCCTGGCGCAGCAGGTCGACGTCGTTGAACTGAACGCCGCACGCCTGTTCCAACTGGCCAAGGTCAGGCATGGCAGACCTGCGCGGCGCCTGACGAAAGGCGGTGTCTACTCGTAGCGCTTCAAGATGAGCGTGGCGTTATGGCCGCCAAAGCCGAACGTGTTGTTGAGCGCGACGTTCACGCGCGCGGACCGGGCTACGTTGGGCACGTAGTCCAGGTCGCACTCTGGGTCCGGCTGTTCGTAGTTGATGGTTGGCGGAATGACCTGGTCTTGGATGGCCATGATGCACATCAGGCTTTCAATAGCGCCGGCGCCGCCCAGCAGGTGACCGTGCATCGACTTGGTCGAGCTCACGGGGACTGAAGCCGCTCGGCCACCGAAGACCTTGTGGAGCGCCGCGGTCTCGCTCTTGTCACCGATGTCGGTCGACGTTCCATGTGCGTTGACATAATCCACGTCTTCAGGACGGAGGTGGGCGCGGTGAAGGGCGCGGCGCATCGATTCGACCGCGCCCTCGGTCAGCGGCGCGGTGAAGTGGTAGGCGTCGGCCGAGGCGGAATAGCCGGCGATCTCGGCGTAGATTCGCGCGCCTCGCTCCAAGGCATGGTTCAGATCCTCCAGCAGCAGCATCGTGCCGCCTTCACCCATGACGAAGCCATCGCGCTTTGCGTCAAAAGGGCGCGAAGCGTGGCAGGGATCGTCGTTACGGGTGGACATGGCCTTCTCAGCGGTGAAGCCGGCAACGCCGATAGGCACGATAGCCGCCTCCGCCCCGCCGGCCAGCATGGCCAGCGCGTCGCCCCGGCGGATGATCGCCGCGGCTTCTCCGATGGCGTGGCCGCTGGTGGCGCAGGCGCTGGTAACGGTGAAGTTGGGGCCGCGCGCGCCCGTCACCATCGATACCTGGCCCGAGGTCATGTTGCTGATGAACATAGGGATGAGGAATGGGCTCACACGGCTTGGCCCGCGCTCCGCCAGCACCTTGAACTGCTCGGACAGCGTGCCTATTCCGCCGACGCCCGTCCCAACGAGCACGCCTACGTCAAGGCAGTTATCCGGGGTGATGTCGAGGCGAGCGTCCTTGAGCGCTTGAATGGAAGCGCCAATGGCAAACTGGACGACCCTATCGGTGTGCCGGATCTCCTTGCGGTCGAGGTATTCGCCCGCATCCCAGTCCTTGACCTCGCAGGCGATCCGGGTATCGAAATCGGACGCATCGAACAGGGTGATGGGTCCGGCGCCCGACCTGCCCGCCACGGCCGCTGCCCAGGTGCTGGCCACGTCAAGGCCCAGCGGGGTTACGGCGCCGAGGCCCGTGACGACCACGCGTCCCGAGGGGACGCTCATCTCCTCGCGCAGCAGCTGGGCGCGCGTCTCGGCGATGGGTTGAATCTCAACAGGGATGCCCTCGGCCTGAGCGGCCTGGGGGGAACTCATTGGATTCGAGTATAGGAGCTACTCGCAGCTTTGGGCTCGACCCTCCAGGTTATCCCTTGAGGAGCGGCAGCAGCTCGAACTTGCCGCCAAGCACCTCCTGGCCATCCATGCCCAGCCACTTACTGAGGATGGTGTTGTACACGGCGCGGAAGTCGATGCCGAATACCAGGTCACCGTTACCGTCCAACTTCGACAGGCTGGGCTGGTCTCCGACGAGGCCGCCGTTGACCGCGTCTCCCACCACGAACAGCGGCGCTGCCGTCCCGTGGTCGGTGCCGCTGCTTCCGTTCTCCTTGACCCTGCGACCAAACTCAGACCAGGTCATCATCACCACGTTTTGGGACAGGCCGTGTGCGTTGAGGTCGTTGTAGAAGGCGGTGATGGAGTCGGATAGGTCGGTCATCAGCCGGTCGTGCGCGTTCTTTTCCCCGGAATGGGTGTCAAAGCCGCCTGTTGCCACATGAAACACCCGCGTACCGAAACCTCCGGCCAGCAGTTGGGCCACGTCGGCCAGGCTGCGTCCCAGTGGCGTCTGCGGGTAGGTGACCGACGACTGGTAGCGCGTGGCGGCGTCCTTGAGGTCGTTTGCGGCGCTGGCAGCCGTCGACTCCGCGCGTTCCACCACCCCGTAGTAGCTCGCCCCGGCCGGCCCATGCTGGTACAGCTGGGCGAAGGCGCCCATGACGTCCGCATGGTCCTGGGGAAAGCGCGGATCGGTCTTGAAGGTGAAGTTGCGTACGTCCTGCAGCGCGGCTACGGTTGCGTTCTTGCCCTTGAGTGACTGCGGGATGCTGCCGCCCACGCTGGCCGCGTTAAACGGGTTGTCGGCCGGCAGCTCCGCTGCATCCAGGTAGCGCCCGAGCCAGCCTGTGTCGGATGGCTTGCCCGGGGTCGCGCTCTGCCAGATGTCCATGGAGGCGAAATGCGACCTGTTTGGATCGGGATAGCCGACACCCTGGACGATGGCCACCTTGTGCTGGTCCCAGAGGCCTTTTAACGCCTTCATGTTGGGGTGCAGGGCCACGTTGCCGTCGAGCTTGAGCAGCTGCTCGTCTGTAAACGTCAGGGTTGGACGGTTGTCCTTGAGCACAGGATCGGCGTAAGGCAGCACCGTGGCCAAGCCGTCGTTGCCGCCGGCCAGCTGAATCACCACCAGGCTGCGTGGCTGCGGCTTGGCGGATGCTTGAGCGGAAGGCAGAGCGGAGCCCGATGCCGGAGCGGCTGCCGGCGACGCTTCACCGCTCGGATGGGCGCTTTCCCCCGGAAGCAACGCCGTGCCGTTGTGGAGGTTCCTGATCTCCAGATAGGCGATCGGGGCGCCGATGCCGACCCCCGCGGCCGCCAATACGCCCTTCAGGAAGCTTCTTCGTGTTGGGTTCATCTCATGCCACCTGATATTCGGGGCTGACCATCAACAGGTGGACCAGCCCTCGGAGCTTGACTTCCAGAGCCTGCGGCGCCGACGAGGCGGTCTTCGACGCGTAGCTTTTGAGCGCGTCGCGAGTAGCCGGAGTAAGGCCGCCCGTCAATGACTCCCCGAACAGATCGAGCACGGCATCCCAGCTCTTGGTGCCGAGCTTCTGCACGAAGCTCTCGGGGTCGATGTAGCCGCCGCCGTTGGGCGTCTGGGCGTTCTTCACACCGGCGACCAACAGGCCGCCAAAGTTGAAGCGGGCCAGCATGCTGCCGGGATCGATCCAGCCGGGCCCTCCATGCCAGCCGGCGACGTTGGGAGGGTTGAACAGCTCCTGGCCAAGCTGTTTGAGCGCCTGGGCCAGGTTGCGCTCGCGGACCTTGCCGCCCAGCGACCTGATCGTCCCGATGACGTATTCCACCGGGCTTTTGACGTGCTGCTGGAACGACTGCTCGGAGTAGAAGGCGTCCGACAGCAGGATGGCCTTGACCACGGGCTTGATCTCGTAGTTGCTGGCCAGGTACAGGTCGGCGATGGGTTGAATGACGCCGGGGTCGGGGTTGTCGTAGGCGAAGAACGAGAAGAGCTTGCCGGCCAGGCGCTTGGCGGTGGCGGCGTCGGCCACGACGTTGGCAATGACGTCCGTTCCGTCCAGCGGGCCGCTGATGCCGCGAAAGGTCTTGGGCCCATCGTCGTGCTGGTTCTTGTTGAACGCGAAGACGCCCTGCTGGTAATTGAGGTTCCAGCCGGTGAAGGCGCGAGCCGCGGCGTGCACGTCGTCCTCGCTGTAGTTGCCGATGCCCAGCGTGAACAGCTCCATCAGCTCGCGAGCGAAATTCTCATTGGGCGCACCTTTGTGGTTCGTGGCGCCGTCGAGCCAGATGAGCATGGCCGGGTCTTTGGCCACGGCCATCGTCAGATCCTTGAAGTTGCCCAGCGCGTGCTGCCGGAAGGTCTCGTTCTGGTCGTGCATGAAGCGGGCGTTGTTGACCTTGTACTGCGCCGTGGCGAAGTGCCCGTGCCAGAACAGCGTCATCTTCTCCTGCAGCGGCCTGCGGGTGTTCGCCATGCGGTAGATCCACCACGTCTGGACGTCTTCCAGGTTGTGCATGTCCAGCAGGTCGCCCTGCAGCTTGGACAGCGTCGCGTCGAGGTCGTCGGGAGTGCGATCGTACTCGACCAGCTCGTCCACGGTTGCCGGTATGCCCTTGTCGGCATACTGCTGGACCTCGTCGGGAGTAGCCCCGAAACCTGCCCGCCGCAGCAGGTGGCCAACTCGACGGACCGTGTCTTTATCGGCTGCCATGTTTGCCTCCGCCAGGTGTTGTGGCCAACGCTAGGAGGGCCGCGTTACACGGGCGTTAAGCCCTCGGTTAACCGGGGGTTACGAGTGGCGGCGGGCGGATCAGCGCGGATAGAGGTGCAGCGCGGTGATCGAATAGCGCGGGAAGGTGTAGATGAACTGTGCTCCGGAGGGAACGATCTTCATGGTCGGCGGAGTATCCTGCGTGGCCACCGCCTGGGCGCCATCCCACACATAGTTGTCACCGCTCCAGGTGTAGGCCTCGGCCAGTGAGGCGATGCCGCTGCCGCCAACTGCAATCGGCGAGGTGAAGTCCGCCACCGGATCCTTGTTGATGACCATGAGGTACAGCGAACCATCTTGTGCCCGGCTGCCGTAGGCGGCAAGCCGATCCCTGCTCACGTCGCCGATGCTGGTGGCCAGCACGGCCTGTCCGAAGTAGTGGTGGTACATGTAGGCGGCCCAGTATCGAGCGTTTGGCTGCCGCAGGGTCTTCTGGGCCTCGATTTGTCCGAAGTACAGCGGCGTGCCGATGGCCACCGGCGAGCTGACCACGATGTCCAACCGGCGGGCCCTGGCTAAGCGCGTCGGGTCGACCGGGAAAACCAGCCGGTTCCAGCGTCCCCATACGGCGCTCAACGGCTGGTCGTGGTAGCCGTCGTCGATGCTGCCGTCGACGTTTTCGATACGCAGCCAGAAGGAGATGGCGCCGTTTCCCTTTTCCTGGGGAATGAACACGTCGGCCCGGATGCCGTCCACCGCGCTCCAATCGACGCCCGATGAGCGCGTGCCGGCTGAGGCGCCGCGGCCGGCGGCCTGCATGTCGCGCCCCAGGCCCGCGTTCGCGCCCGTCGAGCCGCTGTAGTCGACTGCCAGCGATACCCGTGTGCTGCCGGGAGGTGCTTGCCAGCTGGCAGTCATGGAGGCGCCGTTTGTGGCCGAGGCAAACCATCCCGCGCTCGTTTGCCCTGGGTTGAAACCGAACATGGGCACCAGGCTGCCGTTGTTGGGGATCATGTTGCCGATGTCCCAAGCGTTGGCGAAGGTGAGCTGGCTCTTGGCCATCTGTCCCATCAGGTCGGCGGCGAACAGTCCGTCGCCGACGGGATAGAGGTTGTTGTAGTCGCCCCACTCGGATACGGCCACGCCGATCTGCCCGGCGCGAGCCGGCGCGAGCTCTTGAATCCAGGCCCGCAGATGATCGACCTGCGTCTCGAGGTTGGATGGCACGGCCAGATACTCTGCTTCGGTTTGCCCCGAGTCATAGAAGTGCATGTCCATGACGTCGACCACGTCACCGGCTTCCTGCAGGAAGCTGCGCATCCAGTTGCCGCGCCAGCTCCCATCCCCCGGAGCGCCGATGAAGCCGACGGGACCGGCGACCTTTATGCCCGGATCGACCAGCTTCATCTGCCGAGCGTAGACCCGGAAGATGGTGGCGTAGTCGTGCGCGGTAATCCAGTGCCAACCGCGTGCGCTGCGGTCGCGGATGTGTGAGCCCACCTCGGCCCCAAAGGGATTGAGCTCGTTCCCAATCTCCCAGTACTTGACGTGCAGTCCGAGCTTCTGGTTGAAATAGCGCACCCATTCTTTGGCCTCGATAGCGCCGGGCATGACGTCGGCTTCGGTCAGTGTGTTGTTCGGGCCTGAAGCGCCCATCGAGCTGGCCGAGCCCACGTTGACGTCTACGATCAGCTGCGCCTGAGGGCCGAGGCTCATGACCCACCGGGCAAGCTGCGTGACGTCCACGGGCGGTGAGTGGTCGTAAACGTTGAGGTTGACGAACACGGGGTAGTCCGTGGGCTTGGGGTCGCCGGTAACCCCTTCGCCCTTCACCTCGAAGCCCGGCGCCCAGCCGGAATAGTCGATGCGCCAGGTGCCGTCACGGTTTCGCGCGGCCGGATTGATCGAGCCATCGGGCCGGCGCACCCCGTTGCCGTTCCAGTGATAGACGTCGGTGTTCAGCCCGCCGGGGATTCGAAACGACAGGAAGCCGGCGTCTTTGGCCATGCTCGCGACGTTCGGGTCGGTTAGGAATGACGGCGGATAGTAGTAGGCGATGTTGTTGCCCCACAGCGACACCGCGTCGATGCTGCCTGTGACCTTGGTGGCGTCGACGGTGATGGTGGGTTGGACGGCCCGCAGGTTGGCGATGACGATGGGCGCCGGCATGGGGTCGTTGGTGTCCAGCACGAACGCAAAGCTGTGCTGGCCACTCAGCTGGCCGGCGTGCACCGGCCAGCGCAGATGGAACCAGCTCCCACGGGTGTTGATGAGCTGCACGGGCACGTCGCCGGTGGGCGCGCCATCGATCTGGATGCCCAGGCCGATAGGGGCAATTGCCGCCTGGTCGGGCACGTACACGTCGGCGCTGATCGTGACCACGTTGTCCCAGGCTGCCGGTGGAATGGCCGACGTGCTGACTGAGGCATTCATTCCCCGCGACCCGCTGTAGTCGATGCGCAGGCCGCCACCTGGCGGGTAGGGGAAATCGCGTTCGCCAACCAGGCTCAGCGCGTTAGACGCGCCGTTGGACGGCGAGCTGTGAAAGCCGGCCGTGTCCGCGGCAAAGGCCCACAATGGTGTGCCGTCCGCGGCGGCGGCAGAGGGGAAGGATCCGGCGCCTGCCAGCGCGATCCCCAGCGCCAAGACAAGCGGCCACAGTCGTGACATGTGGCGGAATTCTGGTAGCGCCGCCGGAATGTGTCAATTTGGTCACCGCTTTGGCTGTCTCGTCCGTGATCGGAGAGGGCAGAGCGAGCGGACTAGGTAAGGCGCGCCAGCGTCTGGAGCGGCGTCTTGAAGTCGAGCTGGGGCAGCTGCAGAAGGAACCAGCCGTGGCCGATGAAGAAGGCGTACGCGACGCCGATGAGCGCCCAGCAGACGAGGAAGGCGAGGGCGTATTGCCAGCCTGGCGTATGCTGCGGGGCCAGTGCGTATCGAGAACGAGACAGTTGTGTGGCCATATCCGCGTCTCAGCAAAACGCAGGCCAGCTGCTGATGAATTAAGCGGCCAGGCGCAGTCCGGGCTGAACGTCGAGATCGCCGCTGGCGAAGTCGCGCTGCAGGAAGTGGTAGTAGGCGGCCGAAGCAGACATGGCGGCGTTGTCAGTGCACAGCCAAAACGGCGGACAGTAGAAGGGGATCGCGAGCGCCTCACGGAGGCCTTCGCGCAGCGGTCGGTTGGCGGCAACTCCACCGGCGAGGGCAACCGATCGCACCCGCAGCCGCTGTGCAGCCTGCACGGTCTTGGTGACCAGCACGTCGACCACGGAGCGCTGAAACTCGGCGGCTACCGCGGCTATCCAGGACGCGTCGGCATCGCTCTGGCCACTCATGAGCCGCAGCACCGCTGTCTTGAGCCCGCTGAAGCTGAAGTCATCGCTCCCCGGCAGCCAGGCGCGCGGAAGGACGATGTCGTTCTGTTCGGCTGCCGCCTCGGCGGCCTTCTGAATCGCAGGACCGCCTGGGTAGCCCAATCCCAGCAGCCTGGCCGTCTTGTCGAAAGCCTCGCCGGCTGCATCGTCGCGCGTCTGGCCTACCAGCTCGTAGTTGCCGTGGTCGCGCATCAGCACCAGCTCGGAATGCCCGCCCGACACGATGAGCGCCAGCAGTGGGAACTCCGGCGGCGGTTGATCCTGGCTGGTTGACCGGTCGATGACCCAATTGGCGTAGACGTGGCCTTCGAGGTGATTGATACCGATCAGGGGCAGGTCGCGCGCGAGCGCCAGCGCTTTGCAGACGTTGACGCCTACCAGCAGCGATCCTGCAAGGCCGGGGCCATGCACGGTGGCGATGGCGGAGATCTCCTCCCATCCTCCCGCCTGCTCAACCGCTTCTTCGACCACCGGCACCACCGTCAGCAGGTGCTCGCGCGAAGCCACCTCCGGGACGATACCGCCGTAGCGGCGGTGAATCGCTTCTTGCGTGCTGGTGACGTTGCTGACCACTTGGCGGCCATTTCGGACAACCGCGGCTGAGGTTTCGTCACACGACGTTTCCAGCGCCAGGATGTTGACGGTGGGCGTGGTCAACCGAGCTTACGGAGAAGGCTGCTCTTGAGCAGCCGGTAGTTATTCAAGAACACGGGCGCGTTAATGGCCTCGGCCGTCATGATCAGGGCGTCCTCGTTGTTGTCACTGTAGTAGCGCCGGCGCAAGCCCGATTGCTTGAATCCGTACTTGAGATACAGGTTCTGGGCTACGGAATTCGATATGCGAACCTCCAGGGTCATCAGGCGCGCGCCAATCTCCAGCGACGTATCCACGAGGCCGCACAGAATCAGCTCGCCCAGGCCTTTGCCGCGGTATTCGGGCCGGACGGCAATGGTGGTGATGTGCGCCTCGTCGACCATGAGCCACAACCCGGCGTAGGCAAAGACCGTGGGCGGGCCCTCATGCTGCGGGAGTTGCTGCGCGGGGGTCAGCGCCCGTAGAAAAGAGAACAGCCCTCGAGACTCATCTCGACGCTCCTTTTTCGGAGCGGCGTGCGCTTGAGACGATTGGCTGGGATCGTGCCGGCGCACGACGATGTAGTGCGCGGTGCGGTTGTCCTGTAGCTCCCTCTTGTAGGCGTTCGACGGCCAGGGCAGGCTGAAGCTCTGACGCTCGATGTCGATGACTTCGGCGATGTCACCGACGGTCATGCGGTCCACGTAATAGGCTGCGGACGTTGTGGCCACCTTAGGTGCTGGGGCTCCCGGCCCGCGTCGCCCCGGCTTCGGTCAGCTCGAGTGCCGGAGCTCCGGCCGCGCCGGCGTCCTGCGGGCTCGGCAGCATGTGCCGCTTGCGTGCGCTCTCGGTGATGTGCGGCGGTTGCACGTACATGGGCTCGATGCGCGCGACGTCCAGAATCCGGCCGGCGTCGAGCAGCTTCCACCCCAGCTCGGCCAGAATCCCGGCGTGACGCACCCGGTCGGGCACCTGGCCGTCGATGAGCTCGATGTTCGAGGCTGGGTCGCTCGGCGTCTCACCGTCTGAGAGCCGGAGGCGATATGCCCGTCCCCGCCCGGCGCTCATCGTTGCCTGCTGCCAGCCGTACTCCCGTCCAATGAGCTCCAGTGTCGACGCTCCGACGAGCGGAATGCCGCGGGCGATGGCCAGCCCCTTGGCAGTGCTGAGGCCGACACGCAGGCCGTTGAATGAGCCCGGCCCGAGCGCAATTGCCACGGCGCTGAGGTTGGCCAGCCCGCATCCGGCGTCCTGTAAGAGACGCTTGACGTTGGGCAGCAGCGTGCGCGTGTGGTCTTGTCTGGCCAACCAGGTGTGCTCGCCCAAGAGAGCGGATCGGTCGTGCAGCGCCACGCTGGCGTAATGGGTCGAAGTGTCGATGGCTAGGAGCAATGGAGGCTGCTCAGGAGGGCGACGTGGCGCTCGCCGGACGCGGTGAGCTTCAGCACCCTGCGGGTGTCCGATTCGATGAGAAATTCTAGCAACAGGCAGTCCGCCGGCAGGAGCTCGCTCGCTCGGTTGGCCCACTCGACCGCGGACACACCCTGGCCGTACAGGAATTCCTCCCACTCGCGTGTAACTGTGCTCTCGACGTTGGCCAGGCGGTAGAGGTCGTAGTGGTAGAGGGTCAAGCGCCCCTGATACTCGCGCAGCAGCACGAAGGTCGGGCTGTTGATCGGCTCCCTGATGCCCATGCCCTCACCAAGGCCCTGGGTAAAGACCGTCTTGCCGGCACCCAGCTCGCCCACGAGCAGGAAGACGTCCCCCGGCTGGGCCACGATACCCAGCTGCCGTCCGAGGGATCGCGTGTCCTCGGGCCGGCTCGATTCGCAGCTGATCGTGAGTCCGGCCATGTTGACGCTCAAGATGGCCGCGGCCCGAAGGCGTCATACCCGCCGGAGTCCAGCGGGACCTCGTTTCCGGTGCCATCGACGATTCTCATGCCGGGCGCGGACTGGATCTGGCCGATCACGGTCAGACCTGCCTGTTCGAGCACAGTGGAGCTGGCGCACGCCAGCAGCTCATAGTCCTCGCCGCCCCTCAGCGCAAGGGTCAGCGCCTCATCCGCAAGGCAGGCCACGATCTCAGACGACAGCGGCAGTTTGTCCGACCAGATAGTGGCGCCAACGCCGCTTGGCTCGCAGATCTTCCCCAGATCGGCCACCAGCCCATCGCTCACGTCGATGGCGCAGCGCGCGCCCGCCCGCAGCAGCGCCTGGCCGGTTGCCACACGCGGCTGGGGACGCACGTGCGCCATGCGCAGCGTCTCGGACGTTGGTCGCGCCAGCTCACGCAGCCGCAGGTAGCCGGCGGATGCGCCGAGCGGGCCGCTGATCCCAATGGCGTCACCGGGTCGCGCGCAGTTACGCCGCAGGATGGCCTGGCTGGCATCCAGGCTCTGGCCGAACAGCGCGACGTTCACAACAGTGGATACAGGCGAGCGCACGGTGTCGCCGCCCAGGATCAGCGCACCGAACTCGCTGGCGCAGTCGTGCAGGCCTTCGAAAAGACAGCCGACGTCGGTGTCGGCCATGGTGGCCCTGAGTCCTAGTGACACGAAGGCGGCGGCAGGCTGTCCGCCCATAGCCGCGATGTCGCTCACATTCACGGCCATGGCCTTCCAGCCAACCTCGTACCAGGACGCGTAGCGGAGGGAGAAGTGGACCTCTTCGATGAGCAGATCGGTGGTTTCCAGAGCGAGGTGGCCGGGTGCAGGCTGCCAGGCGGCCGCGTCATCGCCGATGCCGGCGATGACCGGCCAGCGGTGCTGGTGCTGCACAGCCTGCGCTTGGAAGCGGGCGATGAGCCCAAATTCACCAACGTCCGTGAGTTCGATACCTCGAATCGTAACGGTCGAACCGACCCAAATTGGTGAGGCCGAGGGCCTCGCGCCTTCAAAAGGGGCGAAAAACGGTAAGGTTTGAGATCACATGCCTGCCCTGTCCGTCGCTTTTCCAGCTCACAACGAGGCCGAGAACATCGTCGACGTCCTCGGCGACGCGGTGCGCGTGCTGGAGGACATCGAGCCCGACTACGAGATCGTGGTGGTGGACGACGGCAGCCGTGATGACACGGGCGAGCTCGTGCAGCACGTCGCGGCCTCGAATCCCAGAGTGCGGCTGGTGCGCCACGAGGTGAACCAGGGCTACGGCGCGGCGGTATGGACGGGCCTCACGTCTTCCACCGGCGAGCTGCGCTTCTTCACCGATTCCGACGGGCAGTTCAAGCTGGATGAGCTGCGTCTGCTGCTGGCCGAAGTCCCAGGGGCAGACTTCGTGGCCGGCTTTCGGCTCGAGCGCCAGGACCCACCGCTGAGGCTGCTCAACGGCTGGGGCTGGACGCACCTGGTCAATCTGCTGTTCGGCCACGCGGCCCGAGACGTCGATTGCGCCTTCAAGCTGATGCGCCGCCAGGTCGTCGAATCGCTGCCCGTGCGGTCGCGCGGGGCGACCTTCAGCGCCGAGCTGCTGATTCGTGCCCGGCGCGCCGGGTTCCGGTTCGAGGAGATCGGCGTCACGCACCTGCCGCGCACCAAGGGCAATCCCTCGGGCGCAAAGCTGCGCGTGATCCTGCGCGCCTTCAAGGAGCTGCTGGCCCTGTGGATCGAGCTGCGCCAGCATCCCCAGGCGGTGGTGAAGAGCAGCGAGCCTCCGGCCGCCCCGATCCTCAGCGCCTAGCGATCCCCTGCTCCCGGTGGACCTGAGGCCGGGTGCCCGCCCGGCCTCGAGTCTCCACGCCGTCAGCTGCCGGCGACGAGCTGGGTGCCTGGCTCGGCTTCCTCGGTAACAGTGGTCTCAGCCGGCCCCTGGCTGAACGTGTACTGGCCGTCCTTGACGTCGACGACGATCGTGTCGCCCGCGGCAAATGCTCCTTCGAGCACCTTCATGGCCAGCGGATCCAGCAGCCGCTTCTGGATGACCCGCTTCAGCGGCCGGGCGCCATATACCGGGTCGTAGCCCTCTTCGGCCAGCAGCTCCTTGGCGTGGCGGCTGAGGTTCAGGGTGAGCTTGCGCTCTTGCAGCCGCTTCAGCACCAGCGCCAGCTGGATGTCGATGATGGCTTCGATCTGCTCGCGGCCCAAGCTGCGGAAGATGATCGTCTCGTCGATGCGGTTCAGGAATTCCGGCCGGAACTGCTGGCGCAGGGCCTCGGTCACCCGCTGCCGCATAGTCTCCTCATTTGCTCCGGCCAGCTCCTGGATGTAGGTGCTGCCAACGTTGCTGGTCATGATCAGCACGGTGTTCTTGAAGTCCACGGTGCGCCCCTGGCCGTCGGTCAGGCGGCCGTCGTCCAGGATCTGCAGCAGCACGTTGAAGACGTCGCCGTGCGCCTTCTCGATCTCATCCAGCAGGATGACGGAGTAGGGCCGCCGGCGAACGGCTTCGGTCAGCTGGCCACCCTCTTCGTAGCCAACGTAGCCGGGAGGCGCGCCGATCAGCCGGGCCACGGTGTGCCGCTCCATGTACTCCGACATGTCGATGCGAATCATGGCCTGCTCGTCGTCGAACAGGAACTCGGCCAGCGCCCGCGCCAGCTCGGTCTTGCCCACACCCGTGGGGCCCATGAAGATGAAGCTGCCGATGGGCCGGTTGGGGTCTTGCAGGCCGGCCCGTGCCCGGCGAACCGCGTTCGCTACCGCCGTGATGGCCTCCTCCTGCCCCACGACGCGCTGCCGCAGCCGCTCCTCCATCTTGACGAGCTTCTGGATCTCGCCTTCCAGCATCTTGGTGACCGGGATGCCGGTCCACTTGGCCACGATGGCGGCTACGTCGTCCTCGTCGACCTCTTCCTTGAGCATCTTCTGGCTCTTCTGCAGCTCCGCCAGCTGCTGCTCCTGGGCCGCCATGTTGCTCGTGAGCGTCGTCATGGTGCCGTACTTGAGCTCGGCGGCGCGGCCGAAATCGGAGCTGCGCTCGGCCCGCTCGATCTCCAGCCGCGTCTGCTCGATCTGCTCCTTGATGCCCCGGA
>JAJPGV010000060.1 GCA_021325635.1 Chloroflexota bacterium
CTACGCGTTACTCACCCGGACGCCGCTGGACCGAAGTCCCGCACGACTCGCATTGATTAGGCACGCCGCCAGCGTTTATCCTGAGCCAGGATCAAACTCTCCAACCAAAACAGTTCAAAACGTTACGTTCCCTGCTCGGCTATTGAATCCCGGCCCTCACACAAACAAACCAGGCTTCCTGCTTCTCTCTTCGGCTGTTAAGGTGCTTGCTCCAGCCTCACCGGCTCGGAGCGCAACGGACGAATACTACCGAATCCCCCAGGCCCTGTCAAGCGAAAATTCAAGGGAATTCAGAGGCGTCACCAACGCGCCGATCTCGCCACCACCAGCGCACGTCTGAATAGGGGCGAGGCCCTCGGCTAGTGCGGCAGCCGAGGGCCTCTTGGGGGCTGTTAAGGCGGAGGAGGACAACCTGCACCCGCCGCCCAGATATATATCGCGACGCGATAAGAGCTGTCAAGGCCCAAAGGCCGCGGCGCACTTCTGCACGGACGCCCGTGGTCCTCCGGCGCACAGCACCAGGCGCTCCGGCGCCAGCACACCGGCCAGCGCGCTCCTCACGTCATCGAGCGTCACTCGCTCCAGCTCACGCACCAGGCTATCCACGCTCGGCACGCGTCCGAGGAAGTAGGCGTGCATGGCCTGATATTTGGCCCACTCCATCGGAGCGGCCTGCTCGTCGTTACGAATGCGAGCGATGTGGCTGGCTCGAGCCTGTTCGAGCTCGTCCGAGGTGATCTTCTGTGCCAGGCTCGCTATTTCGTCACGAACGATGCGCACCACCTCGTCCGCGGCGTCCACCGGCGCGTCGGTCAAGACCCCCAACCAGCCGGTGTCGGAGAAGCAGTCGACGAAGGACTCGGTGCTGTAGGACAGGCCCTGGCCGCGAATGCGTTCCCATAGATGGCTGGTCTCGTCGCGGCCCAGCACCCCGTTGGCAAGGTCGAGCGCGAGGAGGCGCGGGTCGCTCCAGGCAACGCCGGGCAGAGCGAAGCACAACCGCACGAACGCGCCGGCCATGAGGATGCCACGGAAGCGCTGTTGGGACGGCGACGGCGCGGCCTGCGAACCTGCCGGACTTGCCAGCTCAGCCACGGGCCCGCGTAGGAACTCAGCCGCGAAGCGCTTCCGCGCCAACCTGGATTCGGCCGCCGTACCAACCACCAGGACGAACATGCGCTCTCCTTGGTGTGTAGCCGCCCAGTACTCGCGGCAGGCCGCGGCGTCGAGCTTCTTGATGATCGCGGCCTTGCCTCCAACCGGCCGGCCGAGAGAGCTATCGGGCCACAGCAGCCCTTTGGCACCTTCCACCACCACCTGAAAGATGTCGTCCCCCGCGCCGGAGATCTCCTGGATCACAGTACCGGCCTCGCGCTTGACACTGTCCGGATCGAAGCTCGGCGCAAGAACCAGGTCGGCTACCAGATCGAGGCATTCGGGAAAATCACGCTCTTCGTTGGCGCTGCCCCAGTAGAGGATCATCTCCTCGCCCGTCTCGGCGCTGACGTCGCCTCCCAGCCGATCGATCGTGGCCCGGATCGACCGATAGTCGCGTTCGCCGGCGCCAAGGAACACGGCGTGCTCGATGAGGTGCGCTACGCCGTTGCAGTTTGCCGCCTCATTTCGCGACCCGGCCCCCACGCACACCACCACCGCCGAGAAATCGCGGCTGCTGACGTGGGCGATGGCCGGCCTTACCGGCCAGGACAAGCCGGTGGTCTCGACGTAACGTGTGTCTCCGCGATACAGCAAGCGTAGCCCACAGCAGCGGGCACGGTGCCGCCGCAAAACGGGGCCGACATCTTGCGTTCAGCGCACGTTCACACTATATTGTGGGGACAAGTGGTTCAAAGTGGATCAAAAGGGAGGATTCTCGGCGAATTCCAGCACTCGCTGGACGAAAAGGGGCGCCTGGCTATCCCCGCCAGGTATCGGAGCGTCTTTGCCGAGGGAGCGGTGGTGACGCGAGGCTTTGAACCCTGCCTGGTGCTGTATCCGCTGGCCGAATGGGACACCTGGGCGGAAAAGGTGAGCGCACTGCCAACCGCGCAGCCGGAGGCCCGGCAGCTGGTGCGTCTGGTCTTCTCCGGCGCGGCCGAATGCGAGCTGGACAAGCTGGGCCGCATCAACGTGCCGGCCTATCTCCGAGAATACGCCGGTCTCGGCGCCGAAGCGACCTTGGTCGGCGTGGGCACGCGCTTCGAGATCTGGGACCGCACCCGCTGGAACGAGAACCGAGCGGTGGTCGAGCGAGATGGCGTGGACATCGCCAGCCAGCTCGACCGGTACGGGATCTGATGGCCCCTACGGACATGGCTGTTATAGATATGGAAGGAAACCAGCCGCATAGGCCTGTCCTGTTGGACGAGGCCTTGCACTGGCTGGCGGTGAAGCCTGGCGGACGGTACGTGGACTGCACGCTCGGACGCGGAGGACACGCTACCGCCATCCTGCGCCAGGGCGGGCAGGTGCTGGGGCTCGATGCCGACCCCACCGCGATCCGTGAGACAGAAGGCGGGCTGGCTACCGCCTTTCCGGGCAGCGGTCCGGCGGGCGGCCCACCATTCATCATCGTTCAGGCGTACTTCGACCGCCTGGAAGCGGTTGCCGGCGAACAGCGCTTTGCTCCCGTCGACGGCGTGCTGTTCGACCTTGGGGTCAGCTCGCCGCAGCTGGAGGACGCCGCCCGCGGATTTTCATTCTCAAAAGAAGGACCGCTGGACATGCGCTTCGACCCATCCCAGGGCGAACCGGCCGAGACGCTGGTCAATCACGCCTCCGTCGACGAGCTGGCGCGCATCTTCCGCGACTATGGGGAGGAGCCGCAGGCTCGTAAGATGGCGCGTGCCATCGAAGCGGCCAGGGCCATCGAGCCAATCCGCACCACCGCACGGCTGGCCGAGGTCATCGAACGAGCAGCCGGAGGCCGCGGCAGGATTCATCCCGCGACGCGCATATTCCAGGCACTGCGCATTGGCACCAACCGCGAGCTGGCGCGGCTGCAGTCCGCCCTGGAGCAGGCCGTTCGCATCCTCATCCGGGGCGGGCGGCTGGTGGTCATCAGCTTCCACTCGTTAGAGGATCGCATCGTTAAGACGTTCCTGGCTCAAGAAGCTCGGAGCTGCATCTGTCCGCCACACACACCGGTGTGTATATGCGGGCACCAGGCCACGGTGCGCATCCTCACGCGCAAGCCGGTCACTCCCGGCAGCGCAGAGGTCGCGGCCAACCCCCGATCTCGCTCGGCCAAGCTGCGCGCCGCGGAAAGGATCTGAACATGGCAGTCAACGCCCAAACATCGCCCTGGACCGGTCGCGCGGGACGGCTCCAGGCCGGGCCCGTTGCCACGCAGCGACCGCTGCCGAAGGCGCCACGAGACGCCCAGCCGGCCGTACCGCCGCGCCCGCGTGAGCTGCGGAATGCCGTGGCCCTGCTGTTCGCCATCCTGCTCATCAGCGTCATCAGTCTGCTGTACATGAACCAGGCGGGACGGCTGGCCACCAGCGGCTACCAGATCAGCCATCTCCAAGCTCAGCGCGACCAGCTGCAGCGCGACAACCAGGCGCTGGAGGTGGAGCTGGCGCACCTGCATGCTCTGCCCTACATCGAGCAGCAGGCGACGACAAGGCTGCAGATGACCAAGGGCGAGCTGGCCCGCGTCCAGTATGTGAACCTGAATCAGCAGCAGCTGGACCTGGCCTCCAGGCCCGACGGCACAGGCGGCAGCCAGCCGGCCGTGCCCATGGCCCAAGCACCGACTCAGGCCAGGAATTCGTGACACCGACAGGCGCCAGGGGACAGCCTGCCCGGCCCAAAGGGCCTCGTCACTCGGCCCTCACCCACCACTCGGCACCCGGCACTCGGCACTCGCCATCAGGCACCCGGCGCCCGGCACCCGGCACTCGGCACTCGGCACTCTTCCCCAGGCGTTGCCGGTGAAACAGGGCCGCCAGCTCGCCGTCTTCGTGGTGCTGGTTGGCTTCGCTGCCGCGCTTGGAGCGCGGCTGTACTACTGGCAGGTCGTCAAGCATGACTGGCTGAACACCAAGGCCCTGAACGAGCACGTCCGCGACGAGACCATCCCGGCTCGGCGGGGCGCTATCTACGACGTCAGCGGCAACGTGCTGGCCACGAATGAAGCCGTGGACTCCGTCTACGTGTCCCGCACCCAGATCGACAAGCCGGAGAGCATGGCTCAGGTGCTGGGTCCGATGATTGGGATGTCGCCCTCGGACGTCCTGGACCGGCTCAACAGCAGCAGCACCGACTTCGTGCGTCTCAAGCTCTGGGTCAGCTCGGACGTCAGCCAGCAGATCCGGGCGGCGCGGCAGCCGGGCATCTTCCTGGAACCCACCACGCGGCGCATCTACGCCCAGGGCCAGCTGGCGGCGCACCTGCTCGGCTTCACCAACCAGGACGGCAAAGGCCAGTACGGGATCGAGGAAGCTTACGACAAGCTGCTGGCTGGCACGCCCGGCCATCTGCGCGCCGAGGTCGATACCGCCGGGCGGCCGATCAACTTCACCACCCCGCGCGACGCGCTGCCCGCTCAGAACGGGGCCGATCTGATGACCACGATCGATTCGACGCTGCAGTACATCGCCGAGCGCGAGCTGGCCGCCGGTGTGGAGGCCCACAAAGCCACGGGCGGCACGGTGGTCATCATGGATCCGCACACCGGCGAGATCCTGGCCAACGCCAATGTGCCGACGTTCGACCCCAACCAGTATGCCGCCGCGCCCGACGGCGCCGTCTTCCCAAACCCCACCATCAGCAAGATCTACGAGCCGGGGTCCACCTTCAAGATCATCACCATGTCCATTGGGCTGACCGAGCGCGTCGTCCAGCCTGACTCGGCCATCAACGATCCGGGCTCACTCTCGCTGGCCGGCATCCATATCACCAACTGGGACGGCAAAGGCCACTCCCCCGAAAGCGCGACTCAAGTGCTGCAGTATTCGTCGAACGTGGGCGCCGCTACGATCGGCTGGCGTGTCGGCGCCGACAAGTACTACCCGCACATCAAGGACTACGGCTTCGGGCAGCCTACCGGCGTTGACCTGGCGGGGGAGCTGCCCGGACAGGTTCTGTTCCCAGGAGACAACGGCTGGACTCCGGCCAACCTCGTGACGAACTCCTTCGGCCAGGGCATCGCTGTAACGCCGCTTCAGCTGGTGACCGCCGTCGCGGCTGTGGCCAATGGCGGAATGATGGTCCAGCCGCACGTGGTCAAGCAGATCCGAGACGACAACGGCACCAAACAGATCAGCACGACCGAGGTGCGCCGGGTGCTCGATCCGCAGGTAGCCGCGACCCTCACCAAGATGCTGGTTGATTCGGCCAAGATCGGCGAGGCGCAGCTGGCCGTGGTGCCAGGTTTCAAAGTAGCGGCGAAGACCGGCACAGCCCAGGTGGCCAGCGCCAGCGGAGGCTACGCCGACGGCAAGTTCATCGCCTCGTTACTGGGCTTTGCCCCGGCCGACGACCCCAAATTCGTCATGCTCGTTAAGATCGACGAACCGCAAGGTGTACCGTTCGGATCCGAAGTCGCCGCCCCAGTCTGGAACTCCATAGCCCGGCAGCTCTTCGTGCACTACAAGATCGAGCCGTCCGACCCCGAAGCGCTGGCCAAGAGCCTCAAGCCAACGCCCATTCCGGTCCCAGCCTCGGCCTCGGCGGCGGCCCGGGCACAACCCGTCGCCGTCTCCGCCAAGCCAACCCCAGTTCGAGCTTCCGCACCGGCGGCAAAGCCGGCAGCGCGCTGAGGCCAAGCCTGCAGTCATGCTCACGCTGACCGACATCCTGCGCGGAAGCGGCGGGCAGCTGGCCGGCGGGCACTCCGGCGAGGTGGCATTCGAGCGCGCGGTCATCGACTCTCGCGAAGTGCATGACGGCGACCTGTTCATCGCCCTGAAGGGCGAGCGCGTGGACGGCAACGATTTCGTGCCGCACGCCATCGCCAATCATGCGGCCGGGATCATCTCTCACCGAGCTCCGGGCGCCATTCCCAACCGCCTGGCCTACGTGCAGGTGCCCGATACGCTGAAGGCGCTGCAGGACGTGGGCGCCTACAAGCTGCGGCAGGTCGACCCACTGGTGATCGGGATAACCGGGTCGGTTGGCAAGACCAGCACCAAGGAAGCCATCGCCGGCGCCTTGGCGCAGCGCCACCAGGTGCTGAAGACCGAGCGCAACCTGAACACCGAGATCGGCGTGCCGCTGAGTCTGCTGCGGCTGGAGCCGCGGCACGACGTCGCGGTGCTGGAGATGGGCATGTACGTGCCGGGCGACATCCGCTTCCTGGCGGAGCTCACGCGGCCGCGCATCGGCGTCGTCACCAGCGTGAGTCACGTGCACGCCGAGCGCGTGGGCTCTATCGAGCGCATCGCCGAAGCCAAGGCCGAGCTGGTGGACCACCTGCCCAAGGACGGCATCGCCGTCCTCAACGGCGACGATCCCTTCTGTGCCGCCATGGCCCAAAGGGGCAAGCGCTCGCTGCTGTTCGGGCTCGGCGAGAGCTGCCAGGTGCGGACCATGGCCGTCCGCTCGCGTGGGCTCGAGGGCATCTCGCTGCGTATCGGCTACGGCGGATCCGAAGAAGACGTCGACCTCAAGCTGCTGGGCAGGCACTCCGCCTATCACGCGCTGGCCGCCGTCGCAGTGATGCTGAGCATGGACTACTCGCTGGCCGAGGCCGTGGCTTCCCTGGCAGCCAGCCCAATGGAATCGCTCAGACTGCGAATTATCGAAGGGCGCGGAGGCGTGACCGTCATCGACGACAGCTACAACTCGAGCCCTGTCGCCGCCAAAGCGGCGCTGGCCCTGCTGGCCGAAGCCGGCGCTGGCGTGCAGCGAGCCGCCGTCCTCGGGGACATGCGCGAGCTGGGGACGTACAGCGCCGAGCTGCACCGTGAGGTCGGTGCCGAAGCGGCGAGCCGGGCCAGCCTGGTCATCACCGTGGGCGACGAAGCACGGCTGATCGCCGAGGGCGCGCTCGCCGCCGGACTGCCGGACGATTCCGTCATGGCCACGACCGATCCACAGGAAGCCATCGACTTCCTCAAGCCGCGACTGAATGCGGGCGACTATCTGCTCATCAAAGGCTCCCGCGCGCTGGGACTGGAGACCATCGTTCGCGAGTTCCAGTCGTGACCAGCCTGGCCCTTGGCTGCCTGGCGCTGGCCTTCTGCGCCACGATGGCCTTGGGCCGCCCAACCATCGGCTGGCTCCGCACCCGCCAGTTGGGCGAGCAGATTCGCGAAGTGGGCCTGGAGCATCACCAGCGCAAGCGCGGGACACCGACCATGGGCGGCCTGCTCATGATCGCCGTCGTCACGATCCTCGCCCTGGTGTTGGATTGGCGCTGGCCCGAGATCGCGCCACTGTTAGTGGGGCTGCTGGGGTTCGGCTTCCTGGGCGCCCTGGACGATCTGGCCAAGGTGGCCAACCGCCAGGGCTACGGCTTCCAGGTACGCTACAAGTTCATCTGGCATCCCGGGCTGGCGCTGCTCCTCGGCCTGCTGCTGTACTTCGTTCTCGGGCAGCACACGATCGACGTCGGTCCGATCCGCAACGTCGAGCTAGGCTGGGCCTACATCCCATTGGCCGTGCTGGCCGTTTTCAGCTCGTCGAGCGCATCTCTGGTCGACGGTCTCGATGGCCTCGCCGCGGGCATCTATACGCTGTGCCTGGTGGCCTACCTGGTCATCGCTCTGCACAACGGCCAGGACGGCTTGGCAATATTCACCGCGCTTGCCATTGGCGCGCTGCTCGGGTTCCTGTGGTTCAACGCGCACCCGGCCCAGGTTTTCATGGGCGACACCGGCGCGCTGGCCTTCGGAGGCACACTGGGCGTAGTTGCAATGATGAGCCACCAGGTGCTGCTGCTGCCGCTCATAGGCCTGACGCTGGTCGTCGAGGTGCTGTCGGTGATGCTCCAGGTGAGCTACTTCAAGCTGACCCACGGTAAGCGCATCTTCCTCATGAGCCCGTTCCACCATCACCTGGAGAAGCTCGGCTGGCACGAGGTCACTATCGTTCAGCGCTTCTGGTTGGTTACGGCCATCACGGCTGCGCTGGGCATCGGGATCGTGTTCCTGTGAGGGCGGCGTGGGGCGCGGCCCCGGTGCTTGCGGCGCGCCTGAGTCCGGCGACTCTGTTCTCGGGCGCCCGCCTGAGGGATGCTTCGCTCGACGCTCGGAAGGACAGGACAGGGCGGGCAAGCGGCAGCCCGGGTCGGCACGACGAGGGAACAGGCCGATGAAGGCCACGATTGTCGGGCTCGGGCGAGAAGGAGTGGCGCTGGCGCGCTATCTGAGCCGGCATGGGCACCAGGTGACCGTCACCGACGCCAAGTCCGAGACCGACCTGGGCGACGCCATCCAGCAGCTGGCCGGGGTACCGGTCAGCTATGCGCTGGGCGGCCATCCGGCGGAGGTCCTCGACGGCGCGGACGTCATCTACCTGAGCGCGGGCGTCCGTCGCGACGTACCGCCGTTTTCGGGCCGAAGCAACATCTCCAGCGAGACGGCGCTGTTCTTCGAGCGCTGCCCCGCGCCTATCGTGGGCATCACCGGCAGCGCCGGAAAGACCACGACCACGACGCTGATCGGCGAGATGCTGGCGCAGGGATCGAAGCGCGTGCTCGTCGGCGGCAACATCGGGCGCCCGTTGATCGACGAGGTCGATGGGATCACCACCGGCGACCGAGTCGTCCTCGAGCTGAGCAGCTTCCAGCTGGAGTACCTGGAGCGATCGCCCGCGGTGGCCGTCGTGACGAACATCACGCCCAACCATCTCGACCGACATCCCTCGATGCAGGCGTACATCGACGCCAAGGCCAACATCGTCACTCATCAGTCGACGGCCGACGTGGCCATCCTCAACGCGGCGGACCCCGAGAGCAGCGCGCTGTCCGCACGTACCCGCGCGCGCATTCTGCGCTTCAACGGCAGGGACGCGAAGCTGCAAGGGGACAGGCTCCTGCTGCGCGGACACGACTCCGAGTACGAGCTGTGTCGAGCCGGCGAGCTGCAGCTTCCTGGCCGGCACAACGTCGACAACGTCCTGGCCGCCAGCCTCGCCGCCTTTGTATGCGGCATCGCCCCGCAGGCCATACGCGACGTGGCCGTTCGGTTCAAGGGTGTGCAGCACCGGCTGCAGCTCGTGCGTGAGCTCGACGGCGTGGCCTTCTACAATGACTCCATCGCCACCGCCCCCGAGCGGACGCTGGCCGCGCTGGCCGTATTCCAGCGGCCGGTAGTGCTCATCGCCGGCGGCCGGGACAAGCACCTGCCTGTGGAGGGGCTGGCCGACGAGGCCACGCGCAAGGTACGCGCGGCGGTCCTGCTGGGCGAAGCGTCGGGCCTGCTCCAAGAAGCCTTCGAAGCGGCTAAGGACCGTAACAGGACGGACCAACCCACGATCAAACGAGTGGACGATCTGCGCGAGGCGGTTTGCGCCGCCCGGCAGCTGGCTCAGACCGGCGACGTGGTCCTGCTGTCGCCAGCCTGCACCAGCTACGACATGTTCAAAGACTTCGAAGAGCGAGGACGAGCGTTCGTGAAGCTGGTGGAAGCGCTGTGAGGAGAGCTGGGGGCCGCGAGGCCGACACCGAGCGCCTCGACTCATCCTCGGCCAGGGCGTCCACGGCGGGCCCGCCGGAGCACGCTCCGGACTATGCGCTCGTCATCGTCACGCTGGCATTGCTGTGCATCGGCATCGTGATGGTGTACAGCGCCAGCCTGGTCGTGAGCTACGCCCAGTACGGCGATCAGACCTACTTCTTTCAGCGGCAGCTGCTGTGGTCCGCGCTGGGCGTGGTGGTGATGTTCCTGGTGATGCGCGTGCCCTACGGCTGGTGGCGTCGCCTGTCGGTCATCGGCCTAGCGTTAAGCGTCATCCTGCTCGTCGCCGTGCTGGTCCCCGGACTGGGAACCGACGTCCTGGGCGCCACCCGCTGGATCAAGATCGGCAGCTTCACTATCGGCCAGCCCTCGGAGCTGTGCAAGGTCACCCTGGCCATTTACATGGCCGACTGGCTGGCTCGCAAGGGCGAGCGCGTGCGCGAGTTCGGCTACGGGCTGGTCCCCTTCCTGGTGGTCCTGCTGGTGATCACCGGGCTGGTGATGCGGCAGCCCGACATGGGCACGGCGCTGGTGATCATCGGCACGGCAGTCACGATCTTCTTCGTGGCCGGCGCCGACCTGCTGCAGCTGCTGCCTATCGGCGCCGTTGGCGTGCTGGGGCTGGCCGCGCTGACCATGACGTCCGGCTACCGCCATGGCAGGATCAACGCCTTCCTCGATCCCTGGGCCGACGCCTCGAATACCGGTTATCACGTAGTGCAGTCGCTGATCGCCCTGGGAGCGGGCGGCGTTCAGGGGCTGGGCCTGGGCGACAGCCGCCAGAAGTTCGGACTGCTGCCCTTTCCTTACACGGACTCCATCTTCGCGGTCATCGGCGAGGAGCTTGGGCTGGTGGGCTGCTGCGTCGTGCTCGTCCTGTTCCTGCTGCTGGCCTATCGCGGCCTGCGCACCGCCAGACTGGCGCCGGATCGCTTCGCTTCGCTGCTGGCGATTGGCATCAGCTGCCAGATGGCGCTGCAGGCCTTCCTGAACATCGCCGTGGTCACCTCCACGGTACCGTTCACCGGAATCACCCTGCCCTTCGTCAGCTATGGCGGATCGTCGATGCTGGTGTCCTTCGCCGCCATGGGCATCCTGCTGAACGTGACCAAATTCACCCAGGAGTCACACCGCCACGCAACCATCCAAACGAACGTTGAAGCTGCTGCTGAGCGGCGGAGGCACTGGTGGGCACGTCTTCCCAGTGCTCGCCATCGTGCAGGCCGTCCGCGAGCTGTCCTCGCGCGAAGTTGAGGCCCTCCACCTGGGCACCCATGCCGCGGTTGAGCAGCGCATCCTGGCCAGCGCCGGCATCCCGTCACGCGGCCTGTCGGTCTATGGCTTGCGCGGCAGCAACCCGGCACTCCTGGCCTGGAACGCAGCCCGGATGGCAGCGGCGATCAAGCCCGCGCTGGCCGCTATGAAAAGCTTCCGCCCGGACGTGACGCTGTCCACGGGCGGCTACGTGTCGGCGCCGGTGGTGGTCGCCGGACGCATCCACGGCACGCCGGCGCTGCTGTTCTCAGCCGACGTGAGCGCCGGCCTGGCCATTCGCTTCGAAGCCCGGCTGGCGCAGAAGATCGCCGTGCCGGTGCCCCAGGCCGCCGCCGGGCTCCCGCCGGACCGGATGTTCGTCTCCGGCTACCCGGTTCGGCCGGATCTGACTGCATTGCCCCCCAAAGAAGACGCCAAACGCGCCCTCGGCTTCGATCCGCGCCAGCCGCTGCTGCTGTGCTTCGGCGGCAGCCAGGGCGCGCGGAGCATCAACGAGGCGGTCGCGGCGGGACTGGATGAGCTCCTGCCGGCCACCCAAATCCTGCACCTGGCCGGCACCCTCGACGCCCCGGGATTGGCGGCCCGGCAATCCACCCGCTACCACCTGGAAGCCTTTCGCGAGGACATGCCCACGGCGCTGGCCGCGGCCGATCTGTGCGTCAGCCGTTCCGGAGCTTCTACGCTGGGCGAGCTGCCGGCGGCCGGCCTGCCCGCCATCCTGGTGCCCTATCCCTACGCCGGCGGCCACCAGACAGCGAACGCCGAGGTCCTGGTCCATGCCGGCGGCGCCGTGCTGCTGGAGAACCAGCGGGCCCGCGCCGGCGAGCTGGTGCCCCTCATCCTGGAGCTGCTGGCCGACACTCCTCGTCGGGAGCGCATGGCCGCCGCCATGAAGGCGCGCAGTCAGCCCGAAGCGGCCCGGACCATCGCCGCGGCGCTGTTGGAGCTGGCCGCGTGACCCTGCAGCAGGTGTTCGACGTCCCAGCCAGGCGCATCCACTTCGTCGGCGTAGGCGGCATCGGCATGAGCGGGCTGGCCAAGATCATGGTCCAGGACGGCCGGGCCGTCTCCGGCTCGGACCTCAGTCCCAACCGCAACACCGAGGAGCTTGGAGCCCTGGGGGCGACGATCTTCGAAGGCCACGCCGCGGAGCATGCGCAGGGCGCCGAGCTCATCGTCATCACCTCAGCCGCCGGCCAGGACAATCCCGAGATCCGCTGGGGGCTCGAGCACGGCGTGCCCGTCATCAAGCGCGCCGCGTTCCTTGGCCAGCTCATGGGACAGAAAACCGGCGTCGCCATCTCCGGCACCCATGGCAAGACGACGACGACGGCCATGGTCGCGACCATTCTGCTTCATGCCGGCCAGGACCCGACGATTGCCTGCGGCGGCGACCTGCTGGAGCTGGACAGCAATGCCCGCCTCGGTCACGGACCGCACTTCGTGGCCGAGGCCGACGAGTTCGATCGATCGTTCCTGCAGCTCCCGGCGGCGGTGCGGGTCATCACCAATATCGAAGCCGATCACCTCGACCTGTACGGCACATTCGACGCGCTGCGCGAGGCGTTCGCACAGTTCGCTCGAGAAGGCACGGTGATCCTCAACGCCGACGACCCCGAGACCGCTGCCCTGGCTCGGGATGCCGGCCCACGAGCCTTCACCTTCTCACTCCGCGCCCATGAGGCGGCGGCAGCCGAACAGCCGGCCCGAAGCCCTCTCTCGCTGCACCTCTCCGTTCCGGGAGCGCACAACCTGGCCAACGCCTTGGCCGCGTTGGAAGTGGCCCGCGTGCTCGACGTCGACCAGGCCGCGGCGGTAGCTGCCCTCAATGAGTTCCGAGGCTCACGGCGCCGGCTGGAGACGATCGGCGCGGTCAACGGCGTTGAGGTCGTTGACGACTACGCGCATCATCCGACCGAGATTCGCGCCAGCCTGCGCGCCCTGCGCGAGCGAGCGCCCAGCAAGCTCATCTGCATCTTCCAGCCGCACCTGTATGCGCGCACAAAAGACCTGTTCGACGAGTTCACGACCGCCTTCGGGGATGCCGACCAGCTGCTGATCATCGATACCTACTCCCCGGCCGGCCGGGAGGAAGCCCGCGAGGTCACCTCCGAGGACCTGGCCCGGGCAACCGGCGCGCGCTACGTCGCGACGATGGAACGCGCGGTCGCGGCTGTCGAG
>JAJPGV010000031.1 GCA_021325635.1 Chloroflexota bacterium
CGTCGACACGATGGCTCGGCCGCAGCCCATGGCGTAGGCCAGCGTTCCGCTTACGACCTGCTTGAGATTGAGGTAGGGCACGACATACACGTCGGTTGCCAACAGATGCAGCACCAGTTCGCGATAGGTCAGATAGCGGTTCTCGAAGCGAACGTGCTCATCCAGGCCCAGCCGCCTGACCTGGGCCTGCAGCTCCCTGCGGTAGGCTTCTCCATTAGCCGCCAGCACTCCGGGGTGGGTTTCCCCGACTACCAGATACAGCACGTCCGGAAATTCATCGACCAGCGTGGCTAGGGCATCAATGGCGAACTGAATGCCCTTGCCCGGGTTCATGAGCCCGCAAGTAGCGAGGACGGTGCGATGCTCGAGGCCGAGAGCACGCTTGGCCTTGGCTTCGGGGACACGCTGCACGTTGGGCACTCCGTGAGGAATGAAGCGCAGCTTAGCGGCCTCCACGCCGTAGTCGCGCGTGAGGATGTCGATGGCAGACTGGGCCAGCACAATCGTTGTGGCGGAGCGGGCGATCAGCGCCTGGGTGACCGACAGCAGCGCCGCGTCGGGATTGGGCAGGACGGTGTGCATGGTAAGAGCAATAGGCTGGCGCACCCGGTCCATGAAGCGCAGCAGGTACGAGCCCCACAGTCCCCCGAACAGGCCGTACTCGTGCTGGATGCTGACAACGCGGCAATCCGAGGCCGTAATGTACGCGGCTGCGTCATCGTACGAGCTGGCGATGTCCCGCTCTATACAGTTCTTGACGATCGGTAGGTACGAATGGCGCTTGTCGTCGTTGACGGCAACGACAAAACGCCGGCCCAGCGGCATGAGCTTGTCGACGCAGCTCACCACGTCGCGCGTAAAGGTGGCGATACCGCACGCTCTGGGCGGATAGCTGCTCACGTAGGCGACGTGCGGAGCGAACAGCAGCGCATGGAGACGGTCTTTAATGGCCAGCAAACGGCAGGTCCTTCCTACTGGGTGAATGCCCTCAGACCCGCCGCGAGGCAGGCGCCCACAATGAGGGGCGTCGTGCGGTAGGTTTTGGATGGGTTGATCTTGGCGAGGAAACGGAGCTTGGGCTCGCACCCCAAGGGGCCGCCCGTCAGAATCGTTGGCTCTTCTCGCAGTCTATCACGCTCACGTCGCTAGCTTGTTATTCAGGATGTCTCTGCGACAGCAATCGGCGTCGGGGCGTCCGGCGGCGGCTCCACCGGCCCTGTGATATCGACCCCCCCCCGGCATATTTCAAGTGGGTATCGATCGAAGCCACCACGATTTGGGCCTCCGCGGTCATCAAGTCGATGCCCGCCAGGGACATCCGCACCCAGGCGTCGATGACGATGCCTTTGTCGAGCACTCGATCGAGCACATCGCTGAGGCTTGACGCTCCCGGCGCTCGCTGTATGGCCATGTGATTGCTCACTTCCCTTCGGCCATCTTGCGCCGGAGTAGAGCTTTCGCGGATTCGTGACGTTCAGGAGGCGTCCTTTACAGGGCGGCCGACTCGCGGACCGGACGAACGGGCGGGTCGCGGAGTTCCTGTACGAACCAGGAGAGCTTTGGCTCGCCTGTTATGCCTCTTGACACCGTTCGACTGGCCGCTGAGGATGACTCGCTCGTTTTCAGCTTCCTTCTTCATTAGGCCTAGAAGCCGCCCATCTCACCGCCAGGCATCGCCACCGCTGGGCTGGTGTCGGGCCTTTCGGTTATCAGAGTCTCGGTCGTCAGCAGCATGGCTGCTATCGAGGCCGCGTTTTCTAAAGCCGAGCGCGTCACCTTCACGGGATCCACGATGCCGGCTTTGAACATGTCCTCGTAGGTACCGACGAGCGCGTTGTATCCGTGATCTTTGGCCGCTTTCTTGACGACGTCGACGACCACCGAGCCTTCCGCGCCGGCGTTATGGGCGATCTGCCGCAGTGGCTCTTCCAGGGCGCGCTTCACCAGCATCAGGCCAACCTTCTCGTCGCCCCCTGCCTTGACCGTGTCGAGCACGGCGGCCGACTGGGCCAGCACGGTGCCTCCACCAGCGACGATGCCTTCCTCGACTGCGGCGCGAGTGGCGGACAGGGCATCCTCGACGCGGTGCTTCTTTTCCTTGAGCTCCACTTCGGTCGGCGCACCCACCTTGATGATGGCTACACCGCCAGCCAGCTTGGCCAGCCGCTCCTGCAGCTTTTCTTTGTCGTAGTCCGAGGTGGTCTCCTCGGTCTGGGCCTTGAGTTGCTTGACGCGGGACTTAATGGCGTCGCTGTTGCCGCCGCCTTCGACGACGATGGTTTTGTCCTTATCGGAGGTGACGCGGCGAGCGCGGCCAAGCTGAGTCAGCTCGGTCTTTTCGAGCTTCATGCCGGCGTCCTCACTGATGACCTGGCCGCCGGTGAGGATGGCGAGATCTTCGAGCATGGCCTTGCGGCGGTCGCCAAAGCCGGGGGACTTGACCCCAAGAACGTTGAGGGTGCCGCGCAGCTTGTTCACGACCAGCAGCGCCAGAGCCGCGCCGTCGATATCCTCGGCGACGATGAGCAGGCCGCGACCGGCCTGGGCGACCTTCTCCAGCAGCGGCAGGATATCGGGCATTGCCGAGAGCTTGCGGTCGGTGATCAGAATGTAGGGGTCCTCCAGGACCGCCTGCATACGATCGGCATCGGTGATCATGTAGGGCGACATGTAGCCCCGGTCGAACTCCATGCCCTCGACGTACTCGGTCTCCAGGCCTAAGCCTTTGCCCTCCTCGACGGTGATGACGCCATCCTTGCCGACCTTATCCATGACGTCGGAGATCATTTGGCCGACCTCCGGATCGGCGGCGGAGATGGTGGCGACCTGGGCGGTCTGCTCCTTGGTGGTGATCTGCTTGCTGCGCGCCTTGATCTCGGCTACGACAGTGTCGACGGCCTTCTCGATGCCGAGCTTGACGACCATGGGGTTAGCGCCGGCGGCGACATTGCGCAGGCCTTCAGCGATCATGGCCTGGGCCAGCACCGTCGCCGTCGTAGTGCCATCGCCTGCTACATCGTTGGTTTTCGTCGCCACCTCCTTGAGGAGCTGGGCGCCCATGTTCTCAAACGGGTCTTCCAGGTCGATTTCCTGGGCTATGGTGACGCCGTCGTTGGTGATCGTCGGTGCCCCGAATTTCTTGTCGAGCACCACGTTGCGGCCCTTGGGGCCAAGCGTCACTTTGACCGCGGCGGCGAGTTGGTCGACGCCGTTTTTGAGCCGGCGGCGAGCGGATTCGGAATAAATGAGCTGTTTGGCGGGCATGATGTTTGTTCCGTTCTAGTCGAAGATGGCGAGAATGTCTTTCTCGCTCAGAATGAGATGGTCCTTGCCTTCGAGCTTGATATCGCTGCCAGCATATTTCGCGTAGAGGACTTTGTTGCCGGCTTTCACCTCGAGTGGCTGGCGCTGGCCGGTATCGTCCATGCGACCGCTGCCGACTGCCACGACGGTGCCCTCTTGTGGCTTCTCCTTGACGGTATCCGGCAGGATGATGCCGCTCGTGGTCACCTCGTCCCGTTCCGTGGGTTCCACGAGAACCCGGTCCGCCAGCGGCTTAATGCTCGCGGCTGTGAGTAGTGCCATGCGCTCTTTCTCCTAATACTTTCGTAGACCCTCGAACAACCGGCCGGGTCGCCGTTATCGGGTGTCCTTGCTCAAAGTCAGCGGGTGCCAGCGATCGGGTTGTCACCTCGTCGCTGGCTGGTGCGGGGCAGTCGCCCCGGCGAGCACCGAGTGCCTGCCTTGGGTGTAACGCGAGCACTGGTGCGCGTCATGAGCAAATGTTCACGCTCACACTGCGGCGGGCCTCCGGATGGCCATGACCAAGTCTTCATGACAGCGCGGCCGGCGCTCGCCAGACTGTGCCAACAATGGGCGCATTTTTTGTTGGCTGCATGCAGTGCAGTGTCATGTTGGTGCTCGCGGATGGTGATGACCCGGGCGGGCTCGGCGCGCTGGCTGGATGCTGTCAGCTTCGGGCTGGCAATGCCCCGAGCACGCGGATCCGCCGGCAGGCGAGCTGAGCCCCGAGCTGCCACCGGCGGAAGAAACCGGGGCCGCCACAGCTGCTGCCATCTCGAAGTGACCGTCTGTGGGTCATGTTCCAGACGCCAGCTCGAGGCGGGCCGACCTTCTTGGCGCCATGAAGTGATGCGCTACGAGCGACCCGCCTAAGGCGAGGTTCGACATGTTCTCCTCCGGCCCGGTTCGAGCAAAGGTTCTGGGTGAACTCATGTTTCGGGCCGCGCGGCTGTTTTCGAAATGCATCGAGGTGACGAGCGAAGGGCAGGCTGGAGTGTTGGCTTACAAACGCGAACACAGGCCCATTGTGTTTGTCGGCTGGCATGGCCAGGACGCCATCCATCTCACCGCTCACCGCATCCTGTTCAGCTGGACAGCGCCGGCCGTGATTATGGTCCTGGACGACGCGAACGGTCGCGTGCTCGAGCAGTTCGGACGGCGCATGCATCTGCGGGTGATCTCGCTAGGCCACGATCCGGAATCTCCCCAGTGGGCCAAGGGGGTCGTACAGATGATCATGCTCCTGCGTCAGGGATACGACGCGATGGTGGCGGCGGACGGTCCCCATGGGCCACCATTCGAGGCGAAAATGGGAGCCGCCCTAATCGCGCAGCGGGCAAGAGCCGTCATCGTGCCGACTGCCGCCGCGTGTAACTACAAGATCGAGCTACATAGACGCTGGGACAACCACCTCATTCCGTTGCCATTCTCGCGCGCGGTCATTCACTTCGGCACGCCTATCGATTCGTATCCGGCCTTCAGTCCAAAGCCCCAGTTGGAGGATCTTCGATCCCAGTATGAGGCTGCGCTACAAATGGGCCTAGCCCGGGCATCGGCGGCCCTGGAAACGACTACGCTGAAGCAGCACCCAACACCCATGAGGCAGGCTGAGGAGACGTCGAACGCGGCGATGCCCTGAATCCGTCGGCGGACCTTCGCGCCCCGCAATGCGGCTGCTGTTTATCAAGGGTGACGGCCGCGGAGCCATGTCAAGGAAAGGGAGTCTGAAAATGGCGGCGAAGTTACCTTCTACCACCGTGACTGTTCATTGGGGGTCCACATCCGACGCCTTTACCCGCTATGAATATTCAGGTTCGGTGCCTTTACCATCCATTGGGGTGATGCTTCGGACGGAGCACGACGGTCGGCTGCACAAGGTGGCGAGGGTGGAAATCGAGTACGGTCGCGAGTTGATTGAGGCTCACATCCATCTGGAATCGGTGCCAGAAAGGTCGTAACCGGAAGGCGCATCCTGGAAGACGGACTCACGTTCTACCTGCAGGAAATCCGGTCCGCTCCGCCACTGACAGCTACTCCGGAAGCCGAACTGGCCACGCGCACCTTTGGCAGTCGCGGGCTCGCTCAAGCCTAGCGCCGCACGAATGCTGTCGGCGTCCGCCGACTCGTGCTCGAGCAGCAGCGCCGCCAGCTTGTGCAGTTTGTCCAGATTTTCAGACAGCAGCCTGCGTGTGTATCCAAGTCTCTCGGTGACGATGGACTCCATGGCTGTGTCGACCTGGCCAGCGGGGTATTCGCTGGTGTTGCTCGGTCCGAGCACCAGGATCTGATTGAGCGTTTGCTCGCGTTCATCGTTGCCGCCGAAGGCGCTGGAGCTCCGCCGCCGGCCGATCGCATCGATCTCGTCGATCAAGATGATGCCTGCCGGCTGCTTCTTGGCCGTGGCGAACAGGTCACGCACGCGTGAGGCGCCGACGCCGACCAGCACTTCCACGAACTCGGGACCGCTGATGCTGAAGAAAGGCACGTTCGCCTCGCCGGCCGTCGCGCGGGCCAAGAGCGTCTTGCCGGTGCCGGGGTGGCCCGATGCGCAGCACACCACGAGGTATCCGCCCTCCGAGGCGCTGGTACTTGGCCGGCTCCTTGAGGTAGTCGATGATGTCCAGCAAATCGGCTTTGGACTCGTCCACGCCGGCTACATCGTCGAAGGTGACGCGCTGCTCCGGGTGCTGATAGAGCCTGGCTTTGCTCTTGCCGAAGCTGAAAATGCCCTGTTGCGCCTGGCCGGCGCGGCGGTTGAGAAAGATGAACAGGCCACCCAACAACAGCCACGGCAGCACGTTCTCGAGAATGACCAGCCACACGGATGGGCCCTGAATGGGATTACCGTCGATGGTCACGTCCTGCGCCCTCAGCGCCGGGAGGAGCGCGGGATCGACGAAGTCTGGGACACGTGTCTTAAACCGGTCGGACGTCTGGGTCGGTTGCGGCGTTGCCGAGGGGCTCGCGGAAGCGCTGGGCGAAGCCCCACTGCTCGCCTGTGGATAGGTGAACTCTGTTTTCAAACTCCCGGTGATGCCGTTGCCCTGGATGGTCACTTCGGAGACGTTGCGGCCATCGAGCTGATCGAGGAACGCGCTGTAGGGAATGTCTACGACGGGATTGGTGGCCGGACGCGCTTTGGCCAGGCTGAAGACGTTCCACAAGGTCAGCGTCAGCGCCATGATCAACCATGGGTTGGCGACCCAAACGCGCCATCGAGGTAGTCGCGGGGACGTGGCTGGGTCAATTTTTACCGGACGATTGGTGGCAGGACCACCGGGTTGGCGGCCTCCGTCTCTAGCTGGTGCTCCAACTCCGTCATCCGCTGTTCAAGCATGTGCAGGTGATGGACCAGGCGCGGCGTTTTGTGCGCTGGTCCTTCCCGCACCAGGTTGGCCCACATCGCTTGGGCCCAGTCGAGACGCAGTTTGGTGTCCACTCGCGTTCCTGTCATGGATTGCCCCACGGCCTAGCTCCGCCGGGCAGCCCGGTCTGGTCTGAAGCAACCAATGGCAGTGCCATTGCCGGTCCAGCCTTTCTGCGGACAATGATGCGCCGCGGTTTGGGACCGTCGACTGGTTCCACGATTGGCCACTTCTGCTGTCTCGATTGACCGGATCTCACTGCCTGGGCCATGTCATTGCCTCTCACGATTTACTGAGTGCAGTGTGGCTCTGTGAAGCAGGCGTGTCATGAACGTTTGGTCATACCGTGGGCGCTTCAGATGAGCACGGCGCGGCGACCGCCAGGCTAAGCCACTGGGCTCGTGCAGGTGCACGGATGGCGTCAGGTTCTGAACGGCATTCAGACCCAAAACACTTCCCGAATGCGCGCCGTAACTGCGAATAGGCCAACACTGATGAGCCACGTAACGGCCGCCAGCATGAAGCCTAGCGCAAGGAAGGATGTGAGCAACTCGACGAACGTCACCGCGGGTCAAGTCCTTCCCTTTACATCTCGACGATTCGGATATGCCGGGCATTGTGCTCGGTGAAAACGTGCTGGACGCTGGCCTCCGTCAACGGCGTCAGCCGGCAAGCGACCAGGATGTCGCCGTTTTCCTGCACCGCCTTGAAGCTGGCCATGGGCGAGGCTGGCTCGCTGGTAGACAGCCCTTCCGGGGTGAATTGCTGCAGCAACCAGCCATGGCCCAGGAGCTTGCCGTAGCCCTCGATCTCGGGGCCGTTGAGGTCCGCCAGCCCCGCCTCAACGAACGAGTGCTGCGTCAGCCGCGTCGCATCAGGCTGCGGGATGATCCAGCTGTCGATGACGTTGCGTTTCGCGCCCGGCGCCGCGACCTCTACGGATTGCGGCACCACACTCTGCATATCCGGGGTGTACCTGGCGACGTAGCTGATAGCGGCCGGCAGAACCCGGTGGTCCAGCAATTGCCGGGTAATCATCACTACCTGGTAGGGCGTCTCGACACCGCCAATGAGGACGTTCACGGAGCCGTCAATCCGAGATCGAAACGCACAAAGAGACGCCGTTTCGGCTCTGGACTACGCTGGCTCTGAACTGCTCGCGCATGACTCCGCATCCCCAGCAGGCTGAGGGTCTGGAGCGGATGAGCCTCCACCTCAATTTCGGCGGCGTGGAGAGCATCGTCCAGGCTCAGATAGCAGCCCTGGGCGTTGCCGCTTTCAGTGTCGATCAGCCAGTACTCCACGCTCATGTGAAGTCCCGGTAGAGCTCGAATTCGGCCACGGCGGTAGTGTCGCTGGCGTCCGGCCGCCTGTCATGACGACTCGCTCATCCCGTGAGACGTTGTGGGCAATATTGCAAGCTCGCAGCCGTGAAGATGTCTTCATGACACGCCAGGTCGATTTGCGCCATAGTGTGGGAGATGACGGCCTCCCTTCAACCCTCCAAGGGTGACGGTCACCGGCCGGCCGATCGAAACAAAGTCCAGTCTGAGCGTGCGCAAGAAGGGTTTTCCTGCCATCGCCGGACATGGGCGCGCGGGAGAGGCCCAGCTGGTCTCGAGTAAGACGAGCCGGGTCCGCTCAGGCAGTAAGGCTGCAGCCGCCGTGGCGCCGACCACGCCGGAGCGCGTACTGGTGCTGATCGACGAAAGCATCGTGGCTGAAACGATCAATCTCACGCTGAACCACGGCGTCTACGCCACCAGGGGCGCTAAGACCATGGCCCAGGCAGTGGCTGTTATCGAGGAATGGCATCCGCACCTTGCCATCATCGATATGGACCTGGCCAACGACCAGTTCATGCGCGGCATCAATCCTCCGTCCGGTACAAACGTCCGGCTGCCGGTCCTGGCCTTGACACGACGCGGCGACCTCAAGACGAAGCTCGTGGCTTTCGACCAGGGTGTGGACGACATCATGACCATGCCCTTCTCTCCGGAGGAGCTTCTGGCTCGCGTCTTGGTACTGACGCGTCGAGCATACGGAGATAAGGTCAAGCTCACGCCCGTCATTAAAGTCGGCGAGCTCGAGATTGACATCCTTAACCGAGAGGTGCGGGCCGGGAGCTCCCACCTGCACCTAACCAGCGTCGAGCAGAGCCTGCTCTACCTCCTGGCTGCGAACCCGGGCGAGCTGCTCAGTCGCGACCAGATCATGGATGCACTGTGGGGCGCTGACTACGTCGCCGAGAGCAACGTGGTGGACCGCCACATCCGGAACTTGCGAGCCAAGCTGCAGGACGACTGGCATAAGCCGCGTTTCATCGATACCGTCCCGGGGCGTGGCTACCGCTTCATTGCCGAGTTCTCGGAGGTTGACGAACCGTCTTAGGGCGAGGTCTCAGGCGGCGTTATCGGGAACAGCACCGCGAGGCCGACGCGTTCCATGCGAATGTGGCGCGTGCCGGCTTCGGCTCGGCGGGAACGATTTGCACCGAATATCCAGTTTCTGGGCGAATCGCGGCGCCTCGCGGTCCGCATGATCGAACGCTCATGACAACCCATGTGTCCCGACCCATACTGCAATGTACAGGAGCGTGTAGCACCGATGACTGAAGTTATTGCTGAGCCGAGCTGCTTGTGTGGACACTCAGCGGCGGCGCACCGGTTTGTATCGAGCGGCAAGTGCTCATTTTGCGCGTGCCAGCAATTCGACCTGCACGTCGTCCCGAGCGAAGCTCTCCCGACCGCAGCAGCACCGCTCTCGGGACTGGCCTCCGATGCAGGCTACATCCTCCTGCGCGAGATGGCGGAGCGGTTGGGCATCGCCGCCGCTCGGCTCCGGAGGGCGGCGGAGGCGCGGGCGGTGCCAGCCGTGAAAGTGGCCAGGCGCTGGGCCATTCGCGCTGAGGACGCCCCGGTCATCGAGGCCCATTTCGCCTCCCGAACGGCCTCGCAGCGTGCTCAGGCCGCGTCGTTTCACGACCTCGGCGCTCATCTGCGCCACACCGGGCGCGTCGTCTCCGGTGCGGTTATCGGGGACGAGCCCGCCGTCAGTCAGGCCCGCCGAGCCGAGACGCAAGCCATCGATCGTCAGATCGACCCCATGGCGTCCAACCATCGGTTGCTGCCCGCACAAGACGATCCACGTGCGGCAGAGCAACGCGGCCTGGAGGATATCCGCATGCCGAGCCCGACGCCCGCGCCGGAGCGCTCCGTTTGACAACCTGATGCACGAGGGAGATCTGCCCGGCATCGATCGGCTGTGGACAGGTGAAAGAGCCGGCGCCGTTTACTAACCTGCCCTCTCCTCGCGGTGATGCGCGAGCTGGCAGCTCAACTCGGCGCCGAACAACAGCAGCACTCCAGCCAAGAACATCCACAGCATCAGACCGGCCACTGCGGCTACCGGTCCGTAGATCCGGTTGAAATGCGCAACCGTGCTCAAGTACCACGCGAAACCGAACTTGGCAGCGGTGCCGAGCAGGGCAACCGCCATTGCCGGCACGAAGACGTCGCGCCACTTGACCGCTGTGTTCGGCAGCCACCGGTAAAGCAGGGCCACGACGGCCACCACGATAACGAACGTGACGGCGTTGGAGGCGGCCAGCGCGCCCCAGCTCAACCGCAGCACCTCCAAACCTGGCAGCAGCCCTCGAACAAAGTGCGAGAGGTCCACGATGGCCGACAGGCCTAGCGCCGCCAGCGCGATGAGCCCCACGGACAGGGCTAGGCCCGCGGAGATGGCGTACTGCACGAAGATATTGCGGTTTTGCTTCACATGCCAGACCCGGTTGAGGGCATAGCCCAAGGTCATGAACACGCCCATTGACGACCACAGCAGACCTACCGCCCCGATGCCCACGAACGTGGGCTCGGCGAGGGTAACCGCTGCCACAGTGCCGGCCAGCAGGTCGGACGAGCCGGGGAAGAATGCCGAAAGGTTGCTGAGAACGATAGTCGTCGCCTCTGACTCCTGGACCACCAGGGCGAAGATGCTGATCAGGAGGAGGAGCAGCGGAAAGATGGACAGCACGCCGAAAAAGGCGATGGCCGCGGCGAAGATGCCGCAGGCATGGGATCCGTAACTCAGGACCGATCGAATGAGTAGCTGGGGAACTAGCTGGCGGCGGCTGCGCGCGGCTGCGCCTCCTCAGCCGTTGACGGCCGGCCGCGCCGGATCGATGGCCGCCAGCGCACTGGCGCCCAGTGCTTGCGAGGCTCGATAAGGCCCTCCACGGGCTGCCCGCGCAGCTGCTTGACGATGGCCGACACGATGACAAACATAAGCCCGGCGAGTGGAACGGCCATAATCGCGCCCCATAAGCCGAACAAGTCGGCGCCCGCCACCAGCGCCAGGATCGATGCCACCGGGTGCAACCCAACGGCATGGCCACTGATACGCGGGCCGAGCACGTTGCTTTCGATCAACTGCAGCACCACATAGAAGATCAACACGTACAGCACCAGCGGAAAGCCCTGGAAGGCGGCGATGCTCAGCGCCAGCAACCCAGCCAGCACTGGTCCCACCATGGGCACCAGCTCGAAGACGAAGGCCGCCAGGGCGATGACCAGCGGGAAGCGGACGCCCAACGCCAACATGCCCAGGCCTGTGCTGGCGCCGATAATCAGCGCCATGACGAGCTGCCCGCGGATGTAGCCGCCGACGATCCGGCTCAGCTGGGTTTCGGCGAAGTCGAAGCGGTACACCTGCGCCCTGGGCACAAGCCCTCGAATGGCCCTCCAGATGACGCTGGCGTCAAGCGCGAAGTAGAGGCTGATCACCAGCGTTAGGACAACGGTCGCCAGGGCGTCTCCGGCCTTCGCCACGACACTCAGCCCCGTACCCACCGTCGCGCCCGATCCGCCCTTCACGGCATCGCCCAGGCCGGCAAGCTGGCTGCTGAGCAGCCCTGGCTGGCCTACCGAGGCTTCCATGGACGCAATCCACGTTTGCAGCTTGGCGACGTCCGAGGGCAAATCCTGTGCGAGAGCCGAAACCTGCGGCAGCAGCTGTTGGATCAGCCACATGTCGGCTCCAACCACCACTGCCAGAAAGGCGATATACACCACAATCGCGGCAGCCAGCCGCGGCAGCACACGGCCGAGACGGCTGACGGCCGGCTCGGCAATATAGGCAATCAGCGCCGCCATGACCACGATCAGCAGCACCTTGGACAGCCGCGCGGCAACGAGCGCCAGACCGGCCATGAGCAAGACCAACCCGATGATGCTGAATACGATGTTCTTGACCCGCTCCCAGTCCAGTCCAGAGGCTGGAGGCACATTCGACTGGGCTGGAATGCCAACCTCCGGTGCGTGTCTGCCGTTGGCTGGCGCCGAGGACCGTCCAGGCGGCGTTACCTTAGCCACGGCGGTGGCGTGTTATCTCGCTCTCTGGCAGGCAGTGAACAATCCTTTCATGTTCGCGGCTCCTCGCGTGCGCCGCCTCAAATTCGCGAGCGATCGTAGGTCGACGTGCTGCGCGTGGAGGACTGGTCGAACAGCAGCCGGGTGATTCGCACGATGCCCCACGCCAGGAGCGCGTACACCAGCATCGCGATGACGGACGGGACTTCCAGGACGCTGCCGCCAGCGGCGGGGCTGCCGGTCAGCCCGAAGAAAGGCGCTAGGAACGGTGATGCGACGTTGTAGACGAAGCTCGCGAAGCCACTGTTGGGATTGGCAGCGATGAGCTTCAGGACGATGCGCAGACCTATCAGCACTTCAATGATGCCGGCGCAGAGCCACACGAGCTGGCACGCCTTGGCGACTTTCATGAAGTGCTCGTTCGCGACGTTGTGGACGACACTTTCGCGATGTTCGACGGCGCCGGCGCGATCAACGACGACCCGTTCGCTCCGCTCCACGCCGGACTGGCTGCGAACGACCTGCTCCATTTGTTCGATCACCGGCGCAGCTACGGGCGTTTGAACGCCTCCGCCAGCTTCTTGGGTAACAGGCTCTTCTGACTTGGCATTTGGTGACATTGGTTTCCCTTCTGCCTTGTGAAGAGCGCGTTAGGGCTCAGCCAAGGCTATGCCCGCAGTGTGGCAGGAGCCGAGCAGCCCGTCATGAGGCTTCCCTCATGACGTGACGCCTGGCGGTTGCCAGAGTCTAGACATACAGCCATAGCCGAATGGGGGGCGACAAGTGGACAAATGGAGGCGGGGAGCCCCCCAAAACTTGGCGCGCTCTCTCGTGAGGCGGTGGCTGACGCTTGCACTGCTGGCTGCTGTCGCCACGCTGTTTGTGCTCGCAGTTTGTAGTACGTCGGGAGAAGCAAACCCCAGCCGTCCGATTGCGCAGGCGGTTTCTGGTATCAGCTCCCGCTGTTGCGGCGACGGCGACCCCGAGCGTGCGGACCGCACCGCAGCCTCTGCCACCACCGTCCGCAGCACCGCGACCGCGCCTCCGATTGCCGTCGCCCCGGTCGAGCCCCTGGCGAGGCGCCTATTTGTCCGAAACGACCTGAGCGAGGCGCTCGATCTCGCGGTCCCGCCGGTCTCCAGTCCGACCGCTGGACGCACTCCGATCCCAAGTGGGGCGCTAACCCACGACGCCGCCGAGCCTGGCGCGTCGCTAACGGTCAAACCGCCGGCGGGCTCGGCAACGCCTGACGCCGCCCTACAGCCCCTTTCGACGATTCCCGCTTCTCTTACCGTTGGGGCGGCGCAGGCGGCGGCGTCAGCCGCTCCGATTCATACGGCTATTCCGCCGGGTGCCGAAGCGACCACTGGAGGCATGCCTACGCCAGCACCCACGACCACTGCCGGCGTCACCGCTACCACCACACCCACGAGTGACCCGAACGCGCCAACGGTGCCGGTGATCGTCAAGTTCAAGCTCGCGGCCGAGGCGTCCGACATGGACCGCATCTCTGCCCGCTGGTCCAAGCCGGGCCGGGATGTGAGCCAACTGCGCATACGGGTGGTGCAGGTGCCACAGGGATCGCTGGATGCCAGCTTGGCGGCAATCGGCAGTGATCCCGCTGTCGACCGCGCGAGCGCGGCTGTCAGGCTGCAGGTCGCGGCGACACCCAACGATCCGATGTACCAGCAGCAGTGGTCGCTGCCTCACGTCGCCTGGGACCAAGCGTACGAGGCAGTCCCTATTTCCGGCTCGGCCCGAATCGCCGTGCTGGATACCGGTATCGACAGCTCTCATCCGGATCTCGCGGCCCTCATCGACCCCGGCCAAAGTTTCGTGGGCCAGGATCCAAACCAGGACCCGAACGGCCACGGCACCGCGATGGCGGGGATCGCCGCCGCTCGCGTCAACAACGGCGCTGGCATGGCAGGCGTCGCGTATGGGGGCGCCACCCTGTCGTCCGTGCAGGTGCTGGGGCCGGACGGCAGCGGTTGGGATGCCGATGTGGTGTCGGGCGTCGTGTGGGCCGCCGACGACGGAGCCAAGGTGATCCTGATGGCGTTCAGCAGCCCGCAGTATTCGGCAGCGCTGGCTGACGCGATATCGTATGCCAACTCCAAGGGCATCGTCGTGGTTGCCGCCACCGGCAATGGCGGCTCGAGTGAATCGAGCTATCCGGCGGGCATGCCGAACGTCATCGGCGTGGCGGCCAGCAACTCTCTCGACCAAGTAGCCGGCTTCAGCAATACCGGCAGCCCGGCCGTGGCGGCGCCGGGCGAGGGTATCAACGCGACTGCGCCGGGTGGTGGCTACACGTTAGTGAGCGGCACTTCGGCCGCCTCAGCCGAGGTGGCCGGCCTGGCCGCTATGCTGGCTGCCAACGGCTCGAACGCTGCAGCCCAGATCCGTGGCGCCAGCGACCCCATTGCTGGCCGGTCGTTTGGGCGCATCAACGTAGGCAAAGCGCTAGGTGCGGCGGTAACGCCGGTAGAGACGGCGACCATCGGTGTCACACCAACTCCTGCTGGGACGCCAATCTATACGGCAGCGGCCGTGCCGGCAGTGACGGGCATCAGTCCGACCTCCGGACCAGCGGCGGGTGGCACCAGCCTGGCCATCACCGGCAGTAGCTTTACGGGGGGTCACGGCGGTGAAGTTCGGGGCCACCAACGCCAGCAGCTTCACGGTGAACAGCGCCACCAGCATCACGGCGGTCGCGCCGGCCAAGACCGCGGGAACATACGACGTCACCGTGGTCACCTTTGGCGGCACCAGCGCTACCAGCGCCAGTGACCAGTTCACCTACATCGCCGCACCTACCGTGTCGAGCGTCAGCCCGACTTCTGGGCCGGGCGCGGGTGGCACGAGCGTGACCATCACCGGCACCAGCCTGAATGGCGCGACGGCCGTGAAGTTTGGCGCTACCAACGCCAGCAGCTTCACAGTGAACAGCGCCACCACCATTACCGCGGTATCGCCGGCTGGCAGCGGCCTCGTGGATGTGACGGTGAGCACGCCGGGCGGCACCAGCGCTACCAGCGCCAGCGACCGCTACAGCTACGTGCCGGCGGTGACGGGCATCAGTCCGACGTCCGGGCCAGCGGCGGGTGGCACCAGCGTGGCCATCACGGGCAGCGGCTTTACGGGGGCCACGGCAGTGAAGTTCGGGGCCACCAACGCCAGCAGCTTCACGGTGAACAGCGCCACCAGCATCACGGCGGTCGCGCCGGCCAAGCCCGCTGGAACATACGACGTCACCGTGGTCACGCCTGGCGGGACCAGTGCCATCGGCGCCAGCGACCAGTTCACCTACATCGCCGTGCCGACCGTGACAAGCGTCAGCCCGACTTCCGGACCGGGCGCGGGTGGTACGAGCGTGACCATCACCGGCACCAACCTGAGTGGCGCGACGGCGGTGAGCTTCGGCGGGACGGCCGCGACCAGCTTCACGGTGAACAGCACCACCAGCATTACGGCGGTATCGCCGGCCGGCAGCGGCCTCGTGGATGTGACGGTGAGCACGCCGGGCGGCACCAGCGCCACCAGCGCCAGCGACCGCTACAGCTATGTGCCGGCGGTGACCAGCATCAGCCCGGCGTCAGGGCCAGCCGCCGGCGGCACCAGCGTGGCCATCACCGGCAGCGGCTTTACCGGGGGCACCGCGCTGAAGTTCGGGGCTACCAACGCCAGCAGCTTCACCGTGAACAGCGCCACCAGCATCACCGCGGTATCGCCGGCCAAGACCGCTGGAACATACGACGTGACTGTGGTCACGCCTGGCGGGACCAGCGCCACCAACGCCGGCGACCAGTTCATCTACATCGCCGCGCCCACCGTTTCGAGCATCAGCCCGACCTCGGGACCTGGGGCGGGGAGCACGAGCGTGACCATCACCGGCATCAACCTGAGTGGCGCGACGGCCGTGAAGTTTGGCGCTACCAACGCCAGCAGCTTCACAGTGAACAGCGCCACCAGCATCATCGCGGTATCGCCGGCCGGCGGCGGCCTGGTGGATGTGACGGTGAGCACGCCGGGCGGCACCAGCGCTACCGGCGCCAGCGACCGCTACAGCTATGTACCGGCGGTGACCAGCATCAGCCCGGCGTCCGGGCCAGTGGCGGGTGGTATCAGCGTGGCCGTCACCGGCAGCGGCTTTACCGGGGCCACGGCGGTGAAGTTCGGGGCCACCAACGCCAGCACCTTCACGGTGACTAGCGCCACCAGTATCACGGCGGTCGCGCCGGCCAAGACGACTGGGGCGTACGACGTCACCGTCCTCACCCCGGGGGGCACCAGCGCCACCGGCGCCAGCGACCAGTTCACGTATTTTGCCGTGCCGACGGTGACGAGCGTCAGCCCGACTTCTGGAGCGGGCGCGGGTGGCACGAGCCTGACCATCACCGGCACCAACCTGAGTGGCGCGACGGCGGTGAGCTTCGGCGGGACGGCGGCCAGCAGCTTCACAGTGAACAGCGCCACCAGCATTACGGCGGTATCGCCGGCCGGCAGCGGCTTGGTGGATGTGACGGTGAGCACGCCGGGCGGCACCAGCGCCACCAGCTCCAGCGACCATTTCACGTACATCGCGCCCACGGCAACACCAACTTCGACCTCCACGAGCACGCCGACGCCGACAAATACGCCGGTCCCGCCGACCAGCACGCTCACGCCGACCAATACTCCGGTCCCACCGATCAGCACGTCCACACCCAACCAACACGCCGGTCCCACCGACCAGCACGCCGATGCCAACCAATACCCCGGTCCCGCCGACCAGCACGCCGACTGCGACCAATACGCCGGTGCCACCGACCAGCACGCCGACTGCGACGGACACGCCGGTGCCGCCGACCAGCACGCCGACTGCGACGGATAC
>JAJPGV010000043.1 GCA_021325635.1 Chloroflexota bacterium
ATTAACCTTCCTCACCCGCGTGTGGTTGTGTCAGATAACCTGCGACGCTCCCGCTGTCACCCCACTGGCGAGCGCCTCATGTATCAGCGACGAGCCGGCACAGTAGAAGGGGCCGTTGGCATGTTCCGGCATGTCTCGGACCTCCTTTTAGTGCCAGGCGCAGCATGAGTTCGATCCGGAAACGCTGCTGCACGACCTGCGATCACACTGACAACGTGGTGCTGATCACGTGACTCCCAAGAACTACTGACGGGCGAGCTCAAGAGACTGGCTGTGGAACCACGGCGCTCCTACTTGAGCGGGATGCGCACCGTAAAACGTGCTCCCTTGGCCTTCGGCTGACGTCACTTCCAGCGTGCCACCGTGGGCTTTTGCGACTTCCTGACTGATGTACAGCCCCAAGCCCATCCCGTCTTGAGAGGAAGCGCCTGTGCGAACCCGAAAGAAGGGACCGAACAGGTGCGCCTGGTCAGCCTCGGGGATGGGCGCTCCTTAGCTGCCGACGGGCTGCGCTTGGTGAATGACCTGGCCGTCGAGAACGGGGTGGTGTTGGTCGCTTGCCAGTCGGTCCTCCACTGGCCCAAACTGCGTTCTCGATGGCTGCGACTTGGCACGTCACTCGTGCCGCGCGACACGTCGGTAATGGCGGCCGATCGCGCGTACGCCACGCCGAGGCTGGTCAAGCACTTGAGACCTGTACGCGATTCCACTGGAACGAGCAGCCGATGCGCTGGCCGCTCTGGACGAACTGCTCCGTGGGCATCCGCTGAAAACCCTGATTCCAATTGAGGTGCGCGTCAGCATGGACGAAGAGATACCACTGAGTGCCGCTTACGGCCGCGACGTCATGTTCATAGCCGTCCACGCCTACTGGAAGGAGGACTTCCTCGAGTACTTTGACATGTGCGAGGAGCTCTTTCTTCGCTTTGATGGACGGCCGCTCTGGGGCAAGCTCCACAACCTTAGAGCCCCGGAGTTGCGTCCCCGCTACCCGCGCTGGCAGGAGTTCCAATGGGCGCGAGACCAGCTGGATCCGGCTCGCGTGTTTATAAGGGTACCCTCAGCCGCCTGCTCGAGTATTAAGGTGGCCCGGTAACCGGCGCCAGGTTACTTAGCCAATCTGTAGGGGTGGTCGACGGCGACGCCACAGGACCTCGAATCATCTGCCGATGAACAGGGGCAAAGGTAGCAGCGAGGAACCACTTCATGCTCTCCGATAGCGAGTTCACGGAACTGTGCGATCGACTCAACTTGATCGACGATGCTCGAGAGCATGCCCTCCGGGTCCGGAACAGCCAGCCGTCTCGCCGAGTAGGTGGCGGACGTCGGAACGTGACGGCTCGGTATCCGAGCTGCAAGATGGGCGTGGTCATCCAGGCAGAAAGCCAGCTCGAGCTAAGGGCGATCTACCTGAAGGAACACCATTCAGCTGTCCTCGAATATTACGACCAGCCGCCGGTGCTCAAGCTGACCTATGAGGCACCGCGCCACCAGCGCGTGCTATACACGCCTGACTTCTTTGTCATCGAACAGGACGGCATGGGCTGGGAAGAATGGCGGCCTGAGTCGCGGGTCCGGCGTCTGTCGATCGAATATCCCAAGCGGTACCAGCGAGATGACGCGGGTCAGTGGCATTTCTTGCCGGGCGAACGCTACGCCGAGCCGCTGGGGTTGTTCTTCCGCCTGTGCTCGAGCTCGGACGTCAACGCGACGCTCGTTCGTAACCTCGTCATGCTCCAGGACTACCTTGTTGGTGACGGGTCTGGACACCCGGCGCACTCCGAGCGGGCGATTACCCGCCTGGTCCTGGACCGGCCAGGCATAACATTGGAGCAAGTCCTCCGCTACGCGGCTGCTGATGACGTCTATGCACTGATCGCGACGGGGCAGCTCTACACGAATCTCGAAACGATTGCCTTGGCTGACACCGATCGCGTGTTGCTGTTCAGCAACGAGCTCACCGCTCAGGCCTACGAGCGCCTAGCCGTGCTAACGCCAGATGCCGTGTGCCCGCGACACGTCGTCGTTGAGGCCGGCGCGCGCATCGACTGGGATGGACGCGGCTGGCGTATCGTCAATGCCGGCCAGACGTCAGTCGCGCTCGTGAGCGATGAGCACGAAGTGGTTGACCTACCTGTCGCCCTGTTCGAGGAACTGGCTAGGACGGGCCGCGTGACCGGTGTCCCAAACCGGGACGATGAGCCGTCCGCGGTCTTCGATCTGCTGTCTGCAGCCAGCGCTCGTGAGCTGCGGCGCGCCAACGACATCTACGACCTGCTGCGCACCGGAATGGCGCCAGGCGGCGTCCCTGAACGCACCCTGCGTCGGTGGCGGCAGCAGGTGCGTGACGCCGAGATGCAATACGGCCGCGGTTACGTCGGCTTGCTACGACGGTCCAGCAAGGGCAACCGCCGCCCGAAGCTCGGACCGACCAGCCTCGCCCTTATGGCACAGGTCATCGAGGAGCAGTACGAAACCCTCACCCAGCGACGAAGGCGAGCCGTCTATGGCGAGCTCGCGCGCCGCTGCCACGTCGAGGGCGTGTTGTGCCCTAGCTACCGGACGTTCTGCACCACGGTTGCCTCCGCGGACCAGTACCGGCAGACGCTCAAGCGACGCGGACCGCGAGCGGCCTACCAACTTGGAGAATTCGTCTCCTATTTAGATAGAAACGTCGCTCGGCACGGCGACCGCCCGTTCGAGGTAGCGCACATCGACCATACCGAAGCCGACGTCGAAGTGCGCCATTCCCGCACAGGAAAGAGCCTGGGTCGGCCCTGGCTGACCTTCATGCTCGACGCCTACTCCCGGCGCATCCTCGCCTTCCATTTGACATTCGATCCACCGAGCTATCGCTCCTGCATGGCCGTCATCCGGGAATGCGTGCGCCGCCTCAGCCGGCTGCCCGACACGATTGTCGTCGACGGTGGCAAGGAGTTCGCCAGCGTCTACTTCGAGACCTTGCTAGCCATGTATGGCTGCACCAAGAAGACGCGACCTGCCACCAAGGCGCGATTCGGGTCGGTCATCGAGCGGCTGTTCGGAACGGCGAACACCCAGTTCTTCTACAACCTGACCGGCAACACCCAGCTCACGAGAAATGTCCGCCAGGTTACGCAGTCCATAAGCCCGAGGACGCTGGCCGTTTGGACCTTGCCTCAGCTGCACGAGCGCCTCGCTGACTGGACCTACCAGGTGTACGACGAGACCGAGCATCCGGCGCTCGGGCTCAGCCCGCGTGCGGCATTCGAACAGCGGCTCACCGAAACGGGCGTGCGTCGCCAGCGCCTGATCGCTTACGACGATGCATTTCTCCTGGCGACCATGCCGAGCACCCGGAAGGGCACGGCCAAGGTCATCGCTAACCGGGGCGTCCAGATCAACGGTCTGTACTACTGGACGCGTAGCTTTTCCGATCCAGTGCTCGTTGGGGAGCAGGTGCCCGTTCGCTACGACCCGTTTGACATGAGCACGGCCTTTGCCTGTATCCGCGGGCGCTGGGAGCGTTGCTTCTCGCAGTACGCCAGCGAGCTCCGCGGCCGGTCTGAACGCGAGCTGCAGCTGGCCACTGCGGAATTGCGCCGGCAGCGGGCGGACCATCGAGAGGGATTTACCGTCACGGCCAAGCGGTTGGCCGACTTCCTCCATTCAGCGGCAGCTCTGGAGGACCTCAATCTACAGCGCATGCGAGATGGCGACCAGGGCATAGCGCGCGTCGTCCTAAGCACTTGTACAGAGATAGCCACTGCAACCGACCAGGACCATGACCAGACCGAGACACTCGGCGATGAAGCGGACTCGCTTCCTGCAGATGCGATCTACCCGGCCTATCCGGTGGGCTAGCCATGAGCGAACTGGACCACCCCGCCTTCCCCGTGGCGCTGCTCACGGCCACAGCCGACGAGCGCATCGCCTACTTCGCCGACGTCTGGATCGTCCACCCGGCGTTCAAGGACGCCCTCACTCGCATCCGAAGGTTGCTGCGCTTGAAGCAGCCCGGATACCTGGTGGTCCTGAATGGCCCCACTGGCGCCGGCAAGACCCGTCTGTGTCGGATGCTGCTGGCGGAACGGATTGCCGCCGCGCGCGAGCGGATGGCCACAGAGACGGACTACGTGCCGGCGTTCATGGTGGAGCTGGCAGCCGAGCGCGATGGCCGGTTCGACTGGCGCGACCATTTCTCGCGCAGCCTGCGTCAGCTCCAGGAGCCGCTGCTGGACCGCAAGGTCCTGCGAGACGAGGCTACCGGCGAACTCGAATGGGGTACCGAGCGCGTCCTGCGCTTTGCCTATGAGAGCTGCCTGAAACACCGCAAAGTGGAGCTGGCCATCTGGGACGAGGCCCACCACCTGCGGAAGCTGGCCGGCAGCCGAGCCTTCGTCGAGCAGATGGACACCGTCAAGTCCATCGTGAACCTGACCGGCACGCTCCACCTGCTTGCAGGCACGTACGAGATTCTCGACTTGTGTGACTTAAGCGCGGAGCTCGCGCGCCGCACGTACGACGTCCACCTGCCTCGCTACGGCGAGTCGGCACACGAGCAGCGCATTTTCCTGAACGTCATCAGATCACTTCAGATTCATCTGCCACTCCGGTCGCAGACGAATCTGTCCGCGCTGGCTGACTATCTGTACGAACGGTCACTGGGCTGCGTGGGCATTCTTAAGGACTGGCTCATGGAAGCTCTGGTCCTGGCGATGGAGGAGAACGCCGGCGTCTCGGAAAGCGTGCTGCAACGTACTGGCTACTCGCCGGGCAAGTTGCAGGCGATTCGCCGTGAAATCGAACTCGGCGAGTGCCGGCGACGAGAGATGGATGGTATCCCGTCGATCGCCCGAGAGAAAGGCGCACCGCCAAGACCGCAGGCCACGTCCTTTGGGCACAGACCGGGGCAACGCCGCGCAATTCGTGACCCAGTGCCAGCAGCGCCGTTCCCCGCCTGATTGCGTCTACGCGGTCGTCCCCCACAGTCCAACGAATCTCCCATCTAGATCTCCGCTGTACTCCCTCGCCCCGCTCGGCACCGGAACGGAGCAGGTGGAGGCTTAGACGAGCTATCTGTCCCGGCTGGCAGCGGCGCACGCGATCCGGCCGCACTTGCTCTTGCGGTTCGTCTCCGAATCGGCGTCGACGAAAAATCCGAGCGGGTTGAACGGCATGAGTGCCGGCACAGCAGCTGTTATCGAGGCGCTCGAGAGGTGCACCGGGATCACCGGCTTGCACCGGCTGACGCTGCTGCCATGGAACGGCGTGTTGTCGTCATCGAACTCGCTCGCCAAATGGCAACGCTGGTGCCCTCAATGTCTCGCCGAGTGGCGCGCGCTTGGCCTTCCCGTGTATTCCCCACTTGCATGGTGCCTGACGACGGTTCGCTTGTGCATCGAGCACAATCGCCCGCTCGCCAGCCGCTGTCCAAATCCGGCCTGCTATTCCTCCATCGACCTGCTGTCTCCACCTGGGCGCTGCGCGCAATGTTGGGCTTGGCTGGGCGATGCCACGAGTGACGGCTCAGATATCGACCATCACGCCGATATCTGGTTCGCTCGGGCGACTGCGGCGCTCATCTGTCGTGGCCAGCGCACGCGTGGCGTTCCGCCGGCCCAACACATTGCCCAAGCGATCGCCGAGGTTTGTGAGCGTGTCGGTGTTGGCAGCCTCGAGCCCTTCAGCAAACGCCTGGGGCTGCCTGGCGACCTGCTGTACCGCTGGCGCTCCGGCCGCAGCGCACCCAGCATAGACATGTTCCAGACGTTCTGCGCCCGGTTAGGGGTTGAGCCGGACCGCCTGCTAGACGGTTTTGGACTCGAACACATGGACCTGAGTACGATAGTCGACGAGCACGCGCGACGCGTGTTGCGTGCGGCGCCCAGAGCAGCCAGCCGGCATCTTCAGCGGACCGCGGCACGCCAGGCGCTACAGCAAGCTCTGAAGACTGAGCTGGCCCTAGCGCCGTCCCTCACTGACGTCGCGCGGGAGCTCGGCGCGTCCTATCAGCTGCTTCGGTATCACTTCCCCGACCTCGCCCGAAGCGTCTCTGAAAGGCATCGTGCGAGTCGACGTGCCCGACGGACGTCCTGAGCACGGCCCTGCCGAAAGAGTCGCAACGCGACTGAATTCTCGTCGCGAAAAATGAAGCATAAAGTGGCCGCCCCGGAAAATGAAGCATAAGTTGGCCGGATCGGCCAGCTTATGCTTCAAATCACACGCCGCCATGGCAGGCATTACTGCTTGGCTGCTCGTGGGCACAAAAAAAGTACGGTCGGGTCAAGGCCGAGCAGAAATGCTCGGCCCTGAACTCGCCGTTCGTTAGACGTATGGGTTAAGTCGCAAGCAGCAATGGCAGCTGGCCAGCTTGGAGCTGCGCCTGACGTTTCCGCTGCCCCGTGGCGGCGGTCCGCGCTTGCTGCGCCTCGCGCAGCCGGTCGTATTCATCCAGTAGGCTCTGCAGACACTCCTGCAAGGGCGTTGGCTCTTGACAAAGTTCCTCTGCCGCACTTGCACGGTCTTCCGCGGGCTCCGGCTCGCCTGGCTCAAATGAGCTATCGAGGAACGTCCGCGAGTCAGCCTTCACCGCGTCGAGACTCGCGAACAAGTCCTCGAGGCCGTCCTTCGGCGCCAACCCACTGAACAGCATCTTGGCCAGCGAGCCAAGGGCGTCATCGCCGGCGAGGTCGTCCAGGCCGTCGCCCTCGAGCTCGCCGTCGAACTGATTGGCGGTGTGCACCTTGCTGGCGATGTACAGCAGCGCCGGGTATTGCGCGGTGTTGCGGTAGACCAGGTGATGCACTCTGACGGGGAGGTTCTGAGGAATTCGATACGAACGCCGGCTGGCCTGACGCACCGCCACGGTGCGGTAGCAGACCTGTAGCCAAATGATCGTCGGGAAATCCAGCAGATCCAGGCCCGTTTCCACCAGAGCCGGATTAGTGAACAGTACGTGGACTCCGCGTGCGACCCGGTCCTCGATCCACTTCTCGCGCTGCTCGGGCTTAACGGTCACCTTCAGTACGTCGGCCTGAAAGCCCGACTGCTCAGCTAACCAGATGAGCCGCGGGGCGAGGTCGCGCACGCCGGTGTTGGTGTAGTACACGAGGCATCGCCGCCCTTCCGCCCGCTCGCGTGAAATCAGTTCGAGTAGCGCCTGCTCCTTGGCGTACACCGTCGGAGTCGCCAGGGCCGGTCCCGATATCCGGACCCAATCCCCGATGTCCGTGCCCAGCTTTATCGACTGATCGACCGGCTGGACGCAGGTATCCGGGTAAGACAGCAGCGTCTGCATGGCGATCCCGGCGATCCGCATCCGCTGGCCGTAGCTGGCCTTGTTCTTGGCGTCCTCGAACTGCCTGGCAAGGTCGTTGTAGGCGTCCAGCAGTTCCGCGTCCTCGTCCACGACCTGGACGTACTCGCGGTATGGCGGCAGGCTGGAGGCGATGTCCTCCAGCCGCAGGAACACGGCGACCCCGATCGCGTGCAGCAATACGGCCGGGGACATGCCCGGCCGCTCGCGCCGCCGCACCCGCTCCTGGCCCCGCTTGGTGACCGCGCCCACGGAGTTGGTGAGGTCCTCCTCGCCCTCACGGCCTGCGTCGAGTTTGGTGTAGATGTACTCGTAGACGCCGTAGCGCTCCACAAACCGAGTCACCTCGTCGTACCGGAAGTGATCGCGGAACTCCGGCACGAAGCGGTACAGCAGGTAGAACAGGTCGGAGGCGAAGCCGGAGTACAGGCTGCCGGACAGCGCCAGGCAGTAGCGAGAGATATCGGCCAGAACGCCGGCTGCGCGGCCCTGCGCCGTCGATTCGGCTTTCATCTCGTGGCACTCATCGCACACGAACAGGTCGATCGAGCCCTTCGGATAGCGCCCGGCCAGGTAGCGGGCGATTTCGTAGCGCCGCAAGTCCGGATGACCGCGCCGTCGCTCCGCTGACCTGTCACTAAGCACCGGCTGGCCCGAGCCCGGCGGAGTTGGCACGACGTCGGCCGTGGTGACGACGGTGCCGCAGCAGTCGGGGCAGCCTGCGGCGCGCAACCCTGCCTCTCGGCACGCGGCGCACAGGCACTTCACCTTGTGCCCTTCCAGCTCACCCGGCGTCAGCGGCCCGCCATCCTTGTCGACCAGCGGCCGCCAGCAGTCCGGGCAGCACAAATCCGTCACCGAGCGAAACACCTGGCCGGGCGTACGCCGCTCCACCGCAGCGGGCCGCGTGCGGTAGCTCAGCTTGAGCTGCTCCCGCGAGCACACGATGAACAGCGGCGAGTGCCGGCTGGCCGGCTGGGCCATGGCTGCGTCCAGCTGAGCCAACGCGCTCGGCGCAGTCTTGCTGGTTCGGGAGTGCAGGACCACGACTCGGGCGCCAGGGATAGCCGTTCGGATTTCCCTGGCCCACTTGCGGGTGAGATGCGGAGGACAGGTGATGAACATCCGGCGCAGGGTAAGCTCCAGCCGCAGGCCCGCGAGGGCCGCCGCCGCAGTCGCGACGTACGTCTTGCCGCAGCCCATCTCACCATCGAGGATCAGGCCTTTGTGCGTCTTGAAGGCCCAGGCCAGCGCGCGCATGGCGTCGGCCTGGCCGCCGATCGGGCGCCGGGAGAGTAGGCCGTTGAGGGGAATGAGCTCGCGATGAGCGACCGTGTACTGGGCAGGGAAGCGCTCGACCACCGCCTGAGTCAGCGCGTCGCGGTAGCGCGTGACGAAGTCGCTCAGCCGCTTGCCGCTGTAGCTCGTGAAGGTGCCGGCATCGACGTCCAGGACGTTGACGCTGACCAGCAGCCGCTCGCGTTCGCGGCGCCGTCCGGCGTCGGGGTCGTTCTCAACCTCCTCGACAGTCTTCTGGATGTGGCCTTTGACCAGCAGCTGCCCGGCGTCGGTGTGTATCAGGCAGTTGTCGAGGTAGCCGGCGGCCAGCAGCAAGGCGAGGTGGCCGCGCTGTAGCGGCATCAGGGGCCGGGCGCGGACGATGCCCGCCGGCCACAGTCGCTCCTGCAGGGCGGCATGCTTCCAGGCCGAGTATTTCCCGTTCAGTGCTTCGAGCAGCGCGTCCTCGTCGACGTCGGCGCTTTCGAACGTCAGCCCGCCGGCGGGCACCGCGCGGACGGGCAATGAGCATTCGCCCGGTTCCGGGATCTCCGGCAACGCCCTCACTCCACGGGCGACGTCGCGCAGGTAACTTTCGACGGCGTCGTCGCGGGCGTAGCTGCGTCGCCGCCGACCCACCAGCGCGACCTGCTCATATGCTCCGTATTCGGCTTCGGGGAACTTCCACACCCGCAAGTCGTCGTAGCGTCCGGCGATGTAGCCGGCGCCGGCTTCGAGCCGGTCCTGCGGGACGATGTAGACCAGCAGCCCGTCCGGAGCCAGGGCCCGATCGAGCTCTTTCAGGAATTTCAGCTCGTAGCTGTTGTCGCTGGCGGCGCCGCTGTCGTAGGGCGGATTCAGCCACAGCAGGCTGAAGGCGCCGTTGGTCAGCCGCAGCCGGAAGGCGTCGCCCCAGATGGCGTAGGGAAACCGCTCGCGGCACAGACCGGCGCGGTCGCGCTGGATCTCCACCGCGAATGGAGTGCCACCGACCCGCTGTGTAACGGCCTGGAGGGCCTCACCCTCCCCGGCACACGCATCCAGCGCGCGGATGGCGCGGCTGTCGCCTTCAGGGACGAGCATGCCGGCCAGGCGCCGCAGCGCTTCCGGCGGCGTGGCGTAGAAACCGGCCTTGGCCAGTCCGGCGATTCTCATGGGCAGATCGCCGCGAGCGGCCGCGAGCGACGAGAGTCAGTGTGGTGCATGCGGCACCTCCCGTTCGAGAATTGGCGCCGGTGCGGAGCTGACCCTCACATGGGGTCAGCCCGGCAACCGGCATCGTTGCGTTAAGCCGCGATCTCCTCTGCGCCGTCGTCGGCCGGGGTGATGGTGGCGAAGCGCGGCAGAAACTCTTCGAGCAACCGCTTGTCCGACAGGCGGACGAGCCAGGAGCGTGGACCGCAGCCCGACAGCTCGACGGCCGCCCCGGACTCGATAGCCCAGGTCCAGGCTTGGTCGGCCCAGCCGGATTCGAGCGGCAGTGAGGACCGCATGGCCAGCAGCTGCATCAAGGTGGCGGCCGGAATCCGCCCCCCACCTTCGACGACCAGCATCTCGGCCAGGTCGCCCCAGGTCGTGGTGCAGGGCGGCAGCAGGACCATGTGTTCCCAGGCCCGGCCGAGCCGCTTGGGATCGCCAACGCGCGACGACAGCGAGCGCCAGCCCATACCCCCGCCGGCCAGGCTGAGCAGCTTGTCGGAGTCGACTAGCTTCAGGAAGCTGTGGAAGCCGGTCAGGTTGGCCCACGCGCCGCGCACCGCCGACGCCTGGCCGCTGAGGGACAGCAGCCACAGCTGGCTGCTGCCCTCCTCGTAGCGGACGGTGTCGACGAAGACTTCCAGGCCGCAGACTTCGGCCTTGACCAGCTCGGTTACGGCAACGCCCGTGTGGGCACCGGCTGTTGAGCCGTAGCTCATTGCGCTTCGGCGCGCGCGCCGGCCAGCGCCGAAAAGGCCCGGGCGGGCTGCTCGATCAGCCGCTGATTGCGCGAGCCGCGCCATTCACCGGCGCCGTCGGCCAGCTCCTGGACGTATGGCCCATCAATCAGCAGGTCGATCAGCTGCATGGCGTCCGTCATCACCGGCCGGTTCCGTACAGCGAGCGCTTCCAGCGTGTAACCGGTGTACACCGTGACATGGACGGCGCTGCGCTTGAGCTGACGCAGCAGCGCCAGCAGCGCCTCTAGCTGCGCGAACGGCTCGCCGCCCAGGATGGTCACGCCGTCGCGTGGCGCACCGCGTTCGCCGAGCAGCTCGGACGCCACGCCGGCGACCGAGACGGACATGCCGCCGGTCAGCGAGTGCGTCTCGGGCACATAACAGCCTCGGCAGGCCAGCGGGCAGCCCTGGAAGCGGACGACGCTCCGCCGGCCGGGTCCGTCGACCAGCGAGCCGTGATAGACGCCAGCGATGCGCACCAGGGGTGGCGCGGTCTTGGCCGGTGTGAGCACGTTATCAGCCAGCGGCTTGCCGCAGTTGAGCTCGGCGACGCGGCCGAGCAGCTCGCCGCCCAGCGCCTCGGCCTCATCGAGCGTCAGGCCCTCGACCACCAGGCTGCCGGTGGTGCGGTCGATGGTCCAGGTGACGTCGTTCATCGCCGGGTCTGGGTCCGAGCCTGCGGGCGGACGTGGGTCTGCAGGTGGTATTCGGCCGTAGGCTGCTCGTGCGCCGGCTGGCCGAGCAGCTGCTTGGCCAGCTTGGCCACGTCGTCGCAGGCGTGACCCGGTATGCCCTGGACGTGCATGCGCAGCTCGCCGGTCGTGGTGTCGATGCTGAAGTCGATCTCGGGCATGCCAGCCTCCTCAGTAGCGGACCGCGATCTTGATGGTCTGGCCTTCCAGCCGGCGAATGGCCGTGCCGTGCACCCGGCGCCGGACCTCCTGGACGACCTGCTCGCTATAGGCTGTGCGCAGCCGCACCAGGAAGTCGCCGCCCAGCAGCGTGCGGCGGTCGAACTCGGAGACGATCGGCACATAGCCGTCTGGCGTGCGAACGAAGCCCAGGTCGTTGGAGGCGCGGCCGATGTGCTGCCGGCGCACAACGATGTCGGCGGCTTCGGAGCGCCGGTCGCCCTGGTAGCCGTACAACGGCAGCTCACGGCCTTCCTCCACGATGGGGAAGCCGATGTCGGTCAGCGCGGCCAGCAGCAGCCGCCGGTCCTTGAACAGGACGTCGGGAAACGTGAGGTACTTGCTCATGGCAGTCTCCTGGGAAAGGGGGTCGCCGCCCGCGTGGCGGCCGGAGCTGGAGTCGCTCTAGCGCTAGAACTCCATGAAGCGGGCGCCGGCGCCAGGTTCGGCCCGCACTGCGTCGATGGCCAGGTGGTCCTTGGCCCAGCGGCGCAGCTCCTCGATCTCCTCGCGCTTGACCTCGGACGTGGGCCGGATGGCGCGGGCCCGCCGGACAATGTCGGCGGTCGTCAGCTCGCGCGAGCCGTCCATGAAGGCGTCGAGCAGGCCGGCCTTGACCGCCGCCTCGATCTCGGCACCGCTGAAGCCGTCGGACGCCGCTGCCAGCTCCTGCAGGTCGAACGCCTGGGAGTCGCGGCCGCGCTTAGCCAGGTGGACCCGGAAGATGTCAGCGCGGTCCTCGGGCGTGGGCAGGTCGACGAAGACGATCTGGCCGAAGCGGCCCTGGCGCAGCTGCTCGGGAGCGAGCTGACGCACGTCGTTGGCGGTGGCCAGCACGAACACTTCTTGCTGCTCCTGCATCCAGTTGAGCAGGGTGGCGATGGTGCGGGCCGTCTCGCCGCCGTCGGTCTTGTCGGACGACTGCAGCCCGGACACGGCTTTCTCGAACTCGGACATGCCCAGGATGCCTTTGACCGTGGTGGCGATGGCCAGCGCCCGACGGATGGAGGTCGCGGCCGAACCCAACACACCGCCGCCCGCGCCCATGACCGCGCCGAAGTCCAGGTCCAGCAACGGACGGCCCAGGATGGACGAGGCGATCTTCTTGGTGAGGTCCTTGCCGGTGCCGGGTAGGCCAACCAGGAGCAGACCCTTCATCGGTTCCACGCCGTAGGCCCTGGCGGCCGGTGTGAACGTCACCGCCGCTTCTTCCAGCAGCCGCCGCAGGTTGGCATAACCGCCCAGGTTGGTCGCCGGCTCGGGATGGCTGTAGGTCAGCGCCCCGCTCTGGCGGATGACCGCCCGCTTCTCGTCCAGAATGAGCGGGATGGCGTCCGGGCCAACGCCGCGGAAGGTGATGGCCGCCTTGGCCAGGGCGTTCTCGATCTCGGCCTCGGTCAGGCCCAGCAGCGCCTGAACCAGGTGGCCGTGGGTGTCTTCGTCAACCTCCAATTTGAGGTCCCGGTTGCCGGCCAGCTGCTGCAGCTGGGCGTCGAGCAGATGCCGGACTTCGGGCTCATCCGGCAGGTCTAGATCGATGCGCTTGAGATCCTTGTCCAGCGAGGCGATCTCGGGAAAGCCTGGACCGACGAACAGCACGGTGACCGGCCTGCTCTTGATGCTCCAGGCCAGCTCGCGGACGGTGCGCACCAGCTGCGGCTCTTCCTGGCCGAAGGGCGCCAGATAGGGCGCGTAGTCGGCCAGCACGAACAGGCCGCATTCGGCCTGAGCGATGTGCTCCAGCACCGACAGCGGGTCTTCGCAGCCGGGGATGACCTTATCGCTGGCGCCGACCTGCGGACCGGCCACCTGGCGCAGGCCCTGAGTGCGGCTCCACAGGAACAGGCCCTTGGGCGCGTGCCGCTCCAGCTGGGCGACGGCCGTGATGATCCGCCGGAAGCGCAGCTCCTCGAAGGTGCTGACCGCGATGAGCGGATACCTGGCCCGGATGAGCACGTCCAGCTCGCGCACGAGCGCTTCGACGGCCGGTTGGGATGACGAAACGGGGTTGCAATTCATGGCAGGCCTCCTACCGTGGTGGCTTAGGGGAGAGAAGGCGCGGGAGGACCGAGGACCGGGCGCGAGTTCGGCACCCGGTCCTCTCCGCCTTCGGTCGTTAGACCTCGAGCGCGCTCAGGCGCCGCGGCTCGCTGAGGGCGCGGGCGTCGGCGTAGCAGAGCTGGATGATGTCGTCCAGGACCTGTTTGGTCGGTCGCCGGAAGGCGCCGCGCTGGGCGTGCGGCCGTTTGGCCAGCTTCTCAAGGTCCGAGATGAGCACCTCCAGCTGGGCGTCGGAGTTCCAGTTCATCAGCCGGAACCAACGCGCCATCTTGCGCACGTGCCCGATGGCCGGACCGCGCAGCGAGCCGTGCTTCTCGAGCGAGGTGCGGATGGCCGTGGCTGATTCGAAGACGGCGGTGTGCAGCTGCTTGGCACCCTCCTCGATGGGGCTGAGCGCCTCCTGCAGCCGTTCCTTGGCGGCTTCGATCTTGAGATTCCGCAGCCGCTCCTTGATGGCCGCCTCGCGCCGCCGCTCCTCGGCCTCAGCCTCGAGCTGCTGGCGCTGCCGCTGCTGCTCGGCCCACAGACCTTCCTGCAGCATGCGCTCGTGCACCTGCTGCTCCTGCCGCTGCAGGCGCAGGCCGCCCTCGGCGGCTTCGAGCTTCAGCCGTTCCTCGGCGGCGCGGCGCTGCTCGGCCAGCATCTCGCTGCCCAGCAGGATGACCCCGACGCGATAGCGCAGGACCATCCGCTCGCGCAGCGCGTCCGGGCTCGGAATGAGACCCGACACGCCGTGGACCAGCGCCTCGCGAAAGCCTTCGGGAATGTCCTGGCCGGTGGCTGCCAGCCGCTTGGCCGAGTCTTCGGCCAGCGCGACAAAGGTGTCGATGACCTCCTGCCGGACGGCGGCGTGGTTGTCGATCACCTCCTGGCGGGCCAGATCGAGCGCGGCCTGGGCGGCCTTGAACTCCTGCTCGAAGGCCTCGAAAGCGCTCCACGGGATCCAGCGGTAGGCCGGGGTCTCGAACAGTGTCTCCGTGAGTGTGAAGCGGAAGGAGTAGCGGTGCAGCGCCGCGTGGGCGCGGCCGGCCGGGCGCAGCAGCGCCAGGCGGTGCCGGTCGGGCAGCAGGCCACAGTGCGGCGGCCGGAAGGCCACCGGCGAGCCGGCGGGGAGGGTAATGCCCAGCGCCTGCCAGGACAGCCGGCGGTCCAGCATGGTGAAGCCGCTGGCATCGACGTTGACGAACAGGCCCTCGTTCTCCAGGGCCGACAGGTCGAAGGGCAGACGCTCGATCTGCTCGGTGGCAAGGCCGGCGCGGCTGGCCGCCTCGGCGGCCCGGAGGTCGGGTTGGGGGAAGCCGTCGCTCAGGTCGATGGCCTCAGCGGTGGCGGTGGAAGTCAACATGGTGATCACCTCGCAGTGGGGGATCGCCGGACGATCTCCGGCCGGAACGGCGACGGCCGTCGGGGCTAGGGCGCGAGGGGTGGGGAGTACAGGCCCAGCTCGCGCAGACTGACGAAGTCGGGCCGGCCGATGACCACGTGGTCGATCAGCTCGATGCCGAGTAGGGCGCCCGCCTTGCCGGCGGCGACGGTCAACTGCACGTCCTGGGGCGACGGCGTGGGATCGCCGCTGGGATGGTTGTGAGCCAGGATGATGGCCGCGGCATTGACCCGCACCGCTTCGCGATACAGGTCGCGCAGATCGATGAGGGCCTGATTGGCCGAGCCCTGCGCCACCAGCTGCACGCCCAGCAGGTGGTTGCGGGTATCCAGCAGGATGGCCCGCAGCTGCTCCTGTGGGAGGGCCGACAGCTCTGCGTACAGGTAGTCGGCCGCGTCGCGCGGGCTGGCAATCGTCTTCTCTCGTGGCGCGGTATCGATGCCGACCTCGTAGCGAACTGACAGCTCACCCAGCAGGCGCAGGCTCTCGCGCAGGAAGTTGGTAATCTCGCCCGATACCTCCGTGGACCGGGCCGCCTCGCTCGCCGCGCTCATGAGCTCGATTGGCTGTCGCGGCGGCTCAGCTCTTCGTCGACCGCCTGCCGCAACTGTTGCAGCGCGGGCGACCACTCGCCGCCGACGAACTCCGCCAGACGCGTCCTCAGCGCGGTCAGCTCCGGCGTGGGCAGCCGCGGGATCTCCGCCAGGATGGCGGCCATCTTGAGGCTCATGTCGTGGCGCTCGGCCTGCAACAGCGCCGCCAGGTCAACGTCCAGCTGATCACCGAACTGCTGCCGGATCAAATAGCGGGCCGCCACGGCGATGTGCCTGCGGCAGGTGCGGTACGGGCGCGTTACGCCGGCGCCGTCAATACGGAATTCGATCGCGTCCATGCAGCCTGGCGCGTCGCAGCCGGCGACGTGGTACTCGCGCGCCGGCAGCACCGTGATCTTGAGGGTCAACCGGTCGCCGGTCGGACTCTGGGAGCTGTCGTTCCGCTCAGGGTTAGCCATGGCGGGCGCTCCGGATTGATCTGTACATGGGACACCTCGCGTAAGGGAGTGGTGCCGGCCAGCGCCGGTCGTTGCCCGAAAAGCGGGCGAGCTCAGGCGGCGGTCAGCGCCGGCGAGGCGGCCGGACGGTCTTCGGTCCGATCCGCCTGCCCTTCTTCGCGGGCCAGATACAGCTCGATGGCTTCGGCCACCAGCCTGGTCATCGGGCGGCGCTGGCGCCTGGCAGCGTGGTAGATGCGCGGGATGAGCGGCTCCGGGATCTTGGGGCTGTACATCGAGCGCCTAGGCCGCCGGGCGCGGCCAGCAGTGCGGCCGCACGACTTTGAAGGTCCGTCGAAAGACGGTCAGCCGCCGTACAAACGGAGTGCCGCGGCTGAGCACGATTAGCAGCTCCCGGCTGCTGCCGGGGAAGACCGGGGCCAGCGCGAAGCGCAGCGCGAGCCGGCTTGCCAGCACCTGGGTACCCAGGAAGCGTGGCAGTTTAGTACGGAAGGTCATCGCCAGCGGCTTCGAGCACGTCCGCGCCGCTCTCGGGCGGCCGGTCCAGGGCCGTGAGTTCACTGGCCACGACTTCGGCCGCGTGGACGGTCTTGCCGTCTGCTGTCTCCCACGCCCGATAGCTCAGCCGGCCACTGACCAGGATCAGGCGGCCGGTGCGCAGATAGCGGGCGGCGAAGTCCGCCAGCTGGCCCCAACAGACAACGTGGTGCCAGTCGGGTTCGGCCTGCTTATCGCGTGCGCCCGGGCGGTCGGTTGCCAGGCTGAACCTGGCCATGGGCTGTTCGCCCGAGGTGCGGACGTCGGGGTCTCGGCCGAGACGGCCGATGAGGGTGACGCGGTTGTAGGACGGCATGTGCGCCTCCTGTAGGTGTGGGGTGGCCTGCTTCGGGCCGGCCGCGACTCGCCGGGGCGAGCCGGGAATCGCTACTTGTGCTCCCAGGCGGGGCAGGGGCCGGCCAGCTGCGCCAGAGCCAGCTGGATGCCGACGTAGTCGCCGATGCGGCGCGCGTAGGCCAGCTTGTCTCTCACCTGCTGCCGCTCGTCCGGCGTCTGCGGGTGATAAATCAGGCAGTGGCACTGGCCCGGGGCGCCGCCGGAGGGCGACTGCTCAGATGAAGGTCGTGGTTTCCGTTTCCGTTGCATGGGATACCTCCGAATGGGAATGCCGGCGTTGATCCGGCCGGAGGGTCAGGCTGCTTGCCGCCGCTTGGTCAGGGCCTCGGCCATGGCTCGCAGTACCGCGGCGAGCTCAGCGCTACCGAGCCCGTTGAACTGCTTGCGACCGGCCTTGGCCGCGGCGTGCTTGCGGGTGCTGGCCTCGTCCAGGCCAAGCGCTGCGCCCAGCCCAAGAACAGCCGCTCGCAGATCGGCCAGCTCTTTCTCGGCGTTGCGGCGGGCCGAGCTGGAACGCTCGTACAGGCAGTTGCCGAACTGATCGCCGATTATGTGGAATGCAATCGCGTGTCAAGGTGATGGTTTTGGCACCGGTTGGGTTGCGCTCTCGGGCCCATTGCGGCTAGGCTGTCTGGATTGATGGCGCAACCGCAAGACAACGAGTACGTGCCTACCCTGGAAGAACGCCTCGTCGCAATTCGTGAACAGGCCGAAATCTTCCGGGAACTATCGGCTGGCATCGCCGAGCGGGCTTACGAGGCCCGCTTGCGAGCGCTGGATAGCATCGAGCGCTCTAGGGCTCAATTACGAGCTGGCCGGGAGAACCTGGACTCAGCGACGGATTCTCGAAACAATCGCCGACGAGTCGACACCCGCTGAGTCAGATTTGTCCGCTGCGCTACGGTCACCAGTCTGTGGCCCCGCGTCGAGAAGGATTTCGCCGAGAGGCTTCAACCCGAAGTAGTCGATGAGCTTTCCGGCAATGCCAAAGTCGCGACGGATGTCATCCGACGTGACCGTGTCCAGGCCTCTTGCCCGGGCATAGGCCTGCGCGAACAGTTTGAGGTCACTCTCCTTCGCTTGGTTGTAGGGCAGTCTGCGCCAGACCTCAGCCGAAGCTTTCGCTTGCTCATCAAGTCGGCGTTTGCGTCCAGTGGCGGCGGCAGCTCGCTCAGGAGTGGATACGACGACCTGAAGAGGCGGGCGCGCATTCGGCTTGTCCGGAGCCCTGGCAGGGACTGTCCGGCTCGCGCAGGTTCCGTCGTCATCGTCATCATCGACGCAGACACCCAGGAGGGCGGCGAGGCCGTAGCGTCGCGCAAAGGTCAGAGCCGAACCGTAGCCTTGGGGCGTCTGGACGGGCAGTGGCATGAGCTCGGTGCCGGATACCCACTGTCCTGACTGGTGAAGCAGGGTGGTCGTGAGCCGTAGCTCACCTCGGTTTCCCGGTTCGCAGGTTTGGAGGACCGCCAGTCCGTTGTCCGTGAGAGGCTTGCGAACGACGTCCCAGATGCTCGACAACGTCGCGTAGCGGTAGGAGCGCTCGCCC
>JAJPGV010000012.1 GCA_021325635.1 Chloroflexota bacterium
CCGTTGGCCTGGATGGGCAGCAGCAGCAGGTCGCCAGGCTGCCAGTCCAGCCGCAGGCCATCCACGTCGGTCGTGCCCTCGCCCTCGACCACGAACAGCACCAGGCCACCCTGGTGGCGATGCTTACCCGACTGGCGCTTGATGTCGTGCTGGAAGATGACCCATTCGGACAGCGCGGTGTCATGGAAGAACTGCGGGTTGAGGTAGCGTTTGATGTGCCCCTGGCGGTTAGGCTCGAACTTACGCTCGCTGCCCTTGATGAGCACCTGGCCGGTCATGGCCCGCTCGACCCAGCCGGCGCGCTCGCGCAGCGTCTCCTCGTAGCGATCGCCGTTCGGCTGGGGCTCGCGCTCTCGTACTCGTACTTCTTCCATAGTCCTTATTCTCCTCTGATGGCTAACGAGCTGGCGCCGCGGCTATCCAACCTGCTCCAGCCTTCTCGACGGTCGTGATGTCCCGGTCAGCGCTCGTTCCAGGCATACCTCTACGTCCTCTTCGGACAGCGAGCCCAGCGCGCATCGCCGCTGCAGATCGGCGGCGATCCGGCGCAGGTCCGCGCCGGAACAGCCCTCTGTTTCGGCCACTATGCGGTGCTGCCAGGCCGGCCTGACCTTCCCGGCGATGCTCAGCGCCTGCAAATGGACGTCCAGGATCTCGGATCTGTCCGAAGCGTCAGGCAGGGGCAGCCGTATCTGCACGCCGAAGCGGCCCGGCCGCAGCAGGGACGCATCCACCAGGTCCACCCGGTTGGTGGCCGCGAGTGCGATGACCCCGGGCGTGCTCTCCAGCCCGTCCAGCTCGCTGAGCAGCTGGCTGACTACGCGTTCGGTGGTGCGGCTGCCCGATTCGAGGCCCCGAACGGGGGCCAGCGCGTCCAGCTGATCGAAGAAGATCAGGCAGGGGGCCAGCTGCCTGGCCACGAGGAAGATGTGGCGCACCGCCTCCTCGGATTCGCCCAGCCATTTGGTGAACAGCTCGGGGCCATTGACCACGATCAGGCCTACGCTGGCTTCCCTGGCCACAGCTCGGGCCAGGAGGGACTTGCCGCTGCCGGGCGGCCCAACCAGCACCACCCCGTCGCGCGCCACATCGGCGTTGCCGCCGTGCAGAGCAGCGACAACGTACTCGCGCAGCTGCTCCTTGGCCGAGTGGAGCCCTCCGACGTCCGCGAAGCCGACCTCGGGAAACTCGACGAGCGCTTCTCGCGTGGCTGATGGGTGGATGTGGCCCCGCGCGAGGGTGAAGTCCTCCGGCTCAATCCGGAGGTCCGCTACGTTCAAGCGACGCAGGTCGCCAGCCCCTGGAGTGCCGCTGCTGCGCTGCGCTCGCCGCAGCGCGTTGAGCCCGGCCTCACGGCACAGCTCCATGAGGTCTGCGCCGGCGAAGCCGTGCGTTTGCCGCGCCAGCGTGGGCAGGAATGCCTTGGCGGTGTCGGACAGTGGCATCTCACGGGTATGGATCCCCAACACTTGCAGGCGGCCTGCCTCAGGCGGAGGGCCGACGTAGACCTCGCGATCGAATCTTCCCGGCCGCCGCAGCGCCCTGTCAACCGCTTCCACGCGGTTGGTCGTGCCGATGACCACCACGCCTTCTACCTTGCTCATACCGTCCATCAGTGACAGCAGCTGCGCCACCATGCGCGTGTCGGCATGGGAACCGGTTTCGCCGCGCTTGGGTGCCATGACGTCCAGCTCGTCGATGAAGACAATCGACGGCGCGTGGTGAGTCGCCTCGCTGAAGATCTTGCGCAGGTTGCTTTCGGTCTCGGCGTACATGGCCCCGATGAGCTCGGGTCCGTTGATGTAGAAGAACTGGGCGTGGAACTCGTTGGCGATGGCCCGCGCCAGGTGCGTCTTGCCGGTGCCGGGGGGGCCATAGAAGATGAGGCCACGCAGCGGTCGAATTCCGATCTGCCGGTAGAGGCTGGGAAATTGCAGCGGCACCTGGACGAGCTCCTTCACCAGCTGAATCTCCTTGTCCAGGCCGCCCACGTCGTCAAAGGTCGTATCGAGCGTCAGGTCGTCGGCGAAACCTTCCGGGGCCGGCTCGAGGATCAGCTCCGTGTCGCGGGAGACGACTCCCGGCCCGGGTTCGACCTTGACCACGCGGTAGATGATGCCGGCTACCGAATGGTGGAAGTGAGCGAACAGAATCTGCTCCGCGGAGACAGGCGCCTGCCCGTCGACCAGCTCCTCTTTGAGATGCTGCTCGATGTGGTGCGTTTTCGCGGTGAACAGGTCCACCGAGGGCTGCAAGGTGAGCCGCTCCACGGCCTGCTCGGTCTCCGGATAGATCTCTACCTCTTCGCCCACATGGGCCTTGAGCGTCTGCCGCTGAAAGCGATCCAGCCGCACCGCTCGGGCGCCGCGATCGACCGCGTGCCCGGCGCCAACCCGCGCCCACAGCTGCTTGCCCCAGTAGGTCGTCAGGCGGACGAGCTGGCCCTCGCGCAGCCCGTTCTGCTCCATGACTTCGGGATCGATCGCTACCAGTGAAGCGCACGACACGAGGTGTTCGGCGTTCGATCGCTCGACGGCGAGACTGATGACCATTCCAGCTACGTCCTAGGGCTTGCTGTTGTTCGGCTGACGAGCCCCGGCAAGTATAGAGGTCTTGCTTCTGTCTGATATCCTGCACGCTGGCCGGGAGGGCAGGCAGCGTGCTCGTCACCCGGGAGCGTTGAGAGGAGTCGCCATGGCTGAGTGCCCCAAAGATCTGCACACGTTCCTATCTGAATACGAAGCCGCTTACCCGGACATGGTGGTGCACGTCGACAAGGAGGTGAGCGCCCGTTGGGAGCCGGCTGCCATCGCTCTCAAAGCGCAAAAGGAGCTGCCCGAGCCGCCGGTTTTCGTCTTCCATCGGGTTCGCACCCTGAGTGGCCAGCTGTCCACCCAACCGCTCGTCCTGAACCTGTTCGCTTCTCGCCGCCGCTCGGCCTTTGCCATTGGCTCGACCTTCGAGAACGTGGCGCGGGACACCTACGCCATGCGCAACGCCCGCGTGCAACCCGCCGTGGTGAGCCGCGGAGAAGCGCCTGTCAAGCAGGTGATCCAGCGCGGCGACGAGGTGGACCTGGGAACGCTTCCGGCAATCGTTCACGCCGGCTGGGACCCGGGGCCGTATCTGTCGGCTGGCTTCCTGCTGACGTACGACGACGAAAGTGGCGTCGACAATTCGGCGCTGCAGCGCGGCTGGATGGCCAAGCAGCGCGAGGTTCGCATCTTTCCGAGCAATGCCAGCCACAACGGCTGGAACATACGCAAGCTCGAGGAAAAGGGCCAGGACGTCCGCGTGGCTTACTGGGTCGGCCACCATCCCGCTGCCTACATCGGAGCCGAGGCCAGGCTGGGCTACCCCGAGAGCCACTGGGCCGCCGCCGGAGGCGTCCTGCGCGAGCCGCTGCGACTCGTTCCGTCCGAGACCCTGGGGGACGATTTCCTGGTTCCGGCCGACGCGGAATACGTCATCGAAGGCATCGTGCCTCACGGCCAGCGCAAGCCGGAAGGGCCCTTCGGCGAGTTCACCCGCTATTTCGGCGGCCAGCGACTCAACCCATACATGGATGTCACCGCGGTCACCCGCCGGGAGAATGCCCATTGGGTCGGTGTGGTCACCGGCTACGCCGACGACGGCATTGGCGCCCTGCGCCGCGAAGGCCTGCTGTTCGATCTCGTGAAGCGCGTGGTTCCCCAGGTCACGAACATTTACCGGCCGCCGACCTGCCCGTTCTACATGTACGTGCAGCTGCGCAAAACGCAGGACTGGCAGCCGCGGGCCATCATCATGAGCGTTCTCTCGGCCCCGGAAGCCATCAAGTACGTGTTCGTGTTCGACGAGGACGTGGACGTCTTCGACGAGCATGAGGTGCACTGGGCCATCGGCACCCGCTCCGATTGGGCCAAGGACTTGATCGTCGTGCCCGAGCTGCAGGTGTCGAATCTCGATCCCACCTGTGTGGCGCCGGGCATGGGCACGCGCGGGGGCATCGACTGCACCAAGCCTTCGCCCCCGGCCGTGTACGAGCAGCGCTCGTTCATTCCGGCCGAGGTCATGGACCGCATCCGCCTGGCCGATTACCTTCCGGCCGGCAGGGTGGCGTCCTCCGGCACCGCGGAAACTGGATCGAGGACGGTGGGTCCCCCCGCCGAACGCGTGCGGCGACTGCCGGGCGCGCATCGCGTGGCGGGCAGCCAAAAGATTGCCTATGTAACCTGTCCCTCGTGTAAGGGCGAGTTCTACGTGGAGCGCTCCGACTATGCCGGCCGTCCCGACGCTCCCTGTTACTGCCTGTTCTGCGAACATGAATTCCCGGTGGCGCAGGGCAATGCTTATCCGCCGCTCGATCCTGAAGGGAGACGCTGATGGCAGGTGAGTTCGATGGCCGCGTTGCGATAGTTACCGGCGGCGGCTCAGGCATTGCCCGGGCCACGGCGCGCCTGCTGGGAGCCGGCGGAGCGCTCGTTGCGCTATTCGACGTCGACGAAGGGGCGGGAACGCGCTGTCAGGCGGAGCTCCAGGCCGCCGGCGTCGACGCCGCCTTCTTTCGTTGCAACGTCACCAGCTGGGCCGACGTCATGGCTCAGACGGAGGCGGTGCTCGGCCGCTTCGGTCAGGTCGACGTTCTGGTCAACGTGGTCGGTGGATCAGACGGCGTGGCCGGCACAGGACCGGCCTGGACCTGGGAGATGAGCGAGGAGAACTGGGACGGCATGCTCGCGCTCAATCTCAAGTCGGCGTTCCTGTGCTGCCGGGCGGTATTGCCGCACATGGTTCAGCGCCGGTCCGGCTCGATCGTCAATACCTCGTCCGGGCGTGGCTTCACTCCCGCGCCCGAGCGGGCACACTATTCCGCCGCTAAAGCGGGCGTCATGGCGCTCACCAGGACGATGGCGGCCGAGGTCGCGCCGTACCGCATCCGAGTGAACGCGGTTGCGCCGGGCGTCACCGCAACCGAACGGGCGCGCAACACGTTCACCGAGCAAGGTTGGCGAGAATTCACCTCTAAGCTGCCCCTCGGAAAGGCGGGCGAGCCCGAAGACCTCGCTCAGGCGATCGTCTTCTTGGCGAGCCCTCGCGCCGGCCATATCACGGGACAGCTCATCCACGTCAACGGCGGGACGTTCATGCCCTGAGGCGCGAGCCGGCGCCCAACGTGTTGGCCTTTTGGTTGCCGGGTGCGTCGCCGCCCTGGGCCCAGGACGACGAAGGTCGAGCGGTCCAGGTAAGGGCACGCTGTTCCCAGTGGGGCCTTGGTTCTACGACCCCCAGTCCGCCATGCCTTCGGGAATCACCCATTCTTGCAGTGGCCGGCCTTCGGCCAGCGCGCGGAGCTCGCGAAACCACAGCTTACGCCGCAAGATAACGCCGACGTCGATCCGCCCAAGCCGCTCCTGCGAGCGATCGGCGATGACCCCCTGGCCGACTTCTGTGGCGTAGTCCTCCACGCGAAACAGCTCATACGTGCTCATGCCGCGATCCAGCTCCGGGATCCGCACCGCCCCGGCCAGCACGCGATCGCCCAGCTCGTTGGCCTGGACAGGCTTTGCCCGTTCGCGTTGATAGCGCTCCAGGTAGGCTTCGGCCGCCGCTCCGTCCAGCCGGACGTGATTCACCTCGAAGCGCAGGCTGCGCTCGTCGGTGATGGGCACTGCCCAGGTCATGCGTTCCTCCCATACCGAGGTCGTGTCTGCGCTGGCCTGGCCGGTCCTCACCCGGATCTGATTCACATTCGGCATCACCGCGCGCAGGTAGTCGGTGGGCTGCCCTGGATTGGTGATGGCCGTCCGCACGCCGTACGAGGTCTCCTCCGAGGAGACGTTGCGGTCCTGATAGATGGACATCCGGCCGGCGCGGCTTATCGACTCGCGATGCGTGAACAGCACGTGGAAGCCGTCGGCATCGTTGTCCAGGCGATTGAAGTAGTTGCAGGCCCAGGTCTCGGGTGGCATGGCGACGAGGATCCCCGGTCGCTCGTAGTCCGGGTAGCGCCTCAATGGCGGAGGCTCACCGTCGCCAAGATAGGCGAAGATCAGTCCCAGGTACTCTCGCACGGGGTAGCTCCGGATGCGGACCTTGGCGGCGAAGCCTTCATCTTCGCCCGGCTGCTCCACGCACTGCCCGCTGCCATCGTATTTCCACCCGTGATAGAGGCAGCGGAGACAATCGTCTTCGACCCAGCCGGTGGACAGCTGCGTGCCGCGATGCGCGCAGCGAAACGCGACGAGGTGCGGGCTGCCGGACTCGCCCCGGTACAGGGTGAAATCCTCGTTCATGACCTTGATGGGCAGGGCGCGTCCGGCGGGGAGGTCCTCAGCTCGATAGATGGGCTGCCAGAAGCTCCGCAAGTAGCGCCCAGCTAGAGTCTCCGGGCCGGTGTGGACGAGGTCCAGTTCGCTATCGTTCATGCCGCCGCCTCGCTCAATTGGGAATGAGCGTCTTGACCAGGTTGAGGACCTCGTTCTTGTAGCGCTGGTTCTCTTCACTGGCATCGTCGATGTACTGCACGCCAGGCTTGGGGACCACGTAGTCGGCCAGCTTGTCCGTCGGCGCGTCCAGCCGCCGGCTGGCATAGCCGGAAACTTCTGAGATGGCCCCCTGGCCGTCGCGCGAGAGGAGCCAGTCGAGGTACAGCTTGGTAGCGTTGGGATGGGGAGCTTTGTTGATGGCCGCGACCGTGCCCCAGCCGGAATTCAGGTAGGTCGGCTCCTTCACCGCTTCCGGAGGAAGGTATTCCAGCGGGACGCCCTTCTTCTTCAGCTCTAAGGCAGTGAAGTCCTGCTGAGCAACGCCGATGGCATACTGGCCGCGGGCAATCCAATCGGCCAGCTGCCTGTCTTCGCGGGTGAACACGACGTTCTGGGCGAAGAGCTGTGTCAGAAAATCCTTGCCGAAGCCGGGCAGCCGGTAGAACAGCGTGGCCATGCTCAAGCCTGAGCCGGCCCCGCGCGGGTCGTACATGGCGATCTTGCCCTTCCACTTGGGGTCGAGCAGGCTCTTGAAGGACGGAATGTCGGTCGCTGAAGCCAGGGACGGACTGTAGATCAGCGGGATGTGCACCCCGCCGGTGAAGATCAGGTCGTATTTGCCGGCGGAGTCGGCGAAGTTGTAATTCCCGGTGCGCCACTTCGAAGGATCGGAGTCATTGGGCCCGGTGAGCAAGGGAACGATTGGATCCAGCGCATTTTCGGGGAGCAGCGACGACACGATCGTCGTCGTTCCGTGGACGATGAGGTCGGACGTGTAGCGGCCGGCGGCGCGTTCGGTCAGCAGCTTGGAGGCAACCTCCGACCCGTTTCCGGCCAGCAGCTCGATCTTGATGTCCGGGTAGAGCTTCTGGAAGCTTTCCGTTAGCCCTTTAGCCACATCGGTGCCGCCCTGGGCCAGGATGTTGAGCGTGCCTTCCCGCCGCCCGTCCGCCACAACCTGCTGCCAGGCCGCGCTGGTCTGGCTGGAGGCTGCCCCGCTGCTCGCGGCGTTCGGCCCGGAAGACCCGGCGGGAGCAGCGGACTGGCCGCAGGCGGCGAGAAGCAGACAGCCTAGGGCCGCCGCGAGAAAACTCTTGATGCTGGCGTTCAATGCTGCGCTCCTACTTCCAGGGATCGATGGACACGTGGATGGCATCTTCGGGCCCCTGCCCGGCGGTGTAGCGGATGGCCTCGTCCACCTGCGACAGCCCCAGGCGATAGTTGGCGACGAGGTCCAGCCGGTACTTGCCCGAGGCAATCGTGCGCAGGGCCCGCTCCACGGCCTCATAGCAGTGTCCCCGTACACCTTTGATGCTCAGTGACTTGCGGCTTACCTGCTCCAGGGGAAAGCCGTCGATAGGCGCCCGCGCCGGAATCACCACCAACGTCCCGTGCGGCTTGAGCAGGGAGATGGCCGGGCAAACGGTCGCGGCGCTGCCAGCGGCCACGTCCAGCGCCAGGTCCACACCCTGGCCGCCGGTGAGCTCCAGGACTCGCTCCTGCAGGTCATCACGCTCGACGTCGATCGTGTGATCGGCGCCCAGCGCCGCGGCAACCTCCAGCCGGTGAACGTCGCGATGCAGCCCGGCGACGATGATCGTCTCCGCGCCGGACTCTCGGGCTGCCACGACGCAGCCCAGCCCCTGCTGGCCCGGACCTTGCACGAGCACGGTCTTGCCCGGCCCGGCGTTGCCCTCCAGGTACGCCCACTGCCAGCCGTTGCCAAAGGGGATGGCCAGCGCCGCGTGCTCGTCCGGTACGTGCTCGGGCACCCGGTGAAAGCGCAGGTTCGGCCGTAGGTAGAGGTACTGGCTGAAGCCCCCGTTGCGTGACGGTTGCAAGGCAGGCAGCGAGCCCGGCGGATAGTCGAGCTCGGCGTCACCTTCTTGCGGGCAGAAGCCAAAGTAACCCGACAGGCACGACGGACAGTGTCCGCACACCTGGTAGCCTTCGAGGGCGATGCGGTCGCCTTCGCGCAGGCCCCAGCGCTTTGCCGCGATGGGGCCGAGCTTGGCCACCCGCCCCACGTTCTCGTGGCCCATGATGAGCGGCCCGCGATCCAACGGGCGCGGGTAGTCGTGCACGTCTACGCCGCAGATGCCCGCCGCGCGCACCTCCAGCAGTCCGGCGTCATCCGGGACGTCCGGCATGGGCAGCTCTCGCAGCTCGGTCCTGCTGGGCGCGACCTTGACGGCGGCCAGCACCCCCGAGCTCATCCCGCGGTCGAACCGGCGAGCGCTGGCTGTCTATCGGCCGCTGCGGAATGAGCCGCGTCTTCGAACAGCGAGCGCCACTTATCATACGTTCGCTGGCGCAGCTCGTCGCTGTTGCGGTTGACGGGTGGGTATTCGTCGCGCCACTCCCAGGGACGGCAGGCGATGATGAGCGCCCGGCTGTTGAAGGTGTGGCCGCGCTTCTTCATCTCCGGTGGGACACGCGGGTCGAGCGTGCTGGCCGGACATTCCGGCTGGATCTCGAAGCTCGTGGCCGGATCGCTGCGTGTGGCCACGGCCCACATCACCTCTTCGATGTTGGATGGATCGATGTCCTCATCGACGACGATGATCAGCCGGCCCATGCTGTGGATCAGCCCCGAGGCCACCCGACCGACCTGCCGGGCGTGTCCCGCGTATTGCTGCTTGATCGACACGACGGTGATGAACTCGCCCCCGGTGTTCAGCGAGTACACGCCCTTGATGCCGGCCATGCCCGATTTCTCCAACCCATCCCAGACGCTGAGAATGCTGCGAGCCGGAGGGCAGGCGATGGTCAGCACCGGAGGCTTGAGCGGTGGGTCGCCGTGCAGCAGGGGGTTGGTGCGATGGTACAGAGCCTTCACCCTCAGCACCGGCCGCAGCTTCTCGCCGCCGGCATAGTAGCCGGTGTACTCGCCGAACGGTCCCTCGATGCGCTGCTCCTCCTCGGGAGACGGCACCTCGCCTTCGATAATCAGCTCGGCGCGCGCCGGCAGGGGCAGGCCCGTCCGCGGGCCGGTGACGTATTCCTCCGGCTCACCGCGAACGTAGCCGGCAAATTCGTATTCATTCGTGCCCCACGGCAGTCCCTCGGCAGCTGCCAGGAACAGGTAGGGGTCCAACGAGATGGCAACCGCCACGGGGGCGGGCTTGCCGCTGGCCCACCACCGGCGCATGTGCATGTTTCCGTGGTGGTATGGCGCAATGTCCACTGCCGTGGTGGTCCTGTCGTGCAGCATGCAGCGATAGGTGCCCAGGTTGACCCAGCCCTCATCGGGGTCCCGAGTGATGACTGCGCAGCCGGTCCCGAAATAGGGTCCGCCGTCACGCTCGTGCCAGCGCGGTACGGGGAACCTGGTGAGATCGACCTGGTCCCCTTCGAGCACGTTCTCCATCACGGGCCCGGTGGGAAGCTCCACCGGGCTGACCGGGGTGAAGTTGCGCATGCGCTCGCGCCAGGCCTTGAACATCTCGAAGGGCGAGACGTCTTCGGGTAGGCCCAGGCCGATAGCGCTGCGCAGCGGCGTGGAGTACGGCTTGGCGACGATGCGGTAGCCCTGGGGATAGCCTTTGATGCTGTCGAAGATCAGCATGGGGCCTTTGCGTTCGCACATGAGCTCGGTGAGGGCGCCGATCTCGAGCTCGCAGTCGGCGCCCTCTACAACGCGTGAGTTGCCTCGCCGCTCGATCTCACCCACGAACTCCCGGAAGTCTTGCCACACCATCTGCCGTGCCCCTTCTTCCTGCTACTTATTCAACCAGGCGTAGTTCAATCCACCACCATCGGTGATCAGGTTGCCGTCGTCGTCCGTCTGGAAGTCCTTCACCACGTCGCGGAAGGCGTAGAAGCGCGGCACGAACAGACCCATGGCCTGTGGCATGTCGGTGTGCTCCTTGGTGAGGATGTCCTTCAGCAGCGCCTGCTCCTTGGCCGGATCGAGCTCCTTCTGCAGCTGATGGAGCTCGTTGTCCACGTCCTGGTTGCAGTAGCCGGCGTAGTTGGTGATGCGGTTGCGCGGGTTCTCACACAGCAGCTCGGCATAGGTCGTGAACGGATCGTCGTAGTAGTTGGTGCCCATGAAATCGACCGTGAACTGGCCCTTCTGGATGAGCTCGCGCTGGGCGGCGAACTCCAGCGTGCGAATGGTGACGTTGATCCCCACCCGCTTGAGCTGGGACTGCATCGTGGCAGCCACCGTCTGCACGTCCGAGGCGTTTTCGATCACCATCTCCAGCGGTTCGCCCTTGTAGCCGGACTCAGCCACGAGCTGCTTGGCCTTGTCCAGGTCTGTGGGGAATGAGGGCACCCCCTCCACGTACCACTTGTTGCCCTTGGGATACTTTTGGTCCGCCACCTGTCCGAAGCCGTTGTAGGCGGCCTGCTGGATCTCCTTCATATCGATCGCATAGGACACGGCCTGGCGCAGCTTGAGGTTGTTGAACGGCGGGTCCGCGTAGTTGAACACGATGCGCCGGTAGCCCGCCGTCTTGGCTTCGGCCAAGCCGATGCCCTGCAGCTTGCCGCTCTTGATTTGGTCGACCCACTCATACGGCGTCCGCTCGATCATGTCCACGTCGCCGGATCGCAGTGCGGTGATGCGTACCGTGGCGTCCTCGATGGGCTTGACGATGACCCTGTCCACGTTGGCCTTTTGGCCCCAGTAATCGGCAAACTTGTCGACAACGAGCTGCTGCTTGGGCGTCCAGGATACGTACTTGAACGGTCCGGTGCCTGGGGGGAAGGCATTGGGCTTGTCGACGCCCGGCTGCAGCGAGTCCTTGGGCACGACCGAGAAGGCTTCGATCGAGTCCAGCGCGGGTAGGAAGGACGAGCTGACGTCCTTGAGCTCCACCTGCAGCGCGTAGGGGTCGACTGCCGTGATGCTCTGGACTTGCGAGAGGCGGTCGTAGCCGTAGGCGCCATTCTTCCGATCCATGGTGTATTCCATGTCGAACTTGACGTCCTCGGCGGTCATTTCCTTGCCGTTGTGGAACTTGACCCCCTTGCGCAGGGTGAAGGTGTAGGTCTTGCCGTCGCCCGAGACCTTCCACGACTCAGCCAGCTTGGGCTTGATGTTGCCCTGATCGTCGCTGGCCAGCAGCGGCTCAAACATGAGCAGCCTCACCACCTGGTCCGTGGAGATCGTCTTCACCAACGGGTTCAAGACCTGGAGGTCTTTGGACATGGCGACCGTGATGGTGCCGCCCTGTTTGGCCGTGCCTGCCTGGGACGCGGCGGCGGCTCCTGAAGAAGCTGGCGCACGAGACGCCGCGGCGCTGCCCGTCGGGGCGCTGCTCGCCGGCGCTTGGGCGCTGCCGCAGGCCGAGGCGATGAAGCTGAGGCCGATCAGAACCGGCAACAGCGCTCTGGAACGAGGTAAATGCATCGTTGTCATTCCTCCTTGGACGAATCGGGCTGCTGATTGACCGCTATGGTACCGCTGTTGCTGCTCGTCGGTTTCGTCCTTAGGAGCAGGGCTGGCGCAGCTGCCTGGCTGCCGCGATGCGCCTAGACCTTGAAACAGGCGGCCGTACGGCCAGGAATTTTCACTTCCAGTGGCGGTTGAGATTGGTGACATTCCGAGGTGGCAAGCGCGCAGCGAGACGCGAAGCAGCAGCCCGGTGGCGGATTGATGGGCGTAAACGGCTCGCCCTGCATACGAATGGCGGGCCGGTCGGCACGGGGGTTCGCTTCGGGAATGGCGGCCCGCAGCATCTGCGTGTATGGATGCAGCGGATCGTTGAATGTTTCGACGGCGGGCCCTTGCTCCACGATCCTGCCGGCGTACATGACGGCCACCTCGTCCGCGGCGTATTCGACGGCGCGGAGGTCATGCGAGATGAAGATCATGCTGAATTGCCGCTGGCTCTTGAGTGACACCAGCAGGTTGAGGATTTGGGCCTGAATGGAGACGTCGAGAGCCGACAGTGGCTCGTCGGCGATCAGCAGGGCAGGTCCGGGAGCCAGGGCGCGCGCGATGGCCACCCGCTGGCACTGTCCGCCACTCATTTCGTGCGAGAAGCGAACCATGTGGTCGCCGTTGAGCCCCACGGTTTCTAACAGCTCGACCGATCGTTCCAGCCGCTGGCGCTTGCTCAGCCCGGAGTGCAGGACGAGCGGACGATCCAGGATGTCGGCGACCCTCTTGCGCGGGTTCAGCGAGGAAAAGGGGTCCTGGAACACCATCTGGATGGACTGACGCACTGACCTCATCCTGGCGCCGGACGCCGCCAGGATGTCCTCGCCTTGAAAGAGCACCCTGCCGGAAGTGGCGGGCAGCAGCTTGGCCACCAGCCGGGCAGTCGTCGACTTGCCACAGCCGCTTTCGCCCACGAGTCCCAGGGTCGTGCCCTGCGGCACGTCAAAGCTGACCCCGCCCACCGCCCGAAGCACGGTTTTCCGCTGGCCGGGCCAGGGCAGGCCGGAGAGGTTGAATTCCTTGACCAGCTCGGTCACCTGGAGCGCGGTCGTGCCTTGCTCGAGCCTGGGCCGGGTGGCGACCATGGTGCTCATGCCGGCTGCGCCACGGGAACGCTTTGACGCGGGAAATGGCACGCCGCCCAATGGTCGGGTTCCCATTCGCGCAGCTGCGGCGCCTCGCGCGTGCAGCTCGGCTCCATGCGCGAGCAGCGCGGATGGAACGAGCAGCCGGAGGGCAGGCTCGACAGCTCCGGGACCGACCCGGCAATCGGGCGCAGCTCGTCCTCCTTTCGTCTGGGCACGGCCTCGAGCAGCGCATTGGTGTACGGATGCATATTGGTCTCGAACAGACGGTACTTGTCGGTGTATTCCACCATGCGCCCGGCGTACATGACGCCGATGCGATCGCACACCCTGGCAATGACGGCCAGATCGTGAGAGATGAACAGCATGGCCAGGTTGAACTCGCGCCGGATGTCGTCGAGCAGGTCCAGGATCTGGGCCTGCACCGTCACGTCCAGGGCGGTCGTGATCTCGTCGGCGATCAGCAGCTTGGGCCGGCAGGCGAGGGCGATGGCGATCATGGCGCGCTGCCGCATGCCGCCGCTGAGCTCGTGCGGAAAGCGGCGCATGACCTGCTCCGGGCTGGGCATGCGCACTGCGCCGAGGATCTCGATGGCGCGCTCGCGCGCCTGCTGTGGCGACATACGAAGATGCACCCGTAGCACGTCCATGATCTGCTCTCCCACACGGTGAACAGGGTCAAGGGCGGTCATCACCTGCTGGAAGACCATGGCGATCGATTTGCCGCGGACGTCTCGCATCTCTCGTTCGGATTTGCGCAGCAGATCCTCGCCTTCGAACAGCAACGTGCCGGCCGAGATGCGGCCTGGTGGGGCGATCAAGCGCAGCAGAGACAGCGCTGTCGCGGACTTACCGGACCCGGATTCGCCCACGATGCCCAGGGTCTCGCCGGGGGCGATGGTGAAGGAGAGGTTGTCCACCGCCTTGACGATGCCGCGAGGGCTAACGAACTCCGTGGTGAGGTCCTTGACTTCGAGCAGCGGCTGGACCACGGCCTGCCTACAGCTCGTAGTGGCGAGGGTCGAACACGTCGCGCAGCCCATCCCCCAGCAGATTGAAACCGAAGATGGTCAGGAAAATCGCCAATCCGGGGAAGATTGCCTCCCAGGGCTGGAGCTCGAGGAAGGGGCTGACCTCGCGCAGCATGAGACCCCAGCTAGCCGTCGGTGGCGAGAAGCCCAGGCCCAGGAAGCTCAGCGACGATTCGATGAGGATGGCGTGCGCGAAATCCAGAGTCAGCGCTACCAGGAGCGGCCCGAGGCAGTTGGGGACGATTTCGCGAAAGAGGATGGAGAAGTTGGATTCGCCCACGACCTGCGCGGCCGAGACGTAGTCGCGAGCCTTCTGGGTGAGCGTCACGCTGCGAGCGAGGCGGGCGTAGTGGGGGATGGTGCTGACGGCGATGGCCACGTAGATCGACACCAGCCCGCCGCCCAGCGAAGCCGCCAGGGCAATCGCCAGCAGCAGGCCGGGAAAGGCCATGATGGCGTCCATCAACCGCATGATGGTGGCGTCCACGAGGCGACCAAAGTAGCCGGACAGCAGTCCCAGCGGAATGCCGGCCGCGCCGCCCAGGATCACCGCGCCCACCGACACCTCGAACGTGGTGCGGGCGCCGAAGATGATGCGGCTCAGGGCGTCGCGCCCGAGGGTATCGGTGCCGAACCAGTGCGCCGCGCTGGGGCCCTGCAGGCGGTGGACCACGTCGATCTGGTATGGGTCGTAGCGAGCGAGCACGGGCGCAAGAATGGCCATCACCAGGCCCAGCGCGACGATCGCCGCTCCCAGCGTTGCCAGCCGGTTGGGCAGGGCCACCATTCGCAGCCGTAGACGGGCGCGTGGAGCCCTGGCCAGGACCGCTCCGGAGTGTCCTGGGCCGGAGGGCGAGATGCTGGCCGGAAGCGAGGCGCTCATGCCAGCCGGATCCGGGGGTCGAGCAGGTGGTACACCACGTCCACAACCAGGTTGAGCGTCACGTAGGTCAGCGCCAGGATGAGGACCGACGCCTGCACGGTCGGATAGTCGCGCGCATAGATGCTGTCCAGCAGGAGGCTGGCGACGCCGGGCCAGCCGAAGATCGATTCGACAATCGGCGTGCCTCCCAGCAGCCGTGCGGTGTGAAGTCCGGCGACGGTGACCACGGAGATCAGGGAGTTGCGGACGGCGTGCTTGAAAATCACCGTGCGGGGCGGCAGACCCCACGCGCGGGCCGAGCGTACGTAATCCTGGTGCAGCTGCTCGATGGTCTCGGCGCGCAGGTAGCGCGCCAGCTGCGCGGCGAAGGACGTGCCCAGGACGATGGCAGGCATCGCGACGTGCTTCAGGAAGTCCACCGGCTGGGCCAGCGGGGCAGCGTAGCCTATCGCCGGGAACCAACCCAGCTTCAGGCTGAACAGCAGGATCAGCAGCAGCGCCAGCCAGAATCCCGGCATCGCCAGGCCGACGAGCGAGAAGGTCATGCCCAGGTAGTCGAAGATGGTGTTCTGGCGGACCGCGGCAAACACGCCTATGGGTACGGCAATCGCCAGCGACACCAGCAGGGCCACGATCGTGAGGTAGATGGTGGCCGGATAGCGCTCGAACAGCAGGTCGGCTACCGGGCGCCGCGACTTGAGTGAGACGCCGAAATCGCCGTGAACGATCCTGCCGGCCCAGCTCAGATAGCGCTCGTACAGCGGCTGGTCGAAGCCGAGCTCGTGCCGCAGCGTGTCGTACTGGTCCTTGTTGAATCCGGCGCTGTCGGGGCTCACACCGAGCATGATGGCTACCGGATCCCCGGGAATGATCTGAACCAGCAGGAAGACCCCGACGCTTACGAGGAACAGAACCGGGATGAGCTGCAGCAGGCGGCCGCCGATGTATCGAGCAAGGGTCATGATGCGGTCCGAGGGTCAGACAATGGGCAAAGTATTTCCGCGGCGGTCCATGTTGTCAACCGCCCGGGACGCGGTTTACAGCAGGATGCCGAGGTGGCTGGCGCCGACGACCGACTGGTCCAGGCAGATGGTCCTTGCGGCCAGACGCCACGCGCTTCCGACCTTGCGGAGGACGTCCTGGCGCTCCCCGGAGAGGATGTCCGGGACCGGGTTGTCGGGCCGGGTGCGATAGACGAGGAGGTTGCTCGACACCCGAAGCTCATCCGCCTTGTCACCTTCGCTTACACGTACGTTGGAGACGTGGTGACGGGTTCTCGACGCCGGCGTCTCCGCCCAGGCGTACTCCGTGTCCAGCTTGTGGACGCGCACGCGCAGCGAAGCCAGGTTGTCCGAGAAGATGTCCGAGCCGCTGCTGTAAGGCGCCGAAGCGCCCCGCTTGAGCGTGAGCTGCACCGGCATACGGTAGCTCACGTCCTCGGCGAGCAGGTCGAGCCACTCCACCTGCCTTCCGCTGTCAAGCAGCTCGGCTTCGTGATAGAGGAAGAGCAGCGCCTCTCCGTAGCGTGGATCGGTTGGAATCAGCTCAGCCATCGATACTCACCTCAGACCGGCAGCGCCGACTCGACGCCCTCGCGCCGGAGCTCTTCTTCATAGTTGCGGCGAATCGCCGGATCCTCGTTGTCTCCGTCGATCAGCGTTCCGCCGCTTTGCAGCGGAACGAGATAGGCACGCTCCTTCTCGGGGCCGCCGTCGCGGAACTCGAGGCGGTGCAGCAGACTGCTGTAGTGGAAGGCCAACTGGCGCGCCGGCACCGGTCCGGTGTTGAAGTGCTGGTGGAACCAGTCGGTAGGCGGGGTGAAGACGCCGTTCTCCTTCCAATCCACCCGTACGATGGCGTCGGCGTTTCCGGCCTCGTACGGCCGGACCCCGGCTTCCTTGGGCCACATCAGCGAATAGCCCTTGGAGCGCAGGATAACCAGCAGCGCGCCGGCGGGATGGTAGTGGGCGCGGTGATAGCGCCCTACCGGCCAGTCGGTGATGTGGCCGATGAGAATGTCGTGCGCCATCTCGAACAGCACGCTCCGATGGCCACCGACGACCTTGGTGTCGCCGCTGTCTTCCAGCATGGCTACGCGTGCGTCGGGTATGAAATTCGTCTCCCAGATGTTGGCTGTGACCCTGCCCTTGCGGTAGCGCTTGCCCTCGCTGGTGAAGTAATCGTTCTGGCCGCCATAGCGATCGCCGAAGGAGTAGTCGCAGTTCATGATGAAGTCGCTGTTGTGGAAGATGTCGAACACCATCGGGGCGTTGGTGCAGCCGAGCACCACTGCCGGCTGGCTGCTGCCGTTGATCAGGCGGTGCCAGGTGTTCAACGGCACGGCGAACAGGCTGCCTTCGGACCACTCGAAGGTCTGCTTGTGCCGTTCGTCGCGCCACACCTCGGTCAGCCCGGTGCCCTTCAACACGTAGATCAGCTCTTCGTAGAGATGCTTCTCGGGCTCCAGGGTCCCACCGCCAGGGACCTCTGACACGTAGCAGCCGGTCATGCCTTCGAGGCCCTGGAATTTCAGGTACGTGCCGCGGCCTCCGAGTCGCGGCCAGGGCCCTCGCGGCACCTCCAGTGCATCCTCGATGCCGTGGCCGGTGACCACCGGAATGCCCTCCTGCTCCAGCCATAGCTGGTAGCCGCCGGTCGTAGGCGGGGGAACTTCGTCCATGCCTTGCGCTCCTGAATCCTGTTTGTTCAGCCGGCCGGCTGCGGGCTGGCGGCGTTCGTTTCAGCGCCAACCATAACCTCTTGCCAGCGCTGGTAAAAGCGGCGCTCGAGCGCGTCGAGATAGGGCGGGCGGCCGTAGGCGACGCCGGGGCCCGGCCAGCTATCGGCTGGCTGGGTATCCAGACCCATGCGGTACTGCAGCCACAGCTGCTGTGCCTTGGGGCCGGTCAGGCCGGTTGTGCCCTGCACCCAGTTCTCGACGTCGTCCTGTTCGAACGTTCCGGCCACGCCGAACACGCGCTCGTAGCACTGGCGCGAATCGGCTTTCCACTCGTCCGGCGCGTTGCGATCCATCAGCAGCCAGGTCAGCGCCTCCATCTTGGTGGGTCCCTTGGGCTGCCACTGGCGCATCGTAAGGAAGGACATTGGCCGCTGCGGCCCGCCCCACTCTTCTGGCGTGTGTCCGGCCGTTTCCAGGAAGCTGAAATTGGGAAACACCGTTCCCACCGCGACTACCAGGCGCTCGAGCAGCTGTCGCTGCTCGGGCCGGAGGCGCCGTTCCAGCTCCGGCCAGACCTCGCGGGGCAGCGCACAGAAGGGCGCCTCGGCTTCCCCCGACGGCTGCGATGAGAACGAGGCGCAGTGCCCGTTACCGAAGGTGACGGCATAACCCAACGGCAGCCCGGTGCTGCCGCGCGGCTGCAGGCTGTGCAGGCCGAGCTGGGTCGAAAAGCCGTGCGTGGTGAAGATGTGGGTGCCATCGCCGGAAAAGTTGGCGGTGCCGAACTTCCAGTTGGCGTTGATGATCCACCGTTGGGGCGGTCCGACGACCTCCACGGCATCCGTACGGCCGAAGAACAGGTCGAGCGCCCAGGTCATCTGGCCGAGATATTCTCGCAGCGATTGTGAAGGCCGCCAGCAGGCGAAGATGAGGCCGTGGAAGGTCTCCACGCCGGCCGCCTCGCACAGCCCGAGCTGGCCGCGGTCGAGGATGCCTTGATAGGCATCCAGGAAGGGCACACCGGTGAGCTGGCCGGCGTTGCTGTACGTCCAGCCGTGGTAGCCGCAGCGGAAATGCGAGGCGCTGCCGGCTTCCTCGGCGCACAGCCGCCGGCCGCGATGCCGGCAGACGTTCAGCAGCACGTGGACCTTGCCCTGCGCGTCCCGCGACACGATGACCGGATCCTCGCCCATCGATCGAGTCACGAAGTCCCCGGGATTGGGGATCTCCGACTCGTGAGCGACGAACAGCCAGCAGGTGGAGAAAAGACGTTCCTGCTCGAGGCGATAGATCTCCGGTTCCGTGAAGATGCGGGCGCTGACCAAGCCCTCGTCCGTGCGGACGAGCTGCGGAAAAGCGGCGGCCTCGCTGTGGCCATTCATTCCGGGCATGCGTTCTTTCTACCTCAAAACGGTGCGACTAGCCGATCTGCCCAGACATCATACGCCCAGGCGGGAGCATGGTAATCTGCCAGTCGGCGTCCCACTCACGGCCGACCCCCAGTTAGGAGAGAAGAATGGTCAACCCTAAGGTAACCATGCTGTGCAGCAGCATCTCGCACATGCCGCTGCACTTCGTCTGGCGCGACTCCGGCATCACTCAGAAGCATGGCTTCGAGATGACGGTGCACGTGACCAACCACAGCCTGAACGGCGAGCCGCGCGTGCCGATGAGCGACCGCGCCGAGCGGCTGCTCGATGGCACCTACGACTTTCTCAGCGGCCTGCATCATGAGACGTACATCTATCGAGCGCGCGGCGACAAACGCTTTGTATACCTGGCGCAGACGCAGAACGACTGGGACGATCGGGTGGTCGTCGCGCCCAACATCACCAACGCGAAGGACCTCGAGGGCAAGAAGTTCTACGTCACCTCGCCGGCGCCGTGCGTCTTCGGCAACCTGCAGCATTCGCTGCGTCTGGCTGGGGTGGACGTGGACCGCATGGAGTTCATGGGCTTGAGCGGCGGGTCGGGGCGCATGCCCAGCCGGTCGATGGTCGAGATGGTGCATCGGGGTGAAGTGGCCGGCGCGAGCGTCGACCTGCCGTTCGACTTCGTGGGCCAGCAGTTGGGTCTGCGGATCCTGGACATTCCGTCTGTACCGGTGATCCACAACACGACGCTGTGCGCCAACCGCGAGTGGGTGCTGCGGAACGAGGAAACGACGAAGGCTCTGCTGCGGTCGCTGATCGAGACCATCCACTTCTTCAAGACGCAGAAGGACAAGGTGTGCGAGATCCTGGAGCGCACGCTGGCACCGATCATCGATATGCGCAGCGCGCAGGAGATCGAGCACCTGCATCGCGGCTGGTCGGACCTGCTGAGCCCCAAGCCGTATCCGCATCCGCTGGCGGTCTGGAACGTCTACAACCTGGACGTGGCCCACGATCCGAACGTCAATTTCATCGGGCCGTTCGAGATCTGGGACACGAGCTATCTGCGTGAGATCGACGACTCCGGATTTGTGGAGTCACTGTATGGGGACGCGCGCGGCGCTGCCAACCCGGCGGTCAACGTCGCCATCTAGGCGGCCGGGCAAGCGCGGATCTCCTGCGCCCCGCTGCCCAGCGGGGCGCCGTGCGGTGATGTTTCATAATCCCCACAGCCGGTCGGGCTAGCCGCGGGCCACTTCAATGGGGAAGGTCAGGTAAATGGAAGAAGTACGAGTGCGGGAGCGCGAGCCGCAGCCCAGCGGCGATCGCTACGAGGAGACGCTGCGCGAGCGCGCCGGCTGGGTCGAGCGGGCCATGACCGGCCAGGTGCTCATCAAAAGCGGAGAGCGTGAATGGGAGCGCAACCGCCAGGGGCACATCAAGCACTATCTCAACCCGCAGTACCCCGAGTTCAATACCGCGCTGTCCGAATGGATCGTGTTCCAGCACGACATCAAGCGCCAGTCGGGTAAGCATCGCCACCAGGGCGGCCTGGTGCTGTTCGTGGTCGAGGGCGAGGGCACGACCGACGTGGATGGCCTGCGGCTGGACTGGCAGCCTGGCGACCTGCTGCTGCTGCCCATCCAGGCCAACGG
>JAJPGV010000042.1 GCA_021325635.1 Chloroflexota bacterium
AGCTCCTGGGCCATGGCGATGGGCATCCAGTAGCGCCGCAGCAACTCGCCCGCCGGCTGGCCCGGTCCTACCCGCGTGAGGAAATCGTTCTCTGCCTGACTGAGCATGTATGCCCTCCCTGAGTGGTTCTCGTTTATCCTACGCCTACTGGTCGCGCACGCCAACACGATATCGCAGCGACCGCCGTCAGCGCGAGCAATGCGCACCCGCGGCGCGTAGAACGAGGCGTAGGGATGAGCAGATGATCGACTCGATTGGCAACGTCACCCAACTGAACGAATGGCTGGCCGAGCACAACCTGAGCGGCCACTGGCTGGGGATGCCGCGCCCCGCTGAGATGAAGCCCTGGCTGTGGAAGTGGTCCGAGGTCTATGCCGCCCTCATCAAGGCCACCGAGGTGGTGCCTATGAGCGACACGGCCCGCCGGACCATCCAGCTGCGAAACCCGAGCTTGGGCGACCGCATGAGCAACACCATCCATATGTCTGTGCAGTGCGTCATGCCGGGTGAGGTGGCAACGGCGCATCGCCACAACGCGGCCGCGGTTCGCTTCGTGGTGAAGGGCAGCAAGGACGCCTTCACGGTGGTCGAAGGCGAGCCCATTCCGATGGAAGAAGGCGACCTGATCACCACGCCCAACTGGACCTGGCACGACCACTACAACGACGGCTCGCAGCCGGTGGTATGGCTCGACGGTCTGGATATCCGGCTGGTGGGCATTGCCAAGCTGTTCCAAGAGCCGTTTCACCACGACCGCCAGCCGATGGACAAGCCGGCGGGATTCGCCGGCAAGACCATGGGCCATGTCAGGCCCGCCTGGATCAAGCCGGAGCACAAGACGCCGCCCTTCCGCTACGCCTGGGCCGATACGCTCTCGACCATCGAGGCGCTGAGGGCAGCCGAGCTGGAGTCCGCCTGCGACGGCATCCATCTCACCTACAGCCATCCCCTGACGGGTGGGCCCACCCTGCCCACCTTCGCGTGCGACCTGCAGCTGCTTCGTTCGCGCTTCTCGGGCAAGGCCCACCGCCATACCTGCACCACCATCTTCCAGGCTTTTCGAGGCCAAGGCGTGACGATCATCGACGGGCAGCGCTTCGAATGGACGCAGGGAGACATCTTCGTCGTCCCGCCATGGAGCCTGCACAAGCACGAGAACGCTTCCGGTGAGGATGCCATCCTGTTTTCGATGACCGACCGACCCGCTATGGAAGCGCTGGACATCTACCGAGAGGAGCTGGAAGGCTAGCTGCCGGCGCTTTCCTTGACGCCCGGTTCTATCGGGCCTATGCTCGTCCGCAACATTCCACGTTGCGGAGGTGGTCCGTGAAACCTACGTACGTCGCGCTGCTCTGCCTGGCCTCGCTGGCGCTGGCCGCCTGCGGCAGCGCTGCCCCCGCCAGCACGCCCGCTCCCTCGGCAAGCGCTGCCAGCGTGCAAGCCGCCGCTCCGGCTTCGGCCGCCGCGAAATCGGCGGGCTCGGCCTCTGCCGCCGCGAAGCCTGAAGGTGGCGCCTCAGCGTCCGCGGCGAAGCCGGCCGCCTCCGGGCAGCTGACACGCGTCACGATTTCCAACATTGGCGTCAGCGGGGGCATCCAGCCGTTGTGGATCGCGCTCGACGGCGGGTACTTCCGTAACAACGGGCTGGACGTGACCTCCCTGTCGTCGACGACCAGCAGCTCGGCCACGGTCAGCGCTCTCATGGCAGGGCAGCTGAACGTCGCCTGGACCGATGGCACCAACGCGGTGAACGCCAACGCCAGCGGCGCCGATCTCGTGGTCCTGGCCACTATTCATCCGGCCTACAGCTACCTGCTGGAAGTTCCGGCCGACATCAAGACGCCCGATCAGCTCAAGGGCAAGAAGCTGGCCGTCAGCAACCTCACCGGCACTGACTCGATAGCTAGCCGGCTGGCGCTGACCAGGCTGGGCGTCGATTGGCAAAAGGACGTCACCTTCGTCGCTACGGGGGATAACGCCTCTCGCACCGCCGCGCTGCTGAGCGGAGCCGTGCAGGGCACCTTGCAGGAGCCACCCGGCTCGCTCAAGCTGGAGGCGCAGGGCTTTCACGCGCTGGCCGACCTCACGCCCATGAACCTGCCTTCGGCCAATGCGTCGCTCATCCTCGATCGTGGCTACGTCAACGCCAATCGCGCCACCGTGCAGAAGTTCATGGACTCCCTGGTGCAGGCGATTGCTCGCAACCGAAACGATAGGGCCTTCTCGCTGTCGATTCTCAAGAAGTACTTCCCCGATGAGACCGACAGTGTGTTGAACACTATCTACGACTACTACCGCCCGGACACGCCGAGCCTGCCGTTCCCCAAGGTCGAGCTCTTCAAGCCTGGCGTGGATGAGCTTTCCAAGGCGAATCCCAAGGTTGCCGAGGTCGATCTGTCCAAGATGATCGACACCTCCTTCATCCAGAGCGCCGCCGACCGCAAGCTCGATCAATAACCAATTTCGGAGATGACCATGCGCCTGAGCAATCGACTGTTCTTACTCCCAGCCTGCGCAGCTTCAGTGATATTGCTGGCGGCTTGTGGCTCGTCGGCCGCCGCGCCCGCCAGCCCTTCGGCCTCCGCGAGCGCCGTGGCATCCGCCGCGCCGGCGAAGCCGGCCGCTTCGGCAGAGGCCAAGCCGTCGGGCGCATCCGCGGCTGCCAAGCCCGCGGCTTCAGGCACGACACACGTGGTGGTGGGGGTGACGAGCAAGAGCACAGGCTCGCTTTACCTCTACGTCGGCAAGGACCTGGGCATCTTCGCCAAGCACGGGCTCGATCCGGAGTTCGTCGTCGGCCAGTCCGACGCGCTGGTGGCTGGCCTCAGCAAAGGCGACATGGAGTTCATGGGCACCATCCCTTCCGCCATCCAGGGGGCCGAGAAGGGGCTGCCCATGCGCGTCATTTTCGTGGCCAAGGACCATCCCGAATACCTGCTCGTCGGTGACAAGGGTGTGACCGAGGTCAGTCAGCTGAAAGGTAAGCAGATCGCCGGCAGCAATCCGGCGCAGCTGCCGACCCTCATGGCCAATGCACTGCTCAGCATCGATGGTTTGCAGCCTTCCGACTACACCATCGTGTCGGTGCAAAACGATCCCGCTCGGGCTGCGCTCGTGGAGAATCATCGCGTGGCGGCAGGCATCCTCGGCGTGTCCGAAGCCCTGCCCCTCTTGAACGATGGCCATCCGATCATCGACAGCACCATCAGTAAGGTCTGGACGCCGAGCAGCGGGCTGGCGACGACCGTCGACCTGATGAAGAACCGCAAAGCGCTGGTCCAGAACATGGTGGACGCAGCCGTAGAGGCGGCCAAAGTCACGGCCACCGACAGGCAGCAGACGGTGGGCGTGTTGGAGCAGGAGTTCGGTCTGAGCGAAGCCGACTCCGGCAAGCTGTTCGACCTCCTCAAGCCGTCGTATACCAATGGAGGCCGGCCCGACCCGCGCGCCATCCAGAACCAGATCGAGACCGACGCCAAGGCCATGGAGCTGCCCAAGCCGGCGACGGAGGATCAGATCTACGACTACTCGTTCCTGGCAGGAGCGGCGCAGAAGTAGCCTTTCTGCGGGCTTTGGCGATTGCTCCCACTCGCTGATACCAGCCTGCGCTTGCGTTGTCAGCGTGGGAGGCTTGGCAGCTCTAACCGCTGGCCGAGGAGCCGCACGGCGTTGTCCTCCATGATCGCGTGGACGTGCTCCGGCGGCAGGTCCGACTGCTCGACGTAATCGGAGCAGACCTTATGGCCCAGGTAGGGAAAGTCCGTGCCAAAGAGCACGTGGTCGATCCCGACGGCCTTGATGGTGCATTCCAACGAGGCGGGCGTGTTGTTCACCGTGTCGTAATAGAAACGCCGCAGGATCGACGTGGGCGGCTCGGTGATTGGGCTGGATGTGTCCCCGCTGGCCCGCTTCCGCCCAAACGAGTCCTCGATGCGCTGCCACAGGAAGGGGATCGTCCCGCCAAGGTGAGGGATGATCAGCCGAAAATTTGGATAGCGGCTGGCAACTCCCGAGAAGGTGAGCCTCAGCCCGGCGATAGTGTCTTCGAAGCACCCGCCGGCCACGCCTTCGAGCCCGAAGCTGTCCATCATCGGCGCGTCGCAGTGCATGTTCGGATGCAGGAAAACGATTGCCTGGCGCCGGTCCATCTCAGCCCAGAACGGCTCGAAGGCAGGCGTATCCAGGGGCTGGCCGGCCACCGAGCAGGCTAGGTTGATGCCGGGGAATCCGAGCTCATCCAGGCAGCGTGCCGCCTCGACGATAGCCTCTTCAACGTGCGGTAAGGGCACGCAGCCAAAGGCCGCGAACCGGCCCGGGCGGGTGTCGCACAGCTGTCGATAGAAGTCGTTGGCGAACCGTGCCCCAGCGGCGGCCTGGCTGGCCGAGGGAAAGTACGGCTGCTGGGCCCCTACGCACACGATCTGCAGGTCGATGCCGGCTTCGCCCATGAGATCGAGCCGCTGGTCGATGGAGATCTTGCCGCCCGGGACGTCGCTGCGCTTGCTCCCCAGCTGAGCCATACGTTCGGCGAATTCGGACGTGTAGTAGTGGGCATGGACGTCGATGCGCAAGGGCTGCTCCTGCTGCTGATGAGCTGGGCAGGATTATTGCACTGCGCCCGTGCTGGCCCCGAGCAGGCCTATTTGGGTAGCAACAGGCCCCTGGCGAATGGAGAGGACGCCAGGGGCCTGTTGCGGAATGGAGGGTAGGAGGCCTCCACCATCAATAGTACCGAATGACCCCGCCTATTAGGGGGCTTTGCTACGCTGAGCGCAAGTTGGCAGACTTCGCCCGGCGGCGTTCACTGAGACGTTCGACCGCGTTTTCTCCCGATGAGCCCTACCGCCTCATCGTCGATGCGTCTGCCAGCCCCATGGCTATCCATCGCAACGGCCGGCTCGTCTACGTCAATGCGAGCGCGCTGGAGCTGGTGGGTGCGCACAACGTTGAGCAGCTGGTGGGCCGTGCCGTGCTGGACTTCGTCCATCCGGAAGATCGCCCGGACGTCGTCGCTCGCGCACGCCAAGCCCAGGCCCAGGGCGGCCTCCAACCGGTGCGAGAACGAGAGCGCTGCGTCCGTCTCGACGGATCGGTGGTCGACATCGAGGTGGTGGCCATTCCGGTGACCTCCGAAGGCCAGCCTGCCACGCTGGTGATGCTGCGCGACGTCACGCCGGAAACGGCGGCGGAACAGGCCGAGCAGGAGATGAACCGGCGTATGGCCGTGTTGGCCGAGGCCTCTGCCCAGCTGCTTGCCTCGCTGGACAAAAGGCAGCTGCTGAACAGGATCCTGGGGCTGGCAGCCCGTCTCGTTGCCGCTGATGCCTACGCCGTATGGCGTTACCGGGCAGAGACCGAACAATGGGGCATCGAGGCGGTCTCAGGCTTGTCCGAGGAGTATCAACGAGAGACCCTGGGGGTCTTCAGCAGCGCTCCGACAGAAACTGCCTGGATGGTCGTGGCGGGCAACGTCGAATCGGAGCCGGCGCTGAAAGGAAACGTGGCTAACTATCGGCGCGAGGGAATCCGGGCGCTGCTGGCTTTGCCGCTCCCTATTCGGGGGCAGAACACGGGCACGATCACGTTCTATTGGAAAGATGCGCGATCGTTCGAGGAACGGGATCTGACTGCCACCACCGCTCTGGCCAATCTGGCCGGCGCGGCCATCGGCGTGGCCGAGGCCTACGAGGCGGAGCGGCAGGCGCATCGGGCTGCCCAGGACGCTGTTCGAGCGCGGGATGACTTCCTGGCGGTCATGTCCCACGAGATCAAGAATCCCATCACCGCGATCAAGGGCACGGTCGAATTGATGCAGCGAGCCCGGCGCCGCGGCGAGGTCGACGCGGATCGACTGTACGAGGCATTCGGATACGTGGATACCTCGGTTCGGCGCCTGGTGAAGCTGCTGGAGGATGTGTTCGACCTATCGCGAGTGCGAATCGGCCAACTCGACCTCAGCCTGGAATCCGTGAAGATCAACGACCTGGTGTCCCAGGTTGTCGAGCAGGTTGCGGCGGGAGTGCCGGAGCGGACTCGATTCGTCGTGGACGCGGCCGCACCGCTCGAGGTCAGGTGCGATCGTGCGCGGCTAGGGCAGGTGCTCGCCAACCTCCTCGAAAACGCCTTGAAATACTCGCCTGACGCATCGCCGGTGCACATTCGGTGCATGCGACAGGATGCCGGCTGCCAGATCTCGATCAGTGACAGCGGAATCGGTTTCTCCAGCGACCAGGCGAACGTGATCTTCGAGCTGTTCGGCCGGGCGGAGAACGCTCGGTCGCGCCACGTACCCGGAATGGGGTTGGGGTTGTACGTGAGCCGGCAGATCATTGAGTCGCACGGCGGCCGTCTATGGGCGGAGAGCCCCGGTGAAGACCGCGGCAGCACCTTCCATCTCTGGCTGCCCGCCGATATCGATGCGTAGCGAGCGCCTTCGGACGTCGTGCCCGCCGGTCACCTCCTGGCGACGCTGAACGAGCCGTCCGGCTTGATTGCCGAAGGGACGGCGACCGGAGCATTATTCGGATCGACGCGGACGGTGTACATCGGATCCTGCTGAGCCATGGGCACGGCATTCACGCTGCAGGCAGTGAACGGAACCGGACTGAAGCGCGGATAGGGCGCGCGCATGGGCGTGTCGACGTAGGCTCCCTTGACCGGCGTTTCCTCGATGCATTCGGCCCGTTTGGGCGCCCCGTCGAACTGTCTCGTGACCTGGTATACGTCCCCTGTCGTCTGGTTCTGCAGCCTCACCGACCACTGCCCCCCGCCGAGGGCAGTGATTGTCACGGAGAATGCGTCTCCCTGGTTCGCTCGCAGTGTGGCTTTGGGGATGAAGAGGGCGGGGTCGGGGAACAGCTCGATCCACGCCTGCTGGCGGTTAGAGTCGGTGCCGGCCTGGAGCAAGGTAGCGTCGTCGTCGAGGCCAACCCACTCACCCTCGCTCTCATTGGACGTGTCGGTCACGCTGGGCACAACCCAGCTCCCGCTTACCATGGTCACCTGGCGGAAGGTGACGTAGCCAGCCCAGACGTAGCTGGCGTAGCCGCGTCCGTCCGGCAGCTGGGCCTGCTGGCTCAGCTGCGAAGTCAGCGCCGGAGCTCCCTCCCATTCGAAGCGCTCGCTGTTCAGCCGCTGCCGCAGGCCGAATTTGCTGTTGATCCAGGTCCGGTAGCCGTTGGTGAAGGCTGTCCAGTTGTCGGCCTTACGCCAGACCAGCAGCCCGTTGGTGGTGTGCTGAAGCGCGTCCCCATTCGAGGCAAATGCCTGATTGTCGAGGCAGTCGCCAGTATCAGCGGGGTCGAGATCATGAAGCGTTTGGAAGCCGAGGATGAACTTGCAGGCGGGTGGGGTTTGCGCGTACGACGGCACCGCGACGATGAGCCACATGGCCACAGCCAGGATCGACCCGGCGATCGCGTTGAAGAGGCGTGGACTGGCATGCGCTGCTGCCGTCCGGTGCATCGCGGCGATTGGCCTACCCCCCAAGACCATTTGTCAGAATGGTGAAGCTGGCTGCCCCATGGATTCGGTCGGAGCGAACCATACCTTACCTGTCGTGCCCTGCGCGTTGGTCGCGTGTTCCGCCAACCCCTGCCTGACTAGCAGGCGGGGAGCCATGGTGTCAGGCTGGCTCGATCACACCTCAATGGAGGAGCGTAACAGCGGGTAGGAGCTGACGCGTCTTGCGGGCCTGGTCGGACACATGCCGGCAGGGATATCTGTTGCGCTTCTTGTCGATTATCGAGTCGAGACAGGCTGCCGCCGCATCGAGATGTCCTGGCACTCCAGACAAACTTCCGCGGGAATCACGTTCAGCCGCATGAGCAGCGCGAAGATCCGGCAGCCCACGCACAAACCGAATACGGATTCCAGCAGCGCGAAGCACACCAGCAGCACGATGAGCGCATAGGCCCACGCGCTGAGCCCGAAGGCAAAGTGCAGCACTGAAGCGGAGATGGTTACCGCTGCTCCGATGCCCTGGGCAAAGCGCTTGGGTGGACCTGGGACCAAGCGTGGGTCAAACGGTAGTCGCGGCGCCAGCACGCGGGTGGCCAGCAGCCCGAGCGGGCTGAGCTTGGGCCCCGTAAGGACGCGGGCCACAAACCCGTAGGCCAATGCCAGCAGCAGCCATGGCTGCTGCGAAACGATAGTCGCCAGCCCTAAAATGACCACTCCGCCGGCCACGATGCGTGCCGAGATCTCGTTGACCGGATTCGGAAAGCTGAACAGATGGGTCATCTCGTAGGTTTACCTCGAACCAAGCGTAACCCGTCGCTTGTATGAATTGTCAGCCGGTGGCTTGGAGGCAATGTCCCAAACCTCCCACGCCGTGGGCGTGGACCTGTTTCGGCATTCGCAGTCAGCCGTCGTGCGAGCTACTATCTCCAGACTGTCTGCCAAACGGAGGTGTAGATTGATCACGAGCAATCCGGCAGCTACGCTAGCAGACAGTTAGACAACACAGAGGAGAACCACATAAGCAAAGCCCCCTCAATCAACGACAAGATCCGTGCGCATCAAGTGGCAGTTATCGATCAAACCGGCGCCTCCCTTGGCGTCCTGGCCCTTCGTGAGGCCCTCGATCTGGCCTCGTCCCGACAGCTAGACCTCGTTGAGGTCAACCCCACTGCTGATCCACCCGTTTGCAAGCTCCTGGACTTTGGCCGTTTTCAGTTCGAGTACACCAAGAAGCAGCGGGAGGCCAAGAAGAGTCAGAAGAGCTTCACCCTGAAGGAAGTGCGTTTCCGCCCGAGCGTGGGTGGGCACGACATCGAGACCAAGGTCAAGCTCATCAAGCGATTCCTTGACGAAGGCGACAAGGTGAAGGTGGTGGTGCGTATGCGCGGCCCCGAGCTGGCGCACCCGCAGCGGGCCACCCTCCTCCTCGATGCGCTCGCCGCGCAGCTGGTTCCACACCCTGTGGAACGGCCTCTCCAAACCGATGCTCGAACCCGGACGATGATCGTTTCCCCGCTCAAGGTGGCTGCTGCCAAGCCCGTTGGATGACGGTGGGCGCTAATCGCGGGACACTCGCCGCCGGGCGACAGAGGTCCTGCTTCGCGAATTCCGCTTTGGCCGTCCCTGCATGAGCTCTCCCACGGCCTGGAGCCCTGAGTGGAGCAATGCCGTGTTCTCCGTTGAGGAGCGCGACCGGCGCTGGAAACGGGTGCGAGAGCTCATGGCGCGCGACGGCATTGACGTCATCGTCTGCCTGCCGTGCACCAACAGCCACGACCGGGGCCAGGCCGACGCGCGCTACCTGTCCCAGCTGGGCGAGAACTCCGACGAGACCACCGTCGTCTTCCCGCTGGAAGGTGAGGTGACCGCCTGGCATTCCCGAGGCGGCATCTGGCCGTCGTCCAGCTGGCTCAATGGCGTCCGGGCGGCGCGCCGGGGCACCGGCGGCCAGACGGTTGCAGCCCGCCTGCGCGAGCTGGGTTTCGAGCGCGGGACCATCGGCGTGGCTGGGCTTACCTCGTCGCTTCTGGGCCACGTGCGCGAGACCGAGGGGGAGGTCAACTGGCAATCGGTTGAGATCGTCAAAAGCGCCTTTCCCAATGCTCGGGTGGTGACGGCAACCGACGTGCTCGGCGAAGCCCGCTACCAGAAAAGCGAAGAAGAGATCGACTTCATTCGCAAAGGGGCGGCCGTTGCCGAGCGCACCATCGAGGCCGTGATCCAGCATGCCCGCGCCGGCGTGCGGGAGCGCCACGTGTTCGCCCAGATGATGTTCGCCAACGCCGACGCGGGTGGCAGCTTCCAGCCGATGTTCGGCTGGATCAGCGGGCCGCTCGGGAGGACCTACCACCGCGTCGAGCAGCCCACCTTCCGTACGCTGCAAACCGGCGACGTGCTGTCGATGGAAGTGGAGGGCCGCTGGGGAGGGTATATCGCCCAGCTCGACCAGACGTTCTCGATCGGGCCTGCCCATCAAGACTTGAAGGACGGCCTGCAGCTCACCTGGGAGTCGTTCAATCGCGCGTTCGAGGCGCTGCGCCCGGGCGTTACCGTGGGCGAAGTGTGGGAGGCGGCGCATCTGACAGGCATCAACGGCCGGGCCGAGACGCGCCTGCTCATGCACGGCCGTGGCCTAGGCGACGATGGGCCACTGGTCACCAGCCTGGTCACCCCGGAGATGCGCAGCCTGGAGATCAAGGAAGGCTGCTCCTTCATCCTCAAGCCCAATACCGGCGTGGACGGCCGCCCCGACTACGGCAGCTGGGGCGAAAGCGTCGTCGTCCGCAAGCACGGCGCCGAGCGCCTGGGCACCCGCCCGCAGCACCTCTTCGAGCTGTGATCTCGGGGCGCAAGGCCCCGCGCTGCGCCCGCTTCGGTTGCTGCACTCGCGCGGTTGCTCCCTGAGAGTGCGAGCCTCGACTACACCCCGGCGGTAACCTCTACTCGGCCGGAGCGGTGCCAGCGCTTGATGGGCTGGCCGTCGGCGAGCTTTTGGAGCTCGCGCAGCCAGAGCTTGCGCATCAGGATCACGACGGCGTCGGATCGGCCGAGCCGCTCGTGGGTGCGGTCGGCGATGGCGCCCTGGCCGAGCTGCGCTACGTAGTCCTGCACGTTGACGATGAACGTCCGCTCCTCGATGTCCTCGATGCGCAGATCGCCGGCCAGCACCTTGGGCCCCAGGTTGGCCGCGCTGGCGTTGGCGTCGACACTTGCCAGGCGCGCCGCCCGCTGCTGCCGATAGTCCTCGGCGGCTTGGCCGGTGACGTGGGTCAGGGTCATGGTGTAGCTGGCGCAGGTCTCGTCATCCACCGGCACGCGCCACGACAGATGCTCGACCCAGCCCGAGCCGTTCTCGTTGGGCGAGCCCTTGATGAAGTTGGTGTTCGGCATGTGGAAGTGCGACACTCGCGCCGGGCTGTTGGGCCGCCGCCCGTGCTTGGTGAAACCGAACTCGGTTTCCTCCGCCCACACCTCGGGTACGGCAATGAGACCGTTCTCGGAGAAGCCCGAGGACCCGTGGACGAAGGCCACGTGCACCTCGTCCGCCGAGTTCTCCACCCGGTTGAAGAAGTTGCACGGCCAGACGACGACGTCGGCTACTTCGAGCACGCCCTCATCTTCCATTTCGGGGAAGCGCGGCAATGGTGGTGGGTCACCCTCACCCAGGTAGGCGAAGATGAGGCCCAGGTACTCCTCGGTCGGATAGCTGCGGATGCGGATCTTAGCCGCAAAGGAGGCGTCCTCGGCCGGCTGCTCCACGCATTGGCCTGTGTCGTCGTACTTCCAACCGTGATAGAAGCAGCGAATGCAGTCGCCCTCGACCCAGCCTGTCGAGAGCTGGGTGCCGCGATGCGCGCAGCGGAACGCCAGCAGGTGCGGCTTGCCGCTTTCACCTCGATAGAGCGTGAAGTCCTCGCTCATGACACGGATGGGCAGTGCCCGGCCCGGCTGCAGCTGGCTGGCCACCAGGATCGGATGCCAGAACATGCGCATGTACCGTCCCCCCAACGTCCCGGGCCCGGTATGAACGATGTCCTCCAGCGTCACCTGGTATTTGCCGCCGCGCTCGTCGGTCTGCATCAGCTTCTCCTCCGCTCCTTGCGACGGGCAGACTAGCACGAAACGTCGTAGCAGCTCAAAGGGTGAATCGACGCCGCGGACGATGGCAGGCCTCGCGGCTACCCGCTCTCGACGTTTCGCAGGCCCAGCCCCAGCGCGCCGCGGAAAGCCCGGTCGATGATGAGCGAGTCCCTGACGCCGCGCATCACGGCAGCCTCGTCCTCGGGCTCGCGAACGTAGCCTTCGACCACGCGCGAAAGCAGGTCCGCGTGTGACACGTCGGCCTGGACGTGCGTGGACTGGTTGATGAGCTGCTCGGCTGGCAGTCCGGCCTCTTCGATCAGCTTCTTCCGGATACGCTGGGCGAGCCCTCCGCCGCGGATGACCGCGCTCGAGTTGCGAATCTCCAGCACGCACGAGGCGGCCACCGCTTCGAGCCAGGGACGGTCCTTGGCCAGCGATCGCCAGCTCCAGAAGGCCGCCACTGCGCCTGGCAGCAGCTCCCCCCGCTCGATCTCATCCGCCGTCAAGCCCAGCACTCGCGCTTCCCTGGTGGCCAGCGTGAAATGGTCGATGCCCACGCGTGGGTCGCACACCAGCTCTTCGGACTCGTGCTCCCAGATCAGGCGCTTCACGCCGAGCGGCGCGCTGCCCTGCACGTAGCCCCAGCAGTCGCGGCGGTTGCAGACGTAGTGGGCCATCTGGATGGCGAACAGCCGGGCGCGCGGCAGCGTGAAGGGTGTAGACAGCAGCAGCTCGAACTCCGGCGTTTGGAACTGCTGGTTCGCCAGCTGGTGGATGCCCGCTATCAGGCTGCTGGGGGAAGTCAGCTCTTGGTGCCTCGCATGATGGCTACGAACATACGCGTCAGCCGATCCATCTTGTCCACGCCGTTGCGCTGATTGAAGGCGACTGTCAGGTCATGGAAGGTCACGCCCGGCACCTGCTTGTCGATGAACGGCGCGAACTTCGAGCCGTGCACGGACGGATGGTCGGCGTAGGTGTTGGCGAACAGGACGTCCTGCCCCTCCCGGCTCATGACGTGGTCGAGGAACAGCTTGGCCGCGTTGGGATGCGCGGAGTTCTTGGGGATGCACATGCAACGGAACTCGCGCATGGGCACGTCGGCGGGAATGACGTGTCCCAGGGGCTGGCCCAGCTCCTGGCGGCGGAACACGTCGGCCCCGGCTCCGTCCACCGAGAAGATGTCGAACTCGCCGGTGAGCACCCGCTCGATCTCTCCCGACCGCAGCAGGCCGGCCACGGAGCTGGCGAACTGGCGCACGAAGTCGACCGTTCGCTGCTCACCCCAGATCTCATCGCTGGCGATCTCGGCGTAGGTGCTGGCATCGACGTGCCCGGCCATGCGGCCCTTGTACTTGGGATTGAGCAGATCCTGCAGCGACTTGGGCACGTCAGCGGGCGCGACCTTGTTGCTGTTGTAGCTGATCCCGGGCACGTCAGCGGTGACGGGCACAGTGAGGTCGGTCGCTTCGAGACTGTCGGGCTTCTGCAGGTGCGTGGCGAAGCTGGGCCAGTCGACGGATTGCACCACCTCCTGGTTGACCATGGTCGTGGTTGCCCTGGCCGAGCCGAAGTACACGTCGCTCGATGCCGGCCGCCCGGCGGCAACTTCCTGCACGATGCGCGCCGCCATATCGGACATGGATGGCCCCGGCGTGAACTGCACGTTCAGCTTCAGGCCGTAGTTGCGGTTGATGCTCTCCGCCCAGGACTGCACGCTGCGGCCGCCGCCGCCGGAGGACTCGCCCCAGCTGAGGTTGAGCTCGCCCTCTTTGCGAGCCCCGTCGATAATCGCGTCGAGGTTCGGGGATCGGGACCCGGCTGGGGCCGAGCTGATCTGCGGTGACGCTTTCCCACATCCCGCCAGGCTGCTGGCGACCAATGCGCCGGTCCCGCCGATGGCGGCTAGGCGCAAAAACGAACGGCGGTTCATACCGTCGAACCTGTGAGCGATCATGACTGCCTCCGACGTCGAAATTCGGCTGCTGGATCCCCCTATCAGCCGCCTTAAGCCACAGTGACGAAGCGGTGGGGTCGTTGGAAGAAGCGCTCCACGCCGCGCTCGGTCAGCGCCACGGTGCCGCCGAACTGGAACTCTCGCTTGGGGCCTTCGGTGGTGTGCACTACCGGCTTCCATACCCAGGCGTTGCCCTGCTCCATGCGCAGGTTGGCGAGCTTGGCGTTCTCCGACCGGCCGGTGATGAGCGGTCCGTCGTCGCCCATGCCGCGTCCGTGCAGGGTGATCTCGGCTTTGAAACCGGGCATCCTGCAGCTGCCGCGAACGAAGTCAACGAGCTCCAGGTACGTCATGCCGGCCTTCATGAAGCTCAAGCCGGCTTCGAACACTTCGCGCTGCAGATCGACCAGTCGCTGCCACTCGTCCAACGTGGACCCCACCAGGATCGGCTGAACTTCCTGGGCGACCATGCCGCCCCAGATGGCGCTGACCTCGTTGCTGATCAGTGTGCCCGCCTGCAGCCGCCGGCCGATGGGCGGCCCGGTGAAACGGGTGCCGTGGCCATCTGCAGGTCCTGTCTCCAGCGCCCAGCCGTGAGCCGTCCAGTCGGTGCGGGCAACGCAATAGTGCTCGCTGCCCAGCTCCGTCATCCGTCCGCTAACCCGTCCGTACAGCACGGCTTCATCGACGCCTGTGCCCGCCGTCCGAACCATCTCGGCGATGCCCTCCTCGGCGATAGCCACGGCGCGCCGCAGGCAGTCCAGCTCCTCCGGGCTCTTGACGTAACGGGCGAAGCCGACGACGTCGGTGCCATCCTCGAAGGAGGCCTTGGGCAGCCGGCTCACGATCTCGGCAAAGGAGTCGTAGTTCAGCACGCCGTCGGCCGCTCTGGCATGCGTGACCGTTCCCGGCCCCATCCCAACCACGCCGATGCGCGCTCGTTCCATGCCCAGCTCGAGCAGCGCTTCGGCGATCGGCGGACCCCAGCGGGGGCGGTCGCCGCGGCGCATCGAGCGTACTTCGGCTATCCAGGCGTTGCCTGTGCCCCGGTCGTCCATCACTACCGGTGGGCGGCCATCCGCCGGTAGGATGAAGCAGGCGTTCTCGATCTGCGTGAGATAGCGGCTGTCGATACGGTTGCCTTTCGGCACCAGGACGCAGTCGAGGCCGGCTCTGGCCGCGTTCTCCCGGACGGCCCGCCAGCGGCGGTCCCGCTCTTCGAGCGAATAGCCGCGCCAGCCGCTGTCTGCAGGTGTTTCCAATGGTCTCTCCTGAGCGATCATCTGGGAGCGCGTGCCATGACGGGTGTCAGCCCCGCGAGCAGAGCACCTCGGCGAAGTTGCCGTCGGGATCCCGCAGATAGACGCTGTCTCCCTGACGTTCGTGCGCGATGGGGGTGGCGTCCAGGCCGGCGGCCACGACGTCAGCGGCCTGGCGCGCGGCGAGGATCAAGCGCGGTGTGCCCTGAATCAGCTCCTCGGGCGGCTGCTGCCGCACCTTCGTGGCGCTGACCAGAACAATCCTGGTCGGCCCGTAGGCGATGAACAGCTGGCCGTTGGGCCTAGGGACCCGGAGTCGCCCTTCGGCGCCACCGGACTGCACGCTGTGCCTGGACGGCCGCAGCTGACCGGTTGCCGGGTCGGCCACCAGGAAGTCGCGGTAGTGCGGGTTGTCGCGCCGCGTCCACGGGGCGCAGGGATCGTCGCCGGCTGCCCAGCGCTTGGCCTCCTGGAGGTCAGCGGAGCGCCAGCCATGATAGTAGTCCACCTGCCCGCCAAGCGCGTTGACGTACACGTACTCGCAGTAGTCGAAGTGATGGATCTCGATGGCTGCGTGGTCGATGAGCAGGTCCGTGTTCGCCGAGGCAATGAGCTGCACGCGGTTACCGCTGGGGTCGAGGACGTAAGGTCCTACCGAACGTTCGCTCGGATGGTCCTCCCGCCACCAGTCCACGGCATGGCCCGCGGTCGACAGCTCCTCGACCAGAGGCCCGAGACGGTCGGGCTCGATGGGGATTGCGCAGTGGTGCCCGCCGTCGCTGAACGTCCGCGGTGAGCCGCGGCGCACGAGATCGAGGTGCTGCGATCCCAGGCGATACGTGAGCGTGCCGCCCTCGCGCTGCCAGCGACCGCCGCGGCCGGCCAGGATGCGGTCATAGAAGGCGCGAGCGGTGTCGAGATTCGAGACTTCGACGGCCAATCCCGCAAGCAGGCCGGCGGCAATGCGGCTTCGGGGGCTGGCCAGCGGCTCGGCAACCGTCATGAGCGGGCTCCGAAAAGGTCAGGAGCGTGCACCATCGGCCGTCCTCAGCCCTGGCTTACCGGCACGGGCGCGTACTGGATGCCGGCATCCCGGCGCCAGCACACCTCGAAGTAGTTGCCTCCGGCGTCTCGGAAATAGATCGACTCGCCCAACGGGCCGCGCTCGGGATGGACCACCGGGCCCTCGAACGGCACGCCGCGCTCGGTCAGCCGCTGCTGAATCTCGCCGAATCGCTCGCGCGAGACCGAGAAGGCGTGACGCACGTCGCCGTCGATACCGCCGCGGATTCGCCCGTCGTCGAACTTCGGCTTGCCGCTGCGGTCGGGGAAGATGACGAATACGTAGTCGCCAATCACGCCGCACGGATGCGGGTCACCGCCGCGATTGCCCTCGTAGCTGCGCGAGCAGGTCTCCATGCGGGCGCCGCCCAGCACCTCCTCGTAGAACAGCTCGATGGCGCGCGAGTCTGGCCCCTCGATGCCGCTGTGGCTGATGCTTTCGACTTCTGCCATGCGCTGCTCCTCTCAGGCCACGGCCTGGGCCGGGTCGCCCGAGGGCGGTACGGCGGCCTGGCCTGGCTCATAGGCGCTGCGCTCGATGACTTGGCTGGTGTCCACCAGCACGTGTCCCTCATTCGAGAACGTCACGGGATGAAGTCGTAATGGCCCGCCGGCGCGGTTGCCGGGGTATGGTGACGGCTCGCCGCGGCGGTCGTAGGTCGCGTAGTGGTAGGGGCAGTAGAAGTGCCAGTGTGCCTTCTGGTACACGACGATGCCATTCATGTGGGTGCACCAGCGGTTCAGCGCCAGGAATCCTTCCCGCAGCCGGACGAGATAGAAGTTCCCCTGCTTGAAGGGCTTGACGTCGCCGCTCTTGTAACGCTCAGCGGGACCGCAGTCGACCACCCCGGCATCCGAGGGCTGGTACTCGTGACACTCGGGCCCGTAGGTCTGGATTTGGAAACGATGGCCGTCAGGGTCCATGAGATCGATGCTGTAGTTGCCCAGCGCGCGATGGCCCTCGTGCGTATCCGAGATGATCATGCCCATACCCTGCAGCCGCTCGTAGGCCCTGCGGTAGGCGTTGGGCGTCATCAGAAAGGCCTGGTGCCGGCTGTTGCGTGGCGGACGGTCAAAGCTCTTGCTCTCGACCAGAATGACCATCTGGCCGGTATTGGTTTGCAGCACGCTGTGGGGGTTGGGCTCGGCGGTCAGGTCGCGTCCCAGCAGGTCGAGGCCTACTACGTCCCGGTACCAGGCTTCGCTGACGTCCAGCTTGGTAACTCCCACCACCAGGTGGCTGAAGCGCTCCACCACCAGCCCTTTGCCGGTTTCTTCGGGGCGGCTGCCGTGGCCGCCGTAGCGTGGCAGCTCGTCGGTTTCGCGGGGCAGGATCTGTGTCTCCATGGCTTCCCTCGTGTCGCGAAGTGCTGGCCGGCGCGTTCCTCCGGCAAGCCCGCTGGCCTGCCTTCGCGCCGTTGACGAATGCTCGGTATCACGGGCCGGAGCAAATCCTATGACCGGCAAAGTGGGCTGTCAAGCTGGCGTTGGACGGAGATCTGATGGCTGCGTGACGGCTGCGACCGCTGGGTAAGGCGGCCCGCGATGGCGGTGCGACGCTGCCTGGCGCATAATCTGCCCCATGAAACCAGAACTTGCGGCAAACGGAGCTCTCTCACGGCGTCACCTTCTCAGCCTCGGCCTGGCTGGCTGCGCGGCCCTGGCACTCGCGGCCTGCGGCCAGTCAGCCCCGGCCGCGCCCAGCCCGGCGGCGTCGGCTCCCGCCAGTGTGGCAGCCAAGCCGTCGGGCAGCCCATCCACGCAGGCCAGCGCCAAGCCGGCCGGCAGCCAGGCGGCCCAGCCAGCCAGCGCTCAGGCCAGCTCGTCCGCCAGCCGCTCACTGGACGTTGTGAAGCAGGGCAATCTGCGCGGGCTCACGCTGGGTGCGGCCATCGCCCGCGAGCGCGGCTACTTTGCGGAGCAGGGCGTGCAGTCGGACGAGACCATGTTCGACAGCGGCTCGCAGCAGACCCCGTTGATCGCTACCGGGCAGCTCGACATCGGCACTTCCAGCCCCACGTCGGCGCATTTCAATGCCCTGTCGCGCGGGGTCAAGCAGAAGTTCGCCGTCGACAACGCCCACCTCGAGAAGGGCGTCGTGTCGGAGGCGATCATCTTGCGGCCCGACCTGGTGGGCAAGGACATCAAGACCATCGCTGACCTGAAGGGCCGCACCCTGCTGGCGCAGACGGACAACAAGCAGGGCGGCCTGGGCTTTGCCGTCTCCAAGGTGCTGGCCAGCGCCGGACTCAAGATCGAGGACGTGGATTGGAAAATCGTGCCCTTCCCCGATATGACCAACGCCCTGGCCAACAAGCAGGCCGACGGCGCCGCCCAGCTCGAGCCGTTCATCACCGCGGCGGTTTCCCGGGGCATCGCGCAGGCCTGGCAGAACCTGGCCGACTTCTATCCCGGCGAGCAGGCTGGTGCGCTGGTTTTCTCCGAGGGCTTCATTCGTGACCGCCGGGACGTCGCCCGCCGCTGGATGGTGGCGCATCTGCGCGGTGTGCGCGACATGAACGATTTCCTCAAGAGCGGCAAGGACGCCCAGGTTGTGGGGCCGATCCTGACCAAGGCAACCGGCTCCTCGGCCGACCTCGTGACGAAGATCCAATGGCTGCCGATCGACGGCAATGGGTCGCTGAACAGCGCCAGCATCGAGGCCGATCAGAAGCAGCTGGCGGACTGGGGCTCGATAAAGGAGACCTTCCCGATCGACCAGCTCGTCGATACGCAGTTCGTCGACTACGCCGTCCAGCAGCTGGGGAAGGTCTAGATTCCGGTTCGCTTTCCGCCAGCTGCCGAGGGGATGCCGCGCCCATGAGGAGCCTGGGCGCCATCCTTCTATCCGGAGGACTCGATTCGACCACGGTCGCGGCGGCCGCCGTTGGCGAAGGCTATGAGCTCTCGGCGATCACTGTGCACTACGGACAGAAGCACGATCGCGAGATCGAGGCCGCGCGCCGCGTCGCCGAAGCGCTTGGCCTGCGCCAGCAGATCGTGGACGTGAGCTTCTTTCGGGAGCTGGCCTGGTACTCGGCGCTCACCAATCCGGAACGTTTCGGGCTGCCGCGGGATCGCCCGCCGGAGGCCATGTCACACGACGTGCCGATTACCTACGTCCCGCTGCGCAACACCTTCTTCGTCACCATGGCGGCCGCCTTCTTGGAGAGCGCCTGCCTGTCGGCGATCGAGCTGGACGGCTGCGCGCCAGGCGATCTGCGGGCCAGCATCTTCGTCGCCGCCAACGCCGTCGACTACAGCGGCTACCCCGACTGCCGTCCGGAGTTCTACCAGGCCGTCGCCGAAGCGCTGCGCCTGGGGAGCAAGCTGGGCACGCAGTACGGCGTGGCCTTCGAGGTGCGGACGCCGCTGATCGAGCTGAGTAAGGCCGACATCGTGCGCTTGGCGATCGAGGTGAACGCGCCGCTGCGGCACACCTGGAGCTGCTACCAGGGTGGCGACGCTCCATGCGGCCGCTGTGACAGCTGTCTGCTGCGGGCCAAGGGCTTTGCCGAGGCTGGTCTGCCGGACCCCGCGCTCGCGGTTTCGTGACGCTGCTGCACCTGAGCCGGCTGCCATCGGGCGAGCCGGAGATCTTCGCGTCGGTGCAGGGCGAGGGCATCACCGTTGGCCTCCCCAGCGCATTCGTGCGGCTGGCTCACTGCAACCTGCGCTGCTCCTGGTGCGACACCAAGTACACCTGGGAGTGGTCCAGCTACGACCCGCGCCAGGAGATCGTCAAGCTCTCGCCGGCGGCCGCCGCGGACCTCGCGCTGGCGCTCGATGTCGTGAACGTCGTCGTCAGCGGCGGCGAGCCGCTGTTGCAGCAGCGGCCGCTGGCCGACCTGCTGGTGCGCCTCAAGGCCGCGGAGCGTCGCATCGAGATCGAGACCAATGGCACCATCGCGCCCGATCCGTCGCTGGCTTCGCTGGTCGATCAGTGGAACGTGTCCCCCAAGCTCGCATCGTCGGGTAACGCGGCCCATCGTCGCGAGCGCATGGGCCCGCTGGCCTGGTTCTCGGCCGCTTCCAACGCCCAGTTCAAGTTCGTCGCTGGGTCGGCAGACGATCTGCCCGAGGTCGGCCTCCTCGCCGCTCGCTACGGCGTAGACCCCTCGCGTATTGTCATCACTCCTGAAGCCACGGATCCCGAGACGCTGCGGCAGCGCTCGCTCGACCTGGCGCCGGCCTGCATTGCGAAGGGTTATCGACTCGGGACGCGCCTCCACGTCGTGCTCTGGGGCTCAGCCCGCGGCCGGTAGCAGCTCGTTGCTTTCTGCTTCCGGTGGATGACGTATCCTGGCTCAAGACAAATAGAAAGCAGGAGTTGCGCGGATGGCCGAGTACGAGCCGATCGAGGTGCGTGGGATCTACCGATCTTCGTCACACATGCCTGTTTGGGCGGTGATGCAGGAAGCTGGTTTGTGGGACCGGGTGGGCATCAAGCTGACCAGCTTTGTATACATCGACGGCTCTGCTGAGGCCGAGCGCCTGCTGCTCAGCGGCGAGATCGACTTCATCTCCGGCAACCACATCTCCACCTACACCGATTTCACCAAGGGCCGCCCGATCGTGCACCTCACTTCGCCCAGCAACGCCGTACGCGACAAGCTCATCTCGCGCGAGCCGATGTCGCACGTGAGCGACCTGCGCGGGAAGCGGCTGGGTGAGACCTCGCAGATCGGCGCCGACGGCGGCTACTCGCATACGCGTGGCAACCACATGCTGTACGTCCTCAAGTCTGGCCTGCAGTTGAGCGACGTGGTGTGGGTGGACCTGGCGGAGAAGCTGTCGGACGAGGCGTTGGAGAGCCGCATCGTTTCAGCGCTGCAGGATGGGACGATCGACGCGGCCATGGTGACGGGCGGCACCACTGCCTACGAGCAGGCCGGTTTCCACGTGCTGCCCATGGGCGAGCTGCCGATGATCAACGGCCCCACGCTCACCAGCACCACGCCCCTGCTCCAGCGCAAGGATCGGCTGGCCGAGCGGCTGGTGAAAGCGCAGCTGATGGGCCTGCAGTATGCCCACATCCGGCCGGCCGAGTGCGAGCGCATCTTGAAGCGCCTGTCCGAAGGATCGAGCCGCACCTACCGCATGGATTCGCTCACCAAGCTGGCTCGCAAGCCGTATCCGGCCATCGAGGCGGTGGCCAACGCCTGGGAGTTGGCGTGCATGACTACGCCCTCGACGCGAGACACCACCCCGCTCACGCTGTGGGACCTGCACTACCTCCGCACGCTGGACGACGCGGGTTTCGTGGAAGAGTTCTGCAAGTCGGCAGCCGAGCCGCAGGCGGTCGGCGCCTGATCGCGCCGCAGCGCACCAATCCCATCAGAGCGAGAGGGACGAAGACATGGCACTAGACCTGGTGCAGCAGGCGACCTCCAAGAATCTAGAGAACCTGACCAGCATCGACGCGTACGAAGATTGGCAGCGCAGCGAGGGTGTTCCCTCGGTCACCGGCTTCTACATCGAAGACCTGAAGACGATTGAGGTTCACCCCTGGCCGCGGAAGGGTGGCAAAGGCGTGTTCGTGAACCTGGAGGGAACCGGTGGGGTCAACGATGCGCACGTGGTCGAAATCGCTCCAGGGAAGGAGTCGGAGCCCGAGCGGCATCTCTACGAGGAGATGGTCTACGTCCTCAGCGGGCGCGGATCGACCAGCGTGTGGTACGAGCCCAACAACAAGCAGACCTTCGAGTGGGCCGCGGGCAGCCTGTTCGCCATCCCGCTCAACGCCTGGTACCAGCACTTCAACGGCAGTGGCTTGGAGGCGGCCCGATACGTTTCGGTGACCAACGCCCCGACCATCATCCGGCTGTTCCACAGCCACGAGTTCGTCTTCGAGAATCCCTTCACCTTCAAGGATCGCTTCGCCGGCAAGGAGGGCTACTTCAGCGGGGAAGGCCAGCTTTTCCGCCGCCACGAGCGCCACGTGTGGCAGGCCAACTTCGTGTCCAACGTGCACACCATGTACCTGCCCGAGCGCCCCGACCGGGGAGGTGGCGGCAGCAACATCCACATCTCGCTGGCCGAGAACAGCATGGGCGCTCACATCTCGCAGTTCCAGCCCGGCATGTACAAGAAGGGCCATCGCCATGGGCCTGGCGCCCACGTGATCATCCTTGATGGGGTGGGCTATTCCATGCTGTGGCGCGAGGAGGACGAGGACAAGAAGAAGTGCGACTGGCAGCCAGGCAGCGTGGTCGTGCCACCGGATAACTGGTTTCACCAGCACTTCAACACCGGTCCCGATCCGGCGCGCTACCTGGCGCTGCGGATGGGCGGCTCGCGCTTCCGGCAGCCCAACTCCGTCGTGCGTGGCGAGGGCTCCGGTGTGAGCTTGAAGCTCGGCGGCTGGCAAATCGAGTACGAGGACGAGGATCCGATGGTCCATCAGCTGTACGAATCGGAAGTGCGGCGGCACGGCGCCAAGTGCCTGATGAAGGGCCTGGTGGCTGGCTGCACCGGCGAGGCCGGGGTCATGCAAGCCGGTGGAGACGACTAGCCCGCAGCATGCCCTCGGCCGCGTGCCCCGGCCTTGCTTCAGCACGTCCTCTTTTGTAGGGAACCAAACGCGTTTCCGGTGCGTGGACGCCTGTCTGGCGTCCAGCCTGTCGTTCACCTGCGGGGCGGGCCTTTGCGCCCGCCTTACCTCCGTTACGAATGTCCGCCATTATATTGCTTATAATTGATGCATATTGCTATTAGTTGATAGCAATCGAACTGAGTGACTTCATTCGTGATGCAGACTGGCGGGGTGCGGACGGGGCGCAAGGTGTGCCCTGCACGGTAGCGACAGATGGGTCTAGGTGCCGCCGGAACGAGATCGGTTTCTTGTAACCAATTGCGAGGCTCGGCGCCCCGTGAGAGCCTAGCGGCTGCTTGTCTATTCACATAAACAGGCGAGCGCTGCCCAGCCGACGAAACTTCCCTCAGTCTGGCATAATACTTAACATTGATGAATCAATCTATTCGGGCTGCCGCCGACGTTCTCGCTGTCTGAGCTCCAGGTCCTCGTCCAGTTAGCGGCGGGCAAGACCCTACGCCAGACGGCGCGTGAGCTGCACGTGCAGGAGCCGGCCATCAGCCGTTCATTGAGATCGGCCGAGCAGCGCGCCGGCTTCGCCTTGGTGGAGCGCCGGGGCCGCCGTTTGTACCTCACCGCCTCGGGGCTCGAGCTGGCGAACAAAGCCCGCGACGTTACCGAGCATCTGCAGGAGATCGATCTGCTGCTGCGCGACATGCGCAGCAGCCTGCGCGGACCGTTACGGGTGCTCGTGACCCCTGGGCCGGGCAACTACGTGCTGCCCGGCATCCTGGCTGCGTTTCTGAGGACCTACCCGAAGGTCGACATCGATCTGGAGATCGTTTCACATACGCACATCTGGCGGGCGCTGGTCGACGAGGCCTATGATGTTGGGATCGGGCCCGAGCCTGGTATCCCCACGGGCCTGAGCGGCGAGCATCTCTATCTCGACCGCCTAGTGGTCTTCGCTGCCAGCGGCTTCAGCCTGGACGGGCGTAAGCGCTGGCAGTGGGACGATCTGCGGGATCGCACGCTGCTCGTCGGGCCGTTCGACGAAGTGCGCTGGCAGCAGGCGTTGGAGGATATTGGCGGGCGTGGGTTCAAACCACCCAAGGAGATGCGCGTCCACGCGATCGAGGCCGTTAAGCAGATGGCCGAGGCCGGCGCCGGCCTCGGCGTGCTGTTCGAAAGCGGCCTATGGCGCGAGCTGGCCGAGGGCCGCTTCGTGGAGGTGCCCATCTCTGATCTGGACGTGGCGGTGCCGTACGGGATGGTACGGAGGCCGACACGCCGGCCCCCGCCCATCATCGAGACCTTCTGTTCCTTCGTGTCACGGGAGGTGACACCGCTGCGCGAGGCCATGGCGGAGTCCAAAGCCCGGCTGCGCTAGAGACGGGAGCCGCTACTTGCTGGCGATCACGTCCATCTGGATCCAGGTGGTGCCCTGCAGGTCGGCCTTCATCACGTGGCGGGCAGGGCGGTTGCCCTCGTCGGGAAACATGGCCAGCCACTGCTCGTTCACGAACTGGCGGTGGCTGAAGTCCTTGAGGTAGACCACGACCTTCCCGATGCCGTCCAGCGTGCCGCCCGCCGATTCAATGATGTGCTTCATATTGACGAAGGCCTGCTGGATCTGGCGGGCAGGGTCAGTGATGGGATCGGTGCCGCTCGGATCGTGCCCGGAGATGACGGACGGAAGAATCAGATCTCCCAACGTCACGCAGGTGGGAATGGGATTGCGGTGCCCGGCCATCCCCGGCACCTTGACGACGCTGCGCTTGGCCATGTGAATCTCCTCGATGTCCTTAATTTGCGCCCAGCTGCCGCTCGGCCGCCGTTGGGCGACCGCCCGACACGCCGGTACGTGCGAGCAAGAAGGTGAGAAGCGTCGATCCCAGCACCAGGGGCACAGCCAGAGCCGTGGCCATGCCAATGTCGGCATACTGCGTCCAGATCAGCCACAGCAGCGCGCCCAGCGTGCCGTTCGAAGTGACGAACAGCATGATCGAGATGGTCGTATCCCGCATGGCGTGCAAGCCGGCCCACAGCCAGGCGCGGGTGAAGGAGGGCCAGATCAGCGGGACCACGACGCGGGACAGCAGCTGCCCGAAGCCGGCGCCCGAGAGCTGCGCCGCCTCCTCCAGCTCGCGGTGGAGCTGCAGCAGCGCTGCATCCATCACCCGCGTGGCGAACGGCAGATAGCGCGTCACCAGGGCGATGGCGATGATCAGGCTGGTGCCGTAAATCGGCAGCGGCAGCGACACGTACAGGAAGGTCAGCGCCAGGCCGACCACGATCGAGGGGATGGCGGCTATGACGAAGGTCAGCCTGTCGGGCAGCTTGCTGCCGCGATAGGTGGAGCGCACCGAGTTCCAGGCAACCAGGGCCGCGAGGCCGGCCGTCAGACAGGCGGTGAGCACCATGACCAGGGCGCTGTTCCGCAGGGTGTCACCTAGACTGGGCAGCCGCAGCAGATGGGCATAGTTGGTGAGGGACACCCGCTTCACCGCCTCCAGCGAGGGTACCGCGTAGAACGGCAGCAGGCTGGTCCAAACGAGGATGAGGAACGGCAGCAGGAAGGTCAGCGCGAAGTAGGCCGCCAGCGCTGCCGCGGCCACATTCCGCCAGCGGCCCAGGCGCAGGGGCTGCGGACGGTAGCCCTTCCCCGTGACCACCGCGAATTGCTGCGCTCCGCTCACGGATCGGCTGTAGAGGGTGATGAAGGCCACGGCCATCCCTATCGACACCATCGCGTATCCGCTGGCCAGGCCATAGTCGGGAATTCCCCCGGTGGCAGGATGGGCGGCCAGGTAGATCGTGGTGCTGAACATGAAGATGCCGTGGCCCATGCCCAGCAGAGCCGGCACGTCGAACATCTCGCTCACCACCATGAAGTAGTAGATGGCTGCCGCCAGCAAGCCCGGTCGCAGCAGCGGCACGGTGATGCGCTTGAACGTCACCAGCCAGCTTGCGCCGGATAATCGCCCGGCTTCCTCGAGCGACGGGTCCATGCGGTTGAACGTGCCCGAGATCATCATGTACAGCGGCGCCACGATGCTCGTGCCGGTGACCAGGATCATCCCTGGGATGGAATAGATGTCGAACGGGCCGGGATCGGAGAAGCCGAAGAGCTGTCTCGCCGCGATGTTCAGCAGGCCGTTGTTGGCGTTGGCCAGCATCACCCAGGCCATGCCCTGCACCAGCCCCGGCACCGCCAGCGAGCTGATCATGAACACCGTCATCAGGCGCCGTCCCGGCATGTCGCTGCGCTCGAGCAGCCAGCCGAAGATGGTGGCCAGGGTCATGCCGATCAGCAGCGAGCCAACGGCGTACCACAGCGTGTTCAGCAGCAGGCGGTAGGTCAGACCGGAGGAGAACACGGTCACGTAGTTGGCCAGGGTGAAGCCGGTGGCTTCGAACGGCAGCTTGCTGCCGGTGGCCCTGAAGCTGCTGAACACCAGCATGGCCAGCGGCACCAGAACCAGGTACACCACGGCCAGCCCGGAGCCCAGTCCGAGCGCCTTCTGGACGCCCGTAGCGGGGTCCAGAAGCTCGGGCCAGATGCGGCGCTGAATCCCGCCCAGGCCGAAGACGGCCGGGCGGGCAACGACTTTCATGCCGCGATGGTACGGCTTGCCGGAACGAGCGCAGAGGTGACTCCGGCTCGTTTCAGAGTATCGACCAGCGCTGGGACGAGGGCACGATAGTCGCCTACCAGCCCGTAATCGGCGTGCTGAAAGATTGGGGCAGTGGGGTCGTTGTTCATGGCGACGACGGTGCCGGCCCGGGTGATCCCAACCGTGTGATAGATGGCGCCGTGGACCGCTACGGCCACGTACAGGGCGGGTGACACCGGCTTGCCGGTGAGGCCTATCTGCAGCTGCCGCGGCAGCCAGCCGGCGTCGGTCACGCGTCTGGTGCCGCCGACTTTGGCGCCCAGCGCCTCCGCTAGCTGCTTGACCAGCAACAGCTCCTCGGGCCGCTGCAGGCCGAACCCGGCGCAGACGATACGGTCGGCGCTGTCCAGGTCGCCCTGGTCGTCCATGATGTGCTGGCTGTCGACCAGCCGGGTCCTGCTTTGCGGCAGACCGTTGAGGCTCATGCGCACGATCTCAGCCCGGCGCGTGTGGTCGGACTCGAAGGGCGCCAGCATGCCTGGCCGCACAGTAGCTACGTGCGGCACCGTGCGGGACAGGATCGAGGCCACGATCAACCCGCCGAAGGCCGGCTTCAGCGGCGCCATCTGGCCGTCCGCGTCGATCTCGATGGCCACCGCGTCGGCGGTGACGCCCAGGCCCAGCTGGGCCGCTGCTCGCGGCGTGAAATCGCGGCCGAACGAAGTCGCGGGGGCCAGTACCGCCCATGGCTGGTAGCTCTCGATGGCCTGCCGCAGCGCCCAGGCGTACCGTTCGCCGCTGTAGTCGCCGAGCTCGGGGCTGTCAGCCAGGTAGACCGTCTCGGCGCCGTCGGCGGCGAGGGCGGCGGCTTGCGGCTCCACGCCCGATCCGATAGCCAGCGCCGAGACGGTGCCGCGTACCTGTCCCGCTAGGCGCACAGCTTCGGCCAGCAGCTCGCGCGTCACCAGCCGCGGGTGGCCGCCGGCAAACTCCGCTACGACCATGATCTGCCGGTCAGTGCGAGGGGAGGTGACGGCCGGCGGTAGGGCTTCGAGCCTGGTTTGCTCACGTGGGGCAAAAGCACCGGCTCGGTTCAGCTCGGCGACCAGCCAGTCACATGCTGCCGCCGGATCCGAAGCGTCCCGGATGACCGGCTGCCGCTCGATCCGGAAGGGGCGTACGCCGGCCACGACCGTTGGCGATCCAGCCAAGCCGACGGCGCCGGCGGCCAGCCCAAGGTCCTGTAGCGAAACGCGCTCTACGGGGAGGTGGCTGACTTGGGCGAGCATGTCGTCTCGCGGATGCGGAGCCGGTTTGATGACACGCTCGGCCACGGTGATGACGGCCGGCAGCTCGAGCTCAAAGGTATCCGAGCCCGCGTCGGTCTCTCTCGTGACCATGAGACAGCCGTCCTTCATTTCCAGCGCAGTCACGGCAGTCACGTGCGGCAGGTCCAGCAGCGCTGCCACCTCGGCCCCCACCTGGCCGGTCTCGGCATCGATGCTGTACTGGCCGCAGAGGACCAGGTCGAACCCTCGGGGGGCGATGAAGGCAGCCAAAGCTCGGGCCGTGGCCAGGGTGTCCGCGCCGGCCAGCACGGCGTCACACAGGTGCACGGCCCTGTCGGCGCCCACGGACAGGGCTCCTCGCAGCGCCTCCTCGGCTTGCGGCGGCCCCATGGTGATAGCCACCGCTTGGCCGCCGCCGTCCTGGTCGCGCAGCGTAGTCGCCAGGGCCAGCGTGCGCCGATCGAAGGGATTGAGGAAGCTGGACACGCCATCGCGGATGAGGGTCATTCGCTCGTGGTCGAAACGCAAATCCTCGACGTGAGGAACCTGCTTGATGCAGGCGGCGATCTTCAACTTGGTGTGATGCCCAGGGTCTTCTGGGCCTTTACCTGGAAGTCGTTCTCACGCTTGACCTTCTCCAAGGTATCGAGCGCGATCAGCTTGACCTGTCCATCGCAGATGGCCTGTGCCGACGGGCCTGCGTTGCATGGCTGCATCAGGTCCCTGGCCGTGCGGCTCAGGATCTGATGCGCTTTCGCCGTGGTGGTCCAGGCCATGAACAGCACGGCCGCGTTGGGATGCGGCGCGCCCTTCACGCTGTACACGTTGAGATGGCGGACCGTGAAGGGGCCCACGCTGGACATCGCTACCGGCGCGCTCTTGCTCTTGAGGTCCATGAATTGGGCTATCGGCATGGTGGCGATACTCAGCTGCCCTGCCGCCAGCTTTTGGGCTGCCTCGGCGCCTTTCGAGGTGTAGACCGGCTTCTGCAGCTTGAGCTTGTCGAGGAACGCCAGTGTCTCGTTCTCGCCGCGGTCGAGGAAAGCGCCGCCGAACACGGCACCGGCCTCCGAAGTGAAGCCCATCTTGCCGTTGGCAAAGCGTGGATTCAACAGGTCGTCCCAGGTCTTGGGTACGGCGTCGCCCTTCAGCACGTCCGTGTTGTAACCCAGGACGGACACCGTGTCGTACATGTGGAGCAGCTTGTTGTCGAATTCGGCCTGGCCGTTGGGATCGACCAGCTTGCCCCAGTCGTACTGCAGCAGGATGCCTCGCTCGTCGAGCGGGATGACGTCCGTCACGTTGCCGAAGCCCACGTCGGTGCTGATCTTGTTGGCCGTGGCCTCGGTGATGATCTGTGGCGGCACCTGCGGGTTCGGCACCACGGCGTGGGTCACCTTGATGCACGGATAATCCTGGGCAAAGGCGGTGGCCAGATCGCTCTTGACGTAATCTTCGAGTCCGCCCTTGAAGACCACTTCGCCCTCCGCTTTGGCCTTGTCGTAGAGCGCCTTGAGGTTGGCCTGGCGGTCGCTGGAATCGAACTGGAGCAGGCCGGTCGAAGCCGAAGGTGATGCCGCCCTGGATGCGGCGGCGGAGCCTGCCGCGGCGGGCGGGCTGCCGGAAGACGGGGCAGAGGCAGCGCCGCAGGCGGCCGTCAGCATTGCGCAGGCGAGGCCGGCCAGCAGGGGCTGGATCGCTCGGGTTGGAAACGACTTCACGACGAACTCCTTGTTCGGTATTCGGCAGCGGAGGTGGTTCGGCCGGATGTGCCGGGGTGAGTTGGTCAGGCTGCTTTGGGGAACAGCACCAGCGCTTTGTCGGAGTTGAACAGGTAGGTTTCGGAGTAGGCGAGCACCTGAGGCGTCCGGCCCTCCATGGCGCCTGCCAGGCAGATCCAGTTCAGCATCTCGTGCTGTCCCGCGTCCTGCAACTCCTCGGGCGTGAGCTCGCGCCAGCTCCTCAACCGGCCCCCTTGCAGATCGGCCAGTCGCCGCCGGTCCGTTTCCACGTCCGGGTAAATGAAGCCGTGCTTCTCGGTAAGCGAGCCGTGCGACCAGATCGATGAGCCGATGATCGCCACCCGCCAGGGGCTTTCGGCGAAGATCTGTTCGACGCGCCGGCCGAGGTCATAACAGCGCCAGGGCAGGGGCGAAGGAATGGGGCGAATGGGCTGGCCGCCGGCCTTGGGCTGTTCGGGCCGCGGAATGCGCAGGTGGCTGCCGTAGCAGTTCACGTGGAAGGGCACAATTGGATAGTCGAAGCCCCGGCGGTCGTAGTCGAGATACAGGACCGTGCGCGTGAAGGCATGGCTGAGCGTGTCGGCATGGCTCATCTCGTACGAGCAAGCCACGTCGAACCCGCTGCGAATGAGCTCGTGCGCCAGGTGGTTGGCGGCCTCGCGATGCCCAGGCAGCGTCACGATCGTGTCCTGCGGCGCGTTCCACACGTTTTCGCTCGCCCCCAGTCCGGCGCTGGCCTTGAACGGGGCCAGCTTGGCCTCGTCCAGGGCGAAGACGCAGAACGGCGCCAGCAGGTCGACCTTGAAGTTCTCGTACTGGTCGTCGCCCCAGATGAGCAGGAGGTCGGGCTTGAAGGCGTCCAGGGCGGCTCTGGCCTCGCGGAAGGCCTGGACCTGCTTGGCGCGATGGGCGGCGGCCGCCTTCGCGCCGTCGTCGTCGCCCCACTCCGCGCGCATGCCTTCGGGCCAGTTGCCCGGATCCCGAAAGCGCTCCGGCGTGCGCTCGCTCTTCAGCGTGCGTCGCAGCAGGTTGGCCATGTCCGCGTCGGTGAACTGAAGATGCGGAGCATGTGTGCAGCCGATGCCTAGTGTGTCCGCCATTCGTCTCTCCCCAAGGTGTTGCTGGATGCCGCCATCAAGCGCTACGGCGCGACGGCGACGACGTCCGCCAGGAACTTGCTGCCGTCCCCGGGGTTGCCCAGATCGCTCACCTGGACGGCAAAGCGCGCCGGCGGCTCGTCCCCGAAATACTCCTGCCAGACCTTGTTGAACACCGGCCGGTCATGCTGCAGGTCGATCATGTAGACGGCCACCTTGACCACGTCCTGCATGCCCGCTCCTGCCCAGCTCAGCGTCTCCTTGATGTTTTCGAACAGCTGACGGGCCTGCGCTTCGGTTTCCTGGGGCAGGGTCCGCCCGCCGGGCGATTGCCCGCGAATGGCCGACAGGAAGATCAAGCCACCAGCCTTGACGCCATGGCAGTTCCCGCCGCGCAGCGTCTTGCCCTCGTTGTCCGGAATCAGCGTTTTCTTAGCCGTAGCGGATGCCACCTGGTTTCTCCTCAGCCGGTGTTCGGGTGCTCGCGACCCCCAATCCTACCCCACGCCGTGGCGTTGCCGGCGCGATCGCGGATAAGATCTGACTCGCCCACGGCGCCATCACAACACGGCAGGAAATTGAGTCATGCGGAACGGCTTCAAAGTCTGGGATACCGACACCCACCTGCGCCCCACGTTGGAGGTGCTGGAACCCTACTACGACGCTCGCCTTCGCAGCCGGCTGCCTGAGCTGGAGCAGTACCGGCGCGTTATCAAGCCGGAAGGTGACGAGCGCTCCACGCGCACGCCCGGGAACCACGACTACAACTTCCCCGGCTACGTCACCTATCTGCGCCGTCTCGGGCAGGCTGGCCCGTCCGACGGACCCAAAGACCGGACCGTCAAGAAGTTCATGGGCAGCCGGCAGCCCAGCGTTGGAACCGAAGACGCCGACGTGGAGGCCCGGATTCGGGACATGGACGAGGAGGGCGTCGACGTCCAGCTGCTGGTGCCGGGCGCGCCGAAGCCCACGCTGCTGCACGATGCAGAGCTGGAGATTGGCTTCGTGCAGGCCTACAACCGCTTTGCCAAGGACTTCTGCTGCCACTATCCGCACCGGCTCAAGGCGCTGCTGCCAGTGCTGCCGGCCGCTATCGGCGACTGCGTGGCCGAGATCAAGAAGTACGCCGGCGAGCCCTGGCTGGTGGGGGTATGGCCCATGGTCGGCAACGACCATCCACTCGACCATCCGGACCTCGAGCCGGTATGGGCGGCAGCCAATGAAGCGGGACTCGCGGTCGTGCATCACAGCGTGGCCAACACGCCCCCGTACTACCCCGGTTACCTCGATCTGTGGGACAACGCCCTGCTCGGCCGGGCGGCGGCGCATCCGTGGGGTGCGATGCGCGCCATCGGGGCTTTCGTCGGCGCCGGCATCCTCGAGCGCTACAAGGCGCTGCGTTTCGGCGTGCTCGAATGCGGCTGTGGCTGGCTGCCGTTCTGGTCGCGCCGGCTCGACGACCAGGCGGCCTACCTGGGCGGCACGGCCGAGCTGAGACAGACGTTTGGCGAGCAGCTCAGCGGCGGCCGCTTCTTCGCCAGCATCGAGGTGGCCGAAGGCGAGGACATGATCAAGATGGTGGCCGACTTCATGGGCCCGGACGTGCTGATGTATGCCTCGGACTATCCCCATCCCGAATGCCACTTCCCCGAGTCGGTCGCCCATTTCCTCGAGTGGCAGACGTTGGGCGACGACCTGCGGCGCAAGGTGCTGTGGGACAATCCAGTCAAGTTCTACGGCCAGCCCTGAGCAATACGCCCGACGCGGGCAAGTAGAATGATCCCGTTCGCGGCCAGGCGGCCAGACTAGTCGAGGTGGAATCCATGCCGACCCCATACAAGCTCATCTCTAGCGACTCACACCTGGAGGTGCCACCCGAGCTCTGGGTGCATCGTGTACCGGAGAAGTACCGCGATCGGGCTCCGCGGCGAGTGCGGCTGGACAGCGGCAGCGACGCCCTGGTGGTGGACGGCTCGGCGCCCATCCAGAACTCGAGCGACATGTATGCCAGCCGCCGCCCGCGCCCGTACGACCCGAACGTGATCAGCTATGACGACACCGCCGGCACCGGCTCGGCACAGCAGCGCCTGGAGGAGCAGGACGTCGAGAACATCGAGACCGAAATCCTCTTCCCGGCCCAGGTGGCGGGTCCCATGTCGTGGCGGCGCATCAAGGACGACGACGCCTACCTGGCGGTGGTGCGCGCCTACAACGACTGGCTGATCGAGGAGTACTGCGCCGTTGCGCCGGACCGGCTGGTTGGCCTTGGGATTCTCCCCTGGACCACCTGCGACGACATGATCGCGGAGATGCGACGCTGCGCCGACAAAGGCTTCAAGGGTGTGGCGCTGGGCGTCTTCCCCGGCGGGCAGGGCTATCCCACCCCCGAAGACGACCGCTTCTGGGAGGCTGCCCTCGACCTGCAGATTCCCGTGGCTATCCACGTGCAGCTGTTGCGCATCGGCCATAGGGCCTCACAGCCGACGTTCCGCTATCCCCAGGAGCCGGAGCGCCTGAAGGCCGCGCTGGAGGGTGGCAAGCGGACGGTGGTCGACCGGATGGCGCGCTTCGGACTGGACAGCGCCCTGACGGTATCGCAGCTGGTCATGTCCGGCGTGTTCGATCGCTTCCCGACGCTGCGGCTGTTCGTCGCCGAATCTCGCGTCGGCTGGCTGCCCTTCTGGTTCGAGAACGCAGACCTGCAGTACGAGCGCAATATCTTCTGGTGCTCGCGCGACCTCGGGATTCAGCCGCTCAAAGAGCCGCCCAGCGAATACGTCAAGCGGCACATCTACTGGAGCATCCAGTGTGAGCGCATGGGCGTCGAGGTACGCCGCCACGTGGGCGTCGATCACATCATGTTCGCCACCGACTTCCCGCACCTGGAAAGCGAGTTCCCTCGCACGCCGCAGCTGGTGGAGGAGATCTACGCCGACGTTTCCGAAGACGAGCGCTATCGCATTCTGCGCGGCAACGCCATCAACTTCTTCAACCTGGAGCATCAGCGCCAGGAAGATCGCGAACTAGCTCGCCAAGCTGCCGCCTGAGGAGCTATCTCGGGAGCCTTATCGCCGGGGAGAAAGAAGCGCTCGGGCGATGCCCGCGACGAGTCCCAGGCTTGCGGCCAGGAGGATCGACAGCGCCGCGGCCGCGGGCAGGTTGGGTGTGGTCCAGAAGTTCCAGATCAGCGCCGCAACGACCAGGTTGCCGGTCGTGCCCAGCATCAGCGGGAAGGTGAAGTCGCGCATGCTGTGCGTGGCGACCCACACCCAACCGTTAGCCATGGCCGGCTTGAGCAGCGGCAGCACGATGGCCCGGATGGTTTGCCAGCCGCCCGCGCCGTGCACCGCGGCCGACTCCTCCAGCTCGCGCTTGACCTGCATCAGCGAAGCGATGAGCGTTCGGTTGCCGTAAGCCAGGTAGGCCGTGACCTGGCCCAGCATGATGATGGCCACCGTGCCATAAATCGGCGTTCGGGCGTACAGCAGCAGCACGCCCAGGGCCATCAGGACGTGTGGGATGGCGAGCGGGGTGAAGGCCATGCCTTCGAGCAGGCGGACCGATCGCAGGCGGATGCGCACGCAGGCCCAGGCAATCAGCAGTGACAGCCCCATGACGAGCGTCGCGGTGCCGGCGAGCAGGACGACGGTATTGATAGCCGCCGTGACGACGCGCTGGTTATGCAGGACGCTGCCGTAGGCGGCCAGCGACAGCGACTGCAGCGCCTGGCCCGATGGCGCCTGGTAAAAAGGCAGCAGACTGGCCCACAGCAGCAGGCCCAGCGGCGCGAGGACTGCCACCAGCAGGTACCCCAGCACGAAGGCCGTGGCCGGGACCGTCCAGACGCCGAGCTGAGCTCGCTTGGGCCGGTAGCCCTTGCCGGTTACCACCTGAAAGCGCTCGGAATGGCGTGACGTTCGGATGAACACCGTCATCAGCAACAGGCCCAGCGCGAGCGTGATCAAGGCATAGGCCGAGGCCAGGCCATAGTCGGGTGGCCCGCCGCCTGGTTGAGTGAGCAGGAACACGCGTGTGCTGAGCACGAGTGTCTGGCTTGGCAGGCCGAGGGCCAGCGGCACTTCGAACGTCTGGCTCACCGCCACGGCGTAGTACATCAGCACCGACAGCAGCCCCGGCAGCATCAGCGGCAGCAGGATGCGCCGCCAGATGGTGGGCGTCCTCGCACCCGCGGTCTGGGCCGCTTCCTCGAGGCTGGCGTCGATGCGCCCGACGAGCGGCGAGAGCATGTAGAACATGCTGGGACAGATACCCAGGCCGGTCACGAACACCATGCCCCACAAGCTGTAGCCGTTCAGTGGTCCTTCGCTCGCATCGGAGCCGCTGATCGCGCGCAGCAGGGTGTTCGCAAGTCCGATGCGGGGCGACAGCCACAGCGTCCAGCCGAGGGCGGTGATCATCGGTGGGAGCCCCAGCGTCACCGCCTGCCCCACGTAGACCAGGCGCCGCAGAGGCAGGTCCGTGCGCTCTATCAGCCAGCTCAGCGCCAGGGCCAGCACGCCACCGAAACAGATGCTGCCCGCGCTGTACGTCGCGGTGTTGATCAGCAGCCGCAGCGTCGCCGGGCTGCTGAACACGGCCACGAAGTTCCGGATGGTGAGCGCTGCCGGATCCCACGGCATGGTACCAGCCGGCTTGAGGCTCGCGAGCAGCAGCAGCGCCAGCGGACCGGCGATCAGCAGCCCCGTCAGGACGAGTAGTCCGGCAACGAGGCTTCCCGACGGGCCCAGCCGGAACGCCTTCATCTTTTCCGGCCAACCTACCTTCGGGGCCGGCGAGACCCCTACCACGCTGCTCATGGCTGCTGGCGAAAGCCGGCGCGAGATACGAATGGCTGCCGGGGGCTGAAGCTTGTCTCGTCTGTCATCGTCTGAGGGACTTCGTGGGCCTGTCCCTGCGGCAGTATAATCGCGCCCATCACCTCGCCTTGGAGGCCCGCTATGCCGCGCAGGCACCGGGGACTCGTCCACGTCCCTACTTTCCTCGTACTGTTGGGCCTAACCGGTTGCGGGGCAGCGGCCACGGCCCCATCCGCGCCGCCCGCTTCCACGGCAGGCTCGGCTAAGCCGGCGGGCTCGAGCGCCGCCGCCGGCGCTTCCGCCGCCGGTGCCTCCTTCGCCGCCGTGTTGGAGGGCGCCAAGAAGGAAGGCAAGGTGGTGAGCTGGGGGCTGTTCCCGATTGAGGCCGACGGTCCCAAGGTGCAGCAGGCATTCAATCAGCGCTTCGGCACGAACATCCAGCTCGAGATCAACCCTGTTGCCGCCACTGAAGTGAACGGTCGGGTTACCGCCGAAGCGCAGGCCGGGCGCTACAACGTGGACGTCATCCCCACGGCCGAGAGCGGACGGGAGGCCGACCTCGTGCAGCGCGGCTTGGTCGCCAAGACCGATTGGGTGGGGTTGTTCGGCAAAGAGCTGCCCGACATCCAGGAAGCCGCCGCCGAGACGCTGCCAACCCTGCAGGGCTACGGGCCCAAGTTCTACGACGCCGGGTATGCGCTGGTCTATAACACTAAGCAGGTCAAGCCGGCCGACCTGCCGTCGCGCTTCGCCGATCTGACCGATGCCAAGTACAGGGGCAAGCTGGCGCTGATCGCGGATGGTAGTCCCTTCCAGCTGCTGGCCGTCGATCCTGGCCTTGAGCCGGCAGGGGCGGAGCAGCTGCTCACGTCCCTGGCAGCCAACAAGCCGCTGCTGCAGTCCAGCGCGCCCACCGTCGTCGACGTCGTGTCGCGTGGGGAGGTGCCGTTCGGCATTGCCGACTACCTGACGATCCTCACCGGCAAGGCTAACGGTCAGCCGGTGGACATCCGCATCCTGGACTACATTCCTTCTGACTCGCGCTACATGGTGCCGATGGCCAGGGCGCCACATCCCAACGCCGCGCTCCTGTACGGCGCATGGGTGGTCACCGAGGGCATGCCGCTGTTTGGAGAGCTGAAGCACACCTTTCGCCTGACGCAGCCCAACAACCCCCTCAGTCAGGTCATTCAGGAGCAGAACCCCAGCGCCAAGCGGGTCCTGCCCAAGGACGAGGCTGACGTGGCCAAGGTCAACGACTTTCGCGCCAAGGCGAGCGCGATTCTGACTGGCGCGAAGTGAGGGCGGGCTCGGGACGAAGCCGCGCTATCGTGCGCCGCGCCCCTGATACCGCCGTTGGTGACCAGATTTCAGCGAGGTGATCCTTATGGCTAACGACAAGCTCTTTTCGGCCGACTCTCACGTCAGCGAGCCGCTGGACCTGTGGGTCGAACGGCTCGATCAACGCTTCCGAGATCGGGCGCCGCACATGGAAGAGCTCCAGGAGGACGGCCAGAAGAAGGAGTTCTGGGTATTCGAGGGCTTTCCGCCGCATCGCCTGGGCGTTGGCATCGCCGCCGCCTCGTTGACGGGCGACCGAAATGAGTTCGAGAACCGCCGCGGCAGCTACGCCAACGCCCGCCCGGGAGGTTGGGATCCCGCTGAGCGGCTTAAGGACCAGGACGTCGACGGACTGGATGGCGAGGTGCTCTACACCACCTTAGGCTTCCGCCTGTTCTGGCTGGCCGACGCCGATCTGCAGCGCGCCTGCTTCCGCGCGTACAACGACTGGATCGCCGAGTATTCGAGCCACGACCCGCGGCGCCTGGTCGGTCTGGCGCTGATCTCGCTGACCGACGTTGGCCTGGCGGTGGAGGAGATGACCCGCTGCGCCAAGCTGGGCCTCAAGGGCGCGGTGATCTGGAACTCAGCCCCGGACGAGCGGCCATACACCTCGCCGGAGTACGACCCCTTCTGGGCCGCGGCGCAGGAGCTCAACGCGCCCGTCAGCCTGCACTCGCTCACCGGCCATCACGAAAGCCGCTCGCCGATGAACTGGTACCTGCACAACGTGGTCATGCACCACGAGATCGAGCGCACGCTGTCGGACTTCATCCTGTCCGGCGTGCTGGAGCGCTTTCCCCGGCTGAAGATCGTCTCAGTGGAGAACCAGGGCGGCTGGATACCCTACTTCCTGCTGCGGCTGGACCGCGCGGCCACAACCGGGCGCTGGAGCTTTCCGACGCGGCTCACCATGACGCCCACCGAGTACTTCCGCCGCCAGATCTTCGCCACGTACATCGACGATCCCATCTCGATCCATGACCTGGACCTCATCGGCGCCGACAACCTCATGTGGTCATCCGACTATCCGCACCACCAGTCCACCTGGCCGCGCTCTCAGGAGATCGTCCGCCGTGACTTCGACGGCTGCGCCCCGGAGCTCAGGCGCAAGGTCGTGCGCGACAACGTGCTGAAGCTGTACGACCTTGCCGGCGTGCTCGAGGCCGTTTGAATGGGCGACGTCCTGGGCCTCGGGCTGAGCCACTTTCCGGGCTTCGTGTACGACGACAGCGACATGGTCATGCGGGTCAAGCACACGCTGCGCAGCAGCCGCATCCCCGAGGAGCTGAAAGATCCCGGCAGCTGGCCGGCGCAGATGCAGGAGGAGTGGGGCACCGACGAGGGCACGGCCTTCGCCGGCCGCCACCGGCAGCAGTTCGTGGCCGGTGTTCGCCGCTTGCGGGCGGCGCTCGACGAATTCAAGCCCGACTGCCTGGTGATCTTCGGCGACGACCAGTATGAGAACTTTCACGAGGACATCGTGCCGCCCTTCTGTGTCTACGCCTCGGAGCTGTTCGAGACGCGGCCCTTCCTCAAGGGACGCGGCCGAGCGGAGCAGCCGCCCAACGTCTGGGGCGAGCCCAACGACAAGCTGTTCGCTGTCAAGGGACACAGCCGGGCGGCGCGGCAGCTGACCCGATCGCTGCTCAACCAGGGCTTCGACATGCCCTACGCTTACAAGACCCTGCACTACGAAGGGCTGGGCCACGCCTTCATCCGCGCGGTTCTGTACCTAGACTACGACCGCACCGGGTGGGACTATCCGATCATTCCCTTCCACGTCAATGCCTATGGCTCGGGTCTGGTGCGGAATCGGGGCGGCTCTCAACACCTGTTCTCGGAAGGGGACGAGGCAGAGGATCCGCCGGCGCCCTCGCCCCGCCGCTGCTTCGAGCTTGGCCAGGCGATTGCGCGAACCTTCAAGGACAGCCCCTGGCGGGTAGCCCTGGTCGGCTCTTCCAGCTGGTCCCACGCCTTCCTGACCGAGAAGAACCACTGGCTGTATCCCGACGTACCGTCAGATCGTCAGCGCTTCGAGGAGCTGCGCTCCGGCAACCTGCTGGCCTGGCGGGACCGTTCGTTGGAGGACGTGGAGCAGACGGGCCAGCACGAGTGGCTTAACTGGGTGCCGATGGTCGGCGCCATGTTCGAGCTGGGCCAGCGCGCCTCCTGGTGCGACCTGGCCGAGAGTTATCTTATGAATTCGAGCAAGTGCGCGGCGATTTTCCCGCCCGCTGGCTGACTGTCTGAGGAGACTGATACACATGGGCCTGCGTCGAACGCTGACTAAGGTGCTGGGTGGCTATCCCGGCGGCTGGCGCAAGTATGCGCGCGGCAGCCAGGGCAGTGAGACTCCGCCCTTCGTGCAGCCCAATAACCGGGACGATCGCCGCAGCGCCATCCCCGCGCTGGGCCTTCGCCAGTACTGGTATCCGGCCCTTCCGGCCAGGGACGTCGGCTGGCGCAAGCCTGTGGGCCTCAGGCTGCTGGGCACCGACCTGGTGCTGTTTCGGGGCAAGGACGGCGAGATCAAGGCGTTGTGGGACTACTGTCCCCATCGCGGCGCCTATCTGTCCTGGGGAGACTGCTTCTGGAAGGGCTACGTCAGCTGCCCCTACCACGGCGCGACGTTCGACGGCACGGGGGAGTGCGTCGAGTTCATCACTGAAGGGCCGGACTCCAAGATGGTGGGCCGGATGAAGGCTCGCGTCCATCCGACGCGAACCCTCAAGGGCATCGTGTTCGTTTGGATGGGCGAGGGCGAGCCGGTGCCGATCGAAGATGACGTGCCGCCGGAGTTCTTTCAGAAGAAGGCGTTGGTCCAGTCCGCCTTCCGTTACTGGAAGTGCAACTGGATGATCGCCCTGGAGAACACGGGCGATGCCCACAACATGTTCTACGTGCACCGCGACTCTTTCCGCCAGCTTCGTACGCGCACCGGCGGCCGGCCGCGAACGCCGGTGGGTTACCGGGTGAAGATCGTCGACAACGTGGCGGTGCAGCGGCTGAACAAAGGCGACCTCAAGGGCACTGAAGGCCACTACGAGGTGAACGGCAAGCTGCCGCAGCAGCTCTACCATCCACGAGTCGGAGCCTACTGGCCCAAGCATCGATGGCGGCTGCTGTGGAGCTGGATCTTCGAGCCCTTCGAGCGGCGGCGGCTGCGCAAGCCCCGGATTCAAAACCCCGAGCGCTGGGAGGGGCAGCGTCTGCCTGGGATGGTGCGCAACAATCACCATACCCACATGTACACGCGCTGGGGCGTCCCGGTGGAATCCAACCTGACGCGCGCCGTGTACTTCTACACCACCTGGCCCAGGACCTGGTGGGGCCAGATCTACGACCGGCTGGCCTTTGCCCTGGTGCTGAAGTGGATGTACTTCTTCAACTTCTCGGATCAGGACTACGACGCGATGCGCTCGGTGCGCTACCAGTACCCGGAATTCCTGTCCTCCACGGATAACCCGGTGGTGGCGCTGCGCAAGCTCGTGACCGAGCACGCGCGCGGGATCAAGCGCGAAGCGGAGATCGCCGAGGAGACGACCGCTGAGCAGATGGTCCGCGAAGCCGATCGCCTGCTGGGCGTGAGTGGCGAGGTGGGAACGCAGCGATGAGGCGGTTCGTCCCTGCTGTCTGAATTCGTTCACGTAGCTCGAACGTACGAGCTGTCTGACGGGGAGATGACGCTGGTCAGCGCACATGGCGAGGAGCTGCTGCTGGCCCGCCGCGGCGATGAGTTCTTCGTCCTGGACAGCGTCTGCAGCCATGCCCTGGGGTACCTGGACCAGGGGACGCTGGTCGGCTGTGAGATCGAGTGTCCGCTTCACGATGGTCGCTTCGATCTCCGGACCGGTCGAGCCACCCGCGATCCGGCTGTGGACCCCATCCGCGCCTACCAGGTCCGCGTCGAAGGCACCGCCATCCTCGTCGGCCCAGCCAAATCCTAGGGCTCGGGACGCGAAGAAGGTTTATGCTGTCCGAGCCTGAGTTGGGCGAATGACACCTACGCAAGGAGAAGGATCGTTGTCGGACGGAGTGGCGCTGGACCCGCGGGCATGCGGCGCCAAGAGATTCGCGGACAAGGTGGCCATCGTGGCCGGTGCGGGACAGGGCATTGGACGGGCGACCGCCCGGCGCTTGGCCCAGGAAGGCGCGATCGTCGTCGTCGCGGACGTGGTGGCATCCAGCGCCGAGCGCGTCCGGCGTGAGATCCAGGAATTCGGCGGGTACAGCAGCATGTTCGTCGGCGATCTGTCCAAGCGCGACGTTGCCGTGGACCTCATGCGCCATGCTAAGGAGCAGCATGGCCGCATCGACGTGCTCGTGAACATTGTCGGTGGGACCATCTGGGCGCAGCCGTTCACCAGCTACACCCCCGAGCAGATCGAGGCCGAGGTGAACAAGTCCTTCTGGCCGCCGATCTGGTGCACCTGGGCCGCGCTGCCGTACATGGTGGAGCAGCGATCGGGCGCCATCGTCAGCATGGGATCGCACTCGGTGGTCAGCGTGGATCGGGTGCCCTACGCTGCGTCGAAGGGCGGTGTGATTGCCATGACCACCTCGCTGGCTAAAGAGGTGGCCAAGTACGGCATCCGTGTGAACTGCGTGGCGCCCCACGCCACGGTGGCGGCCGATCGAGTGACGCCTCGCAATCCCGAGGACAAGCTGCGCACTGCCGAGGAGCAGGCGGCGCATGATGCGGTGCTGAACGAGCGACGTATGCGCGAGATCCCCATGGGCCGCACCGGCGTGCCCGAGGAGCAGGCCTCGGCGATCGCCTTCCTCGCGTCCGACGACGCGTCGTTTATCACCGGCCAGGTGCTGCCCGTTGGCGGTGGGGCCACCTTCCCGTTCTGATGGTCTTGTTGTTGTTGCGTTTCATCGCCCCACGGTTGGATCCCGTGAACTCTGATATCCAGGGAGAACAATGCCTCTAACCATGTCGCTGGTCGCCAGCGGGTTGACCCAGCCACTCCTCGACGGGACCGTGCGGGTGTCCGGCGCCGAATTCGACGTCTCGCCCGGAAAGTCCGTCGACGACAACTCTCGGCAGATGCTCAAGGGCGTGTTCGACGTCGCCGAGATGTCGATTGCGACCTTTCTCAAGGCCTGGGAGCGCGGCGGCGATCTCCTCGGCCTGCCCATTTTCACCGGCCGCCGGTTCCTGCATCCCGCGGTGCTGTGCAATGTGGCCTCGGGCATAGATCGGCCGGAGGATTTCCGAGGCAAGCGCGTTGGCCTGCCGCAGTTCTGGATGACCTCGTCCATCTGGCATCGAGGCATTCTGCAGCAGCAGCATGGCGTCAGCCAGGACGCGGTTCGGTGGTACACCGCGGTTCAGGAGCGCTTCGAAGATCTGCGTACGCCGCCCGGGGTAAGCATTAACGCCCTGCCCGAGGGTCGCAGCCTCAACGACGCCCTGCTGTCGGGGGAGATCGACGCGGTGATGACGCCCGGTCGTGGCGGTCCGGGTGTGCAAGGAGATCGAATCAAGAACCCGTATGGCGACCTCGTCCAGGCTCAGCGGTCGTTCTTCACCTCGACTGGCGTGTTCCCCATCATGCACTTCGTCGTCATGCGGCGAACGCTGGCCGAGCAGCAGCCTGGGCTGGCCGGGTCCCTGTTCTCGGCCTTCGTGGAGGCCAAGCGCCGTGCGCTGTCCAATGGCACGGCCGGCGTGCCCATCGACGAGCTTTCCACGGACGAGCTGACCCGCCTGTTCGGCGCCGATCCCTATCAATACGGCCTGGCGCCCAACCGGCGGCCGCTGGGAACGTTCCTCGACTTTGCCCGCGGGCAGGGTTGGTCGGAGGGTGAGATCCGCCAGGAGGACCTGTTCGTGCCGTCGACGCTCGATCAGCAGGGCTAGGAGTGCAGCCGGAAAGCGGCCTGCGCTCGCCCGGAGCGGCCCGGTGGGGCAGTTCGCCCGGCTACGGCGCGGCCGATTTGGGGTGGTCAGTGGGCCGCAACGGGCTTTCCGGCTGCACTCCTAGGCTGGCACGCTCGGCGCCTGCCCGCGGCTAGGGCCGCTGCCCTTGGCCGGCTCCGAGCGAAAGCCCGAGGCGCCGGGCAATCAGCGCGATGGCGACCGTGATCAGCACGACCACCATGCCTGCCACGCCGCCGGCCTCGTACTGTCCCTGCGTCATATAGTCGAGCTGCAGCAGTGACAAGGGCCGAGTGGTGCTGGTGGCCAGCAGCACCAGCGAGCTGATGTTGCGCGAGGTCTGCACGAAGCTGAGGATGGCGACGGTGAGCAGGACGGGTGCCATCAGCGGCGCAACCACCCGCCGAAAAGTGGTGAGCCACGAGCCGCCGGACATACGCGAGGCTTCCTCCAGCTCTGCGCCGAGCTGAACCAGGGTGGCTTTGGAAAGCTGAACGCCCAGCGTCATGCCGCTCAAGCTGAGGGCCAGGATCAGCACCGCGTGGCTGCCGTACAGCGGCCGGAACAGCGGCACTCCCAGGAACATCCAGAGGTAGCCCAGAGACAGCAGGATGCCGGGCAGTGTGAAGGGCAGCCAGCTCAGGAAGTCCAACGCGGCCACGCCGAAGAAGCGGACCCTGACGATCACGTAGGCCGTCGTCGAGAACAGCGCCACCGACAACGCCGCCGTTCCCAGGCCGATGAGCAGCGTGTTCCGGAGCGAATCGACGAACAGCGGGTCGCTCAGCACGGCGGTCCAATGCTTGAGCGTCCATGGATTGTCGAGCGTGAAGAAGCCGAAGAGGCGCATGAAGGTGCCCATCAGCAGGAAGACCATCGGCACGACCGTCATGAGCGTCAGCAGGCCCGCGATGCCGGCGAAGGCGGGCCAGCGCCATGCTCCCAGCCTCACGATGCCGGGCCGGTAACGCCCGCTCACGGTGGCGAAGCCCCGGCGCTTGGTCGCCCAGCGCTGCGCGACGACGAAGGGCAGCATAATCGCCAGGATCATCACCCCCATGGCCGTGGCGGATCCGTACTGCGCCGGGTTCTGATGCACCAGGCGGAAGATCTGCGTGCTGTAGACGTCGATGTGCGCCGGCAGGCCCAGGATCAGCTCGATTTCGAACGCCTCGAAACCGCGAATGACCGACATCAGCAGCACGATCAGCACGACGGGGGTCATCAGCGGCAGCAGGATGCGCAGGCTCGTGGTGAACCGGCCGGCGCCCGCCATGGCTGCAGCCTCCTCGAGCGAGCCGTCCATGTTGCGGAACACCGGCACCAGCAGCATGACCTTGACCGCGATGGAGTACGTCATCAGGTGGGCCCACACGATGCCCCACCACGAGTAGATGTTGAAGGGACCTTCGGGGCGGTGCAGCAGCGCCACCAGCCCGCTGTTGATCAGGCCGAATTGCGGGTCCAGCAGCAGGATCCAGGCGAGCACCACGGGCAGCACGGGCAGGAAGTAGGCCAGCCAGAAGCCGAACTCCAGCCATCTGCGCATGAACACGTCGGTCCTGGCGATGATCCAGGCTGCGCCAACGGCCAGGACGCTCGAAATGGCCACCTGCAGCGCCGTAAGGCCGAGCGTGTTGCCGATGGCCACTCGTATGCTCGTCTGAGTGAAGGCCTGCCGCCAGGCCTGCAGACCGTAGACCGCAGCGCCGTTGGGGTCGTCGAGCCGGAAGCTGTTGACGATCAGCAGCGCCAGCGGGTACAGGACCACGAAGCCCACGGCCAGCAGCAGGCCGCCGCAGGCCAGCGTCCGAAGCTCCGGCCGCCAGGCGAGCGGCCAGGTGAGGAGAGTCTTGGCCCTCGGCAGCGCTGGATCGTAGGCCGATCCGGCGCTCGTCGCCGGCCGGTTCATGAATCCGCTCCTTCAGGAATCAGCTGCGGCCCTGGTCCAGAGGTTCGAGCCGCAGGCCAATGCCCTTCTTCTCCAGCTCGCGGTAGTAATCTTCACGGATCTGCGGATCTTCGCGCTCGTACGGGATCTTGTACGACTCGGCGTTCGGGTCCGTGCTCTGTGCCGTGCGGGCGATTTCGAACGTTCGTCCCCAGCCGTAGCGAATGCCCACTCCGCGGAAGGCCAGCATGCGGTACTCGCCGTGGCCGCTGTTGAAGTGCTGATGGTACTCGTTGTGCTTCGGGGCAACCACCGCGTAGGGGCTGGCGTTCACCTTGCGCGGCGCCGGTTCGCCTTCCATGAACAGCAGCTCGTAGCCTTCGCCGGCAACCACGATCACGTGCGCGCCGGCGCCGTGCCGGTGAGCGGTAACGTAGGTGCCCTCGGAAGCGCTCATGACGTGCATGCCGATCGACGTGCTGGACATCGACAGGCGCATGATGGCCGTGCGGTTGCCGCGCTCGGGATACGGATCCAGCTCCATGGTGCGGATGTCGCTGATGAAGTTGGTCTCCCTGGTGCGCTGCTTCCAGTGCTTGTCAGTCTCCAGGTAACGCTCCATCTCGTATGAGTAGCGCTCTTTGAACTGGTAGGGGCAGTTGAAGACGAAGTCGCTGTTGTTGTACAGGTTCAGCGCGTGGGGCATGCTCGTTCCGAACAGCAGCCGGCAGGGCTCGCTGCCCGACCCGTTGAATTCCTGGTGCCAGGCGTTGAGCGGGATGGCCATGAGCGATCCCTCCGACCACTCGATCGTTCGTCGCTGCTCGCCTTCCTGCCATATGGTCGTCGCTCCCCGTCCTCGCATCACGTACATGACCGCGTCGTACAGATGCTTCTCAGGCTTCAGCGTCCCGCCCGGAGGGATCTCCACAACCTGCAGGTTGCGCTCCTCCTGATCGCCCAGGCGCGTGTAGGCCACCCGGCCGCCGCGGCGCTCCCATTCCGCCAGCTCGATGCTGGCCAGGTCCTCGATGGCGCTGCCTTCGTACAGCGGGGCGCCCTCCTGCCGCACGAAGCGCTGGTACGCGCTGAGCACGAACCAGTCGTCGAACCCCCGTGGATCGCTGCCTGCCATCGTCTGCACCTGCCATGAAAATCGTTGAATGAGGATGTCAGGCGGCTTTCGGGGTGAGAGCAACGTCGTAACCCAGCTTCTCAAGGCGCGTCACGAGGTGCCGCTGGAGCATCTC
>JAJPGV010000040.1 GCA_021325635.1 Chloroflexota bacterium
CTTTCGTGATCGCCGCCGTCAACGTCGTCTTCCCATGATCGATGTGCCCGATCGTCCCCACGTTCGCGTGCGGCTTCGTCCGCTCGAATTTCTGCTTCGCCATCTCTTACCTCCTAATCGTCAAGCAGCCTTCTGCCGCAGCTCGTCTTGCAGGTTGCGTGGAAGGACCTCGTAATTGCTGAACTCCATGCTGTACGTAGCGCGTCCCTGGGTCATCGAACGCAGCTCGTTCACGTACCCAAACATCTCCGCCAGGGGAACCTTGGCCCGGATGACCCGCGAATTGCCGCGATCTTCCATGGCCTCGATGTGGCCTCGGCGGGAGTTGAGGTCGCCGATGATCTCGCCCACGAAGTCCTCGCTGGTGGTCACTTCGACCTTCATCACCGGCTCGAGAATCACCGGGTGGGCCTTCGGAATGCCCGCCTTGACGGCCATCGATCCGGCGATCTGGAACGCCATCTCCGACGAGTCGACCTCATGGTATGAGCCGTCCACCAGGATGGCCCGCACGTCGATGACCGGATAGCCGGCGATGACGCCCGAGGTCAGCGCCTCCTGCGCCCCGCGTCCAACCGAGGGAATGTACTCCTTGGGGATGGACCCACCCACGATCTTGTTGACAAACTCGTAGCCGGCGCCACGGTCGCGCGGCTCGAAATCCATCACCACGTGCCCGTACTGGCCACGGCCGCCGCTCTGGCGGATGAACTTGCCTTCCACTCGAGTGACCGGCTTGGTGATGGCCTCTTTGTACGCCACCTGCGGCTTGCCCACGTTAGCCTGAACCTTGAATTCCCGCAGCATGCGGTCGACGATGACCTCGAGGTGCAGTTCGCCCATGCCCTCGATGATGGTCTGAGCCGTGTCCTCGTCCGTTCGCAGGCGGAAGGTCGGGTCCTCCTCAGCCAGCTTCTGCAGGGCAATACCCATCTTGTCTTGATCCGCTTTGGTCTTGGGCTCGACCGCGACGGAGATCACCGGCTCGGGGAACTTGATGTTCTCCAGGATGATGGGCCGGTCCTGCTCGCACAGGGTGTCGCCGGTGAAGGTCTCTTTGAGGCCCACCGCCGCCGCGATGTCGCCGGCGTAGACTTCCGGGATCTCTTCGCGCTTGTCGGCATGCATCTGCAGCAGCCGGCCGATGCGCTCCTTCTCGCCCTTCGTTGAGTTGTAGACGTAGGAGCCGGCGGACAGCTTCCCGGAGTAGACCCGGAAGAAGGCCAGCCGCCCCACATAGGGATCGGTCACGATCTTGAAGGCCAGCCCCGAAAACGGTTCGCTGTCCGACGCTTGGCGAACCTCGGTCTGCTCGGTCTTGGGGTTCTCGCCCTGGACCGGAGGGATGTCGAGCGGCGAGGGTAGGTAGGCTACCACCGCGTCGAGCAGGTTCTGCACGCCCTTGTCCTTGTAGGCCGCGCCGCACAGCACCGGCACGATCTCACCCTTCAGCGTCGCGGCGCGCAGCGCGGGGACGATCTCCTCCATGGAGATCTCCTCACCCTCGAGGTAGCGCGTCATCAGCTCTTCGTTGGTCTCCACCACCCGCTCGATCAGCACCTCACGCCATTTCTGAGCGTCCTCACGCAGAGCGGCGGGAATCTCCGACTCGACTCGCTTCAGGCCACGTTCACCCTCGAACCGAACCGCCTTATTGGTAATGAGGTCGATGATGCCCTCGAAGGTGCTCTCGGCGCCGATTGGCAGCTGCAGCGGCAGAGGGCTGGACCCCAACCGGTCCTTGATCATGTTGAAGCAGCGCCAGAAGTCCGCTCCCGTCCGGTCCATCTTGTTCACGAAGCAGATGCGCGGGACGCGGTACTTATCGGCCTGGCGCCAGACCGTCTCCGACTGTGGCTCAACGCCGGCCACACCGTCGAACACCACCACGCCGCCGTCGAGCACACGCAGTGATCGCTCTACCTCAACGGTGAAGTCGACATGGCCCGGCGTATCGATGATGTTGATGCGGTGATCGCCCCAGAAGCAGGTAGTAGCGGCAGCCGTGATGGTGATGCCGCGCTCACGCTCCTGCTCCATGTAGTCCATGACAGCCGCGCCCTCATGGACCTCGCCGATGCGATGCGTTTTGCCCGTGTAGAACAGGATGCGCTCGGTGACGGTCGTCTTGCCGGCGTCGATGTGCGCGATGATGCCGATGTTTCGGGTTTTCTCGAGCGGATATTCGCGTGCCATTGGGCTTAGCTGCCGAGGTCCGAGCGCCGAGCGCAGAAGCGCTCGAGCGTCCGGACGTTCTTCCTTTCTGTGCTAGTCAAGAGCGGCAAACGGCGAGCAGCAGGCATGAGGCCCGCCATGACGGGCCCGGCGCTCGCGGCTCGACATTCGACGCTCATGGTCGTTTACCAGCGATAGTGGCTGAAGGCCTTGTTGGCCTCGGCCATCTTGTGAGTCTCATCGCGGCGCTTGATCGTGGCGCCGACGTTATTTGCCGCGTCGCGCAGCTCGCCGGACAGCTTTTCGGCCATCGACCGGCCCTGCCGAGCGCGCGAGTAGCGGATGAGCCAGCGAATGGCCAGGGCCATCTTGCGCTCGCCCTTGATCTCGACGGGCACCTGGTAGGTCGCGCCGCCCACCCGGCGAGGCTTGACCTCGATCTGCGGCGTGGCGTTGCGCAGAGCGGTCTCAAAGGTCTCCAACGGGCTGCGCTTGGTCTGGCCCTCGATCAGCTCCATGGTGTCATAGAAGATGCGCTCCGCGACAGACCGCTTGCCGCGCATCATCAACTTGTTGATGAACCGCCCAACCGTGCGCGAGTGGAACTTGGGATCCGGCTGGATGACTCTCCGCTCGACCTTCGCTCGCCTTGGCATACGTCCTTCCGCTCCTAGCGCTGAATGTCGGACACGGGCAGCTGCGCGTCCGTGACGATCTGCTTCCCGTTCCTCATTCCTGCGTTTTCCTTTCAGACAGATGAAACACTCCGAGCCGAAGCTCGGAGTGTTCTTGACAACCCTGTTCGCGAGAAAGAAACAGGTCCAGCGGAGAGGGCCCTAACCCGGGCCCGGTACGCTGGACCCTGCCGTCAGGCTTCCGCCTTGGGCTTCTTGCTCCCGTACTTGGACCGGCCGCGCTTGCGATCCTTCACGCCCGCGGTGTCCAGCGTGCCACGAATAATGTGGTACCGAACCCCAGGCAGATCTTTGACGCGCCCGCCCCTAATCAGCACGACCGAGTGTTCCTGAAGATTGTGTCCTTCGCCCGGGATGTAGGCCGTGACCTCCATTCCGTTCGTCAGGCGGACCCTGGCGATCTTCCGAAGGGCCGAGTTCGGCTTCTTCGGCGTCATGGTCTTGACCTGGGTGCAAACGCCGCGTTTCTGGGGCGAACCCCCGAAGCGGCGAGGCCGCTTCTTCAGGGCGTTGAACGACCACTGAAGCGCTGGCGCCTTCACCTTTTTCTTTATCTTCAGCCGACCCTTGCGGACGAGCTGGTTAATGGTTGGCAAATGACTCTCCTACGCTCATTGAGCTCGGAAAAATCTGCGCCCTTTCGGAGCGCACGAAGGGAAACTGTAGCATCAGACCGTAAACGAGTCAAGCTTCGTAAAGTCGGTCATCTGGCTGAGATCCGGCCTTTCGAGGTCGAGGAAGCCACCGGCCTCCGGCAGCTCCTCATCTCCCTCGGCAAGCTGCATGTCGTCCTGCTGCTGTTCCAGCGCCAGCTGAGCCAAGGCCGCAGCGGCCGCCGCCTTGGCCTTGAGGCCCGTGCCCGCTGGGATGAGCTTGCCGATGATGACGTTCTCCTTCAGGCCAACCAGCCGGTCCTTGCTGCCGGAGATCGCCGCTTCGGTGAGCACTCGCGTGGTCTCCTGGAACGAGGCCGCGGCCAGGAAGCTGTCGGTGTTGAGCGAGGCCTTGGTCACGCCCAGCAGCACCGTGGTCGCCGTGGCCGGCTCCCCGCCTTCGGCCAGCACCTCAGCATTCTGCTGCTCGTAGGCGAAGCGGTCCACGAGCTCGCCCGGCAGGAGCTCGGTGTCGCCCGGCGAATCCACCCGCACCTTCTTGAGCATCTGGCGGACGATGATCTCGATGTGCTTGTCGTTGATGCTCACGCCCTGTGAGCGGTACACCTTCTGCACCTCGTCCACCAGGTGCCGCTGCACGGCTTCACGGCCCTGGATGCGCAGGATGTCCTGGGGATTGACCGAGCCCTCGGTCAGCTGCTCGCCGGCGTTGACGTGCTGCCCGTCCTCCACACGCAGCCGCGCCGCAGACGGAATGGCGTACTCGCGCTCGTCGGTCTGCTCGAAATGGATGACGGCCTTGTTGCCCTTCTCCAGGTTGATCTTGCCGGCCATTCGGGCAGCCGTGTAGGCCTCGGTGTTGGCTCGTTCGCCGTCCCAACCGGGGACCGCGGCGATCACCTGACCGACCTCGACCTCCGAGCCGTCCTCCACCTGTGGCTTCTGTCCCTTGGGGAAGGTGTACTCATCGCGCAGAGCGTCGGTCGAGACGATCTTGATCTTGCGGCCCGTCTCGGTCTTGATGATCTCGACGTTGCCGTCGATCTCGGCCACGACGCAGGTGTCTTTCGGCACCCGCGCTTCGAACAGCTCCTCTACCCGCGGCAGACCCATGGTGATGTCCTCGCCGGCAACACCACCGGTATGGAACGTTCGCATCGTGAGCTGCGTACCGGGCTCGCCGATCGACTGCGCCGCGATGATACCCACGGCCTCCCCGATCTCGACCACCGTTCCGCGGGCCAGGTTCCGGCCGTAGCAGCGCCCGCAGATGCCATGCGTCGCCAGGCAGGAAAGTGGCGATCGGACCTTGACGTGCTTGATCGCGCGCTCGACGATGTCCTTGGCCAGGTCGTCGGTGATCTCCTCGTTGACGTCGACCAGCACTTCGCCGGTCGCCTCATCGACCACCTTCTGCGCCGCCAAGCGCCCGCCGATGCGGTTGATGAAGCCTTCCGACCGGGCATAGGTGTCGTGCTCCCACACGCCGGGCGGCGTCTCCTCCTCGCCGGCGCAGTCCTCCTCGTTGACGATCACGTCCTGCGCCACATCGATGAGGCGGCGGGTCAGATACCCGGACTCGGCGGTTCGCAGAGCTGTGTCCGCCAGACCCTTGCGCGCGCCGTGCGTCGAGATGAAGTACTCGAGCACCGTCAAGCCCTCACGGAAGTTAGAGCGAATCGGCAGGTCGATGATGCGGCCCTGGGGGTCGGCCATGAGGCCGCGCATACCGGCCAGCTGGCGAATCTGGTTGAACTCGCCCTTGGCCGCCCCGGACTTGGCCATCATGAACAGGCTGCTCTCGGCGTTGAGCGATGACACGACCTCCGCGGTCACGTCCTCGGTGGCCTTGTTCCAGTGCTCGAGCGTGGTCTGATAGCGCTCCTCATCGGTGATAAGGCCGCGGTTGTAATGGCCTTCCAGTTCGGCTACCTGCTTGTCGGTGTCGGCCAGGATCCGGCCCTTCGCACCGGGGATCTGGATGTCCGAGATGGCGATGGTCGCGCCGGACTTGGTGGCCAGATCGAAGCCGAGCTTCTTGATGCGGTCCGCTACCTCGGCCGTCAGGTCGGCGCCGTATTCCTTGTAGACGAAGCCGATGATGCGCTTGAGCTGGCCCTTGTCGATCGGGTAGGAGACGTCCGGCCGGAAGCGGACGCTGTGCGGCAGAGCCGCGTTGAACATGATTCGGCCCACTGAGGTCTTGAGGCGCGGGCTTCGTCCGTTGACCTCGAAGTGCCCCAGCGGAACGTCCTTCTCCAGCACTCGCAGCTCGATCTCGGCGCGCAGGTCCACGGAGCCGAGCTCGTAGGCCAGCGTGGCTTCGGCGAAGTCGGCGAACACCCGCCCCTCACCCTTGAGCCCGGGCGCGATAGCGGTTGCGTAGTAGCAGCCGAACACCATGTCTTTGGTCGGCGCCACGACCGGGCCGCCGTCGGCCGGCAGCAGAATGTTGCGCGAGGCGAGCATGAGCTCGCGGGCCTCGCCCTGTGCAGCCCGCGACAGCGGGACGTGGACAGCCATTTGGTCGCCGTCGAAGTCGGCGTTGAACGCCGTGCAGACCAGCGGATGGATCTGGATGGCCGAGCCTTCGACCAGCACCGCTTCGAATGCCTGGATACCCAGGCGGTGCAGCGTGGGTGCGCGGTTGAGCAGGACGGGGTGATCCTGGATCACCTCTTCGAGCACGTCCCACACCTCTGGCCGCACGCGCTCGGCGATGCGCTTGGCGCTCTTGATGTTGTGCGCGTAGCCCCGCTCCACCAGCTTGCGCATGACGAACGGCTTGAACAGCTCGAGGGCCATCTTCTTGGGCAGACCGCACTGGTGCAGCTTCAGGTCGGGACCGACCACAATCACCGACCGGCCCGAGTAATCTACGCGCTTGCCCAGCAGGTTTTGGCGGAAGCGACCCTGCTTGCCCTTGAGCATGTCGCTCAGGCTCTTGAGCTTGTGGTTGCCGCTGCCGGCAACCGCGCGGCCGCGGCGGCCGTTGTCGATCAGCGCGTCCACTGCCTCCTGGAGCATGCGCTTCTCATTGCGGATGATGATCTCCGGGGCGCCGAGCTCCAGCAGCCGCTTGAGGCGGTTGTTGCGGTTGATGACACGGCGATAGAGGTCGTTCAGGTCGGACGTCGCAAAACGGCCACCATCCAGCTGGACCATCGGCCGAAGGTCAGGCGGAATGACCGGCAGCACCGTGAGAATCATCCACTCCGGCGACGCGCCCGACTTGCGGAATGACTCGACCACTCGCAGGCGCTTGGTGCCCTTCTTGCGCCGCTGTCCCGAGGACGAGCGGATCTCGTTGCGCAGCTCCTGCGCCAGCTGGTCCAGGTTGAGGCTGGCCAGGATGTCCCGAACCGCTTCGGCGCCCATGCCGGCGCGGAAGAAGTGGCCGGCCGACTCCTGGAGCTCGCGGTAGCGGTTCTCGGGCAGCAGCTGCAGCTTGCGGATGGAATCGATCTCCTGGCGCCGCTCGGCAAACTCCTTGTCCAGCTCGACGATGTCCTTCTGGTACTGCTCGTCGGCTGCCGCGCTGGCGGCGTCGATCTCCGGCAGGAACTCGTCCAGATCGTGCGCGTGCGCCGCGTCGAAAGCCTCTTCGGCCGCTCGCAGCGCCTCCTCACGCTGGCTGATCTCAGCCTGCGCCTGCTCGCGGATGGCGTCCAGCGTCGCCGGCGTCACCATCTCGCCCTTCTTGACTACGGTCTTGCCGGCCAGCTGATAGCCCTGGCCGGCCGCCGAGCCAACGACCTCGTTCAGCTGATCGCGCAGCGCCGCGCCCTCTTCCACCAGGGCATTGATGCTGTCCTCGCTCGCGGCCTCACGCACCGCGGCCAGCTCGTCGTTCTTGAGCGCCTCGAGGCGGCCGCGGGCCTCACTCGCCGGGCCGCTCACCTCGTCGATCTTGGCCTGGCGCTGCTCTTCCAGCTCGGCCACTCGCTGCTGATAGCGAGCGTCGAGGTTACCGACCGCCTTGGCGCGGCCCGACTCGTCGACGTGGGTGACGATGAATTGCGCGAAGTACAGGATGCGCTCCAGGTTCCGCGGCGAGATGTCGAGCAGCAGGCCGATGCGGCTGGGCGTGCCCTTGAAGTACCAGATGTGGCTGACCGGTGATGCCAGCTCGATGTGGCCCATGCGCTCCCGGCGCACCTTGGAGCGGGCCACCTCGACGCCGCACTTGTCGCACACGATGCCCTTGTAGCGGACGCGCTTGTACTTGCCGCAGTAGCACTCCCAGTCCTTGGTGGGACCGAA
>JAJPGV010000045.1 GCA_021325635.1 Chloroflexota bacterium
CGTGCGACAGTTGCAGTGGCTGTGGCTGTGGGTGTGGGTGTGGCTGTGGCTGTGGCTGTGGCTGTGGCTGTGGGTGTGGCAGTGGCTGTGGCTGTGGCTGTGGCTGTGGCTGTGGCTGTGAAGGCAGCAGAGGCGCTGATCTCAGGAACTGAAGTCGTGGTTGCCAAGGGGGTTGCCGCTGTCGCGAAGGAGACAGCCAATGGCTGTAAGAGCAGCCCGAGGCAAAGCGCAAAAGGAAAGACGAGCTTGACCCTAGGCATGATCCCATCGAGCATGTGGGGTATTCACCCAGAGAACGTTCATTTCTCCCCGCGTTGCATCGTAGGGAATGTGCAAGCTGACGGCAAATATTTTAGGACAAAAAGGCAAGCTAGCCTGAGTAACGCCCTCTATCTAGGGAAAGATCATGCGCCGAGGTTCTCAACAATGGGTTCCTCAGCGCCAGTCTTCGATGCCTCTGAGATAGCTACTCAGTGGAGATTCTGCGCCCCTACCTCGGCTCTACTGCTCGCGTCTCTACGCTCAGCAGGCTCAGGAAGAAGGCGTTGAAGGCGCTTTGGGCGCCGACCATGATCAGCGTGATGGCCAGCAGCAGCGGGCGGATCTCGTCCAGGGGGCCGAAGTTGTGCTGCATCCAGCCCCAGCCTACCCAGGCGCCCAAACCGAGGCCCGCCAGGAACAGCAGGGTGGCCAGCGTGAGCCCTCCTTCCAGCGTGAAGCGGCGGTAGAACGAGGTGATGAAGCGGTCCTCGGGATCGAAGCCGTGGATGACCGCCAGCGTGCGGGCCGAGACCCCCAGCCAGGCTACCTGGATGCCGAGCACCGTCAACAGGCTCGAGACCGCCGAGAGGTGCATGTCCCACTGCCGGCTGAAGAGATAGAACGGCGACAGCGACAGCGCGATCAGCAGCAGCAGCCCCACACTGGCCAGCACCAGGCTGGGGATCATGTACAGCCAGGTGGGGCTGTACATGAGCAGGAAGCGCAGGTGGCGCCACCCGTCGCGGTAGGTGCGCAGCTTTGAGCTCCCCGCCCGCGGATGATAGTCCACCGGTACCTCCGCCACCCTGAGCCCGATCCGCTCGGCCCGCGCCACCATCTCGCTGGCAAACTCCATGCCGTTCGTCTGCAGCGCCAGCCGCTGGTAGGCGTCGCGCGTGAAGGCGCGCATGCCGCAGTGCACGTCCCCCACGCTGGCGCCGAACAGCAGGCGTAAGAGCATCGTGAACAGGGGCTTGCCGACGTAACGGTGGATCCACGGCATGGCCCCCGGGGCTATGCGTCCCGTGAACCGGTTGCCCATGACCAGGTCCGCGCCGCCGTCGAGCGCGGCGACCATGGCCTGCACGGCGCCGAGGTCGTAGCTGCCATCCGCGTCGGCCATCACGATGTGCTTGCCTCGGGCAGCCGCTATGCCGGCCGCCAGCGCCCGGCCGTAGCCGGCGCGCTGCTCGGTTACGACACGCGCTCCCGCGGCGGCAGCAACCTGGGGCGAGGCGTCCCGCGAGGCGTTGTCGCAGACGACCACCTCGCCGTCGATCCCGGCCTTTTCCAGCCGCACGCGCGCATCGAGCACGCACATGCCTACGCTGCTCTCTTCGTCGCGGCAGGGGAACACCACGCTGACCGCGCAGGTGGGCGCCTCGGTCCACGCGGCGATTCGCCGCCGCGGCGCTTCAGCGGGCAGTGCAGCAGGCTCGTCGAGCTCGAGCACGTGAGAAGGTTGGGGCAATCTGGCTTCTCTAACCGGGGCTAGCGTAGCAGAAGCCGCCAGACTGCCTGCCGGACGTCACCAGGTACTCCTATGCAGACGGGTGTTGTGGCGTTGAGGCAATTTCTCCCGGGATTGACGGCGCGCCGGCAGGTGGCGGAACGTCATATCCCACTCGTCGGCTCGTTTCACCTTATCGCAGGCTGCCTGACGTCATGATCTCGTACACTTGCTTACCGATGCCGAGGCGTGCTTCCGCCGCGTTGGGATGTGCCGCTGCCGCCGTGCTCGTCGCAGCCGCGGCGTGCGGCGGCAAGCCGGGCGCCAATGCCGTTCCGACGCTTGCCCCCGGACCTATCCCGGTGGTCACCGCGGCCGATGGCGGCGCCCCCAACGCTTCGGCCGGATCGGCCGCGGCGCCGGCGGCAGCAGGGCCGTTCACCAACCAGAACTGGGGAGTGGTCACCGCCGACCCGGCCAGATACATCGGCGCCGCGGTGTCCCTCTCGGGCCAGGTGTTCAACGTGGAGCAGGACGCAACGCGCCAGGCGGTCCAGATGTGGACCGATCCGCTGCACGCTCAGGGAAATACCGTGGTTGTCTTCCCCAAGGATGGTTTCCCGGTGGTGAAGCAGAACGACGAAGTGAACGTGGCCGGCACGCTGGAAAGTGAGTTCGTGGGCCGCAGTGACAGCGGCGAGGTGCTGCGTCTGCCGCGGGTCCTTGCCAGCAGCGTGTCGGTGACCAAGGCGGCCGCCGCCAACGCCTCGGCCGGCGCCAGCGCCCGGCCGCTGAGCTCGGTCGCCGGCGCTTCGGTCTCGGCCTCGGGCTCGCCCGCGGCCGTGCTGGCGGCCGGTATCTATCGGGTGGCCAACGCCGGCCCTAACGGGCTCAACATCCGCCGGGGCGCTAACGTGAACCAGGTGAAGATTGGCGTGGTCCATGACGGCGAGCTGGTGCGGGTGACGGGCAGCGGTGGTCAGGGCTGGTCGCAGATTGCCGGCGACGGTTTCAGCGGGTACGCCTTCAACGAGTACCTCACCGGCCCGGTGCAAACCTCCAACCCCACCCTGGCCAAGCTCTCCGCGAAATAAGGTCGCTAAGCGGCCCGGTGAAGAGTGGTCTGTTGGCGTTCTCGCGGTCTATCGATCTTCGGCGGTCGCTCGGCACAGGGTGGCGTCAGCTTCAGGGACTCTTCATCGGGCCGCCGTGCGGCCCTTCACTCTTTACTCGTCACTCTTCACTGGGAGCGCAGTGACCACACTGCGGATAACGATCGAGCGGACGGAGGGGGCCGCTCGGGCGGGGGTACTGCATACGCCGCATGGGGATATCCCGATGCCGGTGTTCATGCCGGTGGGCACGTACGGGGTGGTGCGCACGATGTCGCCGGACGAGCTGCGGGCGGTGGGCGCTGGGATCATCCTGGGCAACACCTACCACCTGCTGCTGCGGCCGGGGCCGGAGCTCATCGCGCGGCGCGGCGGGCTGCACCGTTTCATGAGCTGGCCCGGGGCCATCCTGACCGACAGCGGCGGCTTCCAGGTGTTCAGCCTGGCCAAGTTCCGGCGCGTGGGCGAGGACGAGGTGTCCTTCCGATCGCACATCGACGGCGCGGAGGTGGTGCTCTCGCCGGAGCGGGTCGTGGAGGTGGAGCAGGCGCTGGGCGCGGACATCGCCATGTGCTTCGACGAATGTCCGGCCCATGAGGTGGATCGCGAGTACGCGCGCGCGGCCACCGAGCGCACGCACCGCTGGGCCCGGCGCTGCCGGGAGGCGCACTCCCGACCGGACCAGGCGCTGTTCGGCATCTGCCAGGGCGGGCTGTTCCCGGACATGCGGCGCGACAGCGCCCGGACGCTGGCCGACCTCGATTTTCCGGGGTATGGCATCGGCGGCCTGAGCGTGGGCGAAGAGAAGGCGCGCACGCTCGATCTGCTGGTCGATTCGGTGGAGGGCCTGCCGGCCGAGAAGCCGCGCTACCTCATGGGCGTGGGCTCGCCGGAGGACCTGATAGAGGGGGTGGCTCGGGGCGTGGACATGTTCGACTGCGTGCTGCCTACGCGCATCGCCCGCAATGGCGCGCTGTTCACCCGGCGTGGGCGCCTGAACCTCAAGAACGCGGCTTGCCGCGAGGACGATGGCCCGATTGAGGCCGATTGCGACTGTTACACCTGCCGCCACTTCTCGCTGGCCTACCTGCACCATCTCAACCGGGTGGAGGAGACGCTGGGCTTACGCCTGACGACGATCCACAACCTGCGCTTCCTGATCCGCCTGATGGAGCAGGTGCGCTCGGCCATTCTGGAGGGGTCGTTCGCCGCCTTCCGCGCGGCCTTCCTATCCGGCTATCGCGTCACCGACCAGGAAGTGCGCCACGAGCAAAAGGCTAGGTCGCTGCGCTCCCAGTGAAGAGTGAAGAGTGAAGAGTGAAGAGTGAAGAGTGAAGAGTGAAGAGTGAAGCGTGAGGTCGCTTCGCTCCCAGTGAAGAGTGAAGAGTGGGGTCGCTGCGCTCCCAGTGAAGAGTGAAGAGTGGGGTCGCTGCGCTCCCAGTGAAGAGTGAAGAGTGAAGAGTTAGGGACGGGGACTCCATCGAAAGCGACTCGCTCTTCACCGGGCCGCCGTGCGGCCCTGCACTCTTAACTCTTCACTCTTCACTGGGAGCGCAGCGACCTCATGCTTGGAGGTCGACGTTCTGGCCCAGGCCGGGAACCCCCATGGCCTGGATCAGCTGGAGCGCTGCGCTCTGCTCGGCGTCCAGCGTCTTGCGCTCCACCGAAACAGCCACCTGATTCTGCAGCTGCGCGGCTTTCATGTCCGTCACGGCGCTCGCAACCGCTGTTACGTCCATACGGCAGCATTATCGGCCCCAGGCCGCCGCGACTTTAGCCTTTGACGTATTTGGCGAACCAGGCGAGCGTATCCCTGTAGGCGGCGAGCGCCTGCTCCTGGTTGTAGCGAGCACCGGTGTCGTCGTGGAAGGCATGCTGCGTGCCGGGATACACGTTGAACTGGTGCACCACGTTGGCCGCCTTGAGCGCCGCGTCGAGCTGGTCGCGGTCCTTGTTGGCGTTGTCCTGGGGGTCCGCGGAGTAGACGCCGAGCATGGCGGCCTTGATGTCCTTGGCGGCATCGAGCGGCGGAACCGAGCCGTAGAACGGCGCCGCCGCCTTGAGCTGAGGGATGAGCTCCGCCGCGCGCCAGGTGATCGTCCCGCCGATGCAGAAGCCGGTCATGCCGATGCGCTTGACGTCCGCGATGGCCTGCTTGGAGTAGTAGTCGATGGCCGACTTGAAGTCGCCCACGTATTTCTCGGTCCCGGTTTGGGACATGGCCGCGCCAATCGCGGCGCGGTCCACCTTGGCCGTCCCGCCCTGGCGGCTGAGCGTGTCGAGCGACATCGCCAGGTAGCCCTCCTTGGCATAGCGCCGGGTGACGTCGCGGATGTGGTCCTCCAGCCCCACGTTCATGGTGACTACCAGGACCAGCGGCAGCGGGCCCGCTGCGCCCTTCGGCCGGGCCTCGTAGCCCAGCAGCGTGACGCCGTCGCCCGGGAAGCTGATATCTCGAGCGTCGATGGCCGGATCGTTGGCCGCCACCGACACCGGGCTCCGTGAACCCGCCGAAGCCGAGGCGCCGGCCGCCGGTTTAGCCGAAGCTGCCGCGCTGCCGCTGCCAGCCGGCTTGGCCGAGGCCGATGCGCCAGACGAGGCCGCCGCCGACGGCTTGGCCGGCGCACTGGCCGCCGAGGTCCCGGGCGCGGAGGCGCTGCCGGCAGGAGCAGGAGCGCCAGAGCTGGCGGCGGCAGGAGCCGCCGAGCTGGCAGGAGCGGCGCTTCCGCCGCAGCCCAGCAGCGACAGCACCGATGCCGCCGAAGCCACGCCCCCGGTGAGATAGACGACCCTCTTCAGCATGTCCCGACGGGACATGAAGCCGTCCTTGTAGTCCTCGACGAACTCCCAGATGAAATACTTCTGCAGCTCGTTCACGAGGTCGCTGCGCTCCCAGTGAAGAGTGAAGAGTGAAGAGTGAAGGGTGAGGTCGCTGCGCTCCCAGTGAAGAGTGCAGAGTGCAGAGTGCAGAGTGAAGAGTGGGGTCGCTGCGCTCCCAGTGAAGAGTGCAGAGTGAGGGGCCGCGTCGCGGCCCGGGGCACAGTGCAGAGGGCAGCGGGCGGGGGGGAAGATGAAGAGTTCAAAAAGGCCATGTTCATTTCGCTATTCGGGACCTTTCCTTTTTTGCATCAGTCGTGTCGGGGTTACAGGTCGCGGCACAAGCCACTCACCCCCACTCTGCACTCTTAACTCTTCACTCTTCACTGGGAGCGCAGCGACCTCATGTGTCCAGGAAGCGGCGGACGGAGATGTAGCTGCCGGCGCCGCCGATGAGGGCGCCTCCGGCGAGCAGGGACAGCAGCAGCTTGGGCAGGAACTGCGGATCGAAGGCCAGCGGCAGGAAGGTGAGCAGGCCGGAAAGGTGGGTCAACATCGGCTGGTAGCCGGCGGCGATGAGGATGACCGTGGCGACGGCGCCTAACAGGCCCAGGAAGGTGCCTTCGAAGATGAACGGCCAGCGCACGAACCAGTCGGTCGCGCCCACCAGCTTCATGATCTCGATCTCCTGCCGTCGCGAGAACAGGGCGATGCGCGTGGTGTTGATGATGATGAACAGGGTGATGGCCCCCAGGCCGGCGACGATGATCAGCCCGGTGAGCCGCAGGAAGCTGGTGATGGCCAGCAGGCGCCCGACCACGTCCTGCTTGTAGTCCACCTCCTCGATGGCAGCTTCCTGCCGGAGCTGATCGGCCAGCGCGGGGGCCGAGCTGGCGAAGCGGAGCTGTATCTCCAGGCTGGCGGGCAGCGGGTTGCCCTTGATCTGCGACAGCAGCTGGGCTTTGTCGCCCAGGGTCTGTCGCATCCGCGCCAGGGCGGTGTCCTTGTCGACGTAGCGCACCGACTCCACGTCGGCGTTCTGGCTCAGGCTGTCGCGCAGGTTCTGCACCTGGGCCGGGTCGGCCTGGTCCTTGACGTAGGCCACGACGTCGATCTTGCTTTCGAGCGCCCGCAGCGTGACGTTGAGGCTGGTGATGACCACGATGAAACAGCCGAGCATGAGCAGCATGACCGTAGTCGTGGTGACGGAGAAGGTGCTCATGAGCTTGTTGCGCCGGCAGTGCGCCAGCGCGCTCTGCAGCGCAAACAGCAGCATGCGGGGCCGCATTGTGGTGGGCTAGCTCCTGCCTCCCGGGTCCTGCCCCAGGGGCCTTGACCTCTGACCCCCGACCCCTGGCCTATGGCCCCCGTCCTCTGGTCGCTGGCCCCCGTCCCCTGGTCGCTGGCCCCCGTCCCCCGTGCCCCGTCCCCTACGCGGCATGGTAGGCGCCCTCCTTCTCGTCGCGGACCAGGCGGCCATGGTCGATGTGAATCACCCGGCGGCGCAGCATGTCCACCACCTCGCGGTTGTGTGTGGCCATGAGCATCGTCGTGCCGTAGGCGTTGATCTTGATCAGCAGCTGGACGACTTCCCAGGCCGTGTTGGGGTCGAGGTTGCCGGTGGGCTCGTCGGCGATGAGGATCAGCGGGCCGTGCACCAGGGCGCGGGCAATGGCCACGCGCTGCTGCTCGCCGCCGGACAGCTGGTCGGGAAAGCGGTCGAGGCAGTCCGGCAGGCCGACCAGCTCGAGCACGGAATCGACCCGCGGCTGGAGCACCTTCCAGTCCAGGATGCCGTGGACCTGCAGGGGGAAGGCGACGTTCTCGCGGACCGTCTTGTAGGGCAGCAGCTTGAAGTCCTGGAAGACCACGCCGATCTTCCGGCGGAAGAGGGGGATGTGCTTGTGCTTCAGCCGGCCGACGTCCTGGTTGTTGACGAACACGCGGCCGCTGCTGGCGATCTCGTCGCGGATGAGGAGCTTGATGAAGGTCGATTTGCCGGCCCCGGAGGGGCCAACCAGGAAGGCGAACTCGCGCTCCGGAATCTCGATCGAGACGTCGTCGAGGGCCTTGATTCCTCCTGGGTAGACCTTCGACACTCCCTGGAGGACGATCATGCGACTGCCGGGATTCTAACAGCCGCCCGTCTCCAGGCTGGGGCCCGGCATCCCCGGTTAACGTTTTGCACGCCACCTTCCATCGACCGGGCAACGGCGATATAACAGTTCCCGTATGAGCCTCGTCCTCCTCGACGTCGCCGATCGAGTGGCCACGGTCACCCTCAACAATCCGCGCAAGCGCAACCCCTTGAGCACGGCGGTCGTAGGCGAGCTGACTGCCACGCTGCGATCCTGCGACGAGGACGACAGCGTGGGCGCCATTCTCCTCACAGGCGCCGGCGAGGCGTTCTGCTCCGGGGCGGACCTGCAGGAATTTTCGACCAGCCTGGACGCCGGCGCGGTCGAGCACTGGAACAGCGGGGCTCCGTGGGGGGAGCTGGTCAAGCTGGTGCCTGCCATGGGCAAGCCGGTCGTGGCGGCGGTGCGCGGCCCGGCGCTTGCCGGTGGCTGCGGCCTGGTGGCGCTGTGCGACATGGCCATCGCCGCGGAGGGCTCCACCTTTGGCACGCCCGAGATCAACATTGGCCTCTTCCCGCTGTTCATCTTCCCGGCGCTGCTTCGCGCCGTCGGGCGGCGCAATGCGATGGACCTGTGTCTCACCGGCCGGACGATTGGGCCGGAAGAGGCGCTGCGCATGGGCCTGGTCAATCGAATCGTGCCCGCGGCCGAGCTCCGTCCGGCGGCGCTGTCGCTGGCAGGGGACCTGGCCGGCAAGCCGCCGCAATCGCTCCGGCTGGGAAAGCACGCCTTTCACCGCATGGCGGAGCTGGAGTACGATGCCGCGGTCGATTTTGCGCGCAGCATTCGCGGCGCCTTCCTGGGTGGGGAAGAGCTGCGGGAAGGGACGCGCCGCTTCCTCGACGGCTAGGCGAGTCGGGCCGGCCGGAACTCAGGCGATGTGGCCAAGGATGTCCCGGCGCCACCAGGTGGGCAGGGCGAAGGCCGCGGCGTGCACGTCCGGGTTGTAGAAGCTGCACACGAACGGCTCGCGCGGCCGGTCGAAGCCGCGCAGCGAGTTGGAGGCCAGCACCAGCGCCGTGCTGCCGCCGTAGAACGTGGGCACGGCGGCCTGGTACACGGTCACCTGGGGGAACAGCGTGCGGAGCTGGGCTACCACAGTCGCCGTGCGGTCGGCTTGGAAGAATGGAACGCCGGACTGGAACACCGCGGCGCCATGCGGCGTGAGCAGGCGTTGGACATCCGCGTAGAACTCGTGACTGAACAGCACCTCGGCCGGCCCGATGGAGTGGGGCGAGTCGCACAGCACCGCGTCGAAACAGCCGCTGGGGGCCTGCTTGACGTACTGCGCAGCGTCGTCAATCACCAGCTCCATGCGGGGATCGTCGTAGTCGCAGGTGATGTTCGGCATCCAAGCACGGCAGGCTTCGACGACCACCTCGTCCAGCTCGACCATGGTGACGCGCTGCACGGAAGGATGTTTGAGCACCTCGCGCGCCACGCAGCCATCTCCGCCTCCGATGACCAGCACTCGCCGGGCGGGATGCTCGGCGCCAATGAGGGGCACGTGGGCCATCATCTCCTCGGAGACCGTGCTGTCCGCTTCGGTGACCTGCAGGATCCCGTCGAGGATAAGCAGCCGGCCAACCACGTCGTGCTGGGCAATGACCACCCGTTGGTAGGCTGACTGCCGCTCGAACAGCGTCTTCAGCAGGAAGCTGGGAGCGACCGTGGGGTGGCGCTCCTCCCTCCACCAGCGGGCCTCGGAGGGGAGCTCGGGCTGGGCGCGTCGTATCATTTCGGCGACGCTGTCACCGCTCGACCCGCAGCCGCCCATGTTCCCCAAAAGCATACCTGACGGCGTCCTGGCGCCTGCTCGGATCGCGCCAGCCACTGACCTGTGATGGAGTAATTGAGGCCCATTGACCGATCTCCAAGCCGCCGTTTGTCCGATAACGCTCATCGGCGTTCCCTTCGATGCCACGTCCACCTACCGGCCCGGCTCCCGTTTTGCCCCACCGGCCATCCGCCAGGCGTTCGAGAACATCGAAATCTACGCGGAGGATCTGGACCTCGATCTCGAGCAGGTTGCCATTGGCGATCGCGGTGACCTGGCCCGAACCTCCAACCTAAGCGACATGCTGGACAGGCTGGAAGCGGCGACCAGGGGCATCATGAACGAGGGCTCGATTCCGGCGGCCTTGGGAGGGGAGCATTCGATCACGTACGGGTCGGTCAAGGCCATGCCGCAAGACACGGCGTTGATCGTGTTCGACGCGCACCTCGATCTGCGGACGGAGTACGACGGCCTGCGGCTGATGCATGCCACCTGGCTGCGCTACCTGGCCGGAGCGCGGCCGCGCTCGAAGGTGGTGCACGTGGGCGCGCGGGCGGCGGTGCGGGAAGAGTGGCAGTTTGCCCGGGAGCAGGGCTTCTCGCTGCTCACCACCGACGACGTGTTCGCCTCTGCCGATCCGGTCGCCGACTTCAGCGGGCTGCTGGCCGGACTGGATGAGGTGTACGTCTCGATCGACCTGGACGTGCTCGACCCCGCGTTCGGTCCGGGGGTGGCGAACCCCGAGGTTGGTGGGCTGTCGAGCCGCCAGCTGATTGGCTTCTTGCGCGCGCTGCGGGGCAAGCGCCTCCGGGGCTTCGACGTGGTGGAGCTCTGTCCGGTGCTGGACGCGGGCCAGATCACCGCCGTGGCGGCGGCCAAGTTCCTGGCCGAGCTGTGCCACGCGGCGCTGGCCAGTCCGCGAGGCTAGCCGAGCGGGCGCCGGCCGTAGGCCCGGTCCGCACATGTTGTGGATGTGCCCCGGTGCGCATGTAGCGCGGGCGTTGCGGCCTGCTCGTCGCCCGTCGAGATCGGCTTCGGATAACCGGCGGGGGACAAGCCCCTGCGCTACGAGGGAGAGCGCCGGGAGCGGTTGCGGAGCTTGGACAGGGGTGGCGTTTAGGCGGGGGCGAGGAGCCAGTCGAAGCTCACGCCGTGGCGCGGGCCGGAAAGCTGCTCGGAGAGCGCCTGGCAGATGAGCGGCAGGGCTATGGTGGCGTCGCAATAGCAGGTCACGTGCATGCCCGCGTCGGCGATCTTGCCCCAGCTGATCGCCTCTTCCAGGGTGCAGCCCGACAGTCCGCCCCATTGCGGCGAGTCGGTCGTGATCTGCACGGCGTAGGCGTGGGGAAAGCTGGTGTCGCCGCCCTGGGCCAGGCTCTTCATCACGGTGGTCAGCTGAATGGTGTCCTTTGGAACGCCCCCACCGAGGTAGATGACCGAGGTGGACTGCGATCGCTCGGCGATGTCGCCCAGCTGAATCAGGTCCTTGAACTGATCCAGGACGACGTGCTTGCCGGTGCGCTTGTGCAGCGTGTAGGCCGCCACCCCATAGCCGCTGTCGGCAAGGGCGGGGGAAAAGACCGGCACGCCGGCGCGGTAGGCCGAGGCGCTGATGCCGTCCACGCCCTTGTGGTCTTGGTGCTTGCCCAACAGGTTGAGGAACTCAGCCGATGAATAGGCGCGGTCGTTATCGAGCCCTTCCATGAATTGCTCGAGGAACCCTTCCAGTTGGCGGTACTCGAGCTCGTCGGCATAGACGTCGTAGAAGCGATCGATCTGGTTCTTCAGCAAATCGGCGTCGTCCACGACGTGAGAGCCCTGGTAATAGGCAAAGCCCAACGGCTCGAGCAGATCTTCGGAGATGTTTGCGCCGGTTGAGACCACGACGTCGACATAACGGTTGTCGATAAGCCACTTGATGAGCTTCGATTGTCCGGTGGTGCTCATGGAGCCGCTGCAGCCCAGGATGATGGTGTTAGCGGGGTCCTGGATCATGCGCTTGATGACCTCGACTGCCTGGCCGAGCGACTTGCCCTGAAAGCCAGTCAAGGTCATGTCCGACAGCAGCTGGCTAACGCTGCGCTGGCGGACGTTGAGCGGCCTCAGCTTGCGGGTCAGATAGGCCTGTTTCTCCATGCCTATCCCCAGGCCACTACTTTGCTGCTGGTGGCATCGCGATTCACTTGAAAGAGGTCGGACAGATACGCGACCACAGTTTCCGGTGCGAACTCCTTGCAGGAAAAGATGTCGACCATCACCAGATCGTGATCGCTGAAGGTGTGGATCGAGATATGAGAGAAGTCGATGATGACGAAGCCGGTGAAGCCAGGATTGGCCTCCACCCCGTCAACGACGTGCGGGCCGGACAGTACCTTCATGTGGATCAGAGCGGACAGCTCGCGAAGCGAGGCGTCCAGGAACTCGGCCGTGATGTCACGGCGCCCGCAAGGTTGGATGTCGACGATCAGGTGATAGCGGTTGGGGTGAGTCAACGCGACTGCCCACCAAGGTGAAGGTGAAACCGGGCTTGCAATAGCCCACCGGCGGGAACCCTATATGAACTGGCCTCGGCCGTGGCCCTCGCGGCTGCCGCCGTGAGAGCTGAAAGAGCGGTCCCAGCAAGGGTGACCGCTGACACACTCGTCAGGAAGGTGCGAGTGATGGTTGCCGCGAGCATTTCATCATGTCTTACCTATCCGCCAGGTTTGTTCGAGAATTTCAGACTCATAGCTGGACGGCAGCCAGCGTACTGGACGCCAGGGGCCATCCGGATGATGAGTATAACTGCACTGGCTTGCTGGTCCGTGCCTGGACGGCTTGGTTAAGCTGAACTTGGCCGAAACATCCCCTTAACTCACGGCGGTTGGGGGAGACCTTCCCGCGATGTGCCGGTATTAAGGTACGCGCGCGAAACGAATGGGCACCTTTCCTTGGGAAAGCGATCCTGGCGTGGTAAGCTATTCGGACATCCCGCCTCGATTTGCCGCCGAGGTAGGGATGTTTTTCGTGTCTGGCCCACCTAGCTCAGCTGGCAGAGCGCGTCCTTGGTAAGGACGAGGTCTCGGGTTCGAGTCCCGAGGTGGGCTCCGGATAGGAAATGGCTTTGGGAATCGAGCAGATGAGCACGGCTGGGCACTCCGGCTCAGCACTCAGCACTCAGGACTAGGAGCGTAGCGAGAGATGGCGAAGCAGAAATTCGAGCGGACGAAGCCGCACGCGAACGTGGGGACGATCGGGCACATCGATCATGGGAAGACGACGTTGACGGCGGCGATCACGAAAG
>JAJPGV010000029.1 GCA_021325635.1 Chloroflexota bacterium
GCCAGCCACATACCTGCCTCCTTTCTTGCCTGTGGCACCCGAGACTGCCTGCCATGTTTCGAGCTCCCTCACCGGCCGCCGATGTGCATCAGCACCAGGGTGGCCGGTACGAGCTCGACGATGAAAATCACGGGGAAGATGAACAGCGCCGCCGGCAGCAGCGCCAGCACGCCGGCGCGTCCGCCGGCCTCGACCACCCGCAGCCGCTTGCGCTCGCGCAGCGCGTCGGCCTGGGCCGACAGGGCCTCGACAAGCGGCAGGCCCTGCGAATACGCCGAGCACAGCTGGCCGACGAAACTGGTCAGCTCTGGGATGCGGTTGCGCTCGGCCATGGCGTTCAGCGCCTCGACCAGTGGGCGCTGGCCCAGCTCGGCCTCGCGGCTGGCCCGGCGCAGCTCCTGGGCGACCGTGCCGCTGCTCTGCTGCGATACCTGCGAGACGGCCTGCTCGAGAGCGAGACCGGCGGACGCCGCGATGGTCAGCATCTCGAGCAGGGCCGGCAGCTCCATCAGGCAGCGGGTGCGGCGCGCGCGCTCGGCCTGGTCCAGCTGCGCGTCGGGGCACAGGAAGCCGGCGGCAAAGCCCAGCGTCCAGGCCCACACCGGCCACGGCCCGAAGGGATGGATGCCGACGGCGTTCATGAGCGGAAAGCAGCCGAAGCCGATGAAGCCGCAGACCACCTTCTCACCGAAGAACTGGACCGGCTCGACCCCCGGCCGCAGCAGCCGCAGCCGGCGCTCCAGCGCCTGGCCGCCGCCCAGCCCGAAGCGAGACAGCACGGCCCGCAGCAGCCGGCCCACGTCTTCCATGAAGGGCCGCATGATCAGCTCGAGGGCGCGCGAGGCGAAGATGGGCTGGACGGCCGGCTGGGTCAGCTCCATGCGAATGCGGGCATCGACGTCCAGGCGGTCCAGGCGCTGCCGCAGGTCGGGCTTGGGCCGGCCCAGCGGCTGCGCGGTCAGGACCAGGTACAGCCCGAAGCCGAACAGCAGCGGCAGCACCAGGAAGCGCGGCTCGAGCGCCTCGGGCCGGATGGCCAGCGACAGCAGGTTCACGATAGCCGCCCTGCCACTCCGGCCGAATTCCCCGGCTGCAAGCCCGCCGACCGCAGGTCCTCCCGCAGCACGCGGGTCTCGCCCGGCAGCCGGGTGATGAGCAGCACGCCCACGTAGCCGACGCAGATGCTGGCGAAGGCGCCGACCAGGATGACCTGGCCCGGCCCGTCGTACACCGCCAGGAAGGCCGGGTTGACGTGGCGCAGCAGGACGAGCAGTCCGATGGGCACGGCGGCCACCACGCGGGCGGCCAGCACGTTGCGCTTGTTGTAGGTCCGGACCTCCTCCTGGGTACTGTGCTCGGCTCGGGTCGCATGGGCTAGCCGGTCGAGCACCTGGCTCAGCTTGCGGCCGCCGTACTTCTCGTTCAGCCGCAGCGTGGCGGCCACCACGTCGAACACCGGGTCGGCCAGGCGGTCCTGCATGCGCAGCAGCGCCTCCTCGAAGCCGAAGGCCTGGGTCTCGCGCACCAGGCCGGCGAACTCGGCGCGCAGCGCTTCGGGCCCGGTCTCGGCCAGGCCGCGCACCGCCTCCTGGACGGACAGGCCGGTGCGGATGGCGTCGCGCAGCTGGGCGATGGCGTCGGGGATGGCCATCTGGATGGCCGCCTGGCGCTCGGCCCGCCGATGGCCGTAGTAGGCCAGCGGCGCGAGCAGCCCGCCGACGGCAATCAGGCCCGAGATGACGCCCCAGCCGAGCAGCACCTGGGCGGCGGCGCCGGTCAGCAAACCGGAGGCAGCCGAGAAGAGCAGGAACTGGCCGAGCCCCACGTCGCGCAGCCCGGCGCGGTCGAGGTAGTGGCGCACCGTGGCCCGCGTCCGGGCGGCGGGGTTCCACGGTTGGGGATTGGTCAGGCCCTCGTACAGCAGGTAGACCGCCACGCCCAGCGAGATGGACAGCAGCAGCGGTGTCACGGCCGCGACGTCCTGGGCTGTCTCATGGCTCTACTCTGGCCGCCGAACCTTTCCCGATCCTGTCCCGCCGTTGCCGCCGGCCGAATCGAACGCCCCGCCGTCGCGGGAAAGGTTCACGAAATCGCGGGAAAGGATCCCGACGTCGCGGGAAAGGTCGTCGCGCGTGCGGGAAAGGTTCGGCAGCACATAGGCGATACCCCGGGCGCGAACCTTTCCCAGACAGCGCGGTGGGATGCCGGTCCAGGCCAGCGCATCCTGTCCCGCGTCGAAGGCCCACAGGTCGTTGCCGGCGATGACCTCGCCTTCCAGGCCAGTCACCTCGAAGATGCTGGTCACCCGGCGGCGGCCGCTGAGCGGCTCGAAGCGCAGCTGGACGACCAGCTCAATGGTGCGGCCGACCATCTTGGTCAGCGCGTCGTTGGTCAGGCGCTCCTCGGCCATCATGGCCAGCGTGCCCAGCCGGTCCAGGGCGTCGCGCGGCGAGTTGCCGTGGATGGTGGTCAGGCTGCCCTCGTGGCCGGTGTTCATGGCCAGCAGCATGTCCAGCGCCTCCGCGCCGCGCACCTCGCCTACCACGATGCGCGTCGGGCGCATGCGCAGGGCGTTACGGGTCAGGTCGCGTATCTTGATCTCGCCGGCGCCCTCGATGTTGCCGCTGCGCGCCTGGAGGGCCACGCAGTCGGGCAGGTGTCGCTCCAGCTGCAGCTCGGCCACTTCCTCGACCGTGACAACCCGCTCTTCGGCCGAGGCGATGCACGAGCCCAGGCAGTTGAGCATGGTGGTCTTGCCGCTACCGGTCGGACCCGACACCAGGATGTTGACGCCGGCCTGGACGGCCACGTCCAGGAACTCGGCCGCATCGCGCGGCAGCGTGCCCAGCTCGACCAGCTGCTCCAGCCGGTCGGCCCGGAGGATGAACTTGCGGATGGTCACCGCCGTCCAGCGGGTGGTGGCCGGCGGGATGGCGGCGTTGAGCCGCGAGCCGTCCGGCAGGCGGGCGTCGACCATGGGCGAGGACTCGTCCAGCCGCCGGCCCAGCGGCCCAATGAGGCGCTTGACCAGGCCGCGCAGCTCGTCGTCGTCCTCGAAGCGGATGTCGCGCGCCAGGCGCTTGCGGCCGTCCTCGATGGTGAATACCCGGGTCGGGCCGTTGCAGATGATCTCCTCCACCCCGGGGTCATCCATGAGCGGCTGCAGGATGCCGAGCCGCAGCAGGCCGTCGAAGATGCGCTGCTCGACGCCGTCCTGGTCGATGAGGCGCGGGGTGTTGGTGCCGACCGCCCGCCGCTGAAAGGCTTCCACGCGCTCGTGGATGAGCGTCCGCACGTGCCGCTCGTCCTCGGGTCCGGGCGCCAGCAGGTGGCGCTGGCCGAGCAGCTTGTCCAGCTCTGCCCGCACCTCTTCGCGCAGCTCCCGCTCGGCCGCCCGATCGGTCGGGCCGGGCAGGCGCGGGCTAGTGGCCGGCGCCGCCATGCGACTCCTCCCGGGCCGGTTTCAGGTGGCCGTTGCGGCGCGGCCACGGCAGCTGCGGTCGCCGGACCAGGGACCCGACGCGGAGCGTCCGCCAGCGTGGCGGGCGCTTCAGCGGATCGGGCGGCAGGGCCAGGCCGCCGCCGTGCAGCCGGTCGGCCAGCTCGAGCAACGCTTTCGCAGCCGGACCTTTGGGCAACACGACCATCGGCCGCTGGGCGGCGATGGCCCGCTCGGCGTGCAGGTGGTCGTAGGGCACGACGCCGGCCAGAGGGGCGTCCAGACCCCACTCGATCTCGGCCCGCCCGTGATGACGTCGCCGGTCGTAGCGGTTGATGACCAGCGCCAGCCGCTCGCCGGCGGCCAGCTCCTCGGGGCGGCAGGCGTTCAGCGCCCGGCGGGCGTGCCACAGCCCTACCAGGTCGGAGGTGGCCAGCAGCAACACGCGACCGGCCGACACCAGCGTCTGGCGATGCAGGCCGCGATCTGTCCCGGCCAGGACAGGGCCGGTGTCGACCACCACGTAGCGGTAGCGCTGCCGCAGCTCCGCCAGCAGGCGCTCCATGAACCGGGTGGAGATGCCGCTGCGCATCTCGGGCTTGGGCACGCCGCACAGCGCCACGGCCTGGCGGCTGCGCGGGTCCAGCGACTGCAGCTCCTGGTCGAGGGCACGGTCCCAGTCGCGCACCGTTTCCGGGCCGGCGTGGGCCAGCATGTACAGGTTGCGGGTCGGATCCAGGTCGAGGTAGGCGGCCACGCTCGGTCCCACCAGATCGGCGTCGACCAGGGCAGTTGGCGCCACAGCGCCCAGCGCTGCCGCCAGGTTGATGGCCAGCGTCGTCCGGCCCGGGCTGCCGTACCCGCTGGTCACAGCCACCACCGCATGCTCCACCTCCGGCTCGTCCGGCTGCGGCTCGACGGTCGGCGGTGGCTCCGGCGTCACGGACGGCGCAACGACCGCCGGCGCGTGTCCGCCGAGCAGCTCGTCCAGTGCCGCCTGCAGGTCGGCGGCCGTGGCGTCCAGAGGCAGACAAACGGTGCGCCCACCCCTTGCATCCAGTTGTCCGTTCCACAGCACCACCGCCGGGATGCGGCGGGCCAGCACGTCGTCCAGCGCGGCCCGCGTCAGGCGGTGCAGGTCGGCCGCCAGCAAAACCGCGTCCGCGCTCTCGGGCGACAGAGCAGCAAGCAGCTGGTCGGCGGACAGGCAGCGGTCGGCGATGATGTAGCCGGCGTCGGTCAGTCCGGGCAGCAGCCGCTGCTCCAGGTCGTCAGTCCCGAGTCCGACGAGGATGCGTGCGGCCCGACCAGATCCGGCCGAGCCGGCGGCGGGCGCCCCGCCGACCATAGCCATCGGCTAGTGGTCCTCGGGCGGCAGCAGGGCCGCGTCGAGGTCGCCGTTCCAGCGGGCCTGGCTCAGCTGCAATGCCTGCTCGGGCGTCACGATCAGGGTGATGGTGCTGAGCGACCCCTGGCTGTTCGAGCTATCCGAGCCGCTCGAGGTGTTCACGATGGTTGAGCGCTGGTCGAATCCGATGTCGTACACCTCCACGCTGGGCAGCACGACCGACGTCTTGGATTCGGGCTTGCCTTTGCTGGTGGTGACCAGCACCTGGACGTGGTCGCCGGTACGTATGCGACCGCCGGCCGCCGTGGCGGGACTGACCGGCACCGTCAGCGCCAGCTGGCCCGGCTGCAGGGCGGGCCGGCTCGAGAGCTGCTGGCGGACCAGCAGCTGGTGGGCGTGGACCGGCTCGCTCAGCGGCTTGCCGACGATGGACTGCAGCTGGTCGGCGGCGATGGCCGCGCCGTAGGTGGCGTCGTCGACCCGCACGTGCCCGACCGTCACGTCGCCGGGACCGAGACTCGCGCCGGCCGGCAGATCGCGGGTGGCCAGCAGCACGTCGCGGGTGTCGGAGGCGGCGCTCCAGAAAGCCACCGCGCCGACGACGGTGACCAGCATCAGCAGCAGGCCGACGACGGCCCGCACGTCCAGCCGGCGCGGCTCCCGCAGTGCACGGGTGGGATTCAGCGCGGCTACGGCCATGGGGTTCCCTCCACACAGGCGCGAGCCGATCCCTGCCTCACGACGGAGGCATTCGCCCCTAGACCAAACAGACCGTGCCGGCTCGTCCATGACTCAGGTGGCCTAGGAGATTCGCTCCCCCAGGCTGGCGCGGAGTAGCTAGCACACCTTGTGCCGTGTCTGCGCCGCTACGCAACCAATTGGGACGGAGCGTGACAAAAAGCACAGCCAAACGGGCCGATGATCAGCCGAGATGGAGGCACAAACGGCGTTTATCGCACCGCCGCCGCTCTGTCCGGTGCGGATGGTCATGACGGACCATGGCTCGCCCGTGGCTTCGTTGCGCTATCTTGAAGCGCGACGCCTCAGGACCGCAGCATTGGCAGCACCAAGAAACCTACATCGCCGCACGCCTACTCGCCCGCGCTGCCTCGCAGGACGTTCAGCTGTGCGCTGACGATGCCCGGGATGTCCGCCGGCAGATCTGGGGTCTCCTCCTGCGCGCGCCGGGCAGCCTCCGGCACGGCACTCAGAAGCTCGTCGATGACCTCAGCTGCCCGGCTGCGCGGAATGCCCCAGCTTGCGGCCTCATTCTGCAGCCGGTCGATGGTCACCCGGTTGGCGCGGTGGACGTTGTCGATGTACATGGCCAGCCTGTCATCCCCGTAGTACAGCGTGGACATGACGTCGTACAGCGGCGCCAGTCGGAGGGCGCCCGACCGCTCGTGAAGCAAGGAGAAGTTCTTGGCGTGGGCATCGCCGTTGCCCACCACCACATGCAGGGTGACCACTCGCAGCAACTCTGTCAGGCCATCGGGGTCCACCGACCGCAGGATGCCGGCGATTTGCCTGAGCGACGGCCCGCCGTCCTCCTGGTACTTGTCCCGTGGCGGCGTGCCTGTGGCCTGACAGAAATCCTCCTGATGCAGCCGCTCGACCGCGCCGGACGGCTCGACCTTGCGGTCATAGCGCGTCACCACGGTCAGCCGCCGGCCCGCGATCTCGGTTGTCTCGACCTCGGCAACGCGCAGACCGAGGTGCCTGGCCAGGCGCATGCAGAAGGCCTCGTTTTCCACGGTATGCGGATAGCTGCGAATCTCCGGCTTCAGGATGTGGGTCGTCGGCGTGCCGCCGACCGGCCGGCCCCACCTGCCGTCGGGCATGCGCGTCAGCACCAGCTTCTCCTGCACGCCGGCCAGCGAGATGCGCACGCGGCGGTCGGCGCCAAGGGGGGCATCGCGCAGGTTATCGACCAGGCGCGCCAGGTCTTCGTCGGTAAGCGGCTCCGCGGTCAGCGTCGTCGGCTGTGGAGGCGCAGGATCGTCGTCGGGCTGGATAACCAGGGCGCCGGCGCAGTCGCGGCCGAGCGCTTCGACCAGCCCGAACGTGTCGTCGGCGCGCAGCCGGAGGTCGTCGGCGATGGCCCGGCGGGGATCTCCCTCCGGCAGCAAGCCGTCCAGAAAAGCGTGCGTCAGGCCGTTGGGATAGCGGTCGCCGGTCAAGGGCAGCTTCAGCGACAGCAGTGGTGTGCCGGGCGGAAAGGCGGCCAGCGCCTCGGGGGTGTACATGAGTCGCAGGCGATGGCGCTCTTGCTCCACGACCGCCACTTTGATGCCGTACAGCCAGATGGCCAGGCGATCCATCACCAGTCCTCGTGCCGGAGCGTGGCGCGCACGCCGAGATGCTTGAGGATGGTCAGAATGCGGCGCAGCTGCTCGGTTTCGTGGCCCTTCTCCAGCCTGGAGAGATACGCCTGCTGAATGCCGAGCTGCGCGGCGAGCTGCGCCTGGGTCAGGCCGGCCTGGATGCGATAATGGCGGATGGCCTGGCCGACAGACTCCGGCGTGTAGATCCGGAACGGCTGCTCTTCGTCCGGCGAATTGCTCATATTCGCATATTAGCGCGATATGACGTGATATGCGAATTTCTGCATAGTCTTCGGCACAGATGATGTTATGCGGAAATCAGCAAGCCGACCAAGGGGGACGGTACCCCTAACGCCGGCAGCGTCGGAGACGGACAGCCGAACGCCGCGGGGCCTTCGGGCCACGCTCAGCCTGAGACAGCGCATCCAAATGCGTTGCGCAGCAGCTGCCCGTACAGCGTCGCGTATTGCGCGGATGACCACCGTCTATCTGCCAGCAGACGCTCGAGCGTCTCGGTGGAAATGAGAGCCCACAGCATGTCCGCGGCTGTAGCCACCGTCCAGCCGGCCGCCAGGCGGCCTTCGTCAGAGAGTCTCTGAGCCAGCATCCGGCAATCCGCCAGCTGGTAGTCCGCGATGCGCTTGCGCCAGGCGGCAGCGTCGGGATTGTCGCGACCCGCGTGTTCCAGGGCGCGCGCCACCGGCAGGATACGAGCGTGATAGCTGGCCTCGTGGCGCGCCCACTCATCTAGTGCTGCCATAGCATCCGGGGCCTCTCTGACGCGTTGGAGCGACTCCTGGAGACCCTCGGTGTCGGCGACGTAGTCGAAGAGTGCCCCGATCAGCGCGCTCAACGAAGCGAAGTGGAGGTAGACCGCCCGGCGTGACACTCCGGCCCGCTCGGCGACTGCGCCGAGTGTCAGGGCGCCAAACCCGCCCTCCACCAGCAGAGCGCGGGCGGCGCTGAGCAGTGCCAGGCGAGTTCGCCGGCTGCGGGCGTTGGCAGGCACGCTGGACTGGCGTTGACTAGAAGTTCTCACCGTGTATACTTTCCTGGTAACTTCACAGTACGTGAAGTTTATGACCAACCCAGGAGGTATGCAATGTCGAACCAAACATCATCTTCCAGCGACGCGCGGCGTCGCCGCTCGCGGGCACTTGCCGTCGTCGCCGCGGTTGCGGCGGCGGAGGCGCTGTGGCTCATCGCCGAGTTCGTATTCGGAATGCATCTTCAGGCGCCCGCCGGAAATGGTGCTCCCCAACCGATGGACATCGGCCCGGGGACCGTTGCCGTGGCCAGTGTTGTCCTGTCCCTGATTGGCTGGGCTGTGCTGGCCACGCTGGAGCGATTCACATCGCGGGCGCGTGGCATCTGGCTGGCACTGGCGCTAGTCGCTTTGGTGGCCTCGCTTGGCATGCCACTGAGCGGCAGCGGGGTGGCACCTGCTGACCGTGTCGTGCTGGTGCTGATGCATCTCAGCGTGGCGGCCGTGGTGGTGCCGGTCCTGTTTCGAACGTCGCATCGCGACGGACCGGCGGTCCACCCCGCCAGTCGACACCTGGCGAGGGAGGCGGCATGATGATCTTCAGTGACGCCGAGCTCGCCTATCTGACTGGCGAACCTCATCTGGGCCGGCTGGCAACGGTCGGCCCAGATGGCATGCCGCACGTAACGCCCGTTGGTTGGTCGTACAACAGCGAGCTCCAGACCATCGACATCGGCGGACACGATTTCGCCCGAACGAAGAAATACCGCGATGTCGCGCGTACAAGGCGCGCAGCCATCGTCATCGACGAGGTGCTGCCGCCATGGCGGCCTCGAGGCATCGAAGTGCGTGGCGACGCCGCGGCCATCGACCAGCCCACGCCGCTTATCCGCATTCAGCCCACTCGCGTCGTGTCCTGGGGATTAGAAGGCGCCGAAGCGGACGAGCCGCAGGCGCGCACTGGCGCCCGCAACCCGCAATAGGAGAAACCATGTACGCCATCGTTCGCGAGAACACGTTCGATCCGGTGAGGCTTGCCGAGGCTCAGGAGCAACTGCGGGAATTTCAGGCCCTCCATTCCCGGCAGCCGGGCTACAGCGGCACGATCGTTATTGATGCCGGCGCAGGTCGCCAGCTGAGTGTGAACCTGTGGGACAGCGAACATCACGCCACGGCCGCTCTTCCCGCGATGGTGCCGGTCGTTCGTCGTCTGATCGAGCCTCTGCTGTCCGGACCGTCGCGGCTCATCGGCGCGGGAATAGCGGTACTCACCGACATGCGACCTGACTGATTCGGTCACCGGGATGCCGCTGCGAGAAGTCACTCCCCAACCAGCCCACGCGCTAGCAAGGTTCTCCACGCGGCCTATGACCTGGAAGCTGCCCGATCAGCGCACAAGCACGCCGTCGAGCGTCACCTTGGCGAGACGCTGCACGGCAGTTTCCGAAGGCAGTTCGCCGGCCCCCGCCAGGGCGTGCAAACAATAACTGGCTAGCTCGGCAGCGGGGATGTCCGCTCGTACCTCTCCGGCCGAGACACCGTCTTGCAGGAGACCGGTCAGGATTTCGATGAAGCGCTGCTGCGCCGGCGCCATGTGCTCCTCCCGATGCAGCAGCCCGTGGAGTTCGCTCCCTCGACGCTTGTACTGAATCTGCGAGTACATGGCCAGTACCGCCGCGAGCCGCTCGGCCGGCCTGCCCGAGCCATCGCGCAGCTGCGCGACCTCCTCCAGGTGGGCAGCGACGTGACCTTCGTGCCAGGCAATCAGAATGGATTCGACGTCGGGGAAGTACTTGTACAACGTGGCGCGGCCGATGCCGGTGTGCTCGGCAATCTGCGACATCGTCACCGCCCGCAGACCGAGCTGTCCGACCAGTGTTGCGGTCGTCTCCAGAATCGCCTGGCGCACCTCTCTGCGGTGGGTGGCGATCGTGTCGCGCCACAGTTTGGGCACCTCGCTAGTGTATCGATACACGGTGTATTATTATGGTCATGATGTCTCGAAAAAACGTGGAGCAACAGTCGCAGCCCAGAACTCCGCGCTGGGTCAAAGCCTTCGGCATAGCCTTCATCGCTATCGTGCTGCTCGTGGTGCTGCTGATGGTCTCGGGTCACGCCGGCGAGCATGGCCCCGGTCAGCACCTGTCGGGCGGCCACGCAGCCGTCACGCTGACGGCGGGCTCCACGCGGTGAGCGTGGCGGCGTGGCTGCGCAAGCTGACGCTGGTCACGCACCTGACCGTTTCGCTCGGCTGGATTGGGGCGGTGATGGTCTACGTGGCGCTGGGTATCTGGGCCGTCAGGGCGCCAGATGTGGAGACGGTGCGGAGCGCGTGGGCGGCCATGGAGCTGACCGGCTGGTACGTGATCGTGCCGCTGGCCGTCGCGGCCCTGGTGACTGGCGTTGTGATCTCGCTGGGCACGCCGTGGGGTCTGTTCCGCCACTACTGGGTGCTCTTCAGTCTGGGTCTGACCGCGTTTTCCACGGTCATCCTGGTTCTGCACATGCCGAGCGTGAGCGCGGGCGCAGCCATGGCGCGGACGATGGATAGCAGCCATCTCAGCGGCATGGGCGGAGACCTCTTTCACCCGAGCGTCGGGCTGGTCGTGCTGCTGATCGTGGCCGTACTGAACGTCTACAAGCCGCGCGGACTGACCCCGTACGGTTGGCGTAAAGCGGAGCAGCGCCGGCGGGCCACCAGCCTGGTCGGAACCGTTCCCGAGCAGGCGTCGTGACCGGCGATATGGAGCCAAAGGGACAGGCGGGCTCAAGCCGAAGCAAACGTGAGCGAGTGCTGTCGAATCTCGACAGACTGACCGAGACAGGCCGGCTGACGCAGGCCGAAGCAGAGCACCTGGGTACGGCGTCGACCACCGAAGAATTCGATGATGCGGCTAGGTCCATTCGGCTCCGTCACGTGAGCGCGACTCTAAAAACCGCGGTAGAGCAGGGGTGGATGACGAACGAAGAAGCAGAGGCCCTTCGCGAGCGCGTCGCGGCGGGAGAGGATTCGGATGCGATTCGAGCCGAACTGCGGAGGCTTCGCGAGCGGGGTGCCGACCGCAAGCCTGCCCCATAGAACAGCCCGCGCGAGGCGATGCCCATAGCGCCACGCGGCCTCGTCACAACCACGGGCCGGGAAGCGCAGGTCCAGCTTGATGGATGAACGATGAGCGAACTCGAGGTACCCGGGGCGCACCTCTACTACGAGATCCGCGGCGACGGGCCGCTTCTGGTGATGATCCCCGGAGCGGGCGGCTCGGCTGACCCCTTCCAGGCTGTGGCTGCGCAGCTGGCGGCACGCTACGCCGTGCTGACCTACGACCGGCGGGGCTTCTCGCGCAGCCAGCTCGACGGCCCTCAGGACTATGAGCGGCGCCTCGAAACCGACGCCGATGATGTCCGCCGCCTGATCGAACACGTGAGCAACGAGCCGGCGGCTGTGTTTGGGGTCAGTTCGGGCGCCATTGTCGGCCTTGAGGTGCTCACCAGTCACGCCTCCGTGGTTCGGGTGCTCGTGCCCTACGAAGCTCCGCTCGTGAAGCTGTTGCGGGACGGGCAGACCTGGGTGGATTTCTTCAACGCAATCTACGACCAGTACCGCCAGGCGGGAATCGGGCCGGCAATGAACACGTTCCGGCAGCGGGCCTTCGCGGCAATCGATAGGGAGGCCATGGCCCGGGCAGCTGTCTCGCACTACGCGGAGGCTAATGCTGCTTACTGGTTCGAGCACGAGCTCCGCCAGTACCCGGCGCTCCGCCTGGATTTTGGAAGTCTGCGACCGTACGCCGATCGGATTCTCCCGGCAGGGGGAAGGGAGTCGCGAGGATTTCCGGCGTACGACGCGACCGCGGAACTAGCCCGAAAGCTCGGGCGGGAGTTGGCGGAGCTGCCGGGAGGCCATCTCGGTTGCGTGAGTCATCCGAGGGAGTTCGCCGCTGCGCTCGTCCAGGCTCTCACCCGCGGCGAGCGATAGGCCTTTGAATCAGACGGTCGGTGTGGGACAACGTTGTGCGCCAAGGGCTGACGCTGGTGGGCTCAAACCTGCGGCAGGGCTCCGCCGCCTGATGCCACATTGCCGAGGCGGCCCCAGCTGATGGGCAAAGAGAAAGGCTTCGCGCTGTCCTCTATCCGAGCGCGCGACATGCGCCGCTTCCTCGAGCACCATGGCTACCGCGTCGTTCCCGGCCAGCACAAGCACGTGAAGCTGAGGCACGAGCATCACGCCGAGGTGCTGCTGCCACTGCGGCCCGGCGATAACCTGAGCCACGTGGCCCTCAAGCAGATCGCGGCAGCGATGGGGCTGACCCCCGACGACCTGGTCCGCGAGGTGAAATGAGCCACATGGGCCTGGTCAGGTCGCCACTGGCCTTCCTGCCGCTGGCCATGTCCTGCGCAGCCATCGCCATCGTGCTGCGGCACGCCCTCTGGGTGGGTCTCGCTCCCCAGGCCGACGAAGGGCTCGAGGCCCACCTGTGGCAGCTGCTGATGGCCGGACAGCTGCCGCTCATCGCGCTGTTCGCGGTCAGATGGCTGCCGAGGAGAGCGGGCGAGGCGTTGCTGGTGCTGGCGGTGCAAGGGGCCGCGATAGTGGCGGCGATAGCGCCGATCCGTTTGCTGAACTGGTAAGTCGAGGTGCCTCGTAAGAACAGGCTGATGGCACTAAAGGCTGCAGCCGCGTAAGCAACAAGAACGGAACAAGAGCTGAGCCTGCACGCCTGTGATCGATCAGGCAGCGGTGTGAATAACATCGATCACTGATCTGGGCGAGCTATCGATCAGCGTGGTGATCGATAGTCGGTCATGAAACCCGAACAACGGCCAGGACAGTGAAGTCCGAGATAGGAACAGATCAGGACAAGGACAGAATCGCTCGGGCAGAGGCAGAGGCAGAGGCAGGGCGCTATACGAGCAGCCCGAACGGAGATGTCGTCGATTACAGGTAAGAGGAAAGAAATAAACAGATCCATATAGAGCCCCCACGAATTTCTCGCGGCGGTTCACGCTCGGCGCACGCTCACAAGGGTGAGGAAAATTCGGCGGCCGGGTGGCACCTGTAATTCGACCTGGTGCGGGGCTTCCGGCCGATCCTTTCCCGCTCAGGGGCGAGTAGGGCTCCGAACCTCACCCGGCTCTGCTTAGCCGCGTCGGGCCGATACTGTACTCAGACCTTTGACACCAAACGCTGATAGCCCCGCCACGATTCGACTGACCCCTTTGCGCGATGGTGGCTTGCTCGAAAACGACGAGTCGTGGTCGCCTGGCTTGAAGA
>JAJPGV010000019.1 GCA_021325635.1 Chloroflexota bacterium
CGGCACACGCCGTTCTTCAAAGGGTACCGGCCGCAGTTCTACATCCGGACGACGGACGTGACGGGGGAGACGGAGCTGCCGGAGGGGACGGAGATGGTGATGCCGGGGGACAACGTGAACATGAAGGTACGGCTGATCGTGCCGGTGGCGATGGAGGAAGGGCTGCGGTTCGCGATACGAGAAGGCGGGCGCACGGTAGGCGCCGGCGTCATCAGCAAGATTTTCGAGTAAATCATGCCGAAGCAGAGAATTCGCATCCGCCTCAAGGCTCACGATCACAAAATCATCGACCAGTCCGCGACGCAGATCGTGGACACCGCGCAGCGCACCGGCGCCGTGGTTGCCGGCCCCGTGCCACTGCCCACACACATCGAGAAATACACCGTGCTGCGCTCGCCGTTCATCGATAAGGACTCGCGCGAGCAGTTCGAGATGCGCACGCACAAGCGCCTGATCGACATCCTGGAGCCGACCTCCAAGACCGTCGACGCGCTGATGCGCCTCAATCTCCCGGCCGGCGTGAACATCGAGATCAAGCTATGACGGCGACACTCACGGAGGGCATTCTCGGTCGCAAGCTGGGAATGAGCCAGATCTTCGAGGAGGGCGGACTGGTGCGGGCGGTTACTGCCATCCAGGCCGGTCCGTGTACGGTGACGCAGGTCAAGACGCCGGATCAGGATGGCTACTCGGCTATCCAGATCGGGTTCGACGAGGCCAGGAAGCTGAACAAGCCCGAAGCGGGCCACCTCAAGGAGATGCCCATGCTGCGGCACCTGCGCGAGGTTCGCCTGTCCTCCACGGATGCCTACAAGCCCGGCCAGCAGATCGACGCTTCGCTGTTCGAGGTGGGTGAGCTGGTCGACGTGGTCGGGACCTCCAAGGGCAAGGGCTACGCAGGCGGCGTGAAGCGACACCACTTCCGCGGCGGCCCCAAGACCCACGGCCAGTCCGATCGCTACCGCGCGCCGGGGTCCATCGGCGCTACCACGACTCCCGGACGCGTCTACAAGGGCCAGCGCATGGCCGGCCACCTAGGCGACGTGCGGGTCACGGTGCAGAACCTGAAGGTGGTGGAGGTCGACGCCGAACGCAATCTGCTCCTCGTCGAGGGCGCCGTACCGGGCGCCAACAACGCACTCATCTTCGTGAGGAAGGCGGTCAAAGCCGCCGGCCGGAAGAAGAAGGGATAGGCACCATGCCTCAGGTTCCCGTGTACAACATGGCCGGCGAGGTGATCGACAAGATCGACCTCAACGACAAGATCTTCGCCGCGCCGATCAAGCACGTGGCGATTCACCAGGCCGCCGTGCGGCAGATGGCCAACCTGCGCCAGGGCACGGCTTCGACCAAAACACGGTCGACGGTGTCTGGCGGCAATTCCAAGCCGTGGCGTCAGAAGGGCACGGGCCGCGCCCGCCAGGGCAGCACCCGAGCGCCGCAGTGGCGGCACGGCGGCATCGTTTTCGGGCCCCATCCCCGAGACTACGAACAGTCGATGCCGCGCAAGGCCCGGCGGGCGGCGGTGCGATCGCTGCTGACGACCAAGGTCACCGAGAACCGGCTGAGGGTGCTGGACCAGCTGGCGCTGGAAGAGGGGAAGACCAAGCGCATGGTGGCGCTGCTCGATGCGCTGCAGGTCCAGGGCAAGGCGCTGCTGAGCATGGCCACCAGCGACCCCAACGCGGTGCGCGCCGCTCGGAACATCCCGACGCTCAAGACGCTGCCGGCAGCCAACCTGAACACGCTGGATCTCCTGAATTACGACAACCTCATCGTGACTAAAGAGGGTATCGACGTCCTCGAAAGGTTTTTGGCATGAACGCCTGGGACGTGCTGCGCCGGCCGCTCATCACTGAGAAGGGCACGGATCGGCAGAGCCAGCTGAACCAGTACACCTTCGAGGTTTCGCCCGTGGCCAACAAGAACCAGATCAAGGAAGCCGTGGAACTGGCCTTCAAGGTCACGGTCTCCGACGTGCACACCATGAACGTGCGTGGCAAGATGCGCCGTGTAGGCCGGCATCGCGGCATGACGCGCGACTGGAAGAAGGCGATCGTCACCGTGGCTCCGGGCCAGACCATTACCGACTTCTTCGAGGGGGTGTAGCGATGCCCATCCGCGTCTACAAGCCGACCTCTCCCGGCCGGCGGGGGATGAGTGTCTCGACCTTCGAAGAGATCACCAAGGACAAGCCCGAGAAGCGGCTGGTCACCCCGCTCAAGAAGAAGGCCGGTCGCAACAACCAGGGACGGATCAGCGTTCGGCACCAGGGCGGCGGCCACAAGCGGGCCTACCGGCTGATCGACTTCAAGCGCGACAAGCCGGGCGTCCCGGCCAAGGTCGCCTCCATCGAATACGACCCGAACCGCAGCGCGCGCATCGCGCTGCTGCACTATCGGGATGGCGATAAGCGCTACATCGTCGCGCCCAACGGCACGAAGGTGGGCGACACGATGCGATCCGGGGTGGGTTCGGAGATCCGGACGGGCAACGTCTTACCTCTGCGCAACATCCCGGTGGGCACGCTCATCCACAATATCGAGCTGCGGCCGGGCGGCGGTGGCCAGCTGTGCCGCAGCGCGGGAGCTGTGGCCCAGCTGATGGCGCGCGACCAGAAATACTGCCAGGTGCGTCTGCCCTCCGGCGAGGTGCGCCTCATCCTCAGCGACTGCATGGCAGCTATCGGCCAGGTCGGCAACCTCGATCATGAGAACCGCCGCATTGGCAAGGCCGGCCGGTCGCGCTGGCTTGGCAAGCGGCCTGCCGTTCGCGGATCGGTCATGAATCCGCGCGACCATCCCCATGGTGGCGGCGAGGGTCGGGCGCCCATAGGCGGCCAGCCGCAGACGCCCTGGGGCAAGCCCGCTCTGGGCCATAAGACGCGCCATAACAAGCGGACCGACAAGATGATCGTCCGCAAGCGCGGGACCGGCCGATGAGCAAGCAACAGATGATGCCTGGGTGCGGCGCCGTGGCCGCACGGCCTCAGGCAATGGAGCGAGGTGGATATGTCTAGATCCGTCAAGAAGGGGCCGTACGTCGACGCCAGGCTGCTTACTCGGGTGCAGGCGATGAATCGCGGCAGCGAGAAGAAGGTCGTCAAGACCTGGTCGCGCGATTCGACCATCTTCCCGGATTTCGTGGGCCACACGATTGGGGTTCACGACGGGCGGCGGCATGTGCCCATCTACATCAGTGAGAACATGGTCGGCCACAAGCTGGGCGAGTTCGCGCCCACCCGGCTGTTCCGCGGCCACGCGCACTCGGACAAATCGACGAAGGCGAGGTAGGACGTGGAAGTTCGGGCTACGGCCAAGTACGTTCGGATGTCGCCGCGGAAGGTGCGGCTGGTGGTCGATGCCATCCGCGGCAAGCGGGTCACCGAGGCCGAGGGCATTTTGCGGGCGCTGCCGCAGGCTGCCGCTCGCGAGGTGTTCAAGGTGGTCCATTCGGCCGCGGCGAACGCCGAGAACAACTACGACATGACCCGCGAGGACCTGGTCGTCGTTCGCGCCGCGGCCGACGAAGGGCCAACCATCAAGCGCTTCCGGCCACGGCCGCAGGGCCGCGCAGTGCCAATCCTGAAGCGGTCCAGCAACATCACCATCGTGGTGGACGAGAGGTAGATCTTGGGTCACAAAGTAAACCCGATTGGCCTGCGCACCGGGATCATCCGAACATGGTCGTCGCGCTGGTATTCGGATAAGGAATACACCCGGCTCCTGGCCGAGGACATCCGGCTGCGGCAGCAGCTCAAGCAGCGCTTGCGCAACGCGAGCGTGTCGCAGATCGAGATCGAGCGCTCGGGCGGAAACCAGGTCTCGGTGACGATTCACACCGCCAAGCCGGGCATCGTCATTGGCAAGAGCGGCTCTGCTGTCGAGGCGCTGCGCCAAGACCTGAAGCGGCAGGTGGGCCGCGACGTGCGGCTCAACATCGTGGAAATCGGCCGGCCGGAGCTCGACGCCGAGCTGGTGGCGCGTAACATCGCCGAGTCGCTGCAGAAGCGCATCGCCTTCCGCCGGGCGGTCAAACAGGCCATCCAGCGAACCATGCGCTTCGGTGCGAAGGGCATCAAGGTGATCGTGGCCGGCCGCCTGGGCGGCGCCGAGATGGCTCGCCGCGAGCGCGAGGTGTACGGCAAGGTGCCGCTGCACACGTTGCGCGCCGACATCGACTACGGCACGTGCGAGGCCCACACCACCTATGGCCGCATCGGCGTGAAGGTGTGGATCTACAAGGGCGACATCATCGGCAAGCAGAAGATTCGGGTCCGGCCGCCGGAGGAGCGCCTGCTCCCGCTCGAGGAGGGCATGGAGTACGAGGAGCCCGCGTACGAGCCGTACTACGAGGAAGAAGAGTACGTGGAGCCCGGCGAAGAGGCGGAGCCCGAGATCGACGAGAGCCTGTTCGCCGATCTGAACTTCGGAGAGGAGGAGGAGTAGCGCATGCTGTTGCCTTCTCGCGTCAAGCATCGTAAGCAGCATCGCGGCAAGCGGCGCGGCCTGGCCTATCGTGGCAGCACCGTTGCCTTCGGCGATTTCGGCATCCAAGCGCTGGAGTGCGCCTGGCTGACCAGCAAGCAGATAGAGGCGGCGCGGCGCGTGATTACGCACCACGTCAAGCGCGGTGGCCAGGTGTGGATCCGGGTCTTCCCGGACAAGCCGGTGACGTCCAAGCCGGCGGAGACCCGTATGGGCTCCGGTAAGGGCGCCCCTGACCACTGGGTCGCGGTTATCAAGCCCGGCCGCGTGATCTTCGAGCTCGGCGGCGTGCCGCACGAGATCGGCAAAGAGGCCATGCGCTTGGCGGGCCACAAGCTGCCCTTCAAGACCAAGTTCGTGATGAGGGAAGAAGAAGGTGCCGGGGTTGAAGGCTAGCGCCCTCCGTGAGATGGGCCGCGAGGAACAGGAGAAGGAGCTGAGCAACGCTCATCAGGAGCTCTTCAACCTTCGCTTCCAGCTGGCCACGCGCCAGCTGCAGAACTATGCCCGCATCCGTGAAGTTCGGAGAAACATCGCTCGCATCCACGCGGTGATGGCCGAGCAGGACGCGGCGGGGACGGAGGCCTAAGGTGGCTGAGCAGAACAGAAAGACCCGTATTGGTCGCGTGGTCAGCGACAAGATGGAAAAGACGGTGGTGGTGCTGGTCCAGACCACCAAGACGCATCCGCTTTACAAGAAGCTGCTGCGCCGCACGACCCGCCTGCTGGCTCACGACGAGCAGGGCACGGCGCGCCTGGGCGACGTGGTGCGCATCATCGAGTCGCGTCCCGTGAGCCGGCTCAAACACTGGCGCGTGGTCGAGGTGCTGGAGCACAAGATCCCGGTGTCGGTGGCCGATGAGGTGGCGGGCGCATGATCCAGCAAGAATCACGGCTGCGCGTGGCCGACAACAGCGGCGCCAAGGAGTTGCTGGTCATCCGCGTGCTCGGCGGCTCGTCGCGCAAATATGGCAGCGTCGGCGACATCGTCATCGGCACGGTCAAGGTGGCGACGCCCGGCGGCGGCGCCAAGAAGGGCGAAGTGGTTCGCGCGGTCATCGTTCGCCAGAACAAGGAGTACCGCCGGCCGGATGGCTCGTACATCCGCTTCGACGACAACGCCGCGGTGCTGCTCAACCCGCAGAACAACCCGCGCGGGACCCGCATCTTCGGGCCCGTTGCCCGAGAGCTGCGCGAACGCAATTTCATGAAGATCGTGTCCCTCGCGCCGGAGGTGCTGTAGTGTCGCTGGCACGCATCAAGAAGGACGACACGGTGTTCGTCATTTCCGGAAAGGACAAGGGCAAACGGGGGAAGGTCGAAGCGATCGTCACCGAACGTCACCGCGCCATCGTGACCGGCATCAACGTGGTGAAGCGCCATACCAAGCCCAATCCACGCGTCCTCCAGGCCGGAATTATCGAGAAGAACGCCCCCATCCACGAGTCCAAGCTCATGCTGGTCTGCACCAAGTGCGACAAGCCCACGCGGGTGCGCACGGATTGGACGCCGGATGGTAAGAAAGCCCGCTACTGCAAGCAGTGCGGCGAGATCATCGACAAGGTGTAGCGCCGTGCCTCGACTAAAAGAACGCTATGAAAAAGACGTCGTTCCCGCGCTCCGGAAGGAGTTTGGCTACGACAACGTGATGCAGGTTCCCAAGCTGCACAAGGTCGTCGTCAACATCGGCGTCGGCGAGGCGCGTCAGAACGCCAAAGCGCTGGATGCGGCCGCTGGCGACCTGACCACGATCGCCGGCCAGAAGCCCGTGATCACCAAGGCTAAACGGTCCATCAACCAGTTCAAGATCCGGACCGGCGACTCCATTGGGGTGATGGTGACGCTGCGCGGCAGCCGCATGTACGAGTTCCTGGACCGCGTGATGAATGCGGCACTGCCTCGGGTCCGCGACTTTCAGGGGGTTTCGCGGACGGCGTTCGACGGCCGCGGCAACTACAATCTCGGCCTGCGCGAGCAGCTCATCTTCCCCGAAATCGAGTACGACAAGATCGACAAGCTGCGGGGGATGGAGATCTCCATCGTCACCTCCGCGCGAACCGACGAGGAAGGCCGCCGGCTGCTGCAGCTGCTCGGCATGCCGTTCAAAGCAGCGTAGTGAGGACAGGCGCAAATGGCTAAGAAATCCATGATCGAGAAATCCAAGCGGGCCCCCAAGCACAAGGTCCAGCAGCACAGCCGCTGCTTCCTGTGCGGCCGGCCCAGATCGTATATACGCAAGTTCGGCATGTGCCGCATCTGCTTCCGCGAACGCGCTTCGCGGGGCGAGCTGCCGGGCGTCGTCAAATCGTCCTGGTAACAGGTATTTCGGAAAGGAGAAAGGGCCGCTATCGCGTATAGCGTCGAGCGTCCCGAAGAGAAAGGATGAACATCAGCGATCCCATAGCGGACATGCTGACACGTATCCGTAACGGCATCATGGCTCGCCACACGCAGGTCGAAATGCCGTCCTCGAAGCTGAAGGTCGGCATTGCCGCCATCCTCAAGGAGGAGGGGTACATCAAGGACTTCGAGGTCACCAAGGACGTGCCCCAACCGGTGCTGCGTGTCTCACTCAAGTACACCAGCGAGCGGCAATCCGTCGTCACCAGCTTGAGGCGCATCAGCAAGCCCGGCCTTCGCCGCTACACCAAGCGCGACACCATTCCGATGGTGCTGGGTGGCATGGGCCTGGTGATTCTGTCTACTCCCAAGGGCTTGATGACCGGCAAGGAAGCGTACAAGCGCAACCTTGGCGGCGAAGTCCTGTGCGAGGTTTGGTAGCCATGTCCCGGATTGGAAAGCTTCCGGTGGCCGTCCCCGGCAACGTCCAGGTGACGTTGGAGGGGCAGGCTATCTCGGTGAAGGGCCCCAAGGGCCAGCTGGGCCTGGCCCTCGCCCCCGAGATCGAAGTGCAGCGTGACAACGGCACGCTCACCGTGCAGCCGAGGGACGATTCCAACCGCAGCCGCGCGCTGTGGGGGCTCACCCGCACGCTCGTCAACAACATGGTGACCGGCGTGTCCAACGGCTTCGAGAAGGTGCTCGAGATCGAGGGCGTCGGCTATCGCGCCAACATGCAGGGCGACAAGCTGGTGCTGCTGCTGGGCTTCTCGCACCCGGTCGAAATCGATCCCGAGCCGGGCATCACTTTCCGCGTGGAGCCGCCGGCGCCCGGCCGTGTCGCGAGGATCATCGTGGCCGGCGTCGACAAGCAGCGCGTTGGCGAGGTGGCGGCGCGCATCAGGCTGCTGCGCCCGCCCGAGCCGTACAAGGGTAAGGGCCTGCGGTACCTGGGCGAGTACATCCGCCGCAAGGCCGGCAAGGCCGGCAAGGTCGGAGGGAAGAAGAAGTAGTCATGTACAAGCTGAACGACGTTCGCGCCGTACGGCGCCGGAAACACGCCCGCGTGAGGGCCCGCGTAGAGGGCACGCCGCAGCGCCCGCGACTGGCGGTGTTCCGCAGCAGTGCCCACATCTACGCCCAGGTGATTGACGACGTGGCCCGCCATACGCTGGCCGCTGCCTCGGACATCGACCCCGAGGGGAAGTCCTCCGCTGGCGACAAGACCGCTCGGGCCAAGGCCGTTGGTGCGTTGATTGCCAAGCGCGCCACCGCGGCGGGCATCACCCGAGTGGTGTTCGACCGCGGCGGCTACCTTTACCACGGCCGGGTCAAGGCCCTGGCCGACGCCGCTCGAGAAGGGGGGCTGGAGTTCTGATGGCTCCCGCCGTAAGGGCCCTGCCGGCGCAGCTCACACTCCGCACCCAGGATTCGATGTAATGGCACGAATGGACGCTGGTCAGAGCAAGATGGAAGAGCGGGTGGTCCAGGTTTCCCGCGTGGCCAAGGTCGTCAAAGGCGGCCGCCGCTTCAGCTTTCGAGCGATCGTCGCGGTTGGCGATGGCGAAGGGCACGTGGGCGTTGGCCTGGGCAAGGCCGGCGAGGTACCGGAGGCCATTCGCAAGGCCGTCGAAGACGCTAAGAAGGACATGGTCGAAGTGCCGTTGCTGGGCCAGACAATCCCGCACCAGGTCACGGTGAATTTCGGCGCCGCGCGCGTCATGCTTCGTCCGGCTCAGCCTGGAACGGGCGTCATCGCCGGCGGCGCGACTCGCGCCGTGCTCGAGTCCGCGGGTATCAAGGACATCCTGACGAAGTCGCTGGGAAGTGGCAACCCGTCCAATACGGTGCGGGCCACGATGAAGGCGCTGCGGGCGCTGAAGCGGCCGGAGCAGGAAGCGTTGCGGCGGGGCAAGTCGCTGGACGAGCTGGTGCCAAAACGAATGCTGGAGCAGGTGGTGGTCAGTGAGCTCCCAGTCTAAGCTGCGAATAACCTGGACCAAGAGCGGCATCGGACAGATCGCTCGACAGCGGGCGACGATCCGTGCGCTTGGCTTGCGCCGCCTGCACCAGACCGTCGTCCATGACGATACGAATGCTCTTCGGGGCATGCTCCATGCTGTGCGCCACCTGGTGCACGTGGAATCGGTGAGTGCCGATGAGCTGACCGCGCCTCAGCCGGCCGCGCCGAGCATGGTGGTGCTGTCCGTTGGCAGCGCTGAGCCCAAGGCCAAGCAGGCCAAGCCGGCTCGCCCGGCTAAGCCGGCGGCCGCCACCGAGCAAGCTGAGGCCAAGCCCGCCGTCGAAGCGAAGGCGGCGGCTCCGGCCAAGAAAGCCGAGGAAACGAGCGCGAAGGCCCCGGCCAAACCGGCGCCGGCGCGCAAGACGGCCGCCAGCGCCAAGCCGGCTGAGGCCGAGGCCAAGCCTGCCCGGGCCAGGAGCGCAGCCAAGGCCGCCGAGGGCGAAGCTGCAGACAAACCTAAGCCCGTTCGAAAGAAGGCGGAGGCCAAGCCGGCCGCCGTGGAGGAACCGAAGTGAAACTGCAAGACGTCCACGCACCGGAGCGTGAGAAGCACCGACGGCTAGGCCGGGGCCACGGCTCGGGCCGGGGGAAGACCGCCGGTCGGGGAACGAAGGGCCAGAACGCCCGGAAGAGCGGTCCGCCGCCTCCCGGCTTCGAGGGCGGCCAGCTGTCGATCATCAAGCGGCTGCCGTACAAGAAGGGGTTCAAGAACAATTTCAAAATCGCCTACCGGCCCATCAATCTCGACCAGCTGGCGAGCTTTGACGACGGGGCCACGGTCGATCCTGAAAGCCTGCAGAACGCCGGGCTGCTGCACAAGACGGAGAAGTACAAGCTGCTGGCCCGCGGCAGCCTGGCCAAGAAGCTGACCGTTCGCGCGCACAAGTTTTCGGCCAAGGCCCGAGAGGCCGTCGAGGCGGCCGGGGGATCGATAGAAGAGATCGCTAGTTGATCGACAGCGCGCTCAACGCCTTCCGCATCCCGGACCTTCGTAACAAGGTCCTGTACACCATCGGCTTGCTGCTGGTGTTCCGGGTGATCGCGCACATCCCGGTGCCGGGTGTGGATCTGGCGGCGCTGCGCGACCTGTTTGCCAACAATCAGCTGCTGGGTCTGCTGAACCTGTTCTCCGGAGGCGCGCTGCAGACCTTCTCTGTGGTCGCGCTGGGCGTGTATCCGTACATTACCGGCTCGATCATCATGCAGCTCCTGCTGCCGCTCATCCCGCGCCTCGAAGCGCTCAGCAAAGAGGGCGAAATGGGCCGCAACAAGCTCAACCAGTACACCCGGGTCATGACCGTGCCCCTGGCGTTCTTGCAGGGCTTCGGCCAGGTGAGCCTGCTGCAGCGCTCCGGCGTGCTGGCCAACTTCAACCTCTTCAGCGGGGCCACCTTCCTGCCAAGCCTGTCGCTGCTGGTCGCCCTCACGGCGGGGACCATGCTGCTGGTCTGGCTGGGCGAGCTCATCACCGAGAACGGCATCGGCAACGGCATCTCGCTGATCATCTTCGCCGGAATCGTGGCCCGCGTGCCCGCCGGCATCAGCCAGGTGGTGGCGGGCAGCTTGAGCGCTACCAGCCTGATTGCCTTTGGCGCAATAGGCATTGCCACCATTGCCGGCATCGTGATCGTGCAGGAGGGGCAGCGCCGTATCCCGGTGCAGTACTCCAAGCGCATTCGCGGTACGCGCATGTACCAGGGGCAGAGCACGCACATCCCGCTGAAGGTCAACTCGGCGGGCATGATCCCGCTGATCTTCGCCTTGTCGATCATGATCTTCCCGGGAACGATCGCCAGCTACTTCCAGGCGTCGAGTAACCAGGGGGTGGCCGACTTCGCGGCCAACATCGTGAACTTCTTCAATTCACAGACGGGTCTGGCGTACTGGCTTCTGTACTTCCTGCTGGTAGTGGCCTTCACCTACTTCTACACGGCAGTGACCTTCCAGCAGCAGAACCTGCCGGAGAACCTGCAGAAAAATGGAGGCTTCATCCCAGGCATTCGGCCCGGCCGGCCGACGGCCGAATACCTCAACAAGGTGCTGAACCGCATCACACTGGTGGGCGCGCTCTTCCTGGGGATCGTGGCCATTCTGCCCTTCTTTGCCCGGGCCATCACCAACGTGCAGACGCTCACCAGCGCCAGCACCGGCTTGCTGATCGTCGTCGGCGTGGTGCTCGACACCATGAAGCAGATGGAGGCCCAGATGATGATGCGCAACTACACGGGGTTCATCAAGTGAGGCCGGCATTGAGCGGGACGCGGCGGCCGTTCGCGCAGGGAGCGGTCCGATGATCGTGGTGCTCCTCGGCGCTCCGGGCTCCGGCAAAGGCACCCAGGGCGCCCCGCTGGCCGAGCATCTCGGCCTGGCTCACGTCGCCTCGGGCGACCTGTTCCGAGACAACATCGGTCGTGGCACCGAGCTGGGCAAGCTGGCTCAAGACTACATAAAGCGCGGCGTGCTGGTGCCCGACGACGTCACTATCCGTATGGTGCTCGACCGCCTGACGTCTACGGACGCCGCGGGCGGAGCGATTCTGGACGGCTTTCCGCGGACGCTGGCCCAGGCCCAGGCGCTCGACATGGCGCTGGCCAAGCAGGACCAGCGTGTCGACGCGGCGCCGCTGGTCGAAGTCTCGACCGAGGAGCTGCTGCGGCGTCTGGCCGGCCGTTGGATCTGCCGCGCTGCCGGGCACAGCTACCATGAGGCCAGCAATCCGCCGCGTGAGCCGGGCCGGTGCGACATCGACGGCAGCGAGCTCTATCAGCGCGAGGACGACACCATCGAAGTGGCGCGCAAGCGGCTGGAGGTGTACTTCGAACAGACCCGCCCGGTGGTGGACTACTACCGCCAGCGCGGCGTGCTCTTTGAAATCAACGGCGAGCAGAGCATCGATGAGGTCTTCCACGACCTGGTCGATGCGCTGCAGGCAACTCGAACGGCCGCGTGATCACCATCAAGTCGAAAGCGGAGTTCGAGATCATGCGCCGCGCCGGCCGTCTGGTGGCCGAGACGCTCGAGAAGCTGCGCGCCGCGGTGAAGCCCGGCATCTCCACCGGGGAACTGGACCAGATCGCCTATGCCCACATCACCCGCCACAAGGGCGTGCCCTCGTTCAAGGGCTATCACGGCTTCCCGGCCTCGATCTGCACCTCGGTGAACGACGAAGTCGTGCACGGCATCCCCAGCAAACGCAGGGTGCTCCAGGAAGGGGACATCGTCAGCATCGACTGCGGCGCGATTGTGGATGGCTGGCATGGTGACGCGGCCATCACCGTGGCGGTGGGACACGCTACGCCTGAGGCGGAGCGCTTGATGAAGGTGACGGAAGACAGCCTGTACAAGGGCGTGGAGCACGCCTACGTCGGGCAGCGCATCGGCGACGTTTCCGCCGCCATCCAACGCTATGCCGAAGACCAGGGCTATTCGGTCGTGCGCGAGTACGTGGGGCACGGCATCGGACGCCAGATGCACGAGGAGCCCCAGGTCCCGAACTGGGGGACGCCCGGGCGCGGCATGCTCCTCAAGGAGGGCATGGCCCTGGCGCTGGAGCCGATGATTAACGCCGGCGGCGCGGAAGTGCGCGTGCTCGACGATCGCTGGACGGTGGTTACGCGAGATGGCCAGCCGTCTGCGCATTTCGAGCACACAGTGGCGCTGACTGCCGATGGCCCGGAGATTTTGACCAAGCTATGACCAGGTTAGGTGTGGTAGGCGCATGGTGCGCGCTACCGTTCAGCAGCGAAAGGAGCGAAGCGGCATGAAGGTACAAGCTTCTATCAAACCGCGGTGCGAAAAGTGCAAGCCCATTAAGCGCCGCGGTGTTAGACTCATCATTTGCGTCAATCCAAAACATAAGCAGAAACAGGGCTAAATCGTGGCACGTATCGCTGGCGTAGACATTCCGCCGAACAAGCGCGTAGAGATAGCGCTGACCTACATCTATGGCATTGGTCCTTCTACCAGCCGTCAAATCGTTCATGATTCGCGGCTCAACCCGAGCGCGCGTGTAAAGGACCTAACCGAAGAAGAGGTCAACCATCTGCGCGAGATCATCGACAAGGACTACAAGGTCGAAGGTGATCTGCGCCGCGAAGTAGCCATGAACATCAAACGCCTCACCGAGATCGGGTGCTATCGCGGCGTGCGGCATCGGCGCGGGCTGCCGGTGCACGGACAGCGCACCCGGACCAACGCCCGTACCAAGCGCGGCGTCCGACGCACGGTTGGCGCCCACAAGAAAGCAGTGAAGAAGTAAATGGCAGAACGACCCCGCCGTGGACCGGCCCGTCAGAGAAAGCGTGAGAAGAAATCCGTTCCTCGCGGACAGGCCCATATCCAGTCGACCTTCAACAACACCATCGTGACCTTGACCGATCCTCGGGGCAATGTGCTGGCCTGGAGCAGCGCCGGGTCATCGGCGTTCAAAGGCTCGCGCAAGAGCACCCCATACGCCGCCCAGGTCACGGCAGAGAGCGCGGCCAAGAAGGCTATGGAGCATGGGCTGCGCGAAGTCGCGGTGTTCGTGAAAGGCCCTGGATCCGGCCGGGAAGCGGCCATCCGGTCGCTCCAGGCCGCGGGCCTGGTCGTCACGTCCATCACGGACGTGACGCCGATCCCACACAACGGCTGCCGGCCGCCGAAGCGTCGCCGGGTTTGAAGGAGTAAAGGAAGAGATCATTGGCTAGATACACCGGTCCCCTGTGCAAGCTGTGCCGACGTGAGAGCATGAAGCTGTATCTCAAGGGCGACAAATGCATGACCCCAAAATGCCCGGTTGAGAAGCGGCCCAACGTGCTGCCAGGCCAGATTCAGGGGGCGCGGCGCCGCAAGCCAACAGAGTACGGTCTGCAGCTTCGGGAGAAGCAGAAGGCGCGGCGCATCTATGGTGTGCTGGAGCGGCAGTTCCGCCGCCACTTCGAGGAAGCGACGAAGTCTGTCGGCGCCACCGGCGACCGCCTGATCGAGATCCTCGAGTCGCGGCTGGACAACGTGGTGTACCGGATGGGCTTTGCCAGCAACCGCAACAAGGCGCGGCAGCTGGTGACGCACGGCCATTTCACGGTCAATAACCGCAAGCTGTCCATCCCGTCGGCCATGGTCAAGGTGGGCGACGTGGTCGCCGTGCGGGAGAACAGCCGCAAGCTGGAGTACTTCAAGGATCTGGCCGAAGAGATGGCCAACCGAGACATGGCCAGCTGGGTGGAGGTCGACACCAAGAATCTCTCCGGCAAGCTGACACGCTTGCCCGGGCCCAAGGAAGCTCAGCCGATCCTCAGCGAGCAGCTGATCGTCGAGCACTATTCGCGAAGAATCTGACGGCCGTCTTGGGGGCCGGTGGTGTCATTCTGTGACGGCCAGGGTCCCCGAGATGGCGAGCAGGTGGCAGGTGCCCCGGTGGGGCAGAGAGTGAGAAACGGAACCGAATGATTGATATAACGTTGCCCCGAGTCGAGACCCTGGAATCCGGCGATCGGTATGGCAAATTCGAAGTCCAGCCGCTGGAGCCAGGCTACGGTATCACCCTGGGTAACGCTGTGCGCCGTGTGCTGCTCTCATCGCTTCCCGGCGCGGCCGTTACCTCTATAAAGATCGACGGCGTCTATCACGAGTTCTCCGACATCCCAAACATCAAAGAGGACGTTACCGAGCTCATCCTGAACACGAAGAAGATCAGGGTGAAGTCGTACTCGGACGACCCGGTCATGCTGCGGCTGGACGTCAGCGGCCAGCGCGAAGTGACGGCGGCCGACATCTACTGTCCCAGCGACGTGGAAATCGTGAACCCGGAGCTGCATCTGGCGACGCTCGACAGCCGTGATGCCCATCTGTCCATGGAGTTCACCGTCGAGCGCGGCAAGGGCTACGTGCCGTCCGACCAGAAGGCGGGCCTGCCCATCAGCGTGATTCCGGTGGACGCTATTTTCACGCCGACCGAGAAGGTTGTGTACACCACGGAGCACGTCAGGGTTGGCCAGAACATCGACCACGATCGGCTGCTGATCGAGGTCTGGACCGACGGGACGATGTCTCCCGCTGCCGCACTGCAGCAGGGCTCCGAGATCCTGGTGCAGCACTTCTCGCTGATCAAGGACTACAACCAGGAGCCGACCGAGGCCGAGAAGGCGCCGCTCAGCAGCATGCCGGTGCCCCAGAAGCTGTACGACATGCCCATCGAGGAGCTCGACCTGTCGACGCGCTCCTACAACTGCCTCAAGCGAAGCAACATCACCAAGGTGGGGCAGGTCCTGGCCATGAACGAAGACGACTTGCTGTCGGTGCGTAACTTCGGCCGCAAGTCGCTCGACGAGCTCTACGATCGCCTACGCGTTCGTGGCCTCATGGACAAGCCCGGCGAACAAGCAAAAGGAGCGTAGCCATCGATGCGACACCGAGTGGATGGCAGGCATTTCAAGCGGCACACGGGCGCGCGCCTGGCGCTGTACCGCGGGCTCATGAAGTCGCTGCTGCTGCACGAGAAGATCAAGACGACTGAGGCGCGGGCCAAAGAGATCTCGGGGATGGCACACAAGCTCATCACCCTGGGTAAGAATGGCGATCTCCATGCGCGGCGCCAGATCATTGCTGCCCTGGGTGGTGATTCGCAGCTCGCGGCCAAGATCATCGACGTGCTGGGCCCGCGTTTCAAGGAGCGGCCGGGCGGCTACACGAGGATGGCGATTCTTGGCCCCCGCGTGGGTGACGCCGCGCCAATGGTTTTGCTGGAGTTGATGGATTAAAGCTCGCATTGGTGGTCGAGTACGACGGTACCGACTTTCACGGCTTCCAGGTGCAGCCTGGCCTGCGCACGGTGCAGGGGGTGCTGCAAGAGCTGCTGCTGCAGGTCAGCGGGGAGCGGATCGTGCTTGAGTTTGCCGGCCGGACCGACGCCGGCGTTCATGCGGCGGGACAGGTGGTGAGCTTCGGGACGACGTTCCGCCATGGTCCAGAGGCCATGCGGCGAGCGCTCAATGCGTTGGCGCCGGCAGACCTATGTGTCGTGGCGGGCCGGGAGGTGAGCCACGCCTTTCACGCGCGGCGTTCGGCTCGACAGCGCTGGTATCGCTACACCGTCCAGAACGGCCCGCAGGCCCGGCCGCTGCTGCGCCGCTACAGCCATTTCCATCGCCATCCGCTCGACGTGGAGGCGATGAACACGGCCGGCCGGCAGCTCCTCGGGACGCATGACTTCCTCGCTTTTGGGGACGTGCCGGGCGATCGGGAGTCGTCCGTACGGCGATTGGACGAAGCGAGGGCCTGGCGCGAAGGCGACGTGGTGTCGATCGACTTGCGTGCAACCGCCTTCCTCAAGCACATGGCCCGCTCCATCTGCGGACTCATGCTTCGTGCCGGGAGTCACGCCATCGAGCCGGGCGAAGCTGGCCGGGTGCTGCGGGAGCGAGACCGGCATGGTGCGGGTCCGGTGGTGCCGGCCAAGGGTTTGTGTCTCATGGGTGTAAGTTACGACGATGGTTTCGCAGCCGCCAGGCTGTCAGGTAATTTCCCTCGGCAAGAGGGTCAGGACGAGGTTTCCTCATGACAGGTACGACATTCACCGCCCGGCCCAAAGACATCCAGCGAAGCTGGTTCGTGGTGGACGCCGAAGGCAAGCGCCTCGGTATCCTGGCCTCGGCCGTGGCCAAGACGCTCACCGGGAAGAACAAGCCGATCTACACGCCGAACGTGGACACCGGCGATTTCGTCATCGTCGTCAATGCCGAGAAGGTGGAGCTGGCGGGCACCAAGCCGGACAAGAAGGTCTATCGCCATCACTCCATGTACCCCGGAGGCCTCAAAGAGGTGCCCTACCGCAAAATGCTGGCAGAGCACCCCGAGCGCATCATCGAGCAGGCCGTCAAAGGCATGCTGCCGAAGAACAAGCTTGGTGAGGCCATGTTCACTAAGCTCAAGGTGTATGCGGGTCCGAACCATCCGCATGAATCGCAATGTCCGGTCGAGCTGCCGGTGAGGCAGCGAACCGCGGGAGGTGAAGAATAATGGCAGCCGGTCCCCACTACTTCCACGGAACAGGCCGCCGCAAGACCGCGGTGGCGCGAGTCCGGCTGTTTGCCGGCGAGGGTGCCGTCATCGTCAACGGGAAGCCGGTGGAGGAGTACTTCCCGCGAGAGCTGTACCAGCACGTGGTGGAGCACGCCTTCCGTGTGTCCGAGACGCTGGGCAAGTTCAACACCACGGTGCGCGTCGAGGGCGGCGGGGTCACCGGCCAGGCTGAAGCCGTGCGCCACGGCATCGCCCGGGCGTTGTGCCGAGCCGACGAGACCTACCGGCCCCTTCTCAGCAAGGCCGGCCTTCTGACTCGCGACTCGCGCATGCGCGAGCGCAAGAAGTACGGCCTCAAGCGCGCCCGCAAAGCCCCCCAGTACACCAAGCGCTAACCGGCCTCCGCCCGCCCCGGCGGGCGGAGTGCAACCGGGGGCAAAACTCATGTGCTCGATACGTCCCCTGGTCTTTGGCCGATTCTGGGTGAGGGAGCAATCTCAACCGATAGCTGCGCCTATGCACGGTGTAGCGCGGGGCCTTGCGCCCCGCCTCTCGCTTGCCCGATCATGCAGATGCTGTGATCGGACCGCGCCGGCACAAACGCATTCGTCTTCCCTTGGCGGTATATGCCGACACCTCTCACGTCGCCTCGATCACGATCGCCACTGCCAACCGGCGACGAATCTTCTCAGACCATGACTTGGCAACCATTGCATGCGAAGTGCTCGTGAAACACAGCTCCGCCACGGGCGTCGTTGTCCACGCTTACTGCGTCATGCCGGATCATCTTCACCTCATCATTGCTCCTTCAGCAGCATGCGAACTGGTGACATTCCTTGCGCAATTCAGAACCTCAGCCAGCGAGCGTTGTGGGGCACAGGTGTCGTCGGGCAGGTGTGGCAGCGGAGCTTTTGGGATCATTTCCTCAGGTCAGATGAGCCGCTCGAGCACGCCTGCATCTACGTCCTCAACAACCCGGTTCGCGCCGGCATGGTGGAGGATTGGCGAAAGTATCCCTTCGCGGGGGTCCTTGGTCCACGACCTGTGAGGTCGCTTGATTCGCGGAAAAGGGGCCAGCGCGCATTGAGCGGGGCGCAAGGCCCCGCGCTACACGGTCGCTGCCAGCTGCCAACACATAGGGGCATCCCGCCCCGCCTCGAGAGCTAAGAGACGTCCTCCCGCCGGTTGCTCCGCCTATTCGCGTTCGGGGTCGCGAGCGCGGAGCTCTTCTAGGGACTCCAGGCCGAAGTGCTGCAGGAAGGCCATGGTCGTGCCATACAGCAGGGGCCGGCCAGGGGCGTCCTGCTGGCCCAGCTCCTCGATGAGCCCGTGGCTTTCTAACGTGGCCATCACCCCATCGCTGTTGACCCCGCGTATGCTTTCGACCTGAGAGCGGGTGACGGGCTGCTTGAAGGCGATGATGGCCAGCGTCTCCAGGGCGGCGGCTGAGAGCCGCACGGTCTGCTCCAGGCCGAGGAAGGCCTGTACGTACGGCGCCGATTCCGGAGCCGTAACCATGCGCACGCGGTCTTTGAGCCTGGCGATGCGAATGCCCCGCTCCTTGTAGTCCTCGCTGAGAATGGACAGCAGATCCTCAATGGCTTCCACCGGCATGTCCAGTACGCGCTTGAGCTGGACTAGCTCCACGGGTTGATCGGCGACGAACAGGATGCTTTCCAGGGCCGCTTTGGCCTCGGGCATGTCCATCAGCCGGCAGCCTCCCGCCAGGCTGGCACGCTGCCGGCTGCCGGCTTGGTCAGGATGATCTGGCCGAAGGCGGAGAGCTGCCAGACTCGAATGGCTCCTCGCTTCAGCAGCTCGAGCACGGCCAGAAAGGTCACGATGACGTCCTCGACCGAGCTGCAGTCTTCCAGCATTCGGTCGAATGCCAGCGTCCTGGCCGCGGCGAGGCCCTGCTCGATCGCGGCAATGCGTTCCGCCTGGGTGATTCGGGGTCCGGGCGCAGGAGCTTCCTGCGTGATCTGGTCGAGGGCTCGGTCCAGCGCCCGGCGGAAGCCTTCCAGGAGCCGCTCGACGTTCAGGCCGGTGAGCTTGATCACAGGAGGCAGATCGGGTGGGGCGGCGCTGCGGGCAAAGGCAACGCCTCGCTCCTCCTTCAACGCGCGCAGCTCCTGGGCGATCAGCTTGAAGCGGCGGTACTCCTCGAGTTGGCGGGCAAGCTCCTCCGCCGGATCCTCTTCCTCCAGGGCTTGCGCTGGAGGCTCGACCTTGGGGAGCAGGCTGCGTGACTTGATGAGCAGCAGCCTGCCGGCCACTACCAGGAACTCCGACGCCGCTTCCAGCTTCATCTCCGAACGCATCAGGCCCAGGTACTGCATGTACTGGTCCACGACCAGGACCAGGGAAACGGCGGAGATGTCCAGCTCGTTGCGCTCGATCAGATGCAGCAGCAGATCCAGCGGGCCCTCGAACACGGGCAGCTTGACCGGCAGCAGCTTGGCCCTCGAGCCGGACTGGCCGGAGGGGGCGGAGCCGTCCTGAAAGGCAGGGAGCGGAAGCTCCCCAAGGTCAGGGGCTGAGCCCGCGCGCTCGGGGTCAGAAGAGGGCATCGGCTTCCTGCAGGGCCCGCAGCCGTTCGTCGCCGCCGGCATCCTTGTGGTGATCGCGGATGAGCCGCACGCTGTCCGCGGGCAGGCTGTGTCGCGTCATCTCCGCGCCGATCTCCGCGTGGCGCCACAGCGTGGCGACGTCACCATCGCGCCGAATTATGCGCTGGAGAAGCCCAGGGCTGAAGGCTTCCATGAGCGTAATGGCCATCCGGTAGCGTGCGCCACCTGCCGCCCGGCTCTTGCCCACGTCGTGCAGCAGGCCGGCCAGCAGCAGCGCTCGATCCTGCCCGTAGCCCCAGGACTCCAGCGCACCGGCTACGCGAACACCCTCGAGCTGGTCGGCTGGGGGCATCCTGAGAAACAGCGCAGTCTCCGCTGGCCCGAGCCAGGAAGGTGGAGGCAGCGGAGCGGCTCGCAGATGCCAAGCCAGCTGCCTGACGGCGTGCAGCAGCCGGCTCGCGGCACTGCTCAAGTTCCCAGGATGACGTGTTCGAGCAGCCGGCGTGGCGGCTCCAGGATGAACGCCAGCAGATTCACGTTGTGGAGTCCGGGGATGAACTGCGGCAGAAAGATCAACAGCATCAGAATACCCGGTCCCCAATGCGCGTACTGCGCCAGCTTCGAGCCTACGGATCGGGGCAAGACGTTAACAGCCACGTTGAATCCATCGAGCGGGAACACTGGCAGCAGGTTGAACACGGCCAGGCCAAGGCTGATCAGGATCAGCGCTTCGGCGAAGCCGAACAGCACCGACCCCACCTCCGGACTGAGGTAGCCCTGGCGCACCAGGTTGGGGATGACCTGTCCACGGACGAGCAGGCCGAACAGGCTGGCGGTGATGAGGTTGGCGCCCACACCGGCCGCGGACACCAGCGCCATGCTGCGGCGGCCGTTGCGCAGGTTGTTGGGATTCACCGGAACCGGCTTGCCCCAGCCAATCCCAAAGCCACTCACCAGCATGACGAACAGCAGCAGGGTGCCCATTGGATCGAGGTGGCGCAGCGGGTTCAGCGAGAGCCTGCCAAGCTGCTTGGCGGTCAGGTCGCCCTCGGCGCTGGCGACGAACGCATGGCTGAACTCATGCACGTCGATAGCGATGAGGAAGGCTGCGAGGGTAACGATCAGGCCCGTGATCGAAACGTTGCCGGGCATGTTCCGGCGGAGTATACCGCTCGGCCGGCGCTTCTAATGGGCCGCAGGAACGCCCTTGGCGGGATGGCCCTCCGGGAGGCGCTCCGCACGGCAACGCCACCCGGCACCCGTCCTGCCGCCTCCGATCGTCTCCGGCGGCGCCCCTAGGCGACGATTCGGTTGCGCAGCACGCCCAGACGCTCGATGTCGCTCTCCAGCACGTCTCCGGCCTTCAGGAACTCGGGCGGCGTACGGGCGAATCCGACGCCCGACGGCGTGCCTGTCGAGATGATGTCGCCAGGCTCGAGGGTCAGCACCTCGCTGAGATCGGCGATTTGCGCCGGGATGTCGAAGATCATCATCTCGGTGTTCGAGTCCTGCTTCGTTTCGCCGTTGACCCGGCAGCTTATGCGCAGCTTTTCCGGACTGCCCAGCTCGTCGGCGGTGACCAGCCAGGGGCCCATGGGCGAACCCTTGTCCCATGACTTTCCCTTGAACCACTGCGGCGGCGGGCCGTGGCGGCGTTGGATGTCGCGCACGGAGAAGTCATTGAACACGGTGTAGCTGTGGACGTGGGAGTAGGCCTGATCTCGGGTGATGTGCCGGCCGGCCTTACCAATAACCACCGCCAGCTCCACCTCCCAGTCGTACTGGGTTGATACCGCGGGCTCGATGCGGATGTCGTCGTACGGCCCGCAGACGGCGGTTGGAGGCTTGGTGAACCACACCGGATACTCGGGCGCATCCGAGCTGGCGCGTACACCGGCCGAGGCTCCTTCGGCCACATGGGCGCGGTAGTTGAGGCCCAGGCAAAAGACGTTCTTCAGCGGTCGGGGAATGGGCGCCAGGAGCTGCACCTCCGCCAGCGCCAGCCTGGCGCCGGTTTCGGCCGCCCGCCGCGCTTCGTCCAACGCCTTGGAGCCACCCTGGATGAGGGCGTTCATGGTGGGCGCGGCTGCCGTGATGTCCGCTACGTGATCGCCGATTACCACACCGACACGATCGGCGTCGGCCCCGGCTGTTCTGTAAGTAACGAGTCGCAAGTCGCCGTCCCTCTGCTCGAAATCGAACGCTGCTCATCGTAGCAGGACGTTGGCCGCGACTGTTAGCAGTCCCTTGACGTGAGTGCTAAAATGGGGCCGGATTTCCAAAGACAACATCACGGAGGTGAATACATGGCCTTGACCACATCGACCAAGATCACCCCATTGGGAGATCGCGTCCTGGTCAAACCGCTGGAGCGTGAAGAAGTCTCCTCGGGAGGCATCGTGTTACCGGATACGGCCAAGGAGAAGCCGCAGGAAGGCACCGTCGTCGCGGTTGGAAGCGGGCGAGTCCTGGAGGATGGATCCAAGGTTGCCCTGGAAGTCAAGACCGGAGATCGGGTGCTGTACGGCAAGTATTCCGGAACCGAGATCAAAGTCGGAAACGAAGACCATCTGATCTTGAGCGAACGAGACATTCTGGGCGTAGTGGCCTGAAAGGAGTTTTGAGATGCCCAAACAGCTAGCTTTCGACGAGGATGCGCGGCGGTCACTGAAGCTTGGCGTGGACGCGATGGCCGACGCGGTCAAGGTCACGCTTGGCCCGAAGGGCCGCAACGTCGTGCTCGACAAGAAGTTCGGCGCACCCACCATCACCAACGACGGTGTGACCATTGCCAAGGAGATCGAGCTCGAGGATCCCTATGAGAATATGGGCGCCCAGCTCCTGAAGGAGGTCGCCACCAAGACCAACGACGTCGCCGGCGACGGCACCACCACCGCGACGGTTCTGGCCCAGGCGATGATCAACGAAGGCCTGCGCAACGTGGCGGCCGGCGCCAACCCCATGGTCCTCAAGAACGGCATCCAGAAGGCTGTGGACTCCGTTGTGAGCGAGATCAAGACCCACAGCAAGCAGATCACCACCAAAGAGGAGACGGCCCAGGTGGCCACCATCTCGGCCGCCGACGCCGAGGTGGGGCGATTAATCGCCGACGTCATGGAAAAAGTCGGCAAGGACGGCGTCATCACCGTCGAAGAGTCCAAGGGGCTGAAATTCGAGACCGACTACGTCGAGGGCATGGAGTTCGACCGGGGCTACATCTCGCCCTACATGATCACCAACGCCGACCGCATGGAATCGGTCCTGGAGAACCCCTACATCCTGATCACCGACAAGAAGGTCTCGGCCATCGCCGACCTGCTGCCCGTGCTCGAAAAGCTCGTGCAGGTGGCCGCACGCTGCTGATCATCGCCGAGGACATCGAGGGCGAGGCGCTGGCCACGCTGGTGGTGAACAAGCTGCGCGGCACGCTGAACGTGCTGGGCGTGAAGGC
>JAJPGV010000046.1 GCA_021325635.1 Chloroflexota bacterium
GCCTTCACGCCCAGCACGTTCAGCGTGCCGCGCAGCTTGTTCACCACCAGCGTGGCCAGCGCCTCGCCCTCGATGTCCTCGGCGATGATCAGCAGCGTGCGGCCACCCTGCACCACCTTCTCCAGCACCGGCAGGATGTCGGCGATGGCCGAGATCTTCTTGTCGGTGATCAGGATGTAGGGGTCCTCCAAGACCGATTCCATACGGTCGGCGTTGGTGATCATGTAGGGCGAGATGTAGCCGCGGTCGAACTCCATGCCCTCGACGTACTCGGTCTCGAAGCGGAGGCCCTTGCCCTCCTCCACGGTGATGACGCCGTCCTTGCCGACCTTGTCCATCACGTCGGAGATGATCTGGCCCACCTCGGCGTCCGCGGCCGAGATGGTGGCCACCTGGGCCGTCTCTTCTTTGGTGGTGATCTGCTTGCTGCGGGCTTTGATCTCGCCCACGACCGAGTCCACAGCCTTCTGGATGCCGTTCTTGAGGATCATCGGGTTAGCGCCGGCCGCCACGTTGCGCAGGCCTTCGTTGATCATCGCCTGGGCCAGCACCGTCGCGGTGGTAGTGCCGTCGCCGGCGATGTCATTGGTCTTGGTAGCGACCTCCTTGAGGAGCTGGGCGCCCATGTTCTCGAAGGCGTCCTCGAGCTCGATCTCCTTAGCGATGGTCACGCCGTCGTTGGTGATCGTCGGAGCGCCGAACTTCTTGTCGAGCACAACGTTGCGGCCCTTCGGGCCGAGCGTGACCTTGACGGCCGCGGCGAGCTGGTCGACGCCGCTCTTCAGCTTCCGCCGGGCATTCTCGTCAAATACGAGCTGTTTGGCAGGCATGTGGTTCCTCCTATTCGACGATGGCGAGAATGTCCTTCTCGCTCAGAATCAGATATTCCTTGCCCTCGACCTTGATCTCGGTGCCCGAGTACTTACCGTAGAGCACCTTGTTCCCGGCCTTGACGTCCAGCGGGTGGCGCTGGCCCTTGTCGTCCACCCGGCCCGAGCCGACCGAGATGATCGTGCCTTCCTGCGGCTTCTCTTTGGCCGTGTCGGGCAGGACGATTCCGCTCTTCGTGACCTCTTCTCGCTCCAGGGGCTCAACCAGGACACGATCGCCGAGCGGCTTGATGCTAGTTGCAGCAGCTATCGCCATAAACCTCCTCCTTCGGATTGTTACGCGTGCCCTCTAGCACTCGTTTTATGTGACTGCTAGCAAATAATATTTGCGACTGCTAACAGTGTCAAGGCCCCGTGCAGTGGATGACGAAAGGAGCGCGCTCACTACCCTCAGCCCCTTCACACAGACGCTGCCAATGCCCCCACGAACACACGGCCGGCGCCCACCATTTTGGCGCCTCCGCTGTAATAGGCGAACGTGTTGCGTATGATGAGCTTAGGGCAGCATGCTTCTCGTATTCGACGTCAGTAACGTTTCCACCAAGTTCGGCGTGTACGACGGCGACCGCTTGGTCGCCAACTGGCGCATCGACACCGACTGGCATCAGACGGCCGACGAATACGGCCTGCTGGTCACCGGGCTCATGCGTCATCGGGGCATCGAGCCGAGCGCGATCGACGCCGCCATCATGGCCAACGTGGTGCCGCCCCTGATCGTCACCTTTCAGGAGATGACCGAGGCATATTTCGGGCAGCGCTGCGCGGTGGTCTCGCACGAGCTGGATGTGGGCCTGAAATATCGCACCCTGAACCCCGCCGAGACAGGCGCCGACCGCATCGTCAACTGCCTGGCAGCGCATCGCCTGTACGGCGGGCCATCGATCGTCGTCAAGTTCGGCACGGCGACGACCTTCGACGCTATCTCCGGGGATGGCGCGTTCCTGGGCGGAGCCATTACCGCCGGGCTCACGCTGTCGCTGGACGCCCTCACCCAGCGCGCCGCCCGCCTCTACAAGGTGGAGCTGGCGCCACCCCCAAAAGCCATCGCCACCGATACCGTGGGCAACCTGCAGTCGGGTCTGGTCTATGGCTACGTGGGCCTGGTCGAGGGGCTGATCGAGCGCTTTCGGCATGAGCTCGGGCCGCTGCGCCGCGTGGTCGCCACAGGCTGGGAAGCACAGTACATCGCCCCACTCACGCCCGCAATCGATGAAGTCAATCCGCTGCTCACCCTCGAAGGCCTGCGCATGGCGTACGAGGCCGTGGCCGCGCCACTGATCTCAGCACCGGGAAAGAGACAATAGTGGCCGGCGGCGATCGTGACTTGACCGGCAGGCGGATCCTGCTCGGCGTTGCGGGCGGAATCGCGGCCTACAAGGTGGTCGAGGTCGCGCGCAGGCTCACTCGCCTGGGCGCCAGCGTCCACGTGGCCATGACCCACTCAGCCAGCCGGTTCGTCGGCTCCTTGACCTTCGAGACGCTGACCCGCAACAAGGTCCTGACCGACGTCATGGAGCTGGACGCGGCCAGCGAGATCGTCCACGTCGAGCTGGGCAAGAGGGTGGACCTCATCGTGATTGCCCCTGCTACCGCCAACCTCATCGCCCGCCTGGCGCATGGGCTGGCCGAAGACCCCATCACCGTAACGGCGCTGGCCAGTCCGGCCCCGCTCCTGATCATCCCGGCCATGGACCATCACATGTGGGCCAACGCCGCCACGCAGGCCAACGTCGAAACGCTGCGCGAGCGAGGAGCGCACATCCTGCTGCCGGTGCGCGGCGAGCTGGCTTCGGGCGAGGTGGGCTGGGGCCGGATGCAGGAGCCGGAGGCCATCGTGGAGGCCGTATGCGCCCAATTTGGGCCCGGACCGCTCGCCGGCCGCAAGATCCTGGTGACGGCCGGCGGCACGCGCGAGCCGATCGATCCGGTGCGCTACATCGGCAACCACTCGTCAGGCAAGATGGGGCTGGCGGTGGCTCAGGAGGCGGCCCGCAGAGGAGCGGACGTCACCCTGCTGTACGGCGCGATCAGCGTGCCGCTGAGCGCCGGCATCAAGGCCGAGCACACTCCAACCGCGGCCGACATGGCCGCCGCCGTTCAGCGCATCGCCAAGGACTGCGACGCCCTGGTGATGGCCGCCGCGGTAGCCGACTACCGGCCAGCCTCGATCGCCTCGCAGAAGATCAAGAAGGGCACGGACCTCACTTTGCAGCTGACCTCCACCACCGACATCCTGTCCTCTATTGCCGGCCTGCCGCTGATCAAGGTCGGGTTCGCGGCCGAAACCGAGCAGCTGCTGTCCGCCGCCCGCGACAAGCTGCGGCGCAAGCAGCTGGATTTGATTGTCGCCAACGACGTGACTGCCGAAGGATCCGGCTTCGGTTCCAATACCAATCAGGTGACCATCCTGGGCCGGGACGGCTCAATGGAGGAGCTCCCGCTGCTCACCAAGACCGAGGTCGCCGCTCGAATCCTGGACCGCGTTCAGGAGCTGTTTGACGAACGAAGTTGACTTTCGCTCTACTCCACGGCGGCGCCGCAGCGGGGGCAGCGATGCTCGATCCCGACGAGGGAGCCGCAGCGCAGGCAGGACTCGAACGGGCTCTCCGACCGCTCCATAAAGGGATAGGCCATCTGCAGCCGAAGCTTGATAAAGAGAATGCGCTCTTCTTCATCCAGCTCGCGCCGCTCATCCGCCTGCAGCAGATGATTCGTATCGACCACGTTGAGGCCCAGGGCTGCTCCCAGCCACAGGATCTCGTCGAAGCTTTGGGGCGACCGTACGCCCGACTCCAGGTCGGCAACGTCCGCCAGGGGCAGGTGCAGCGCACCAGCGAGGTCACGCTGAGTGAGCTTCTGCCGCAGCCTCAGCCGGCGAAGTGTGGGACCGAACCGTTCGTTGACGGGAGCGACGCGATGGCGCCGCACCCGCTCGACTCGCTCCTCCGCTTCTCGTCCAAAGCGCCAGAAGTCACCCGAAGAGGCAGCTTGCTCCATAGGCAACTGCTAGAAACGGCGAGAAGCAGCCACTGTTACGCGGGCCATCTGAACGAGTTCTGCATCGTTCCTTCACCGAACGTCAACCTTCGACGCGTACGCTGGTACTAGATTTAGGAAACAGCAGTGCGACAGATGGCCATAACGTCAACCGCCCAAGGCGCTGCGCGGACGCCCCCGACGCCTGGCCTCGGCTGGGCCTACGCCGAGCCGGGCAAGCGCGACCTGCGCATCGACCTGCTGCGCGGCGCCGCCATTTTTGCCATGGTGGTCGACCACGTCGGCGGCCAGGAATCGTGGCTGTACGCGCTGACTGGAGGCAACCACTTCTTCGTTTCCGCCGCCGAAGCCTTCATCTTCCTTTCCGGCTTCGTTACCGGCATGATCCAGGCCCAGGTCATCGCCCGCGAGGGGTGGAAAGCGGCCTTCGCCAATACCGTTCAGCGTGCCTGCAGCCTCTATTTCATGGCCGTGCTGCTGGCGCTGACCCTGCCGCTGCTGGCCCTGCACCTGGGCTTATCGTGGGCCAATCCACTGCAGACGACCTCCCTGCCAGGCTACGTCGTGGGGGTCGTCACGTTCCAGCAGACCTACTACCTGGTCGACATCCTGGTACTGTACGCTCTGCTGTTTCCCTGCGCCGGCCTGGCCCTCAAGCTCATTTCGTCGGGCGCCAGCTGGCTGGTCATCACGGCGTCCTGGAGCCTGTGGCTGCTGTGGCAGTATGCGCCCGAGGCCCTCAGCCTGCCCGGCAGCGACACGGTGTTCCATTTCGCTTCGTGGCAGGTCATCTTCTTCACGGCGCTGGTCATGGGCGCCCATCGCAAGCAGGTGGCCGCGTTCTTCGCCCAGCTACCGGCCGGGGCCTACCTCACCTGGTCCGGGGCGCTGTTCACCGCTAGCCTGCTGGTCTACCACTCCGAGCAGGCGGTGCTGTCCGCCGTCTTGCCGAGCCGGGATGCGCAGTCCGCGGCCGATGCGCTGTTCTCTAAGGCGGACGTCGGGGTGGGGCGTTTGATCGTCTTCGCCATCCTGGCCGCGTTTGCCTACAGCCTGCTGACCATCGCCTGGAAGCCACTGAAGGCCATCCTGGGCTGGCTGCTGGTGCCGCTGGGACAGCACTCGCTCTTGGCTTACTGTCTGCACCTGTTCGTGGTGGCGCTGTTCGCCGCGGCAGGTCCATCTATCCTCGGGCCCCAACCAAGCTCCGGCGAAACAGCCCTGCTCCAGGCAAGCGGCGTTATCCTCGTGTGGCTCACGGTCATGACGATCGCCAGCTTCAGCCCGGCCAAGCGGCCCTCGGTGGCGAAGCCGGCGGCCAAACCCGCTCCGGCCATTGCTGCCCCACGGCCTCTTCCACCGGCCCGCCAGCTGCCCGCTCCTCAGACGATGCGCGCACGGCCGCTTGTAACCCCGCGCGCGCCGGCCATGCAGCCGCTCACCCTGGCGCAGCGAGGCTTGCGGCCGCTGCCGGTGGCCGTTCCCAGCGTCGGGCAGCGGACGTCTACGCTGTCTTCACGCTCCTCGCTCGCGGCCCGACAGTCTCTTCCCGCAGGTCGATGAGGGATTTCCTCAAGCCACTCATCCTGTTCGGCGTGATTCTGGCCGGATGGGCGCTGACGCTGCTCGGCATCTGGCCGGCGACCCAGTCAACAAGCGGGGTGGCGAGCCCGCAAACCCAGGCGCCTCAGTCCGCCGCCTTTCAGCCCGTGCCTAACACGAGTCCCGTCCCCACCGACTTCCTGAAGAAGGCCGTGGCGGCCGCCACCCCGGTACCCGGCGCAGGCGCCAGCGGCCAAGCTCCGAGCGTCTCGACACGCCCTCCCGGCTCGTCCAGGATGGAATTCTTCCTCTTCCAGAGCGCCGCCCTGGACCGTCCCATGCACTACATCGCCTACCTGCCCGCTAACTACGACACTCAGCCCAACCGGCACTACCCAGTGCTGTACATGCTTCATGGCATCGGCGGCGGCCTGGGAGGCATCATGGGCAACGAGACCGAATGGCCGGGCTACGGCATCACCGCGGCGGCCGACCGCCTCATCGCCAGCGGCCAGATCCAACCGCTGATCATGATCTTTCCCGAAGGGGATCAGGGCTTCTGGATGGACGCGGCCGGAGACGGGCCGAAATACGGTAAGTACACGTCAGAGGACCTGCTGCACGAGGTGGATGGCCGCTTCCGCACGATCCCAGACCGCAACCACCGCGCCATCGGCGGGCTTTCGATGGGCGGCTTCGGCGCGCTGGCGCTGGCCATGCAGCACCCCGACCTGTTTCGGACCGCCGGAGCGCACAGCCCATCGCTCAACCGCCTCCAGAACGGGCCCGCCTTCTTCGGCAACCAGGCCTATTTCGATGCGCACGATCCGGTGGCGCTGCTGCGAGACCATCCGGATACGGCGATGACCTTGAACCTGTGGCTCGACGTAGCCAACCAGGACCCGCTGTGGCGCGTCAGCACCGAAGCCTTGCATCAGCAGCTCGTGGCGGAGAACATCCCGCATCAGTGGCACGAGTGGCCGGGCCAGCACAACGGCGTGTACTGGGGCGAGCACATGGACGATTACCTCGCCTTTTACAACGCCAGTCTGCAGTCCACCTAGGCCGACGACGGCGCCTGGGCGCGCATGACACTGAGGACGAAGTCCGGGCCCTTGGCGTCGCTCTCATGTTTGAAGAAGCAGAACACGTCGCGGCCCGCCGCGGCCAGCCCCTCCAGGCGCTTTCTCCAGCTGCGCAGCTCGTCCTCGGTGTAGTCGGTCTTGCGCAGCCGCAGGTACACGAAGCCGCTGGCGGGCAGCAGCGGGGCTGCCGACTCGTCGGTCTCCGCCAGGCAGAGCGCGGCGTCATTGCGCTGCAGCAGCTCATAGACAGGATCGACCAGCCAGGATTCGTGCCTGAACTCGAAGGCCACCTGCTGTCCCAAGGGCCGCAGCAGATCCAGGAAGGCGCTCAGCCGCTCGACGTCCGCCCGCTGGTAGGGCGGCAGCTGGAACAGGATCGGGCCGCGGCGGCTGCCCATGCTGTTGGCTAGCTCCGTGAAGCGCTCGACGGGCTGCTCGGCGTCCAGGAGGCGGCGGCGATGGGTGATCTCCTGCGGCGCCTTGAGGGCGAAGCGGAACCCCTCCGGGACGGTGTCCCGCCATTTGGCCATCGCGCTCTCAGAAGGCATGCGGTAGAACGAATTGTTCAGCTCCACGGCGTCGAAGCGCTGCGAGTAGAAAGCCAGCATCTGATCGGCAGGCAGCTTCTGCGGGTAGAACTTGCCCTTCCATTCGGGGTAAGCCCAGCCGGACGTGCCCAGGTACAGATGGCCCATTTCCCAAAACATACCCCTTGACAGAATTACTGCTCATCTGTACAGTGTTCATCAGTACAGTATCTGAGGTTCGAAGAGATGCACACACAACGAACGTTCATGATCGCCGCCGGGCTGGCCCTGTGGGTGCCCCTGCTGTGCTCGTTCTTCGGCGGTCTCTCGGTCGCCCGAGTGTCTGGTCTGGCGGTTACGCAGGTCGCCATGGTGGGCCTGTTGATCGCCGCCACGCTGCTGCTCGGAGTCCTCATCGGCAAGACGGCGGCGGTCCCGGTCAACGCCCGCGGCCGCTAACGTCCGCTGATTCGAGGCAACCATTCCCACCGGGCAGTGATCCGCCCGCCAACAGCCGTGCTCTGACTCGTCCCGGGGCCCGGCTGTCCCCTCCCGCGGCGGGCGGATCACTGCCCGGTGGAGGTCCTCCGGATGGCGGCGGAGCTGCTGCCTATACGCTCCAGCGGCCTTTCAGGTCGAACAGCACGTTGAGCGCTTCCAGCGGAGTCATGTTCAGGGGATCCAGCCGCGCCAGCTCATTCCGCAGCGCGTCGTCGGGCGCGAACAGCGACAGCTGCTGGGCCAGGCTGCCATTGCTGCTTGGCGCGATGGCGCGCGAGCCCTCGAGCTGCTCCAACAGCTCCTCCGCCCGGTGCAGCACGCCGCGTGGCAGCCCCGCCAGCTTGGCCACGTGGATGCCATAGCTGCGGTCGGCCCCTCCCGGCGCCACCCGCCGCAGGAACACCACCTGACCCTGATCCTCCAGCACGTCCATGTGGAAATTGCGCACCCTGGGCAGCTGCTGCTCCAGCGCCGTCAGCTCGTGGTAGTGCGTTGCGAATAGCGTCTTCGCGCCGCAGGCCGGGTGATTGTGGATGTACTCCACAACGGCCTGGGCGATAGCCAGCCCGTCGTACGTCGACGTGCCCCGACCAACCTCATCCAGGATGATCAGCGACCGTGGCGTCGACGATTGCAGGATCAGACTCGTCTCGACCATCTCGACCATGAAGGTCGATTGTCCCGACGCCAGGTCGTCCTGTGCGCCGACCCTGGTGAAGATGCGGTCCACCAGCCCGATGCGGGCCGACGTCGCGGGCACAAAGCTGCCAATCTGCGCCATGAGCGTGATCAACGCCACCTGGCGCAGGAAGGTCGACTTGCCCGCCATGTTCGGACCGGTGAGGACCACCAACTGGCAGTCTCGGCGGTCCAGGTGGCAGTCGTTCGGGACGAACTCACCCGCCGGCAGATTCAGCTCCACGACGGGATGGCGTCCGTCGGTGATGTCGATGCGGTCGCCCAGATCGAGCCCGGGCCGGCAGTAGCGCCGGCCGATCGCCAGCTGGGAGAAGCCTGCCAGCACGTCCAGCTCGCCGACGACGGCGGCGACGCTGCCAATCGGCCCGGCCCAGCCCGCGATCTCCTCGCGGACCCGATCGAACAGGCGCGCTTCGATCTCCGCTCGCTGCTCCTGCGCGTTGAGCACGATCGACTCGTACTCTTTCAGCTGCGGCGTGATGTAGCGCTCGCCACCCGTCAGCGTCTGCTTGCGCACGTAGTCCGGCGGAACCTGGTCGCGGTTCGAATTGCTGACCTCGATGTAGTAGCCGAAGACCTTGTTGAAGCCCACCTTCAAGCCGCGGATGCCCGTCCGCTCGCGCTCGCTCGCTTCCAGCCCGGCAATGTAGCTCCTGGCCTCGCTGGCTCCCTCCAGGAGCGCGTCCAGCTCGGGCGCGAAGCCCAGCCGGATCACGCCGCCCTCGGCCATGACCGCCGGCGGATCATCGACGATCGCTCGAGCGATCAGCAACACCACATCGGGGAAGGGCCGCAGCCTGGCCCCAAGCTCAGCCAGAGGGCCGCTCTCATCGACGGCCAGCGCACGCTGCAGCGCGGGAATCTGCTCCAACGCCGACTTCAGCGCCACCGCGTCGCGCGGCGAGGCAAGGCGCTGCACACAGCGGTTGATCAGCCGCTCGACGTCCGGCAGGTGTGACAGCACCACGCCGACCTCCTGCGCCGCCACCGCGCTGCCGTTGAGCGCGGCCACAACCGCCAGCCTGCGGTTGAGCTGATCGAGATCGAGCAGTGGCATCGCCAGCCAACGCCGCAGCAGCCGGCCGCCCATCGGGGTGCGCGTAGCATCGAGCGTTGCCAGCAGCGATCCCTGGTGCTCGCCCTTGGCGGTACGCACGATCTCCAGATTGCGGCGCGAGTACTGGTCCAGCGTCATGAAGCCGTCGACTGAGTACGTGCGCAGCTCGGACGTGGTGAGCCGCAGGCTCTTCCGCGTCTGGCCGAGATAGTGCAGCAGCCCGCCCGCAGCGGGCAGAGCCAGCGGCAGCTCTTCCAAGCCAAAGCCCTGCAGCGTTGCCACCTCCAGCTGGCGCTGCAGGGTCTCACGGCAGTTCTCGGGGTCGAACATCCAGGCATCGGCCCAGCTCACCGCGCGGTCGCCGGCCAGTCGCTTCAGATCCTCCATCTGGCTGGCTGGAAACAGGCACTCGGTTGGATCGATGCGGTCGATTTCCCGCTGGGCCTCGGCGACCCCGGACAGCTGCGTGGCTGCGAACTCTCCGGTGGAAGCGTCGATATAGGCCAGGCCGAACGAGCGATCAGCCTCCCTATCGTTACCCTTGGCCGCCCCCATGCTCGCGAACAGCGCCAGCAGGTAATTGTTTCGCTCGCCCGGGAGCAGCGAGGCCTCCAGCACCGTGCCCGGCGTCAGCACCCGCATGACGTCGCGCTCCATCATCTTCGAGCCCGGCTCGCCCAGCTGCTCAGCCATAGCCACCTTGAAACCGCGGGCGATCAGCCGCGCCAGGTAGTTGTCGACGGCGTGATGCGGCACACCAGCCATCGGCACCCGCTCGCCCTTGGCCATCGGGCGCGAGGTAAGCGTGATCTGCAGCTCCCGAGCCACCAGCTTGGCGTCGTCGTCGAAGGTCTCGTAGAAGTCGCCCAGCCGGAAGAACAGGATGGTGTCGGGGTGCTGCTTCTTGAGGGCGAGGTACTGGCGGCGCAGCGGTGTGCTGGCCGCGCCCGAAAGGGCCTGCTCCGATCCCTGGCCGGCAGCCGGCCGATCGCGCGCGAGCTCGCTATCCAACGACGGGCTGATGGTAGCATTCGGCCATGGCTAAGTCGCCCCCCGAGATGGACATCGATCTCGATAAGCTGTACGACGTCACCATCCACACGGCGAAGGGCGACATCAGCATGGAGCTGGATCCTCAGCTGGCGCCCAATACCGTCAACAACTTCGTGCACCTCGCCCGCGACGGCTACTACGACGGGCTCACCTTCCACCGCGTCGTTCCGGACTTCGTCATCCAGGGCGGCTGTCCTGAGGGCACCGGCCGAGGCGGCCCGGGCTATCGCTTCAACGACGAGCCGGTGAAAGGCGACTACATCGAGGGTGCGGTCGCCATGGCCAACGCCGGCCCAGACACCAACGGCAGCCAGTTCTTCATCTGCACCACCGACGACCGCCACAAGCTCGACAAGAAGTACAACCTCTTTGGGTACGTGCTCAAAGGCATGAACGTGGTCAAGGACATCGTGGTGGGTGACAAGATGGAGTCGGTCAAGGTCGTCGAAAAAGCCCGGGCTTGATCGAGCCGGCCCCGGCTGAAGCCCAGCCGTTGGTCAGGCTCGCCAGTGCCTGCCCTTGGCTCGACTATCTGCGTGGCGCCGAAGGCGCCAACCACCCGGCCTGCCGGCTGACTGCTCACGTCTTCCCGGCCGGCGCGCTGGACCAGACGTCATGCCTGTCGCTCTGCACCTATCCGGCGCAGCATCACCGTGGCCGCTGCAAGCACATGGACCTCACCAATGTGCTGAGGAGCGGTAGCGATCCTCCCCTGCCTCGCATTCTGTGTCGGGCGCACGTCCGCTACGACGCGCCCGGCTTTTGCGCCAAGTGCCCGGACTACGAGCAGACGTGAGCCGGCAGCTTGAGCGCCCGCCAGATTCTGAACCAGAACTCGTACGTGTTGATAGCCGCCCTCGTGCTCATGGTGATCGGCTACTTTGTGGCCACGTTCGGCAATGTCACCAGCTGGATCGGCTGGCTTCTGGCCGCGCTGCTCCTGCTGGCCATCCACCTGGTCCTACGGCCAGGCAAAGGCAGCCTTCTCAGCCCCGCTGAGCTCGAGCAGCTGGTCGGCAGTGGGTCACCGGTCGTGCTGGAGCTGTACTCCAGCTACTGCCTGGTGTGCATGGCCGCCAAGCCCGTCCTGGACGGCATCGAGAAGCAGGTAGGCCAGCGCGTGCGCTTCGTGCGCATGGACGTAGCGACGCCCAACGGTCGTAGGGTGGCCGCCGAGGTGGGACTGGACCTGGTGCCCCTGGTCGTGGGCTTCGATGCGCAGGGATCCGAGCGCTGGCGCACTCAGCGCGTCAACCGCGGCGATCTCCTGCGTCGCATCGCCATGCTCTGAGCCGGCGAAAGAGCTCGCGGTCAAGCAGGAAACGAGCGGGCGCAACGCGCCCCCGTAGGGCTGCCCGCCGGGTTAGGCAGAGGCCGAAGCTACAGCGTCAGCACGACCCGCTCACGCTCTGGTGAGCGGTGAACCTCGCGGCCATCGATGAGCACCTGGAAGGCGGTGCCCGCCTCCCAGCGCACCGCAACCTCCCGCTTGCGCACGAATACCCGCTCCAACCCGAACGACGACAGCGGAAACGGCAGCGGGTCGACCACCAGCGCGCCGTCGACGTCGGGCTGCAGCCCGGCCACGTAGCGGACCATGAGGTCTACCACCCAGGAGTGCTGGTAATCGTCGATGCCGCGATAGGCCGACGGGTGCCCGGTGATGGGGTTGTAATGCTCGAAACAGTTCGGGCGGCCAACGTCGCCGTCGAAGAACATCAACGACACGAAGCGCTGGATCAGCTCGGCCGCCGCCGGCTGGAGCGATGGGTCCAGCTGCTGGCTGGCCCGCGCCAAAGCGTCACACGCATGGCTGTTGGTCATCGGCCAGGTTCGGCCGTTCCAGGGGCAGCTGTGGCGCTTGCCCTTCCACTCCGCCCAGGGGCTGAAGTAGGTATCGTCGGCCGGTGAGCTGGGGACCGGAAAGGGCAGCCAGAACTCGTCCGGGTTCAGCAGGTGGCGCCGCAGCGCGCCAAGGTGCTGGTGAGTGGCAATGTCGGTCATGAAGGGATAGAAGCCAACCGCTGCCTTGACGCCGGTGCGCTGGCCGCTTTCCGGATTGATGTCGGTGAACATCTCCAGGGTTGGGTCCCACAGCCGCTCGCGCACTGCCTGGCAGGTCGCGACGGCCTGGGACGTCCAGTACACCGCCTCCTCCGGCTGGCCCAGCAGACCCGCCATCCAGGCCAGTGCGCGCTGCAGCTCGTAGGCGTACACGGTGGCATCCACACCCTTCAGCCGGAGCTCATCCCAGTGGTCGGCCCGGGGATCCACGGCCTGGTAGCGGCTCATGTACTCCTGGCCCGTCTCGCCCTGGTTGATCACGTCGTACAGATGGCAGCCCTCAGGATCGCGCTCATCATCCAGGAACTGCGCGTAACGCCGCAACGCGGGGTACACCTCAGCCAGGAAGCGATCGTTGGGATCCAGCGCATAGATCGCTTGCACGGCGCGTCCCCAGTTGGCCAGGTACATGTCGCCGCTGTGCACCAGCTGGGCGTAGATGTTCCCCGGGAATGCCCCGTTCGGCGCCTGGTGCTCGGTAAAGTTGAGGACGCTGCCACGAGCCACGGCCCGCGAAGGCTGCCAGCGACATTCCAGCGCATGCGCCTGGGCGCTGTAGGAGATGTGGTTGCGGAACTGGGCGATGCCTTCGGCCACGAATGGATGGCGCGCCCGCCCTCCGGGGTGATCCACCGTATTGAGCCGCAGGCCGAACCAGCGATACCACCAGTAGCGCTGCAGGTAGGCGTCCGGCACCTCCAGCGAAGGCAAATCGTCGAAGTACTCGCGCCACGACTCCTGGCTCAGCTCGATAGGCTGCAGCAGCAGCTGCCCCAGCTCATCGCCGACGGCGCAGCCAAGCACCAGCCGGCCTCGGCTCTCGGGCAGGATCTCCATCGAGTACTGCAGCCCCAGGTACACCAGTCCATCGTTGTTCCAGCCGGCCAGCCGCAGCTCGTCGCCCAGCGAGCCCTGGCTCATTCGCTCCACGAAGGGCGTGAGCTGCCACTCCGGGCGCAGAGAGTTCCATTCCGACAGCTGGCCCGCGAATGACTCCGGCGGCTGGTCGGCCCCCAGCATCACCTTGTAGCTGAACACCGGCAGCTCCTGCCCGCGCAGGCTGATCTGCTGCCGCTTGACGTAGCGAAACGCGCTTCCGTCGAAGCTCACGTCCGCTACCACGTGGTCGCCGATACCAGGCGTGGAGCGTTGCGCCGTATAAGCCACCGGGCGGACGATGACCGGCCTGTCCGTCGGATTCCAGATGGACAGCTCCGACACCAGCACGTCCTGCGGCAGGAGCGCCTTGCGCTCGCTGACCAGCAGGTCGCCGGCCATCCAGGCGGTGGTCAGCTCGCTCGGGCGCCAGTCGCGCGAAAGCGGCTTGAGCGCAAGGCACTGGTACGTCTGGTCCAGCAGGGCCACGGTGAACGGCCGCTCGACCACGTGGTCGAAGTAATGCGCCTCATCCCAGAAGCCGGGCCAGTCCAGGTACGACGGAAACGGAGGCGCCCACAGGAGCGCCTTGCCGCCGCCCAGGAACCACTTATCGGGCCGGCGCAGCGCCTCCAATACGTCCATGCACGCTTAGCGTAGCCGAACACCCCTGGCTGTCGGACGGCGATGGCACAATGTCAGCGATGACTTCTTCCTCGTGGCTGTGCCTTTTGCGTCACGGACAATCGCAATGGAATCTCGAGAACCGCTTCACGGGCTGGGTGGACGTAGCCCTCACTGACACCGGTCGGGAGGAGGCACGGCAGGCCGCCGAACGCCTCAAGCGGCGCGGCCTGAGCTTTGACGTAGCCTATACCAGCGTGCTCTCACGTGCCATCGAGACGCTGGATATTGCCCTCGACGTGCTGGGCCAGGAAAACCTGCCCGTGCACCAGGACAAAGCCCTGAACGAGCGCATGTATGGCGATCTCCAGGGCCTCAACAAAGCCGAAACAGCAGCCAAGTTCGGCGACGACCAGGTGCACATCTGGCGGCGAAGCTACGACGTTCCACCACCGAACGGCGAAAGCCTGAAGGACACCCAGAAACGGGCAGTGCCCTATTTCCGGACGAAGATCGAGCCGGAGCTATGCGCCGGCAAGAACGTGCTGGTCGTTGCCCACGGCAACAGCCTGCGCGCCATCGTCATGGAGCTGGAGAAGCTCACCTCCGCGCAGATCCTGGAGGTCGAGATCCCAACCGGGGTCCCATGGCTGTATCGCCTCACGCCGGACCTGACCGTGGAGGAAAAGCTCACCCTCGACTGACCCGCGTCAAACCGTGGCGCTCCCCTTCGGCACCCGGCACTCATCGCTCGGCACTCGCGACCCCGTCGGCGCTGCCGACCGCGTTACTCCACTTCGAGCACCATCTCCACTTCGACCGGGATATTGTTCGGAAGCTGCTGCATGCCAACGGCGGACCGAGCGTGGCGGCCGGCTTCGCCGTACAGCTCGACCAGCAGGTCGGAGCAGCCGTTGATGACCTTGGGAGTATCCACGAAGCCCTCGGTGCAGTTGACCATACCCAGCACCTTGACCACCCGCTTGACGCGATCCAGATCGCCGATGGCCTGCTTAGCTGAGCGGAGGCAGCTCACGGCAGTGATGCGCGCCGCTTCATAGCCCTGCTCCAGGGTAAGGTCACCTCCCACGCGGCCGGTCATGGCGATCTTTCCGCCAACGTGCGGCCCGTGGCCGGCCACGAACAGCAGGTTGCCGGTCTGCACCGCGCCGACGTAATTGCCCGCGGGCGCCATCAAGTCATCGAGTTTGAAGCCCAGGGCTTCCAGCTTTTGTTCCACCTTCATTGCGCCGTTCATGGTAAGCCCTCGGGCCGCACTTCTGGTAGTCTGCAGGCATTCATGCGATGGAGGTAACAGCTGTGCCGAAAGTAGCCGGCCTCGGACACATCGGCATCTGGGTGCAAGACCTGGAGAAGATGAGCGACTTCTATCAGCGGGTGCTGGGTCTGAACCAATCAGACCGGGGGCACGGCGGACGGACCGAGATGGTGTTCCTCTCAGCCCGCGACCGTCTCAGCGAGCATCACGAAACGGTGCTCGCGCCGGGAGGGGAGAAAGCGCCCCAGCAAATCTCGTATTACGTCAACTCCTTGGACGAGCTGAAGGCGTTCCACCAGGTCCTGCTGCGCGAGAACGTGCACATCATCGAGACCGTCAGCCACGGCTACGCGCTGGGCATCTATTTCCTGGACCCCGAAGGCAATCGCCTGGAAATCTACTGGAAGGCCGGCAGGGACGTCGCACAGCCGTTCAAGCGGCCAATCGACCTGAGCCTGCCTGACGAAGCCTTGCTCGCGGAGCTGGACGCCGACCTGCGGGGCCAGCACGAGCGCGGCGTAGCCGAGGGGACGGCGTAAGGCCCGAAGGACCTTGTTCGATGCTTGGTGTCTTGGGAGAAGCTCAGCGGCCAGCGGCCATGAACAGCAGCAGGGCCACCACTGCGGCCATGGTCAGGATCAGCGGGATCAAGGACGACCAGCGTCGCCGGCGGCGCGGCCGGCCAAAGGAAGCGTTCAGTGGCAGCTGGCGCAACGTCCGCGGATTGTGGTCCACGTCGCGGTAGTTAGAGATCACTCAACGCATATTTTGGCCGGAGGGAACGGGCTTCGGATTATCTAGCCCAAGTTGGCTATGGATCGGCGGTTTCACGCGGGTGCCCCTGCCAGGGAACGAACGGCAACGGCTCTACCCGGCCAATCAACCCATCTGCACTGCCAGCAGCCCGCGGCTCATACGGAGTTCGCCGCCAATCGCCGATGATCTGGTGTACGGTGTTAAGTAGCTGATGATTCAGAATGCCGAGCAGCCAATTGCTCCGGCCGAGCCGCGGCAGCGCGCCGCGGCGGCGCTGGCGCGCAAGGCCGCCCCACTGCAAGCCCTGCCTCCCCCGGCCGACGAGGACGTCCCGGCGCCCCCAGCCGAACCTCGACGGCGGCCCGGCAGCCGGCTGGTCCTTGTCGTGGTCGGCATCGTGGCCTGGCTGGCAGCGCTGGGGCTGTTCGTCCCCCCGCTGATTCCCAAGCGCCCGCCCACAGCGCCGACGCCCGTCCCAGCTGCCGGAGCCGTGCTCATCAAGCCAGCTCCGGAATTGACCATCAGCCGCACCTTCAACGTCCAGGGCAGCGGGCCCGGCTTCAAGTACGTCAAGCTCACGGCCGTGATCCAGTTTGCCGATCCCAGCGGCCAGTTCGCCAAGGCACGCAGCGATCAGCTCAGCAAACTGCAAGCGCAGTTCGCCGACGACCATGCACCGCTGCTGTCCGCCTTCAACAACATCATGACCTCGACCCTTGATACCAAGGACGCGCTCGCCCTCACGAGTCCCGAGGGCCGCGACCAGCTCAAACGGGAGCTGATCGCGGCCTTTAACCGTCAGCTGGCTGGCACGAGCGATCGCGTGACCGACATTCTGTTTGTCGACTACGTCCTCCAGTAGCCCCCAGCCGGGATCCCTGCGCGAGGTAGCGCTCCTTTTTCTCAAGCTGGGCTGCATCGCCTTCGGCGGGCCAGCGGCCCACATCGCGCTGATGCGCTCGGAGGTCGTCCAGCGCCGCCGCTGGCTGACCGACGAGCAGTTCCTGGACATGTTGGGGGCGGCCAACCTGATTCCTGGTCCGAGCTCGACGGAGATGGCCATCTTCATCGGCTGCACCCGCGCAGGAGCGGCCGGACTGGTGCTGGCTGGGACGTTGTTCATTCTGCCGGCGATGCTCATCGTCCTGGCTTTCGCTTGGGCCTACGTGCACTACGGCTCCATTCCGCAGGTGGGCCTCGCCCTGTACGGCGTGAAGCCAGTCATCATCGCGGTGGTCCTTCAAGCGCTGTGGGGGCTGAGCCGCACCGCCGCCAAGACCTGGCAGCTGGCCGTCCTGGGGGCCACGGTGTTCGCCCTCTACCTGGCCGGCGCGAACGTCATCGCGCTCCTGATTGGATCCGGCTTGCTGGTGCTGATCGCCCTCAACTGGTCACGCCTTCCGTTCCGGCAGGCGGCGATGCTTGCGATACCGGCGGCCGGCACATCGTACCAGGCAGGCGTCCTGCCGGCCACGGCAGCGGGCGTGAGCCTGGCTGGACTCGGCCTCACCTTCCTGAAGATTGGCGCAGTGCTCTTCGGCAGCGGCTACGTGCTGCTGGCTTTCCTGCAGGCCGACTTCGTGGAACGCCTTCATTGGCTCACGGAGAAGCAGATCCTCGACGCCGTCGCTGTGGGGCAATTCACCCCCGGCCCGGTGTTCACCACGGCCACCTTCATCGGCTACTTGCTGGCGGGCATTCCGGGCGCAATCGTCTCCACGGTGGCCATCTTCCTGCCCGGCTTCGTATTCGTAGCGATCGTCTACCGTCTTCTCCCACGGCTGCGGCGGTCCCCCTGGACCAGCGCCTTCCTCGACGGGGTGAACATCGGCGCCGTGGGCCTCATGGCCGGCGTAACCGTGCAGCTCGGCCGCGCGTCGATCGTCGACTGGCCATCGGCGGCCATCGGGCTGGCGGCCGCCGTAGCGCTGCTGCGGTTCAGGATCAACTCAGCCTGGCTGGTCTTGGCGGGTGGGCTCGCCGGCGTCGCAACTGCTGCTCTGCACGGCACCTGATGCCTCCGCCCGTGCATGGCGCAAGCGCTGGCCGGTCATGTGCCGCAGCGGCCCCGACGCTCGGAGGCTAGGCGAGCCCAGCGTGGCGGGCGCGGGAGACGTAGTGGTCCCACGTTTTCTGCAGCGGCCGCTCATCATACACGCCAGCCATGTCGGCCATCTCCTGCTGTGTGAAGCCGCTCGGCCGGCCGATCTGCAGGGCGAGATGCTGGCGCAGCGCGTTCTCCTCGAGGAAGAGCGCTGCCACGAACGCGTCGCGCAGGCTGCTGCCGACAACCACCGAGCCATGGTTGCGCATCACGCAGGCACGCCCCTGCCCCAGCATGCGTGCCAGCGCATCGCCCTGTTGCGGGCTGCGCACCAGGCGCGGATCGGGATAGGTCGGAACCGGCCCAGGTCCAAGCAGGGTAGCGTTGTTGGTGACCGGAACGATGTCCACCCCGGCAATACCGAACACCGTGGCCATGCGTGAATGGGCATGAACCACGGCCTGCACGTCGGGACGCGCCCGGTATATCCGGGTGTGGATGAACAGCTCGCTGGGCGGCGGCTGGTCGCCCTCTACCAGCCGGCCATCGAGATCGATCGTGACGAGGTCTTCAGCCCGCACGTCGAGGCGAGGCGTGGAGTGAGGGTGAATCAGCACCTGGCCCGTCTCGGGCCGGCGCACGCTCACGTGACCGCTCTGGTCGAACAGGCCCTCATAGGCGAGCATCCGACAGGCCAGCGCCAGCTGCTCCGCGAGATCAGGGCGCCCATGGCCTCGTGTCGCGGCACCGAACGGATTCATCGGCACACATGGTAGCCCGGAAAATACAAATCCCGACTAATCGAAAGAGCGCTTTCGCGACCACACGTCCGGCACCGCTGCCCTGGCCGGCTCGCGCCTGCCACGGCCCCGGCTTCGCCCAACGAGCATTCGGTCTGCTTCCAGCGTCTCGCGACTACTCGGGATTCGCAGGGCTCATGCTAGGCCACGCGGATACCGATGCAAGAGGTTTTCCCGCTCATTCGGACAAACGACCGGCGGTTTGGCCGGTGCCCACAACGGGGATGCTTCAGGCATGGCTGCTTCAGCTCACCACGTCGAATTTCACCCACCGCGTGCTTGAATAGCGGCAGCGTGACCAAGCCGCTCGACGGGATAACCGTGCTTGACCTCACCAGGGTGCTGGCCGGCCCCTACTGCGCCATGATGCTGGGCGACTTCGGCGCCGACGTCATCAAGGTCGAGCAGCCCCAACGAGGCGACGACACCCGCCAATGGGCTCCGCCTTCGGCCGGGGGCGAAAGTGCCTACTACCTGTCTGCCAATCGCAACAAACGCAGCATCACCCTGAACCTGGGACACCCCGCGGGCCGGGATCTGCTGCTGCGGCTAGCGCAGCAGGCTGACGTCTTGATCGAAAACTTCAAGCAGGGCGGCGTTGAGCAGCTGGGGGCCGGCTATGACAAGCTGAGCAGGGTGAACCCCGGGCTGGTCTACTGCTCGATCAAGGGTTACGGCCATGGCAGCCCATACCAGGACCTGCCTGGCTACGACTTCGTCATCCAGGCCCAGAGCGGGATCATGAGCATTACCGGCGTCCCGGCAGGAGAGCCGGTCAAAGTAGGTGTGGCGGCGGTCGACGTCGCCACCGGCATGTACGCCTGCTCAGCCATCCTGGCGGCGCTGCGCGAACGCGATCGCTCAGGCGCGGGCCAATACGTCGAGCTGTCACTGCTCGACAGTGCCCTCGCCTGGCTGGTGAATGTGGCCAGCAGCTACCTGGTAAGCGGGCAGGAGCCGCGGCGCTACGGCAACGCTCACGCGTCCATCGTGCCCTACCAATCGTTCAGGGTGAGTGACGGCTATATCGCCCTGTCAGTCGGCAATGACCTGCAGTTCCGTGCTTTGGCCGAGATCGCCGGCGCACCGCAGCTGGCGAACGACGGGCGCTTCCTCACCAACCCGCTGCGTGTGAACAACCGTGAAGCGCTCATCGAGCTGCTGGAGCCGATCTTCGCCAGCCGAACGACAGCGCAGTGGCTCACGGCGCTGGCCGCTGCCGGCATCCCTGCCGGGCCGATCAACAGCGTGCCCCAGATCCTCAATGATCCTCACGTGGCGGCGAGGCAAACCGTGCTCGAAGTCCCACACCCCACCGCGGGATCGATCAGGATGGTGGCGCCACCCTACCGTCTGTCGCGCACGCCAGCCACCATCGACCGCCACCCACCGCTGCTCGGCGAGCATACGGACGAGGTGCTCAGCCAGAAGCTGGGCCTTGGCGAGACCGAGATTGCGCGGCTGCGCCGGGATGGAGCTATCTGAACCACTGAGCCGCTAGGAACCGCGCGGCGTATACCATTTCGGCAGATCCTGAGCATCGGGAGCGCAGCCATCACCAAGCCGATCGTCGCCGACACGAGCCTGACCGTCCCGCAGTCCGCGGACGAGCTCTGGCCACACATTGCCGATACCGACAAGCTGGACAAAGCGGTCGGCCTCCCCGAAGCGCATTTCGAACGCGGGGACGCGGGCAAAGGCCAGCCCGACGTGGGCGAATATCGCTGGCACGGCTTGCGTTTGGCGCGCTGGATCGAGCATCCGTTCGAGTGGGAACGGCCCCACCGCTTTCGCGTCGTGCGCGACTATACCGCCGGGCCGATACGCCGCTTCGAGGGGGGAACCGAGCTGCTGCCTGCTGCCTCAGGCACAACGTTGCGCATATTCGTCGAGTTTGTGCCCAAGAACTGGCTGGCCGGCATCTTCATTCGGCGCTTCCTGGTGCCCACAAGCCTGGAGCGCACGCGCAAGCAGTATCAGCTGGTATCCGATTTTCTGGGGAAGCGGAGCGCTCACCCCTTCCCCCAGCTGATACAACAGCGCACGCCAGCCGACGGCGCCCGGCTGCAGACCGGGCTTCAGCGGCTGTCCTCCATGGGCCTGGCGGCTGACGGCCTCAACCTGTTACGCGATTTGATCGCCGAGGCCCCGGACGAAGAGGTAGCCGGCATGCGCCCGCTGCAGCTCGCGGCCGACCGCGGCTTCGATCCGGATCGGACGCTGGAAGTGTTCCTGCACGCCACTGTTGGAGGCTTGCTGGAGATGCGCTGGGAGATGCTCTGTCCCGGCTGCCGGGGAGTGAAAGCCGACGCCGGACATCTCAGCGAGCTGCAAGCGACGGCCCACTGTGACGCCTGCAACCTGGATTTCGAGCCGGATACGGACGAGCTCATCGAAGCCCGCTTCTACCCGGCGCCGTCGATACGCAGCGTCGAGGTGGGAACGTACTGTGTCAGCGGCCCGGGCAAGACACCCCATCGCGTGCTCCAGACCAGCCTGGAGCCGGGCCAGGCGCGCGACTACGAAGTCTCCCTGGACGAGGGCAGCTATGTCATCCATTCGCCGCAAACCCAGGGCTTCGCGCACTTCACCGCCGTGGCGGGCAGCGCTGCTGCTCAGCTCGAAGTCTCTGCCCAGGAAACTGCTTTAGTGAGCAGCTCCGCCGAGGTGCAGGCGGGCGAACGCACGCTGAAGCTGGCCAACAGCACCTCCCGCGAGCTGACGCTGACCATCGACCGTGCCCACGCCACCACGGCCGCGGCGACGCCCGGCCGGTTGATGACCTTCCCGGCGTTCCGCTCGCTGTTCTCGGCGGAGGCGCTGGCGCCCGGCATCCAGCTGGAGGTCAGCCGCGTGGGGCTGCTGTTCACCGATCTCGCCGGATCGACGGCCCTGTACGACCGGGTTGGCGACGCACGTGCCTTCCGCCTGGTCTCCGAGCACTTCGGCCTGCTTCAGCGCGCCATCGAGGACGCGGGTGGGGCCATCGTCAAAACGATTGGCGACGCCGTCATGGCGGCCTTCCCCGACGGACGGTCGGCCGTCGACGCGGGCCTGCGGATCCAGCGCTGCATCCTCGAGCTGAACACACGCGGCCTGGTGAACACCAACGAGCTGGTCAAGGTCGGCATCAACACCGGGGCCTGCTTCGCAGTCACCCAGAACGAGCGCCTGGACTACTTCGGCACGGTGGTGAACGTGGCTGCGCGGGCCGAGCACGAGGCGCACGGCGGCGAGATCGTGATGACCCAGCCCGCCTACGAGGAGGCCAGCGACCTGCTGGGCACGGATTTCACAACCGAGCCCTTTACGGTCCAGCTCAAGGGCATCAGCGTGCCCACGCCGCTTGTCCGGATATCCGGCATCACCAACTGAGCATCGGGGCGAGCCCTTTGAGCCATCGGGCTCGAACATGGCTCCCGGCGCCGCCGTATTGCCTCTAGGCCGAATCTTCTCCAGCTAACGAGCAGTAATATTTCCAGCTGGCCAGCATGCCGGCCTCGCCGCCGGCGGAGCCACGCGTGCGCGCGGCTCGCTCGGGACGGCGGTACTCCGCGATGTCCTCATCAGGGATGGTCTGCGGCGAACCGAGCAGGTGGGCCTTGTAGTTCATGCTCACCAGGTGGTTCAGCGCCATCACCCGAACCGTGGCGTCCTCCACGCTGCTACCGACCACGGTTACACCATGGCCGCGCATCAACGCCGCCTGCTTGTCGCCCATGAATGCCGCGAACTGTTCACCCAGCTGATCGTCATGGATGGTGATGCTGCGCTGGAACGTGGGGATGCCCTCCACCGCCATGCGCGCGCCCGGTGCGTAGGCGCCGTAGATCGGCAGTACCTCCTTGCCGCACACGGTGAGCAGCACCGCGTACTCCGGGTGCACGTGGATAACGCTGCGAACCTGCGGGTTCTTCTTGTACATCCACAGGTGCAGATAGCTCTCGCTGGGCGGCTGCAGACCCTCCGCCCCGGCCACCTTGTCGGCGTTGAAGTCCACGGTCAGGATGTCGCTGGCGCGGGTGTAGCGCAGGCCCACCTCATCCGGTCCCTTGCCCTTGATCAGCATCGTGTCCGAGTCGCCCAAGCGGCAGCTCACGTGGCCGAAAGCGGCGTGGGTGATGTCCAGCTTGCCCAGGACCCGGCAAGCCCGGGCCACCAGCTCGATCAGCGCCGGGTCGGCGTTCATGCAGCTGTCGACGCTGCGCCCACCGCTTCCCGCGCCGGAGCAGCGTCCAGGTGGAAGAAGTCGATGACGTTGCCGGCAACCATGGCGTAGCGCTCGTCGGCCGGCACGCCTGCCATGTTCTCCTCGATGATGCGCAAGGATTCCGGCCAGTCCGAATCCTGGTGCGGGAAATCGGAAGCCCAGATCAGCCGCTTCACGTCCAGCCGGTGGCGTATCTCGACACCGATCGGGTCGTGCTGGAAGCCCCACGAGAAGTGCTTGCGCAGGTATTCGCTCGGGCGGCGGCGAAGCGGCTTCCAGCCCAGCAGCTCCTCGGCCCACTTGCTGTGCCGGTCGAAGCGCACGTCGGCCATGTGGAAGAACAGCGGCAGCCAGCCAATCTGGTTCTCGGCAAAGAAGATGTGCAGATCGGGGAAGCGGTCAAATAGGCCGTCCAGGACCAACTGCACGGCGTTGATCCCGCCGACGCGAGCGAACTTGCACAGCTGTGATGGGAAGTCCCGGGTGCGGCTGATACGCTCGGCCGCCTCCTTGTCGGGGGCGTTGGGGAAGGTTAGCAGTGGCCCTTTCGGCCGCTGGAACTCGACGTGCACGGTGAGCGGCATACGCATGTCGAGGGCCGCCGCCCAGAAGCGATCGTCCTCGGGAGTCGGATAGGCCTTGCCGCTGGGGAGGCTGCTGAGCGCCACGCCCTTCAGGCCCAGCTTGCGACAGCGCTCCATCTCGGCGATAGCGTCATCCACGCCGGTGACCGGCAGCATGCCCAGACCGATCAAGCGGTCCGGGTCCACCGCGCAGTATTCCTCCGCCAGGTAGTCGTTGTAGGCGCGAAGGACGGCTTTGAACGCCTCGTCGTCGGCGATGCTGCGCCACAGCCGCGGGCCGGATGCACCCGGGAACAGCACCTCGGCGTCGATGCCATCCTGGTCCTGCTCATGCAGGCGCTGCTGAGGCGAGCCAGTACCAGGCGTGGTAGCGTAATTCTGGGCAAAGGGTCGCCAGCGCTCCCGGCCCTTGCCGCCGTACAGGTCGGAAGCATTCTCGCGCAGCGGCTGGCCTTCCACCATCCACACGTCCGTGCCGTCCTGCAGGTGCAGCACCCGCGGAGCCCGGTCACGATGCACTTCCGGAACGCGGTTGATCCACACCTTGGAGTCGATCTCGAGGTGCGAATCCCCCGAGATGTAGCGATAGCTCTTAGCCAAAACAGTCCTCCACGCTTTTCCTGTAACTCGCCCAAACTATGGTATACAAATGAGCAGTCTGCCCGCACGAGGAGCCTGCCATGTTGTACGAGCCACCCTATGGACCCGAAGACCTCAAGGAGCCACCGCTAGACGGGCAGGCCTTCATCAACTTCCTGGAGATGGAGCGGGCTCGCAAGTACCCTGAGCCGCCCCCCTTCTACCAGAGCCTTTACGCCGGCAAGCTGCGAACCGAAGATCTGCAGCTGTGGGTCAAGGACATGTACTCCTACTGGGACCACGCGCTGGTCTACAGCACCGGGGCCATCCTGATCAAGAGCAACGACGAGGCCACCCGCACCCACATCCTCAAGAAGCTGGTCTACCTCGAAGGCAAGGACGTGGTGAAGGACCTCACCGGTTGGACCACGCCGGCTTACGAGGAGCTCTGGATTCGCTTCGGCCAGGGTCTGGGCCTCACCAAGGGCGACATCCAGAGCTGGAAGCCCTTCACCCGCAGCTACTACGCGCAAAGCACGCTGTGCATGCTCTCCCGCTGGTGGGAGTGGAGCTGGCTCGACGGCGTTGCCAGCATGCTGGCCGGTGACCTGCATCATCAGGAGTACCTGGGACGCGCGCAGGAGGCGCTGCAGAAGCACTACAACGTACCGGAGAAGAGCCTCGAGTTCTTCCGGGTCTTCGCCGAGGACGTCAAGGAGCACATCCCCTGGGAGCGGGAGACGCTGTCCTACTGGGCCTGCACCAAGGAGCGCCAGCTGACCGCGGCCAAAGCCTTCCGCTATCGACTGGACATCGAGAACCAGCTTCTGCTGCGCGTGCATACCGCCGCCGAGAGCGGCAGCCTGCCACTGCAGGTGCCATAGTAACGAAACAGCCCACGACGAGGAGGACGACCCATGGCGATTGCTGAGATGAAACGCGAAGGTGAGGCGCTGCCGCCCGACCAGCTGATTGAGGAGCTGGAGGCTGTGCGCAAGGAGTTCCTGTCCGGCAAGACGCTGCGGCCACGCAATATTCCCAAGAGCAAGGACGAGGTCATCCAGGCCAAGCTTCGCCACCACGTCGGCAATGCTGTGCAGAACCACAAGTTCGTGGGTGAGAAGTACCTCAACTGTGAGGACAAGGCGCTGCGCCGGATGAACCTGCGCAAGATGGTCGACGAGTGCGGCCAGACTTCGGTCGGCGTCGGCCTGCCCAGCCACCCCACGCTGGCTCGCTGGGGCTCCCACGCCTTCGGCATCACCGACGAAGAGATCAACAAGCTCGAAAAGGAAGACCTGCCGGCCGATCGCATGATGTGGCAGTGCACCAAAGTCAACCTGCACCGCACGTCCCATTGGGCCATCGACACCGCCATGTCACTGGTCGGCGAAGGCGAGAAGCTGCGCCCGGAGATCCGCCAGCAGCTGCTCGATCACATCGAGGCGCTCAAGCAGGAATACACCGCCATGGGCATCGAGGACGTCGAGAAGGCGCTGGCCTTCGAGATCGAGCACGCGGCCGTCGACGTGGAGCATGGAGAGCTGGCCGTCACCGCGGTGCGGAAGTTCATCAAGACGCCTGAGCTGCAGGACGAGTTCCGCCGCGCGTTCATTCTCACCCTCCAGCAGGGACACGCGTAAGACGACGCAAAAGGACGTGAAAAAAGGGAGGAGCAAGCTCCTCCCTTTTTTCAGTACTGTCCCAGTCCGCGTTTCGCCGCGTCGTTCACAAAGCTCAGATCGAGCAGGGCGGCCAGCTTGTCGTCGGAGAGCGCGGGGGTGTCCTTGGGAAGCTGCGAGATGATGTCGGCAAAGTCCTCTTTGGCCACTGTCGGGACTTTCGCCAGCAGCTCGGACTGACGCTCCCACAGCTTCTCCATCTGCGCCTGGTCTTCGAGCTTGTAGTGCAGGCGCATGGCAGCCACGGCCTCAGCTTTGTGACTCTTGTAGTAGCGCGCCGCGTCGAACAGGCTATCCACCAGCCGCTGCACCACGTCACGATGCTGCGCGATGAACGGCGTCCGCAGCGTGACGACCTGTGACGCCACGTGGACGTCCGTCTCGGCAAAGTCCACCAGCACGTGGAAGCCGCCCTGCGCCACCAGCTTATCGGCAAAGTCGGTGGTGAGCGCGCCCGCGTCGATCTGGTGGCTCAGCAGCTGGGCGGCGATGCCCGCCTCGCTGGCCGACGATCCAGTTTCCACCAAGGTGTAGTCTTTGCCCGCTTGCATACCGTGGTCGGCAAGCAAGCGCTTGGCCGCCAGCGTGTTGGCCGAGGACAGCGAGCTGCCGCCAATCTTCTTGCCGCGCAGCTGCTCCACCGAGGTGATGGACGATGGCGCCACCAGGATCTCGTCATACACGTCCTCCATGGCGCCGAGGATCTTGAGCGGCGTGCCGTTGGCGTAGGCCGACAGCACCAGCGACGGGCCGGTGTGGATCAGGAAGTCCACGTCGCCGCCGATCAGCGCGCCCATGGCCGCCGAGCCATTCATGTTCTGCAGATCGACCGCTAGCCCGTGCTGCTCGAACAGCCCATTGTCCTTGGCCACCCAGAAGTAGGTGGTCGACGGTGAGGTGCCGTTGATTGCCGACCGCAGCGCCACCGGCGCCGGTTTCGAGGACCCCGACCCGGAGGCCGGTGCGGCCGCCGAGCCGCAGGCCGTCAGGCTGGCGAGCACCAGAGCGGACGCGGCCAGCGCTCCGGCTCTTCGGCATCGCCTGCTAGTCACTGTCCGCCACGTCATCGCCGATCTCCTGCGGTCCGGTTTAGTCAGCCATTTTCACTCCTGCGGCCCGTTTTGTCATGGGCCTGCAAACCAGGCCGGCCTGCCAGAGGCAATCGCACCGTGAACGTCGAGCCCTTGCCCACGCGGCTCTCTACCTCCAGGGCGCCACCGTGCATGTCCACGATCTCGCGAGCAATGCTCAGCCCGATGCCCGTCCCCCCAATTCGGCCGGTGTTCGATCCGCGGTGGCCGCGCACGAGGATGCGATTGAGCTCCGCTTCGGGGATGCCGATGCCCTGATCGGTCACGCTGATGAGCACCCATTCGATCCCCCGACGCACCTCCGTCCGGATGTAGACGTCGATGCTGCCGCCTTCTGGGCTGTACTTGATGGCATTATCGAGCAGGTTCTGGAGGACGCGTTCCAATCTAGCGCCATCGACTTCGGCCACGAGCGTCGCCTCCGTGCTCCTGGCGCTGATACGGTGGTGGCTGCCGCCTTCGCGACCCGCCGTGGCAACCAGATGACTCACCAGGGCAACGAGATCGACCGGCTTCGTCGCCAGATGCATCGCTTGGCCGGCATCGAGACGCTGCGCCTCGAGAAGGTCGCTCAAGATTGCTTCCAATCGCGACGCTCCGCTCTCGACAGCCTCCAGCCCACGCTTCAGCCGAACAGGGTCGATCTGATCGCACGCCACGCCGCGTTGCAGCAGCTGCGCATTGCCCTTGATAGCGGTGAGCGGCGTCTTGAGATCGTGAGTCACCGCCTCCAGGAACTCGTCCTTCTGGCGCAGCGCCTCTTCCCGATCGCGCGTGCGCAGGGCTAGCCGCTCCCGCATCTCGGCAAAGCGCTCCGACAGCTTACGCACCTCGGCAATCGAGCTCTCCGGCAGCGGCGCTGCCGAATCGTCGCGGGCCAGAGCCTCAGCCGCGTCCACCAGCAGCAGGATGGGCTTGGCGACCCATCGGGCCGCGAAGGCGCCCGCTACCGCGGCCGCCGCAACGGCGGCCAGCAGCAGACCGAATGCCGCGTTCTGCCCCGCCATGGCGGCCGGGGTCCCCTCCTGCTGGACCGCGTACAACGTGGCCAGCCCAACCAGGGGAAACGCCGCCACCAGGGCGAAGCAGATCGAAAGCCGGGCGTTGAGTGAAGCGACATTCAGCCGGGTAAGCCTTGGGCCGATAAACGCCAGGACCAGCAGCAGACCACCCAAGCCCCAGGCATAGAGGATGCCTGTCCAGGCCGGGACCGACAGGTAGGGAGCACCGATGGCGAACATCGTCGTTGCGAGTGCTGTATGTGATGCGATGATGCTCCAGCGCGGCATCCCGGCAATGACGTGGCCGGCGATCACCGCCCCGCCGCTGGCGATGTAGGCAGCACCGAACGCTGCCATGCGCGGCCTCAGCGCGTCGAACAGCGCACCGTTGAGCTGGGAGGGCAGCGCCACGAGCAGCATTCCCGAACACAGGCTGCCAAAACCGAGCACGACCGGAAACCAGGCGAGACTGGGCAGTTCGCTGCGCTCGACCACACGACTCATCCAGGGCGCTATCAGCGTGCCCAGACCCAGCACCCCGTAGCTGATCGTGCCCAGCCAGCTCTGCTGAAGGCTCAGCGACCCCGCCCACAGCAGCAGCATCGAGCCGGCCGCTAGGTGGGCACAGACGATCAGCGGCCGCACCTCGGAAAAGACTGCCGAGGCTAGCAGCAGGACGCCCGAGCTGAGGAAGGCCAGCCCCCAGAGCCCAATGAACAGCCGGAAGGCGGCGTACGCCGGAGCGTCGAACTGGTGCGGCGAGACGAGCATCAGCGCTCCGCTGCAGGCGAGAAATCCTCCGACACCCCACTGGATCCCGGCCAGGCGCACACGGGGAAGATCCTCACCGGAAAACCGCGCAACCGGACGCACGTTTGCCTGCGAGCCTCTCCGCACCGGCCCCGCCATCCTCACAAAAGAGTGCCGGACGCTGCTCTGTTGCATCGATTTTCCGGTAGCGGAAAGCAATTCTTATGCCAGCGCTGCCTGGCTGCAATCAGGAGGCATTCCGGAGTGCGCGGCCCGCCTCCGTTCACGCAGCCCAACTCTAAGGGATAAGGCGTTCCCGGCGGGGCGCAAGGCCCCGCTACACCATCGTCATTCCGTCTAGCGGAAGACTCCCGGCTGCCGTGAGCACACGACGGCGCAGGCCGGGCAGCCTATTCGTCCCTGGCGAGGCGGATGCCGCTGAACTGCCAGCGGGCGTCGGTGGGGAAGAAGTTGCGGTAGGTGGCGCGAATGTGTGTCTCGGAGGTCGCGCACGAGCCGCCACGAAGGACATACTGGTTGCACATGAACTTCCCGTTGTATTCGCCCACCGCTCCCGGCGCCGTCCGGAAGCCGGGATAGGGCGAGTAGGCGCTGCGGGTCCATTCCCACACGTCCCCGAAGAGCTGATCCGGCGAGGTTTCGCCCCTGGGCGGCGCCGGATGATAACGTCCGCTTTCCACGAAATTGCCTCGCGTTGGGACTTCGCCCGCCGCCAGCTCCCACTCAGCCTCGCTCGGCAGCCGAGCCCCCCACCAGCGCGCGTAAGCGTCGGCTTCGAAGTAGCTCACGTGGCACACGGGCTCGTGCGGATCGAGGGCCCGCATGCCCGAGAGTGTGAACAGCGACCATGACCCGTCCGAGCGCTCCCAATAGAGTGGCGCCCCCCAGCCACGCTCCTGCACCGTGGCCCAACCTGCCGACAGCCACAGCTCCGGCCGGCTGTAGCCCCCGTCCTCGATGAAGGCCAGGTATTCGCCATTCGTCACCAGTCGCGACGCCAGCCCGAACGGCTGGACGAATTCCTGGTGCCGAGGCTCCTCGTTATCGAAAGCGAAATCGAAGCCTTCGTGTCCTACCCACGCCAGCCCAGCGCCGTAGGATCGCCAATTCAGGCCCAGCGTCCCGGGGCCGGCCCGCAGGCCTGCCGCCGGTGAATAGGACGGACGCAGCGGATTGCAGGAGAACACGTGCTTCACGTCGGTCAGCAGCAGCTCCTGGTGCTGCTGCTCGTGGTGGACGCCCAGGGTGACGATGGCGCTCAGCCGCTCCGACTCGCGCTCGTCTCGCAGCAGCCCCGCCATGCGCTCGTCGACGTAGGCGCGATAGCGGTACACCTCGTCGAGGCTGGGACGCGACAGGAGCCCGCGCTGCGGACGCGGATGGCGCTCGCCGACAGCTTCGTAGTAGGAGTTGAACAGGTAGTTGTAGCGGTCGTCCGGCGACACATAGCTGGCAACATTCGGTCGCAGCACGAACGTCTCGAAAAACCAGGTCGTGTGCGCCAGGTGCCACTTGGTAGGACTGCAATCGGGCATGGACTGGATGGCGCAGTCCTCGGCCGTCAGCGGCCGGCTCAGCGCCTCGGTGAAAGCGCGAACTTCGGCGTAGCGTTGGGCCAGCGCAGGCCGGTCGATGACCAGCATCTCAGCGCTCCTCGGGCACGGCCAGAGCAAGAGCAAAGCGCTCCTCTCGGTCGGTGTACCAGGCTTCAGTGCGCAGCCCAGCTTGGGCGAACGACTCGTCCACGCGCTGGCGGGTGAACTTGGCGCTGATCTCGGTTCTCATCAGCTCTCCCTCCTTGAATTCGGCGGTGAAGCCTGCCCCGGGAATGTGCACGATCTGGTTCCCAAGCGAACGCAGATGCATCTCGATCCATTGGTTCTCGCGGTCATAGCACGCCACGTGTCGGAAGCTGCCCAGGTCGAAGTCCGCCTGCAGCTCACGATTGATCACCGACAGGACGTTCAGGTTGAACTGCGCCGTCACCCCTTGAGCGTCGTCGTAGGCAGCTTCGAGCACCAGCGGGTCCTTCACCAGGTCCACGCCCAGCAAGAACGCGTCCTCGGGACCCATCAGCTGACGCACAGCCGAGAGGAACGATCGCCGCTCGTCCGGGAAGAAGTTGCCGATGGTGCTGCCGAGGAACACCACCAGCTGACGGCCAAAGCGTGGAATGCGGTCCAGGTGCTCCTTGAAGTCGCCGATGACGGCATGGATGGTCAAACCGGGAAAATCGCGCAGCAGGTCTCGCGCGGCGCGCTGCACGATTGCGTCGCTGACGTCGAACGGCTGGAACCAACGCAGCTCGCCGCTGCTGTGCGCCGCTTCGATGAGCAGCCGCGTCTTGGTGGAAGCTCCCGCGCCGAGCTCCAGGATGGAGCGGGGCTGCACACGCTGGACAACGTCCGAAGCGCACTGCCGCAGGATCGCGGCTTCAGTTCGCGTCTGGTAATACTCGGGCAGCTCGGTGATGAGCTCGAACAGCTCCGATCCACGCTCGTCATAGAACCACCGCGGTGGCAGCTCTTTCGGCTGCCTGCCAAGGCCCGCGCGCACGTCGTCGATGAGCGCCTGGCGCGTCCCTTGGCCCAGTGCGTGGAATTCGAGGGTTAGCGGCGGGGCCGTCATGACCCAGGCCACGAATTGGTGCCGGAGACCACCGCCAGCCTATTGCGGGCATTGATCTGCCAGCTGTTGAGGTGCTTCGAAAGAAGCACTTCGCGACGCCTCAAGGAATCGTTACCTCCAGAAAGGATCTACGCCCGGCAGCAAGTTTCAGACCATCGGCCGTGGCGCCGTCAAGATCGCTCCGTTAACTTCAGGGGCGCGGCATCACCTGTCCGCACTGCTTACAGGTGCGGAGCTCCTCGGAATCGAAGAAGCGGCGATAGGCCTGCGAGACCGGATCGTCGCGATAATCGCCCACCACGAACTGCTCCTCGTGCAGCAGGCCGCGGCACCCGGAGCAGAACCACTGGAAGCGATCGATCTCGCCCGGCCGTCTCTTGCGCTCGATGATCAACGCCGCGGCGTCTGAAGGAAAGCGCGGCGAATGGGGCGTCCCCGCCGGGGTGTAGATCACCGACCCCTCGGGAATCACTTCCACCTCCTCGTTGCCTTCGGGCGTTAGGTAGTGCAGCCGCATCTCGCCCTTCACCTGGTACATCACCTCATCGCTGGGATTGATGTGGAACTCACTGCGATAGTCGCGTCCTCGCGCGACAAAGGCCAGCGACTCCTCCTCCTGCCACAGCACGCTCACCTGCTTGCCGGACTCGGCCAGCTGCCGCGCCGTCTCGGCCAGGTTCACCAGCGGCATCCGGAGCACGGATTTCAGCGGCGCCGTCATGCCGCGCACCCCCCTGGCTCGCTCATCGGTTGCCCACTCCTCTCGCGCTCACCCCACACTCATCAGGGGGCAGCCTCACGACCCAGCATGACACGCCCGCCACGAGCTGGCAACGCCAGATCGTGCAGCAGCGCCCGCTTGGTCTCCTCTGAGCAGAAGCCCGCTTCGATGGCGTTGCGGGTTGCGTGCAGCAGCTCAGCCTCGTCGAAGCCGAACGCCTGCCTGGCCACCTCGTACTCCTGGCTGATGCTGGTGCGGAACATGGCCGGATCGTCCGAGCTGATCGTCACTCGCACGCCGGCGTCCCACAGCCGGCGCAGGGGATGCTCTTCGTAGCTGGCCACCACGCCGGTCCGCACATTGCTCGTCGGGCACACCTCCAGCGTGACGTCCTCCGCGCGAAGCACCGTCAACAGCTTCGGGTCTTCCACCGAGCGCACACCGTGGCCAATGCGCTTCACGCCCAGCAGCCGGATAGCTGCCCACACGCTCTCCGGCCCGGCGGCTTCGCCGGCGTGAGCCGTCACCTGCAGACCCGCCGCCAGCGCGTCCCGGTACAGTCCCGCGAACTGCTCGGCGGGAAAGCCAGCTTCGTCACCGCCGATGTCGATGGCGTCCAGCCCACGTCCTGCCCAGCCCATGGCGCTGCCCGCGGCGGCCGTGCAGTCCCACTGCCGGGTAAGCCCGCAGATGAGCGCCAGCGCGATGTTCGGATGCTCGCGCTGTCCCTGGAGCAGCCCGGCGATCACCGCCGCGGTCACGTCATCGAACGTCATTCCGCGGCGCATAGGGTGCATCGGCGCATAGCGGATCTCGGCGTAACAGACGTCTTGGGCCACGAGATCCTCCACCAGCTCGCGGGCGATGCGCTCGAAATCGGCCGGCCGAGTCAGGCAGCGATTGACCTGCTGAAAGGCTGCCAGGAACTGCAGGAAGGTCTTGAAATCGAGCGCCCGTTCGATCTCTTCCAGGTCCCTGAAAGGCAGATCCACACCATGCTCGCGAGCCAAATCGAGGACGGTAAGCGGACGAATCGCCCCCTCCAGATGCAGGTGCAGCTCGGCCTTCGGCAGCCCCGGCAGCGCGTACGCCATTCTAGGCAGTGTAAGCCGGAGCTGGATCCGGCGGCCTAAGCCGGAAGCGGCTCCGGCGGATGCGGCGGCCTTGGCAGGTCGGGTGGAGGGCTGTCCGGATCGTCTGGCGTGGGCAGTGGCTTCTCCGGCCCTTCGGGCGTCATGCCTGTCCGCTCAGCACGACGCGTGCCTGATTCACCGTCCGGGGTGACAATGACCACATCGCGGCTGTGACGGAAAGCACAGGTACCCAAAGCCGCTAGGAGCTACGTTGTATCTGACAGTAACTGGCAGTCAGTCCGCGATGGAGGCAAGATGCAACTACGCTTCTGGGGCACCCGTGGCTCGTTGGCCACGCCAGGCCCAGCCACGCTTAAGTTTGGGGGCAACACGTCCTGCGTAGAGCTGCGCGCAGACGACGGCACGTTGGTCGTCCTGGACTGTGGCACGGGCGCCTTCCCTCTAGGTCAGGCCCTGCTGCGCCAAGGGTCCGCCGGCTCCTACGGCAGTCTGCTCATCTCCCACACGCACTGGGATCACATTCAAGGCTTCCCCTTCTTCGCGCCGCTCTACGTCCCCGGCAACGAGTGGCACGTGTACGGCCCCGGCGGTCTGGGCATTCAGCTGCAGGAAGCGCTGGCCGGCCAGCAAGAGTACCGCTACTTTCCGGTCACGCTGGATGCGCTCGGCGCCAGCATGCACTTCCACGACCTGGCCGAGGGGCAGTTCAACGCCGGAGGCGTCCAGGTCCGGACCTGCTACCTGAACCATCCCGCGGTCACGCTGGGCTATCGCCTCACGCGGGGCAGCGCGACAGTGGTCTACGCCACCGATCACGAGCCGCATTGGTCCAATCCCAGCGATCCGAGCGGTGAATCGGTGTCCGTGCATTCCGAGGATCTGCGGCACGTCAGCTTCCTGGCCGGCGCCGATCTCGTGATCCACGACGCGCAGTACCGGCTGAGTGACTTCCCCACCAAATCCGGGTGGGGCCATACGCCGGCCGAGCGAGCGGTTGACTATTGTGTGGCCGCGGGGGTCAAGCAGCTCGCCCTGTTCCACCATGACCCGATGCGCAGCGACGAACAGCTCGAGCGGCTGGTGGACCGCTGCCGGCTCCGAGCGGCGCCAAGCCGGCTGCACGTATTTGCCGCGGCAGAGGGCATGGAGCTGCGCCTGAGTGAAGGCCGCACGTCACCTTCTGCCGCGCCGGAGCTGCTGCCCGCGGCCGCAAACAACGACGGCCTCGAAGCCACGTTCCGCGACCTGGTGCTGGTGGTCGACGACGATCCCGATGCCCTGGAGATGATGCGCGAGACCCTGGAAACAGATGGCTTCGCCGTAGTCGTGGCCGGCGACGGCGATTCCGCCCTGCGCATCGCCCGCGACACGCCGCCGGATCTCATTCTGCTGGACTGGATGCTGCCCGGATCCGACGGGCCCGAAGTGTGCCGGAGACTGCGCCTGGACGGAGGGCTCGCGCTGCAGCGAACGCCCATCGTCATGATCACCGGGCTGGCGGGCGGCGAGCACGTCGCTCGCGGCTTCGAGGCCGGCGCTTCCGACTATCTCGCCAAGCCGTTCACCCCGGCATACCTGCGATCGCGGGTGCGGGACTGGCTGCTGCGCCGCGGCGACCGCCTGCGCCAAGTCATGGAGGACGTGCAAGTCCAGTCAGTCATGAAGGACTCCAGCGGACCTTAGCCGTCCCGCCCGGGCGGGCTTCAACGCTGGAACAGTGGTAGCCGCCGAGGATGATGCGGAATGAACCACACGGGCCGGTGCTCGAGCGGCCAGCATTTGAACTGCGGCTCCGCTCCTTCCGGAGTCACCTGTCCGCAGGTCACGCACAGAAACGCACCGGGATACTGCCGCTCACGGTGGCAGGGGCAGGAGCAAGCTGGCTTCGGGCCATCCACGGCCCGAAGGTAGGCCTCCTCACACCAAAATTGCGTGAACAAACCGAGAAGCTTGTGTGCGGAGTTGCCTCCTTGGCATACCCTGTGCTGCACGTCGGCCATTGTGACAACCGCCGCCGATCTGCTCGTGGAACGTTTGGAATGCTGGGGAGTCAAGGCCGTCTTTGGATTGCCGGGTGACGGCATCAACGGCGTCATGGAGGCGCTGCGCAAGAAGCGGGACCGCATCCGCTTCGTCCACGTGCGCCATGAAGAGGCGGCAGCCTTTGCCGCCTGTGGCTACGCCAAGTTCACCGGCGAGCTGGGCGTCTGCCTAGCCACGTCCGGGCCCGGCGCCATCCACCTCTTGAACGGGCTGTACGATGCCAAGCTCGACCAAGCGCCGGTGCTGGCGATAACCGGCATGACCTACCACGACCTCATCGGCACGCACTATCAGCAGGACGTCAATACCGACTACCTCTTCCAGGACGTGAGCGCCTACGACCAACGGATCATGGGGCCGGCCCACGTCGAGCCAGTCACCGATCTGGCAGTTCGCACGGCCATGGCCAGGCGCGGTGTAGCCCACATCACCTTCCCTGTCGACCTGCAGGAGTCCGAGGCCGGCTCGGATAAGCGATCGCCGCGCAATATCCCCGGCCATACCAACACTGCCTTCTGCGTGCCGCCGCAGATCCCCCGGCCGGACGATTTGCGGGCCGCGGCGGACTTCTTTCGGGACAAGCGGCGCATCGTCATCCTGGCCGGAAGTGGCGCGCGCAGCGCGAGCGACCAACTCGAAGAGCTCGCCGATCGCCTTGCCGCACCCATCATCAAGCCGCTGCTGGGCAAGGACGTCATTCCGGACGACAGCCCCTACAGCCTCGGCGGTATCGGCCTGCTGGGCAGCCGGCCCGCACAGGAGACCATCGAGGAGTGCGACGCGCTCCTCATGATCGGCACCTCGTTTCCGTACATGGAATACCTGCCCAAGCCGGGACAGGCCAAGGCGGTTCAGATCGACATCGATCCGGCACGGCTTGGCCTGCGCTACCCCGTAGAGGTTGCGCTGGCCGGCGATGCCGGGGAGACCGTCCGGCAACTCCTCCCACTGCTGCCCGCCAACCCGGACCGGTCCTTCCTGAACGCGGCACAAGAGCGCATGCGCGACTGGTGGCGGCTCATAGAAGCACGAGGTTCACGACCGGACGTACCCATGAAGCCGCAGGTCGTGGCCTGGCGTTTGGGCGAGCTGCTGCCACACGACGCGATAGTCACGAGCGATTCGGGCACGATCGCCACCTGGGCGGCGCGACAGATCGTCATGCGCCGCGGCCAGCGCTTCTCCCTCAGCGGCACACTCGCCAGTATGGCCAACGGACTCTCCTACGCGATTGGCGCTCAAGTCGCCTTTCCGGGCCGGCCATGCGTGGCCTTTGTCGGCGATGGCGCCTTCAGCATGCTGATGGGCGAATTCGCGACCTGCGTGCAGGAGAAGCTGCCAGTGAAGGTCGTCGTGGTCAAGAACAACAACCTCGGCATGATCCAGTGGGAGCAGATGGTCTTCCTCGGCAATCCAGAGTACGGCGTGGACTTGAGCCCGGTCGATTTCGTGGGCGTTGCCGAAGCGTGCGGCGGACGGGGCATCCGTATCGAAGACCCCACCACCTGCCGCCAGCAGCTGGCCGAAGCGCTGACGATGGACGGCCCAGTGCTGGTAGAGGCCGTGGTCGATCCGTTCGAGGCGCCGCTCCCGCCGAAGGTCAAGCCTGAGCAGGCGCTGCACATGGCCGAAGCCCTGGCAAAGGGTGAGCCCAATCGCAAGCGCATCGCCTTGACCCTCTACCGCGACGTGGTGGAGGAAGCGGACTACCCCACCAGCCCAGCCGGTGTGGGAGCCCGTATCCGCGAGGCTGTCGCCGATAAGCTCCCGCCGGTCACGCACCAGGATCGTGGCGACGGCAAGTGAGGTCTGCGACCCCACCGTTGCCGCTGAAACCGGGCGGCGCTCGATGGTGAATGGAATCGCAACAGTGCGCGCTATTGCGCACCGAGCTCTCCTGCCGCGGCGTTAGCCGCTCAGGAGTCCTCTCACCACGCCGGCGGCGGTCTTGGATGGCGGCGGCCCGGATGGACCTACGTCCGTGGCGTTGATGTAGGCATAGTTACCCGTATCGGGGTCGATAACCATCAGCCGGCTGCCAATCTGTGGCTCAACCACCTGCAGGTAGCTGAACTGCTGCTTGGTGCTGAAGGTCTGGGCGTTGCCTGTGTCGAAGCTCGAGAGCTCCGGCGCTTCCTGGGTGAGCACCTGTACGTACCCGACGGGATTGGTTACGACCGCCACAGTCGAGCCGATGGCATTGGTCGTCGCTAGCAGTGTGCCGGTCTGGGTATTGTTGGCCACATGCTCGGGCGGGAAGATGACGAACGTCCCGACCGGATAGTGGTTCGGATTGGCGATGTCAGGAGTATTGGCGTCCACGATATAGGACAGCGTGAGCGAGGAGGCGTTGCCATTGGCCTGCCCCACGTCGGCCGGAGCGTACTTGATTTCTATGGGGATCGCCACCGGGAAGGTGGTGATGGGCAGTCCCGAAGCCTGATCCGTAATGACGATGCTGGCCAGTGTGCCGTTGGGGCTGAACTGCGCCGGCCCGCCCGGCGCCTGAACGTTCTGCGCGGCGGAAATGCTGATTACGGCGTGCCCGCTGGGTGCCTGGATTGCGCCCGGCGGAATGAGCATGACCACGTTACCCGCATAGACCGCAATCGGATTGCTGGTGGTGGTCGAGAGTTGAGCCGTGATCGGTTGAACGCTGGTGCCGGTGATGAGCGCGGGATCAACTGGCAGCGGCGTGTCGGGGGCAAGCGCCGTGAGTGGGACTCCCACGAGCAGCGGGAGGTTGGCTACTCCGGTATTGGGAGATGCCCCGCCAATGACGACCGCGTCGTTGCTGGTAGTTCCGGAGCTGAAGAAACCGCTGCCAGTCGGAGGTCCACTCTGACTGGGACCGGGCCCGCTGGAAGTGCTCGCCGGGGCTGCCGTTGGCGTGGGCGTCCCGGTGGCCGTCGCGGTTTGTGTTGCCGTGCTCGTGAGCGTGGGCGTGGCAGTGGTTGTCGGCGTGGCAGTGGTTGTCGGCGTGGCAGTGGTTGTCGGCGTGGCAGTGGTTGTCGGCGTGGCGGTGGGGGTGCTGGTGAGCGCGGAATACGCAAAGCCCATGCTGAGCTTGCCGGTTTGTGCGGTATCGCCACTGACCTGCGCGGCATTCGTCACGCTCACGTCGACCGTGCCGGAGCCGGCCGGGCTCTTAGCCGTGATCGTCGCCCCATCCACGACCACGACATTGGCAGCTGCCGCCGTTCCGAAGGTCACGGCCGCTCCCGAGACGTAGCCAGTGGCATCGGGTGGAGGCAAAAAGCCGCTGCCGCTGATGGTCACCGAGTCTCCGCCGGCCGCGGACCCGCCGGTGGGCACAACGGAGGCGATCGTGGGTGGCGGAACGAGCTCGTAGGCGCCGATATCGCAGGCACCATTCCGCGGCCTGCTGACGCCACGCTGATCGACCAGGGCACCACCACCCAGCGCTGCCTTCAGCCCATTGCAGTCACCGGGCGAGAACGGGATCTTGTCAAGAGCATCGACGCTGGAGGGCAGGGTTTCGGTCAGACCACCGTAGCTGGCAAACGTACCGAGCCCGGGGTTCGTGCCCGCGACCGTAAAACCACAGCTCGTGCCATCATCGATGTTGTAACCGCCATCCGCTATGGTGCCGCTGCAATTGATCCCGTTGGCAGCGATGATGGAGTTGGCGATTGTAAGCGTTGAGCTGCCCGAATATCCGACTCCGCCGGCGCCGGAAGTGGCGACGTTACTGGCGACGGTGACGTTGGTGAGAACAGCGGGTCCGGCCCCGCTGATTGAAAGTGCTCCACCCGTCCCTTGGGTGCCGTTGTTATAGAACGTGCTGTTGACCATCGCCAGCTGCGTCCCGGATTGCGCCAATCCGCCACCCGCGGTGAACGAGGAATTGTTGCTGCTGAAGGTCGTGCCGGCAATCGTCAGTGATGCCCCGGTCAGCGAATCTTGATTCTCGATGCCGCCACCCTCGTAGCCTTGCAGATTGCTCGGGTCGGCGCTGTTGCCATCGATTGTGCTGTTGGTTATCTGCACCGTCGCACCGGCCTGGTCCAGGCAGATGCCGCCGCCGCCAAAGCAGCTGCCGGTCGCCAAGATGCCGCTGCCATTGGCGGCATTTCCACGGATTGTGCTGTTGGTAATGGTCAACGTCAGACCGCGGTTGAAGATGCCGCCGGCGAAATCACTGGCAACGTTGGTGCTGATCGTGCTGCTGTCGATGCCTAGAGTTCCGGAACCCCGGTTGAAGATGCCGGCGCCGAATCCCCCGGCACAGCAGCCGTCGTCGTTGGCGGAATTGTCGCTGACGGTGGCGTTGACGAGACTGACGCTGCCGTTGTCGTTGAAAATCCCACCACCGGCTCCGCCGGAGTCGGCCACGTTGGCCCTCACGATGCTGCCGCCGGTAACGCTTAACGTCCCGCTGTTATAAACGCCGCCCCCGCGACTGCTGGCCATAGGGTCATCCATGCAACAGGTCGCCACGTTCCCAGCGCCGCTTCCATCGGAGGCCTTCCCGATGACGCTCGCGTTCTGGATGGTCAGCGTTCCCGCGTTGTAGATTCCGCCACCGTCTTGGGTGGCAGTCGTGTTGCCCTGCACGCTGCTGGCGTCGATAGTCAGCGTTCCACCGTTCGTGATTCCGCCGCCCTGGCAGCCGTTGTCGAGGTTGTTGTTGGCGGTGCTCCCGTTCTGGAAGGTCATCGTGCCACCCACCTCAAGAACTCCCCCGCCGGTGTTGGTGTCGAAGTGACTGCTGTCGATCACAATGTCTCCGGAGTGAGACAGCCCACGGCCGGCGTTGCCATTGATTTGACTGCCGGTGATATGGGACGTCCCACCAGAGGTAGCGGCGCTGATCCCGCCAAGACCGCAGCTTCCATCAATAGGTGCGAGCCCGTTGTTGTTGATCTGACTATTGGTAATGGTCAATACGCCGGAGCCGCTGTTGATGCCGCCGCCCATATTGCCGCTGACAAAGCTGCTGTCGAGCGTTAGCGTGCCCTCGTTGTAGATCCCCGCGCCGCCACAGCCACTCGTGTTGTCGTCATTACCCGTCACCGTGACCCCTGTGAGAGAGAGTGAGCCAGCGTTGTAGACGCCACCCCCTTGGCAAGCGTTGTCGGTCCCGCCGGTAACCGTGAGCGCGGTCAGGCCGACCTGGCCGCTGGAAATCGACAGCACCTGATAAATGCCACCGGCGTTAATGGTCACTGTCTTTCCCGTGCCATCGATGCTGAGTTGAGATGTCGAATCCATGGCAACTGCAAGCGGACTCTGGGTCGCATCCAGATTGAAGGTGGGGTTGGATCCAAGCACGGAGCCGAAGGCGATCGTTATCGTGCTGCCAGCGCCGGCACTGTTCGCCTGGTTGATAGCCTCTCGCAGTGTGCACAGGCCTGGAGTACCGCAGTCGGGGACGCTGCTCGTGTGGGCGAAGAGCGAATCGGTGTCATCCACCGTGTCGACCGTGAAGGTGGTCACAACCTTCGGCCCGAGATGGGCAGAGGAGCGACCTCCTGGTAACTTCCCGCTCGCCACCGGCACCGGCAGGTATTTGCCCGTGTAAGATGCCAGCAGCGAATTGGCGTTCACACTGCCCAGCCCGCTCACTGGGTCCCATCCGGCGCCCGTGCGGTAGTCGCCATTGGATACGGGGAGGCTGGGATTGAGGTCGCGGAAGGTACTCGCATGGCTGTAGAAGTCCGGGTTGGGGAAGCCACTGCTGGCGCCACGAGCCTGGTTCACCACAGCCAGCATGCCGGCTAGAGCGGGCGCGCTGGCGCTGGTCCCGCCGACGCCGATCCAGTGGCCACCGTAGCGCAGGACGTAGCCGGTGGCCGGATCCGCCAGCAGCGATACGTCGGGAACCCCTCGCATCGTAAACCCGCCGCCCTGCCAGCTGGGGCGCGGAAAATGGGTGCTGAAGCCGCCGCCGCTGGGGGCCCAGGGGCTTTCGCTGGCAGGGTTGCCGCTGGCATCCGGCGCAAGGGAGGTCCCGCCCACCGCCGTCACGTAGGGATCGGTGGCCGGCCATAGCGCGCTGGTCTGTCCGCTGCTGTCGCATTCACGCGATCCGCTGTCCCCGCTGGGCATGAACACTGGCACGTTTAGCCGGGAAAGGAGGCTGTGCAGGGCGTCTTGCGCTCCCACAGCGACCTCAGCGTCGCACGCGCCCCAGCCCGCGGCGATGACCGTGGGATGGTAGGTGCTCGCCATGTAATCGATCGCGTTCACCAGGTCAGCGGTGCTGTTGGCCGTCTCGACCAGGACGATGCGAGCGCCAGGGGCCAAAGCGCTGGCCCAGGTCACGTCGAGCGTAGTCTCTTCGGCGCCCTCGGTGTCGGGTGCATCAAGCACGTCGACCGTGATGGCGCTGCTGGGCAGCCCGAACGAGCTCTGGAAGGCCCGCACGTCGCCCAGGTCGTTGCGCGAATTGAGGGCCGCCAGGCTGACAATGCCGATCGTCTGACCGCTGCCGTTGTAGCCGGCGCTCCACAGCGCGTCCAGGCCGTAGAAGCGCGCGATCTGGGACGGCACGTACGGCGGAGTGGCCTGCCCATTCGGGCCCGCGGCCTTGACCTGTGGTCGTGGTGACGGCGATTTGACCTGCGGGCGGATCACCTGGGGTTTAGGTGTGCTGGCGTGGCGGGCTCGAGCAGCGGCCAGACGCGCCTGGAGGACGGCGCGCCGGCTCGTAACCAGGTCCATGGGCTGGGCCCGTGAACGTAGCCGGTCGGCGTTGCTGATGCCAATGACTGCCTGCACCAGCGAGCTGATACCCTGCGGCAGGAAGATTGGACCATCGTTGGCGTAGAAGGTCTTGCCCGAACGCGCGTAGTCGTTGATGCGAACGCCGAAGGTTTGCTCTACCAGGGTGGTCGGCGCCTGGAAACGTAGACCCGTATTGCTCGTAAATCGCCGATCCAGCCGAAAGCCCTGGCCCTGCATGAAGGTCTCAACCTGTGCTCGCGAGGCGTCGCTGGCAGAGGCGGTGAGCATGAGCGTCACCGGCAGCTGCTCGGAGCCAACATGCCGCCCCAGCAACGTGGCTCCCGCGACGAGAGGAATGTCCGATCCCGTCAGAAGCACGCCTGCCGGGGTCACGGTTGCCGTTGCAGTGGGGGCTGCGGTTGTCGTTGGCGTGGCAGTTGTGCTCGGGGCAGAGGTTGCAGTCACGGTCGCGCTGGCGGTAGGCGTAATCGTGCTTTCGATGGTGGCGGTCGCACCGGGGGCCACTGTGAGCGTCGCAATGCTGCTCGGGGTTGGGCTCGAGGTTGGGGTTGAGTTCGGGCTGGGGCTGGCAGCGGGCGTAGCCGTTGGAGCCGCCGCGGAAGCCGCCGTCGGCGAGACTGCCGCTGTGGCTGTGTAGGTAGGCCCGCTGGCCGGAGTGGCCGTCGCAGTAAAGCTGGCCACAGCTGATGGGGTAGTTGTGGCAGTGGCGCTTGCAACGGCAGTCGCAGTCGCAGTCGCAGTCGCAGTGACGGTTGCACTTTGTGCCAGCGCCGCGGAAGGCTGGAGCACCAGGGCAGCAACGACAATACCGAGCATCGCCCGCCGAGCGCGAGCGACGCGCAGATACACAACCCCCGCCATGTTGAACCCCCTGTTCGTTGGAGGCACAGCCTCCGCTGGGTCTTCCTGCCGGCCCCATCACCGTCGCCGCACCGGATCCATACAGGGCAGCAAGCGTGAGGCAACAAGTTCGTCCAACCGCACGACGAAGGGCCGCCTACGCCACGTCCCAGCCTATACGGCGTGCTGGAGTAGGTAAATTTACATAGTACTTAGGTCACGTAACAGGGCAACGAGTCTGGCCGAACGGGCTCCCGATCCGTCGCCGAGAAATCAACGGACCGGAATCAGTCCTGCCCCGTCGGCGACTAGCCCAACGATGCCCGCCAGAGCGATGACGTAGGGCTCTTTGAGCTTCTTGAGGTACAGGACGGTCAGCGCAGCCAGGAACACCAGCGCGGTCACTACGTCCAGGATCGCGCCCTGGCCGAGCAAGATGGCCGCTCCGGCGATAGCTCCCACCGCCGCTGCCGTAGCGCCCTTCACGAACGCTCGCACCTGCAGGTTCTGACGGTGGCGCAGGAAGTAGCGGCCGACGATGACGTTGAATACCCATACCGGGAAGAACACCGCGAAGGTGGCCAGCACGGCGCCGGCCAGGCCCGCCGCCAGGTAGCCGACGAACGTGGCCATGATGACGACCGGCCCTGGGCTGATGATGCCCATCGCCACCGCGTCCAGGAACTGGCGATCGTTGAGCCAGTGGTAGGTGTCTACTACGCCTTCGTGCAGGAAGGGCACGATGGCCAGACCCGAGCCGAAGGTGAAGGCGGCGGCCTTGAGGAAGAAGAGTGCCAGCAGCCCCAGCGTGCCCAACCCCACCACAGGGAGCGCTAGGCCCCCCAGCTTCAAACCCGGTAGGGCCAGTGCCCCGGCGAGCGGCGTCGCCACGTCCGGCACCTTGCGCCACGGCGGCGCGTAGATCGCGATGCCCAAGAGTCCGCAAACCACGAAAATCCAGGCCAGCTCCGCCCTGGTGACCACAGTAACCACCAGCAGGGCGGCCGTAGTCCCCCACAGCTTCGCATCCGAGCCGTCGGTCTGCTTGGCCAGCCGCCAGGCAGACAAGGCGATGATGGCAATGGCCGCCGGACCGATGCCGTAGAACAGCGCCCGAATCTGCGGCAAGCCCGCGAACTGGACGTAGACGGCCGCGATGGCCGTAACCAAGAGAAACGGCGGCAGCACGAACAGCACGCCGACGACCGTTGCGCCGAGGGCACCGTAGCGGATGTAGCCAATCCACATCGCCAGCTGGGCAGCCAGCGGTCCAGGCATCGTCTGGGCAATCGCCAGGCCATCCTGGTACTCGTCCTTGGTGATCCAGCCCTTCGCCTGCAGGTCCCGCTGCATGTAGCCCGCCAGCGCGATCGGCCCGCCAAAGCCGAAGGCCCCGAGACGGAGGAAGTACGTCGCCAGCTCGCGCAGAGATACTCGCGAACCGGCTTCGGTGATGGCTGTCACCTGGGCCAGATCGCGAACGCCAAGCCTTTGCAGTTCACCATTCGCCCACCCATGGTAACGGCTGCGCCCAAGGTGCAAGGCTCTCGGCGAACCATCGCGCGCCGGCGGCCCAGCCGCCGGCGGGTGGGCCCGAGCCGCCTGCCACCAAGGACAAACTGAGTCCGGGAGGAGTTACTGCCGCGCTTTCTCGTGCGCCGTACCGTAGGCAAGCTGAAGCGCGTCGGCCAGAGCAATGCTCGAGAACATGCCCGCGATTGTCCGCGTGGCCCGAGGAAAGAAGGCCAACCCCAGAGTCAACCCCAGGGCCACCCAGGTGGCCATGCAGAACGGACAGCTCACCAGCTCACCGATGGCATGCTGGAGCTCATTCTCCTTGCGTGGCTCCTCATTTGTCTCGCCGGGCGCTCCCGTGCCTTTGAAACGGGTGAACGGGGCACGCAGGAAGCTCGTGATCTCGTCCTTGGTGATGACCCGGCTGAGGTGGAACGTGGCGATCCCCAGCAGGACGACGTCGGCGGCGGTTGGTTGTGGCAGGGGCCGGCGCATCGCCCTTGCCAGGCCAAGCAGGACACCTGTACCGGACAGCCACACCGACAGCAGCAATCCGTAGGGCAGCAAAGGCCGGCCGCCGGATGCATAACCCTGGAACGGCTCCGGCATGTCGACGGTTTTTGGCAGCTTGGGTCGTGTTGATGCGGTCGCCACGTGCACGCCAGCAGCAATAAGCGTTCCCGCCTTTGCAGCTCATCAGGCGCCGCGGCCACTCTGGGCGACGAGCCATGGATAGCGGGGGTGGAGGGATGCTCCGCTCTACGCTCAGCCCGCGCCTCGGCCGTATCGGCACACCCGCGGCGTCAGCCCGCTTCGATCTCCTCGGCGATAACAACCGCCTGGTTATGCTCCCGATCCTTCGCTCCGTAGAGGATGGTCAGCGGCTGCTTCCGCGCCAGGTCGCGCAGGTGCTCCAGCCGCAGGCGCTGCTCCGGCGCGCTCAGCTCGGCCCGATACCTGGCCTTGAACTCTTCCCAGCGCCCGGGATCGTGGTTGAACCATTTCCGCAGCTCTGTGCTCGGCCCGAGATCGCGAAGCCATTCGTCGATAGCCGCTTGCGCTCGGCCGATCCCCCGCGGCCAGACCCGGTCCACGAGAACGCGCACACCGTCATCAGGGCTCCGCTCGTCGTACACGCGCTTCAGCCGCACACCACCCTCCCACAGGACGTTGCCCAAATGGAGCAACCTGATCAGCCGCTGGCGCGGACCTGGTGTCGCTCCAACAGGCCAATGATCTCTTCCTGCTGTCGCTTGGCCTCGGCGGAGCCGCTGCCGCCACGGCCAGTGTTTTGAGTGGCGAGCAGCATTGGCGTTGAGCCACTCTTGTTCTCGAGCAGGGGATCGGCGCCACCGTCGATGAGCGCGCTTACGGCGGCGGCGCAGCGGGTACGGACGGCGCGATGCAGTGGACCCACGCCACTCTTGTCGACGCAGTTCGGATCGGCTCCCGCGCTGATGAGGCAAGCGATGATGGCCGCTTGAGCATCCGGATTCCAGTTCGCCGAATCGGGATGACCATCGGCGGCATAATGGAGCGGCTCGGCCCCGCGGCGGTTCTTGGCGTGAACGTCGGCGCCCGCGGCCAGCAGCCGTCGCGCGACTTCAGTTCGATAAGCCGCGGCCGCAACGTGCAGGGCGGAGTCGCCGGCGTAGACGTAGTGTTCCATCTCGGTGAAGTAATGTGACAGCGCATCCTGCCGGGTGGCCCCGTCCTTGACCTGCGCCTTCGCCAGCGCCGGTGACTTCTCCAGCAGTCCCAGAGCGATCGCTTCGTCGCCATGGACGATGGCGAGCAAGAAATCTGCGAGTGGTTCGGAGGAATCCGTTGTCATGCCAGTCCCTGGCGAGATCGTACTAGCCGAACGGGAACGTTCCCACCGGCGTCCCCCGTGCCGCCACCACCATACGCGCCCCCGTCAGTCATCGATCACCCGGGCAGGAAGCCGAAGCTGCCCGCGATAGCGAAAGCGGTCCCATGGGCACACGTCGCCGAAGGCTGCGTTCCCTATAGGGGGTAGCGAGTCCCCACCGCCTGGCAGCGGTATCCTGGTGCGATGCCGGCAGATACAGGCGGTCCTTACGTCGCGGCGGCCTTCTTTTGCGAGAAGGTTCTTATCGAGCAAGACAACACGCCTAGCATCATCCGTATCTTCGACAAGCTCATCGTCCGCTTGACAGCCACGCAGCCGGGAGCGAAGCCACCTCCCAATCTGCCACAAATGGCAACGGCGTTGACTCTCTTTCTGCTGTTTCGGGCGGGGAAGGCGCGCGGGCGGGCGACGGTGAATCTAGCGATAGAACTGCCGTCGGGCATGCGTCATGAGCACCCCCAAGGCAACACGATCCACTTCGAAGGGGATGGTGAGCGCGGAGCGCAGATCATCGCAGAGATAGAGGTACCGGTGGTGGGTGAAGGGCTCTACTGGTTCGAGGTCAGCGTGGACGGAGACTTTCTGACCAAGATACCCTTGCGGGTTCAGTACCAGCCGAGCTGAACCCTTTTACGCTGGGTACTTCCGTAAACCTAACCTGCGTGGTCTCTATCACTGCTGCCGCCAGCGCCTCTTTGAAGGCCGCCTCATCGCCATGGCCGGATGTGTGCTCGGCGACCAACATCTCTACCCGCGCTTCGAGTGTCCCGGCTTCTGGCCTCCGGTCAATCGACCAGGACAGGAACCAGTTCACGAATGCAGCACGATCAGTTTGAGCGGTAAGGTAGTCGCCCAGCCGCCGATGCAACTCATCCATCGTAGGGGCTGCGGTCGCCGGCTGTGGGTATGCAACTGCCATGTCTGATCTCCTTCCGGGCCGATCCAAAGCGGATAGTAGCACCCTGCGAAGATGGTTTCGCGAAATGGATCTATTGGGCAGGGTGGACCGAAATGAGCTTCGGATTGAGATCCGCGTGGACGAAGTGCGCGCAACCTACCTGTCAAAGGATGAGCCCGCAGGCACGCGAGCGCAGGTGCTCGAGTACTGGGATGGCGACGTTCGGCTAGCGATCGTATTCCAGTACCTTCGCCCGGATGGTGTTCGCGGCGGGAGCGGTTTGCCTGACCCCAAGATGATCCTCAGGGATGGCATCGAGTACGTGCTGGGTGTTGAACCCGACTCGGTGCTGTAACTGCTACCGCAGCATGAACAGCGACAGCAGCCAATAGCTTCTTGCACAGTCAGCCCAAGGCCCTCGCTTGATATGTCCCTGGCGAAAGCGCTTCTTGATGCTGGCTCAGTTTGTGTGAGCCGACGGTCGGATTCGAACCGACGACCAATGGTTTACAAATGCCCGTAAATCGTGCTCGGCTGCTAGCTATTCGTGCTCAAAGCATGGACAAGAACGGACACAAATAGCCACCGATTGCCAGTCATTTGCTGCCGGAATTGATGCCGATTAGGCATGATGGCTTTGCGTCCCTTTAGCACACTAGCGCGCTGGTCGCATCCGCGATGAGCTATGAAGCTTCGGGATGAATTGCATGCCAGGCCGCAATAGACCTCGCGGCTAAGTCCTTGCGTTGCTCTGGTCCGAACCACGAGTGGTCATCGAAAAAGTCAAGCAATGCGTCGCCCGCCACTGCGGCGGCTAGAACCAGCCTCAGAATACTGATAGAAGCACCACGAGATACCGTGTTGCGGTCAGTCTCACCCACCCAAACCTTGAAGAAAGCGGCGAGCGCAGGTGCCGCAGCTGCAAGCGACTGGCGCAACGCGCCGATGCTGTTAATTCCTACGTCTGGAAGATCGCTGGCAATACTGGCGAGCGTTCCCGACTCAAGCAGTGTGTCTTTTACAGCGCCCCCGAGTACCTCGGCCATAGCGCTGTCGAGTTGGGTCACAAGCGGCTCGGATTGAATCAGACTTACTAGGGAGTCTCGGTCGATGCTAACGCTGTCCGGTTCGGCCGCTATTCGGTTGCCGAGTTCGCTGGTGTATTTCGCGAGTTCATCCCGCAGGCCGCAAAACTCATCGTCCGCGATTTCGAGGAGACCAGCTAATCGCGCGAAACGGCGTCTCAGTGGTCGGGGTATGGCTTGCTGGCTCTTGTAGCCGAGATCGTGCTCCATTTCCGCCCAGGCATGCTGAACCAAGGACCGGATCTGGATTTCAAATTTGAAATTTGAAAATGCACGATTCTCCCTTAGCTCAGAGCGCCTTGCGCAATGTTTGGCTACGTAATGTAGAGACAAATAGCCAAATCTATCGGGATCAATGCTGGCCCTCTTGTCAGTTGAGTTTTCGGTGTCGATATCAAATTCACGTTCAATCACGGTGGCGACGCGGTCCACGTCATCTGCAAAGTACGTAATGATTCGCATGCGGGCGACATCTGTGACATCAGCCAGCGCGCGATACCGGGCGTCCTCCCGCAGGAGCTTTCTTTGGAGGCTCTCTCGCTCCTTTAAGCCCTTCGAAATGACGTGTACCCGAATTCCCTCTTCATCTAACAATGCCGTGATAATGCGGGATGCGTCCTCGATAAGCGCGTGGTAATCTTGGCAACTTCTGTCGTATTCGCCGAGTATTACCGATGGGTCAGGTGGAGAATCAGGGGAGGCCATTCTTGTTAACAAGGTAGCATAGACCAGGCAGGCGGCAATGCTCCAATGTCAACGACCGAATGGCCCCCTATACTGCACAGATGAACAGTACAACAGTTCGCACCGTCCCGTGTCAATGCTGCCGCGAGTACGTCCCTGAGGCCGAAGGATTGCCCGTCGGCCGTAGCGGGCATCTCTACGAGTGCCGCTACTGTTTCTGGAATTGCTCGGGCCGAACCTGCCTAAAGATGACGAAGGCCCCTAGCGCAGGCGAGCAGCCGGACCGGACCGACTGACGCCACGAGTCAGCGACCCCTAGGGTAGGTTGCCGAGCGATCCAAACCAGCGACCGGAAAACTCGCTGATCCCGAATGGCCGCCAGCTAGCTGAATATGCTTCAATGATGGACTATGACTTCTCTCGCGCTGGTTGTTGCGGTGGTGGTAGTTACCTCTTTGGCGTTCTCTGTTGCGGAGTGGCCGAAGAGCACCAGGAAGCAGATCGCGCGAGGCTACCAAATGGGATGCGTCGAGCTGTACAAGCGAGGTCACTACCTGTTGCGAAACGATTTCGCTAACGAGGATTTGGATCGGTTGGCCGCCGCGACCTGTAATCTCGCCTCCGGCTCGTCGCAACCCGAGACTAACAAGTTCGACTCGATACGAGCTCGATCCGCAGAAGTGTATGCACTAGAGCAAGAACTGGCGGCTAGAGACGAGCCCTATCGAGAGCTGTCAGTTAGAACCCAAAGAATGGCGTTAATAGACGCGAACATTAGGCATGGATTTCGCCCGTGGAGTCGTGGTAAACGCGCTTCTGCTGCTGTGGCGGCAGCTTGGAATGAATGTGCCTGGTTCGCTGAGAATGGGACGCTAGCGAAATACGGCGGGCAGTACCCAGAAGAACTCAATCCGAAGCAGTACGTGGCGTTCTGCTACCGCTTCTGGCAAGAACACCAGACCGAGACGGGCTAAACGACCGAGGTCGTTGCACAAACTGTTACAAGATGACATAAGTTGGGACGGGCTGTCGGCGGACGCCGGCATCGCGGCCGCCTGCCGCCAGAAACCCGACTTACTCGTCCCGAGTGTCTCGGAAATAAAAGCCTAAAACCGTACCGAAAATCCCGATCATGCCAGTCGTAATTCTGTCGAGAGCCTGAGTATTTCCCCATTGGTTGGCTTCCGCCCAGACATTCGCGCCAATCAAAAAAGCCAAAAGAAGAACCAAGGCAAAGGCGAGCCACGAGCGCGACCTTTCCCTCATGTGCATCGTGTCCGGCTCGACCGAAGTCCGAGTGGATGTTACAGGCATCTAGATTGACCCGGAGTCGATGAATCCGAGTTTCTCGATATGCAGAAGGTGGGTGTTACCGCAGTTCGTACACGTTATGCCGATCGCCGGAATTCCATATCCGCTCCAATGGGCACTAGTGCGAGCAATGAGTGGTCCAGGGCCGGATTTCAGGGGGATGATCACCAAATCCGGTGAGATACTCCAATCTTTATTTCCGCAAAGGGGGCATCCACGGTCCCCCAATTTGAGATTGACTGCGGCTGCCAAGCTTTTAACTTGCTCGGTCGAAAACGGCATGACCTTAGACTACCAAGCCGGCGGTGTCGAGGCGGCCCTTGCACCGAAAAAGGGGGGCCGAGAGGCCTATAGGCTCCCGAATTCCCGTTCCGCGGCCTCTGCGGTTAGCACTCCTAGAACAGTTGCCTTAACTCTGTCCATGAACTTGGCCGTCTCGCGATCGAGCCAATCCATCAGGGCGGCGCGATCCTCGATGAGATCCTCAAAGGACCGGCCAGCATCGAGCAGCTCGCCGGGCGAAACGCCAAGCATAGCGGCAATGGCTTCTAGCCAATGAAGGCCCAGGCCACGGCGCCCGCGCATCATCGTTGAAAGCTCGCTCTCCGGCATACCGATAGCGCGGGCTAGTTCGCGCTGAGTGATTCCCCGAGCGCGCATGAGCCATTCGATCATCGCGGCTGTCGCTGGACGCATGGCGCCTCGAACCTCAGCCGCTCCGCTGCTTCTACTGTTCTCATCCATGGCCTAATGGTAGCGGCTGCTTCGGCATTTCCGAAGCTACTTTACTTATTGCCGAAGTCGCTGGTATTCTGAGGGCGTGAAAATAGCCGTAGCACGCTTACATCTCGGGAAGTAGGCTCGCGATCTCATTGGCTGAGGCACTTCTCGCCGACGGTTGGCTTGCCTACCTGAGACCCGCAGACCGGCGTAACCATATCGGCGATCCCACTCCGCTTATTACGGTCGATGAATTCAACATACCGTTCGGCATGGCGTTCCCATATGGGAAGCCGGCAAGCACGCACCAATTCAGCATTCAGCCGATAGCAGAGATCGAGGCTTTTTACCGCCAGGTGCATCCCCATTGGGATGAGCCGGCGCGGTGGTTGCTCGCTCACTTCGACAACACAGCCGTTTCAAAAGCAATCGGTCGGCGCCGCCCGCGATACCTCCTGACGGTTGACACAGCACTACGTTACGCAGACGCCGTGTGGCTCGTATCGCAGAATCCGCAACCCGAGGACATCGATCGGCTGTGGGAATGGCATAGCGTAAGTCGGCTCTTTAACGACAGAGGCCTCATGGAATTGGTCGAGCGATTGGATCTTGAGGGCGCCCTGAACGCGGCTTGGAGAGCGACCATGCTCTTGGCTGTCCACAATACCGACGCAGCTCTAAAGCACTGCCCGGTCGCATACGATCACATCGAGCGGGCGGCCCGCGCCTCGCTACTAGATCTAGTGGGCGAACATCACGTCCGCAACTACCGTGAAGACAAGGCTCGGCGACACCGGGATCTGCAAGAGGATCGAGCTAAGCAGAGCCTAGAGGGTCGGGTAAGTGCGCGCGGCCGACAAGAGGGGCTTGCCAACCCATATGGAGATCCCGAGGTTATCGCCGGGCGGCGTGCCTATATGGCTGACTGGAAGGTGCAAATCCGCCAAGCGCGCTATCTGGCCGGCCAATCGTGGAAGCCGACCGACAACGTAGCGGATGAGAGCGACGATGGTTGGGGAATGCGAGCCGCGTTTCTATCAAAACTGCACAACGAACCCACCGGCGATCGTGTGGATCACGACTGGATCGGCAGGCAGCCCGATCTCGAATCTTGGCACGGTTATGGCCTGCTGCCGACCGTCGCCGACGACGAATCAGAGTACGAGCCCATGGACAAACCATCACTCACTTTTGCGTGCGAAAGACTCGGACTGACGGCAGCCGAGAGAGCGGTAGTCGCACGACTTAACGCTAAGCGGCCAGGGACCAAGGCTACGGAATTATTCGATCTCGACAGGTACGAGGCCGATTCGAAGGTCTTGCGCCGGATGAGATGCAAACTCGGAGCAACCTACTGGCGGAATGCGCGGGTGCTAGCTAAGAAAAAGGCCGCCTGATGTCCGATTTTCGGTAGGCGAACTCCTTAAAGAGTGGAAGAGCCGTTGCTCTTCACTCTGGCAGAAAGGAGAAATCATGCTCGCCAATCCGACCCTGATCTTGGCCGCCGAAGATCCGAGTATTGGCCGTCAGCGGTTGCTTGCGTTGTCAAGCGACCGCCGTCATATCGGCTCGCTCTTACGCAGCCTGATCGCCGAAGCGCTTTCGGATGCGCACGGTCCCTGTGCAGCCGACGAAGTTGAGGAAGCTCAAAGGCTTCGCCGCGTCGCGGGACAACTGCGAATCGAAGCCTGAGGCGACCGTCGTTAGGGCGATCCCGCCCGCTTCCATGAAACCGCAAAGGAGCTACCCATGGCAACAACCACCGAACCCACACGCGCGCAACTTGTCGTGCGTCGCACCGAACTACTCGCTGCGCAGCCCGACAAAGTCCTTGAGGCTCGCATCGCTGAGGCTGACAAGCGCGCCGGACTGGCACGATCGAAGCTAGCGGCCGAAGAACAGATTTTGATCGACCTGCTCGGGCAACGGGCAACTTCGAACGTCGTTCGTGAGCATGAAGCTGCACTGATCGAGCGGACGTTGCTCGACACTGCCGATCCTCGAATTGCGGCGCTCGAAAGTCGTCTACATGACCTGTTCCAGGAGAAAAGAAAGCGAAACCCATTCGGCACGACCAATGAGCTAGACGAGGCGTTCACGGAATTACGGAGAATCCAACACGAGTTGGCAGCGCTCAAGTTCGAGGCTCTTTCAGGTGAGCAAGTTGAGGGAAGGGTCGCCGACGTCGAGCGCCAGGTGCGCGCGCTTGGGTTGTAGGTATGCCGAACGTCTCGCCTGAAATTTGGGCAATTCGACGTTCTGCGTTTCAGGCGATCCAGGCCGAGTTAGTGCGGCACGATCCGCAAGCGATCAGGGCGCCGGCTGCTCTAAGCGGTCCGGCCGCTCGTCAAGCCGGCGCCGTCGCCGTGCTGCCAATGATGGGGCCAATTTCGCAACGCGCCGACCTATGGTCGATGCTCTTTGGCGGCACGTCTACAGAGTGTTTCGGCGCGATGTTCGCGCAAGCCGTCGCCGATCCGAACGTCGCAGCGATCGTGATTAACGTGGATTCTCCGGGCGGCACGGTTTCGGGCGTTCCCGAGCTGGCCGCGCAGATCAACGCCGCTCGCGGAACTAAGCCGATCGTCGCCGTCGCTAACGGCATGGCCGCCTCGGCGGCCTACTGGCTGGCGTCACAAGCCGACGAGATCGTAGTTACGCCGTCCGGTGAGGTCGGATCGATAGGCGTGTTCTGCGCCCATTTCGACGAGTCGGGCGCGTTGGAGCAAGCCGGCGTAAAGCCGACGCTGATCTCGGCCGGCAAGTACAAGGTCGAAGGAAATCCGTTCGGGCCATTGACCGATGAGGCGCTCGCCTCGATTCAATCGCGCGTAGACGACCTATACGCCATGTTCACGAGTGACGTTGCAAAAGCACGGGCAATGCCTGTTGACCGAGTCCGCGGTCGGGCTTTTGGTGAAGGCCGCATGCTCGGCGCCAAGCGCTCCGTCAACTCGGGTATGGCGGATAGAGTCGGCACGCTTAGTGAGACGATCGGCCGGCTATCGACTCCACAGGGTCGCCGCACGGTTCGTACGGCCGGCTCGACCGAATGGCGTCGGGCTCGATTAGAGGCTCGATTCGAGCCGTCAGAGGATTTGGTGCGAAGAATCGTTCGAGCAGAACGGCTCGGCACGATCTAATGCGGTCGTGATTCCGGCTCACCGTGAGCTACCCGCCGCCGAGATACCGCCGTCACTTCGATCGACGGCTGAACGCGCTTTGGCGAGTGCTTGTTGGGAGCTGGGAATGCCGGTTCCAGCGATTCGTTGGTTTCGAGAAATCGAACCAAAGCTTGCTGGCTGCGTGGTTGCTATTGGCTGGATCGAGGCCAACAGCGACGCTCACGAGTTTTGGATCAGCGCCGACATTTCGCCGGATGAAGTAACCGAAGTGGCGCGGCACGAGGCGTTCCATCTGTATCAACGCCGCCTCGGAGATCTGAGCCGCCTAACAAAGGCAGAGGTCGAGCAAGAGGCCGAGCGATTCGCCGCACGGCCATTTCCACCAGGCACGCAATGGTGGCGGAAGCAGCTTAACGCGCCTCACGCGAGACCATGAGCCCGCGTCAATCTCTGGCGGTCAGGAGAACGGAAATCAGCGAAACGCATCCCTCTGAGCTGGCGATAAGTGTCCCTGAGGCGGCTAGACGTTTAAACATCTCTGAGCGGTCAGCGTGGCGGCTGGTCTGGACAAACACGCTGCCGTCTGTTCGAGTCGGCAAACACCTAGTCAGAGTGCCGGTCGCCGCGTTAGAGCGGTTTGTATGCGGCGAGCCGACGCCCGTTAAGGGCCAGAAGCGGCATGCAGCGTAGAACGCCAGCCCGGCTGCGAGTCGCGGCATATCTGCGCAAGCGCGCTGAGTACCGGCGCAGCGTGGCGGCGAAATGGGCTGACCGGCGTAGCCAGCTCGCCGCCGAAGCACTCGACGACTTGGCCCGCTTCGTCGAACAGTTACCGGCGACCGAGCCGACGTGCGCGCGTCTCATGCAATTGAGCAGCCGGCGCCGGCATTTCGAACCGCGCCGCGATGGCACCGCCGAGCAACTGATTCGCCACTATGGAATGTCGCGCGCAACGACGCCCGAAAACGCGCTTTGGAACCTCATAGACGCCATGGAAGCGGACTCGAACGAGTCCACAGAGATCCGCGCCGGGCTGGACGCCGGCCGGCCGGAGTTGAACTAGTGGCTCAGGCAGACGTGATCCTCGGCGCACTCACAGATCGAGAAATGACGGCCGAGCAACTCGCCGCATTACTCAATATGAACGTCGAGACGATCCGGCGACGGCTTAATGATCTGTATCGTCGCGGCAAGGTTTTCCGGTCTAGTTCCAAGCCGTACCAGTACAACCGGCAACCGGCAACCGGCAACCGGCTAAGAGAAGAACCGGCAACCGGCAACCGGCAGGAAGCTAGCGCTTCGGCTATGCGCCCGGAGGGCGCGCCGCCTAGCACCGCGTTTGCATTTCCCAGGCAACCGAGATTAGGTGCGCCGGATGGCGCTTGGCGGGATTACTACGTGAGTCTGGCTCGTGAGTTCGGGTACACCGAAGAGCGCCTAGCAGATCGGGTATGCGTCTACCTTGAGGCGAATGGCGAGCAAGGGGCGGCTGTCCGCAGATCCGTAGCGGCATGGAGTACGGCTGATAAACATGCCGTTTGGGATTGGACAGAGGACGAAACCGACGACCGTAACCCAGCAAGCATGAGCGACCATAACCGACCGATAGGCGAAAGGCTGGCGATCTTATTTGAGGCTGGCCTAGATTGGCACCACGCCAAATTGGGTCGAGGACAGCGAAGCCAGCCACCGCTTGATCGGCGGCTCACGACGGAGGAATGCGCGTGAAGGTTCGTGCGTAGCGCGGAGAGTTTGAATGAACAGCGGCGAATGAGTAGCCGTGCGGCTGGCTCGTTGGCAGCACGCGCCTAAACGACGACGGCCAGTGGGCGACCGGCCGAGGCATCGCGGACATCGAATCCTAGCCAGCATCGATAAGCCCAAGTGAGCTGACGTGCCAGGCGTAGGGGGGATCTAAATCTCTACGGTTGGGCGACTGCCGGAACCCGCCCGCAGTCCCGCGAATGCGGTCGCATTATTACGCGTTTTGATAAGAGTCGTTTAGTAATTGCAAACGAGTCGCAATTAGCTCCGACAACGGCAGGCTAAACGCTCAGACGGAGAACCTCGTTTGGGGCTCGATCTGGCTGCTATCGGGTTCAGCAGACTTCGGCTGAAGGTAGTTCTCGCCCTGGGTGAACTCAGTCCTTCGGAAGTACCAGACATCCTGCCATTGCCCTGGTCTGACTTCCTGGCGCCACATCTCATAAACCTCGGTACCCTGAATCTTGCCGTCATGTATCGAGAACGGCTCCCTGTGGATGGTCTGGTCGTCCGACTGAGGCCGGTACTCGTTGTGAAGGCTCCCGAGAATGCATCGGAGTTCTCGCGACTCGCTCATCCGCCGACAGTAGCAGGTTCACTGTCAAACATCAACGCCGGCCAGCTTCTCGTAGTCGCCAGCCGGCAATTTACGCCGCGACGTACTCAGCGGCGCTCGGCCGCTAATCAAGCCCTTTAAGCCACGCTGTAGCGGCCCACTTGTCAACCAGCGGCGTTTAAACGCGCTTGGCGCGCTAAACCACCGCGTTTCATTCCCAAGGGAAAGGGGTAATCGTTGCTCAACTCGATAAAAGCAGCAATCGGCCGCGACGACAGGTTTTCGTTTGCCGTCGCTCAACTGCGCGCGCTCGAACCTGCCGACTGGGATGCACTGCGAAAGATGGCGATGTTTCAACGGCTCAATAAGGCGGCGTCCGCCTTCCAGATCATGGCGAAGCGACCGAAGGCGTTCGCGGCAATTCAAGCGGCGTCGGAGATGGCTGGAGCCAAAATGCCGCCGTCCGCCAAGGCGGAAGATGTCGCGTTGCTAATTCGCGCTCTGAGCATCCTCGACGATGGCAGCTAGTTCCGCCGCCACCCTAGCGATCAAGCTAGCGGGCGAAGATGCCGGCGCAGAGGCCGCAACCAAGCGGCAGGCAGCCGCGCTCGATCAGGTCAAGAAATCCGCCGATGAGGCGTCCGGGCCACTGCGCCGGGCCGGCGAGGCTTCCGAAGCATCCGGCAAGCAGGCCGAAAAAGGCGGCGGCATGTTCGGCAAGCTGAAAGAAAGCCTCGTCGATGTCGGCAAGGTGGCTGCCGGATTCGTGCTCGGCAAGGCGGCGATGAGTCTCGGCGCCGGCTTAGGCGACCAACTCAAAGACATGGTCAGCGGAACTCAAGAGTACGGCGAAGCCGTGCGCAAGCTGGCAATGACGACCGGCGCCTCGACCGAGCAAGCCTCAAGCCTGCTCTTCATGTTCAAAGAGCAGAACGTCGAGGCCGACGCCGCCTCGCGATCCCTCGTGAAGTTCGCAAAGGGCTTGCAGGGCGTGCAAGATGCCGAGGACGGCGCCGTACCGGGTGGCAAAACGACGCTCGAAGTTCTAAGGGATCTCGGCGTCACGGCGAACGATGCGGCCGGGCGCCAGCGCTCATTAGTGGATGTGCTCGGCGATGTGGCCGACAAGTTCAAAGAGCTGCCGGACGGTCAAGAAAAGACCGCGCGGGCGATGCAACTCTTCGGCAAGTCGGGCGCCGATATGCTGCCAGTGCTCAACCTCGGGAAAGAGGGGCTCGAAGAGGCTGAGGCGGCGGCGAAAAAGTACGGGCTCGCGCTGAGCGCCGATAACGTGGCGCAGATCCATAAGTTCGCGATGGCCCATAAGGACATGGACGGGGCGATCGAGGGCGTGCGCCTCAAGTTGGCCGTCGGCCTAATGCCGGCGCTCACCAAAACGATCGAATGGCTCACCGAAGGAACGACGCACCTACTCGATTTCGTCGGCGGCCTACAGCTCGGCGAGAAAGTCGGGCCGATCTTCGAGCCAGTCGGCGCGGCGATCGGAAAAGTCGTCGATATGGTGAAGGCGCTAGGCTCGGGCGACGCCAATTCGTTCTTTCTGGCGCTTACCGAGGGTATACAAGGCATTGTCGGCGGCCCGATCGACCGGTTCCACGAAAAGATCACCGGGATTACGAACCTGCTATTCGGCACGCTGCCACAGGCGTTAGACCGCGTGATCGAGCCGTTTAAACAGTTCGGCGACGCGATCGGTTCAGCGTTCGGCCAGCTCCGGGCCGGGAACGTCCTGGGCGCAATGGAGAATATCGTCGCCAGCTTCTATGCGATGCGCGCTCGGCTGCTCGAAACAATGGCCGGCATGGGCGCGCAGCTCGTCACGGCGATTACCCAATGGGCGAAGGACGCGGCGCCGCCCCTCGTGCGTCAACTCGGCGAATTGGCGTCAACGGTTCTAGCCTGGGCGGTTGCACAGATCCCGCCATTGGCTGCACAACTCGCCCGATGGGCCGACACGCTTGTATCGTGGGCGGCTGACGCGATCCCGCCGCTCTTGCGGAGCCTCGGCGACTTACTTACCGGTGTGCTCGACTGGATCGGCGACAACGCGCCCGACTTAGTGCAAACGCTGATCGGTCAATGGGTACCGGCGTTCCTCGAATGGGTCGTGCCGGCGCTTGCGCAATTGCTAGTAAAGCTCGGCGAGCTACTTATCGGGATCACGACTTGGATCATTACCGTCGCGGTTCCAAAGATCATCGAGGTCGCTTTCAAGATCGGCGAGGGGCTCGTTAAGGGCGTGATCGACGCGGCGAAGGAACTAGGGCCGAAGTTGGGCCAGGCGATATCTGATGCGTTCGCGTCGCTAAATCTCGATTTCGGGATATTCCACATACACGGCGGCCAGCTCAAGATCGACCTACCTATGGGCAATGCACTAACAGTCGGCGCGACCGTCGCGACGCCGGGCCATGCCCTAGGCGGGCCAGAGATCGCCGGTATGCCGCGCCTCGTCGGCGAGAAAGGGCCGGAGATTTTCGTTCCGGGCTCGAACGGCTATACATTCCCGAACTCGGCGCTCGGCGCGATCGGCGGCAATACGACAATCGTTCACGTCGCCGGCTCGATATGGGCGCTCGACGAACTGGCCGACGCCGTGCGCTCGAATCTGCTTCAAAAGCAGAACGGCGGCGGCATGCTCGGTAACTTGTGGGGCTCAGCCTAGGAGCTAGGCAGACGAAAAAGGGCGGGCAGCGCGTTTAAACGCCTCCCGCCCTTTTGTCTCTAGGAAGCCGCCGCTCGGGCCAGCTCCTTATCGAGCAACAAGACTGCCTCGTCGGCGTCGTTCGCTAGACCGGGAAGTCGATCTCGCAGCAATGCGGCTTCCTGAACGCTCGTGGGCCAATCGAGCCCCAGGCTATTAAGCATGCGGCCGAGCGCTGGCGACGTGTAGATCCCGAAGTCGGCTATTTGGGCGGTGCGGTTCATTTTGCTCTCCTTATCTAAATAATCCGTGCAGCATCATAAATCGAAAGTAGCGTCGTTGTAGCGTACATGGTACTTTTAGTGGAGAATGCATCTTGAAGCTGCCCAACCTTAGGTCTCACAGGGAAAGAGCCGCAATGACCCAGGACGAGCTGGCCAAAGCTTCCGGCATTAACCGGATCAGCATCAGCCGAATCGAAAATGGCCGCGATGTCCGGCCGCCGACCGCTCGCAAGCTGGCCGAAGCCCTAGGGTGCCGGCCGTCCGACCTGATGGGTAGTAACTGATGTTGGATCTTGCAGCCTTGGTTTCAAGCATGATAGGCGGCTTGATATCAGGCGGCCTTTCGCTAGGAGGTGTACTTGTTACGCAGGCTAAGCAAGACAGGCGAAATCGAGAGGCACGTCTCCAAGCCCTGGCTGACGACAACCGCAACCGGTTGCGCGGACTCTATCACCGATTGCTATCGGCTGTCGAAGAAATGGAATCGCTGTCCGTACAAATGTCGGGCCAACACTCAAATCAGAAGCTAATAGACGAGCGATCAATAGCGCTCAGCAAGGAGGCCAGAGCGACCATGATTATCTTTGCCCAAGAGCACGATCCGGAAGCCCGCAAGATCTACCTGGCATTCGACGATATGTTCAACGACTTTCTCGATATCCGTGCCGACTATTTGAAAAATCCGAGAGACCTTAGTTCGATCTCGTTCAAATCTGACGAGTTGGCGACCAAAGGCGAATCTCTCTTAGAGACCGTGCGATCGCACCTAGCCTCATTGGAACTGGCGTAACTTGAGCAGACATCGACGCGGCTTCGGCGAGGGTTCGATCTATCAATCGGGCGAAGGCTGGCGAGGGTCAATCAGCCTCGGCAACGGCAAGCGCGAGTACTTTCGCGGTCGCACTCGTGCCGACGTAGCGGCGCAGATACGCATCCGGCAGGCAGAGATCGAGGACAACTTGCCGCGCAAAGACAAGAATCTGAGGCTTGCTAAGTACCTCGATCGGTGGCTTGACGCCGTCAAACCGCCGCGTCTGCGTATGTCCACGTGGCGCGGATATGAGTCGTGGACACGCGGAAAGCTGATTCCCGCGCTGGGGCACCACCCATTAGTGGCGCTCACCCCAAGCGATGTCGAAAAATTCCTGACCGACGAGATCGCGGCCGGCCTCGCGCCGCGTTCTGCAAGCCACATGCGCGCAATCCTTCGAGCCGCGCTCGCTCAAGCCGTTAGAGACGGGCTAATTCTTCGCAACGTCGCGCAGCTCGCCAAGCTGCCGGCCAAACCGCCAGCGGCCGAGATCGAGCCGCTCACGCCGGCAGAAACAGGCATCCTGCTTGATGCCATCAAGGGAAATCGGCTTGAGGCGCTCTACCTGCTCTCGCTTGCGACAGGCATCCGGCAAGGCGAGGCGCTCGGCCTCTGTTGGGACTGCGTTGATCTCGATGCCGGGCTCGTCCACATTCGCCGCACGCTCTACCGTGACAGTCGAGCGAAGTCGTTTCAACTCAACGAGACGACGAAAACCGCGCGCAGCCGGCGAACGCTGCCGTTGCCGGCAACCGTCAAGATCGCCCTACAGCATCACCTAGAGGCGCAGGGCTTCGAGCAAAAGGCCGTCGCCGCGACTGCCGAGCTTCCCGCATCGGAACGGCCGAAGGGCAAGCGATCCGAATGGGCGAACGATTGGGGGCTCGTGTTCGCGACAGACGAGGGCGCGCCGCTACATGCTTCGACGGTTACTCATGACTTCCAAGAGCTACTCGCCAGCCTCGGGCTACCGCGCAAGCGTTTCTATGATCTGCGCCATCAATGCGCTTCATTCCTGATTGCCGAGGGCGCCGAGCTTCGAGACGTAATGGAGCAGCTCGGGCACAGCCAGATCAGCCTAACGGCGAACGTCTACGGGCACTTATTTGATGAGCGCAAACGCGAGCTTGCCGATCTCATGGACGACAAGTTGCGCGCGCTTAGCGGAAGCGCTTAGGACCAGATGGCCCGCTTCGCCGTTTCGGCGATAACGCCGACAAGTATCTCCTTGAAGCCTTCGCCAACGGCGGGGCCGACCTTGTTAAAAATACGCTTCACTCGTCCAACTGCCACGGGTGTCTTTGGAGTGCTCGCAACAAGGTCCGGTAGAGCGTCGCTTAACACTTGAGCATCGTCGGGCTCTAGCTCTTCTTTCGCCAGTTCGCGCGCTGCTTCTAGCTTGGCTTCGATCCACGGATACGCCTTGCCGCACTCATGGCAATGGTTCGGAGGCCGATAGCCAGCGTAGTAAAGCAATCCGCCGCCGCTTTGCTTTCCTCGGATGCCCTCATGGCAGTTTGGGCAAGCGGTGATGGTCGGCGCGCCGCAGTACTTGCAGTACTTCTGCGATTTTTCGGGGAAGCGATCTAGCTCGCCGGTTACAGCATGGCCGTTCAAGCAGATCTGAGCGACGCCAAACCTAATAGGCATGAAGCTCATAGCGCGTATCCTATCTGAGAATTGCTGCCGGAATTGCTGCCGGTAGCCAAAATGGCCTCAGCCGAAAAGTTCGGTTGGGGCCATTTTCGTGCTCACAAAACTGAGCCGACGGTCGGATTCGAACCGACGACCAATGGTTTACAAAACCATCGCTCTGCCAGCTGAGCTACGTCGGCGAGGCTGACGGGACGCAGTATAGCTTTGGGGCTCCGGCCCCCTCGGAGCGTGCGAGACTTGTGGGCGTGACCGGGCGAGAAGCGGCCATCCTGGCCGCCAAGCTGCCGGTGACCATGGTCACCTCGCGCGATCAGATGGATGCCGTGGTCGAATCCGTGCGCGCGGCGGGCCGCATGGCCGTCGACACCGAGTTCCTGCGCGAGAAGACCTACTTCGCCCAGCTCTGCCTCGCCCAGGTAGCCACACCTGAGCGCGTCTTCCTGGTCGACCCCATCAAGGGCGCCGACGTGAAGCGCCTGGGTGAGCTCGTGGCCGACCGATCGATAGAGGTGGTGCTGCACGCGGGCTGGCAGGACCTGCAGCTCTTCTATCAGCTCGGCGGGCAAGCACCCACCCGCGTGTTCGACGTGCAGCTGGCCGCCGGCTTCGCCGGGCTCAGCGCTTCGCTCGGCTACGGCCGGCTCATGGAGGAATTGCTCGGCGTCACCTTGGAGAAGGGCGAAGCCTACACCGATTGGTGCCGGCGGCCGCTCACCGAACGGCAGCTCAGCTACGCGGCCGACGACGTTCGCTACCTGCTGCCGGCCGCGGACATCCTGCAGCAGAAGCTGGCGGACCTGGGCCGCGCCGAATGGGTGGCCGAAGAGATGCGCTGGCTGGAGGAGGACGAGGCCTACGCCACCGACGAGGAGGCCTGGCGCAAGGTCTCCGGGCAGGGCACGTTGTCTCCGCGCCAGGCGACCATCCTGCGGGAGCTGGCACGCTGGCGCGAGGATACCGCCGCTGCGCGCGACGTGCCGCGCGGCTGGCTGGTGAAGGACGCCACCCTGGTCGAGATTGCGCGCCGCGCCCCGGCCAGCGTGCGCGAGCTGCGCACCATCCGCGGCTTCGACGCGCGCGAGGCCGAGCGATCGGGCCAGGCCATCCTGGACGCCATCGAGCGCGGCAAGGTGGCGCCGTCGGTCAAGCGTTCGGCCCCGCCGAACCACAACGTGGTGACGCGTGCCCGCATGGTGGCCGGGCTGGCCGACGCCGTCCTGCGCATGCGGGCGGAGGAGGCGGGCATCGCTCCCGAGCTCGTGGGCACCCGCTCCGATCTGGATGCCCTGCTGGTGGCCGTCCTCAGCGGCCGGAACGGCAGCGAAGCCAGCGATCTGCGGCTGCTGAGCGGCTGGCGCCGTTCGCTGGCCGGCGAGGCCATCGTCGCCCTGGTCCGAGGCGAGTGCGCCTTGCGCGTCGTGGACCATGCCCCCTACGTGGAAGAGATCCCGCTCCCACCGGCCTAAGCCAGCGACTCCGGCTAGGATTCCGCTGAGGCTGCGCTTCGGCGCCGCCACAGGTCGTACAGGACGATCGAGCCGGCCACGGCGGCGTTGAGCGACTCGACCTGCCCTCGCGACGGTAGGCTCACCAGCAGGTCGCAGCGCTTCTTGACCAGCTGGCTCAGCCCGGAGCCTTCGGACCCCACGACCAGTGCCAGGCTGGCGGTGGCATCGAGCTGCCAATAGGGCTCTGCCGCCCGCTGGTCGAGCCCAGCCACCCACACGTGCTGCCGCTGCAGCTGCTCGATGGCCTGCACCAGGTTGGACACCTCGATCATCAGCAGGTGCTCCACGGCCCCGGCCGAGGCCTTGGACACCGCGGGCGTAATTCCGGCCGCCCGCCGGCTGGGGAAAATGACGCCGTGCGCGCCCACGGCATCCGCCGTTCGCAGCAGCGTGCCGAAATTCTGCGGATCCTGCAGGTGATCCAGGAGGAGCAGCAGCGGCGGCTCGCCGCGCCGCCGGGCCAGCGCCAGGGCCTCGTCGATAGTCGCCGCGGCGCGATCCGGCAGCTCCACGGCGATACCCTGGTGATTGCCACCGTGCGCCACGCGATCCAGAATGGCCCGGCCCACCTGCTGGGTAACGACGCCGCGGGCGCTGGCCTGGGCGACCAGGAACTGGATCTCGCGGGCGTGGTCGTCGGCGTAGAGCAGCCGATCGACGGGCTGCCCGGCAGCGAGCACTTCTCGCACCGGGTTACGGCCATAGACCAGGCGCACAGGCTAGTGGCGCCGGCCTAGCCGGCCAGGCAGCCACAAGCCTTGGCCGAAGCGCACGAGCCTCAGTTCTCGGACGGCTCGCCCGTCATCTCTCGCAGCACTGCCTGGGCGGTTTCCTCCGGCCGGGGATCCAGGCCCGCCCGCAGCTGCTCGATGCGCAGCGCCACCGCACGGAGGATGATCGGCAGCGCCTCGTCCATGTTCTCGCGGTAGCAGGCGTCGAGCGACGCGAGCACAGTGAGAAGCTCTCGGTCGCGGTCGTCGAGCGACTCCTCGCCACCTTCGACCTGACCGGCGTCGCAAAAAGCCAGGAATTGCTCTCGAACCGTTTGCATACCTACAACCCTACACTCGCCCCGGCATCGCGTCGAGGGCGGGACGCGCCGAGCAGCCCGTGACCAGGTAGCCCGAACGGCCCAGATTTCCCCCTGGCCGTCACCCTCGCACGTTCCATACCTCCAGACGTGGAAACGGGGAGGGGACTGTGCCGGCTATCAGCCTTATCGCCATCTTTCCGCTGCTGCTGAGCCTGGTCCTCGGCCCGGGCCTGCTGCGGAGCGCGCCACCGCCGCCATCCGCCAGAGCCGGCGCGGCTAGGCCGGACCCGTCAGCACCCGTGTGGCTGGCGAGCCCGCCTTCGGACGCCGACATCCCCTGGCTTGGCCGCGTCGCGCCCCCAGCCGAGACCGAAGGCGACCCCGGTCCGCATACCGTGGCCGATCCGGCCGCCGTGGCTGTGTCCGAGCCCTCGGCCCCGAGCTTCACCCTCGGGCCGCTCACGCTGCCCTCACCCAGCCTGCCTCTGCTGGGCGAAATCGGAGGCGCTGCCCGCGTCGTGCTGCCCGCTGCCCCGGCAGCGCCCAAGTCCGGCATCCTCGCGCCGATCCTGTCGCTGCTCAGCCCGCCGCGCCTGGTTTCCAGGGCTGGGGGTCCGGTGAACGTCACCGCCGAGCAGATTGTGGACCTGGCCAATGCGCTCATGGGCGTGCGTTACCTCTGGGGCGGCAACTCGGCCGCCGGCATGGACTGCTCGGCCTTTGTGAGCCGCGTCTGGAACGTAGCCCGGCGTACCACGGAAACACTGCCGGGAGTGGCCTTCCGCATCGACAAGGAAGAGCTGCTGCCCGGCGATATCCTGAACCTGACCATGAGCCAGGACCCGCGCGGCTATGGCCACGTGCGTCTGTTTGCCGGTTGGGCCAACGACAGCCATACGCGGATGTGGGTGTTCGAGGAAACGCCTCCACGAGCCATCCACCACGTCATCGCCTACGACCCTCGCTACACGCCCCTGCGCCGCATCAACTACGCTCCCGGCGACCTGACCAGCCCCCACCTGATGAGCCTGCTGGCGCCGGCCGGCTCGACCGCGCTGCCCTCCAGCCAGCCGGCCGATTCGCCGGCCGAGAATGACGGGGAGGACGTCAACGAAGCCCCACCGGCCGCGGCTGCCGATCTCACCGGCGCGGCCGGCCTTCACGTCCCGATGTCCACCGCCGCGACCCTCGCCGACGTTTCCAGCGTCCAGCCATGGACCCGGCCGGCAGCCTTCCGGCAGAGCCCCACTGGCGCGTCGAGCGAGCTCGTCTTCGACGATGCGCCCTCCCCAAGCCCACCACCGTCCCACGGTGCATCCACTCACCGCCGCTCCGCGCCGGCCTTCACCCAGCCCACGCCCATTCCCTCGCCGGCGCCGCCCGACCCGGCGGCGCTCATACGCTCCTCGAGCTCGTCCATTCGCCCCCAGGCCACGCCTATGCCAATTGTTTGGATAGAGCAACCTGACCTCCACCAACCGTGGGCGCGGCCCAGCTCGACCGCGAGTCCCCCAGCCCCGGCGCGATCGACGAGACCGATTGCAAGCTCGTCCGCGGCCGCGTCCACCAGGTCCGTCGCCCCGAGGGCGCCCGCCTCTATCCCTACGCTGCGTAGCGCATCACCCTCAGCGCAAGCCAGCGCAGCCGCGAGCGCCGATGGAAGGCGCCTGGAAAGCGCGCCTCAACCAGCCACCCGCCGGCGCGGCCGCTGAGCGCACCGCCAGGCATGAAGGGCGCTCATTCCCCAACTCAGGGGTGGCCGAATGGGGAGCGGAGCGCAAGGCTCTGCCTGCCAGTACTCCCGCGACGCTCTCGGCGTAAGTCGCCTCGCGCCCCGCTCGTGCCCGTCCGCCGTCAACCAACTGACCCGACTGACGTTCCCGCGGCTTCCGTTACAGGCTGTTCACGCTGACGCCGTTCACCGCCTGACATATCCAGACCCGGGCAGACAATCCGGTTCGCTCGCGGTAGGACGCACTCAGCGCTCGGGCAAACGACTCGGCGCGGCCGGCAGCCACCAGGCTAACGGTGCAGCCGCCGAAACCCGCGCCGGTGAGGCGTGAGCCAAAGCAGCCCGACAGGCCCGCGGCCAGCTCCACCAGCAGGTCCGGCTCTCGGCTGCTTACCTCGAACAGCTCGCGCAGGCTCTCGTGCGAGGCGTACATCAGCCGGCCGGCGGCGCTGTGGTCGTGGGTGCGAAGCGCGGCAGCCAGGGCCAGCACACGGCCGTTCTCGGCGACCACGTGGCGCGCCCGGCCCGCCAGCCGTGGCGGCAGCCCAGCCGCTTCGATGCTTTCGGGCGTGGCGTCGCGCAGCGCCGGCAGCCCCAGCAGCCGAGCAGCCTCCTCGCACTCAGCACGCCGCTCGTTGTACGCCGACTCGACCAGCCGGCGCGGCCTGGCGCTATCGCACACCACGATGGCCAGATCCGCCGGCACGGGCACCGGATCCACGGCCAGGGTGCGGCAGTCGATCAGCAGCGCATGCCCGGCCCGGCCGAGGGCCACGGCCAGCTGATCCATGATGCCGCAGCGGTTGCCCACGTATTCGTTCTCGGCCCGCTGGCACAGCCGAGCCATGGCCGGCCCGTCCCAGGCCACGCCGGCCGCGTGGGCCAGCGCCCGCGCCACCGCCAGCTCCAGCGCCGCCGACGAGCTCAGCCCCGCGCCCGGCGGGAGGCTGCCGGCAACGGCCCCTTCGAACGCCTTCAACGGCAGCCCAGCCTGTTTCATGGCTAGCGCCACCCCGGCGGCGTAGCGCCCCCAGCCAGACGCCTCGGGCTGGGCCAGCTCGAACGAGGCCGGCTCGGGCGTCTCCACAGAGCGCAGATCCAGCCGCGATCCCTCTCGTGCACGGCCGGCCAGCTCCAGCTCCAGGTCGATGGCCGCCGGCAGCACGAAGCCGTCGTTGTAGTCGGTGTGCTCGCCAATGAGGTTCACCCGGCCCGGGGCGCGTACGGCGAACTCGGGCTCAGCGCCGAAGGCCTGCCGAAAGAGCTGAGCGGCAGCGCCGGGCATGCCACAATCGTAGGACCTGTGGATCCCGCCAAGCAGCTCTACGATCTCCAGACGCTCGACCTGCGGATCGCCGCGGACGCGGCGCGCCTGGAGGCCGAGCGCTCCAAGATTCAGGAGCCGGCCGAGGTGCGCCAGGCGCGATCGGCCGCGAAGGCGGCCGAGCAGCAGCTAGAGGGCCTGCAGAAACAGCTTCGCGCCAGCGAGCAGGAGGCCGCGGCCATCAACGTGAAGAAGACGGCCGTGCACGCCAAGCTGTACGGCGGGGCGGTAACCGTGCCGCGCGAGCTGGCCGCGCTGGAAGCCGAGGAAGGCGCGCTGGCGAAATCCGTAAGCCAGCTGGAGGATCGCGAGCTCGAGCTGATGGCCAAGGTCGAGGACGCCGAAAAGCTCATCGCCGGGGCCGCGGCCGAGCTCCAGGGCCAGCTGGCCCGCTGGCAGTCCGAGGGATCGGCCGCGGTGGAGCACATCGGCGAGCTGGAGAGTGAGCTGCGACAGCTGCAGGCCGAGCGCGCCGAGCAGGCCGCCCAGGTGTCGCCCGCCAACCTCGCCCTCTACGAGCGGCTGCGCCCCCGCAAAGCCAATCGCCCCGTGGCCCTGGTGGAGAACAACATGTGCGGCGGCTGCCGCGTGAGCCTCCCCTCCGGCGACGTGCACCGCGCCCGCGGCGCCGACCCCCCGCACCTGTGCGACAACTGCGGCCGCGTACTTTACGTCAAGTAGACGGCCCACGCGCAGGCAAGCAGAACCACTGCTCGCGGCACCCAAGGCACCAAGCGCCTATGCCCAAGCGCCCGCGTCCTACCGAGCGCCGAGCACAGCGTCCCTCGCGCCTGTCTTCGCCGCACCAGCAGCCACCCCCCGCTACAATTCATCCCTGCGCCGGCATAGCTCAGTTGGCAGAGCGGCGGTTTCGTAAACCGCAGGTCATCGGTTCGAGCCCGATTGCCGGCTCTCGTTTTTGAGCTTAAATGAGCTGCGGGACGTGATCTGTACCAGAGCCGTAAGCGCGCAACGGCCGACCCAATGGACGCGAGGTTAAAGGCGATGGAAGGGAACCAGCGTCTGCGCGGCATCGGCAAGCAACGATCCGCACGACGCCAGTATTCGTTCAGACGTGGGCGAATAGTGGCAATTTGGCCTTTCCGAGCCAGCCATGGTGACTGAATCGCGGCGAGGCAAGACGCCAAATGGGGCGTCCGGCAGGCTTCTCACCTTGCGAGACTGGCACTCGCGATGTGGTTACCCGCATCAAAACCTGCGGCCACATCACTAGCCGAGCCGCCGCCGCCCCACTAGGATCAGTTTGTAACTGAGAGTAGCCGGAGCGGGCGCATCATGAGACTGACCCGCGGCTCGTTTTTGTAACTGAAGAGGAGTTTATGCGCAGGTTCTCGAAGTCCGGTACCGCTAATCCGACGACAGCCGAATTGTTGCGGGTCGTCGTCGTAGAGGACTCTCCTACCCACATGGAGATGTACGCGCGACAGATCAGCGAGACTCCGGGATTTGTAGTAATCGCTCAGTTAACTAACCCTCTTGACGTCGAGCCTTGGATGAAGTCGCACGCAGCCGATTTGCCCCACGTCGTCATTCTGGATTACTACTTCCCTGCTTACGACATAACGGGTGTTCAACTTGCGCGAACGTTGCGGCGATCGCACCCGAAATTACCTCTCTTGCTCCTAACCTCTGTAAAAGATTTGAATGTAGTGTCCGAGTTCATGGCTGCCGCTCGAGGAGCTGGCCGCGGGTTTCTCTTGAAAGGCAGCGACGATAAGGATGACTTTACCCAGTACATCCGATCGGTATCTGCTCAGAATTTGGTTGTGGGCCGGAGTGTCCATGAACTCTATGAGAGATACCGCGGATTCGAGAGTCTCCCCAACGAGGATAAGGCTATTGTTCGCTTTGTCGCCGAAGGGCTGACCTATGACCGCATAGGAAAGAAACTCAAAGAACAAGCGATTGTCCCCTTTGAGTTAGCTGAGCGAACCGTACAGGCGAGAATAAAGCGCATCACTGATGCATTGGGCATCCCAGAATTCAATGCGGACGGTGACGCCTTGGATCGAAAAGTCGGCCTTGTAACCGCATATAAGGACCTCGGGATCGGCGGTGTGGTGAGCGCGCAAGCGCAACCATCCTAGGCTAGGCTAGCCGAGTTCCTGTTCTCGGCAGCGAACCTCGCAAGCAAGCCACTCGGGCATTTCCATCGTTCCACTGCCTGAAGTCGACCTTGCCCCCCAACGCCTCGAACGCCTCACGGCGCGTCGGAATACCGACTCCCTTTTTTTGTCTCTGAAGCACGCTCAGTGGGTTCGTTTTACGTCGCTCCCCGTCGACTCTACTGAGAACTTCGACTTCCAGCGTTTCCCCGTCGGCCTCGCCAGTCAGCTCAAGAGCGCAACCAGGCATGTGCTTCGCCGCATTGTTGATGCCCTCACAAATCATGGAATACATCTGTTGCGCGATCATTGGGGTAAAAAGTTCGTCTCTGAGGCTCTCGAGCCCTTCAACACTCACACCAACGAAGTCCGTGAATAGAGGTGACCTGTCAGTAAGGTCGCGCACTGCCTTATGGAGATCCCCAACCATGAGCTCAGGAGTGTACGAAGCGTATACGATGTTCTCAAGCTTGGTTGCGGCATCCCTCAGTTCAAAAACGTAACTGGGCAACATCTTTTCCAGCGCGGGGAGGCCAGAATCTCCCATGAGACGCTGCACGACGTTGACTTTCATGTCTTCTAGTCCGCTTGCGAGCCGCAACAGCGGGTTCTTTACCTGGTCGTGCAGCATGCCCATCATGCGCTGACGCTCATCCTGATGCGAGCGTGCTAGCTCATGCTCAAGGGCAACAACTTGGCCTTTGAGCACCATGACTCTCTCGCTCTCATCATAGCCATCTAATATGCGAGCGCGCCAGCGGCTGTCACTCCACGAATGGGTCATGATCGCAGCGGCGAAGATGACCAACAGAGCCGCTGCCTGGAGAGTCAACAGTCGAAACGCGAACGCACCTAGCATCACGCAGACCAATCCGTTCGGAAGGACCACGGCCGCACTGTGCACTAGCTGGCGACGCACCTCAGGATAAGTGAAGGGAGGCACGCCAGCGCCGTACCGCGCCAGCGCAAGCAGAATCGATACTCCCCCAACCGCAAGGCATGCTTCGCTCGCGAAAACGCTCCAGATGGTGGGAGTATCGAATTGCGGCACATACGCGACGCCAGCGCCAACAAAAAAGGCGCTGGCAGTGACGAGCCAGGTAAGTCCTTTGGCGTCGTCTCCGGCGGCGGCCAATCTGCAATGCAGTACGTTGTTGATCGCCCAAACCAGCATGAACGTAACCCAGGTTTCGACCAGCAACCGCGACGTCGCTACATCACTCGCTTGAGGCCCTACCAAAAGCTCCCAGGTCGTTAGGCCGGCCGCAACGCATGCCACAACGATGGCGACCGCGACTCGGTGGCGCCTAAACCACCCATCAAAACGAAGTCGGAACGTAAATAGACCCCAGAAAGCAGGCCCCCAAATCATCGCGACCGCAAGAACCCGGGCCGCCTTGCTCGGCATGCCGCTAACAGACGTCGCTCTAAGCAAGGCGATCAGCTCACCCGAGCCGACCGCTGCTGCCGCAATGAACGCTAGACCCAACAATCTCGATGGCCGCAAGGCCTCGATTAGCAACCTTTTGGCGCGTCCGGATGCCGGTATCGGCATACTCGCCACGCGTATCGGACTGCGAAAAGTCAGGAAGAAACCTACCCATAAGAACCCGCCGGCAGTCAGCAAGGTTAGGACCGTCAGCACATCTTCAGGTGTGATTGCAAGCATCCTAGCGGCTAAGATAGCATGCTGGGGGCGTAAGCATTCGCGTCTCAGAACGCGAATGGACCAGCTCGAACAAATCGTGGCGAGAGCAGCCGGAGGTGCACCATGGCCATCAAGCGATATCTGCCGAAGTACCAGTACGACTTCGACGCTCAGGGAGAGGTCACCATCCGTTTGCCCGATGAAGACCTCGCCGGATTTAACACGTCGTTGTTGAACATCGGCCGCCTAAACGCTCCATCCGTCGGGACCGTCGTCTTGGCCGTGATGCTCGATCTAGAAGGCTTCACTAAGTTTGTGAATCCGAGGGACCCGCAGAATCGTCTTGCGCTCTTTATCTGCGACTTCTACGAGTGGTTGTTCGAAAGGATTCGCGAATCTCTCGTAGGGCCAATCGACTTGTGCGCTGAATTGCCATTCTTTTCCAAGTTCCTCGGTGACGGTGTTCTGCTCCTCTGGAATGCAGACGGAACCAGGCTCGCGTCGGGTGCCAAAGACTCACAGGTGAGCGGCGAGGAGAACGCGCAAACCATGGTCTGCAACGTGATCGCCTGTATGTTGTCGATTTTGGAAGACTACGAAGACTTCCGACAAGCGCTGTCGCATAAGACCGGTGCGAGCGTGCCTGAACGTCTCCGCTGTGGCGTCGCGAAGGGAATGGTTTTCTCGATAGGCGGTGGCAACGACTACGTCGGGCCGTGTATCAACATTTCGGCGCGACTCGAGAAGTTCCGGACGCTACCCTTCGCCTGCGCTGCTGACGGAATCAATCTCAAGTACTTCCACCCTGAATACCAGAGCAAGCTGGTGAGGAAAAAAGTGGACATTCGCGGGATAAACGACGCGGAACTGATCTATTTGCGCCAGTCGGACTTCGACCAAATGTCTCCCGCCGAACGAAAGGAGTACAGGGACCCCGTGTGAAATCGGGACCTATCCAGGTGAAACGAGCAGCCCGTGCATGGCCGGCCGCCCCATATGCGGAAACCGGCACTGGTAGCGAACGGCCTCGGCGTACTGATCCAGCTCGACGCGCTTTACCGCCGCATTACATTGACGGAACGCGGACAAGGACTCGTCAAGCCGCCTGATTCCTAATTCTTGCCTCGGTCACCCCGTTGCTTCGATCCAACCCAGCCGCGAAGCGTGCGATATGCAGTTCATCGAGCCAACACAAGTTCTGGGTTCCTTGACCTTCTTCGGCTGATTACTACTATCGGGGTCCGTGAACGATCCACTTCGGCTGGCACCGTCGTCCGTTAGCGCTTCCCACGCACAGCACCGGTGAGCCCGAGCGCGTGCATGAGCCGGCCGACATGATCCCGGCGACCTGGACGCCTTCACGCAGGAGTTGGCGCCACACCTTCTCGACGCCGTACACCCCGAAGTTCTGGGCGTGGACGCGCTGAATGACGGGCTTCAGCTCGTCGATACCGAGTTTTCAGGCAGCCAGCGCTTGAGCTGACTATACCGGTCGATTGCCTGCTGGAGCGGGGAACCTCAGTATGACGCTATCGACCTGATCGGGACTGCTCGGGCTCGCGGACGTCTTCGCGGACGCGGCGCTCGGAGGCCGGCTGCCCGGGGGACTCTTTCTTCACCTCTGCTTTGGTGTGGCGAAGCGTCTTGCCGAGCTCCTTCAGCTGCGGCGGATCGCAGGCTTGCCGCACTTTGGGGAACAGCTCCGTCTCCTCTTCGTTGACGTGATGCTGCACGTCGCGCTCCAGCTCGTGCATCAGCTCGCTCAGCCGCTGGTCGCCTGCCTGCATGCGCTCGATGCGGCTGATGATGCGCTTCACTTCCTGATGCTCGTGCAAGCCCTCCTTCACCAGTGGCTCCAGCGCCTTCACCTTGCGCATCTGCGGGTAAAAGGAGCGCTCCTCCATCTCGGCATGCAGCGTCAGCTCGGTGCAGATGCGCCGAGCGAGCTGCCACTGCTGGCTCTCGCCGCGGGCGCTCTTGAAGCGCTCCATGAGCTGCTCGACCATTCGATGATCCTTCTCGATCACGGCCAGAGCGTCGTTCGACGACGGCTGCTCGGTGCCGCTCCGTGCTCCGGACGCTCGCGACCGCTCGGAAGCGCTCGTCCGCGTCCCCGATCGCCCGCGCTGATCGCCACTGCCCGCCCCATCACGGCCGATCAGCTTGTTGAAGCGGCTGCGGTCGCCGTCACGCGAACCGTCTTCGTACAGCAGCGCCAGGCCGCTCTCGTCGAACTTCCGGAAAAAGTCATCCCAGGAGATCGGCTGCAGCCGATCCTCGCCGCTGTAGCCGGGGAAGTCGATGCGCAGAATGCCGACCTCGTCGCCCCGCGCGGTGTCTCGGACCGTCGCGGGCTTGCCGCCGCGCTCTTCCGCCCAGCGCTGAATGGTGACATGGTCCGTGGTGGTCTTGCTTGCCATTGCCTGTGCCTCCTTTGCGTCACCAGCCAGAAGCGCACAAGCCATGCCCGAGGGGGGAGCGCCAGGGCGTCGAGAGCCTCTCTAGGCCTCCAGCTGCACTCCGATGCCGGCTCCGACGGCCTTGCGGTAGACGAACTCCGCGGTGGCCGCGTCGAGGATGCCGTAGGCGGGGTTCAGGCCGACCATGATCTCCCGAGGCGACGTTCGGCCAAGTGCCCGACCAAGCACGACATCGGGCAGCTCTGTAATCTCCACTCCGGGCGGCAGTGCCCGCAGCGCCGCGAACGGCGGAACGTGCGTGGCCACGCCCTCGTTATAGGTGCTCACGACCCGGCCGCGGCGCACGGTCTCTTCGTCCAGCTCCTCGGGCCGGTTGACGATCACCGTGCTCCCGGCATCCAGCCATTCGCCGCGCAGCACCGGCTCCGCGGCGGTCGTAGCGGTGACGACGACCTGCGCCCCGCGAACCGTTTCCTCGGCGCTGGCGGCGGTCTCCACCCGCAGCCCCTCGCCGGCGCGGCGCTGCAGATAGTCAGCGCATTCCTGACGGTGCGCCGGCGTAGGGCTCCAGACCTTGAGCAGGCGGATTGGGCGCACGGCGCACACTGCCTCCGCCGCCCAGCGAGCCAGGCGGCCGGATCCAATCAGCCCCACCGTGCCGGCATCCGGCAGCGCTAGGTATTTGGCCAGCACGCCGTCCGGGGCGGTGCTGCGAATGGCGTGCACGATGTGATCCGAAATCAGCGCCTGGAGCCCAACCGTTTCCCAGTCGAACAGGGCCAGGCAGGGAGCCACGGACTGGCGAAAGGCAGAGCCGCCCAGGCGCACGCCAAAGCCAATGCCCTCGATGGCGCCGGGGATGATCCGCAGGTCCCGCTCCCACTGCCGGCCTTCGCCTCTGCTCCCAGCCGGCAGCGGCGGGTACAGCAGCCGCGTCCGCGGCGCCACCACCGCTTTGCCCTGCCCCACCAGGCGGAAGGCTTCCTCGATTGCCGGGACCACCTCGGCCATGCGAATATCGAGCCGCTCCGTGTCGGCCAACGAGAGGTACAGCATCAGCGCGACTCATCCCTGGTCTGGCCAGCTGAATCGGGACGGCTAGGAACGTCCGCCAACCCAATCCACGTGGGTTCGCGTTCCAGCCATTCCCCCTCTCGCAGGTGGACCTGCGACTCCACGAAGTCGCGGACACGGGCGCGGGCCACCTTGGGCTCCTGCAGGCTCAGGTCGCCAGCCACGCGATCCACCGCTTCGTCCAACAACTTCCAATGGTGGTGGGCCGTCGGCAGGAGCGTCGCATCGGGCTTGGCGCCCATGGCGAACAGCACGTTGTAGAGGTCGATGAAGGCCGGCATCGGCGCCCTGGGCTCGCCGTGCGCCTCCTCCCACAGCGGCTCGAAAGAGGCCAGCGACTGGGTGGCTCGCAACACCAGGAGACAGCGCTCGCGGGCATGCTGGCGCAGCTTTTGAAGAAAGGGCGCGATGTTGCGCGTCCAGTACAGGACGTTGACGGCCAGCACCACGTCGGCCTGTTCGACGTCAGCTTCCTCCCAGCTGCTGGCCACGATCTGCACGTTGTCCAGACCTCGCTCGGCCACCTGCCGGGCCAGCTGCGCCCGCATGCCGGCCGACGGTTCCACGGCGATGACTCGCCGGACGTGTGGCGCCAGGTTGACGGCATATCTGCCGGCGCCGGCCCCCACGTCGAGCAGCGTGTGCTCCGGGGCCACGCGGGCACGCAGCAGATCGAGCAGCTCGTCCCCGCCACGGCTGCTGCGCACAGTGTTCTCGGCAAAGCGCGCCGCCAGACCATCCCAGTGCGACGGTGCGCGCAGCGTTTGGCCCGGCTGCAGCCGATCGGCCTGCGCGGCCCGAGCGTCGACCAGCTGCTGCCAGTGCCCGATCCAATCAACTAGCGGTAGCATCGTCGCTATCTTCGCACGGCCAAAGCGAGTCGCATATCATGCTGCCTGGAGGTGAGACGTGGCACCTAGTGCGAAGCTCTGGCTGACCTTCGCGGCCGCGATGCTGCTAGCCAGCTGCGGCGGATCCACCGCACCGGCGCCGGGCGCATCAGCCGGCAGCGCCGGCGCCGCGACGGCGGCCAAACCGGCAGGCTCTGCCGCGCCTGAGACAGCGGCCCAGCCATCGACCGGCTCCGCCGCCTGGGATGACGTCCTCGCTGCCGCCAAGCGCGAAGGCCGGGTCGTCGTCTCCGGCCAGGCTGCGCCCGGCGCCGACGAGGGCTTTGTCGCCGCCTTCAAGCGGCAGTATCCCGACGTCGAGGTCGAGTACCTGGGCATGACCAGCTCCGAAGCCGCCACCAAGCACATGACCGAGCGCCAGGCGGGCAGGTTCACCGTCGACCTGTTCATCCACGGCACGCCCGACATCCTCAGCACCTTCATGCCGGCCGGCGCCGTCGATCCGATCCAGCCGTTCCTCACTGGCCCCGACATTCAGGATCAGAGCAAATGGCTCGGCGGCAAGCTCAACTTCGCCGACGACGCCGGACGCTACGACCTCATCTTCACCGGCGGGGTGAAGGTACCGCTGTTCTTCAACCCGAAGAGTGTGTCAGCCAGCCAGTTCACCTCTTACAAGGACCTGCTCGACCCCAAGTGGAAGGGCAAGATCGCCATGTTCGATCCGCGCGTGGCTGGCTCGGGCAATGGCATGGTGACCTTCTGGTACCGCACACCCTCGCTGGGCAAGGACTTCATCAAACAGCTGCTCACCCAGCAGAACGTCGCCTTCACCAAGGACGATCGCCAGCTGGCCGACTGGGTTGCCCGCGGCGAATATCCTCTCGGCGTCGGGGCGAGCGACTTCACCGGCTTCGACCTCAAGTCCAAGGGCGTACCCATTGAGCCACTCGCACCCGACGCGCTCAAGGAGACGTCCTACTTGACCGCCGGCTTCGGCAGCGTCGCCGTCATGAACCGGGCCCCGCACCCCAATGCCACCAGGGTGTATCTCAACTGGCTCCTATCGAAAGAGACGCAGGGCAATCTCACCAAGGTGACCGCCTTCCCCAGCCGGCGGCTCGACGCCTCCACGGCGGGACTTCCAGACCTGGTCGTGGCCAAGCAGGGACTACATTACCAGGACAGCGCCTCCGAGGCCACGGCCAAGGTCAAGACAGAGGTCCTGGACTTCTTGAAGACGGTGCTGCCCAGCTGAGCGCAGCCGGCGGACTCCCGTTGGAACCGATTTCGTATCATCTGCCCGATGGCGGAGCGAAAGTGGCACAGCCTCTTCTTCGATGAGTGGGTAGCGCGCGAGGGCTTGGACCTCCTCCGCGGCTGGAAGGTGGACGACGTCTACACCGTGCCCCTGAAATACTGGGCTCGCACCGGCGGCAACGCCGTGCAGATCCAGCTCGACGGTACCGGCGAGCTCAACGCCGCCTACGTGTGCGAAATTCCGCCGGGGAAAGAGCTCACTCCGCAGCGGCACCTGTATGAAGAGCTCACCTACGTCCTTTCCGGCCGTGGCAGCACCTCCGTATGGTACGAGGGGCAGGAGAAGAAGTCGTTCGAGTGGTCCGCGGGCAGCCTGTTCGCCATTCCGCTCAACGCCTGGCACCAGCATTTCAACGGCTCCGGCCGCGAGCCCACCCGCTTTCTGGCCATGACCACGGCGCCGGTGATGATGAATCTCATCCGCGATGAGGACTTCATCTTCAACAATGACCGCACCTTTCCCAGCCGCTACAGCGGCGCGGACAGCTACTTTTCCGGCGAGATCGATCTGGACACCTTCAATGGCTGGGACGTGCCGGTGTCCGTCGGCTTCAGCAACTTCTTTCCCGACATCGAGGCGATGAAATTCAACGACACCAACCGTGGCTGGCGGGCCCGCAGCGCGCAGTACGAGCTGGCCAACGGCGTCGTGAGCGCGCACACCCTGCAGATGCCGGGCGGAGCCTTCACCAAGCTTCACCGGCACGGGCCGGGAGCGCACGTGCTGTGGCTCAAGGGCGAGGGCTACACCATGATGTGGCCCGATGGCGGCGAATGGGTGAAGGAATTCTGGGGCCCGGGGACCATGCTCGTTCCGCCCGCCGGCTGGTGGCATCAGCACTGCATCGTCAGCAGCGAGCCGGCCGAGCACCTGGCCTTGAAGCTGGGCAGCCGCACGCACAGCGTGACGCGGGCCAACATGAACTCACTCAAGAGCACGCGCAACGGCGGCAACCAGATGGATTTCGAGGACACCCCGCCCGAAGTGCTCGACAAGCTCAATCGCATCTTCGAAGCCGAGTGCGCCAAACGCGGTACGCCCGCCCACCTGGAGGCGATCGCCGGCGGCTGACTCCGGGTACCGTATGGGCATGGCTATGACCACTGAACCAACAGAAGCGCCACGAAAACGGCGCCCGCGCATACGAACCCTGGAGGTTCGCCGCGCTGCCCACCTCACCGCGGGCATCGTCCGGGTCACACTGGGCGGCCCCGAGCTGGAGGGCTTCGACACCCCCACGCCTACTCAGCACGTCAAGCTCTTTCTGCCCGAGCCGGGCCGGGATCGCCCCGTCCTGCCGGACCCCAACCTGCCGCGCGGTGAGGGGCCTCAGCCTCTCATGCGAACCTACACCATCCGCCGGCTGGACCTCGATCGGCTGGAGATGGACATCGACTTCGCGCTGCACAGCTGGGGGATAGCGAGTGATTGGGCGGCCAATGCGCAGCCCGGAGCCGTCGTCGGGATCGCCGGTCCCGGCGGGCGCCCCTGTCCACCCGACGACAGCAGCGCCTGGTACGTGCTAGCCGGGGACGAAGCCGCGCTTCCCGCCATGGGCACGCTGCTGGAGGCGATCTCACCTTCCATCCCAGTGCGGCTGCTGGCCGAGGTTCCGAGCGCCAACGATCGTCTCGACTGGAATCGAGCCAACCTCCAGGTCACCTGGCTCGACCGCGCCGGAGATGCCATGTCCGCCGGGAGCCGGCTCGAGGCAGCGCTTCGCGCCACCACGGCGCCGGCCGGCTCCGGACGCGTCTGGCTGGCCTGCGAGGCGACGGCCATGCGCCGCATCCGCCGGCACCTGCTGGACGGCTGGGGCCTCGACCCCTCAGCGATGGTGACGCGCGGCTACTGGAAACAGGGCGAGGTGAACTACCCCGACCACGACTACGGCGAGGACTGAGCTCCACTCCGGGACGGAGCGCTGCGGGTAGGAGTCCCTCCAGGCCTTAGAACGCGGGCCGCTTAATCCCCGGCGATCTCGATGCCGTGCGGGCGAGTGCCGAGGCGGCGGCCACCTTGAGGGGTCACGACCACGGTGTCGCCCCAGGCGATCACGTACTCACCGTCCGCGGTGTGCATCTGCGGCTTGAGGATGAACACCATCCTGTCCTTCAGCGGCACGTTGAGCTGCTTAGGGTCCTTGGCGCTGCCGGTGATGATCGGGCCGTCGTCGCCCGCGCCTCGGCCGTGCATGGTCAACAGGCCGGTCGCGCCGGCGATGGGCCCGGTCTTTGGCGCGCTGTCGCTGGCCAGCTTGGCACAGCGCGTTTGCAGCTCACCCAGCGTCGTGCCCGGCTTCAGGTTCTCCATCATGTCGTCGAACAGCACCGCCTGAATCTTCATCAGCTCGGGGAAGATCGGGTCCGGCTGACCAACCGAGACCGGGACCACGCTCTGCGCGCGGTAGCCGCCCCAGGATGCTTCCAGCTCGTTGAAGATGATGTCGCCCTTCTGCAGGAGGCGGTGGCTGGCGCGCGTCAGCGTTCGCCGAGGGTGCGGGCCAGACACCCAGTTGCAGTGAACCGGCATCTCCGATCCCGCCTTGAACATGGCGTACATGCAGGCTGCCCACACTTCCCAATCGCTCACGCCCGGTCGAGCAGTGGCAACTTCGGCGTCGTTGGCCAGCTCGATCATCTCCTTGGAACGCGCCAGGAAGGCGATCTCCTCTTCGCTCTTGACGTAGCGGATCTCCGCCATCAGGTCGGTGGCATCCACCAGGTCGGCGTTGGGAAAGGCGTCGCGGATCTGGGTGAAGGTGCCGTGGTTGATCGTGCCTTCGGGCGTCCTCGTGCCGTCACCCAGGCCGGCGATGCCAATGCGCTTAGGGTTGAGCTCCTTGAGCCGCTGCACGATGATCCGGCCGTAGTTGCGGCGCGCCTCGCGACAGTCCGTCACCCAGTCCTGGACGGTGGGCCAGCGGAAGCCGGCGGTGGTGGCTACGATGGTGACCTCGCCTTCCAGGGGAAATACGCCGGCGATGTCCGAATCACCGCCGCCGCCGCACTGCGTCAGCCAGCGGGTATTGGACTGGAAGTCGGTCGAATGGCCGGTGTTCTGCGGCGTCACGAGCGCGTCCAGGTTTTGCTCGGCCATGGCCTGACGCACCGCCTTCCAACGGCGGTCGCGCTCCTGCAAGGAGAAGAGCGGGTAGGGATACAACCCCTCACGGTGATCGACGTCGGCCAGGCTGCGGTCGACGGGATAGCGGTCCATGGAAACTGGCATTAGTCATTGCTCCCGTTGGAATTTGAGCCCGATCCTGGGTCGGGCATGTTCAGGGACACGCCGCGCCTGCTCAGCTCGGCGGCATACATCTCGCGAATGGCCGGGTCTTCGTCCTCGTACTCGATCTGATCGGGGCTGCCCTCTTCTCCACCGCTGATACCCAGCTTCATGGTGTGCTCGGGACTGCCCCCGCGGCGCAGCGCCAGGTAACGGGCCGGCTCGGGCCCCACGTTGAAGTGCTGGTGGTACCACCACTCCGGTGGGGAGAACATGCTGCCCTCGCGCCAATCGATGCGGATACGCTCCTTGCCCTCTTCCCACAGCAGCGAGTAGCCCTCGCCCTGGAGCACGACCACGTGCGCGCCCGGTCCATGGCGATGAGCCTTCTTGTAGGTGCCGACCTCGAACTCCGAGATGTGGCAGGCCATGGTGTTGTCAGCCATCGACAGGTGGAAGCTCTTGGCGCCCGAGCCCCGCATCTTCCAGCTGATCAGCGCGAACTCGCGCACGTCGGGCACGAAGTTCGTGCGCCACACGCGGCCGCCGACGTAGCGGCCGGGATTGCTGTAGAAGTCCTGCTGGCCGCTGTAGCGATCGTCGAACACGATGGGGCTGTCGAACACCATGCGCTCGTTGTGGAACAGGCTCAGCACCAACGGCGCGTTGGACACCATCAGCAGCCTTGCCGGACGGCTGGGATCCAGGTTGCGGTGGCTGTAGGTCGTGTTCAACGGCGGCGAGAACAACCCCCGTTCCGACCAATCCACCGACGTTTGCGAATAGCCAGGCGAGGAGATCGTGGTCCGGCCGCTGCCTCGCACCACGTAGATAAGCGCCTCGAACATGTGCTTCACCGGCGTGGTCGCCTCGCCCGGAGCGATCTCGATCACGGCCGCGGTGGTGATGTGCGCATCGGCCAGGTTGACGAACGCCCCGCGACAGCCGAAGCGCTTCCACTCGCCGAGCTCGACGTCGGCCATCTGCTCGATGTGGAACACCTTGTGGATGGGAATGCCCTCGCCCGCCTGCCACGAGTCGTAAAACGACGGGGGACGCTTGTACTTGGTCGGCGTGGCGGGGATCGCCGCGGCGATGTCGATCGTCATGCCCTATCCTCCGGCCGCCCGAATCCGCCCGGCGGCGCCCGCCGATTATAGGCCACCCTCTCTACTTCCTACTTGCCGATAGGCGCTGTGGCGACGGTTGATTGACAAGCCGCCGATCCAGTGTTTCTATTTCCGACGTGAGCGCACCGGAAAGTCAGCCGGCGCACGCCGGCCACAGCGTCGCCCTCAGCGCACCGACCAAAGAGATCGAAGGCTTCAGCCACATCGTGCTCGAGGTCAAGGATCTCGACGCATCTGAACGCTTCTATCGCGACGTCATCGGCCTGGAGACGATGGGCCGCGGCCTGCTGGCCGAGCCCAGGCCACACCTGCTGATGCGTCTCAACACCGGACAGATCATCGTGCTGGCGCAGAGCGACGATCCGGTGCCGATCCGCCACAATACCTCATCCATCCACCATGCGTTCCTGCTCACCATGGAGCAGTTCCGGGCCGCCCAGGAGCGCTTCGCCGCCAACGGCTACGAGATCGGCGATACGCGCGACGCCTTCCGCGCCAAAGGCGAGCACTCCATGGACATCTGGGACCCCGACGGCCACCGCTGGCAGCTCCAGGCGTTCAGCGAAGAGCAGCACGAAATCATCACCTCCGGGCTGGGTGTCATCGACTGCGGACCCGCCGAGAAGTACGAGCTCGGCTCCGTCACGCCATTCGGCAAGGCTAACTTCTTCCTGGTGCGCTCGAAGGAAGGCTTCCTGGCGCTGTCGCGCTGGTGCCGCCACGCCAACGGCCTGCTGACCTACCAGATGGAGCACTGGCGCTTCTACTGTGCCTTCCACGGCGCGTGCTACAGCCTGGAAGGTGACCACATCGGCCACCTGGCCGGCATTCCACCGCTGCGCATGCATCCGCTGACGATCGCCGAGGACGGCCACGTCATGGTCGATACGGACACGGTGCTGGAACGGGACGACGACACTCCGCCGCGCTACGTCGCGGCGTGCGAGCCGGCCGCGGCTCGATCATAGGCAGAGAGGTTCGGAAATGGCGCAAGTAGAGAGCATCAGCCACAGCGGCATCAACGTCATCGATCTGAAGGAGGCGGAGGACTTCTACGCCGACGTGTTCGGCGCGGAGATCACCAACCGGGTCAACTTCAACACCGACGACGCCAAGCGCGGCCGCTCGGTGCACACCTCCGTGCACGTAGCCGACTGGCTGTTCGCCATCGTGCTGCCCAAGGGCGAGATGCCCATGCCTCCGGAGGAGCAGCTGCGCGGCACCAACGGCTTCCGCCACGGCTTCTGGGTCAGCCGCGATGCCTTCCCCGGAATCATGGAGCGGCTCACGGCGCGCGGCGTGCCTTTCGAGGGGCCGGCGACGCACCCCGAGGCCGGCCCGCTCGGCCAATCGATCTATTTCAAGGACCCGGGCGGAAATTTCATCGAAGTCTGCTGGCGGCGGGACTCCATCAGCGGCGCCGTGGCGCTGGACATTGGTTAGCCCGCTCGCTGCTGCCCAATCCCCCACCTACGTCGACGTTCGCACGCCCAGGCTGAACGAGCCCCTGGGGCTCATCGCCGGCTACTCCCACGTGGTCCTCGAAGTGCAGGACCTCGCTCGCGCCCGTGACTTCTACGCCGGCGTTCTCGGCTTCGTCCCCGATGGGGACGCTGAAGACGGACCGCGCCTCAGGCTGGGCCGCGACCAGCACGTCGTCCTGGCTCAGCGCAACGAGCCCGACGTGCGGCCGGATTCAGGCATCCACCAGGCATATGGCTTCTCGCCTGACGACCTTCCCCGCGTGCTGCAGCGCCTGGCAGCAGCCGGCGTCGAGGTTCATGGCTATCACGAGGACCGCCCCGCCGAGCGCAGCCACAATCGCTATTGCTTCGATCCCGACGGTAACCGCATCCAGCTCATGTCCGGCCGGGCAGGCATCGATCACGTTGCCCTGGAAACGCACGATCTGGAGTGGTCGGAGACCTTCTTCAGTCAGCTGCTGGGCGGCTGCATCGAGAGCCGCGTAGGCTGGCACATGCACGACTTTGCCGCCGCCCTGGCCTGGGGTGACGGCAAGGACGATTGCGCCCCCGGCACCAGGCGCTGGGACAAGCGCTACACCAGCATCGAAGACAAGTCCGCGGTGCCGCGGCCGAACGGCCAGCTCTTCGCCAGCTTCGCTCCGGGGGTGACGCTGGGTGTATACCTGGCCACCGAGCACCGGCAGGAGCCCCCCAGGGAGCAGCTCAGCGGGACGCCTCGCACCGGCCTGCGAGTGGCACCGGGACAGCTGCCCCGTGTGCAGGAGCGGCTGCTCCAGGTGCGGCTGCGCTGCCTCCGTTCCAACCCCGAGACCGGCGGCCCGTTCGAACGTCGCGGTTCGAGCCTTTTGTTGAGGGACCCCGCCGGAAACTTTCTGGAGCTCGGCGAGTAGTTACACCAGAGCAGCCAAACGACATCCTTTTGACGGAGAAAGGGCACAAATGAGAACACGGCGTGAGGTTCTGAAGGCCGGGGCGGGCCTGGGCATAACACTGCTGCTTGCGGCCTGCGGCCAAAGCGGATCGCCGGCGGCCGGGAGCGCAGCGCCCAAGACCTCGGCTCCCGCGGCCGGAGCATCGCTCACTGGATCAGCCGCCGCCAGCGCCACTGCCGCTGCCGGCGCCGCGGCCGCCGTAGACATCAGCAAGCCGGTGGCGCCCAAGGTCGCCACCCTCGAGGCTGAGCTGGCACTGCCGGACGCCGTGCTTCAGGGAGCCAAGAAGGAGGGCAAGTTCACCTGGACGTCCTCGATCGACAAGGATGTGGCCAAGACGGTGATGGACGCCTTCATGAAGCGCTATCCGGACGTCCAGCCTCAGTACCAGGAAGGCAGCGAAGAGACCCGCACGGTCCGCACGCTCACCGAGTTCAAGGCCGGCCGCAACAAGCTCGACGTGGCCATGGGTCTGGGCGGCTTCCTGGGCGAATACAAGGCCGCCAACGCATTGAGCAAGCTGACGGATCTACCGGCCTACGCCAATTACGATCCCCCCTTCCGTGATACCCAGAGTGAGTGGGGTGGTGTGCGCTCGCAGTATTGGTCCATCGGCTACAACACCGACAAGGTCAAAGACGACGAGCTGCCGAAGACCTGGGACGACCTGACCGATCCCAAGTGGAAGGGCCGCATTGGTCTGGGCGATCGCCCGCAGCTGTGGGCCGAGCACCTGTGGAAGCAGTGGGGCGCCGATCGCACCACCGAGTTCTTGAAGAAGCTGTTCGCCAACGGCGTGCAGCGCCGCAAAGAGGGGCTCGACGCGGCCGCCCAGCTGCTGGGCGCAGGCGAGTTCGACCTGTACGTTCCCAGCGCCCCGTACCGCATCGAGGGCCTCGTCAAGAAGAAGACGCCGGTCGGCTGGTGGTCGCCGGACATGCTGCCGGTGTCGTTCTCGGATATCACCATCCTGAACAACATCCCCAACCCGAACTCGGCCAAAGTCTTCGTCAATTGGTTTCTCAGCCGCGAAGGCCAGGACGTGTACTGCAAGGCCGACTTCGCCGCGCCGACACACCCGGCCCTGCGCCTGGACAAGCAGTACCTGGGCATATTCGCCGACAGACTGCTGTCCCGAAAGTGGATCAACGTGGCGCCCGACGAGGAGCTCGCCATCCTGCCGGACGTTCGCAAGGTCTGGCAAGCGCTGTGGGTTGCCTAGGCGGTCGAGACGCATAGAGCGGGTCGCTTGACATGGCGCTGACGCTGGCCCGGCCGCTGGCGGCGCGAAACAGCTTTCGGGCGGGGAACGTTAATCTGTTTCCCTGGCTCGTCACGGCCGTCGTCGCCTTCCTGGTCGTCGTCCCGATAGTCATGCTCCTGCTGGGCAGCTTCAGCGCCGCCCGCCTGCCGACCGACTTCTCCCTGTCCAAGCTGACCACCGGCAACTACGCCACCGTCTACACCGACCCGTTGACCTACAAGGTCATGTTCAACAGCGTGTGGTACGTGGCCGCCACTCTGCTGCTCGGGCTCAGCATGTCGACGCTCTTCGCCTGGCTGGTCTCACGAACGAACATGCCGGGCAAGTGGCTGGCGCTGGCGGGTATACCTCTGGCGCTCATCATTCCCAGCCTGCTGGAGTCGATGGTCTGGGTGCTGCTGTTCAGCCCGCGCATCGGCTTTGTGAATCAGTACCTCATCGATGCCCTGCATCTGCCCAAGGCGCCCTTCGACGTTTACAGCCTGCTGGGCATGATCGCCCTCGAATCCCTGCGCACGGTGCCTACAGGCTTCCTGATGCTGCTGCCGCTGTTCATGCGGCTCGATCCTTCGCTGGAAGAAGCAGCCATGACGGCCGGCGCGCCGATTGGCGCGATCGCCCGCAGGGTCACCCTACCGCTGCTGATCCCAGGGCTGCTCTCGGTGGCGCTGTACGAAGGAGTAACGGTGCTGAGCAGCTTCGAAGTCCCCGGCATCGTGGGCCTGCCGGGCCACGTCTACGTGTTCAGCACGCTGGTCTACACGTACACCAGCGCGGCTGCCTCGGCGGGGGGCAGCTCATTTGGCAATGCGGCGTCGCTGTCGGTGCTGTACCTGGCCATCAACCTGGGCGGCCTCTTGATCTACGGGCGGGTGACGCACAACGCCAGCCGCTACGCCATGGTCTCAGGGCGGAGCTATCGACCCCGCACCACCAATTTGGGCCGCTGGCGCTACGCGGCGATCGGCGCAGTTCTGGTGTACCTGTTCATCACCATCGTGCTGCCCGTTCTCGTCCTGGTATGGACGTCGCTGACTCCCCGCATCTTGCAGCCGCGCGTGAAGTCGCTCGCCAGCGTGACCGGTGAGCCCTGGCAGCAGATGGTCGGCAACGCCGACCTCATGAACGCCGTGGTCAACACCGCCATCACCGTGGCCGGCGCGGCGACGCTGACCGTGTTCGCCTCCCTGACGATTGGGTGGATCGCCGGCCGGACCACGTTCCGCGCCCGCCGGCTGCTGGATCAGCTCAGCTTCATCTCGCACGGTATGCCCGGCGTCATCCTCGGTCTGGCGCTGATCTGGTTTTGGGTGCGCGTCGACGCCATTCCCATCTACGGCACGTTGTGGATCATCATCCTTGGCTTGTGCACGGGCTTCCTGGCGTACGGCACCAGGAGCATCGGAGCCGCGCTGCTGCAGGTTCACAAGGAGCTCGAAGAGGCTGCCTACACCAGCGGCGCGCCGCCTGTCCTCGCCATCCGCCGCATCCTGACCCCGCTGATGCTGCCTGCGCTCGCCAGCCTATGGCTGTGGGCCGCGCTGCAGGCGCTGCGCGTCGTCACGCTGCCGCTGATGCTGCAGACCGGCGAGGCCAACACCGTGCTGTCGGTGTACCTCTGGCGTGAGTGGGAAGCCGGCCAGATCAATCACGTTGCCGCGGTCGGCACGGCGCTGGTCGCGGTCATGTTCGTGGCCAGCCTGATCATCGGCCGCTTTGGGCTGCTCTCGCGCCGCTCCACCCTCGTGCATTAGCGATCCGCCCACCCTCAGCCATTTCTTACGAAGCCTTCACCGTTCCTTAATAACGGGCGGACATAGTCCGTTGGACTACACACGATCCGGGAGGTACCTCATGATTCGTCAACCACTACGCCCCGCCATCGGTGGGATATTGGCCGCCGCGGCACTCCTAGCTGCGCCCGCGCTGAATGCGGCAGCCGCGGGCGGCGCAGCAGCCATCCCTAGCAATCAACCGGTAACCGTCAACCTGCCCGGCAATGCCGCCGGATCCAGCCAAATCTGGACGTTCTCCTATCCTGGCGACAATTCGAACATCACCTTCGACGCCGATTTCGACCCATTCGATACCACCTTCTCGAGCGCGGTCGGCTTCAATGTTTGGGACGCGCAGCACCTTCCCGGGAGCGCGCCTGTTGAGGTAGCCACTGTCCAGAGCAACGGCCGCCAGAACGACCCGCACGGCATCGAGTTCAACTACTCGTCCGGAGCGTCAGGGGACGTTGTCGTCCAGCTGTTCAGCTACATGCCCAACGCCACGAACGCCACCATCACCCAGGGCGGGCTCGTGAGCTCGGTGAACGGCGCCGTGACGCCGGTAACGCTGCAGCCCCAGGAAGGGTCGGCCACCACCACCGCCGCGGCAGCCCCAGCCGCTGCCCCAGGCAATGAGCCAGCCATCGTCACCGGCAAGCTTGCGTCGTTCAGCGTGCCGGCCAGCCCCAATGGCTTCTCGAGCATGTGGACGTTCGATTACCCCGGCGACAACTCCAACATCACCTTCGACGCCGATATGAACGGCCTGGATCCGTCGTTCGCCACCGCCGTCGGGTTCAACGTGTTCGACGCCCAGCATCAGACCAGCCCTGTCGAGATAGCTACCAACCAATCGAACGAGAAGCCGCTCGATCCTCACGGCATCGAGTTCAATTACTCGTCCGGGACGCAGGGTCCGGTGACGGTGCAGTTCTTCAGCTACGTTCCCGCGGCCCTCACCGTGGACTTCACCAACGGTGGGCTGGTGAACCCCAGCAGCGGCGCTGCGACGCCGGTGACCCTCAACCCCATCAAGTAGCCTCCCACCCCTACCCTCGCAAGCAGGGCCGCCCGAGCGGGCGGCCCTGCTTGTCTTTCACCTAAGGGAGTCCGGAGCGCCGGCAGGCAGCTCAGAAGCGGACTCCGCCGACGATCTGCGCGGCCGGGATGGGCCCGAGGATATGAGAATCCGAGGGTGATTCATTGCGATTGTCACCTAGGATGAAGTACCGGCCAGCGTCGACGCGAACCGGATCCAGCTGATAGTCAATCGGATCGCGCACGTAGGACTCCTCAGCCGGGCGGCCATTGAGGACCAGCGCTCGATTCCGGACTTCGACAGTGTCGCCGGGAATGCCCACCACGCGCCCTACCAGGATGCTTCCATCATCGAGGCGGTAGACCACCACCTGCCCTCGATGCACCCCACCGAGCAGGCGGTAATACAGCACCTGCTCGCCAGGCAGGACCGTTGGCCGCATAGATTCCACAGTCACCTGCAGGAACTTCACCGGCGCCACGCCAAGCGGCAGGGAAGAAGAAGCCACGACGCCGATCACGGCCAGCATCGCCACCATCAGCAGGCCGAACAGTACGTTGGAGCCAACGCTGCCGAGCCGGCTCACCTTGGTCTCCAAAACGGGCCTGTCGGAGTGAGCACCAACCGAGGCATCACCTTACTGAGTACTAACGGACTGACCGGCCAAACTGCCACGAATGACCTCGCGCAGCACCGGCCTCCACTTATTAACGGACTCTTAACCCGCTCTCAGGAGATTCCCAGCTTTCTCCCGCAGGATGAAAGTGCCTGCGCCAGCGCCGGCACGGAGGTTTGCCTTGGCGAATTCGAGAACCCTGCAGCGAGATCCGCGCCCGCCATCCGTGCATGGGCATGCCGTCAGCGGAGCTCGCCAGCTGACCCGCCACTCGTCGTCGATTGTGGCCATGGACACACTGGTGACAGTGAGCGCGATCGCCGACAACGAGCAGGCGGCGCTCGTCGAGCCGGCTCTTGCGCATGCCCTGGCCTGGTTCGAGCATGTGGAGGCCACGTGCAGCCGCTTCGATGATTCGAGCGAGGTGTTCCGGCTGGCCGAACAGCCGGGGATTGCGGTCCGGGTCAGCCCCATGCTCTGCCAGGTGGTTCATTTCGCGATCCAGGTGGCTAAAGCGAGCCACGGCATGTTCGACCCAACCATCGGCGCCGCTCAGGCGGAGCGGGGCTTCGATCGCAACTACCGGACGGGCCGCCAGGTTCGGCTCGCCGGCGCCGCGGCCAAGGTGAGCTATCGCGACGTAGCGGTGAACCTGCGCGCCTCCACCATTACCCTGAGGCGCCGGCTGCTACTGGATCTGGGAGCCGTGGCCAAAGGACTCGCGATCGACCTGGCCGGGCGGGAGCTCGAACAGTTTGCCGGGTTCTCGATCGATGCCGGCGGAGACATCCTCGTGGGCGGAGTCAATGACGAACATGCACCCTGGAGGATTGGCATCGAGCATCCACGCGCCCAGCAGCTCATCGCCACACTGGAGCTTTCGAACCTGGCCGTATGCACGTCCGGCGACTACGAACGGCACGCGCCCGGGGGCGCCGGGCACCACCTGATCGATCCACACAACGGGACATCGCCCCAGTCGGCGATCAGCTGCACCGTGGTCGCGCAGCGCGCCATGCTGGCGGATGCGCTGTCCACCGCGGCGCTCGTGGCCGGTCCATCCTTCGGCCTGCGCCTGCTGGAAGAGCAGGGGGTGGAGGGCATGATCGTGCTGCCGGATCTGAGCAGCCGTACCACGAGCGGCTTCGGGCGGTACCTCGCCTAACAGCGATCCGGCCACGAAACGCCGCAGCGCGGCTGCGAAGGTGCGCCGAGGCTGCCTATCAGTAGATGAACGACACTCCCGGCCCTGTCCAGGAGCCGCGCGTCGTTACGCGCCCCCAGTAAGGGAAATTCATTTCGCTGATGGTGAAGTTGATGCCGTTGGACGAAACGGACGTGACGTACGCCACGTGTCCCGTCCAAGCTGCGCCCTGGGCGCCCGGCTGATAGACCACGACTGCGCCGACCCTGGGCAGATAACCCGTGGACAACCCGGCGGCTCGCGCCGAATACAGCCAGCTCGCCGCATTGCCGTACACGGACCCGCCGATGTCGGGCCGCTGCTGGGCGGCCCACCAGGTGCATTGTCCCCACGGGAACATGTTGACCGATGAGCTCCGCACCGCCACGTGGGTGTTCAGCGCGGGCGCGGGCGCCGGGGCCACGGCCACCGGTGCTGCCGCCCGGGCAACCTGGGTCAGCGGCTTGATGACCGGAACTGCCGTCGGCGCCGGCGCGGGGATCTGCACGGCCGGCGCCACGCCTGGCAGGACCAGCGGCTCCCCTGCCAGCAGCAGCTTGGCCTCAGTGGCGAGGTGATTGGCCGACAGGATCGCCTCCGGCGCGATCTTGTACTGATCGGCCAGCGCCTGGACGGTGTCTCCATCCTGTGTGGTGATGACCACGCCGCTGGTCGGCGGCACGAGCAGCTTCTGGCCTATCTGCAGGATGCTGTCGGCATTCAAGCCATTAGCGTCGAGCAGCGTTTCCTCTGAGATATTGAACGTGAGCGCCAGATCGTAGGGGTTGTCACCCTCCTCCACGATGTAGGTCTTGATCTCGGGCGCCGGTTTGACGGCGGCAGGAAGAGGCGTTTGGCCATTGACCTGTGCCCCATTCGCCGTGGGCATCACCAGGCTGAGCTGGGGGTTGTCGGCAGCGGTCTCGGTGGACGGGATCACCCGAGCCACGATAACCGGCTTTTGCAGAGCCGAGGCGGCTGCCACGTCCGCCGCCGGCCCCAGCTCGGTATTCCGAGGAACCAGCGAGCTGGCGCACAGGACGCTGAGCATCAGCACCACCACGAACACGTGCATGACCTGGCGGTGCTGCGCCCGATTGAGCGGTCGTGACGACGCCAGCGACCAGGCCGGAAGCCTGATCCCACTGCCGCCGCGGGCGAAATTGAGAGGTATGGCGACCGTTGCTGGCCGGTCGTTTGTGAACTGGTGCAGAGCGGTCCAGGACTCAGGGCTCAGTTGAGCCCTGTCCGGGGTCAGCAACCCACTCCTAATGGCTGTCGCACGTTAACGCTCCTTCCGCTCGCGCTGCCACCGGCAAACGCCTGCCGGCACCCTCCGGAACATCGCACTCTCCGAAGGAGTAGAGCTATCACGAGACGTCAGTAGTGTCTCTGGGCTTGCCTGGCTTCACCTTACGCCCTCCCTCGTTGCACTCGACGGGGCGCACCCTCAGCCGCAAACCGTTAACATGGTACCAGACTTCGTAAAACATCCACACGGAAGTACCCACAGCGCTTCCGCAAGGTCCTCAACGGGGAGGCACGAGCTCATGACCACGGCAATCCAGACGCGGATTATCGATGCCGACGCACACGTGGTGGAATCCGATCACACCTGGGATTACCTGGAGCCGGAAGACCGCAGGTACAGGCCCATTCCGTTGGAGGCCCAGGCCGACGCCACCGGCATCAAGCAGCAGTTCTGGCTGATCGATGGAAAGGTACGAGGATTCCGCTTCCCTGCCTTCACTCAGGCCCAGCTCGAGGAGCGCGCCCGCCAGGTAGGCCGCAACTTCGCCAGCGATCCGGAAGCGCGCGAGATGGGCAACATCGAGCTGCGCCTGGAGCACATGGACCGCAGCGGCGTGGACGTGCAGGTCCTGCACAACACCATGTTCATAGAGCAGATCACCGACCGGGCCGCCGTCGAGGTCGCGCTCTGCCGGGCATGGAACCGCTGGTTGGCGGACATCTGGAGGCAGGCCGGCGGCCGTCTGAGGTGGTCGTGCATGACACCGACGCTCAGCCTCTCGGATGCGCTCGACGAGATCCGCTTCTCACGGCAGCATGGGGCCTGCGCCGTGCTCATGCGGCCGGTGGAAGGCAACCGGCTGCTGGCAGACCCGTACTTCTACCCAATCTATGAAGAGGCCAGCAAGCTGAACCTGGCCATCGCGGTGCACATCGCCAACGGCAGCGCATGGCTCAATGACCTCTACCGGCATCCCGTTGCGATCGCCGCGACGCTGCACCGCTTCCGCGTGCCTACCGTCGCGGCCTTCAACGACGTGCTGCTGAGCGAGGTCCCCACCAACTTCCCCGCCCTGCGCTGGGCCTTCATCGAGGCCAGCTCACAATGGCTGCCGTGGGCGCTGCATGAAGCGCGCAGCCGGTTCAAGATCCTGCAGCGCGAATGGCCCGACAACGTCATGCGTGAGTACCGCATGTTCGTAACTTGCGAAAACAGCGACGATCTGCCGTACGTCATCAAGGAGTCCGGCGAAGACGGCCTGGTGATTGGGACCGATTACGGCCACACCGACACCTCGAGCGACGTCGATGCTATCAGGATCTTTCGGGATCGAGGCGATCTCTCGGTTGAGGTCAAGACGAAGGTGCTCAGCGACAATCCGCGGGCGCTGTACGCGCTCTAGCACCACCCTGCGACGGGCGTCAGGACTTCAAGATGTCGCGATTGACCGGCTGGATGTTGCCTTCGTCTATCTCCTGAAGCCGCTCCTCTGACAGCGGGAAGCCGAACATCTCGTTGCGCATGCGCACGCGCTGCCGAGACAGGTCGCGCACCATGCGCTTGACCTTGTCCCACTGCTCCTCGGTCTGAACCAGCGAGCGCAGACCTTCGGCGCCCGTTTTCATGTGGTCGATCTCGTCTCCCGCGATGCGGCTGAAAGCCGCGGCGATGCGCTGTTCCAGATCGCCGCCCGCAACCGTTGAGGCCGCGCGATACATGCTGGATCCCCCGCCTTCGCAGAACTTATTAGCGAACAGGCCGAGCGCCCCTTCTCGATCTCGATTCTGCCCACGCATGCGCGTAAGCTTCACGTCCTCGGGGAGCTGCTCCAGCTCATCGGGAGGAATCGGCCGTCCTTCCAAGTCGTCGAGGATGTCGGCCAGCATGGCATAGTGATGGAACTCCTCATACAGCTCCTCGGCGATGTGCAGGAAGCGGCGTCTGGCCGCCTGGCCGACGGGCGGAAAGGATTCCCGCAGGCGCTCGATGGGCCCTTCGATCACTCCGCCGGGGTCGCCTTCCAGCTGTCCGTAGATCTCCTTCCAGCACTGCGCTCGCAGCCAACGGACGTCGTTCTCGCGCGATCTCGGCCCGCTGAAGTAGATCTGCACGATTTCGGCCTCCCCTGCCCAGTACGGAGCGGCAATCGCCACAAGCTCGTCGAGCCGTGCTTCGGCGTCGTTCATTGGGAGCTCCCAGCCTCCGTCCTGAGACTCATGCCCTGCCGGCGGCGGCCATGCCCGCACGCACCAGCTCAGCGGTGATGGGCTGACTCAGGATGCGCACGCCTGTCGCATGCTCCACCGCGTTGGCCACGGCGGCCGCCACTGGAATGCAGCCCAGCTCGCCAACGGCTTTGGCTCCGTAAGGCCCAGGAGCAGGCGCGTCCTCGAGCGTGACGCTGACCAGTTCGGGGAGATCGGCGATGGCCGGGATCTTGTAGTCCCCCAAGTGCAGGGCCGTGACCTGTCCCTCCTCGGTGGGTAGGGCCTCCATCAAGGCCATGCCCAGTCCCTGCATCATGCCGCCCTCGACCTGGCCCTGGAACAGCCTGGGATTGATGGCCTGACCGGCATCCACGGCCATCGTGATCTTGATCGGCGTGACCTTGCCGGTCTCCGGATCGACTTCGACCTCGGCCACGCACGCCACCGAGCACCATTGCTTGGCCCTATCCTCACGGCCCGGCCCGGGGGCTTGAGCCTCGAACACGCCGCCTGAGCGAGCAGCAAGCTCGGCGATCACGTCTGTCGTGGATACGTTCGAGGCAGGCGAGCCTTTCACCTGGTAGCCCTGGCCGGCCGGCTCCAGGTCCTCGGGCGCGCATTCCAACCGCTGCGCAGCCAGGGCCACCAGCTCACGGTTGATCGCCGAGCTCACGGCCTGCGCCGCCACGGTCACGCTGTAGGTCGACTTGCTGCCGCCAGTGCCGGCATCCGGCAGCGCCTGGGCAGTGTTGCCGCTGCTGACGGTGACGCTTTCCAGGGGCACGTTGAGACGTTCGCTCAGGATTTGGCCGAGAATGGTGAACACGCCGCAGCCGATGTCTGGCACGCCGCTCATAGCGGTCACCCGGCCATCGCTATGCAGACTGACGATGAGCCCCGACGTGCCCGAGCCGATGCCCCGTTCGCTGGTAGCCACGCCTCTACCCCGCCATGGCTTCAGTGGCTCGTTCCAGCCGGATGCTCGCCGGGCCAGCTGCAGCGTGGGCCGCGCGGACACGCCCTGAACCTTGGCGTCGTTCGGCCAGGTGTCACCGTCCTGAACCATGTTGCGCAGACGGAAATCGATCGGATCGAGGCCAAGCGCGCGAGCGATGAGGTCCATCTGCGACTCGCCGGCAAATACCACCTGCGGCTGGCCGGGGGCGCGGGCGATACCGCACGGCACGTTGTTGGTGTAGACCCAGCGCGCTTCAAGTCGGGCGTTGGGAACGTTGTACGGGCCGAGACCGCGGGTCACCGAGGGCAGGATGAGCTGGCCGTTGTACTTGAGGCCGGCGTAGGCGCCGCCGTCCATGGTCAGGAACATTTCGCGCGCCACCAGCGTCCCATCGCGCTTGACGCCGGTGCGCACCCGGATGCTGGCGCCGTGGCGGGGCTGGCCCGCCTGCAGCTCCTCAACGTAGCTGCGCACCACCTTCGCTGGCCGGCCGGTGGCGCGCGCAACCAGGTAAGCCAGGGGCTCCTGCCCCACCGGGCCCTTAGCGCCGAAATCGCCGCCGATAGACACCGGCTCGACCACCACCTTGTCGCGCTCGAGCTCGAACAATTCGGCCATCATCGAGCGCAGCTTGTAGGGCACCTTGCAGCTCGACCAGATGCGCACCGTCCCATCCGGCTCGACGTTCACGGCGCATGCCCGAGGCTCGATGTACGCCTGATGGCTGCGAGCTACGGTGAAGGTGTGGTCGAAGATCTGATCCGCCTCCGCAAATCCGCTTTCGACATCACCTTTGCTGAAGCCGACCGTCGATTGCAGGTTCGGAAGGCGCGGATTTGGCTCCGGACCGCCCTGGTAAGAGGCCCGATCCGGATGCAGCACCGGGGCCTGCGGATCGAGGGCCTTCTCCGGATCGAATACCGCCGGGAGATCTTCGTACTCCACGCGAAGCAGGGCCAGCGCCTGCTCGGCCACGTCGGGATCCTCTGCCGCCACGGCCGCCACGGCATCCCCCACGAAGCGCACCCGATCGCGACAGAGGATGGGCAGATCGCGAATTCCTGCCCCGGTGAGCATCTTGAAGTCCGCTCCAGTGAGCACCTGGACCACGCCTGGCAGAGCCATGGCCTCGGCTGTCTCCAGACGCGCGATGCGGGCGTGGGCCCGGGTACTGTGCAGCACTCGGATCCAGAGCGCATTTGGAAGCTGTACGTCGGCCGCGTACCGGGCCCTGCCGGTGACTTTGCCGTGACCTTCCACTCGCGGCAGCGAAGCGCCAATCACCGATTCGGAAGCGATGGCCATCCTTGCTCCTCACTCACCTGTTGAACCCGGCCAGTATAAGTCGGCCAGCCATGCCTGCTGAGGCGTGACGGATACTTCAGGAAGCGCACAATGGACAAGCAAACCGCCGCCTCGCTGCTGGACACCATGTATCTCATCCGAGCCTTCGAGGAGAAGGTCTCAGAGCTGTACGCCAAGCTGGAGATCCGCGGTCTGCTGCACCTCGGTATTGGCCAGGAAGCCGTGGCCGCCGCGGTATGCAGCTTCCTCGACCGTGACGACCTGCTGTACTCCAGCCACCGTGCCCACGGCCACTGTCTGGCCAAGGGCGGCGATCCGCGGCGCCTCTTGGCCGAGCTCGCCGGCAAGGCCAACGGCTACTGCGGCGGCAAGGGCGGCAGCATGCACATCTCCGCCCCTGAGGTGGGCTTCATGACGGCCACTGGCGTGGTCGGCGGCACCATCCCGCTGGCCCTCGGCTCTGCGCTCTTCTGCCGCGAGCGCCGCCCGGGCAGGATCGCCGTGGTGTTCTTCGGCGACGGCGCAATGAACATGGGCGCGTTCCAGGAATCGCTGAACATCGCCAGCCTGTGGAAGCTGCCGCTGCTGTTCGTGTGCGAGAACAACGGCTACGCCGAGTTCACCCCTATCTCAGCGCACACGTTGGTCGAGCGCGCCTCGGAGCACGCGGCCGTCTACCACATCCCGACCGTAACCGTCGACGGCAATGACCTGCTGGCGGTCCTCCAGGCCGTTGAGCCGGCCGTGGCGCGAGCCCGTAGCGGCGATGGGCCAAGCCTGGTGGAATGCCTGACCTATCGCATGCGCGGCCACTACGAAGGTGATCCGTCGAAGTACCGCGAGCTGAGCGAGCTCCAAGAATGGAAGTCCAAGGATCCAGTTGCCCGCTTCGTGGCCTGGGCCATAGACGCCGGGCTGCTGGACGAGACGGAGCGAGACGCCATCGAAGCGGCGGCTCGCTCAAAGGTCGAGGCAGCGGCCGACTTCGCCCGTGAGGGTCCTGTGCCGGAAAGAGACGCGGTCTCGCGCGGGGTGTACGCATGACGCCCGCCGCCGGCACGACGTTCCTGCAGTCTATCAACCAGGCGCTGCGAGAGGAGATGCTGGCCGATCCCGACGTCTACGTCTTGGGCGAGGACGTGGCGGTCGGAGGACCGTACGGAGCCACCCGCGGACTGGCCGAGGAGTTCGGCGAACACCGGGTCATCAACACGCCCATCAGCGAGGGGACAGTCGTGGGGCTGGCCATCGGCGCCGCGCTGCAGGGACTCCGGCCCGTCGTCGAGATCATGTTCGTCGACTTCATCACCTTGGCCCTGGACCAGCTGGTGAATCACGGTGCGAAGCTGCGCTACATGTCGGGCGGGCAGCTGAAGGTGCCGCTGACCATCCGAACGATGTTCGGCGTGTCCGGTGGATGGGGGGCGCATCATTCTCAGAGCCTCGAAGCCTGGCTGGCACACGTTCCCGGGCTGAAGGTGGTCATGCCATCGACTGCGTGTGAGGCAGGGGCGCTGCTGAGGGCCGCCATCCGCGACGACAACCCGGTGCTCTTCATGGAGCATCGGGGGTTGTACTGGACCAAGGACGACCAGGCGGAGCCAACCACGATCGAGAGCACGCTCGGAACCGCGCGGGTGCGGCGACCAGGCCGTGACGTGACCGTAGTAGCTACCGGGAGAATGGTGAGCACCGCGCTGCGAGCGGCCGAGCGTCTGTCGGCCGAGGGCGTCGAGATAGAGGTCGTGGATCCACGGACGCTATCCCCGCTCGACCTGGACACCCTGGCCGCCTCGGTTCGAAAGACCGGCCGCGCGGTGATAGCTCACGAAGCGGTGGTTCAGGGCGGGATCGGTGGGGAGCTGGTGGCGCAGCTGCAGCTGGCGGTCTTCGACTACCTCGAAGCCCCGATCCTCCGAGTGGGCGCGCCGTTCGCGCCAGTGCCTGCCGGCGAGCAGCTCGAAGCCGCCTTCGTCCCCGACGAGCACAGCATCATCGCCGCGGTCAGGAGCTGTCTGGGCCGCGCCTGACCGGTGCGCTTACCGTCCTGCGAGCTGGCGCGCGGTGTCGAGCGCGCCGTAGGACGTGACCGGCGCAAGCATCAGGAAGCGGAAGCCTTCGTTCAACAGCCGATCGACGTTCTGAGCCGTGGCATGTGGGTGGCCGCACGGAACCCCGAACTCCTTGCAGATGCTCAACACTCGCGCGATCCCTTCGAGGACGGCCGGATGGTCGTACTGCCTGGGAAAGCCAAGCTCCTGGGACAGGTCTCCCTCACCGATGAGCACGACCCCAATCCCCGGCACCTCTTCGAGCATGCGAGGCAGGTTCTCGATGGCCCGAACCTCTTCGACCATGATAATCACCAGCAGCTCGCCGTCAGGATTCAGCGGCCACACGTCGGCACGCTTGTAATACTCCTGCTGCGTCAGGCCCCAGTAGCGTGCCGCGAAGGTCGGCCCATCGCCCCGCACGCCCGGCGGATCGTAGAGCGGCGCCGAGGGCAGACGCGGGTAGCGGCAGGCCGACACCGCGTTGCGCGCATCCTCCACCGTGCTCACGTGCGGCCATACCACGCCATAGGCGCCGCAGTCCAGCGCCTGCTTGGCCAAGAACTGATTGCCCTCACCCCCGTTAGGCGGGATGCGCACCATGGGCGTGACTGCCGGAGCGAGGGTGCCTCGATCGACTATCTGTCGCCGGCTGAGCATGTACTGGAAGTAGTCGCGCATGACTCGCACGTCGTACGGCTTGTGCTCCATCTCGACCACGATGCCGTCATAGGCCGAAGCGCTCAGAGCCATGGCCTCATCAATGTCCTGTCCGGCGAACATGCACAGAGCCGGCTTGCCCTGCTCCAGGGAATGAATGACGCCGTTCAGGCGGGGGATGTCAATATCGGCCAACAAGCAGTCTCCATAGGCGGTCTGGCGGACGCACTCGCGCCCGGACCATTATGGAAGACGGCGCGCCGGCGGCGTTCTCCGAGCGGTCCCTCTACCGCGCGAGCTCGACCGTCCCGTCCGGAGAGGCTTCACGCAGCACGGCGAGCGCATTGCCATCGAACGTGCGCAGCGACTCCCCCCGCTGCTCCAGCGACGACATCAGTCGGTAGTAGTGCCGGCGACAAAACGCCGCGCCGTTGACGACCACGAGAGATCGATCACGACATTCAGGCGCCTCGCAGTACTCACTCATGGAACCTTCCCCGGTGACTTTGGCCAAGATGGATGAAGGGCCATCGCACAGAACGTGCCGGAGTGGCTTTGGAAATCGCCGTGAACGCAGGCTCGGGGCTCAGGCACGCGCCGGAATCGCCATCCGGCTACGCAGCGCCGACGGCAGGATGTGGATGGCACCACGGTACTTGGCCACCGTGCGGCGAGCCACGAACATGCCCTGTTCGTGCAGCTGCATGGCTATCTCCTCGTCGCTCAGCGGCCGCTCCGGATCTTCATGAGCAATGATCTCGCGGATCGCATCCTTGATGGCCAGCGACCCGTCGAACATGTCGTCGAAGCTGATCACGCGCTTCGACGGCAGCATCATGTACTTGTTCGCGGTGGCACGGCTGACGGTCGATTCATGCAACCCAACGCGATACGCAACTTCCGAGCGGGTCAGCGGCTTGAGGTGCCGTATCCCCTGGTCGAGGAAGTCCTGCTGGGCCTCGACGATGCACTCAGTGATGTGCCGAATGGTGTCCCAACGCTGCTTGATAAAGCCGATGAAGAACTTGGCCTGGCTGGCATGCTTGCGCACGAAGTCACGATCGCCTGCCGGCAGGTTGCGTTCGGTCAGCAGGTCCCGGTACAGGTCGTTGACGCCGAAGCGGTAGCGGGCCTCCTCCAGCACTTCGACCAGGTAGCCCTGTTCGGCGGCCTTGATGGCCACGTCGGGCCGAACGACGGCGTTGGCGCCGGTATTGATGCGCTGCTGCCCCTGTGACAGCCCCCAGGCCGGAAATGGGGTCAGATTGTCCTTGATGTACGCCCAGCTGGTCAGCACATGCTCCAGGCTGATCTGCAGCGTGCCGGCGATCTGATCGAACTTGTGCCGGCCAAGCTCCTCGAAACAGGTCTCCAGGATGCGTTCGGCGATGACGTCGCCCTTGCCGTCCTGGGCCAGGTGGCGCAGCTGGATCAACAGGCATTCGCGCGGATCGTGGGCGCCCACGCCGGGTGGATCCTGGTCCTGCAGCACCTCGACCACGGCTCGCACGCGGCCAACGTCGACCTGGCAGGCTTCGGCGACCTCGTGGTCCGTCACCGTCAGGTAGCCGGATTCATCCAGGCTGCCGATGAGGTATTCGGCAATGGGCATGTCCTCGTCGGCAATCGTGCTGGCCAGGGCATCCAGCAGGTAATCCTGGATGCTCGATTCGGACGCCGCCAACGCCACCGGGTCGTATTCGTCGTCAGACGTGCGATTCGCGCGGGTATCGACGCGCCAGGCGTCGTACGGCTCCTCCTCCCACTGGCCACCAGGCTCCGGAGCGCTGAGCCGCTGCGCGCTGCACTCCGGGCAGCGTCCTTCCTGGAGGCCGGACCCGCATACGGTGCAGGTATCGCGATCCTCGACCTCCAGCGCGGGATTGTTCACCAGCTCCTGCTGAATGGTCTGCTCGAGCTCTTCGGAAGAAAGCTGCAGGATCTTCAGCGACGTAATGAGGTTCGCTGTGACAGCGATATTCTGCTGCGGCTGCAGGGTCTGTGAGACCTCTAGCTCCAAGGGACCGTCCTTACGCCTTTCGTTCTACCTTCGCACTCGAGAGGCTGACCAGGCCGCCAGCCGCTACTCAAACGCAAGTAGCGTGCCACGCCTTGGAACGACGGTCAGCGCTTGATACCGAGCTCCAGCAGCTTCTCTTCGAAGGTCTTGATCGGCAAGCTCAGCAGCTCGGCAGCCTTGCGGTGATCCCCGTGCTCCAGGTCGAGCGCCTGATCCAGGGCGTGCCGCTCGACCTCCGCCACGATCTGGTCGAACTGCACCCTGTCCTGTACGCGCTGAACCACGTCCACGATGCGTTTCTCGCCCGCCGGGTTGAAACGGACGTGATCCGGCATGATCACCCCGCCCTGGGCGGTGACCACGGCCCGTTCGACCACGTTCTCGAGCTCGCGCACGTTGCCGGGCCATTCGTGCGAGGTCAGCAGCTCCATGGCCTCGGGCGAGAATTGGCTGGGCTCCGAGTCCGACGTGAAGCGGTGCTTGTTGCAGAAATACGCCACCAGCTCGGGGATGTCTTCCTTCTTCTCCCGAAGTGGCGGCAGATGCAGGGCAATGACATTGAGCCGGTAGAACAGGTCCTCCCTGAACCGGCCCTCCTGGACCTCCTTGGCCAGGTCGCGGTTGGTGGCGGCAATGACCCGCACGTCCACCTTGATGGGCGTGGAGCTGCCGACGCGCTCGAACTCGCGCTCCTGCAGCACACGCAGCAGCTTGCGCTGCGTGGCCAGGGTCATCTCCCCAATCTCGTCCAGGAAGATGGAGCCATGGTTGGCCAGCTCGAATCGGCCCTTGCGCTGCACCAGGGCCCCGGTGAAGCTGCCCTTTTCGTGCCCGAAGAGCTCGCTCTCCAGCAGGCTCTCCGGCAGAGCCGCGCAGTTGACCTTGATGAACGGCCCGTTTCGTCGCGTCGAGTTGTAGTGCATGGCATTGGCCACGAGCTCCTTGCCGGTGCCCGTCTCCCCCCAGATGAGGACGGTGGCATCCGACCGCGCTACGCGCCCGATCGTCTTGTAGATGTCCTGCATCTTGGGACTGTTCCCGACGATTTTCTCCATCGGGTCCTGGGTGATGAGCATCTCGCTGCGCAGCGCCTCGACCTCCGCCGCCAGCTCCCGGTGCTCGAAGTAGCGGCCCACGGTCAGCAGCACGTTATCAAGCTCGAAGGGCTTGGTCACATAGTCGAATGCTCCGCGCTGGATGGCCTGGATAGCGGTATTTGCCGTGCCGTAGGCCGTCATGATGATCGCGCCGACCTCGTCGTCCTGGGCGTTCAGCTTGTCCAGGATCTCAATGCCGCCGCCCTCGGGCATGCGCAGATCCATGAGCACCAGATCGGGTGGCTTACTGGCCACAAGCGTCAAAATCTCGGCGCCGCTGCTGGCCTCCGAGACTTCATAGCCTTCACCCTCCAGCAAAGCCTTCAGCAGCTGGCGGATCTCGGTATCGTCGTCCGCAACGAGCACGCGCCGGACGCCCGAACGCATGCGTTCTACGGCTGCTCCCGATTTCGAGGAACGGCTCTGATTCGCACTCAAGGTCTAAACATTAGCGCTTTCAACATGGCACCGGAATTGCTAGCAGGCGCTGTGACCAGCCGGCACTCTCCGGCGTTGTAACGATCAGCATGCGGCAGCGTTGGGTGGTGTGAGTGGCCGTCGCGACACGACAATCTGAGAAAGAGCTCATCGAGGCGGCCCAACAGGGAGATGCGGGCGCGTTCGGTTCAATTTATGACCTCTTTGCCGATCGGGTGTACCGGCACATCCTGTACCGAATCGGCAGCCCGAGCGACGCGGAAGACCTGATGCAGCAAACCTTCATGAAGGCCTGGCAGGCCATCGGCCGGTATCGCATAAGCGAAGTGCCGCTCATCGCCTGGCTGCTCACGATTGCCCACAACAGCGTCGTCAGCTACTTCCGCGGCAAACGCGACAGCGTGCCGCTGAACATCGAGATGAGCCCGCCCGATGGCGCCGGCGAGCCTTACGATGCCCTTGAACGCCGCTACGACCAGGCGATTGTGCGGCGCGCCGTCGCCGCACTGCCCGCCGAGCAGCAGATGGTCGTCTCGATGCACTTCCTCGAGGAGCTCGATTACACGGACATCGCCCGAGCCCTGGGCAAGACCGAGAACAACATCCGAGTCATCGCCCACCGCGGCCTGAAGCGCATGCGCGCTGCCATGGAGGGGCGAGCATGAGCCGCAAGACGAGTGAGGAGCTCACCCAGGCCATCGACCGCGCTCTGCATGGCGGCAGGGCGGTGAGCGATGCCGCGGATACCGAAGCCGGCAAGGATCTCATGGCGCTGGTGCCAATCGCGCAATCGCTGCGGCTGGACGGAGTGGAACACCTTCCCGAGCATCGGCGAGAGCAGGGCCGGCAGCGCTTGCTGGCTGCCATCAGCCAGGCAGGATCGGCGCCCAAGCCTCACTTCACCTGGCCAGGATGGCTGCGCCCCACCGCAGCGGGCAGCCTGGCCGCGCTGCTTTCCGGAGCGGCGGTGGTCTACGCCGCACAGGACGCGCCGCCCGAGAGCGTGCTCTATCCCGTGCACCAGGTCACGGAGCAGGTAGCGCAGGTGACCCAGCAGGTGACCGAAAGCCTGCTCCTCCCGCCCGCGGCCACGCCCACGACAGCCGCAACCCCCACCACCAGCGCATCCCTGCCTTCGCCGTCATCGAGAAATGCAGTTCCGACGCCACTGCAAACCACCCTGCCACGACCGGCCGAGAGCGCCAGCGCGACGGGTCTTTCCGGAGAATCGCGAGGCCGCGATTCGGAAGGCGGTGACAAATCCGAGCGGGACGAGGGCTTCGGCCGCGACCAGTCAAGACTTTCCACACCAACCGCCGGCACCACCGCAACGAGCCGCCAGCGAGACCGTGAAGGGGATCAGGGAGAAGGCAGGAGCTCTTCGAGCAGTGAACCGGCAGGAACGGGACCGAGTGACGGCCGTTTTGGTGGTGACTCCAATGGTCGCGGAGGGGACGATGGGCGCCGTGGCGGCGCCGCGGGCAGCCCAAGCGCCGCGGGCAGCGCCGGACGCAGCAGCCAAAGCACGGTCAACGGTCCGAGGCTGAGCGTTACAGCGCAGGCAACCATCACCGCCACCCCTGCGGCCATTCCGGCTTCCGGCGCCACGCCCGCGGCGACTGCGACGAGCGGCAGTGGTCGGGACAGTGGCGGGCGGAATGACTCCCTTCGGCGTGACGACGACGGCCAGCACGGCAGGTAGCACGTAAATTTTTGCTTACATATAGCTCGGTAGCACGATCGTATTGACAATATGTGATATGTTGGAGCCATAGACGTCGGAACTCACCGCGACGGACCTGAGGGCTGGTGGCCAAGCGCTGCCAGCCTTTTTCGTTTCTGGCAGACAAATTTCGTCCAACGGAGCGCTTCTTGTCCGATCTGTGCCGTTCTGTCCTCAGCTGGCTGCCAAGCCGTCACGACCTCAACATGGTCATCTACGTAGACGGCTCCAGCGTTCCCAATCCCGGCCCCAGTGGCGTCGGCCTGCTCGTCCTCGCTCGCGGCTCGACGGCTGACTCACTGATCGGCGTCACAAAGAACATCGGCTTCGGAGGGAACAACACCGCAGAGTTCCTCGGCCTGATGGATGCCCTGGCGATTGTTCGCGCGGCGCGCCCTCGCAGCGCGCTGATCGTGTCGGACTCCCTGGTAGGCCTGCGATTGGCGACCGGCAAAATTCGAGCAAGATCCGGGCAGCACCTGGCGCTGCAACGCCAGGCACGAGATTGGCTGGTCGAGCACGAGCACGTGCGGCTGTGTTGGGTAGAACGCAATCGCAACCTGGCGCACCATCTGGCCCGCTTCGGCGCCTCGTTGCCCGAGGGCAGCGAGGACGTCCGGCTGCTCGGCTCCCAGGAGCAAGCACTACCCAGAGCGTCTTGAGGCTCTTGACGTCGCCTGGCCCGCGCTGTGCGTCCGGCAGGGCATGGACCAACGCACGAAAAAGACCGACCACTCACCACTCCCAGCAAAGCTGCGGGCCGGAAAGCCCAACCCCACGGCGAAGCGCTACCCCAACCCAGTTGCGGCGCAGGATCTAGCCAAGAAGACAGATACCGAGCAGCCTCACGGCGCCGGCGGGACCTAGGAGGGGCCCGCCTCACCGTGGGGCAGGCCGCTAGCGATCCGGCAGCTGGGCCTCGCTTCCGCTCGGCTGCCTTGTGGCCACGTCATCGCGGCGAACCTCGCCCCGCCAGGCGCCCGTTTCCATGCCCCGAGACTCAATGAACTCCTTGAAGCGCTTCAGGTCTCCCTCCACCCGCCGGCTCACGAAGCCCAGCTTGTCACCAACGCTCTCGACGAAGCCTTCCGGGTCGTAGCCGATCTGGAGCATGACGCGGGTGGTGTTCGGGTCCACGTAGTGGAAGGTCACTACGCCGGCATGCTGGGGCCCACTCGTGCTCTTCCAGGCGATTCGCTGGTCGGGGATCTGCTCGGCGATCTCCGCGTCCCACTGCTCTTCCTTGCCGTACAGGTCGGCTTTCCAGTGCAGGTGCGTGTCGTCGAGCTGCCGTACCTCCTTGACACCCTCCATGAAACGCGGGAACTCCTCGAACTGCGTCCATTGGTTGTAGACACTGTGAATGGGAGCGTGAACGTCGATAGCTTTCTCGATCGTTTCCATGCCTAGCCGGGCGCAACATCTGTGCCACCGGGCAGGCCGAATGCCGCGTTTGGCAGACGCAGCCGGCGTGGCCGTGAAGGGGCCCGCGGCGTCAGAAGCGGGAATGAGCCCAACTTGACACGAACCCTGCGCAGGGAGAATCCTCCTTGTGGGCCTCTTGCAGCCGAAGCAGGTGGCCTGCCAGCTTAGAAGACCGCCCGCGGCGAGGAATGCAGATGACGAACGTTCAGGGAGAAGTGAATTGACGCCCAAAGAGAAGAAGCAGGTCGCGGAGGGTAACCTGCGCGAGTTCCTACGCCTGGCCAATGAAGACGGCGAGCTGGTCGTCGTCGACGGCGTGGACCCCGAGCTCGAGATGGGCGCGCTGTACGAGCTCAGCCTGGAGCACGAGTTCCCGCCCGTCCTCCTGTTCGACAACATCAAGGGCTATCCATCGGGCCGGCGCGTGCTCATGAACGTCCGTACGTCGCACCTGCTGAGCGACGGCAGGGGCATCGAAGCCGTGCAGGCCTACCGCCAGCGCAAACGGGACAGCGTTCGCACCACAGCCCTCCCGCCAGAGGAGGTCGAGACCGGTCCGGTCTGTCAGAACGTGCTGACCGGCGACGATGTGAACGTGCTCGCCTTCCCCACACCGAAATGGCACGAGCTCGACGGCGGCGCGTACATCGGTACAGAGTGCATGGTCATCACCAAGGACCCCGACAGCGATTGGGTAAACGCCGGCACGTATCGCGCGCAGGTGCAGGATGAGCGCACCATCAGCGTGTTCATCGAGCCAGGCAAGCACGGCCGTGTGATCCGCCAGAAGTACTGGGATCGAGGCGAGCCCTGCCCCATGGTCTTGACCGTCGGGCAGTCGCCAATGCTCAGCCGGCTGGCCGGATCGGGCTCGCAGTACGGCGAATCGGAGTTCGCCACGGCCGGCGGGCGGCTCGGGCGGCCTATCCAGGTAGTCCGCGGCAAGATCACCGGGCTGCCCTTTCCGGCCGACACGGAGATCGCCTTCGAGGGCTACATGCATCCACCCGAGGTCGAGGCCCGACCGGAGGGTCCATTCGGCGAATGGCCGGGCTACTACGCCTCCCACTCACGGCCCGAGCCTGTCCTGCGGGTCGAGGCTGTCTATCACCGCGATAACCCCATCATCACCGGGCAACCCCCGGCAAAGCCGACCTATCCCGGCCGGCAGGGCGGCAATGTGGCCACCGCCGCGGCCATCTGGGATGCGCTCGAAGCGGCGGGCGTGCCAGAAGTCAAGGGTGTGTGGAAGCTGCAGGGCGGCGGAGCGCGGTTCATCACGGTTGTATCCATCCGCCAGCAGCACGCCGGCCACGCCAAGATGGCCGGACTGGTGGCGACCGGGTGCGGACCGGCAGCCTATCTCGGGCGCATGACCGTGGTGGTGGACGACGACATCGACATCACCAATCCCGTGGAGGTCCTGTGGGCTATGGCGACCCGCTGGGATCCGAAGACGCAAACGGACATCGTCGATGGCTGCTGGACCGGCCACATCGATCCCGCCCTCGACCCGGCCAAGCGCGAGGCCGGCGACATCACCAACAGCCGCATCATTATCTATGCCGTGCGGCCGTACCACTGGCGTGAGGAGTTTCCCGCGGTCAATGAGATCTCGTCCTCCTACGCGGAGCAGGTTCGAGCCAAATGGGCGCCCAAGCTGGAGTTTTTGAGGACTAAAGGCTGATGACATGCTGACCCGCGAAGAAAACGACCTGCTCACCCAGACCGGTCCCGGCACTCCCACCGGTGAGCTGATGCGCCGCTACTGGCTCCCGGCCATGCTCTCGGAGGAACTCCAAGCCGATGGCGAGCCCAAACAGCTGCGGCTCTTGAGCGAGCGCTTCGTCGCCTTCAGGGACAGCTCAGGCCGGGCCGGCATCCTGGACGAAGGTTGCCCGCACCGCGGCGCATCCCTGGCCTACGGCCGAAACGAGGAATGCGGCCTGCGCTGCATCTACCACGGCTGGAAGGTCGATATCCACGGGAACATCATGGACATGCCTTCCGAGCCCGAGGACAGCACCTTCAGGACACGCATCAAGCACCGCTCGTATCCCACGCATGAGGCCGGGGGACTGGTGTGGGCGTATTTCGGGCCGTCGGAGCTGAAGCCGGCCTTCCCGGACTGGCCCTGGCTGAGCGCGCCCGACAGCGACCGTGAGATCAACAAGGTGCTGCAGGAGTGCAACTACGCCCAGGGGCTCGAGGGCAGCATCGACTCCGTCCATTCCGACTTTCTGCACTCGTCGGACATCCGCGGCCGGCCCAGCGACCATCGTCCACGGCTCGAAGTCGAGGATCGGCCTTACGGCTTCCGCTACGGGGCCATTCGCCGGCCCGACGGGGAGGCCGGCAAGAGCCAATACGTGCGTATCACGCTGTACGTCGCGCCCTGCTACGTCCTCATCCCGATCCAGCGCCGCTCCGACGGCAGCGAAGTGGTCACCCACCACGCCTGGATACCCATCGACGACGAGCACAACTACTTCTACAGCATTCGCTGGAACCGGCGGGGGCCGATCGCGCAGGACCACGGGGCGCAGTTCGCCATTGACGCCGAATTCCGTCCTGAGCGAAATCGGGCCAACAAGCACCTTCAGGATCGCGCCCTGATGAAAGCGGGCAACTGGTCCGGGATCATGGGCGTCAACAGCCAGGATTTCGCCGTGGTCGAGAGCATGGACCCCATTTACGACCGCACCCGAGAGCACCTGGGCAGCACAGACGTGGCGGTGGCCCGTTTCCGCCGCAGCGTTATCCAGGCGGCCCGTTCTGTCTCAGCCGGAGGCACTCCTCCTGGCCTGGACGGCGGGACCGACTTCCATTGTCTGGCCACCGAAGAACGCGTCGTGCCCATCGACATGCCATGGCAAGAAGTAGCCCCGTTCAGCTAGGGCCATACGTGTCAGCTGTTTCCGCTATCCTGTGCCCTTTGTGAAGCGAAGCAATCGCTCTGGCACCATGTGTTCTCGGCCAGGCAAACCAACCTCGAACCAAGGAGGCCCACCGTGAAGTCCACCTCGCTTTGGTGCCTTACTGCCGTTCTGGCCACCCTGCTGCTGGGCGCTTGCGGCTCTTCGACGGCCCCGACCGGGGCACCAGCAGCCCAAACGAGCCCCGCTTCGGCCACCTCTACTTCCGATTGGGACCAGGTCGTCGCTGCCGCCAAGAAGGAGGGCAAGGTGGTCATTGCCGGGCCGAATTATGCGCTCTGGACGCAGGGCCTGCAGACCTTCTCCAAGGCTTACCCCGACATCAAGGTCGAGATCACCGAGTTCAACTCACGCGACTTCTGGACGCGCCTCGCTACCGAGCGCAAAGCGGGCCAGTACCTGTGGGATTTGCGCATCGGCGGCCCTGACCCGCAGGTGTTCGACGCCCTCAAGAACGGCAGCCTGGCGCCGGTGCGGCCGCTGTTGGTCCGGCCCGACGTGACGGATCCGAACAGATGGTTCGGCGGCATCAACGGCCTTTACGCCGACAGCGCCAAGCAGTCACTGCTCAGCTTCGTGGCCGAGGCTGGCTACGAAGCGTACATCAACCGCGACTTCGTTCCCGACTCTGCCCTGTCCACCTATGAGCAGCTGCTCGACCCACGCTGGAATGGCAAGATCGCCATCCAGGATCCGACCGGAGGCGCCGGCCTGGGCAGCGCCACGACGATGCTCGTAGCCCACGGCGAGCAGTACCTACGCGACCTCTTCGGCAAGCAGAAGCCGCTGCTGACGAGGGATCAGCGCCAGGAAGCCGAGTGGGCCGTGCGCGGCACGTACCCGATTGGCATCGGCATCGTGCCGACCGACCTGGAGCTGTTCCGCAGCCAGGGGCTGAAGTTCAACATCCAGGGGCTCGATTTCCCGCGCAAGCTTTCGTCCGGCTCGGGCGGCATTCAGCTCATCGACAAGGCCCCCCACCCCAACGCCGCCAAGGTGTACGTCAACTGGCTGCTGAGCCAGCAGGCGCAGACCGACATCTCGAAGCTAGCGGGGGTCAACAGCCGCCGCCTGGACGTGCCGTCCGGCAATCCTGACCCCACCGCCGTCCTCGATCCCAAGCACGTGGCCGACTACGTGCCCCATCAGTCTGAAGAGCTGCTGCCTCAACGCGAGAAGGCAGCCGCTATTGCTAAGGAGTTGCTGCAGTAATGTCCACTCAAGCGCCACCCCGCGTCCTGCGCTACGGCGTCGCCGGTCTTGGCATCGCCAGCACGCAGATCCTGCCGGAGTTCGCCGGCAGGCCGCACCTTCAGCTCACCGCGGCAGCCGACCCGCGCCCTGGCGGCCTGGAGAAGTTCGCTCAGCAGTACGGCGGCGAGACGTACGACAGCGTCGAAGCAATGTGCACGAGCCAGAATGTTGACGCCGTCTACGTCTGCACCCCTAACCACCTGCACGCCGAACACGTGATCACGGCGGCCGAGCACGGCAAACACGTCATCGTCGAAAAGCCCATGGCCCTGACGCTGGCCGAAGCCGAAGCCATGAATGAGGCCGCCGAGCGCAACGGCGTCAAGCTGCTGTGCGGCCACACCCACAGCTTCGATCCACCGGTGCGCAAAATGCGCGAGCTGGTGCACGGCGGCGAGCTGGGCGCGCTGCGGATGATCAGCACCTGGCACTTCAATGAGTTCATGTACCGGCCGCGTATGCCACAGGAGCTGGATGCCGCCCGCGGCGGCAACATCGTCTACAACCAGGGGCCGCACCAGCTCGACATCGTGCGGCTCATCGGCGGCGGGCTGGTGCGCAGCGTCCGCGCCATGACGGGCATCTGGGACCCCGCCCGGCGCGCGGAAGGCGCCTACTGCGCCTACCTCGAATTCGAGGACGGCACGCCGGCCACATTGGCCTACAACGGCTACGGGCATTTCGACACCGCCGAGTTCAGCGAATGGGTCGGGGAGCAGCAGCGCGACCCCGACTACAACCTCCGCATGCGCCGCCAGCTCAGCGGCGCCAAGACGCCCGAGGATGAGTGGGCCCTCAAGGAAGCGCAGCGCTTCGGCGGCGGCCAGGAACGCGACTATCACGAGCGCCGCGGCGACCGTCCGCAATCAATCTTCGGAGTCACGATCGTCAGCTGCGAGCACGGCGACATCCGCCAGACGCCCAACGCCCTGCGCATCTACGGGGATGAAAAGGTGTGGGAGGTACCGGTGGCAGCTGGGGAGCGTGGCCGGGCCGCGGAGCTCGAGGAGCTTTACCAGGCGGTCGTCAACGATCGCCCCGTGTTCCACGACGGTCGCTGGGGCGAAGCCACCCTGGAAGTAGTCCTCGCCATCATGCAGTCCGCCCGTGAGCATCGTGAGATCAGCCTGTCCCATCAGGTGCCCGTCATCGACTAACTGGCTCAGGGCCGGGAGTGCACCCGTCGCGCGTCATTGACGCCTATTCGTAAGCGGGTTTCTGGCGATGCCAGGGCAGGGACAAGCCGCGGCCTGCATTTGCCCCGTCGTGCAGCGGCGATCTTGAGGCAGATCCAGCCGGTGCAGCGCGGGGCTTGCGCGCCGCCCGCCGGCTGTTCGCCTACGATGGTGCTATTCGCGGCTGAGGTCGGAACTGGGCCCATGCTCCTGCAGCTCCAGAATCCCTATCGTCCGCTTACCCAAACGGCGGGCGCCGTTGGCCGTGCAGACCACGGAATCGCCCATACACACCGCGCGGCGGCGGCCTTCGGTCATAACCAGCGGCTTGATGATGTAGACCGAGCCCTCCTCTACGACCCAGCCGATGTCGGCCCGGCTCGAAGGCGTGAACAGCGGGCTGTCATCACCCAAGCCGCGACCGTGCATCAGCAGCCGGCCCTGGTAGGGACTGCCCTTGGCCGCTTCCTCCGGCAGCCGGGCCAGCTCACCCACCGTCACGCCTGGCTTCAACGCCTCCCACACGCGCCGCAAAGCTTCGAGCTGGATTTCCTCCATCTGCCTGAATTGATCCGTCACCGGTCCCACGTGCGCCATCTGCGTGACCTGGCCCACGTAACCAGCCCAGCGCCCCTCCACCTCGGCGTTGATGACGTCACCAACGTCGAGCTTGCGCTGCGTTGGCATGGGCCCCATCTGCGGCCAGCCTGGGGGCCCTACGTTCCACATGATCATCGTGGGCACCTCACCACCACGCTCCACCATGCTGGCCAGCATGCGGCCGTACACCAGGCACTGCGGCACACCCGGCCGCGCTTCTCGAGCCAGGACCTCGATGGCGGCTTCGCACAGCTCGACCGACCGCTCCAAGAACGCCAGCTCTTCCCTGCTCTTCACCGAGCGCGCCTCATCCAGCAGCAGGGTGGCGTCCACGATCTCAGCATTCGGCAGCGCGGCGGCGATCTTCTCGTACATGCGATGCGATATCAGGCCATCGGGAAACCGGCCCACGTTGGCCAGGCCGGCCACCCCGATCCTCGCGGGAACCGGGTTTAACTCCTTCAGCCGCCCCACTATGCAGTTCCCAAACTCGCGACCCTCGGAGCGGATGTCCTCCACCCAATCCTGCCGCCCATACCAGTGCGCTCGAGCCACGTCCGGGACCGTAACGGCGGTTACGTCACCGGCCAGGGGGAAAACGGCGCCGACCTCGAGCGAGAAGCCACCCAGCCCGGTCAAATAGCGAACGTTGGCGGAGAAATGATCGTGGTGCCCGGTGTGGGGCGGCGCCACGATCACGTCGATACGCTCGCGCTCCATCAGGCGCCGCACGCGGCTCCAGCGCCGGTCACGCTCCTCGCGGGAGAAGTGAGGCACCTCCAGCGGACCCAACGGCAGGTCGGGCTCCGGTGCTTTCACGCTCGGCTCCATCAGCAGCTCCTCACGGCGAACATCGTGGGCATTGTACGAAGCGCCCGTCGCCGACAGGCTGGCCACGCCAAGACCGCGGTCGGCGAGTCCTGATGAGTCACGCGCAGGGGGCGGTGCCGTATCATCGTCTCCTGCCGCTGGCGATGGAGCCGGCGAGAAGGAGGAACGACGCATATGGCAAGTCCCGCGCAGAGCAAACCATTGACGCTCGGCGAAGTAGTCAACGGTCTGGACCACATCACCGTTCCGGTTCGCGATCTGCACCGCGCTCTTCGTTTCTACACCGAGGTTCTGCAGATGGAGCCCACCAAGCTGCCGCCTTCAGCCAAGGTGATCGCCAAGCGGCGAGCGGAAGGATCGATGCGCTTTCCCAGCGCCAACGTTCGCTATCCCCAGGGCCCCGAAATCAGCATGTTCGAGTACGACCGCGGCTTCCTGGAGTGGGATCAGGATCACCCGCACATCGCCATGTCCGTGCCCGCCGAGCACATCGACCTGTGCGCGAAGCGCTTGCGCGATATGGGGATTCCCTTTGATGGCCCCAGCCACCGTGGCCCGGCCGGCGGCGCCTCGCTGTACTTCAACGATCCGGACGGGAACAAGCTGGAGTTCCACTGCCGCAGCGGCTACACCGGCCAGGTCGAGGACCGTCCTCCCAAGTGGGAAGGCATGCGCTACGAGTGGCCGAAGTGATTCGCCTAGGCACGCTGCCGCGCTTCATTCCCGGCCTGTTCGCGGGTTTGCTGCTCGCCAGCTGCGGCTCCGCCGCGACCGCTCCCAGCAGCTCTCAGCCCGCCTCCGGTTCAGCGGTAGCCAGCGCCAAGCCAGCCGCGTCGGCGGCCTCGGCAGCGAGCGCGCAGGCGCCCGCATCGGCCAAGCCAAGCGCGGCAGCACCCCCCTCCCAACCGGGGGTAACCGTCCGCTTGGCTACGAAGGGCTCGCCCTCAGAAGCTGCCCTGGCCATCTCACTGAAGCGTGGCTACTGGCAGAAGCAGGGATTGAACATCGAGTCGGTGGCGGCCGACAGCGGGCCCCAGATGGTGCCTGCGCTGGCCACGAACCAGCTCCAGGTTGGCGCCGGCGCGATGAGCGCATCGCTGTTCAACGCCCTCAATCGCGACGTGAACATCCGCATGGTGGCCGACTTCTCGCACGTTGGCTCAGAGAACGACACCACCCTGGCCCTGCTGGTGCGGAAGGACCTGGCCGACTCGGGCGCGGTGAAGTCAGTCGCCGACCTGAAGGGCCGCACGGTGGGCTTGGGCACGAATCCAGGGACCGTGTCCGACTTCCTGCTCGCTCGGGCGCTTGACAAGGCGGGCGCCAGCGGCATCAAGATGGACGTGCAGTACCTGGCGTTTCCCGACATCCTGACCGCGCTGGCAAATAAGAAGATCGACGCCGGCACGCTGACCGAGCCCCTCGCGACCTCGGCCGTGCAGAAGGACATCGCCCGCGTCCTTACGCCCGCTGGGGCGGTTATCCCCGGCTCGGAGCTGTCCATCCTGCAGTTCTCGCCACAGTTCGCGGCCGATCAGTCCGCCGCCACCCGCTTCATGATCGGCTACCTGCAGGGCGTGCGCGACCACTACGACGCCTTCTTCCAGAACAAGGGCAAGGAGGAACTCATCAGCCTGCTGGTGCAGACGCTGGCCGAGAAGGATCCCAAGGTGTGGGAAACCTCAAAGCCAACGTTCACGGACCTCAACGGCAAGATCAACGTAGATGACCTCAAGGCTCAGGGAGCCTATTACAAGCAGACGGGCAACATCCAGGGCGACGTGCCCGACATCACCAAATTCGTCGATTCCAAATTCGCCGACGAAGCGGTGAAACAGATCGGAGCGCGCTGAGCCAGCGGCATGATCACCGAATGGAGCCCCGACTGGAGCAACGCCGTCTTCAGTCTCGAGGAGCGCGACCGTCGCTGGGCGCTGGTTCGCGACCTCATGCGGCGCGACGGGGTCGACCTGATCATCTGTCTGCCCAACAGCCACTCACACGACAAAGCGCAGGCCGACCCCCGCTATCTCACGCAGCTCGGGGAGAACTCGGACGAGACCACTGTGGCGTTTCCGATCGAGGGCGACGTCACGGCCTGGCACTCACGTGGCGGCGTATGGCCGTCGTCCAACTGGCTCACCGACATCCGGGCCGCCGGGCGCGGGACCGGCGGCGCCACGATCGCCGGCTGGATCCGGGAGCACCCGCACTACGCCAACGGAACGATTGCGATCGCCGGGCTGGACGCATCGCTCCTGGCGCACGTGCGGGCTGAGGAGGGCGAGGTCAACTGGGGATCGGTCGAGGTCCTTAAGCGCGCCTGCCCCCGAGCCATGTTCGTGAGCGCCACGCCCATCCTGGGCGAGGCGCGCTACCAGAAGAGCGCCGAAGAGATCGACTTCCTGCGCAAGGCCACGCACGTCGCGGAGATCACGCTGCAGGCCGTGCGCGACCATGCCCGAGCCGGAGTGCCCGAGCGGGAGGTTTTCGGCCGCATGATGTACGCCAACGCCGCCGCCGGGGGCAGCTTCACGCCCATGTTCGGCTGGATCAGCGGGCCTTTGGGCAACACCTATCACCGCCTCGAGCAGCCCTCCTTTCGCACCCTGGCTCCGGGGGACGTGCTGTCGCTGGAGATCGAAGGCCGCTGGGGCGGCTATGTCGCGCAGATCGACCAGACCTTCTCGATTGGCCCCGCGCACCCGGACCTGGAGCACGGGATGGCGCTGGCCTACGAGTCCTTCAATCGCGTGCTGGCCCGGCTCAAGCCCGGCGTTACGGTGGGTGAGCTGGCCGACGCCGGACGGTTGACAGGAATGGACGGCCGCGCGATCACCACGCTGACGATGCACGGCCGAGGCACGGGCGACGAAGGCCCCGGCTATTTCGGCGCGCCGCGCGACGAGCTCCGAAGCGTCGTGGTCAAAGAGGGCTGCTGCTTCATTCTCAAGCCGGCCACCGCCGTCGATGGCAAGCCCGACTATGGCCGCTGGGGTGATTCGGTCGTCGTTACCGCTGCGGGCGCCGAACGGCTCGGAACCCGGCCGCAAGAGCTGTACGAGCTGATCTAGGCGCGGTACGAGGGGGCTGCCGCGGCCGCGCGGCCGGGTGGAGGCCTGGCTTCTACTCCAAGCCTCGACCGGGGCGGTCGGGCACGATCTTCAGCTCCGGGTCGACCGCCGGCCAGGGGCGGATGGGATCGGCCAGGTAGTCGTTGATGTGGCGCGCGGCCTGCAGCCCGCCGACGAAAGCGCCGTCGTTGCCGATGTTGCCGGCCACGTCACCTACCACGAACAGGCCCTTCCGAGTGGAGCGGTAATCCTCGTTCACCACCAGCCGTCCGTCCAGCGCCACGCCGTCGGGCAGCAGCGAGAAGTCCGGTCGCTGGCCAAAGGCCTTGATCACCGCGCTGGCGGGGACGACGAAGCTTGGCTCACCAGTGGGCTCGGGACGTGGACGGCCGCTCTCGTCCGGCTCTCCCAGCCGAATGCGCTGACACTCAACGCCGACGACCGCGCCGGCGTCGCGAACGATGCGCACCGGGTTGGTGAGGAACTCGTACGGACAGCCCTCCTCCTCCATCATCTTGATGAAGCGATAGCGGTTGTAGTCCGATACCGGCATCTCTTCCGCGCCCCTGCGGTACAGCACCCGCACCTGGCTGCCGAGCCGTCTGGCGCTGCGAGCCGCGTCCTGCGCGGTGTAGCCCGCGCCCAGCACCGCGACCTCTCCGCCGGTGAATGGGGGCCGGCCGTAAGAGACGTCGCGCAGGAAGTCGAGCGCATCGTACACACCTCCCCCCTCTTCCCCCGGAACGCTCACCGCTAGGGCCCTGTACTGGCCGATGGCCAGGCACACGGCGTCGTACTCATCGAGCAGCCGCTGCACCGCGGGCCGATCCAGGGACTCACCCAGGCGCAGCTCCAGGAGCGGGCTTTCGATCTCGAGCTCACGGCGCAGCAGCGGCCGGGGCATGCGAAAGCTGGGATAGCCCACCACGAACATCCCGCCCAGCACCGGCTCGGCATCGTACAGGGTCACGCGGTGGCCGGCACGCAGCACCCCAAGCGCCGTGGCGAGGCCGCCCGATCCGGCCCCGAGGATGGCCACGCGGCCTCCCGCGGGCGGCAGATCGATCCGCACCGCCGGATGCGCGCCGTAGTCGCCCGCAGCCCGTTCGAGGGCGCGAAGCTTGATCGGCTCGACGCCGGCGGGATACGTCCCCAGCATGGCCTGCTCGCAGAAGCGATGGCAGCAGCGCCCGAGAATACCGGCCCAGGGATGGGCGCTGCCAACCACGGTGGCGGCAGCATTGAAATCCTCACGCGCCAGTGCCTCTACCACGCGGTTCAGATCGACGCCGAACGGGCAGGCTTTGGAGGCAGCCGTGTAGTCGAGCGAGAGCCCGCGGCGGGCTTCTTGAATCGCGGCGGCCTGATCGTAGCCCAGCAGCACCTCGCCGAAGGAAGTAATGGCTTCCTCGTTGGTCAGCCGCCGCTCGCGGGCGGCTTGTGAAGGGCTGCCGGGATCCACAGCCATTACGCCACTACCTGAACGTGGCGAATCGCGCGAATGGTTGCCTCAGAGTGGCTTGCGCCGCGCGCGCAAATCGGCCAGCTTGGCTTCGAGCATGCTGCTCGCTTCGGCCTCCCGCTCGGCGGACGGCCAGGAGTGAATCACCGTCTGCTCTTTGTCATACGGCCCCACCGCCAAACGCTCCCGCAGCTCGGCAGGATAGTCCGAGCAGTGCAGCTCGAGGTGGTTCCCGTCGGGATCGTTGAAATAGATCTCACAGCCCTTGGTGCCGGCTCGCGTCATTGGGCCAACGAAGGGCACCTGCCAGTAGGTCAGCTGCTCCACCCAGCGGGGGACGTCATCGGCGGCAACGTCGAAGGCGTGATGCGGATGCGCCTGCTCAACTGTTGGCTGGCCGTAATGCTGCTCGAACAGGTCCAGCTCAATGCCATTGCACAGCTTCACGCCCACCTGCAATGCCCGCGCCAGGCCCTTGGCCACACGGTCGGGCGACGACTCGTGGTCGACCTCGCAGTTGAAGACCGCGCAGTAGAACCTGGCCGCCGCGTAGCGATCCCGCACTGGAAGCGTGAAGTGATTGAGCCCCCGAATTCGTACCTGCATACCGGGGTGGACTGACGTCGGCGCAGCCATACTTCTGCCTCCTGAGTGCGAATCGTCGCGGCCTAACATACCACAGCGCGGCCGCCAGCTTGCGAGCAGGCGCCGGCTGGCGTACCATTCGCGACCGCCGGTTCATGCCAGGCAGCCGATGGCTGCTAAGGTGTACTACCGGATTCAGTCTTAACCAGGGGTTCCTCCATGATGCCGCTTATCCGTTCCCACGTACGCTGGTCCGCTCCCGCTGGCCTCGCCCTGCTGCTAGCCGCCTGCTCCTCAGCGCCCGCAGCAATCTCGTCCGGTTCCGGTGGAGGCGCGAGCGCCAGCTCGACCACGGTCCGACTGGGGACCAACGCTACCTCGGTCGACAGCACGGTCGTCTCGCTCACTCAGAGCGCCGGTATCTTCTCCAAGGATGGCGCCAAGGTCGACATTCAGGGCATGAACGGATCAGCCGCGGTCAACGCCCTCATTGCCGGCGAAATCGACGGCGTGGCCCACAGCGGCACCCAGCTGGTGTTATCGGCCATGGCCAACGGGGCTCCGCTCAAGATCGTGGCCGTGGTGTCACACGTGTACAACGTGATCCTCACCGCGCCAAACAGCATCACCTCGCTCGATCAGCTCCGCGGCAAGAAGGTAGGAGCGCCCTCCGGCACGTCGGTCAACGCCGCGGGCGCGAGGCATGCGCTCCAGAACATCGGACTGGTGGCCGGCAAGGACTATGAGCTGATCGAGACCGGCACCAACGGCGGGCTGGCCGGCGCCATGTCCGCGCTGGTGTCGCACCAGATCGACGCCGCCGCCATCGACGATCAGTTCTCACGAAAGGCTATCGAGCAGGGCGGTTACCATGCGCTGCTCGACCTGGCTTCACCCGAGGCGAACGTGTCCACGGCCTCGCAAACGCTGGTTTTCCGGGCCGATTTCGTGCAGCAGCATCCTGATGCCGTGCAAAAGACCGTCGACGGCCTGATGGACGGCATTCACTACCTGCGAGACCACAAAGCTGAGACCCAAGCGCTGCTCAAGAGCCGTTCTCAGATCGACGATCCGGGCCAGCTAGACGAGACCTATCAGCGCCAGGTGCAGCTGCTGGCCAAGGCCCCGTCGCCCAGCAAGGACCAGTTCACCGACATCATCGCCACCATGCCCAAAGGTGGGCCAACCATCAGCGACGCTCAGCTTTCCTCATTCATCGACGCGCACTTCGTCGAGGACGCCGTGAAACGAGGGCTGGCCAACTACTAAATTTAGCTACTCGACGTACAGCCAGGACTGTTCGCCGAACTCATCCTCGACGTAGGCATATTGCCGGGCGAGGGTTGCCCACCTCACGTCAGGGGCATACGGCCGCTGCAGGGTAGAAGCAACCTCGCCCTGCTCGCGGTCAAGGCGGCTGCGAATCAAGCTCAGGAGCCCGTGGCAGGCAGCTCGCTCGCCGGCCAGCTTCTCCAGCAGCAGCTTCTCCATTCCCCCATCGACGTTGCCAAAGGCCTTGGCCAGCTTCCTGGTCCGATCTTCCGCCTCGCCCTCCGCCTGAGCCAGCTCGTCCACGACCGGCACCAGCGCTGGTGAGCCGCCCATCCCGCCCCTCGGCAGCGCATCGCTCGAATGCGACCAATGGAGCGCGTCCCGCAGCGTGGCTTCGAGCCTTCGCAGGAGCTGCTCCTCCCGCATCTTGCTCTCGACCACCGTGTCGAGCACGAACTTCGCCAACGGGTCTCCAACCGAATGCAGCAATCGCCGCAGGCGCACGCACGTGGCGGCTTGTTCGCTTCTGTGCTTCTGCACGGCAGCGAACAACCGCTCAGTCGGGGACGTCCCAGGTGCCGGCACGGGCTGGTCCAGCGCGGCCGAGCCTGTGGTGCGCGGCGCGCTCCCCCAGTAATCTGGCATCAAACTGTCGAGTGACATATCTTCCTCTCCGAGTGTGGGGTTCAGCAGTCCCTACGGAGGCCGCACTTCGATGCTAGGAAGGCCAGGTCAACCGGGTATTAGAGCCAGGTAATCGTTAGGAAAAATCCGCAAGGCCCACACCGCGACGTCTGTCAGCGAGATCGGGAGCGCAGCAACCGCTCCGCCTCGCGCATATCGGCAGGCAGCGTGATTTTCGGGTTCGGCGCGCCGGCCGCTACCAGGTGCACCGCGCAGCCATGGCGGGTCAGCACGGCCGCGGTGTCGGATCCATCAAAGCCTTCGTCCTGCGCCTGCTGGTAGGCGCCCAGCAAGAGGCCGGCCCGCGCGGCTTGCGGCGTCTGCGCGCGCCAGACGCTGGCTGCCGGATAGGCTCGGACGACAGCCGAGCTGGCCCCGTTCGTTTCGACGTCCAAAGCTGGCGTGCCCGCGGCCGCCGCCAGCATCGCGCAGCCGAAGCGTTCGGCGACCTCGAACACGCGTTCCACGTCGGATCGAGCGACCAGGGGGCGGGCGCCATCATGGATGGCGATGACGTCGTCCTCAGCCAGCGTCCGCTGCAGATGCCGAAGAGCGTTCCACTCCGACGCGTGGCGGGTTGAACCGCCGAGGACCGTCTCCAGCGTCGGGAAGAGCGCGCAAACCTCGACCAGGTCGAGCTCGGCGGCCACCAGCAGCAGGCGCTGGCAAACCTCGCCGAACGTCGCTACCGAATGCGCCAGCATAGGTCGGCCCGCCAGGGGCAGCAGCACCTTGTTGCGGCCGGCCGCCATGCGCTGACCTCGTCCGCCTGCCAGGATCACGCCGACCCTCACGCCTTGGCACCCGAGTCCCGACTGGCGGCTGGCCCCTCCTCCACCTCCAGACGCAGCTGCACCTCGCCCAGCCGGATGACGTCACCGCGATAGGCAGGCAGAGCGTCCGCTACCCAGCTGCCGTTGACAGCCGTCCCATTGGTGCTGTTGAGGTCCTGCACCATCCAGCAGCCGCGCTCCCGGCGTATGGCCGCGTGATGAGCCGAAACGGAGGGATCCGCCAGCACGATGGTGTTGTCTTCAGCGCGCCCCAGGGTGGCGCTCGACCACAGCTCGAAGCGCGCTCCTACCAGGCCGTCCTGACCGTCGCTGACCACCCGCAGCCGTACCCGTGCGGCTTTCCCATCGAGGTCGGCACCCTCCCCGGCTCGACGCAGACCGGCCCAGGCCAGGCGCACCACCGCGAACAGGAACACGTACAGCAGCGCAAGGAAGGCTATGCGGAGCAGGAACAACAGGATGTCGAAGCTCATGCGTGGGCGCTCACAGCGAGATCCGAGACAGCCGCGCGCATCCTCAGCGTTCGGGCGACTTGCGCACGACGACCTCGAATCCCCCAAAGGCCAGGCGGTCTCCGTCGCACAGCTCGGCCTCCGCCACGGGCCGGCCGTTCACCGTGCTCCCGTTGCGGCTCCGGAGATCGCGCAGCAGGACTCGATCCCCTGACTCCTCGATGATGGCGTGCCGGCGCGATACCCGGACGTCCGGCAGCATGAGATCGTTGCCTTCGGCTCGGCCGATGGCGAACGGATACTGCTGCACGGGCAGCCGGATAGGCTGCCCGTCGGCTCCTGGGACCTCCAGGCAAACCTCTGCCGAAGGCCCAGCTGTCCGTTCTCGACCTCCCTCCCGCGGGCCGCGTCCAGCTCCGTGCGCTCGCCGCGCTCCCGCTGGCGGCCGCGGCGAACGAGCCTCAGCAGGCGGTCGCGAGTGGCTCGCCACGATCCTGACCGCTCCGCGCGCCACGTCCGTGTCTGCGGTGAGCGTGACGCGAGGGGCGGCGTCGAAGTTCAAACCTCGCTCTCTCGCCAGCTCGACGGCATAGCCTGCCAGCTCACGGTCGATGTCGACCTCCAGCTGGCACAGATCGGCGTAATCTTCCGGGTTCAAGGCCGCCACATAGCGGTTGGGAGCGACCGGCGCCGCGCTTCCGGGGCGCTGCCCGCGCTCCATCGAGCGGGCCAGAGCCTGGGCTAGCTCGGCGGGCTGCAACCCTCCGCCCAGCATACGGACGACGCGCCGATCGATGAGATCCTGCATGAAACCCTCGAAGCGGCCGAGGGCGCTCATAGGCGAATTGTAGGCGGGCCGCCCAACCCAGCCGCCTACAATTGCCAGCGCATGTCCGCCGCTGTCGCCGTTGTCACCGACAGCACCGCCGACCTTCCGGCCGAACGGATCGCCGCCCTCGGCATTCACGTCGTGCCGCTCGAGGTGCGCTTTGGCCAAGCCTCGTTCCTCGACGGGCTGGATCTGCCCCCGCAGGCCTTCTACGACGAGCTCGTGACCAGCAAGGATCTGCCGACGACGTCGCAGCCCTCCCCAGGCCGTTTCCGCGAGATCTATGAGGGCATCGAGGCTGAGAGCATCGTCTCGATCCATCTCTCCTCCAAGCTGAGCGGCACGGCGAGCAGCGCTTCGCTGGCCGCGGCCCAGGTGCCCCACAAGCGCATCGCGGTCATCGACTCGGGAACGGTTTCGCTGGCCATGGGTTACCTGGCCCAGGCGGCGGCGGAAGCGGCCCGCGATGGCGCATTGTTCGACGAAGTGCGCGATCTCGTCAACGCCTACGCCAGCCAGACCTGGTTCTATGCGGCCCTCGAAACGCTGCATTTCGCTCATCGCAGCGGACGGATCACGTTCGCTCAGACGCTGCTCGGGAGCGTCCTGCAGGTCAAGCCGATCCTAACGATTCGAGAAGGCCAGGTGCAGCCGGTAGACCGGCCGCGCACGATGGGCAAGGCGCTGAATCGACTGGTCGATCTGACCCTAGGGCAGGGCCCCTTTCGGTACCTGGCGATACCGCACGCGAATAACCTCGAGCTGGCGCGACGACTGGCGGCAAGGCTCACGGAACAGACCTCGTGTGACGTCGACGTGGTCATGACGGGGGCGACCATCGGCACCCACTGCGGACCCGGCGCGGTCGCCACCTGCGGCATTCGCCGAGCCTGATCGCCGGGGACGGGAAAGGCCAGGGTAACCCCTGGCCTCTGGTTTCAGGCTGCGGTGCTTACTTCCCGATCTTGAACATCTTCGTGCCACACACCGGGCACGAGCCCTCCGTCGCCGGCTTGCCATTCTTCATGGTGACGGACTTCGAGTCCTTCATCTCACGTTTCGACTTGCACTTGACGCAGTAACCTTCCACGCTGCCTACCCCTTTCGATCAAGAATGCAAGCGCCCTCAAGGCACTCCGCGCGATTATACACGCCCCACGCTTGACTCCGGCCGAAAATACGCCTCAATTGAGCACGAAATCGCCCATTTCGGCCAGGAAAGACTACCTGGCGGCGTGTAGTGAAAGGTGCTCATGCGCCAAGCTGGCTGGCAATCCAGTCAGCGATCAGCGCATGCGCCTCTCCCACGTTGACGCAGCCGTGATCTCCCGATGAGAAGATCAGCCGCTCCTTCGGCTCACGAGCCTCGGCAAAGATGAGGTGAGATTCGCCAAAGGGGATGATGGGATCCATCTCGCCATGCACGACCAGCAGCGGGCACACGATGTCCGAGATGCGACCCCTCAGATTGACCGACTGCACGATCTCCAGCAGCTCGTCGTGCGTGGCGACCCCGAGCACGTATCGCAGGAACTCCTTGATCTCATGCGGGAAGCTGCCCCACCAGGCGCTGGGATTGTAAAAGCCGGCGATCTCGACCAATGCCTTTACCCGCCGGTCACTGACCGCCGCCAGCATGGCCGCCGCGGCTCCCATGCTGGTTCCGACCAGCGCCAGACGATCGCCATCGAGGTCCTCCCTGGAGAGCAGGTAATCCACCGCCCCTTTTACCACCGCCACCGCGTTGGACTCGTTCAGCGACAGGTACGGCCGTGACTCACCCTGACCCGGCAGATCGACCGTGAGGGTAGCCATCCCCCGATCCACGATGACCTCGGGCGGAAAATCGCCGTGCTCCTTGACCATCCCTAACCCCGGGACGATCAGCACGATTGGCGGGCGGGCAGCTCCCCTGGGCAGGCGAAGGTAGGCCGGCAGCAGGAGTCCGTTCACCGGTACCTCCACCCGCTCGATTGGCGGATGCATATGGCGGCCCGCCTGGACAAACGCATCCACCGCAGCGCGCTCGAGCGCTGCACGCTCGGGCGTGTCCGAGAGGATGGACATCTCGGCGAAGCGGTAATACGTCGAAGCCCTGGTCAGCATTTCGACCGCCGTAGCGGAGCGGCCGGCTTGCACGGCCTCGCGACCCAAGCGGTCGTAGTGCTGAGCGGTTCGCCGCCATTCGCCGGACCACGCTTCCGGCTTGAGACTGCGGATGCGCCCAAGGGTCGCATCGACGTCGGCATAGCTGGCGCCGTTGGCATCGATGAAGGCGCCGTAGAAGCGCCGCGCGAACGGACGCATGCCGAGCATCCGCACCACCGGCTCCAAATCGAGCGGCCGTCCTTTCCGCAAGCGGGACAGCGCCCGCCAGCCCGCCTCACCAAGCCGGCGCATGACGAGCTCGGCGCGGTCGCTGGTCAGCAGCTGCCTAGTCGTCGTCGCCATGCTCTTCCAGAAAGCGACGAGCCTCCTCGGCTGCGCCCTCCTTGTCGTAACGGCCCAGATCCCCATCGAGAACCAGGTCCAGGAGATGATCCTTCACGCCCTGGATCCAGCGGCCGGGGGGGCGCCCGGTCATGGCCATGAGCTCGTCGCCGTTGAGCGGGCTGACGATCTTCTCCGCACCCTCCTCGGCGATGAGATCTTCGCAGCGCTGCGCGAGCCGGTCCAAGCGGCTCAAGTGGGCGCGGACGCGGCGAGGGTTGGAGCTGGTGATGTCCGCTCGGGCCAAGCCCCACAGCGGGTTCAACGTCTCAACACCAACGGTATGGACGTACCTGCGCACTGCCCGCTCCGACCATTCGTCGGTATTGGCGGCCTGGCGCATGTGCAGATCCACCAGGCGGCTCACGCGCTCGATCGTGTCCTGGTCGTAACGCAGCTCTGCCAGGATTTTTCGGGTCATACGCGCCCCAATGGTGTCATGGCCAAAGAAGTGCACTTCGCCGTTGTTGAAGGTGAAGGTTCGCGGCTTAGCAATGTCGTGGAACAGCGCGGCGAGGCGCAGCACCAGGTCCGAAGGAGCGTTGTCCACCACACCAATCACGTGCTCGAAGAGGTTCTTCATGCGCACGCCTGGCGGCACCCGCATGCGGCCCGCCTCGTTGGTGCTGGGCTCGTCCGGCGTCTCGATGCTCTTCAAGTCGAGCAGCTCGGGGCAGAAGTAGCGAGCGAGATCGAGGTCGACCAGCAGCCGCAGGCCGCGTCCCGGCTGCTCCGATACCAGGACCTTGTTCAACTCGTCCCGAATACGCTCGCGGGAGATGTGCTCCAGCATAGGAGCGCTCGCCCGGACCTCGTCAGCCAAGCCCGGGGCCAGCTCGAACCCGAACTGCACCGCGAAGCGAACCACGCGCATCAACCGCAGCGGGTCCTCCGTGAAGCGCTCGCGCGGGCTGCCCGTCACGCGGATGATGTGCTGGCGCAGGTCACCCACGCCATCCGCCGGATCGAGCAGGTTGCCGGTGGACAGGTCCAGAGCCATGGAATTGATGGTCAGGTCGCGGCGGACGAGGTCCTCTTCAATGGATGAGCGGAAGTCAACCTCGGGATGGCGGTCCCCGAATTCGTAGTGCTCTGACCTGAAGGTGGTGACCTCGACCGTTTCGTCGCCGAAGACCGCGCTTATCGTGCCAAAGCGCTTGCCGAGGGCGTACAGCGCGTCCGGCCTGGCGCGCCGCAGCAGCTTCTCGGTCACCTCCGGTCGTGCGCTGGTGGCCAGGTCGAAATCATGAACCGTCCGCTGGATGAGTAGGTCACGAACCGAACCGCCGACCAGGTAAATGCGCTCGCCGGCGGCGGCGAACAGCTGGTGCAGCCGGCCCAGCAGAGGCCGCCGTTCAACCTCGGGAGAGAGGACGTGCTCCAGGACTTTCATGAACTTTTGAGCATAACCGTGGCCACGACCAGTGGGCTGTCGTCACCCACTATCTACATTAGCCGGCTCGAACTCAGCCGCGTTGTTCGCGCGGCCCAGCACTGCCTGCCCCTCTCTCGGCGAATCGATCCGTGATCCTGTGATCCTTAGGCGTTGCGACTGAACTTCTAGGGGATCAACGCTAGGGCAGCGCCAGGTGGACGTCGTCGCTCACGGGGATCTGGACAGCTTCTCTTGCAGGCTGCCGAGATCGAAGGCCGAACTGCAGCACCGCGCCAGGCAGGCTCCATACGAATCCGATGGCGAAGGCGAGCAATGACACGGCCAGCGCCTGGCTGCCGGCTACACCGAGCTGCCCGAGGATGATGACGTTCGCGCCTTCGCGCACGCCAAAGCCGGAGACCGTGATGGGGATGGTGACAAGGGCTGAGATGGCCGCTACCACCCAGCAGATGTCCACGAACGCCACCTGAGCGCCGACGGCTCGCATCGTCCCGAGCACGGAAAGGTTGGCAACCAGGTGCGCCGCCACGGTGATAGCAAAAGCCGCGCATAGCGGACCCGGCTGGCGGCAGGCGGCCAGCCGGTCCCAGAAGGGCGCCAGCCAGGACTCCAAGCGCCGCAGTCGCAGCAGCCTCAACAGCCCGCCGGACAGGCGGCGCAAGAGGCCGCCAAGTCGCGGATCAATCGCTCCGGCCAGAAGGAGAAGAAACAGCGCCAGCATGGCGCCGATGGCCGAGGCGATAACCATCCGCAGCGGGAAGGGATGGGTGACCGCCAGCGCGGCCAGTGCGATGGTGAAGATGGAGATGGTGCCGAGGATCTCGTCGACCACGATGGATGCGGCCACGGCGTCGCCCTTGCTATGTCGGGCCAGAATGACCCCCTTGGCCAGCTGGCCAGTCTCCTCCCCGGGCAGGATGAGGCTGTAGAAGCCACCAATGAGGTTCATGCGGATCAGCCGGCCGAGCGGCTCCCGGACACCTGCAGCCCGCAGCAGAATCTGCCACTTCCAGCTCACCAGCACGATGACCGGCACCGTCAGCAGGTTGGCCCACAGCACCCACTCCAGGGAAGCGTGGAGGAGGTTATCCACGATAGTCCCGAGGTTGATCCGGTGGAGCAGCCAGCCCAGCATTGCTCCGCTGATGACGATCCGGGCCGCGAGCCAGCGCATCGTCAGTAAGCCTAGCGAGAGCCAGTCGCAGGAGCCAGTGATGATGGGCTGCAGGGCACGGGCCTATCCGCGCCACTACCGCCCGAAGAGGCTACTTGACATCGCCCTTCGGATCGCCCAACACCCGCTTACCTAGCCAATTCGGCACTGCCCGCCTGGCCGCGTGTTCTCGGCCGGCCGTTAATCACACCAGTGAAACTCCGCTGGCAGGCCGCATTGGCGGCACTGATGCTGACCGCTGCTATCACTCCACCGGCGTTGGCGGTCGACATCCCGTCCGGCGGCCGTGTGGGCCAGCTTCCCGGCTGGCCGCGCATCCTGGACCAGTCCACGTCGGTCGAGCAGCTGCGCTCGGGAGTCACCCTGAGCAGCGTGCAGCTGCTGACCAGCAGCGGTCTGCTGAAGCTGTTTCAGCTGGACGTTGACCTCACCAACCCGGATGTCAGCCTGGCCACCGTCGTCTCCCACAACTCGGTCGTCAGCACGGGCGAAACAGTGACCTCCATGGCCAACCGTACCGGCGCCCTGGGCGGTATCAACGGCGACTACTTCGCCATCCACACTTCTGGCGTGCCGCTGAACTGGACCGTGCAGAACGGCAACCTCATTCGGAGCGGCAATCGCTGGGCCGTTTTCGGCATGACCAGCGACAACCAGGTGAACATCGGCAAATACAGCTGGCTGGGGTCCGTCACCGTGACCGACAGCGGGCTGAACTATCCCATCGAGGCCCTCAACTTGCCGCTCATCGACCACCGCATCATCGTGGTGAACCAATCGATGGGATCGGTCCTAGCGGCCAAAGACGCGACGCTCACCTACCTCACGCCCGAGGGCTCCGGCGGACGCTACAAGGTGCGGGCCGTGCTCCAGCATCAGACCACGGTCCCGCCGGTCAACGGCAGCGACGTTGTGCTGGCCGGCGAGGGCGTCGCGGCTACCTGGCTGGCGTTGTACGCACCCGTGGGCTCGCACGTGCAGCTCGACTACAGCTCCATTCCCGACTGGCGCAACCTGCGGACGGCGATTGGCGGTGGTCCCATCCTGGTGAAGAACGGCTTGCCCTACCAGGATCCCGAGGCGCCGGCCTCATTCGAGACGAATCAGCCCTATCCGGTGTCTGGCGGCGGGATCAGCCAGGATGGACGGATCCTGCACCTCGTCACCGTCGAAGGGCACGAGGGCCGTCCGTACCGCGGCCTAACCCGCCCGCAATTCGCCTGGTACTTCCAGACGATCGGCGCCTGGAACGCCATGGCGTTCGACAGCGGCGGATCCGCCCAGATGGTGGCACGCCATCCCGGCCAGCCGTTCGCGACGATCGTCAACCAACCGTCGGATGGCCGCGAGCGCCCGGTAGCCGACGGCTTGTTCGTCTACGGTTAGGCAGCCGGCATCAGTCGATCGCCACGGGCACGTCGGACAGCTGGCCGGCCTCCAACGCGGCTCGCCCACGACCCGGTGACGGCCGAGCCAGGGACGCCAGCAGTCCCACCAGCAGGAAGCCGCCCAGGATCAGGAAGGTGTCGTGCAGCCCGGCCACGCCGGCCTGGGTGCTGCTCGCAGCGACGCCCAGCACCTGACCCTGCGCGACGCTGCGAAGCGTCCAGATGATTCCGGCCACAGCCGTGCCCAGGGTAAAGCCGAGATTACGGATGAACGCCACCGTCCCCACTGCCAGACCCCGCTCCTCCGGCCTCACGAAGCGATACGCCGCGCTGGCGTTGGGGCTGACGAACAGCCCGAAGCCGATAGCCATGACGATGAGCCGCAGCACCACGTCGCTCACCCGCCAGCCCACGTTCACGCCACTGTAGAGCCACAGGCCAAGCATCGACACGAGCAGGCCGCCGGAGGCCACATAACGGGGGTCGGTGCGGTCGCTCAGCCAGCCCCCCAGAGGCTGCATGACGAAGCTGGTCACGGAGCTGGCGATCAGCATCAAGCCGGCCTCCGCCTCGGTGCGTCCCTGGATGCTGACGAGAAAGAAGGGCAGAAGGAACAGGTTGCTGCTGTTGGCCAGCGAGGTCATCGCCTGGGCCAGCGTGGCGTTGGAAAACCCAGGCGTGCGGAACAACCCAAACCGCACCAGCGGCTGCGCCGCGGTGAGCTGGCGGGCTACGAACAGGGCGATCAACAGGGCAGTGACGCCCCCCAGGAGTCCCACGCTCGAGCTGAGCCCCTGCCTCTGCGCCTGGTTGATCGTAAGCAGCAGGCCGATGATGCTCAGCCCCACCAGCGCGGCGCCCGCAACGTCGAATCGAGCGGCGATGTCGCGCGGCCAGCGGGGAAGCACCCGAAACGCCAGCACCATGCCGAGCAACCCGATGGGCACGTTCACCAGGAAGATGGCGCGCCAGCCGAAGTAGGTCAGCAGCAGGCCGCCCAGCGTCGGACCAATCATGGAGCCGACGGAGAAGATGCTGCCGTTCAGGCCCATCACCTGTCCACGCTGGCTGGCCGGAAAGGCATCGAGCAGGATGGCGGTCGCAGACGAGATGAGCATCGAAGCGCCTACGGCCTGGATGGCACGAAAGATCACCAGCGCCGGAATAGTCGGCGCCGCGCCGCACAGGATGGAGCCAGCGGTGAAGACCACGAAGCCAAGGTTGTACAGCCGCGAACGGCCCACCAGATCGGCCAGGCGACCCATCGGCAGGAGCAGGCTGGTGATGACCATCAGGTACGTCAACACCACCCATTCCACGTCGGCCAGCTCGATGTGGAAGGACTGGCGCAGGCTGGGCAGCGCCAGGTTGACCACGCTGAGATCCATCGTGGCCATGAAGGAGCCGCAAGCCACCGTCGCGAACACGAGCCATTTGTTGGGGTTCACCGGCTCGAGCATGGACAAGGTTCAAGAATAATGGGACCAAGATGCGATTCGAACCGGCTCTGACCGCGGCCTTCCTCACCGGGCTTGCTCTCCTGGCCGCAGGTCAGCTGGTGAGCGCCTACGAGCTCAGCGCGGTCTTCAGCCTCGTCGGCGGAGCGCTGCTCATCGTCGTCGCCATCCGCGGTCTGGCCGGGCTGGCCGGGCTCCACCATGCCCCTGAGCCACGCCTGGCGCCCGGTGAGCGCGTGCTGGTCGAAACCCCGGACGCCATGGTGAGAAACGGTTCCCTGTTGCTGGCGAACCGCGGCCCATACCGTGCTCGGCTCACCAACCGGCGCATCCTGCTGTCCCTCAAGGTCGCCTTCGTCATCACTCAGCACGACGTAACCGTCGGCTGGCTCGGCCCCGGCAAGCCGCTATCCATACGCTCGATCGAAGTCCTGCCGGACGACCCACCCGTGGGGGAACAACCCTCCGACCGGGAAGGCTCGGGCGAGCTGCGGCTTACGCCCTGGCGCCGCTTCGGTCCACGCTGGCGGCTGTGGCTGCCCAATGCCGGGGCCTGGAAACACGCTCTGGAGGAGAGCCACGCCGGGCTCCTTCGCTGAGCTATCGGCGCTCTGGCGTAGAAGGCGGCTCGGTGATTCCGGACTCGACCTCTACGTAGTCGCGCTCGCCTGTTTCCGGGTTGAAGCGAACTTCCATGAGCCGGCCCGACGACGGGTCCTTGAAGCGCTCGCCGGTCAGCTGCCAGCGGCCGCTCGAGCTGCTGACTCGCGGCCGGTAGCGTCCCCGCTCGAAGGCAGTGGCAGCCAGCAGCAGGGCACCGCTAATGGCCAGATACATCGTCAGGACCTCGGGACCCTTAGCGCTGTACGTCACCAGGGCACCGAGGAGGTACAGCGCGCCTATCCCCGCGGCGAGCTGACGCAGCCGGCTCTTATTCCGCTTCAATGACCGCCGCGGGGATAGGCTACGACCTCGGTCATCGTTTGGCCAATCTCGGACGAATCGAATTGCATGCGCAGGATGGCGTTCGCGCCCATCACCGTGGCGTTCTGGATCATGCGGTCGACCGCGTGGCGGCGCGCGTCTTCCAGGAGCTGGGTGTACTCAGTGATCTCACCGCCGCCCAACGATCGCAGCCCGGCCATGATGTTGCCTCCCAGCCCACGGCTTCGAACGACCAGTCCGAACACCTGACCCTTGGTCTCGCGTACCCGGTAGCCCGCCACCGTCTCCGTCGTCGTCACAATCATGCGACCATCGTAACCAGCAGATGGCAAGCCGCAAGGGGGATAGCCGGACGGTGCGGGAGGTCTTCGTGTACCGACCCGGTGCAATTGGCGACACCATCCTGACCCTGCCAGCGCTGGCCGCGCTGCGCAGGCGCTTCCCCACTTGCCGGATGACGTTTGCCGGGAACGCTGCCGTACTCCCTCTGCTGCCCGTGGACGAACGGCTCAGCGCCGACGATCCGCGCCTGCTGCCGCTGTTCGAGGAGCCACCACGTCCCTGGAGGCAGTTCGACCTGCAGGTCGTTTTTGCCCGGCAGCCCGCCCTGGGCGACATCCAACGCGATCCGATCGAGGCCGTCAGCCGGGCACGGCACGTGGCGGACTGGCTGGTGGAGGCAATCGATCCCGGCTTTGCCGATCGGACCCCGCGGCTGGCATTTCAATCGCCGCTGCCAGCCGGTCCCGACCAACCGCGGCCATTCGTCATTCACCCCGGAGCCGGTGGACCGCTCAAATGCTGGCCGGCCGCCAACTTTGCCCGCGTGGTGGAACAGATCGGCTGGCCGGTTGCCGTGATCGCCGGGCCGGCCGACGACAGCGCGGTGGAGGCCTTTGCCTCCTCCTGCCAGGTGGCCTTCGAGCTATGGAAGGGGCTCGATCTGGCGACGCTCGCCGCCAAGCTCAGCCGCGCGCGCGGCTTCCTGGGCAACGATTCGGGCATCAGTCACCTGGCGGCTGCGCTGGGAGTGCCCACGGCGGCGGTGTACCTGACCACGGACCCCGCGGTGTGGGGCATACGGGGACGCCACGTCCGCAGACTCCCTGGCAACGTCACCGTCGGGGAGACCGTGACGTCCTGCCAGGATCTGATGCTGGAGAGCGCGGCACAGGTATTGCGGTCCGAGCAGGCAGTTTGACAAGACCCGTAGCAGAACCGAACGAAACATCGTTATACAACTCGCCCACTTCGACGGAACGTACGGAGGCGGCGAACTGGCAAGGGGAATCAGCACGAACATGGTAATCAAGCAACGTCAATCGGTTTTCGATGGCTTCCTTCTGCGAGTCGTGCTGCCGTACGTGCACCAATCGCACTTTCGTCCGCTGATGCACATCGCCTCGCTGTGGCATCACACCATCCGCGAGGCTCAGGCCGGCCGAAAAGCGACCGGCTATCAGGCCGCTCCCTAGCCGGCTGGCCAGCTACAGCAGCTCGGCCACTTCCGTCTCGTAGTTCAGCAGCTCAGCCTCCCCCAGCTTGAGCCCGGCAACAAAGCTGGCCACCTTGGAAATCACCTCCTGCCCGTGACGCACGTCCGTGGTCAGGCACACAACACCGATCTCCGACAGCTGCCACAGGTCCAGGGCACCCACTTCGGCGACGGCCACCTCGAAATGACTTCTCACCTGGCCGATGACGGACTTGACGATCTGTCGCTTCGCCTTCAGCGAGCGGCTCAATGGAAGATGCAGCTTGATCTTGCAGGCGACGACGGTCATGCGATCGACTCCGGCGGAAGTGTGCTTTTTGACATACCACAGCCGCGCCGAATAGGCGTACCGTAAGCGCTGGACGAGGGTAGAAGGGGTGCGGTGTGGGGCCGCGTCCAGGGCGGGAGGTCAGCTTGACCTCCCGCCTTTTTATCTCGTAATGACGTGCCGGAAGTTCTCGGCATAGGCCATAGCATGTACCACACCGACCTCCTGGCAGCGCTGACGCATCCACGTATCGACCCACTCCCCGTCGGGGAACTGGCTCTTGTGGCAGCGTAGCGCCTCGACCTTCAGCTCGATCGTTGAGCTGATGTCGAAGGCCATGTTGGGCTGATTCGCCATGAACAGATACACCTCGTGCACTTCGTGCGGGCGCAGGCCTTGGGCGAGCTGTTCGGGGTAGTGCAGCGCGTCCCGTGAGATGGGATAGACGACGTCCAGCACGGTCGTGCCCACGACGCGGTGATCGGGATGGTTGAGATTGCCGCGATCGTACATGTGGACGCTCGCATCGTGGGTGAAGATCACGTCCGGGCGGTAGCGCCGCACCATTTCCGCCATCGTCTTGCGCAGCTCCAACGTGAGCTCGAGCTCACCGTCCCGCCCGTCCAGGAAGCGCACTTCCCTCACGCCTAGCGTGGCCGCGGCCGAGCGCTGCTCGCCGGTCCGGATGTCCGCCAGCCGCTCGCTGGTCATGTCCGGATCGCTGCTGCCTTTGTCACCGCGAGTGCAGATGAGGTAGGTGATTTCCTTACCCTGCCGCGCCCATTTGGCCATGGTGCCGCCACAGCCGATGTCCGCGTCGTCCGGGTGAGCGGCTACGACCAGCACCCGCTGGATCTCCTGCTCGGTCATACGTCCGAGTGTAGAGACTTACCTCAACGAGCCGGCAACGAAGGGTTGGCTGGTAGGGGTGGTCGACCCCGTGGGACCCGGCTCCGAGGTGACCGCGACCACGTCGTAGCTGCCCACGTCGCCTTTGAGCAGCACTGAGGCCGCGCCGTCCGGGCCCGGTCTGAAGACGCCGGCCGCCACCGGCTGGCTGTCCTTGATCAGCCAGACCTCGAACACCTGACTGGCCTGCAGCGTTGGAAGCCGATCCAGCATCAGCGTGGCCGTCTTCTGGGCCGGCAGATAGACCAGGGTCCCCGTTGTCGCGGCGTCGCCGGCCGATCCGAGCTTCCACTGCACGGGGGCGGCGGCGAGCTGGGCAGTGACCAGGTAATCTCGAACGCCCAGGCCCAGCGCCAGGAGGGCCAGCGCCGCGGCGGCGAGACCCATCCAGGCTCGCCGCCACACAGGCGGACGAAGGAGCTGGGGCTCCAGGTCCTTGTAGACCCGGGCCATCAAGCGTCGCTTGGTGAGATCGGGCACGTCTCGTGGCAAAAGGCTCATTGGCAGCATCCCCGCTATTCGCCGGTAGTCGGCCACCTGATTGTGGACGTGGCACGACGACAGGTGCTCCTGCACCAAGCGCTCCTCCTCCGGGCTGGCTCCGCCGAGAGCCAAGCCGGCAAGCAGCTCATCCACCTCTTTGCAGGTCATGGCTCCGGCGACAGCTCCATCGTCGTTTCCGTCAGCAGATTGCGGAGCTTTTCCATGCCCAACCGCAGACGGCCCTTGACCGTCCCCAGAGGGATCCGCAGCAGGTTCGCTATCTCAGAATGCGAGTACCCTCCAAAGTAAGCCAGCTCGATCGTCGTTCGCTGTTCGCGCGGAAGGGCAAGCAGGGCCTGGCTGATGCGCTGCCGCTCGAGGTCTGCCTCCACCTCATTCCATACGTCCGGCCGCTGCAGCGCATCCTCGGGCACCTCTATCTGGCTATCCAGCCGCTGCTTGGACTTGAGCCGCCGCAGCTTGTCGATCCCCAGGTTGTGCACGATGGACAGCAGCCAGGTGCGAACGCTTCCCCGGTCTTCGCTGTAGCTGGCGGCGTTGCGCCACACGTTGAAGAAGGCCTCCTGCACCACCTCTTCGGCCATTCCGGGGTCCGCGATCATTCGCAACGTCAGACCGTAGGCAATGCCTCCGTACAGGTCATACAAACGGGCCAGAGCGTCGGGGTCACGTCGCTCAGCCACGGCGAGAACCAGGTTGGTATCCCGATCCTCCGCTCCCGCCACTTGCGACATCATCCGCCAATACGCAGCCGGCTCGCCCGGCGGTTCACTGTCCGATGGCTGGCGCCGCCAGCGAATGGTGCACCGGCCGCCGCCACGCCACCTCGTCGGCGTCACGCAGCCCTCGCAGCAGATAGTCCCCTGCCGCGAGCTGCAGCCGCACCTCCTGCGAGCCGTGGGTCAGCACCTGGCTCACAGGAACCGATCGCTCCCCTTCGGCGGGAGCGATGGCCTGCACCAGCTCGGCGCCGTCCGCCTGGATCGGGCAAGGCGCCGAATCGACGTCGAGCCAGCCGGGACGCTGGGGCTCGGCTCCCCGGTGGTGCAGCACCATGGCATCCAGTCCCCGCTCCAGGAGCCAGGGATGATCCGCCACCAGTATCCCGGGCTTGCCGCTCAGCTGCGGCCATTGCACGAGCTCCTGGCCAACACAGAAGGGCTCTTCTCCGCTGAGGTCCGCCAGGTGCGAGGCCATGTAGGGTCTGTAGTCGACCGGCCAGCCCGATGGCGTATGGCGCATCGCATGCTGCTCACCGGTCCACACCACGACCCTCGCTTCCGGATAGCGATCCAGGATGCGATCGGCGATATTCCGGGCCATGCCTCGCTCACGCTCGCGATTACGGGTGGCCGCATCCAGGCCGCGGACACCCGAGGGGACCATGACGTCGAAGGCTACCAGCCTCAAACCGAGCGATCTGGCGGCCCGGAGGATAGCGGCGCGGGATGGTTCGAACGCGTAGCTTTCGGTGCTGGGGCGAACGATTCCGCTGCGCTCGAATTCGGACAAACTAGCCTGCCAGCCGTGTTCGAAGGCCAGATGTGTGGCGCCAGCGGCGGCCAGCCAGCCCAGTGCACGAGCCCCGAACAGGCGGGTCTCCGGCGCGTGATGCCGCTCCATGAGCACCACGACGCGATGCCTCTGCATCGCCTCGCGCAAGAGGGACTCTGGCTCTACGATATCGGCTGCGTGCGGGCGAAGTATCCCTTTCTTCGTTAGCTCCCAAGCGGATCCCCAGGGGTCCACGGCGTTGAGCGCCCAGCGCAGGAAATCGCAGGCCAGAGGCGTTTGTTCGGCAGAGACGTACTCTCGCCGCAGCGCCGCAAGCGCGCTCAGATAGCGGCCATTGATGAGATCCCGCCAGCCCGGCGCTCCCCGAGCCAGCCGCGGCATCAACCAAACCAGCAGCCGGTCGAGCATGCAGCCCAGCCTACCACCTGGCAGGCGTCAAAAGCCGCTTGGCACACTATGCCGGTGAACGGGGTGCTTCCCGTTCTCGACATTCAGCGCCACGAACGCCCGCCCGCGGGACCAGGCTCAGCGGGAGCCGATGCCGGTGATCTGAACCAGGTTGCTGGCGGCGCGCTTGGCGTTCTCGACGCTCACCTGCGCAGCCACCTGCGAGGACACGGCGCGGAACGCTTCCGCCTGGGGCGAGGTCGGCGCAGCGATGAGCACGGGCTTGCCCGAGTCGCCACCGTCGCGAATGGCTGTGTCGAGCGGCACCTCTCCCAGGAAGCGCACCTCGTACTGCTCGGCCAGCTTGTGGCCGCCGCCATGGCCGAAGATGTCGGTGCGGTGGTTGCAGCCGCAGGGGCAGACGAAGTAGCTCATGTTCTCCACGATGCCCAGAATGGGCACCTCGAGCTGCTTGAACATCAGCATGCCCTTGACCCCGTCGTGCGTTGCCACCGGCTGCGGCGTGACCGTGATGATGGCCCCGGACAGCGGGATGAGCTGGGCCAGCGTGAGCTGGGCGTCTCCCGTGCCCGGTGGCAGATCGACGATGAGATAATCCAGGTTGCCCCAATCCACGTCGTACAGGAACTGTTTGATCAGCCCCGACACCATAGGCCCGCGCCAGATGATCGGCTTCTCCTCGGGCACCAGGAAGCCGATGGACATGACCTTCACGCCGTAGGACAGCGCCGGCTTGATCTTGTCGCCCTGGCTCGGCGGCAGCCCGTACACACCCATCATCATGGGAATGTTGGGCCCGTAAACGTCGCAATCGACGATGCCCACGCTGGCTCCGGCCTCAGCCAAAGCGAGCGCTGTGTTGACCGCCACCGTTGACTTGCCCACGCCGCCCTTGCCACTGGCCGAGGCGACGATGTTCTTGACCCCCGGGATGGACTGCTTACCGGCCAGCTGAAAGCCCTTCGGCACCTCGCTGTCCATACGCAGGTTCACCTCGGTAACGCCCGGCAGGGTTTGCACTGCCTGGCGCGCCGCGCGCTCCATCTCCGCCTTCATCGGGCAGGCCGGCGTCGTCAGCACCATGCGGAAAGAGACGCGTCCGCCCTCGATCGCCAGGTCCTTGATCATGTTCAGCGACACGACGTCGCGCCGCAGATCCGGGTCCTGAACCTGCCGCAGCGCCTGGAGGACTGCTTGCTCGTTAAGTTCGGCCATGTCTTCTTCTTTCGCTACTGTTCGATAACCACTTCAAAGGGGCAAACGATGGCGCCCTCGGCGCATACGAGCTCGCATTCGGTGCAGTAGTCGCATCGCTCCGGAGCCGAGACCATGGCTACTCGTCCCACCAGCGCCAAAGCCTCCGTATGGCAGGTCTCGATGCAGCTGCCACAGGCGGTGCATCTGCCGGCAACGATCTCCGGCAGCGCTAGCAGCATCGAGACCCTCCCAAGACGGCTGAAACTATACCTTGGCTCCCCTGGCCGGTTCTGCGACTTAAGTCGCGGTCACTATGATTAGCCGAGTGCGGCTCTTCACCGTAGATGAGGCCAATGAACTGCTGCCCCGTATTGAGCCGCTGCTGCGCACGCTCATGGGCCAGTTCCACACGCTCGACGAGAAGCGGCGCGAGCACGCCGAGACCGTCCAGCGCGGAACGTCCAATGGGCACAGCCTGAGCAGTAAGCTGGCAGCGCAGCAGCAAGAGCTCCAGGAGCTCGGCCAGCAGCTGGAGGATGGCGTCGTCGAGCTCGAGAAGCATGGATGCACGGTCAAGGATCTGTCCATCGGCTTGCTGGATTTCCCCGGCCGGCGCGAGGGGCAGGTGGTGAACCTGTGCTGGCGCTTGGGCGAGCCGCGCGTGGCCTACTGGCATTCGCTGGAGACCGGCTACGCCAGCCGGCGGCCACTTTGACGGCATGAATGAAGCCAGCATTCGCCAGCTCCTCGAGCAGGTTCGCGCCGGGACGATCGCGCTGGAGCCGGCCCTCGAGCGCCTGAAAGATCTGCCGTTCGAGGATCTCGGCTTCGCCAAGCTCGACACCCATCGAGCGCTGCGACGCGGCTTCCCCGAAGTCATCTTCGGGGAAGGCAAAACGCCCCAGCAGATCGTCGACATCGCCCAGCGCCTGGCGATGGAGCACGACGTCGTGCTGGCCACCCGCCTGGCGCCGGAAGCGGCGGCGGCGCTCGTGGCGGCGCTGCCGCAGACACGCCACCATGCCGATGCGCGGCTAGCCGCTGTCGTCCGGCCGGACGTCGATCCCGAGGAGCACGGCGACCTAGTCGTCGTAAGCGCAGGCACCGCCGATCAACCGGTGGCTGAGGAGGCGGCGCTGACCGCCACGTACATGGGCAACAAGGTGACTCGCATCTACGACGTGGGCGTGAGTGGACTGCAGCGCCTGCTGCGCCATCGCCGGCGCCTGGAGAGCGCTCGCGTCATCGTCGTCGTCGCGGGCATGGACGCCGCGCTTGCCGCGGTCGTCGGCGGGCTGGTGTCGGTACCGGTCATCGCCGTGCCCACGAGTGTCGGCTACGGCACCGCTTTCGGCGGGGTGGCGCCGCTCTTGACCATGCTCAACTCCTGCAGCAGCGGAGTTGGTGTGGTCAACATCGACAATGGCTTCGGCGCCGCCCACCTGGCCAGCCTAATCAACCGGCTCGACAAGCGCTGACAGGCCACGGCCGTTGACCAGCCTGCCTAGGCCGCGCATATAGCCGCCTCGGACCAATAACACCGGCCGCTTCCATCCCGGTGATACAATGCGTCCACATCCCTGCTCGGAGAGACACCTCTGGACCCCTCTCGAATTGCCTACTTCGACGGCGGCTTCCGGCCCTTTGGCGAATGCAAGATCAGCATCATGACGCACACGTTCCTGTACGGGACCGGAGCGTTCGAGGGCATCCGGGGCTACTGGGACGATCGCAGCGGGCGCATGAACATCTTCCGGCTGCACGATCACTTCCAGCGGCTCGACCGCAGCGCTCGCGTCCTGAGGTCCACCCTGCCGGATAGCGTCGACCGCCTGTGCGAGATCACCGCCGAGCTGTGCCGGCGAAACAACGATCATGAGGACGTGTACATCCGCCCTCAGGTCTACAAGGCCGACGAGGTCATCGGACCCGAGCTCATCCACCGCACCGATGCCTTCTTCATCTTCTCGCTGCCCTTCGGTAAATACCTGGAGAAGACGACCGGCATGCATTGCGGCACCTCCTCCTGGCGCCGAGTGCAGGACAACATGATCCCGGCGCGCGCCAAAGTGACCGGTATTTATGTCAACAGCAGCCTGGCCCGCACCGAGGCCATGGAAAATGGCTTCGACGAGGCGATTATGCTCAACGCCAACGGCTACGTGGGCGAAGGCAGCAGCGAGAACCTGTTCATCGTGCGTGACGGCAAGCTGGTCACACCCTCGGACAGCGACGACATCCTCGAGGGCATCACCAGGAAGACGGTCATGGAGCTGGCGCACGCGGAGCTCGGCGTGGAGACCGAGGTTCGCCACATCGGGCGTACCGAGCTGTATACGGCCGACGAGTGTTTTTTATGCGGAACGGGCGCAGAGATCACCCCCGTGACCAAGGTCGATCACCGCGAGGTCGGCAGCGGCCAGGTGGGCGAGCTCACCACCCGTTTGCGCGACCTGTTCTTCGAGGTCGTGCGCGGGCGCTGCCCCAAGTACTCGGACTGGCTCTACCCGGTTAACGCCGCCTAGCTCGCCATCCCCGCCGCGGGGCGATGCCGGGCCCCATGGTATGGCACGCTCGTAACCACGGTGCCGGGACGGAACAGCAACGCCGCCTTCAGCCGCAGCGCCGTCTGGCTATGCAGCAGGTTCTCCCACCAATGGGCCGTAACGTACTCCGGCAGGATGACCGTGATGGTGTCGCCGCGCTCGCCACGATCGATGTTGTCGATGTAGCGCAGCAGAGGGCCGACGACGGATCGGTAGGGCGAGTCGATGGTCACCAGCGGGACCTTATCGCCCCAGGCCTCCCAGCGCTCGCGGAACGCCTCCGCCTGCTCTTCGTCCTCGGCGATGTGGACCGCCGTGACGTTAGGCGAGATCGAACGAGCATAAGCCAACGTCTGGATGGCGGCGCGGTTGAGGTTCGCCACCGGCACGATGATGGTGTGCTTGACGGCAGCCGGGCTGGTGGGCAGATCGCCTTCGAGCTCCTCGTGCACCCGGCTGTAGTGGCGGTGAATAGTCAGGAACAGGGCGATGATCACGGGAATGAGCAAACAGACGATCCACGCCCCGTAGAGAAACTTGGTGGCGATGATCACGGCCAGCACGAGCCCGGTGGCGGCGGCGCCGATGGCGTTGATCACCCAGCTGGTTCGCCAGCCGGGCTCCTTCCGCGTAAGCCAGCGCTTGACCATGCTCGACTGTGACAGGGTGAAGGCCGAGAATACGCCCACTGCATAGAGCGGAATGAGGGCATCGGTCTGCGCATCGAAGACCCACATCAGGATGGCTGACAAGAGACCCAGCGTGATGATGCCGGTGGAGTAGGCCAGCCGCTCGCCGCGATGGCCGTACTGGTGAGGAAGGAACCCATCTCGCGCCAGGAAGTAGGACAAGCGCGGGAAGTCCGAGAAGCTGGTATTCGCCGCCAAGATGAGGATGAGCGCAGTGGCGGACTGGATCAGGAAGTACATCGGCCCCACGCCGAAGACGTCCTTGGCGATCAGTGACAGCACCGTCTCGTACCCGGGAACGGACGGATCCTCCGGCAAGATACCCAGGAAGTGGGACAGCAGGGTGATGCCGGCGAACATGGTGGCCAGGATGCCCACCATCCACAGCAGTGTGGTCCTGGCGTTCGGCGCCTGGGGCTCCTTGAAAGCCGGAACACCATCGGAGATGGCTTCGACGCCAGTCATGGCCGAGCAGCCCGAAGCGAATGCCCGCAGGATGAGGAACAGCGTCAGGCTCTCCATCGCCGGCGGGAGCTGGCCTTCGGCGACGGGATGGATACCCACCGTGAACAGCTTGAAGAAGCCCACCACGATCATGGCGTACATGCTCAGGATGAACACGTACGTGGGGACGGCGAAGATATTGCCCGATTCGCGTATGCCGCGCAGGTTGGCAATCGTGATGAAGGCCACGAAGAACAGTCCAATCCCGACGGTGAACGGCTGGAGGTCCTGATCGGCTGAGGTGATCGCGGCTACGCCTGCCGACACGCTCACCGCCACGGTCAGGACGTAATCGATGAGCAGCGAGGCGCCGGCCAATAACCCGGGCAGTGTGCCCAGGTTGTCCTTGGTGACGATGTAGGAGCCGCCGCCCTTGGGATAGGCCTTGATCGTCTGGCGATAGGAAAAGCCGACGATGATCATGAGGCCGACGATGGCCGCGGCAATAGGCAGACCGAAGCTCAGCGCCGCGGTTCCGGCTGCCACCAGGACCAGCAGCGTCTCTTCCGTGGCATAGGCAACCGACGACAGCGCATCGGACGAGAGCACGGCCAGCGCCTTGATCTTGGTCAGTCGTTCGTGAATCGCCTGAGACGACGCCAGCGGCGGGCCGATGAGCACGCGCTTGACGGCGGCGTTCAGCTTGCCAAAACCACTGCGGGCCGCCAGCGCTTCGGGCGTGGCCTCGAGCAACCCTTCGCCGAGATACCGAAACTCCGCCTTGCGGTCCCGGACGCGCCGGATGTAGCCTGCGCCGGGACGCGAGCCCTGGCGATACTCTCGCTCTTCGAGGCCTGAGAAACCGGGCGCCATGTCGGCCGGAATACAGTCGCCCCAGCCGTCGTCGTTGCCGTTTCGCTGGGGCTTGGTGTGCCCTAACTCAGTTGACATGCTCGCCTTATGATAGGCCGAGTATGGCGCGATGAGCCATTCTGGCCCTTTTGGGGGCCACCATTGGGCAGCTCGGGATCAGCGCTTCAGCCGTCCCAATCGGCGCTTCTCAAGCGATAGCCCACGCCCGGCTCGGTCATGATGAAATGCGGCCTCGCGGCGTCGTCTCCCAGCTTCTTGCGCAGCTGCCCCACAAACGATCGCAAGGACTGCAGCTCGGCTCCGTATTCCGGCCCCCAGGTGTGGGCGATGAGCTGGCCGTGGGTGAGCACGCGCCCAGCGTTGCGCACGAAATACGACAGCATGTCGTATTCGATTGGGGTCAAGTGGACGTCATGCGCGTTGACCCGCACGCGGCGGGCTTCGAGATCGACTTCGAGGCCGTCGCAGCTGAACTGCGTGGGCCCGTGCGGACCCGTGGCCCGGCGCAACGCCACCCGGATGCGCGCCATCAGCTCCTCGACGCCAAATGGCTTGGTCACGTAGTCGTCGGCGCCGGCGTCCAGCACGCGCACCTTGTCCTGCTCCTCCCCCATGACCGATAGCACGATAATGGGCACGTCGGAGAACTCACGGATCTGCTGGCAAGCAGTCAGGCCGCCCATCCGCGGCATAGCCAAGTCCAGCAGGATGAGATCGGGCCGCCACGACCGCGCGCGCTCCACCGCTTCCAGCCCGTCCACGGCAAGCTCGACCACGTGGCCTTGGGCGACGAGTGTTCGCCGCAGCAGGTTTCGAATCTCGGTCGCGTCGTCGGCTACCAAAATACGGACGCCAGCGCCGGCATCCACCTCAGGCAGTCCGGCCGGCGGGCACCACGGCCGGCTCCTGGGAGTCGGGCGCCCCCGGCGCGCCCGGGAGCCAGACGTGCATCGCAACCCCCCGCTCGGTATTCTCAACCCGTATGCAGCCGCCGTGGGCTTCGACGATGCCCTTGGCGATGGCCAGCCCTAGGCCGGTTCCCGCCGCTTCGCTTTCCCCCCGATAGAAGCGCTCGAAGACGTGCGCCTGCTCATCGGCCGACAGGTGCCGGCCCGCGTTCTCCACCGAGATGTGGCCGTCCGACACGTGAACGACGACGGGTCCGCCCGGCGCACCATGGCGGATGGCATTGTCGACGAGGTTGGTGAGGACCTGAGAGATCTGCACGTAGTCGACCTGGCTCAGGAATTCGCGATCCTCGGCTTCGAGCACAAGCTCGTGGCTTCCGGCGACCGGTTGCAGGCGATCGATGACGTCCGCCGCGATCTCGCTGAGGTTGTGCCACTCCAAACGGGGCGACAGGGCGCCGGACTCCAGCCGGGACATGTCGAGCAGGTTGGCCACCAGGCGATCCAGCCGGTCGGCTTCGTTGTTAATCGCCGCCAGGAACTCGGAGCGCACGGACTCCTCGAGCGTAAGACGCGATTGCAGGCTGGTGGCCGACGCTTTGATGGCCGCCAGCGGCGTGCGCAAATCGTGGGATACGGCCGCGAGCAGGCTGGTCTTGGCGCGATTGGCTTCAGCCAGAACGAGGTTGAGCTGCTCCTCCTTCTGCAGGCGCCGGCGCTCGAGGGCGTTGGCCAGCTGGTTGGCGAACCCTTGCAGCACTCGTACGTCGTCCCGCGAGAGGGGCTGCCCGTCCACCCGCTGAAAGACCTCCAGGTCCGCCAGCTCAGTGTCCCCCAGCTTGCAGGGCACGCGATAGATAGCGGTAACGGGCGCGGCAATGCCGTCCTCTGTAACTTCGACAGCGCCAGCCAGCTCGCGCGCTCCTTCGCGCCGAGTCCACAGCCGCAGCCCGCTGAGCCCGAGGCCCGACACCAGTGTGTTGAGCATGCGGTCAAACAGCCCGCCCAGGTTTTCAGGCACGGTGAGCTGTGTGCTCAGCTCATAGAGAAGCTGCGTATGGCGGTCGTGCTCTTCCGCGTCCAGCGCGTTGCGGCGCTGCAGCGCGTATGCCTGGCCCGCCACGAGCGCCACCACGAGGAAGATGGTCAGCGCCAGCCACTCCTGCGGCTGCTCTACGTCAAACGTGTGATGTGGCGGAACGAAGAACCAATCGAAGACCAGGAACGCTTCCACCGAAGCAAGCAGCGCCGCCGTCCGTCCGCGCCATGCCGCCAGCCACAACATGGCCGGCAGGTACAGCAGCGAGAGGTTGGCCACTTGCCACTGGGAAAGGATCAGTCCGATGAGGCCACTGATGCCGGCCATGATGGCGCTGCTCGAGACGGCATCCAGCGCCAGCTTCCTGGCAACCGATCGCTCTCGCTGCAGCAGCGGCTGCTTGATTGGTCCCACGAAGTCCACTCGACAACTTGCTTCGAAGCCAGTATCGCATCCGGGTGGGGCCGGATGCCGCCTTACGCCGTCTGACGCTCGGGCCAGTACGGCACGCTGCATACGACCGTGTTCGGTCGAAACAGCAGGGCAGCCTTCAGCGGCAGCGCGCTCTGGTTATGCAGCAGGTGCTCGTACCAACGGTTGGGCACGAACTCCGGCAAGACCACCGTGATCATCGCGTCGGGAGCGCCCTGACGCACACGATCGATGTACGCCAGAAGCGGACGCGTCAGAGCTCGATATGGGGACTCGATGCATAGCAGCCGGATGTCGCTCTCGCGGTCGGTCCAGCGCTCCACCAGGCTCGACTTGTCCACGTCCAGGCTCACGTGGACGGCGACCAGCTCGTCACCCGGCTGGGCCAGGGATTGGGCGAACGCGATCGTCCGCTCGCTCACGGTATCCAGCTTGGCAACAGGCACGATGATGATCTTCTTGATCTGCCGCGGCAGCCAGGAGGGGGCCGTCGTAACGCTGTCGACGTAGTCGTAATGCCGCCTGATGGCACGCATGAGCGCGATGAACAGCGGGATGATGAGCAGCACAATCCAGGCGCCCAGGGCGAACTTGGCCACGCCCACGACCACCGCCACGATGCCGGTAGCGATGGCGCCCAGGCCGTTGAAGGCAGCGCGCCACTTCCACCCGGCGTCCTTCATGCGCAGCTTCCACCAGTGTTTGACCATGCCCACCTGGCTGAGCGTGAAGGCGACGAAGACGCCCACCGTGTACAGCGGGATCAGATTGGTCACGCTGCCCTGGAAAGCAACGATCAGGATGGCCGCCACGATGGCCAGCACCACGATGCCGAAGTTGAATGCCAGGCGGTCTCCGCGATGGGCGAACTGGTGGGGCATGAAGCCATCTCGGGCCAGGATCGACGACAGTCGAGGAAAGTCGGCAAAGGCCGTGTTGGCGGCCAGCACCAGCAGCAGCGCGGTAGAGATCTGCACCAGGTAGTGGTAAGGTGTGCCGTCACCGACAAGCGTTCGCGTCAGCTGGCTGACGACGGTCTCCTGCTCCGTGGGGTCGGGCAGAATGCCCAGCTTACCGCTGAGGAAGCTCATGCCCAGGAAGATGGAGCCGAAGAAGCTGCCCATGAGCACCAGCACGGTTCGCGCGCCGCGTGACTCCGGTGGTTTGAACGCCGGCACGCCGTTCGACACCGCCTCGACGCCGGTCAGGGCTACTGAGCCGGATGCAAAGGCGCGCAGCAGCAGCAAGATGCCCAGCGCCTCAACACCGGTCTCCTGGCGCCACTCGGGAGGCGCCTGGTAGACGGGCAGATTGCCGGTCATGAACAGGAACAGGCCGTAGCCCAGCAGCCCGAAGATGGCGAACAGATACACATAGGTGGGGGCCGCGAAGATTGTCGCGCTCTCGCGAATGCCGCGCAGGTTGCCAATGCACAGCAGGATCACGAAGGCCACGCCTGCCAGCACTCGATAATCGAACAGGTCCGGGAAGATCGACGTGAGGGCGGCCACGCCCGCGGCGATCGAGACCGACACTGTCAGGATGTAGTCCGTCAGCAGCGCGCCGGCCGCCACCAGACCCGGCATCGAGCCCAGGTTGTCGCTGGCCACGATGTACGAGCCTCCGCCGTTGGGGTAGGCGTAGATCGTCTGCTGATAGCTGGCCACGACGATGGCCAGCACGATCACGATGGCGATGGTGATGGGCATGGTCAGGGCCAGCAGGCCGCTTCCGGCCAGCACCAGCACGCGCATGATCTCCTCCGTTGCATAGGCGGAGGACGAGATGTTGTCCGAGGCGAATACCGCCAGTCCCTTGAGGACGTTGACCCGCTCGTGGATCTCCCGCTCGGTGGGGATGCGGGCGCCAATCACCAGCCGCCGCAACCCCTCGATAGCCTTGCCCTGCAGCGTCGTGGGCTCGAGCACGTCCGGCTCCGCCAGCAGGTGGTCCTCCCCGAGAGGGCGAAACCCCCCACGCGTGTACCTCACATAGCCGCATCCAGGCTTGGATCCTCGCACCACTTCACGCACGCGTATATCCATGGTGCTGACGCTACGGGCGCAGCATCACGATCCCATCAGCAAAGGGCCGCGCCGGCATCAGGATCTTGTAGGGATTGATGCCTCGCTGCCCTTTGGGCAATCTGCACAAACCCCTCTCGTGATGTCCGTTCACTGTGCCCGATGACCGGAGCCGATAGAACCGGTAGCGTAAGGCTGCGACCAGCGTCGGTCGTTGCAGCCGGCTGCAGGTGCGGTGTTGCCCCTGAAGGACCTTGTCCCACCTCACGGTAGGTGAGGAGCTCGAAAACCGCAGAAAGGAGACTCGTCTAGCGCAAATGGCAGCACAGCCAGAGATGAAGAAGACCCTTGGGTTAACCGGCGTCACCGTCAATGCGATGGCGCTGATCGCCCCTGGGGCCTTCCTATGGATCACCTATCAGCTTCAAACGGCGCAGACCACCCCAGGCGGGGACTCGACCGCAATGGACATGTGGCCGGGAATCGTTTTCGCCCTCATACTGGCCTTCCTTACCGCCATCTCGTATTCCGAGCTGGCGAAGATCTACCCCGAAGCCGGCACCGGCAGCGCGTATTACTTTGCCGAGAAGGCCTTCATCGATAAGGAGGAGACCAAGCACCATAAGTGGGCCCGCTTGGCCAAGCTGGCGACCGGCTGGTCCGCTCACCTGTTCTACTGGGTGTACCCCGGCGTCATGGTGGCCTTCATGGCCACGCTCATTACCTACATCCTGGGCGCCTTTGGGGTGACCATCGACCTGGTCCCGCAGATCATCATCGCCTGCCTCTTCTCGTTCGCCGTAGGCTACATTGCCTACCGCGGCGTCAATGGCTCAACCACGACGGCGCTCATGATCAACGTCATTCAGCTCACGGCCCTGGCGGTGTTCGCCGTCATCGCCATCATCTACCGCACCGGCAATCCGGATCACACCACCTTCGTGTTCAGCAGTCCTGGCGACGTCATGCTGCCCCACAACCTGATGAACGTCCTCTTCCAGGCGACGATCGCCATCCTGATCCTGGTCGGCTTCGAATCCTGCACCGCCTTCGGCGCCGAGGCCAAGAACGCCCGGCGTGACGTGCCACGGGCGGTGCTGCTGGCGTTGATCATCCAGGGGCTCATCGCCTACCTGTTCGAGTACTTCGCCGCTAACTACGGTCTGTCCGAAGCGCTGACCGGCACGGACGCCAAGGGCGCCGCGGTCAAAGGATTGGACGCGGCGGCGGCCTCGAGCGCACCCATCGGCGACATGATCGTGCAGATGGTCAACTCCATCGCCGGCGGCGCCGGCTTCGGCCTGATGATCGTCATCGCCATCACCGTTGCCCTGGCGATCCTTGGGACCACCCTATCGGCCATGAACACCGGCGTGCGCATCACTTACGCCATGGCCCAGGACGCCGAGATGCCACAGCCCCTGGGCCTGCTGCACCTGGAGAACGCCACGCCTCATGTGGCGGTGTGGGCCATGGCGGCGGTCTCCGCCGTCATCGGCGCCGTTGGGACCGTCTCGGTCGTGAACCTGACCGGCATCACACTGGCTTCTAACTTCGGCACGTTCGTCCTCTACGCGCTCACCTGCCTGTGGACGATCATCGCCTTTGCCGGGCGGCGAGAGCAGCACAAGCTCCTGCACCTCATCGTGCCCATATTGGGGCTCATAGCCAACCTCGCTATGCTGCTCACCATCCTCGGTCTCGGCTTCGTCGGTGGTGGCGATTCGCAGACGGAGTCCCTGATGGCGATAGGAATCGCCGCCCTGTGGCTCATCGCCAGCGGCGCTTACGTCCTGATGAACAGCCGGAAGACAGGCCGCGGCCTGCTGCACGTGCCAAGCCAAACGTAGATGTCATTCCCTGCTCGGGCGCTCGGCGTGGGTGACGGCCTTTAGCTGAGTGCTGGTAACCGCGGCCGCTCAAACGGACAAAGGTCGCGTTCGCGCTAACAATGAGGACGCGGTCGGATCGGTGCAGCCCACCGATCCGACCGCGCGCGAGCGTAAGGGCCTGCTCTTCGCCGTCGCCGACGGGATGGGTGGCCAGAACGCGGGTGAAGTCGCCAGCACCACGGCCATCTCCACGCTCATGGATGAGTACTATTCGCCCTCCAATTCGAGCCGCATAGAGCCCGCGCTGCAGCGCGCCGTCCAAGCCGCCAACCTGCGCGTCCACGACCTGGGCCAGAAACACCTGGAATACCGTCACATGGGCACGACCCTGACAGCAATGGCCCTGGCCGGCGCCACCGCCTACATCGCCCACGTCGGCGACAGCCGAGCCTACCGCCTAAGGAACGGACAGCTGAAACAGCTTACGCAGGACCATTCGGAGGTCGCGGACCTGGTCCGGCTGCGCATCGTGAAGCCCGACATGGCCGGACAGCACCCCAGCCGCAACGTGCTCACCAGGACGATCGGGCATCAGCTCATGCTCCGCCCCGACTTCCTTCGTGAGCCGGCGATGCCCGGCGACGTCTTCGTCATGTGCACCGACGGAGTGTGGTCCGAGCTCACGGAGGAAGAGCTTGCCGAAGTCGCCCGGCAGCACGCCCCCGAAGATGCCTGCAGGCGCATCATCGACCTCTGTTTGCAGCGGGAGTGCGGGGATAACGTCAGCGTGCAAATCGTACAGGTTCACGAGGTGGACCATTCGGCGGCCGGTGACGCGCAGCGCCCTGGCATTCTGGGCACCATCTTCAGGCCCCTGAAACGCATGTGAGGACGATCGATGTGCAGGATGCCGAGCCCCACGGGGCTAGAATCTGGCCGAGAATGCCTTGAGACTGCAATCGGGGCAAACCGTCGGCCGCTATGAGGTCCTCGAAAGCATCGGCCAGGGCGGTATGAGTGAGTCCTATCGGGCCAGGGACCGCGAGTCGGGGCAGACCGTCGTTCTAAAGGTGCCGTACGCCAGTATCATCGGCGACCCTGCCGCATTCGGCCGCTACGAGCGCGAGATCGAGATTGGCCGCCGCCTGGTGCATCCGCATATCCAGCGCGTCCTCGACACCGGGCGCCTCGAAGACGGCGGCACCCCCTATATCGTCACGGAATACGTCGAAGGGGAGCCGCTGCGCAGCTACATGCACGCCCAGGCGCCACTGCCCGCAGATGAGGCCGTGGAGCTGGCCAGGCAGCTCGCCGGCGCCCTGCAGGCCTGCCACTCCCAGGGCGTCGTGCACCGCGACCTGAAGCCCGAGAACGTCCTGATTACGCCCGATGGCCAGCTCAAGCTGCTCGATTTCGGGATCGCTCTGCTGCGCGGCGCCCGGCGGCTTACCTGGAGCCGCCTCAGCTCCAGCGCAGGAACGCCCGATTACATGGCTCCGGAGCAGATTCGCGGCGAACGCGGCGACGCGCGAACGGACGTGTATGCCCTGGGGATCATGCTGTTCGAGCTGTTAACCGGCCGCGTGCCCTATGAAGGCGACAACCCGCTGGCAATCATGAGCCAGCACGTGGCCAGCGAGACGCCCAGCCTGCAGAGCGCCAACGGACGGCTGCCGGCAGCGCTGGGCCAGATCGTGGCCAAGGCCACACGACGCGATCCCGCTCAGCGATACCAATCGGCGGCCGAATTCGAGCGCGACCTGAAACGCTGGCGAAGCCTCGACCCACACCTGTATTCCTGGCCCCAAGACCGGCACCGAATGCGGGAATTGCCGCCCGCGCTCAAGATAGCGGGCGCCGTTGCGCTGGTGCTCATTATCGTGGTCATCATCGGCTTCCTAGCTCAGCTGGCGGTCATATGGAGGTAGCCTCAATGCACGTTCCCACGGATCTCTCGGCACAACAAACGGCGCCACGGACAAGCTGTCGATGACACCCACCGAGGCGGCGATCGCCCGAGTTCGCGAGGCCGGGGCCAATTTCGCCTATCTGCAGTTCACCGACATTCTCGGTGCGGTCAAGGGAGTGACGATCCCGACGTCCCGCTTGGAGCGTGCGTTCGAAGAGGGCGTGTGGTTCGACGGCTCTTCGGTTGAAGGCTGGGCCAGAGTAGCGGAAAGCGATCTCTATCTGCGGCCCGACCCTACCAGCCTGGCGCTGTTCCCCTGGGAGGCTCCACCGGCCGCACGCTTCATCTGCGACCTGGGTTTGCCCGGAGGGCAGCCGTTCCTGGGCGATCCGCGCCAAGCCCTGCGGCGTGTGCTGGCCGAAGCGCGGGAAGCCGGCTTCGACTACCGTGTCTCGGCCGAGTTCGAGTTCTTCCTGTTCCTCGACGAACGGTCGATGCCGTTGGAGCTCGCACGCGGACTGGAGCCATCCGACACCGAGAGCTACTACAGCATGCCAACCGAACGACCGATGCGTCTGTGCCAGGAGGTGGCGAGAACGCTCGAGCACTGTGGCTTCAACGTCTCGGCTACCCACCACGAAGTCGCCCCAGGACAGCACGAGATCGACCTCGCCGAACATGATGCGCTGCGTGCGGCCGACGCCATCGCCACGCTGAAGATCGCTCTCCGAGCGTATGGTCAGCGCGAGCAGCTGCTGGCCACGTTCATGCCCAAGCCACTGGCCGGCTTGAGCGGATCAGGCCTGCACCTGCAGCAAGCGCTGTACGACGTCGCGACCGATCGCGATGCCTTCTACGACCCCGAGGGGACCTACCATCTCTCACCCGTGGGGAGAGCCTTTGTCGCCGGACAGCTCGCTCATGCTCGCGGCATGTGTGCGCTGATGGCGCCGCTGGTCAACTCCTACAAACGGTTAACTGGCGGGGGCGAGGCTCCGGCGCTCATCGACTGGGCCCGCATCAATCGCGGCGCGCTGATCCGCGTCCCTGAGCTGGGCGCCGGGTCCGAGCAGATGAGCGTGGAGCTTCGGGCCGCGGATCCGAGCTGCAATCCCTACCTTGCCCTGGCCGGAGCCCTCAAAGCCGGCCTCGAAGGCATTGCCGGCAACCTGGAGCTGCCCGAGCCGATGGAAGAGCGGCCCGGCCCGAATGGCGACGACTCCGGCGAGGCCGTGGCTGATCCCCTGCCACAGACGCTTGGCGAAGCTATCGAGGAGCTGGCCTGGGATCCGGTCGTCCGCTCGGCCCTGGGCCAGTCGATCTACGAGCGTTTCCTGGCGGCAAAGGAGCAGGAGTGGGCGGCCTACCGCAATCACATCAGCCTGTGGGAGATCGAGACCTACCTCCAGCGCGCCTGATCCGGGATAGCACTCGTCAAGCCCGCTGCAAGCAAACGTCGGCAATGTACAATCTGCCACCAAATCAGCGTTTGCGGCGGAGGTCCCAGATGACATTACCCAGACCTGTCCGGCTATTCGAAGCGCTTTGTGGGCTCACCCTGGCTGCCATGCTGGCCGGCTGTGGCGGCAACAACGCGGGTGGAGCGGCGAGCCCGAGCACTGCATCGGCGGGGAGCGCGGCTACCCCTGCCAGCGGTGCCGGCGCTGGCAGCCAGCCGGCTTCTGCCACGCCTGCCGACTGGGAAAAGCTGGTCGCGGCGGCGAAGGCAGAAGGCACGGTGGCGGTGCTCACGCCTCCCGGCGACGAGCTGCGGCAGTTCTTCGACGCGTTTCAGAAGAAGTACGGCATCACCGTCAAGCTCAACGTTGGGAACGGCCAGGGAGATCTGCTGCCCAAGATCCAAACGGAACGGCGGGCGGGGATTTACAGCTGGGACGTCATGGTGCACAGCCCCTCACTCGGCTTCAATGGCCTCAAGCCGGAGCAGGCGCTCGAGCCACTGCGACCAGCCATCGTCCTGCCTGAAGTCATGGACGACAGCAAGTGGGTGAAGGGCTTCGATGCCGGCTGGGCGGATTCCGAGAAGTCGCTCGTCTACGCCTTCACTGCCGAGATCGACTGGACCGCCTATGTCAACCGCAACATCGCTCCCGAGAGCCAGCTCAATAAGCTCGACCAGCTGTGGGAACCGCAGTGGAAGGGCAAGGTCGCCTGGCAGGATCCGCGTGTGCCTGGCAAAGGCTCGGGCCGCGCCGCGGACATCATGGAGCAGAAGGGCGAGGACAAGCTGCGCGCATTGCTGCAGGACCAGCAGCCGGTGTTGACCAGCGACAGGCGCCAGCTCGCGGAGTGGGTCGTCCGCGGCCAATACCCGGTTGCCATCACGCTCGACTGGAACATCCTCGGGCTGTTCAACACCCAGGGCATCGATTTCAAGCACGTGAAGCCGTTGGCGGACGACGACCCGGCTGCTGCGGGCATCAGCTCCAGCTCGGGCGGAGTGGCACTCCTCAACGGGGCGCCGCACCCCAACGCCGCCAAGGTGCTCATCAACTGGGTCCTCAGTCAGGAAGGCCAGGCGTTGTACGCGCAGCTGACCGGCCACAATTCACGGCGGCTGGACGTGGCTGCCGTAAACTCAGTCATCGCCTTGGACCCCAAGAAGAATTACGTGGCCAAGGCCAGCAACGAGGTGGACTATTCAAAAACGCTCAAGGCCCTGGCCCTGGCAAAGGAATTCCTGAAATAGCCGTCCACCCAAGCGGCCGTTCATAGGAGACAGCAGTCTTGGACTTCGCCATATTCTCGGAGTCGGGCGTGCGGCGCCACGCTCGCACTGCCGACGCCTATCAGGACGACCTCGACGAGATCATCCTGGCCGACGAGCTCGGCTTCAAGGAGGCCTGGATCGCCGAGACCAACCAGGTGCGCCCAAACACCGTTACCCACGCGCATATGTTGATGTGCAAGGCTGCGCCGCTGACCAAGCACATACGCTTCGGCAGCGGGATTCGCCAGCTGCCGCTGCACCATCCCGTCGACGTGGTGCAGGAAGCGAACATGTGCGACAACGTCACCCGCGGCCGCTACACCTTCGGCTACGGCGGAACACACCTGGTATCACACGAGCAGATGCGCATGCGCGGCATCGAAGCGAGCCACCAGGATACGCGCGCCATGGTGCACGAATCGATCGAGATCATCCTCAAATGCTGGACGTCGGAGGAGCCGTTCGACTTCGAGGGGCGCTACTGGCACGGCCGCGATGTGAACGTTACCCCCCGGCCCTTCCAGCAGCCGCATCCGCCCATCGCCGCCGGCTGTTCCGGCTCGGCCGACACCATCGAGCTGGCGGCCCGACATGGGTTCATCCCCCTCTTCGGCCGCGGCAGCGACCCCGCCGAGGAGCTTCGAGAATGGGGCGAGCTCTACCTTCGAACCGCCAGGGCGGCCGGCCAGCCCTTATCGCGTAAGGCCTTCCACGTTGCCCACGTGATCTGGGTCGCGGAGACCGACGGCCAGGCCCGCGATCAAGTCCGCGAGGGTCTTACCTACAAGCTGAGCACCGTCGATCCGGCGCACCTCATGAAGAGAATCCCCCCGGGAGGCACGCTCGACGACCTGACGTTCGACTACCTGGTGGATACCGGCTACTACTGGGTCGGCTCTCCGGACACCGTCTACGAGCAGATCAGAGAGTACTACGATGCGTGCGACGGGTTCGGCGTGCTCATGCTCTTCGCCGGCATGCCTCTGGCCGAACCCAGCAAGGTTGCACGCTCGCTGCAGCTGTTTGCCCAAGACGTGGCGCCACGCCTGGCATCCGGACGTGACGCACCCTATCGGCTGAGCCACGCGGAGGATACTCCATCCTACCGACCGCCGGCAGCGCGCCGCACATGGTCCGAGGACGCTCACCAAAGCCGCCGCCATGCCGGCAAATCCGTTTCTCCGGGACGGGAGCGGCCGCTCCCTAGGCCAGGGCCTGTGCGTCCCTGTCGGAAGGCGGATCAGCGCGAACCGCGGGGATTCGAGAGGCGGTAACGATGTAGCCATCGAAGCTGAGAGCGGGCTCCAGCCTCAGCTCCCAACCGCTGGCGCGCAGCTGCCTCACGGTCGTGTCCTTGCCAAAGCAAATGGCCTGATCGAGATCTTGTGGCGTTCCGAAGATGACAGCTGAGAAGCGCTGTGGGGTCTCCACTACGGAAGGTCTCCTGTGACACGGTCGTTCTAACCAGCCCCCTTCTCCCCACAGAGGCTCCAGCCGAGCATCACGATACGCGGGGCAAGATGAACGACCGGTGACAAGCACCTAAACAAAAAGCAAACGTGCGTCTCGACGCAGCGCGCTTTCGGCGCAACAGAGATAGCGCCATGTCGGTAGTATCGGTGGATTACTCGGGGGATCTTCTGAGGAGGCGCGTATGGGAGTGAACATGACCCAAGCGGTGCGAATGGCGGTGGGGACGCTGATCGCGGCGGCGCTGGCGGGCTGTGGACAGACGGGATCGCCGGCAAATCAGCCTTCGCAGTCTCCCTCCGGCGCAACCTCCGCCAAGCCCCAGGCCGCGCCCAGTGGCGGGGCGCAGGCATGGGATCAGGTTGTGGCGGCCGCCAAAAAGGAGGGCAAAGTCGTCATCGTCGGGCAGGGCGGACCGGCCGCCGAGGCGCTGACCCAGGGATTCAAGCAGAAGTTTCCCGACATCCAGATCGATTACACCGGCGCGAGCGGATCGGAAGTCTCTGCCAAGCTGAACACCGCTCGCGCCGCCGGTCAGTACACCGTGGACGCTATCGTCCATGGCACCACCACCATTCTGGCGGACCTCGTGCCCTCCGGCGCCATCGACCCTGTTGCCCCCTTTCTGGTAGGGCCGGATGATTCGGACCCCTCCAAGTGGCGGGGCGGAAAGTACGACTTCGCCGACGAGGCAGGCAAGTACAACCTGATATACGCGGCGGGCGTGCATATTCCTCTGGTATTCAACACCGCCAGCGGCGCCGAGGCTGCCAAGTTCACGAGCTGGAAAGACGTCCTGGACCCCAAGTGGAAGGGCAAGCTGGCGATGCTGGATCCCACCGTAGCCGGCTCGGGCTTGGCAGCTGCCACCTTCTGGTACACCACCCCCAGCCTGGGTAAGGACTTCATGAAGCAGCTGTTCGCGCAGGGCGTGGTCATCACCAAGGACGACCGCCAGCTGCTCGATTGGGTGGCGCGTGGACAGTACGCCATGTCCGTATCCGGCGGCGACTACACGGCCGTGGACCTGAAGGCAAAGGGCGTTGGCATCGATTTCGTCCCGGCGGAGAAGCTCAAGGAGCTGTCTTATGCATCCGCCAGCTTCAGCAGCGTGGCGGTTATGAACCGTGCTCCGCATCCCAATGCCACCAAGGTGTATCTGAACTGGCTGCTTTCCAAGGAAGGGCAGGAGCAGGCCATCCAGGCCAACCGCTATCCCAGCCTGAGGACCGACGCTTCCACGGCGGGACTCTCGGACTACGTCATCCCCAAACCCGGCGTGGAGTACGAAGAGAACTCCAAAGAGCAGTACGTTCGCATCAAGGACGAGGTCATCCCCTTCGTCAAGGGACTGATCGCCAGCTAGCGCCGTCGGGCGAGGAGAAGAGGAGCATCATGAGGGCTAAGCGCGCAGCCAGCATTCCTTCGGTGGCTATCGGATTGGTCCTGGCACTCGCAGCCTGCGGCGGCGGTTCTCCGGGCCAGGCAGCGGCCTCTCCCAGCACGGCAGGCCAGGCCAAGCCGGCTTCCGGCGCCAGCGCTTCGGGCACACCGAAGAATGGCGGCACGCTGACGCTGGCTATGTCCAAAGACATCCAGGTCACGAATCCCCTGGTCAAGACCATCTCCACCGACCAGGTAGTGCGGAGGCTCATGTACGAGCCCCTGCTCAGCCTCGACGAGCATGGCGACGTTGAGCCGCTGCTGGCGGAATCATGGAAGGTCTCCGACGACGGCAAGATCTACACCTTCTCGCTGCGCCAGGGGGTCAAGTTCCACAACGGCCAGGAGATGACGGCTGCCGATGCCAAGTTCGCCATGGACTACACCATGGACCGCAAGAACGGAGCGCGCGGCTATGACCTGTTAGCTCTGGTCAGCGGGGTGCAGGCCGTCGATAAGTACACCCTTCAGGTCAACCTGAAGGAGGTCAGCTCCTCCTTCCTGCCCTCGCTGACTTCCATTCAGTCGTTTTCGGTGATACCGGATGGGTCACTTCAGCCAGGCGTTGACAAGCCCGCCGGCTTTCCGCCCGGCACCGGGCCGTTCTCCTACGTCTCCTGGCAGCCCAAGCAGCAGCTGGTGATGCAGCGCTTCGCCGACTACTGGGGCAGCAAGGCCCACGTCGACAAACTGGTGATTCGGCCAATCGAGGACTCCTCGGTAGCCTTCACGGCGCTGCGCTCGGGCGACGTCGACGTCGTGGAGCGAGCGCCCTACGAGTGGGTGAAGGAGATCAAGGACGGCAAGCTCTCGGGGATCGGCGTAACCGAGGCCAGGGATGCCGGCTACCGCCGGCTGGTGTTCAACTGGGCCGATCCGCCGTTCAACAACCCCAAGCTCCGCGAAGCGGTGGCCTATGGGGTCAACATGAAGGAGATCCTGGACGCCGCATACTCCGGCTTCGGCGAGCTGGCCGACCAGAAGTATCCGCCGGACAACACCTGGTACATACCGGGAGTGCCCTCGTTCTCCTACGATCCGGCCAAGGCCAAAGCCGCGCTGGCGGAATCGGGCTACAACGGACAGCCCATTGAGATGGTCGTCGAGAACGCCTCCGACGTCCGCACGATAGCCGCCACCATCCAGTCGCAACTCAAGAACATCGGCCTGAACATCACCATCCGCTCCCTAGAGTTCGCCAGCCAGCGCGACCTGATTCAGAAGGGACAGTTCACCTTCGACATGATGGGCAGCAACTATCATGAGGATGGCTACACCACCTATGCCGAGCTGCTTTGCGAAAGTCCGCGCCAGCGCATCAACAACTACGCCGGCTACTGCAACAAGGACGTGGATACCGAGCTCCACGACCTGCAGCGGGAGCTGGACACGGCCAAGCAGAAGGCGCTGCTCAAGCAGATCCTCATTCACGAGCACGACGACCTCCCGCAGGGCATGGGCATCTTCGTGCCGCGCTTCTACGCCTTCCGCGACTACGTGAAAGACTTCGTCACGGACGCCAATCAGAGCCTTATCTGGTCAGGCGGTGGGCTGGATCACGCCTGGCTGGATAAATAAGGCCAGAGGGGTCAGGGGTCAGGGGTTTAGGGGTCAGGGTAGAGCGCGCAGGGATTTCGTGGCTTCGACGTCGAGCTGGCCTTCCTCAGACACCACGCAAGCGTAGGTCCGGCGCGCTTCCTCGACGGAGACGTAGCCTTGGCGCACGTCCTCGGCTACGAGCGCCGGATCGCGCTGGCGCGCGTCGCCCCAGCCGCCTCCACCGGCCGTCTCCATACGCACCCGCGAGCCGCGCGGCAGCGGCACATTTTCGATCTTCGAAGCGTTGAACGGCTCTCTGCCGGGCACGTCGAAGAAGAACATGTCCGGCTTGCCCGGCTGTCCGCCGTACAGACCCCACGGCGGACACTTCGAGCGGTGCATGGAAAACGCCCCAATGCCGTCTTCCAGCACACGGAAGGTGCGGCCCGTCCCCAGGCCTCCGCGGAACTTGCCCGCGCCGCCCGAGTCCGGCAGCAGCGCCTCCTCCTCGATCAGTACCGGCGCCCCTGCCTCGGCCACTTCCGCCGGCAGGATCTTGGAGTCGCCGTGGTTCAGCGACTTCATGCCGCACACGCCGTCACGGAAGGGCAGTGCGCCCCATCCCCCGGTACAGGAATGAGAGTGATACCAGGACCTGGCGCTGCCGGGCTCGGAGTACACCTTCACGCCGCCCACGTCGTTCCGGCTGCCGGCGGGGATGCGATCCGGGATGGCTTGGCTCAAGGCTGCAAGCACGGTATCGATGAGCGTTGCCAGCGCGGGGCTCCACTGTGCCACCGGCGCCGGCCGCTTGGCGCTGAGCATCTTGCCCTCGGGCAGAATGATGTCGATGGGCCGGAATCCTCCCTCGTTGGCGATCTCCAACGGCGCGGCAATCATCTTGACAGCAATACGCGCCACGGCCATCGCCGCGGCCGGCCTGGTGTTCAATGGGCCTGGCGTCTGCTCCGGGACGTCGCTGAAGTCCACGGTGACCTGCGTGCCGGCGACGATAACGTGCACCTTCAGCGGGATCGGCACGTCGCGGCGCACACCGTCGTCGTCCAGCAGCGATTCGGCCGTGTAGACGCCATCGGGGATCTCCGAGATTGCGCGGCGCACGCGCTCTTCGGACTGGTCCCAGATGATGCGGATGCTCTCGAACACAGTTTCCCGCCCGAACTTGGAAACCAGGTCCAGGAAGCGGCGCGCCCCCAGATGGCAGGCAGCCACCTGCGCCCGCAGGTCACCCATCACCTGCTCCGGCCGGCGGATGTTGAGCGAGATGAGACGGAGCAGCTCGTCGTTGAGCTCGCCGCGGCGGTACAGCTTCAACGTCGGGATCTGCAGACCCTCCTGGTAGATCTCGGTGGTATCCGCGTTCCAGCCGCCCGGATCGCGGCCACCGATGTCAAGCCAGTGCGCACGCACGGCGGCAAAGGCGATGACCCGGTCCTGCCAGAAGATGGGCAGAGTGACGACCACGTTGTTCAGGTGTTGGCCGAAGACGTTGGGATCGTTCGAAGCGAACATGTCCCCCGGCTCGATGCCGTCCAGCCCGTAGACGTTCACGATGTCCTGAATGGCGTAGCCCAGGTCGCACAGGAAGACCGGAAGGCTGCCCATCGCCTGTCCGATCATCTGCCCCTCGGCATCCAGCAGCGCCGCGCAGAAGTCCTTCGACTCATACACGATGGGGCTGAAGGCGGTCCGGGTCAGGTTCACCTCCATGTCGTCGGCGATGGCGGTGATGGTGTGCCGAACGACCTCCACGGTAATGGGATCGACCAGGGTCTCAGCGGCAACGCTCATGCTTGCTCTCCAACGTGAATCATCAGGTGGCCGTGGTCGTTGACCTCCAGCTCGTCGCCCGGCTCCAGGATGGTGGTCGAAGACGGTTCCTCGATGACCGCGGGACCTTCCAGACGGAGGCCGGGCAGCAGCGCCTGGCGGCGCCATACCGGACAGCGCAGCCAGCCTGATGCCTGCTTGAAATACACCTCCCGCCAACTCGGCTCGGCTCGATGCCCGTTGGCAGCCGGCGTCATCATCGACAGCGTAGCCCGCGATCGGATGCCGTGCGCCGCCAGCCGTACGCTGACGAGCTCCGCCGGCAGGTCCCGTGCGGCGTGGCCATAGCGCTGCTCGTAAGCCCGCTCGAAGCGCTGCTGCACGTCGTCCAGCTCCAGTCGCGGCCCCAACGGAACCTTGACCGTGGTCTGCTGCCCGCGATAGCGCATATCCGCGAAGCGTTGGAAGACGACCTCGCCGACGCCTCGCGGCTGCTCTTCACGGATCGTGCGCTCGGCGTCAGCTTGCAAGCGCTGGAAGACCGCTTCGGTTTCAATCAACGTATCCGGCCGCAGTGGCCGCAGGATCATCTCGGTCGAGTCGCGGCGCAGGTCCATCAGCAGCATGCCGATGGCGCTGAAGTTCCCCGGCGTGGGCGGGATGATGACGGTCGGGATGGACAGGTCGCGGGCGATGGCCGAGGCGTGCAGCGGACCCCCGCCACCGTAGGCCACGAGCGCAAAGTCCCGTGGGTCCAGGCCCCGGCGGATCGTCACCAGCCGAACCGCTTCGGCCATGGTGAGATTGGCCAGGTCCACGATTCCGGCGGCCATCTCGGTAACGCTCATATGGAACCGGCCGGCCAGATGGTGCTCGAATGCCCGCTCTGCCGCGTCGCGGTTCAAGCGCATGCGGCCGTCCGCGAAATAATCCTGGTTGAGCCTGCCCAGCAGCAGGTTGGCGTCGGTCACCGTGGGCTCGGCGCCACCCGCTCCATAGCACACCGGCCCGGGAGCCGCCCCTGCGCTGCGCGGCCCGACGTGGATGCCTCCTACCTCATCGCTCCAGGCCACGCTGCCGCCCCCGGCACCCACCTCGACCATGTCCAGCACGGGCACCTGGAGCACGTATCCCTGGCCATAGCCGCCAATGTAGTAGTCCTCGGTCGTGGGGGGAACACCATCCACGACCAGGCAGGTCTTGGCGGTGGTGCCGCCCATGTCGAAGGCCACGAGGTTGCGACAGTTCAGCAAGTCGCCGATGCGGGCGCTGCCGATGACGCCCGCCACCGGTCCGGATTCCATCAGGAAACAGGCCCGCTGCTTGGCGTTAGCGGCGGTGGAGATTCCCGCGTTCGACTCCACCACGTAGAACGGCCCGCTGAAGCGTCGGGTTTCGAGCACCTGTTCGATGCCTGTCAGGTAGCTCTGCAGCTTTGGCGCCACGTAGGCGTTCACCACCGTCGTCGACGTCCGCTCGAATTCCCGGAATTCGCGCGACAGCTCGTGCGAGGCGGTCACGACACCGCGCGGCCAGCGGGCCCGCAGCGCCGCGGCGACCTCGATCTCATGGGCCGGGTTGCGGTAGGAGTTGATGAAGCAGATCGCCACCGCCTCAACCTCGCGCCGATCCAGCTCCGTCACAATTGCATCCAGCTCGTCGAGCCGGGGCGCGGTCAGGGGCTCGCCCTGGGCGCTCATGCGCTCGGTGAGCTCCAAGCGCAGCTCCCTTGGAACCAGCGGGTCGAGACGCTTGAAGTAGATGTTGTAGCTCTGCGGCCGGTTGCCGCGGCCAATCTCCAGCACGTCGCGAAAGCCGCGCGTGGTGATCAGCGCGGTCCTGGCTCCTGTGCGCTCGATGACGGTATTGATCGCCAGCGTGGTGCCGTGCACGAAGACCGCCGCACCGGCCACGTCGACCTCAAAAGCGTCGAGCGCGTGGCTTACCCCGGCAGACGGATCGCGTGGGGTGGTCAGGACCTTCCCGAAGCGCATCTGACCGGACGAAGGGTCGTAGACCGCCAGGTCGGTGAACGTGCCACCGATATCGACGCCAACCTCGACCATGAGGATCAGGTCGCCCGGGTCGACTCGTGGAACAATGAGGCGGGCTCAGGCTTTGACGGCAGCAGGCCCTCGGCCACGGAACAGCTGAACAGCAGCTCCAGCATCGCCCGATTGGCCGACACTCCGCTGGGAAAGGGATCGTCGCCGAAGATCTGGCCCTGCCGCGCGAACGGCTGGTCCGGAAACAGGAAGTAGGCTGGCGCGGCCTGCCGCGCCCGTTCGTAGGCCCGCTGTTTCGATTGCTCGAAGGCGTTGTACAGGTCCATTGCCAGCTCGGGATGACGGTCGATCAGCGCCTGCTGCACCACCACCGTGTGGTTTGTGGGCGTCGCGCCCGTCTTCTGCCGGAATTCGCCAACGACTCGCGGGAAGTCCCCCTTCCCGAAGAGTGGGCGGATGTTGGGATGGTCCTCGACCTCGACGTTCTGCTCGGCTCCGTAGGCGGCGTCCAGCTCGCCGCTCTGCAGCATTCGCGAGAGCTGCCCCAGGCTCGTTGCCTGGCGCAGGCGAATACCGGACGCCAGCGCCTCGTGGACGCCCTCCCCATGGCTCTGCTCCGCCGTGCGGCCGTTGAACCAATCGACGTCCTGGGCCTGGATGCCGTACAGCTCACGCATGACGATGCGCATCCACACGGCAGCCGTCATCTGGAAATCGGGCACGCCCACCCGCTTGCCCTTCAGGTCGGCCAGCGATCCGATGCCGGCCTGGACGTTCACGGCGATGCGCCGCCACATGAAGGCCTTCGACAGGAAGATGGGGATGGCCGCCCAGCGCAAGCGCTCCCGCTGCGCCGGCTGCTGTCTGGTGATGCTGAAGTTGGAGATCGAGAACTCGAACACGTCGAAGGCGTTGTCCGTCATGTGCATGAGATGCAGATTGCCCGGATTGCCGAACGTCCATTCGATCTCGACCCCCGGAATCCGCACCTCCCCATCGACCAATGGCTGGATGCGCGGGTTCGGGGAAAACGCCGCTTTGAGCTGCAGTTGTGCCAAAGTGCCTCCGCTACCGCGCCTCGACCGTCTCCGGAGCAGCGCAGCTAGTGTCCGTTATGAGCCTTCGTGGATGTTAGGTCCTGGAGCCCAGGATTGACAAGATTCGAACTGCACCCATCCCAAAACGGCGCCTTCATCCGTTGCAGACACCGAGAGGCAGCCTCACCCCCTAGTTGCCTCGAATGCTCATCGGGCAGGGCGGCCGGACTCAGCAATGATCCGGCCGCCCTCCTGCATCTCAGCCCCGCAGCATCTGCTCGTAGTTGGTGCCCATCACCTCGATGACCGACTTGCCGGCCCGTACGTCCGCGGCCATCGCCGCCTCACGCCGCACAATCTCCTCGGCCGCCGCGATCACCTGCTCGGCTTGGGCCGCGGGGATGAAGGCGACGCCGCTCCAGTCCGCGATCGCCAGATCCCCCGGCGCCACGCCGATGCCGCAGATCGTGACCGGCTCGTTGAACGACTCCTCCACGATGCGCCCGCGCGCGGTGACCGGAACCCCGGCTCGCGCATACACGGGAAAGCCCAGATCGCGAGCCTCGTCTACATCGCGGCAGGCGCCATCGACGATAACGCCGGCCACCCCGCGCGCTTTCGCGCCCAGCGAGAGGATGCCGCCCCAGCCGGCGACGTGCGTTCGAGCTCCGTGGTCCACGACGATAACGTCGTCCGAGCCGGCGGCTTCGACCGCGGCCGTGCCGAGGTGGCGGTGCGATGGCTCGCCCTGTCCGGCCGGCTTCAGCTTCACCGTCACCACCCTCCCGGCGATGCGCGGACATTGCCACAGCGGAGTCAGACCCAGGGCTACGCCGGTGAGCCCAAGCTTGTCCATGGCGTCGGACACGGCGCAGCAATCGACTTTCGAAAGGCGAGAAACGAGATCATCAGGCATTGGGCTATTCTCGCGCATCCGCCATGGGTCGGACGGTCCGAAGGTCGATCCGACGCCAGCGGGACTTGTGGCCCGCGGGCCCGGTGGAGTTGGACTCGGCGGCTCAGCTATCGCCGGCTGTTGCCCGCCGCTGCGACCAGCTCCTCGGCCTGGATGACCGCCAGCAGACGGTCCAACGCTGCCGGCTGCTCGTCCTCATAGGGCCGGACCTCGAGTGCGCCACGAGTACGATAGCAGTCGGTATGGTAGGCAGCGTCGTGAGCGAGGATGATCGCTTCACCCGGCCGGTACCGGCAGGCGCATTCCTGGCACTGACCCGCCCGATTCGCGATGACGAACCGCGCCGACGACCAGCCCATCTTGTACATCTATCGCGCCCTACCTGCCAGGCCGAACATCCTGCCAAAGCTTAGCCCAGTGAGACCCTAGACCCTAGACCCTAGACCCTAGACCCTAGACCCTAGACCCTAGACCCTAGACCCTAGACCCTAGACCCTAGACCCTAGACCCTAGAC
>JAJPGV010000063.1 GCA_021325635.1 Chloroflexota bacterium
CGATCGATTCGTAGGTCTTGACACGGCCGACGACGTCGTCCGACTTGACCGTCAGGATCTCCTGCAGGGTGTGCGCCGCGCCGTAGGCCTCGAGCGCCCACACCTCCATCTCGCCGAAGCGCTGGCCGCCGAACTGCGCCTTGCCACCCAGCGGCTGCTGCGTGATCAGCGAGTACGGGCCGGTCGAACGCGCGTGGATCTTGTCCTCGACCAGGTGGATGAGCTTCAACATGTAGATGTAGCCCACGGCCACTTCGCGATCGAAAGGATCACCCGTTCGGCCGTCGTACAGGATGGTCTTGCCGTTGGCCGGCAAACCCGTCTGCTCCAGCAGCTCCTCGATGCGCTCCTCGGACAGGCTGTCGAACACCGGCGTGGCGAAACGCACGCCCATCTTCTTGGCGGCCCAGCCGAGATGCGTCTCCAGCACCTGGCCCAGGTTCATGCGCGAAGGCGCGCCCAGCGGGTTGAGGATGATGTCCACCGGCGTACCGTCGGCCAGGTAGGGCATGTCCTCAATTGGCACGACCTTGGAGATGACGCCCTTGTTGCCGTGGCGGCCGGCCATCTTGTCGCCTTCAGAGATCTTGCGCTTCTGGGCGATGCTCACCCGCACCAGCTGGTTCACGCCCGGCGGGAGCTCGTCGTTGTTCTCGCGCGAGAAGACCTTCACTTCCACGACCTTGCCCGACTCGCCATGCGGGACGCGCAGCGAGCTGTCCTTCACCTCGCGGGCTTTCTCGCCGAAGATGGCTCGCAGCAGGCGCTCTTCCGCGGTGAGCTCTGTCTCGCCCTTGGGGGTGATCTTGCCCACCAGGATGTCGCCCGGCCCCACCTCGGCGCCCACGTAGACGATGCCGCGCTCGTCGAGGTTCTTCAGCCCTTCCTCGCCCACGTTCGGGATGTCGCGGGTGATCTCCTCCGGGCCGAGCTTGGTGTCACGCGCCTCGGTCTCGTGCTTTTCAATATGAATAGAGGTGAACAGGTCCTCGCGCACGACCCGCTCGCTGATGAGGATCGCGTCCTCGAAATTGCCGCCGTCCCAGAACATGAAGGCCACCAGGATGTTCTGACCCAGCGCCAGCTCGCCGTGGTCGGTCGAGGAGCTGTCGGCCAGCGCCTGGCCAACCTGCACGAAGTCGCCCCGCTTCACAATCGGCCGCTGGTTGATGCAGGTTCCGTTGTTAGATCGTTCGAACTTGCGCAGCCGGTACGACCGCTGCTGGCCGTCGTTCTGGATCACGATCTCGCGGGCGGTGACGGACATGACCTCGCCCGCTTCCTGGCAGACGACCACCTGGCCGGAGTCGAGCGCTGCCTGGCGCTCCACGCCGGTGCCCACGAGTGGCGCCTCGGGCGCGAGCAGCGGCACAGCCTGGCGCTGCATGTTGGAGCCCATCAACGCGCGGTTGGCGTCGTCGTGCTCCAGGAACGGAATCAGCGCCGTCGGCACCGACACGATCTGCTTGGGCGAGACGTCCATGTACTGCACGCGCGTGACCGGCTGCTCCACGAAGTGGCCGCCGAGTCGGGCGGAAACACGCTCGTCCATGAACTCACCCTTGTCCGACAGACGGGCGTTCGCCTGGGCGATGACGTACTTCTCCTCCTCGTCCGCGGAGAGGTACTCGATCTCACTGGACACGACCGGGCGCGGGGCCGGCTTCTTCCCGTCTCCGGCGCCATCCGGCTGCTGCACCTTGCGATACGGCGTTTCGATGAAGCCGAACTCGTTGATCTTGGCGTAGGTGGCCAGCGATCCGATCAGGCCGATGTTCGGGCCCTCGGGCGTCTCGATGGGGCACACCCGTCCATAGTGCGAGTGGTGAACGTCGCGCACGTCGAATCCGGCGCGCTCGCGTGACAGGCCGCCGGGACCCATGGCGCTGAGCCGGCGCTTGTGAGCCAGCTCGGCCAGCGGGTTGGTCTGGTCCATGAACTGGGACAGCTGGCTGCCACCGAAGAACTCCTTCATCGCCGCCACCACCGGGCGGATGTTGATGAGCACGCTCGGCGTCACCGAATCGGGATCCTGGATGGTCATGCGCTCCTTGACCACGCGCTCCATCCTCAGCAGACCCACGCGGAACTGGTTCTGAATGAGCTCGCCCACGGCGCGCACCCGGCGGTTGCCTAGATGATCGATGTCGTCGGGCTGGATTTGGCTGTTATTCAGCTCCACCAGCCGCTCCACGATCTTGACCAGGTCCTCCTTCACCAGGATGGTGGTCTCCTGCGGCGTCTCGATGCCCAGCTTGCGGTTCAGCTTGTAGCGGCCGACGCGGCCCAGGTCGTAGCGCCGCGCGTTGAAGAACAGCGAGTTGATGAGCGAGCGGGCATTCTCGAGCGTCGGCGGGTCGCCCGGCCGCAGCTTCTTGTACATCTCGATGAGACCCTCTTCCACGTTGTGCGTGATGTCGCGGTCGATGGTCTCCTGGATGAAGTCCCGCTCGGGATCGATGATGTGCTTGAACACCTCGACGATCTCTTCGTTGCTGCCATAGCCGATGGCACGCAGCAGCGTGGTGACGGGAATCTTCCGCTTGCGGTCGATCTTCACCGTCAGCACGTTCTTGTTCGACGTCTCGAATTCGAGCCAGGCGCCGCGGTTCGGGATCAGCTTGCCCATGTACAGGTTGCGATCCGTGGCCACGTCGTATTCGGCTGTGAAGTAGATCCCCGGCGAACGCACCAGCTGGCTGACGACTACGCGCTCGACGCCGTTGACGATGAACGTGCCTTCGGCGGTCATGAGCGGAAAGTCGCCCATGAAGATGTCCTGGTCCTTGATCTCGCCGGTTTGCTTGTTGCGCAGGCTGGCGCGGATGCGCAGCGGCGCCGAGTAGGTGATGTCCTTCTCGCGGCACTCCTGCTCGGTGTACTTCGGCTTGCCGAATGGGTCTTCGGGCACACTGAAGTGCAGCTCCAGGTTACGACCGGTGAAATCCGAGATGGGCGAGATCTCGGCAAAGAGCTGCTTGAGGCCCTCCCGCTTGAACCACTCGAACGAGTCAAGCTGGATAGTGATCAGGTTCTGCATGGCCAGAATGTCCGGGTTCTTGGCCTCGGACACGCGCGTGGAAAACGGATTGGCCAGCGAATCGATCGTCGTGGAGGCATCAGCCATGTATGTAAAAACCCCTCTGAGAGAACTAAAAACGGCCCGTGAAAGACGGCGCTAACAGGGTTTTCTGCGGGGCCGGGTAGTATAACCACGGCCAGAGCGTGGACCCCAAGGTCGGCTGGCGCACCCCGCCAGCATCCACCTCCTGCAGTGCGTAGTTAAGATAGGCTCAGGCGTCTGGTGGAAACGCGGTGATACACTGCGAAGGGCGCGCGGACATACTCCGCCCGCGGACGAAACGCTACGTGGGAACACCGAACCCCTATAGTAGCGCAACTCCCTGCTGCCGTCAAATCTCGGATGCCTCACGCCGGACGGCGACGTCCCACCTCTCCCACCGCCACGCCGAGCATCCACCGCAGGATCCCTTCACGGCGCAGCCAGCCGTTTGGCGAGGCCGTCGAGACCTGAACCGGCGCTCAGCCGTTGCTGTCGAGCTGGCGCGACGCGGCGTTCTCGACGAACGAATCGTCGAGGATAGTGCTCAGGCCGAAGTCGGCAACCTGGGGGTTCGATTTTGCCAGGAACTGTTTGGCGTCAGCGAACTGCTCGGCTCGAACGTGAGGCAGCGCCGGCGTCACCGCCTCGCGGGTGAGGTAGTCGTAGTTCAGCGCCATGCTCTCGTCGTCGTCCGACTTGAGGTACTGCTTGAGAACCTTCACTGCCAGCGGCCGGTCCTGCCTGGCGCGCACGGCACCCTGAACGAGCGAATCGACGTAGCGCTGGATGACGTCCCGGTGAGCGGCAACGTACTGCCGTGTCGCGCTCGAAACGGTCGTCACCGCCGGCTGCTTGAGCGTCGACAGATCCACCAGCACGTTCATGCCCTTGGCCCGGAGCTCGACGGCATCGGCGGGCATGACCACCGCGGCCTGCACGCTGCCGTTCTCCAGCGCGGCCTTGCCGTTCGAGCCCGACCCGATCGGCGTAAACACGACGTCGGCATCGGGGTTCAGGCCGACGCTGCGCAGGGCCACGCGCCCTGCCAGGTCCGAGCCTGAGCCGAAGTTGGTCACTCCCAGCTTCTGACCTTTCAGGTCTGCCGGCGTCTTGATGCTCGACGCAGCCACCACGAGCTGCGTATACACGGGCTCCACCGTCGCGAACACGACCAGGTCGGCGCCGCTGGCCGCCGCCGCGATGACCTCCGCACCGGAGCCGTTGGCGATCTGCGCCTGGCCGCCGATGAGACCCGCCACCCCGGTGGTGTTGGGCAGAACCTGCAGGTCGACGTCCAGTCCGTTCTTCGCGTAAATGCCGGCTTCCTTGGGGAACCAGATCGGCAGATACGTCGCTTGAATGCTGATCGAAGCGACGATCCGCTGCGCCGACGCCGGCGGGGCGCCGGGCGACCCAGCCACGGCCGGCGCCGGCTGAGAGGCTTGGCTGGCGTTCGCGCCACAGCCGGCGGTCGCCGCCAGCAATACGGCTCCGACTCCCAGCTTCACATTTCGAATCGGCGATTGCATCGCCCTAGCATACAAGCCAGCTCAGGCGCCTACCCTATGACCTGCAGGGCAGCGTACATAAAAAAAGGGCGGAGATACCTCCGCCCTTTCAGCTGTTTAGGTCCTACTTGATCTCGACGGTTGCTCCGACCTCGGTCAGCTTGGCCTTGATCGACTCAGCCTCTTCCTTGGTGATGCCTTCCTTAACGGCCTTGGGGGCGCCATCCACCAGGTCCTTCGCTTCCTTGAGGCCCAGCTGCGTGATCTCACGCACGACCTTGATGACGTTGATCTTGTTCGCGCCGACCTCGGTCAGGATGGGCGTGAACTCGGTCTGCTCCTCCGCGGCAGCCGCTGCGCCGTCACCGGAGGGCGCGCCGGCGGCCACGGCCGGCCCGGCATACGCTACAGGCGCGGCGGCGGTAACGCCCAGCCGCTCCTCGAGCTTCTTGACCAGCTGTGACAGCTCGAGCACGTTCAGCTGCTCGATCTGCTCGGCGATGGTATCCAGGTTTACTGCCATTTCTTTTCTCCCGTAATCAATCCTTCGGTATGTCTGTTTGGACCGCCGCTGCGCCTAGGCCGCGCCTTCGAGCTGGCGCTGGCGGGCGTTCAGCACGTTGAGCAGTGAACGAGCGTTGCCGTTGAGCACGCTCAGCAGGTTCTGTATGGGGGCAGTCATGGTGCCCAGCACCTGCGCCTGCAGCTGCGGTTTGGCCGGCAGCGTCGCCAGCGAGGTGACCTCCGCCGCCGACAGCAGCTGGCGCTCCAACAGGCCCGCCTTGATCTCGAACACGCGAGACGTCTTGGCGTAGTCGTTGAGCGCCTTGGCCGCCTGGACCGGGTCGTCGTATCCGAAACCGATCGCCGTCGGCCCTTCCAGCACCGCGCTGAGATCGGCCTCGATGTCGGCCCGCTGCGCGGCGAAGCGGGTGAGCGTGTTCTTGACGACGTGGTATTCCACCCGCGCCGGACGCAGCTGTCCGCGCAGCTGGGCCATGTCCTTGACCGTCAAGCCACGGTAGTTGGTGAATATCGCTACGCGACTATCGCGCAGCTTCTGGGCGATTTCATCGATCGCCCGCTCTTTTGCCTCTGTGGGCATAGACCTCCTCCGCGGGTGCTCGCCGAAGCGAGATTATGCTCGTGCCCCCGCTCTCATCGAAAGTGGGTATGAAGTTCGGCTAACGCGCCGTGGTCAGCTGCGCCTAGCGGCGCCGCCGATCATCAGCTCTCAAACAGTAACACCCAGCCGGCGTAACACTCAGCTGGCAGAAGCCAGCGCAACCGTCTGGGGGATGTCCAGCCTCACCCCGGGGCCCATCGTGCTGGCCATGGTGATGCTGCGGATGTACGTTCCCTTGGCGCCCGACGGCTTCGCCTTGACCACCGCGTCCACCAGGGAGCTGAGGTTGTCCAGCAGGCCCTTGTCGTCGAAGGACGCCTTGCCGATGGGCACGTGGATGAGCGCCGTCTTGTCCAAACGGAATTCGATGCGCCCGCCCTTGACCTCCTTGATGGCCTTGGCCACGTCGTCGGTCACCGTGCCGGACTTCGGGTTGGGCATGAGTCCGCGGCGGCCAAGGACCTTGCCCAGCCGGCCAACCTTGCTCATCATGTCGCGGGTCGCCAGGGCCACGTCGAAGTCCACCCAGCCGTCGTCGATGCGCTTGATCAGGTCATCGCTGCCCACGTAGTCGGCGCCGGCTTCCTCGGCCTCGCGAGCGCGGTCGCCCTCAGCGAAGACCAGCACGCGCATCGTCTTGCCGGTGCCCGCCGGCAGCGCGGCCGTGCCGCGCACCTGCTGATCGGCATGCCGGGGATCGACGCCCAACCGCATATGCAGCTCGACGGTCGAGTCGAACTTCACGGTCGCCGTCTTCTTGACCAGCTCGATGGCCTCATTGGGAGCGTACGCCTTATCCTCGTCGACCAGCTTGGCCGCCTCTTCGTATCGCTTGCCGTGCTTCTTCATGCGCCTACCTCCACGCCCATGGAACGAGCCGTGCCGGCGATGATCTTCTCCGCCGCCTCCACATCGAGCGCGTTCAAGTCCTTCATTTTGATCTCGGCGATCTCTCGCACCTTGCTGCGCGCGATAGTGCCGATCTTCACCTTCTTGGGGTCCGGCGATCCGTGCTCGATGCCCATGGCCTTCTTGATCAGGTCCGCGGCCGGGGGTGTCTTGGTGATGAAGCTGAACGTGCGGTCCTCGTAGATGGTGATCTCAACCGGCACCACCGACCCGGACTGACTTGCCGTCCGCTCGTTGTATTCCTTGACGAACTGCATGATGTTGACCGCGTGCGGTCCCAACCCGGTGCCCACCGGCGGGGCCGGCGTGGCCTTCCCGGCCGGCAGCTGCAGTTTGACGATTGCCTTAACTCTCTTCGCCATCTACCTTTTCCAACTGGCTGAGCGGAATGCGGGCCGACATCGGCACGCCAAACGAGCTCACCTTTACTTTTGCCAGGTCTCCATCCAGCTCTTCGACGATGCCTTCGGAGCCCTTGTACCCACCGCCTGTGACCTTGACCCTATCCCCGGCTTCCATAACTGACCCTTCCTCACTCTCGCCGAGAGCGTCTCAAAAGGCTACAGCTTCTCCACCTGCAAGAAATCCAGCTCAACCCGTGTCTCGCGGCCGAAGAAGGATACCAGCACCCACACCTTGCCCTTCTCCAGGCTGATGTCGTCCACCACCCCGATGAACTCGGCGAACGGTCCGTCGATGACCTTGACGCTCTGGCCACGCTGATAGCTGACGCGCGCCTTGGGCGCCTCGACCTCCATCTGCTTGAGGATCTGGCGTACTTCGGTCGTGCTCAGCGGGATCGGCTTGTTGCCGGACCCCACGAAGCTGGTGACGCCGGGCGTGTTGCGCACCACGTACCACGATTCGTCGGTCAGGACCATCTGCACCAGCACGTAACCCGGGAACACCTTCTTCTGGACGGTGCGGCGCTGTCCGTTCTTGATCTCGATCTCATCTTCGGTGGGCACTACTACCTGGAAGATCTTGTCGGCCACGTCCATCGACTGCACGCGATGATCCAGGTTGGCTTTGACCTTGTTCTCGTAGCCGGAGTAGGTGTGGATCACGAACCACTCCGCCTCGGGATGCTGATCGATCAGATCGGGCGGAGCCGGCTCCTCGGCGATCTGCTCCTCGTCCAGGCCCTCGTCCTCATAGACGGGTTCCGAGACGGTCTCGTCGGAGCTCTGCAGCTCCTGCTCCGTCTCTTCGAGGGGCCGCTCTTCGACGGCAGTTTGTGCTCGTGTAGTTCGCTTAGCCAATGGATTCCTCTCAGTGCGCGCCCAGGTTGAAGGCCAGGGTAATCAATTCGTCGAAGCCGCCGAGCACCAAACCCATGCCGGCCGAGACGCCGACGACCACCAGTGTCAGCCGCGTGGCTTCCTGCCGGGTCGGCCAGACCACCTTGCGAAGCTCGATCCGCGACTCGCGAACGAACTGCGCGATCGGGTTCTGGCGGGGCGTACGATCACGCCGCTGCTGGGCCTGCTGCGAAGCACGAGCCAGCACGCTCGACCTGCTCGGTAACTTGATTGCCATCGCCCTTCTCGCTTTTGCTTGCCGCCGTCGTTACTCGCTGGCCGCTAACGGCCAGCACCTTCGTAAGCAGGCCCCGCCGGACTTGAACCGACAACCACCGGTTTTGGAGACCGGAGCTCTGCCAATTGAGCTAGGGGCCTATTCGGGAGATGGGAAATGAGCTCTGGGAGCCGTGACCGCCCGTCTCCGCTCCTTAGAGGATAGCCAGCGCTGGCTGCCAGGGCCACGCCCTTCTCCTCATTTCCCATTTCTCATCTCTCAATCCAATCGATCAGCGCGTTTCGCGGTGAGCGGTATGCGACCGGCAGCGCGGGCAGTACTTGTTCTGCTCCAGCCGGTCGGAATCGTTGCGCTTGTTCTTATAAGTGGTGTAGTTGCGCTGCCGGCAGGTTGGGCAGGCAAGCGTAACCGTCACCCGGTCGCCCTTCTTGGCCATGAGATCCTCCTCTTACTCGAAGATCTTGCTGATGACGCCGGCGCCTACCGTGCGCCCGCCTTCTCGTATCGCGAACCGCAGCCCTTCCTCCATCGCCACCGGCACGATCAGCCGCACCTTCATGTTCACGTTGTCTCCCGGCATCACCATCTCCGTCCCCTCCGGCAGCTCCGTCTCCCCCGTCACGTCCGTCGTCCGGATGTAGAACTGCGGCCGGTACCCTTTGAAGAACGGCGTGTGCCG
>JAJPGV010000018.1 GCA_021325635.1 Chloroflexota bacterium
CCTTGCGCCTTGCGCCTCGCGCCCAGCGTCTCGCCCCTCGCGCCTTGCGCCTTGCGCCTCGCGCCCAGCGTCTCGCCCCTCGCGCCTTGCGCCTTGCGCCTCGCGCCTTGCGCCTTGCGCCTACGCGCTCTCGAGCGTCGTCGGATCTACTCCGCTGGGGCCGCGGTAGCTGTAGCGCGAGATCTTGACCGGCTTGGCCGGCTTAGTGGCTACCTGGTACAGCACGGTGACATCGTCCGTCTCGTTGCAGAGCTGATAGAAGTAGCTGGCGTTGATATGCACCAGCTGGCCGGGCTTGAGCACGATGTCCTCGCCCTCGTTCAGGCCGTAGATGTGCAGCTCGCCCTGGAACACCATGAAGATGTGCTCCGATCCGGGATGGCAGTGCATCTCGTCGCGCTGGCCGGGCCGGTAGACGTTGATCACGCACTTGGCGTGGCGGGCGTTGGTCAGCTGGATGTAGGAGCCGTCGTCCTTGACCCGAATGTTGTCCGGGATGCTGACCACCTGCCAGCCTTTGGTCCGCCGCATCTGCTTGCTCTCGTAGTCGCGGTCGCCATGGGTCTGGTCGTCGACGATCTCCTTGCTCTTGTCCAGCACCGGGCTCTCGGCCATTGGGCGTCCTCCGTCACGAAACTGGCAAGCTGACGACTTGCCGGCTCCCATGGTACATCAGCTGTTCGGCGTCCGGCATGACGGCCCCGGCCCCGGAGCGGGGTTCAGGCTCCCAGTAGCGCCTTGGCGTGCTGCACCAGCTGCCGCTGGAAGATGCGGCGCGGGACGGACTGGTTGGGCGCTTGCTCGTCCATGTTCACGCCGTCGGGGTAGGTCATGTCGCCGATGACCGACAGGATGGTGACGACCTGGTCGGTGACAGAGGGAGCAGGCGTGGAGGCTTGGGTGGGGCTGGCCATGCCGAGACTCCTGAGTTGGTCTGTGCTGCCGAAGAAGTACGACTCGTCGACGGGACCGCCGATACCGGGGATGACGCTGCGATCGGTGTACTGCCACAGGGCCATGCACGGCCAGGCGAGCGGGATCGGAGGCGCGGCTGCGGTGTAGCTCGAAAGCCACAGCGGGTACTGCGACAGGCGCGGGTCGGCGGACAGGCCGTGCGGGATGAGGAACCAGCTCCCGGAGTAGAGCATGGGCGTGACGCCGCTCTCGGCCTTGACGCGGCCCAGGAACTCGATGGCCCATTCGAGCAGATCGCCGTCGCCGGCCTCGAGGTCAAGCGCGACGAGGTCGCCCGGCTGGAGCCCGCCGAATCTGCTCAGGGCTGCGAGGAAGGCTCCGGCCTGGCTGCCGGCATCGCTGTTGCCCGGCTCGCCAAAGTGGTAGGCGCCGCGGATCAAGCCGGCGTCGCGAATGCCCGGCCAGTTGTGCCCCAGGGCCGGATTGGTGTAGTTGGTGCTCTGCGTGGCCTTGGTCCAGGCAAACGATCGTCCGGAGCTCGCCACCGCCTGCCAGTCGATGTTGGCGCCCTGCCAGCTGCTGACGTCGGGGCCTAACAGCATGTCAGCGTCTCCTCGGAGGCCGGCCGTGGAGCTGCCGCGCTACCGTGCGGAGATCGACTCGAGAAAGTCGAGCGCGGATGCTGATGCCGATGCGGGCAGCGCCCGTTTACGCCCGGAACCTGCCCGGCATCCCGAGACTCTCCGGCCCGGCCGCCACTTCCTTCGCGATCGCCGACGGCCAGGGCAACGACCTGTTCCCGGTCCATTGCGCACCCCCTTCATCTCCACGTGTGCGGCCCTGGCCAGTTCAGACGGCCACCCTTCCACGGTAAAGACCGGGATCACCAGATGCGTATCCTGAGCGCCCTGGTTGCTGACTTTTGCGAGCAGCAACGACGCCTACGTCAGCGGCCCGAGCACCGTTGGCCTAGAATTCCCGGCGGGTTTCCTTACCGAAGCCCGCCGGGAAAGCCGAGGCCCTTGCTTCGGAGGCTGACCCAGCGGCCTTTACCGATGACCAGGTGGTCGATCACGTCGATGTCGAGCATCTTGCCGACGCGCACCAGCTCGGCGGTGAGGCGGACGTCCTCGGGTGAGGGGGTGGGGTCGCCGGAGGGGTGGTTATGGGCCACGATGAAGCCGGAGGCGCTCTGGCGGATGGGTTCGCGGAAGACCTCGGCCACGCGCACGACGGCGGTGCGCAGCCCGCCGGTGTACACGATCGGCCAGCCGATGACGTCGTTCTTGGTGTTCAGCAGCACCAGCCGCAGCTGCTCCTGCTCCAGCTCGCCCATCTGCAGCATCAGCACGCCGGCCACGTCCTCGGCGGCGCCCACCCGCAGCGGCTGCTGATCGGCCACCGAGAGGCGGTGCCCGAGCTCCAGCGCGGCCTTCATCTGCGCCGCCTTCACCTGGCCCAGCCCGCGGCGGCCCGTAAGCTCGGCAACGGCCGCCTGGCGCAGGCCGGGCAGGCCGTTGAACTCCACCAGCAGCCGCTCGGCCAGGGCCAGGACCGTCTCGCCGGGTGTGCCGGATCGCAGCACCACGGCCAGCAGCTCGGCATTGGACAGGTAGGCGGGGCCGTGCTCCAGCAGGCGCTCCTGGGGCCGCTCGCTGGCCGGCCATTCCTTGATGCTGAGGTGGTATTCGGCCCGCGCTGCGTCTGCCATCGGCTCAGGATAGCAGCCGAACGATGAGCGCGCCGGGCGCAATTGCCCGGCACGAAAACAGGAGAGCCCTGCCGGGGTGGACGGTGCAGCGCCGGCTTGGGAAATTCAGAGCCTCGCGAGTCTTGCAGCTCGGGCCACGCTGACGGCGCTCCCGTTCGGGTGTGGGGCTAGCGGCGTTCGCGGGCGAGCTCGGGCTGCACGGTCAGCTCCGACTCCAGCGGGCGCTCGCGCACGCCCGAACCGGACCGCGCCAAGCGACGGGCCGGCGCGGCCTCCTCGGTGTGGCGGCCGTCGCCGGCCGGGAGGGCCGTGGCCCCCGGCACCTCGTGGGCGCAGTAGGGACACACGTTCCAGCGCAGCAGCAGCACCTTGGAGCAGTGCTGGCACTGGCGTTTGAGCTGGGTCAGGCAGTTGGGGCACAGCAGGAACTCGGCCTCCACGCGCTGCTGGCAGGTGGGACAGGCCAGGCGCGACTCGATGTCCTGCAGCAGCGACTCTTCCTCGAGCGATCGCTCATAGGCCTCAACCAGGGTGCTGCTGGGCCTCAGGATGAGATAGATCACCAGCCCCGGAAGGTTCATCACCGCCACCCACAGCGTCGCCAGGATCTGAACGACGACGTCCTGGCTGCGGGTCTGGATGTCCCGGAAGGTCCAGATGACCAGGGCGAAGGTGAAGCCCACGAACCAGGCTACGCCGGCCGCTACCAGAATTTGGAGGAGATTGGCGATGTTCTGCAGCACGGTTGCTCCTGCTACCCGGACTTCCGCCCGCTGGGGAATGCGGCCAACTCAAGCGGCAGTATACCAGGCCCTAGCGGCCCTCTAACTTCGCACAAGGCGAGCCAGACTTCGAGGCGAGCGCGGCTCCGGCTACGCCTCTAGCCTATGCTGAATGAGATGGAGATGAACGTGTCGGATCCGGTCGAGCTCGACTTCTACTTCGATCCGCTGTGCCCGTGGGCGTGGCGTACGGCGCTGTGGGCGCGGCAGGTGGCCCGGAAGCGTCCGTTGGCCATCACCTGGAAGCTGTTCAGCCTGGCCGTGGTGAACCATGGCAGCGACTACGCCGCCGAGGCTCACGCCAAGGGCTTTCGGCTGGAGCGCGCGCTGATCGCCGCTCGCCGGTTGGGAGGGAATGAAGCGGTCGAGCGGCTGTACATGGCGCTCGGCAACGCCTATCACGGGGACCGCGCCGATCTCGGCGATGAAGCAGTCATCAGGGGCTGCCTGGCCAAGGCCGAGCTGCCCGAGGATCTGTACGACCGCGCCCTGGCCGACCCGACGACCGAGACCGATCTGCTGGCAGAGCACAAGCAGGCGATCGACGAGCGCGGCGCCTTCGGCGTGCCGACCCTGGCCCTGGCCGGCTCGGCCATGGGCGCGTTCGGGCCAATCATCCAGCCCATCCCCACCGGCGCTGAGGCGCTGGCCCTATGGGATCACACGCTGTGGCTGCTCCAGCGGCCCTACGTGTGGGAGCTCAAGCGCGAGCGGACGATGAAGCTTGCCCCGCAGCATGTCCTGGACTGAGCCCTCGCTGCCGCTCGGACCGCGCCGAGGCCGCGCCGCGTGAAGGTGCTGGTGGTGGGCAGCGGCGCGCGCGAGCACGCCATGGCCTGGAAGATCCGGCGCGATCGGGCAGATACGCAGCTCTTCCTGGCGCCGGGCAATCCCGGCAGCGGCGCCCTGGGAGAGCGCTTGACCGTCGCCGCCGACGACGTCGATGGTCTCATCTCCTTCGCCCGCGGCAAGGAGGTCGATCTCACGCTGGTCGGGCCGGAGGGGCCGCTGGCCGCCGGCATCGGCGATGCCTTTGCGCAGGCGGGCCTGGCGCTGTTCGGCCCCAGCGCGGCCGCCGCCCGAATCGAGGCCAGTAAGGCCTGGGCCAAGGAGTTCATGCGGCGCCACGGCATTCCTACCGCGGCGCACCGAACGTTCGCCGCGTTCGACGAGGCGGCCGCGTACATCGAGTGGTTGGAGGTTCCGCCCGTGGTCAAGGACGACGCCCTGGCCGGTGGTAAGGGCGTGACCGTGGCGCGGACGCACGAGGAGGCGCTGGCCGCCGCGCGGGCTGTCTTCCAAGCTCGGCCGGGCGGCCGTGTGGTCCTGGAGGAGCGCATGGATGGCTGGGAGGTGTCGGCCATGGCCTTCTGCGACGGCCGTACCGCTCGGCTCATGCCGGCGGCCTGCGACTACAAGCGGCTGCGCGACGGCGACGAGGGCCCGAACACGGGCGGCATGGGCGCCTACGCGCCGGCGGCCATCTCGCCTCGCCTGCGCGACCGCATCCTGCGCGAGATCGTGCAGCCCACGCTCGATGGGATGGCCGCCGAAGGCTGTCCGTTCGTGGGCGTCCTCTATCCGGGCCTCATGATTACGCCCGCGGGGCCCAAGGTGGTGGAGTTCAACTGCCGTTTCGGCGATCCCGAGGCGGAGGCGCTCATCCCCCTGCTCCGGTCAGAGCTGTTGGATGTCGTCCAGGCCTGTTTGGCCGGCCGGCTGGATCGGCTCGATCCGGAGTGGTCCGAGGAGAGCTGCTGCGCGGTGGTGTATGCCTCAGCCGGCTACCCGGACAGTCCTCAGCCGGCAGAGCCGGGCGGGCTGGAGCGGGTGCGGGACGCGGTGGCCTTCCGCGGGGGCTCGAGCGGCCGGGTGCTGACGGTCAGCGCCGTCGGCGCGACGCTGGAGGAGGCGCGTCAGAAGGCCTATGCCGGGATTCGGGGAGTGGACCTGCCCGGCGGTCACTACCGTGCCGACATCGCGGCCTACGACCGCGCATTGACTGCGGAGGTGAGGTCTTGAGGTGGGTTGCCGCGTCCCGCGGCGCTGCTGCTAAGGCTGGCCGACCGAGATCGACACCTCACCGGGCTTGGCGTTCAGTGCCTCGGGCGATGGCGCGTACGGGCGCTCTGAAACCTTAGGGAAGAACAGATGGCCCCTCCGGCCGCTTTGCCGGCGCGAGCTGAGTGCCTGGGCAGTCGACCTTGACCGCCGTCGTGTGTCCACTCTGACACCTCCTGACTGCTTGAGTATAACGGCCCAACCGCTGCCGCGTGACGCACAGCACAGGCCAGCTTAGCCCGTTCGACCCAGGGCTTTTACGCGAGCTGAGGGTGTGTTTCCAGCGGCGGTAAGCTCGGGGCTGTCAGCGAACATCAGCTGCCGCAGCACCGCGGGCAGCAGACGGTGCTCCTGCTCCAGGATGCGCTCGCTCAGCGACTCCACCGTGTCGCCGTCGAGCACCGGCACCGCCGCCTGGGCCAGGATCGGGCCGGCGTCCACGTCGGCCGTGACCAGGTGCACCGTGCAGCCGCTGACCTTCACGCCGAACTCGATCGCGTCCCGTTGGGGCTTGGGCGCCATGCCTCCGGCGAAGGCCGGTAGCAGCGAGGGGTGCACGTTGACGATACGGTCCGCGAAGGCCTCGGTCACGCACGGCGACAGGATCTGGTTGTAGCCAGCGAGGGCGATCAGTCCGATGCCTCTGCCGCGCAGCTCCTCCACCAGCAGCTCATCTCGTCGCTGGCGTCCACCCACCTCGGCGGGCTTGGGCTGCAGCAGCGTGGCCAGGCCGCGACCGCGGGCGACGTCCAGCGCGGGCACGCCGGGCACGTTCGAGACCACCAGCTCCACCGGCAGGCCGGCATCGAGGATGGCTCGGAGGTTGGAGCCCCGCCCCGACACGAGGACGGCCAGCTTCAGCATGCGCTGCGCGCGCCCGTCACTCGACGCGCACCCCCCTGCCGCTCACGACTTCGCCGATGGCTGGCAGGCCCAGCTGCCCGGCGTCCTCCGGCGACACCACCACGACCATCCCTACGCCCATGTTGAACACGCGGTAGCACTCCTCGAGCGGCACGGTCTTACTCAGCAGCTCGAAGATCGGCGGCACCTCCCAGGACCCGGCGCGGATGAGGGCTCCGCAGCCCTCAGGCAGGACACGCGGCAGGTTGTCGATGAAGCCGCCGCCGGTGATGTGAGCCAGGCCGCGGACCTGCACCTTCTGCCGCAGCGCCGCCACGTCGTCGAGGTAGCAGCGGTGCGGCGTCAGCAGTTCGTCGGCCAGCGTCCGTCCGAGCTCGGGCATGAAGCGGTCCAGGGGGACGCCGTCGAACACCCGCCGCACCAGGGAGTAGCCGTTGGTATGGAGTCCGCTGGAAGGCAGCGCCAGCAGCACGTCGCCGGGGCGGATGTCGCGCTTGCCGTCGATGACCTGCGAGCGCTCGACGGCGCCGACGATGAAGCCCACCAGGTCGAAGTCACCTTCCTTGTACGTGCCGGGCATCTCGGCGGTCTCTCCGCCGATCAGCGCGCAGCCGGTGCCTTCGCAGGCGCTGGCCATGCCGCTCACCACCTGGGCCACGTCGTCCGGGACCAGCCGGCCCAGGCCGATGTAGTCCAGGAAGAACAGCGGACGCGCCCCGCAGGTCAGGATGTCGTTCACGCAGTGGTTCACCAGGTCGATGCCCACCGTGTCCAGCCGCCCGGCGTCGATGGCCACGCGCAGCTTGGTGCCCACGCCATCCGTGCTGGAAACCAGCACCGGCTCGCGGTAGCCGGCGAGCTGATACATCGCGCCGAAGCCCCCTACGCCGGAGATGACGGCCGGCGTCATCGTTCGAGCCACGGCCTGCTTGATGAGCGCTACGCTCTGGTTGGCCTGGTCGATGTCTACGCCGGCGGCGGCATAGGAGTTGCCGGCCACGTTCGCTGGAGGCAGGCTCAGCGCGCGCCGGCGGCGATCAGCCGCTCGTCGCCCGTCGAGATCTGCACCGGGTAGTTGCCGGTAAAGCAGCCGGAGCACAGGGCTCGCCGGCCGTCCGGGTCCAGGCTGGCCGCTCCAACGGACTGGTACAGGCCGTCGAGCGACAGGTAGCCCAGGCTGTCGGCGCCCACTTCGCGCGCGATCTCGGGCACGGTCAGGCGCGCGGCGATGAGCTGGCTCTTGGTGGCCACGTCGATGCCCAGGTAGCAGGGATCGGTCATCGGCGGCGCGGTGACGCGCAGGTGCACCTCGCGGGCGCCGGCTTTGCGAATCAGAGCGACTGTCGGTGGGGTCGTCGTGCCGCGCACGATCGAGTCGTCCACTACCACTACCCGCTTGCCCGCCAGGACGCTGGGCAGGGCGTTGAACTTGAGCTGCACTGAGCCCGTGCGCTGGCTCTGGTGGGGCTGGATGAACGTCCGTCCGATGTAGCGGTTCTTGATCAGACCCTCCCGGAAGGGCAGGCCCGACTCGGCCGCGTAGCCGGCCGCGGCCGCGGTGGCCGAATCCGGAATGGCGATGACCAGGTCCGCCTCCACCGGATGCTCACGGGCCAGCGTTCGTCCCATCTCGTATCGGGCGTCGTACACCGACCGCCCCGCGATGTTGCTGTCCGGCCGGGCGAAGTAGATGAACTCGAACACGCACAGCGCCCGGGGCCGAGCCTCCACCGGCCGTTGGCTGTGCACGCCCGAGGCGTCGATGGTGATGAGCTCGCCCGGATCGACCTCGCGCACGAACTCGGCGCCAATCGTCTCCAGCGCGCACGATTCCGACGCCACCACCCAGCCGTCGCGGTAGCGCCCCAGGCACAATGGCCGCACGCCCATCGGATCGCGACAGGCGATGAGCTGCGATGGCGTCAGCATCACCAGGCAGTAGGCGCCGTCCATGCGGGCCATGGCGTGCGCCACCTTCTCGGTCCACGATCGGCCAGGCGCCTGCACGATGCTGCGCAGCGCCAGCTCACTGTCGGTGCAGGACGCATCCCGATTGGACGGCTCGCCGATGTCCTTGCGCAGCGCCTCGATGTTGACCAGGTTGCCGTTGTGGGCCATGGCCAGCGGGCCGAACAGGCTGGGTGCAAACAGCGGCTGCGCGTGTGCCACCGTGCTGCTGCCGCTGGTGGAGTAGCGCGTATGGCCGATGGCCAGGTCGCCCTCGAGCGAGGAGATCGTCTGCTCGTCGAAGACCTGCGACACCAGGCCCATGTTGCGCTGCCAGGTCAGTCCGTGCCGCTCGTCAGCGGAGACGATCCCGGCGCTCTCCTGTCCCCGATGCTGCAGCGCGTAGATGCCGAAATACGTCAGCCGCGCCACTGGCTCGCCCGGCGCGTAGATGCCGAAGACGCCGCACATCAGCGGGAACCCTTCGGAGAGTGCCGAGTGCCGAGTGCTGGGGGCCGGGGGTCGGGGGCCGAGTGGCAAGTGCCGAGTGCCGGGTGCCGGGGGTCGGGGGTCGGGGGCCGAGTGGCAAGTGCCGAGTGCCGGGTGCCGAGTGCCGGGTACCGCCGGGCTGTGGCAGCGGGGATTGCGCCCGCGCTCGCGCCGGTCACAGGAAGCGCTCCAGTCCGTGCTGCCATGCGTCCCGCATCTCCTCCACTGAAAGATCGCACACTCGCGGAATCCGCAGTCGGTCGCCGCCCACACGGCCGAGTATGGTCAAAGGCAGTCCCGTGGCCATCGCGCGCAGCTCGGGCAGTCGCTCGGGCGAAAGCGACACCACGATGCGGGACGGGCTTTCGTCCAGGTAGTCCAGCTCAGGCTCCAGCGTCGCGCCCACGCTGCCCAGGATGCAGCTCTCGGCCAACGTCACCAACAGGCCACCGTCCGAGCAGTCGTGGGCCGAGTTCAGCAGCCCGCGGCCGATCGCGTCGCGGCAGGCCTTCTGCACCCGTGCTTCCAGCCCCAGGTCCAACGGACCTGTGGCCGGGCCCAGCAGCACCACCAGGTCGGCCGCCGCCTTGAAGGCGATCGAGCCGCGCCGCTCGACGTCGTCCAGCAGCCCCAGCATGCCTACCACCGGCGTGGGGAGCACGGCCGTCACCGCCACGGCGGCGGCGCCCCGAGCGCCACCTTCGCTGGCCTCGTTGTACAGACTCACGTTGCCGCTGATCACAGGGATGTCCAGGGCCTGCGCCGCCGCGGCCAGGCCGTGGATGGCCCGCCGCAGCTCCCACGAGCCCTGCGGCCGCTCCGGACTGCCGAAGTTCAGACAGTTGGTCAGCGCCCAGGGCCGGGCGCCTGTGCAGCTCACGTTGCGGGCCGCTTCGCACACGGCCAGGGCGCCCGCCAGGTAAGGATCGTCTCCTCGCGCGTTGCCGTCGGTGCACAGCGCAATGGCCCGCCGGCCGCCCGGCAGCAGCACCAGCGCCGCGTCGGCATCGGCGGTGGCGACCGTCGACGCCTGGACGGTCTGGTCGTATTGGCGGTAGACCCAGCGCTTGGAGCAGATGTTGGGGTGGGCCAGCAGCTCCAGCGGATCGGTGGGCAGGGACGCCGGGCCTGCCAGTGGGCCGGGCATCGCTGGCCAGTCATAGGCGGGCGCCCCATCGGTCAGCGCAGCCACCGGCACTTCGGCCCGAACCTGGCCCTCCTCGCACACGCGCACCAGCGGCTCGGCAATGACCCGACCGATCGCGTCGGAGCGCAGGCCCCAGCGCTCCAGCACCGCGCGGACCTCGGGCACCCGGTCCGGCTCGACCACGGCCAGCATGCGCTCCTGCGACTCCGACAGCATGATTTCCAGGGGCGTCATGTGCGTCTCGGAGCGGCTGACCGCCGTCACCTCCAGCTCCACGCCGCTGCCCGCCCGGCTGGCGGCTTCCACGCTCGAGCTGGTGAGCCCGGCGGCGCCGAGATCCTGCAGCCCCACCAGCAGGTCTTTTTCCAGCAGCTCCAGGCAGGCCTCGATCAGCAGCTTCTCCAGGAAGGGGCTGCCCACCTGCACGTTGGGCCGGCGGTCCAGCCCGTCGCCGTCCAGGTTGGCCGAAGCGAACGTCGCCCCATGGATGCCGTCCCGGCCGGTGGCGTTGCCCAGCAGCAGCAGCACGTTGCCTTCGCCGCTGGCCGCGGAGCGCACCAGGTCCTCGTGGCGCAGCAGCCCCACGCACATGGCGTTGACTAGTGGGTTGCCGCTATAGCTGTCGTGGAAGAACACCTCGCCGCCGACGGTGGGGATGCCCAGGCAGTTGCCGTAGTCGCCGATGCCGGCCACCACCCGTGCCAGCAGGTAGCGGCTGCGCGGCTCGTCGGGGAAGCCGAAGCGCAGCGAGTTCAGCAGCGCAATCGGCCGCGCCCCCATAGTGAAGACGTCGCGCACGATCCCGCCTACGCCCGTGGCCGCGCCCTGGTAGGGCTCGACCGCCGAGGGATGGTTGTGGCTTTCGATCTTCATGGCGATGGCCCAGCCCTCGCCGACGTCGACCACGCCCGCGTTCTCCTCGCCCGCGCGCACCAGTACCTGGGGCGCTTCCTTGGGTAGCGCGCCCAGCAGCCGCCGCGAGCTCTTGTAGCAGCAGTGCTCCGACCACATGGCGCCGAACAGCGCCAGCTCCAGCTCGTTGGGCTCTCGCCTCAGCAGGCTCAGGATGCGGTCGAACTCCGCCAGCGTAATGCCGTATTGGCCGATGAGGTCGCGCGGCGGCTCGGCGATCACGCGGCGACCAGGCTCCGGGTAAGGGATTTGAACAGCGCCAGGCCGTCGACCGATCCCAGCAGCGGGCTCACCGCTCGCTCGGGGTGCGGCATGAGCCCGAACACGTTCCCGCGGACGATGCCGGCAATGTTGCCGGCCGATCCGTTGGGATTGGCTGCGGCGGCCGCGTCGCCGTTGGCGTCGCAGTAGCGCAGCGCCACCAGCGTCTCGCCGCCCAGCGGCGACCGTTCGTCCTCGCAGTAATTGCCCATGCCGTGGGCCACGGGCATGTACAGCAGCGTGCCCACCGGGATGCCCTCCGTCAGCGGCGGCGCGCTCACCTCCACGCGGCAGTGCACCCACTCCGCCCGGAACTGCAGCGAGTCGTTGCGCAGCAGCGCGCCCGGCAGCAGGCCGCACTCCACCAGCACCTGGAAGCCGTTGCAGATGCCCACCACCGGCCGGCCTGTCTGGGCGAGCTCCATCACCCGCGGCATGACCGCCGAGAAGCGGGCGATGGCGCCGGCGCGGAGGGCGTCGCCGTGGGCGAAGCCACCGGGCAGGATGAGGCCGTCGAAGCGCTGCAGCGGCGAGTCGTCGGCGTGCCACACGAGCTCCGCCTGTCCGCCGGCGATCTCCACGGCCGCCGCCGTGTCGCGCTCGCAGTTGGTGCCGGGAAAGACGACGATGCCGAACTTCATTCGGACGTGGCTTCCAGCTGCAGGTCGAAACGGTACTGCTCGACCACCGGGTTGGCCAGCAGCTTGCGGCACATCAGGTCCACCGTCTGCTCGGCTTGGTGGCTGTCGCCGGCCTGCAGCATGATCTCGAAGTAGCGTCCGGCCCGTACCATCTGCACCCCGCTGAAACCCAGCTGGTGCAGCCCCTCCATGATGGTGCTGCCTTCCGGATCGCGTACCGACGGCCGCGGCGTCACGTACACACGTGCCATGAAGTCGCTCATCCGCCGGTCCGATCCGTCACGCGCTGTACGGGAAGTCCTCGCCGGTCACGCGCTTGTAGCACTCCACGTAGCGCTCGGTCGTCCTGGCGATCACCTCCGCGGGCAGGGCCGGCGCCGGAGGCGTCTTGTCCCAGCCGGTGGTCTCCAGGTAGTCGCGGATGTACTGCTTGTCGTAGCTCTCCTGGTTCTCGCCCACGGTGTAGCGGTCGGCCGGCCAGTAGCGCGATGAGTCGGGCGTCAGCAGCTCGTCGATGAGGATGACCTTGCCGTCCACCAGCCCGAACTCGAACTTGGTGTCGGCCAGGATGATGCCGGCCCGCTGGCAGCGCTCGGCGGCGAACTCGTAGATCTTCAGGCTGGCGTCTCGCACCTGGGCGGCCACGTCCGCGCCCAGCTGCTCGGCTACCTCCTCGAAGGTCATCGGCAGGTCGTGGCCGGTGTCCGCTTTGGTGGTCGGCGTGAAGATCGGCTTGGGCAGCTGGCCGCAGAAGGGGATGCCCGAGGGAACGCCGTATTCCGGCGTGGCGTACTCGCCCTTCTGGTAAGCGCTCCAGCCCGTGCCGCACAGGTAGCCGCGCACCACGGCCTCGATGTCCAGCCGCTGGGCCTTGCGCACGATCATCGCCCGGCCGGCGAAGGCCTCGGGGACCTCCATGGACAGCAGATGGTTGGGCATCACGTCGCGCGTCTGCTCGAACCACCATGCCGACAGCTGGGTCAGCACCTTGCCCTTCAGCGGGATGCGGTCCGGCAGCACCACGTCGAACGCGGACAGCCGATCGGTGGACACGATCAGCAGCTTGTCGCCAAGGTCATACACGTCGCGCACCTTGCCGCGGCGGTACAGGTTCAAGCCCAGGGCTTGGGCGTCGACTACGGGTTCACTCATGTTCGCTCCTCTGAATGGCTTGTCACTCGAAGGCTTCTGTGCAAGCAGTGCAAGCAGCCTTACTACCCAACATGTTCGCTCCTCTGAATGGCTTGTCACTCGAAGGTGTCGATGCGCTCCGACTGCTCGCGCCGCCAACTGGCCAGGCGGCCCGCCAGATCCGCATTGGAGAGCGCCAGCATCTCGACGGCCAGGTTGGCCGCGTTGGCCGCGCCGTTGATGGCGACTGCCGCCACCGGCACGCCTGGCGGCATCTGGGAGATGGCCAGCAGGGCGTCGATGCCGTTCAGCGCCCCGGATGCTAGGGGCAGCCCCACCACCGGCCGCGTGGTCAGCGCCGCCACCGCGCCCGGCAGGGCGGCGGCCATGCCGGCGCCGGCAATGAACACGCGCGCGCCGTTGGCTTCCGCCTCGCGCACCACGCGCTGCAGCCGCTCCGGCGCCCGATGCGCCGATACGACCGTGGCTTCGTAGCTCACGCCGAAGCGTTCCAGCACTTCCAGCGCCGGCTTCGTGGCCGCCACGTCCGACTTGCTCCCAACGAGCACCGCGACGTCCGCCATCAGGCCTTGATCCCCCTCGTCATCACATCCCCGCCGCCATCTGGTAGAGCTTGCCCTCGGTCTTCACCGCCGGGGCCACGATCAGCTCGGCGTTGTGCATCTCACGGATGTTGTGCGCGCCGCACATGGACATGGCCAATCGCAGCGCGCCGACCAGGTTGCGGGTGCCGTCGCTGCGGGTGGATGGCCCGAACAGCAGCTGCTGCAGCGAGCAGGTCACGCCCACCTCGATGCGCACGCCGCGCGGCAGCTCCGCGTGGCCGGTGGCCATGCCCCAGTGGAAGCCCCGGCCGGGGGCCTCGCGCGTCTGGGCCAGCGGCGATCCGATCATCACCGCGTCGGCGCCGGCCGCCACGGCCTTGGCAACGTCGCTGCCCAGCCGCATGCCGCCGTCCGTGACGATCGGCACGTAGCGGCCGGTGCGGGCCAGGTAGTCGTCGCGGGCCTGGGCCACGTCCAGCGTGGCGGTGATCTGCGGCACGCCCACGCCCAGCACCTGGCGGCTGGTGCAGGCCGAGCCCGGGCCAACGCCCACCAGCAGGCCGGCGATGCCGCACTCGAACAGCTCGGTGGCGGCCTGATAGCCCACGCAGTTGCCCGCCAGCACCGGCACGGGAGAGCGCTTGCAGAAGCCCGCCAGGTCCAGCGCCCGGCCGGTGGAGCTCTCGAAGCGCGCGGTGGCCACGGTCGACTGCACGACCAGGATGTCGACGCCGGCCTCGATGGCCATGGTGGACAGGTTTTCGGCTGCCTGAGGGGTAACCGACGCCGCCGCGAGCTGGCCGGCGCGCTTGATCTCCGAGATCCGCGCCTCTACCAGGTGGCCCTTGATGGGCTCGGTGTACAGTCGCTGCAGCACCGCGGTGGCCTCCTCCTGGCTGGCCTCCGCTACCTCTTCCAGCGCATGTCCCGCATTCTCGAAGCGCGTCTGCAGGCCTTCGAGGTTCAACACCGCCAGGCCACCGAGCTTGCCGAAGCCGATGGCAAAGCTGGGGTCGACGACGGCGTCCATGGCGGAGGCCAATACCGGCGTCCGCAGCTCGTACGGACCCAGGTTCATCGACAGGCTCACGTCGGCCGGGTCGATATTCAGCGCCGCGGGCGCAAGCGCAACGTCGTCGAAGCCATAGGCCTGGCGCAGTGCGCGGCTGACGGATTGGACTTCAGTGGCCATGCATCATCCCTCCGAAAAGCAAGAAGACCCGGGAGCACAATTGCTCCCGGGCCACATCGTTGATGGTCCCCAAAACTCTCAAGCTATCGTGATCTTAAGATCGTTCAGCAGGTCGATCAATGACGTGCACCGCCAAACGCGGCCCTCGTTGGCCGTCCCGAGAAGCCAAATAGGCTGGGAATCGCGGGCGGGCACTGTCTAATGATAGCCTTCGCGCCGCGCATTTCGGGGCCCGCCATGTGCACAAGATTTGACAATCCGGCACTTGCGAAGGCACCTACCGCGGACGTAAGATAGCTCCACTCGAACAGGCACGGCGCCCGTGTGAAGGGTGCGGCAGCCGCGTCGCAAGCGTCTGCTGACACACGGTCTGCGCAGATGCCGGTTTCGGGCCGCAAGCGCGTCATTTCGTACTGCTCCGGGGGACGTTCGATGAACCTCTATCCGCTGCCGCCGCTGGGCTCGGGCATCGAGGCCCAGCTCAACATCTTCCAGCGATCGCCCGTGGCGGAGGCGGCCGCCCGCACGGGCGATACCGCGCCGCTGGCGCCGCGCACGCCCGACCTTGGCCCCAATAAGATCGTCTCGCAGGGCATCGGCGACGCCAAAGTCGGCGTCATCCAATCGGTGGACACCAGCCAGGCCGAGCAGATCGCCAGCGACATCAGCGCCAACTACCAGCTGCGCGCCAACAGCACCGGCGGCGCCACCGGGGTCCAACCCGTGCAGAGCGCCATCAATGCGCTGGCCAACCTGCACAACGGCGTGGCCGACCTCTCCGGCTTCAGCCCCCTGTAAGCCCGCTCGCGCGCAGCTCGCCCATCGCCGGCAGGGAGCTCGTCCGTCCCTGACGGGCCGCTGCCAACGAGGCCCGCACCCCTGCGCCCCAGGCCAGGAAGCAGCCACCCCCCGTGGTGCTATCCTCCGCTCCGTCGAGTTGGTGTCCGCACCGTCGACGCCGAATGGCGTTCGGCCCGATCGGGGGTGTAGCTCAGAGGCAGAGCAGTAGACTTTTAATCTATTGGCCGAGGGTTCGAATCCCTCCACCCTCACTCAATCCACTGGGCTCAAGCTAGACCGCTTACCGTGACGCGAACGTGGCATGGCTGTGACATGGCGTTACGACGGTGATGTGATTTCCGGTAACACAACCGGGGGTCGTGAGAAGTAAGCTTCCAACCATGACGAGAGCTCTTACGGTGGAGCTGGACGCCGAGCAGTTCGCACAGCTCGTAGCTGAGGCGGAACGGCGAGGTATCTCGCCCAGCGACCTGGCGGGCAGGTTGCTCGCCGAGCGCTTGCCGGCGGACACCGACGAGCATGAGGTCGATCGCCGCGCGTGGTCAGGTCTGTCGGCACCGTCGTTTGCACGCGACTGGAACTCCGATGAAGACCAGGTCTATGACCATCTGTCGTAGGGGCGACGTTGTCCTAGTTCCGTTCGACTTCACTGACGGGTCAGGCACCAAGTGGCGGCCGGCTGTCGTCGTGTCGAGCGAGCGCTACAACAACCAATCGCCCGACGTACTGGTTGCTTCCGTCACCGGGAACCTGCGGCTTTGCCTCATCCCGGCGACCTCGCGCTGCGCGACTGGCAGGAGGCAGGCCTGGTCAAGCCATCGCTTGCGCAAACAAAGCTGGCGACGATTGAGGCTTCGTTGATCGGACGCAAGCTTGGCCAACTTTCCGCCAGCGACCTGGCGGATTTCGACCGAGGCCTTCGCGACGCGCTGGCCCTCTAAACCTGAGAATTACCTTTCCAAGGAAAGGCACATGCAAGACGCATGGAACCAGGGGATCGGTGCGTCCGTCCACCACTCCCGGTGGATGGCGCAACCTCAAACCGGCCGAACTTCGAGCTCGAATTCGGTGGTTCCCCTCACCTTTGATCTATTGGCCGAGGGTTCGAAGCCCCGGCACCCTCATCAGACTGAGGCGAGTCGTCACAATCTCGAGCTGAGATGAACAGCGTTGAGCGTCTTCACGCCGCCGCGAGACGATATCTGGAAATCACCTGGTTTGAGGCCACGAAGGACAAAGACTGGCGGAAGGCGACTCGGGATGAGCTCCAAGCAGCGTCGTCGCGTGAGTATGCGCGCGCAGCACTCGAGTGGCTGGTCCTCCGCACCAAACCTCGGAAGTTCTCAAGTCTCGAAGAAGCTCGCCATTACTTTGTCTCTCGTTCCGGCGCGGCTTTCGACGACTGTATCGAGGGAGGTTTGCGCGCCTTGAATCGAAAAAGCCAAGACGCGACTCGGGCCCGTTTGGATGACGTGGACCGGACAATCGTGGCCGAAGAAGCGGGGCGTTTCTGCCAGTACCTGTCCGATTTGGATGCTGACACGTTGCGCACCATGGAAACGCTCCCTTATCGCCGCATATTGAGTCCGGTTGAGCGCCGCCGACATTGCACAGCCATGCGACGGCGGTGGGATATACGGACGAGTGGTTGGTATCCCATGGACCGCGGCGACGATGATCGTCCTGCAAACGCGCTGGCGTTCCAGTCGGACTACTTCGACCGCGAGGTGGCTCGATCCGACTTTCAGGCGCTGTTCCGAGCGCGCGGAGTTACACGCATCTGGCAATTCTCGGAAAGCGACTATATCGGTGAAGGGCTCATGATAGGTCTGCCCGAACCAGCGCTTGAAGTTGAACCCGCCGTGTTCGTCCCGAGGTTTCCGCTCGAAAGGTTCTGGACTTCGCGTGAGCTCGATTGGCTTGTCTACGTCTCGCATGAGCGTTCGATCACGATCGCCGGCGATTGGCTAGTGTCCGGGGTCAAAGCAATCTGGCCAAACTGGGAGGAACGCCGGTACACCGGCTGGGATTATCCGCGGCCCGATGACCACGTTGGCGCCTCGTGAAATATGGGGCAGGCGGAAAGGCCCTGCCCTTCAGGCACGGGGATACTGAACCTGCCAGACAACCGAGTGAGCATGGTCGCTAAGACGTTCGAGAAGCCGTGCGCGCCGTTCAAGAATTAGACCGGCATGTCCATCCCCGACGACGATCCGTCTGCAGCTCCTCCCAGTTTGGCGGCAGGCTCGCCCGCAGCTCCGCAAGGTCAGTCCCGTCCCCAGATTGGCGCTTCCGTTTTCGTCGACACGTCTGCGGCCTTCGAAAGGCACTATCGGTTGCCGCTCATCATTTCCGCCCGGCTGGATCTGCTGAACGTGTACTGGTCTCCGTATGTTGCTGGCGAGATTGCCCGAGTCGCAACGAGAGAGGCGACTTTGGCCACTCTTCGCCGGCTGAGCGCCGGCCAAGATGCAGTGTCGCGGGTGACGGAGTCGGTCCAGAATGTCCGTCGCACGATCGACGCTGTCGTGGAGCTTCTGGAGCGCTGCTGGTCGTGCCCGCCCGCGGATCGCCTAGCCGACGCAACCAGACAGGTCGTGGCTGCGGCCTTGCCCGACGAGAATGACCGGCCCATTCTGGCCGGAGCTGTCGCGACCGAGGCAGCCTTCCTGCTGTCGCGAGACAAAGAGGCGTTTCCTCACGGCCGCAACTTTGGCGGCGTCGCCTTCTGGCACCCTGACACGTTCCTGACCACCCTCTTCGAGGACAACCCCGACGCATACCAAGTGGTAGTCGACGAGCTCCGATTCGTGCCTCTCGAAGCTTCGCTATTTCCTCGGACCTAACATGGCAATGTTGGCAAGGTTGATAATGCTGGAAATGTCGAGCTAACCTAGGGTCAGGAGTCGTTGCAGATGAGTTCCAGCAGCAAAGACGTCGTATCCATCGGCGAGCAGGATTTCGTCCTCGTGGGCGAGGCGGCCAAGCGCCTTGGGATTTCCCATAACTCCGTCCTGCGTCGGTTGAAAGCCGGCGCCCTCAAAGGCTTCTCCGACCAGGTGAACGGCTACCACTATGTCAGCGTCAGCTCGATCGACAACACGATTCGATTGCGTGAAGACCTCGCGCGCGCCGCGACACTTCCAGGCGACGAACGGTTTCGGTCTGATGCCGAGGTCGAGAAGGAACTGCAACGAGCCCATGCCCGATAGCGCCTGGATTAGTCCCATCGGCAGTACCACTGAAGAAGCCGCCCAGTGTCGAGCCACGCGCAGCGCCGCCTATCGAGCACAGCATGAGCGGTGGCGGGGATCGAGAGTTGGCCTGGCAGCTCATCCGTTACTTAACTGAAAGCATGGTGCCGTCGAGGCTGGGACGTACGAGTTACGGGTCGTAAGCCCGGACCAGTTGGAATCTAGTCGGATCGGCCCTCGGGCCGTGTTTTGCCTGTCTTTAATCGACTGGTCGAGGGTTCGAATCCTTGTCCGGCGCCTCTTGCAGCACTCACTTCCCTACCCTCATGTCCACCTGGTGGATAGCCGCGATCTCAGCGGAGTGCGCGCAAGCCAGAGCCTCATGAATGGCCGCCAAGGCGCAGGTTGGGAATGGCTCTGCCGGGTCCTCGAGGCGCTGAGCTGGGTAAACCGATGGCCCCCATTTGCCCGTTCTTCGCACCTATGGCGTGTTCGCTGCCGCGGTTGAATGACGGGGCGCCCTTCGGCTGAAGCGAGCGAGCTTGTGCTGACTGCGCACAGCCGCCCATTTTGGCTGTCGCTCGTTTCTATCGTGGCGGCGGTGATACTCTACGCCGTAACGGCTGTTTGATTCGATTGGGGGGAGCTCGGCGGAACGCCACATGGGAGGAGTCGTTTCCCTAGGCATCGGATGTATCGAAGTAGGCATTGCGTCCCAGGGAGGCATCGCTACGCCTTCGGCCGCCAGGACGTACACTGAGCGGACACGGTGAGCCAGCTGAATAACCTGCCCGCTTACGACAACGTCTTCGTCGGGCGATCCAGGGAGCTGAAGGCGCTGAGGGGTCTCCTGGCCGGCACCAGGCTGCTGACCATCTGCGGGCCCGGCGGCGCTGGTAAGACTCGCCTGGCGGTGCAGTTCGCCGGCCAGGTTGCGGACTACTACTCGGACGGCGTCTGCTTCGTGGAGCTGGCGCCGGTGGCCGACGTGTGCACCTTCATCCAAGCGGTCAGCGCAGCCGTCGGCACGCGCGAGCAGCCCGGGGCCGACCTGGTGGCCACGCTGATCGAGTCCCTGGGCGATCGACAGCTGCTGTTCGTGCTGGACCACTGCCAGGGCCTGCGCGGCATCGGCGCTGATTTCCTCGAGCGGCTGCTGGGCGCCTGCCCGGGGCTGCGTGTGCTGGCCACCAGCCGAGAGCCGCTCGGCGCGCCGGCCGAGGTCAGCTGGACGGTGCCGCCGTTGGGCTATCCGGAGGCCAGGCCGCTGCCGCCGGCCGAGCGGCTGCTGGAGCACGAGGCCATCCGGCTGTTCGTCGAGCGCGTCAAGGAAACGGAGCCGGATTTCGAGCTGACGCTGGACAACGCGCCCGCCGCCGTGCGGGTTTGCCAGCAGCTGGGCGGCATTCCGCTGGCGCTGGAGCTCGCCGCCGCGCGTGTGGGCGTGCTCGACATCCACCAGGTGGCCGACCGGCTCGAAGGACGCTCGCGGCTCATTGCCACTGCCGGCGGCGATGCGACGCTGCAGCAGACGCTGCGCGCCGCCATCGAATGGAGCTACACTCTGCTGAGCCTGCAGGAGCGCACGCTGTTTGGCCGGCTGTCGGTATTCGAGGGCGGCTGCACGCTCGAAAACGTCCAGGCGGTGTGCGCCTCGGACGGCGTGGATCGCGATTCCGTTGCTCCCCTGCTGGCCCGCCTGGTGGAGCGATCGCTGCTGCGCGTGCAGGAGCGCGACGGCGCCGCGCGCTACTCGCTGCCCGACGCACTGCGAGCGTACGCCCGCGGCCTGCTGGACGCGGCGGGCGAATCGGAACGAACGAGGCGCCGCCACGCAGGGCACTACCTGGGGCTGGCCGAGGATCTGGAGCCGGGCCTGTGGGGGCCCAGCCTGGTGGACAGCGTGGACCGCCTCGAAACCGAGCACGACAACCTCCGGGCCGCGCTGCGCTGGTCGGTCAGCCGGCTCGAATCCAACGTGTCGCTGCGCTTGGGCGCCGCGCTGTGGCGGTTCTGGGAGGTCCACGGCCACCTCACCGAAGGGCTGCAGTGGCTGGAGCAGGCGCTGGCGCTGCCGGCCGGACCATCCGCCGAGACGCTGGCCCGAGCCCTCGACGCGGCGGGAAACCTGGCCCGCGGCGTCGGGCGCTACGAGCAGGCGCACGCCTATTTCGAGCGCAGTCTGGAGATCCATCGCCGTCTGGCGAATGCGCGTGGCGCCGCGCTGGCGCTCAACAGCCTGGGCATGGTCGCGCAGTTCCAGGGCAATTTCCGTTTGGCCATGGACCACCAGGAGGAGAGCCTGGAGCTCTTTCGCCAGCTGGACGACGGCCCCGGCGTCGCGCTGGCGCTGATCTCCCTGGGCACCATGTCGGAGCTGCATGGCCAGCGCCGCCGGGCGCGCGACCTGTACGAGGAGAGTCTGGCCCTGTTCCGCGATCTGGGCGACGACCGCGGCGTCGCTTCCGTGCTGAACAACCTGGGCAACGTGACCGAGGAGAGCGGCGACATCGCCGCGGCCGAGGCGTTCTATGAGGAAGCGCTGTCGCTGTTCCTGGCCCTGGGCGACACGATTGAGGTCGCCGCCTGCCTCAGGAACCTGGCCATCGTCAAATGGCAGGCGGGCGCGGTCGCTCGCGCAGTCGAGCTGTGCCGCGACAGCCTGCGCCTGTTTCACCAGCTGGTCGAGCCGCATGGCATGGCCGCCTGCCTGGGCCTGCTCGGCCATCTGGCCTGCGCGCAGCACGACTACGAGCGCGCGGCCCGCATGCTGGGCACGGCCCAGGCGCTGTACCAGGCCACCGGCTCCGCGCCGGGAGGGTCGCGCTCGGTGCACCAGGAGCAGGCGCAGGCGGTTGCGCGGGAGATGCTGGGCGAGGAGGGTTTCGCCGCAGCCTACGCCGAAGGGTATACGATGCAACTTGGGGAAATAGCCGCATACACCCAGTCGAAGGGGACGAAGGTAGCTTAGGAGGAAATACACATGTCGAAATACCTGGTCGAGCGTCTTCTGCCGGGCATCACGCCCGAACAGCTCACCGCCGCCGCGGCCGCGGCCAAGCGGACCACGGAGGAGATGGCCAAAGAAGGAACACCGATTCGCTACCTCCGCTCCACCTTCGTTCCCGGTGAGGACAAGTGCTTCTGCCTGTTCGAGGGTCCTTCGGCCGAGGTGGTGAAGCAGGCCAACGATCGGGCCAGCCTGCCCTACCAGCGCGTGGTCGACGCGCTGCACGTCTCCGCCGAGGACGTCTAAGCCCCCCTCGGAGGAGGAGCCCCAGGTGCTTCAGAAGCTCTCCAGCGCGCGCGCGGAGCCGCCCTCACCGGCTCGCCCGCCCTCAACCTCCTTTGCCGTGCGCGCGGCGGAGCGCATGGGCCTGGGCGTGATGATCGCCCAGGAGCCGGGAGGCATCGTGTACTGCAACTCCGCGGCTCAGGCTCTTCTGGGCCTCTCCGCCGGGGAGCTGGCGCACAGCCAGGACCGCCCCTCGGGCTGGCAGATCACGGACGCGGCCGGGTTTCCGGTCATCGACGAGCTGTGCATCGCCAAGGTGGCGAGCAGTGGGGAGCCGGAGCATGGCTTCATCCGCCGCGTGCGCCGCGCCGATGGCACGGTTGCCTGGCTGCTGTGTGACACGGCGCTGGCCGTGGAGGGGCCCGACCAGCCTCTCAGCGTCATCTCGAGCTTCATGGACGTCACCCGCCAGTTGCAGATCGAATACCAGCTTCGGGAGAGCGAGAGCCGCTACCGCACCATCGTCGATAGCGCCAACGAGGGCATCCTCACGCTGGACGAGCGCTGCCGGATCACCCATGCCAACCCGAGAATGTGCGAGCTGTCGGCCTATGCCCTGGACGAGATCGCCGGGCTGCCCGCCGCCGAGCTGTGGGGCACCAATCCGGAGCTGATCGAGAGCTTTCAGCGCTGCCGCGAGGGCACGCCGCAGACGTTCGAGGTCGGCCAGCGGCGAAAGAACGGCTCGATTGTGTGGGTGCGTGTTTCGGCCAGCCCGCTGCTCGGCGCCGATGGCGCCTTCAGGGGCACCGTGGCGCTGGTTAGCGACCACACGCAGCAGAAGGAGCTGGCCGAGGCGCTCAGGTACCAGGCGCTGCACGACCCGCTGACCGGGCTGCCGAACCGCGTGCAGCTGCAGGGCGCCATGGAGCAGGCCATAGCCAGCGCACGCGATCAGGCCTCGACCGTGGCGCTGCTGTTCCTGGACCTGGATCGCTTCAAGGACGTGAACGACAGCTACGGCCACGCCATGGGCGACGAGCTGCTGAAGCAGGTGGCCACGAGGCTCAAGAGCGCGCTGCGGCAGGCGGATACCATCGCCCGGCTGGGCGGCGACGAGTTCGCCATCGTGCTGCGGGGTCTCACCGCCAGGTGGGACACGTATACCGTCGCCCGGAAGATCACCAAGCTGTTGAACGAGCCGTTCGTCATCGACGGCGAAACGCTGGAGATCGCCGCCAGCGTGGGCATTGCCCTCTACCCGGCGCACGGCGAAGATTGGTCGTCGCTCGCCCGCGAGGCGGACGTGGCCATGTACGCGGCCAAGCGCAACCAGGAGCGGATCGCCTGGTTCGATCGCCAGGATGACGCGCGCAGGGCCTCACAGGTGACCTTGCAGGCGGCGCTGCGCGAGGCGCTGGCCAAGAACGAGCTGGAGCTGCACTACCAGCCCAAGATCGATCTGTCCAACGGGAAAGCCCACGCGGTGGAGGCGTTGATGCGCTGGCGCCATCCCCAGCTCGGGCTGGTGCGCCCGGATTACTTCATCGACGTGGCCGAGCAGACGGGCATGATCCGCCAGCTCAGCTCATGGGTGCTCGACGAGGCGATTCGCCAGTGCAGCGAATGGCGCAGCTCGGGCCTGGATGTGAGCATGGCCGTGAACCTGTCCGCGCGGGATCTGGCCGACGGCGGGCTGGTGGCCATGATCGAGAGCATCCTCACCAGGTATCGCATGCCCGCGGAGGCGCTGCTGCTGGAGCTCACGGAAACGGCCGTCATGGCCGCGCCCCGGCACCAGGTGCACATCGAGCGTCTGCGGGCCATGGGTCCGGAGCTGTCCATCGACGACTTCGGCACCGGTTACTCATCGCTGTCCTACCTGCGCCAGCTGCCGGTGAGCGAGATCAAGATCGACGCGTCGTTCGTGCGCAACATGGTGACGAACAACAACGACAAGGCCATCGTGTGGTCGATCATCGAGCTGAGCCACATCCTCGGGCTGCGCGTCGTGGCCGAGGGGATCGAGTCCGGCGAGGCGCTGCGTCAGCTCATGTCGCTGGGCTGTGACGTGGGCCAGGGCTTCTACCTGGGCCGGCCCATGCCCGCGTCAGAGTTCGAGCAGCAGGCCAGACTCGGCTTTCGCGTCCCCGAGCTGCCGCTGGCAGGGTAGCGCGAGGCGAGTCGCCAGTCGCTGGTCGCTAGGCGCTGGTCGTTAGGCGCGAGGCGCTGGTCGCTCGCCCCAAAACCCTAAAACCCTCGACCCTAAACCCTCGACCCTAAACCCTCGCCCCTCGCCCTGGCCCCTAATACTTTGTTATTCCGCGCTTATCAGCGTCGTCCACGAAGCGCGTATCGACCATGTCTTTGGGATTCAGCTTGGCGGCTTCCGGGACTGTCATGGCCATGAAGTCGATCACGTCCTTGAAGGCGGTGACGTTGGGCTGCGGAGACTTCTGCCACAGCTCCATCTCGCGGGCGTAGATCTCGTCCATGCGCTTCGCGTCGTCGATCTGGTAGCGCTTGGCCCACGATGCCTTGGTCTCGGCCGGATGCTCTTTTGTGTAGCGCACTCCCTGGATGAGGGAGTCCAGGATCTTCTGCACGAGGTCCGGATGCTGCTTCACGAACTCGCCGCGAAAATCGATGTTCACGCCGGGCAGCGGCAGGTCGGTTTCGACCAGGTCGACGAGGATGTGGAAATCCTTGGGAGCGTTCTGGACGACGCCCTTGCCGAAATCCGCCTGGAGGGCGGCGGCGTCAACCTGGTGGGTGCTGAGCGCCGCGGCGGCGGTGGCCTGGCTGCCCGCACTGCCGGTCGAGATGAGGCTGTAGTCCTTGCCCGGCTCGAGGCCGGACTTGCGCAGGTACATCACCAGGCCCTGGGCGTCCACCGAAGTCGTCAAGACGGCACCGATCTTCTTGCCGCGGAGCCCGACGCTATCGGTGACGCTCGTAGGTGCAACTACGACGTCGTCGAATTTATTGGAGAAGGCCGCGATCACGATCAAATCCCGGCCCTGAGCGCGGGCCGCGACGTATTCCTGAGGACCGCCGCCCACCTCGCCATCGATCTGCCCGGCGACGATCGCATTTGAGCGTTGTGATCCGCCCATGCCCTCCAGGTCGACATTGACGCCGTTCTTGGCGAAGTAGCCCTGCTCCTGCGTGATCCAGGCGAAGCCGTTGCTGGGCGACACGGGGTTGGTAGCCAGCTTGACGACGGTGTTGTCCGCCGGCTTGGCGGCGGCAGAGCCCGAGGCCGCGGCCGACGTGGCCGGCTTGGCGCTGGCAGAGGCCGGCGAAGCGCCCGCGGACGAAGGTGAAGCCGCCGCTGGACTGCCGGCCGGCGCGGCGCCGCCGCAGGCGGCCAGGCCTGCCATCAGGAAAAGGGTGCCGAAGGCTTTCGCCGCGCCGCGATGTCTCATGAACACGTCATTGTCTCCATTTGATTACTCCCCAATGAACTACATTTCCCCGGGCCGCTGATCGTCAGTGAACAGCGGCCTCTTGCACCCGAAGCTGCTGCAGCTTCTGCTTGGTCTGATCGATGCGCTGCAGCACTTCGCCGACGCACGTCTCGTAGGTTACGTCATTCGAGCGCATGAGCGATACGCCGCGCACCCCATCGAACACCTCGGGGTTGGTTGCCGCCAGCGGGGCCTTGCCGGCCTGCATGTCCTTCACCAGGTCCAGCAGCAGCCGGCGCATCTCGATGATGCCGACGTCGATCACGCCTAGGTGCTCCTGCGTGCGGTCGACGATGGTGCCCATGCTCACCTGCACCGCCATGTCCTGGTTGCCGGTGCCGATGATGCCGGTGAAGTTGTACTCGCGCTGCAGCTTGCGGTCCAGCGTGAAGTCGTTCCCGGAGTGTGCCAGCGGGAAGTAGTTTTCGTCCACCGGCGCGCCAAAGCGGCCGTCGGTCTGGCCGGTGCGCATAGTGCGGATCTCGGACATCGAGAAGGGCCGGTCGGTGCGCACGCGGAAGGTGAACACCCAGCAGCTCTTGTCGTCGATAGGCACGAAGGCGTGGCCGCCGGGATCGCGCGGGGGCATGGTGTAGAAGGGCAGCATGAACTGGTTGAAGCGCCAGTAGGACATGCCCTCAACCGACGTTCGGGCGCCCACGGCCAGGCCGTAATCGGTGCGCGTGGCGGTGATGCGTGGGGCCTTGTCGGCAGTGCGGAAGATCTGGTCGAGCTCGTCCGGATCCAGGCTGTCGGGGTCCTGCTTGAAGCGATCGAGCAGCGGCTTCAGTGACGCTAGGTAGCTTTCGGTGCGATGGTAGAAGTCGAGGGTGGTGTGCAGATAGCGCGTGTGCGCGGAGTCGATGCCACCCTCGATGGCCTGCAGGAAGTTGGATTCCTGGAAGCGCTTGATGGCGAAGCGATGCCCCTCGGCGGCCTCGACGATGGGCATGCGCGGCAGCTCGGGGATGCTGTCCTGCGGTCCCATGTAGGCCCACATGATGCCGCCGGCTTCGCGCAGGGTGTAGGCCTTGATGCGCACCTTGTCCTTGAAGTTGGAGTCGGAGGGCTCGGTAGGCATATCTACGCAGCGGCCCTTCACGTCGAACTTCCAACCGTGATAGACGCAGCGGATGCCGTCCTCCTCGTTGCGCCCGAAGTACAGGGAGGCCAGGCGGTGGGCGCAGCCCTGGGCCACCAGGCCCAGCCGGCCGCTGGTGTCGCGGAAGGCCAGGAGGTCTTCGCCCAGCAGGCGGACGCGCACCGGATCGCAGTCCGGCCCCGGCAGCTCCTCGGCCATGAGGGCGGGCATCCAGAAACGGCGCAGCAGTTCGCCCATGGGTGTTCCGGGCCCGACCCTGGTCAGGAGCTCGTTGTCTTCTTGGCTCAGCATTCAGTCTTTCTCCATGAACGTGGTGTGCGTCTCGCCCGCCGATCGCGCGGGGCGCTCGGACGAGGATGAACGGAGGAGGCTCAGTGGCCCCAGGAAGAGGAATCCTTGATGTGCTCGATTCCGCCCAGGAACTCGTGGCCGAGCTGGCGGGACCAGACCGAGATCAGCTTGGCCGGCTTGTCGCCGTCATTGAAGTGCTGGTGCGCGGTCATGGGCGGGATGCAGATCAGGTCGCCGGCCGACCAGGCCTGGCGCGTGCCCTCCTGCATGTCGTGGCCCTGCCCTTCGAGCACGAGCAGCAGCTCTTCGAAGATGTGGCGGTGCTCGCCGCTGCTGCCGCCGGGCTCGATCTCCAGGGCCATCAGGTCCAGCGCCTGCGCCGCCACCTTGGTCCAGCGGCTGATGTAGAACTTGAGCTTACCGTGGCGAGTCTTCTCCCAGGCCACGTCGCCGTCGCGGATGATGCGCGGCGCCTGCTGCTCGAGCTCGTTCTCCTCGACAAGCTTCTTCAGGAACCAGTCGTACAGGGTGTCGCCGCCGGGCGCCTGGCGCACGGACCGGCGCTCACGAAAGACCTGCTCGCGCTTGGCGTCGCCGCCCAGACGAACCTCCAGGTCCGCCTCCAGGCCCAGCACGCCGGCCGGCACGCGGTAGCCATCGAGCTTGCCTGACGAGCCGCGGATTGGCTCCGTGCCGTCGGGCAGCTGCTGGAGCTCGTACTGCTCCTGCCGGAGCAGGCCGAGGACGTGCCACAGGCGGACCTGCGGCAGCCAGACGCGCAGCCCGCTGCTGCCGGCCACGAAGTGCGAGCGCGTGTAGGGCGGAATCAGCACGGCGTCGCCGGCGGTGAAGGCGTGGCTCTCGCCATCCTGCACGGACTCGCCGCTGCCGGAGATGACGTAGGCCAGCTGCGACGGGATGCTGCGCTGATCGTCGGTATGCTGCCCGGGCTCGAGGTCCAGGAAGCGGCAGGTCAGCGCGCTCAGCGGCGCCACGCTGTAGCGCTCGAATACGCGCGGATCGCCCAGCGCCCAGCCGCCCTTGGCAAACATGGCCGGCTTGACCACCCGGGGCAGCAGCTGCATGCGCTCGCGTTCCAGCTTCTGCTTGATGAAGCGACCTTCGTAGTCGTAGTAGAGCTTGGGATCGACCTCTTTCTGGGTCAACCCTTCCTTGGTGAGTTCCTGTTCCGCCATGTTGGCCTACCTTTCCCCGTATTCCGGAGCGTCTTCCAGCTGCTCGATTCCCCCCAGGCCCAGGTCGGTGACCATGCTCGGCATGGAGCTGAAAAGCAGCGCCGGATTATCCGGATCTGTGTTGAAGTGCTGGTGCTCCACCAGCGGTGGGATGTTGATCAAATCGCCCTTCTCCCAGTTCCAGCGCTGGCCGTCGTGCAGGTCGTAGCCGCGGCCTTCGAGGACCAGGATCTGCTCCTCGGCCGCGTGGCGGTGGCGTCCGGAGCGGCTGCCGATGGGCACCTCCAGCATGTACAGCCAGACGCGCCGAGCGGCATTGTCGATGAACGGATGCACCAGCCACTTGATCTTGCCCTGAGGGGTCAGCTCCCACGGCTGATCGTCGAAGCGGATGACGTGGGTCACGTCCTCGCAGAAGGCGACCTCTTCGTGCATGAGCTGCATGTAGCGGTCGTAGGTGTTCTCCACCGGACCTTCCCACGGCCCCGCGGCGCGGCGGGCGGCAAAGGCGGACTCCACGTTGGGCTGCGCTCCGAGCCGTACCTCCAGGTCTTCGGTCAGCCCCAGCACGCCCTTCTTGATGACGTAGCCGACCAGGTTGCCGGACTCATCTCGAATAGGGTCGGTGCCCTCCGGGAAGGTGACCTTCTCGCTGAACTTGTGCTGCTCGCGGACCATCAGGCCCAGCGCGTCGATCATGCGCGTCTGCGGCACGTAGATCTGGCAGCCCACGTCCAGGTCCCCGCCGTGCTGGTGGATGGTGTAGGGCGGCACGACCAGCAGGTCGAACGTCTCGAAGGTGTAGGTCTTGCCGTCGTTCCACTCCCAGCCTTTGCCCGAGGTGCAGAACAGCGTTGGCGCGCTGATGTGGCGATGCGCGCCGCGCACCGGCGAGTTTGGCGGGACGTCCGAGAAGTGGCAGGTGAGATCGTGCAGCGGCGCGCGGGTGAGGATCTCCACGCAGGCCAGGTCGCCCGTTTGGTGGGGGCTGCTGTGGCCGTTCACCGTCGGCTGTGGCGGAATGGGGGTCATGACGTGCGGCAGGCCGTCCATCAATGAGCCTTCACGATGCTGAAAGACGGCCTGCAGGGCCTCTACGGGAAGAGCGCGCGAGGCCTCGTCGCGCGCTTCGGTGACTGTCGACAAGAGCCGCTATTCCTCGGGGAAGTAGTCCTGGAAGCCCGCCACGGCATCCTTGGGCGCCTTCTCCTTGAATTCCTGGAAGTTCAGGTTGGCGAAGTTGTAGACGGGCTTGGTCTTGACGATCAGCACCCGGGCCGGCTTCTCCGGATCGCTGTTGAAGTGCTGGTGGACCGTGCCGGGGGCCACGAAGCAAACGTCGCCCTCTTCCCAGTCCACGCGCTCGCCGTCGCTGATGTCGTAGCCCTTGCCCTCGAGCACGAACAGCAGCGCCGAGTTCTGGTGGCCGTGGCGCTGCGATTTGGACCCCGGCGCCAGCTCCTCATACGAGGCCTGCAGCGTCTGCATGATGCCCATGCTGGGGTTGAGGATGTTCTTGTGCCAGACCTGCGGGCCGCCACGCCACTTGAAGTTGCTGGTCTTGTAGACGCGGGGGACGGAGCGCATACGGGCGCGCTCCTCACTGAGGCTGTACTTGGTGCTGGCGATGGCGCGTACGAAGACGCGCTCGACCTCGTACTCCTGCTCCACTTCGGGCTCGATCTCACGCTCGGTAACCATTGCGCTGCGGTCGATCATGATGGTGGTGCTCCTTCCTTAGCTTTCTATTCCTCGGGATGGAAGTCCTGCCAGCCGGTGGTGGCAGTCTTCGGCGCCTTTTCCTTGAACTCCTGGAAGTTCAGGTTGGCGAAGTTGTAGATGGGCTTGGTCTTGATGATGAGCAGGCGGCAGGGCTTGTCGTCGCTGCCGTTGAAGTGCTGGTGCACGGTGCCCGGGGCGACCAGGCAGACGTCGCCCTCCTGCCACTCGACGCGCTCACCGTCGTTCACGTCGTAGCCGTGGCCTTCGAGCACGTACAGCAGCGCCGCGTTCTGATGGCCATGGCGGTTCGATCGGGCGCCGGGAGCCAGCTCCTGGTAGGTTGCCTGCAGCGTCTGCATGATGCCCATGCCGGGGCTGAGCAGCTGCTTGTGCCAGATCTGCGGGCCACCCGTCCAGCGCATCTTGCTGGTCTTGTAGACGCGGGGGACGGAGCGCATACGGGCGCGCTCCTCGCTGAGGCTGTACTTGGTGCTGGCGATGGCGCGTACGAAGACGCGCTCGATCTCGTACTCCTGCTCCACTTCGGGATCGAGCGTACGCTCGGCAACGAGGGCGCTGCGGTCAATCATGAGCGGCTCGCCGGTCCCGTTCCTAGGATTCCTTCCACTCCGGGGCTGGCTCGATCTGCTCGAGGTCGTGCCAGCCGAGGAGCTTGTAGATGCGGGAGTTGGCGGAGATGAAGCGCACGTTGGTCTTGGAGTCGGAGTTGAAATGCTGGTGCACGGTGTTGACCGGCACGAATACCCAGTCTCCGGCCTCCCAGTCGAAGCGCTGTGGCTTGGGCGAGACCTTCCAGCCGTACTTCTCGCCCATGTCCAGCTCCACGTCCCAGTGCAGCGAGTAGCCGCTGCCTTCCAGGATGAACATGAACTCCTCGGCCATGTGGCGGTGCTTGCCGGTGCGGCCATCGGGCGGGATGACCTGCATGTAGGCCTCGATGTCCTTCACCCGCGAGTTGAGCTTGGGATGGGCCATGTGCTTGATGCGCCCGTGCGGCGTATCCTCCCAAACCATCTCCGTGGCGCGGATGATCTTGGCCGCCTTGGAGTCGAGGTACCTTTCCTCCTTCACGGCGGCGAGATCCTCCGCGTACAGCGGCGGACCGTCAATGCCTTCCTGCCAGCGCTTGGCCTCTCCGAATTCCTTTCGCATCGTTTCCTCCTGTTGGTGTTACAGAGCCCCGGACACTGCCGGGCGTTCGCCGTTCGTTCTGGTGGTCATGACCGCGTCGAGCGCGGCCGAGAGGTGCGATCCGGAGAGGACCGCGTCGCCGCGGTACTCCTGCTGCCGCAGCGCGATGATCTTGGCCTGGTCGGTGAGCGCGGCCAGGTCCGCGCCCGAGAATGCTTCCGACTGCTCGGCTATCCAGGCGAACATGGACGGCCAATCGGTCTTGGGATCCTTGGGAATGGAGTCGAGCAGGATGCGCAGCACCTGCTCGCGGCCTTCGCGGGTGGGCAGGCCGACGTACAGCTGCAGTCCCAGGCGTCCGTGGCGCAGCAGGGCGGGGTCGAGCAGGTCGCGGCGGTTCGTCGCGGCCAGGACCACGATCTGGTTGGTGGGCTGGATGCCGTCCATCTCGGCCAGGAGCTGATTGACCACGCGCTCGGTGGTGGCGTTGGTCGCTTCGCCCTGGCGGCGCGGCGCGATGGCGTCGATCTGGTCGAAGAAGACGACCGTGGGCGCCACCTGCCGGGCCATGCGGAAGACGTGCCGGATGGCCTCCTCGGACTGGCCCAGCCACTTGCTGAAGATCTCCGGGCCGTTGACCGGGATGAAGTTGGCTCCGCACTCGCGCGCCACCGCCTTGGCGAGCATCGTCTTGCCGGTGCCGGGAGGGCCGTAGAGCAGCACGCCCGCGGAGGGCTTGACGTGCAGCCGGGCAAACGCGTCCGGGTAGATCAGCGGCATCTCGACCGCTTCGCGCAGGCTCTGGATCACGTGCTCCAGCCCGCCCACGTCGGCCCAACCGACGTCGGGCACGTCGGTGAGCGTCTCACGCATGGCCGAGGGGTGAGTCTGCTGCGCGGCGGCCAGCAGGTCGTCCTTGCCGACGACGATGCGCAGGTCCTCGTTCGAGGCTTCGCTCAGCCCGACGAATCCGGGTCCCGCGGTGCGGCGCAGGGCATTGAGGCCGGCGCGGCGGACGAGCTCCATCAGATCGGCTCCCACGTAGCCATGGGTGAGCTGGGCCAGCTCGGGCAGGAACTCGATCGCGTCTTCGCTCAGCGGCACGCGGCGGGTGTGGATGTGCAGGATTGATAGCCGGGCGTCGGCGTCGGGCGGACCGATGTAGATCTCGCGGTCGAAGCGACCGGGCCGGCGCAGGGCAACGTCCACGGAGTTGACGCGGTTGGTCGTACCGATGACCACGACGTCCTCCATACTGATGAGGCCGTCGAGCAGTGACAGGAGCTGCGTGCCCATGCGCAGGTCGGCCTGCGAGCCGATGTCCTCGCGCTGCGGCGCGATCGCGTCCAGCTCGTCGATGAGCACCACCGAGGGGCTGTGCTCCATGGCCTCTTCGAAGACCTTGCGCAGGTTGGCTTCGGTGCCACCGTGCACCGAGCTCACAATCTCGGGACCGTTGATGTACAGGAAGTGGGCGCCGACCTCGTTGGCGATGGCCCGCGTGAGATGCGTCTTGCCGACGCCCGGCGGTCCGTACATGAGGATTCCGCGCGGCGGGTCGATGCCGATGCTCTCGTACACCTCGGGAAAGCGCAGCGGGCATTCGACCAGCTCGCGAATGAGGTCGATCTCTCCATGCAGGCCGCCGATGTCGTCGAACGTGATCAGGTTGGCCGAGATGCCGGGCCGCAGGGCGTTGGTGCGCAGCACCACGCGTGTGCCCTCGACCACCTGACCAAACTCAGGATCGACGGAGATGACGCGCATGAGCACGCTGCGGGCAAAGTCGGGCAGCTTGACGGAAACGAGCATGCCGCTGCAGGCCAGCTGGCCCTCCTCAGCGAAGCGCCGGCCCAGGTCGCGCTCGAGGCTGGTCAGATTGCCTCCCACCGGGGCCAGTGGCTCCAGCACCAGGCGCTTAGCGTCGGCCACTTCCACAGGCGTCACGACAATCTCCTCGCGCAGGTCGGGCTTGAGGAACTGCACCTGGTAGCGGTCCAGCCGTAGACAGCCCCGGCCGTCGTCCTGAGGGCGAGGCTGGACGCGGGCCAGCAGCCGCCGGCCGCGTTTGGTGCCAAGCTCGACCACTGTGCCCGGCTCGATATGCTCGCGGGCCAGGATGGCCGGATCGACGTAGGCGACGTTGCGCCCGCTCTCGGCGCTGCCGAGACGTTCTACCCTCAGTGTCAGCACGCCGGACTAAACCCCCTCGTATTCGGGTGCGTCTTCGAATTGCTCGACGCCGCCCAGATCCATGAACGTGTAGATGCTGGGTACGGAGTGCAGCAGCACGGCCCGATCCCGGCCGGTATTGAAATGCTGGTGTGTAACGCCGGCGGGGATGCAGATGAGGTTGCCGGCGTCCCAGTTCCAGCGCTCGCCGTCGTGCACGTCGTAGCCGGAGCCTTCGAGCACCAGGATCTGCTCCTCGGCCAGGTGGCGATGCTTGCCCGAGCGGCTGCCGGGCGCGATCTCGCTGAAGTACATCCACATGTGGTTGGCCGCGGTCTTGGTGGTCGGGTGGACCAGCCACTTGAGCTTGCCCATGGGAGTCATCTCCCACGGCAGCTTGGCTTCAGCGGCCACGTGGTCGACTTCCCGGCAGAAGTCGGCCTCATCGTGCATGAGCTTGACGTAACGATCGTACGTGTTCTCGACGGGTTGGTTCCAGGAGCCGGCGGAGCGGCGGGCCTTGAAGGTGGCGTCGCGGCTGGGCTCCGGCCCCAGGATGACCTCGATGTCCTGCTCGATGCCGAGCACGCCCTTCCTGATGCGATAGCCCTTGAGCTGACCTTCCTCGTCGTAGATCGGGTCGGTGCCTTCGGGGAAGGTGGGCTTCTCGCTGAGCTTGTGCTGCTCGCGCCACATCAAGCCCAGGATGTGGTCAATGCGGCCGGTCTCCGGCACGTAGATCTCGCAGCCGATTTCCTTGTCGCCACCGTGCTGATGGTTGGTATAAGGCGGGACGATCATCAGGTCCCAGCTCTCGAACTCGTAGCTGGTGCCGTCGTTCCACTCCCAGCCCTTGCCGCTCATGCAGAAGAGGGTCGGAGCGCCGATATGGCGGTGCTGCCCGCGCACCGGCGCATGCGGCGCGATGCCGGTGAAGTGCGCGGTCATGAGGTAGTGCGGGCCACGGGTCAGCAGCTCGTAGCAGGTGTGGTCACCGGTCTGGTGGGGACTGTCCATGCCCTGCACGGTGGGCTGCTTGGGCAGCTGCTCGAGGACGTGGGGCAGAGCGTCCTGAACCCTGCTCTCGCTCTCCTGAAACACGGCCAGCTTGGCCGAGTCCGGCAGGGTTTGCTGGTCGACGTCCTTCCACGGTTCGAGCTGAATCATGTGCGCTTCACAAATCCCTTCCGCTGCCGTTGCTCGGGAGCCATGACCCAGAGCAACTGAATGAAATTTCTGGGAAACTGAGCCGGTGCCCGGCGCGGCAGCCCGTGAGCGCATTGTAGGAGGCGCTCACGCTCATCGCAAACCTCTGACAAGGGTACTACAAATTTGACGCCTACGTGAGGTTTGACTCTTACGTCCACGTGAGGGTTATCGGAACGGACGAGGAGGCAGCAGGCAGTCCGCTTGACCGGCGAGTGAGAATAGGTCAGGAGGTGCTCATACGTGTTTACGACTCGATCGCGGTCGGCTTCCGCGCTGTTGGGAATCCTGACCTGTCTGCTGGCAGCATGCGGAGGCGGAGCGGCGACGGCGCCGGCCGCGAGCGCCCCTGCCACTGCTGCCGCGACGGCGCCGGCCAAGCCGGCTGGCGCGAGCCCTTCCGCACAGCCCGCGACCGGTAGCGGTTCGGCGGCGCCGGCGGCTGCTGCGCAGGGTGCGACACGCATCACCGTGGCCTACAGCGTGGCATCGCCCGGTTTCTGGCCGCTGTATATGGCGGCCGACACCGGCATCTTCCAGAAGAACGGCCTCGACGTCAACGTCGAGGTCATCCCCGGCGCGCCTGCCGCGGCGGCCGCCATGGTCTCGGGCCAGGTGCAATTCGCCCAGTTCGGCGGCGGCGCGGCCATGAGCGCAGCGGCCAACGGCTCCGATCTGGTGATCCTGGCGGTGATGATCCCGGTCAACCAGTTCGTCATCGAAGGCAGCGCGGACATGAAGTCGCCGGCGGATCTCAAGGGCAAGAAAATTGCCGTGGTGTCGCTTGGCGGCTCGGAGGACAACATCTCTCTGCGATCGGGCCTGCACTCCATCGGCCTCGATCCGGACAAGGACGTCAGCATCTTGCCGGCGGGTCAGGATCGCGTGTCGGCATTGATCAATGGCGCGGTCCAGGCGGCTGCGCTCACTCCGCCCGACACCATCAAGGCCGAAGCCAACGGCTTTCACCCGGTGTCCGACCTGGCAAGCACGGGCTTGCCTCACCTCGGCCAGTCGACCGTCTCGACGCACAGCTACGTCACCGCGCACAAGGACGTGGCTCAGAAGTACGTCGATTCCATGGTGCAGGGCATCGCCAAGCTCAAGCAGGACCGCGCGCTGGCGATCGACGTGCTGGGCAAGCGCATCAAGTCCGACGACCAGCAGGCCATGGGCGTGGCCTATGACTTCTACACCAAGGAAATCTTCCCCAACTTCCCTGAGCCGAAACCCGAGCTGTTCCAGGACGCGGTGACCGAACTGCAGAAAGAAGATCCGAAGATCGCCAGCCTGGACGTCAAGACCATCATCGACCCCTCGTTTGTCAAGAGCGCACAGAGCCGGGCCTCCTAGAGTCGACGCAGGGCAACTACCCCGGGTCAAGACTTCGCCGAAACGGCATCCCACCGCGCACCATTCGTGGCAAGGCCACCGCGCTTCGGGCGAGCCACGGACGGAGATGAGCACGAGGCTCTATCTGCTGTCACCCGAAAGAGGAGCGCACTGTGTTGACGCTTCGGGCGCTCGTTGGTCCCCCGCCGAGCAGCCGGCGCTGCTCGGCGGGAGGTGGACGGAAGGTCGCTGTGCACGGAACGATTCGGATGGACTGCTGATGTAAGCTACCAAGCATGGCCGCGACGGATGGGCCTCGACCTCCGACCCGAGGGCAGGGCAAAACGCCGACTAATAAGCTAACAGCCGACGGGAAGGGGCGCCATGCTCAGGGACCCGGTGCCCCGGCCGAACCGGCCAGACCTAGCTCGTCTGTGCAGCAGCAAACAGTCGTGGTGGTACCGGCGGACGCCCTGAGCAACGGCTTTCCCGTGGGAACCGAGGTGTGGTTTGACGCGACTTACAAACCGCCCCACTCAAAACGAGGCTCATGGCGAGGGCTGACCTGGGTGGCCAGGTCGGCTGCGAAAGCCAGTTGGTTCATCTCGCTCTCCAGGCTGACTCGGGACAGGGATCCGGGATTATCCGTGTATATCGTGCTCTGGATTGCGGCCCTGACGTGGGTTTTTGGCTGGCTAGCTGCCCATCAAGGCGCTACGAAGACCGTTCTCGACTGGATCTTGCTGGCCGGCACTGTCTACCGACTGCAGGACATGGTTTGCGCCACAGCTGATGATGCGCTCCGGCTAACTGATCGTTTTGAGGATCCGATTGAGGATCCGAACTGGCGCACACCCATCGTGATACTGCCTTTCAACGTCGTTCAGACGGTGCTGGTCTTCGCCATTGCCTATGTGGCGTTTCTGAGCAGTGCAGATTTCGATGTGCCAACCAAGATGCCCACAAATTGGTGGGAGTGGCTGTACCTCAGCTGGTTGAATTTGCCGCCCCTGGGTAGCAACGGCCCAGCGCTGGGGAGTCGTGCAGGCCAGGCGCTGACGATGGCAGAAGCCAGCGTGGCCTTCTTGCTCGTGGTGCTGGCCCTCGGGGCTTTCGTTTCAGGGCGCGAGAAGCAGGGCTAAAGCTTCAGCTCGAACGATGCCGGCAGCAAATCGGCGACTTGGTATGAACGAAGCTCACCGTCCGCACGAAAGGTCACCCGAGCGTGCGGTCCGAACTCGTACAGCACCTGTCGGCAGGCCCCACATGGTGACCCGTTGGGCGAGTCCGCATAGACTGCGATTGCCTCGATCCTCATGTTGGGACCCTCTGCCGCGACGGCCGCGAAGACCGCGCTCCGCTCCGCGCAGCAGGTTAACCCATAGCTTGCATTTTCAACGTTGCAACCCATGAACTCCCGCCCCCGCGTGGTCTTCAGGGCGGCTCCGACTCGGAAATTGGAATAGGGCGCATAGGCATTCTCGGACGCTGAGCGCGCTGCCTCATAGAGGTGATGCTGTTCGGCGGTGAGCGAAGCTTCTGCCGAATGAACTTTCATAGCGTCCCTTCGGAACTATCGTACCCGGTCATCAGCTTGGTGACCATGAACGAGCCTGCTTAGCTGGGGAACCAAGGATCCAAGTCAGCTGAATCACCTCATGCCGGGCCGTTCGATATCTCCCCTCGGGAGGTATGATGCGGCGCACACCAGGAGACTGCGATGGCGGCGATTGACGATCTGCTGCGGCTGGACGAAGGGCTGATCAGCGGCCGCGTGCTCACTGACTCGGGGATGTACCGGCTGGAGCAGGAGCGCATCTTCGGACGAAGCTGGCTGTTCGTGGCCCACGAGTCGGAGATCCCCAAGCCCGGCGACTTCGTGACCCGCTCGATGGGCGAGGACCCGGTGATCGTCTCGCGGGCGCAGGATGGCAGCCTCCACGTGATGCTCAACGTTTGCCGCCACCGCGGTCGCAAGGTGTGCGCCGAGGACGCGGGCAACGTCCGCAACTTCCGCTGCGGCTATCACGGCTGGACCTACAGTGAAGCCGGGCAGCTCACCGGCGTGCCCTTCTTCGACGTCCACCAGGGTCGCCTGGACCGCACCAGCCTGGGGCTCTGCCAGGCCCGCGTCGACAGCTACCAGGGTCTCATCTTCGCCACCTGGGACGAGACGGCGACCTCCCTGCGTGATTACCTGGGGGAGCTCACCTGGGTGCTGGACATCCTGTTTGGCCGCACGGCGAACATGGAAATCGTGGGGCCGCCGATGCGCTGGGTGGTAGACGCGAACTGGAAGCTGGGCGCCACGAACTTCACCGGAGACGCCTACCACCTGCCGACCACGCATGGCTACGGGTCCGCGTTGGGGTTGGACGTGACTCGCGGCCGGCGAGCAGGCTACACCATCTCGACGGCCAACGCTCACGCGGCCAACGTCAACCGCTGGCCGGAGGGCAACATGGGCAGGCCCTATCTCTCGCTGCCGGAGCAGCTGATCGCCGAGTTCGAGCAGCGCCTCAGCGCCGATCAGCTGGAGGTGATGCGGACCATGGTGTCCTTCGCGGGGAACCTCTTCCCCAACTGCAGCTATCTCAACATCGCCACAGTGGGCTTCCTCAACACCGAATGGCGCACGGGCGAGCAGCCGGCCTCTGCCGAGGACTCGAAGGCCACCTCGTTCCTCACCCTGCGGCAGTGGCAGCCCAGGGGTGTGGATAAAACCGAGATCTGGTCCTGGCAGCTCATGGATCGAGACGTGCCCGACTGGTGGCGGGAATCGTCCATCGCCTGCTACACGCGCTCCTTTGGCTTGGCGGGCATGCACGAGCAGGACGACCTGGCCAACTGGATGGCGATCTCGGAAGGCTGCCGGGGTCCGATGGGCCGCAAGCTGTGGCTCAACTACCAGATGCGTTTGGGCGAGCGCGAAGCGCCTTCGGATTGGAAGGGGCCGGGCGAGGCTGATTACCTGTATCCCATGTCCGTGTCCGACCGCAACGAGCGCGCCTTCTATCGCCGCTGGGCCGATCTGCTCAGGGATTAGCGATCCCGCGAGCATTCAGCTGATGCTGCCCGAAGCGTCGCGCAGAAGATGCAGATACGGAGCAGGCTCGAGGATCAGGATGCCCGCAAATTCATTCACTCAACAGGTCCTTATCCCGAGTGACGAGGTGGGTGACGCCGCCAGTGAGCGCCGCGGCGAGAACTTGATCGTCGTCCGGATCCCGACAGACCGCCGGGACTGCTATGGGCTCCACCATCGTCGCCAGCCTCTCAATGGCCTCACACGTGGCTGCCGCGGCGAGCCGCTCGAAATGAAAGATCTCCAACAGGCACTCTTCTAGCTCGGCCATGAGCGCTTGGCTGGTGCAGATTTCGAGCTGTCCGAGGATCGCCGCCTCAAGCAGCGCTCTGGGCGCTCCACGGGGCGACGTTATGGCTGAAGCGAGGACGTTTGTGTCGAGGAGCGCCTTCACTCCTCCTGGGGCCCGCGGTTTCGGTGGCGCTTAATCGCGGCAGCAACCGCTTCCTCATCGGTTAGGCCCGCGGCTTTCGCGGCATGCTCCCCATAGGCGAAAATACTGAGCCAGCGTCGCCGGCCGGCGGCATACTGGCGGAACGCCTCGCGAAGCAGCTCGCTGCGGGTGCGATGCTCCTCAGCGGCCAAGCGATCCACCTCGGCTGCCAGCTCCGGCGGAAGGGAAATTGTGACGGTTTCAGAAGGGCGCATAACCACCTCCTGTAAGACATATTCTTACCGCCTTTAAGAGTAGCCACCCGAAGGCCGTACTGCAATGGCTCGAGGATCAGGCGCTGCGGAGCTGCCTGCGACCTCAGCTGGTGCAATTGACAAGGGGAAGGGGGGATGTTTGGATTGACGTACGGACGTGCGACGAGACGATTAGGAGAAGCATGATGGTGGAACAGGGCGCGACGGCGGCGGCGCTGCAGGCAGGGCACAGCGCGCCGGTAGCGGCTGGGACGAAGGAGATCTCCGGCTTCAGCCACCTGGTGCTGGAGGTCAAGGATCTCGATCGGGCCGAGCGCTTCTACCAGGACGTCATCGGGCTGGAGCTGATGGGCCGCGGGCTGCTGGCCGAGCCCCGAGCGCATTCGTTGATGCGCATGAACACCGGCCAGTTCATCCTGCTGATCCAGCACGACAGTCCGGTACCCATCCGCCACAACACCACCACTATCCATCACGCCTTCCTGCTGACGATCGAGGAATTTCAGGCGGCCAAGCAGCGCTTCGATGCAGCCGGCTACGACGTGTCGGACAACCGCGCCGCCTTCCGAGCGCGGGGCGAGTACTCCATCGACATCTGGGACCCGGACGGGCATCGCTGGCAGGTGCAGGCCTTCGGGCCGGAGCAGCACGATCTGATCAAGCCCGGAACGGGAGTGGTGGACTGCGGCCTGGCCGAAAAGTATGAGCTGGGCTCGGTGACGAGCTTCGGCAAGGCGCAGTTCTTCCTGGTGCACGCGAAGGAGGGATTCCTGGCGTTGTCGCGCTGGTGCCGTCATGCCAACGGGCTGCTCAGCTACCAGGGCGAGCATTGGCGTTTCTTCTGCGCCTTCCACGGCGCAACCTACAACCTCCGCGGAGACCATACCGGGCACATGGCCGGAATCCCGCCGCTGCGAATGCACCCGGTGACCCTTAGCCCGGAGGGGCACGTGCTGGTGGACACGGACGCGGTGCTGGAGCGCGACAGCGGGACCCTGCCGGAGTACGCTCCCTGCCAAGCGGCGCCAGCCCCCGCGCGCTAACTGACTGGCAACGCCGGCCCATCCGTCGCCGCTAGGCCAGTGGCTACGCCCACGCTCGGTGGCGCGAGACTGGCGGGACAGCCTGTCGGCGAAAATGAGTGCCTATGATGGCTGATGGACGTTGCCAGTGATGGCGCGAGTTGAGGTTGACATCCACGCGGCTCCCGCCGTTGGCAGCTTGGGGCTCCTGGAAGCGTATGCGCAGGTCGTGGTCGAGGTCGGCGATCTTGGTGCCGCCGAGCGCTTCTACGGAGAGGTGCTGGGATTCGGGCGAGACGGCAAGACTCCCGATGGGCCTCGCTTCCGCGTGGCGGACGGGCAGTTCGTGGTGTTGAAGTCGTCCCCGTCGCCGCGAACGCTGCCTGACAGCGGTGTGCACCAGGCGTATCGCTTCACGGCGCCGGAGTTGGCGGCCGTGACGCAGCGCCTGGCGGCTGAGGGAGTGGTCATCGAGGACTACCGCGAGGATCGACATGCGGAGGACGACCAGAATCGCTATTGCGCCGACCCGGCCGGGAACCGCGTGCAGCTGGTGCTGGGCGAGTCGCGTGGGATCGACCACGCGGCCGTCGAGACGCACGACCTGGAATGGGCAGAGGTGTTCTACACCCACGTCCTGGGAGGGGCGATCGAGACGCGCATCGGCTGGCACATGGATGACTATGCGCGCGCCCAGGAGTGGGCGGAGGGACGTGAGAAGTGCGCCCCGGGCTTGCGGCGCTGGGAAAAGCTGTATGCGGAGGGCGCGGAAAACGCCCGCGTGGCCCGGGTGACTCCACACCTGTTCGTGGATCTGGGTGTCGGTGCGTTGCTCGGGATCTACTTAGCCACCGAGCATCGTCAGGAGCCGCCTCCGGATGAATTCCGAGGCACGCCGCGGCTGGGGTTCAGGGTTGCGCGCGGCCGTCTGGCCGAGGTCGAGGAGCGGCTGCGGAATTACGTCTTGCGCTGCATGGAATCGAACCCGGCAACGGGAGGGCCCTTCGAGCAGGCCGCAGGCAGGCTGTTCGTTCGAGATCCCGGCGGCAACTTCCTGGAGCTCGGCGAAGGCTAGGCCGGCGGCCGCCGAAGAGCGCGGCTACTGTTGGACGGGACGAATGAGCAGGGACCGTCCGGCGAAGGACAATGCCACGACCATGAGGGCTAGGACGACGCCGTAGGCTGAGGCATCGTTGACCCGGCCGTTGGCCCACTCGTTCCAGATGAGCGTGGACAGGACGGCGGTGCGCTGGTTGTACAGCATCAGGGCAATTGACAGCTCGCGCATGCTGCCCATGAGCACCCATACCCCGGTGTTGACCAAAGCCGGCATCATCAACGGCATAACCACTTTGCGGAAGCACAGCAGCGGACTGGCACCGCTGACCTGGGCCGCTTCCTCGAGCTCCCCGTGGATCTGGACCTGGGCCGCGATGAGCGTGCGTGATGGGAACGCCAGGTGCTTGGTGGCCACGCCCACGACGATGATCCAGATCGTGCCGTAGATGGGGATTGGCAGGAACAGATAGACCAGCATGACGGCCAGACCGATGACGATGCTGGGCAGGGTATGCGGCAGGAAGGTCAGCACGTCCAGCAGGCCCCGGCCCTTGATCCGGCTGCGCACGATGAGCCAGGCGGCCAGGGAGGTGATCAACAGGATGGCGACGGTGGTGACGGCCACCATGATGACGGTGTTGGAGAAGGCCCCCAGGGCGATCGGGTTATGGAGGATGCGGTTGTAGCCATCGAGCGACAGCTTGGGCAGCAGGTCGGCTGCCGGTGGCTGGTAGAAGGGCAGCAGGCTGCCCCACACCAGGATGAAGAAGGGCAGGACGGCCGCCAGCAGCAGGTAGATCAGCACGCCCGCGAGCGCAGCGAAACGCCATGCCCCAAGCTCGACCTGCCGCTGCCGGTACGCCTTGCCCGAGACAGTGTTGTAACGCTCGGCATCGTTGGTGAACCGCCGGTAGTAGCGCAGCAGAACCAGCGCCAGCGCGACCAGCAGAACGGCTAGGGCGCTGGCCTGCCCGTAGTTGGCGAGACCGGCGCTGCCGTGCGTGGCCTCATAGATCTGGGTGCCGAGGACGAAGATGCCGCCGTTGAGCCCAATCACTCCCGGTACCTCGAACGCTTCCATGGCGGCGATGCCTTCGTAGATCACGACCGCCAGCAGCGCCGGCGCAAGCATCGGGACGGTGACGCGCCGAAGCACTTGCCAGCGCGGAGCGCCCGAGGCGAGCGCGGCCTCTTCGTGCGAGGGGTCCATGGTCCGGACGGCCGCGAGCAGCAGCAGGAAGGAGCCGGGCACCATGGTCAGCGCCTGGACAAAAATCATGCCCCAGATGTTGTAGACGTCCAATGGCCCGCTGCCCTTGAGGTGGAAGACCGACCGCAGGATGATATTGATGAGCCCGCTGTTGCTGCTGGTCAGCAGCACCCAGCCCATGGCAGTGAGCATGCCGGGGAGGGCCAGCGGCGCGACGATCAGCCCGAAGGCGACGTTGCGGCCGGGCATATTCGTACGCTCGACCAGCCAGGCGAAGGCAAAGCTGATCGGCAGGCCGAGGGCCACCGAGCCAAGCGTGAACAGCAAGGTGTTCCAGAGAACCGGATAGGTGCTCGGGTCGGCGTAGATGTCGATGTAGTTGACCAGGCTGTAGGGAACCCCGGCTTCGAAGGGAAGCCGTGTCGCCGTGTCGCGCACGCTGCTCCACAGGAGGAAGACGGCTGGTGCGAGAACGAGGTAGAGGACGACCGTGAGGACGACGGCAAACAGGACGGTTTCCGTCGAGGGCGCCCGAAAGCGGGATCGTGGACCGCCCTGCAGCGGTAGGCCGGCGCTGATCGCAGGCGTGGCTTGCATAGGGTCAGGCGCAACCGGGCGTCGGGAGACGCGCAAGCCGCGGCCGGACAGGCGGGGCGCAGCGCCCCGCTCTGCACCGATGATGCCGCGCTATCACGCTCGCCCGGTTAACTAGCCGTTCTTGCCGCGGATGATGGCCATCGCATCGGCCTGCGTTTTGGCGTCCGTTTCGATGTCGGTTGGCTGCTCCATGATGAGCTTGACGCCCAGGCTCTGGACGTACTGGGCCGTCTTGGTGCTGGTGCCGGGTATCAGCAGCGACCGGTTGTTGGTGGTGTCGAACACGTTTTGCGCCTCAGGCGTGGCGAGCCAGCCCGCAAAGAGCCGAGCGGCATTGGGATGGGCCGCGTCCTTGAGCACCCACACACCGTTGTTGTCCACGCTGACCGGCGAGGCAGCGGTGCCCTTGATGGGCGCGCCCTTGGCCGTGTACTTCATGATCGATCCGGCGTAGAGCGACAGCGCGACCGGCGCGTCACCGGCAATCAGCAGGCTGGTGGTGTCGGAGGCGGAGCGTGAGAAGCGCGGCTTCTGGGCGGCCAGCTTGCGTGCAAAATCGAGCATGGTGTCACGTCCCCACTCCTTGGCCAGCGCCCAGAAGACGTCGTTCGCGTCCTGGGCAACGATCACTTTGCCGCCCTGGAAGCGGGGGTCGAGCAGGTCCTTCCAGTCCTTGGGGGCGGAAGCGTCGTCCAGCAGCTTGGTGTTGTAGGACAGGATGCTGCCGTTTTGGTAGGCGATGACGTAGCGATTATCATCCTGCACGACGTCATTCGACAGGCCGAAGACCTTCCTGTAGTCGTAAGTGGCGGCCAGGTCGCGAGAGATGACCTGAGTCATCTCCGACAGACGCGCCCCGGCGAGGTCGGTGCTGACCTTACCCGCGGCCTTCTCGGTAATGATGCGCTCCAGTCCCTTGTCGGGGCTGATCTCCAGCCGATCGAGCTTGATGCCCGGATAGCGGTCCGAGAAGGCTTTGGCCAGCGGCAGCCATTGGTCGTCCTGCCAGGACAGGGATGTTTGCAGCGCGCCCTCCTTCTTGGCCGCGGCGTACAGCGCGTCCAGTGTGGCCGGAACCTCCGTCGCGGCTGAGGTTTGGGCTGAGGACGCCGCCGGCTTGGCCGATCCAGCCGTGGTCTGCGCTGGCGCGGATGAGGGTGCGGCCGAGCCGCAGGCGGTGACGGCGGCCAGCACGAGCGCAAGGATCGGGGCCCCGAGGGTCGTGTGCCAGGACTGCGCGCGATTCCGGATCGGTTTCATCTTGACCTCCACGAAACACTTACAAGCTAGCGCCGGCGTTTTGTTCGGCTGCGTTTCGTGACACGCTCCCCCTGAACCCATTCCGATCGAGCCGGCTGCATGATACAGTATGCCTCCGGAAACAGTAGTCTGCGGCGCGTCGTGAAGCCTCACGGCGGAGGCTCGCGGGAGGGCACGATGTCGACGGATATCGCCAAGGGGAAACGCGCCGACCGGGGGCTTCACCCATATGTCCTGTACCTTCGGGAGCGCTACCCGGATTACGGGAAGTGGGCCGAGCAGCAGGGTGTCCCGGTCGTATCCGGCCACCACCTCGAGGACTGCCGAACCGAACCACTGCAGCCATGGCCGGCTAAGGGCGGCCAGGGAATACTCATCAACCTCTCGGATCAGGCCGTCGACGACGCCTACCTGATCGAGATCGAGCCGGGCGGCAGCCTGCAGCCGGAACGGCACCTCTACGAAGAGCTCATGTTCGTCGTCTCGGGCAGTGGGTCGGCGGCGGTGTGGAACGACGACGGCCAGCGGGTGCAGTTCGAGTGGCAGCCGGGCAGCCTTTTCGGGATGCCCATCAACGCGCATCATCAGCTGTTCAATGGCAACGGGCAGAAGCCGGCCAGGCTGCTCGGTGTCACCAGCGCGCCGCTGGCCATCAACCTCTTTCACAACCTCGACTTCGTGTTCAACTGCTCGTTCGCGTTCGACGACCGCTTCGACGGCCGGGCCGACTATTTCGGCGGTGAGAAGACCTTTCGCGACGAAGTGCTGAGCGGGCTGTGGGAGACCAACTTCGTGCCGGACGTGCGCCAGATGGAGCTGCGCGATCAGGCGGACCGGGGCAAGGGACAGACGATCTTCCTGGCCCTGGCCGCGAGCACGATGAAGGTGCACCTGGCGCGCTTTCCCACGGGAACGTATAAGAAGGCCCACGCCCACGGACCCGGGGCGCACATCTACGTCCTCGACGGCGAGGGCTACACGCTGATGTGGAAACCGGGCGGCGAGCGGCAGCGCTTCGACTGGCACGAAGGCTCCCTGATCTCGCCCCCGAACGGCTGGTATCACCAGCACTTCAACACCGGCGACCGCGCGGCGCACTACTTGGCGCTGCACCGGCCCCAGGTTATCTACAACAAGCACGGGTCGAACCAGATCGAGTACGAGGACGAGGATCCCGCCATCCGTCGGGAGTACGAAGCCGAGCTGGCGCGGCGGGGCATCGCCCTGCAGATGGGGGCGCGTGGCACCAAGGAAGCCAAGCGGGCGGCAGGGAAGTCAAAGGCCAGCCGCGAGGAGCGCGCCGGCGTGCACCCGTATGTGACGTACCTCAAGAACCGCCACTACAGCTACCAGAAGTTCCAGGAGGAGGAGGGCATCCCGGTCGTCAAGGGCTACGCCGTGGAGGACGTGAGCGCGGTGGAGCTAAAGCCCTGGGCCCGTATGGGCGGGCGCGGATCGTTCATCAACCTCTCGGAGCAGGAGATGGACGACGCCTACGTGGTGGAGATCGAACCGGGCGGTAACCTCGAGCCACAGGGCAACCTGTTCGAGGAAATCGTGTATGTGACCCGCGGGCGCGGCGCGACCAAGATCTGGCAGCCGGGCTGCGACGCAATCCATTTCGAGTGGCAGCAGGGCAGCCTGTTCACCATCCCACTGAACGCACGCTATCAGCACTTCAATGGCAGCGGCGACGAGCCGGCGACACTGTTGGCGGTCACCAGCGCGCCGCTGATGATCAACCTGTTCCACAGCCGTAAGTTCATCTTCGACTGTCCGTACGTCTTCAGCGATCGCTTCGAGGGGACGTACGAGGAGCTCATGCGGGACCCCAGGTTCCTGGCCGAGGTCCCGGGCGGGCTGTTCGAAGCGAATTTCATTCCGGACGTGGGCCGGGTGGCCATGAACGAGTGGTCGGAGCGGGGCTTTGCCCTGAAGCACGTGTACATTGCCCTGGCTGCCAACGTGATGAAGGTGCACCTGGCGGAGTTCGCTGTGGGCACCTACAAGAAGGCCCACATGCACGGGCCGGGCGCGCATATCCTGATCCTCAACGGCACCGGCTACAGCCTGATGTGGAAGCCCGGCGACCAGCCTCAGCGCTTCGACTGGAAGCCCGGCAGCTTCATCTCGCCGCCCGGCGGATGGTATCACCAGCACTTCAACACCGGGCCTATCCCTGTGTTCCACCTGGCCTTCCACCGGCCACAGTCGATCCACAGCACCACGGCTCGCGATCAGCTCGAGTACGAGGATGAAGATCCCGCGGTGCGGCAGCTGTTCGAGGCGGAGCTGCGTAGGAACGGCGCTGAGTCACGGATGCCGCCTGTGATGCGGCAGAGCGCTTAGCCGTGCACGACTTCGACGACGACGACGATGATGCCGGGACGTCGCTGCGGCGTGACGAGGAGCCGGAGCACCGCCACATGTTTCGCTGCACCTACTGCGAGGCGATCATTCCGCGAGTGATTCCGGCGGCAGAGCTGGGCTTGAGCTCCCACGACGAGATCCGAAAGGGAGAGCAGTATTCCTATACGGGCTGCTGGTGCGGCTGGGGCAAGTTCGTGATCTGTGAGTCGTAGCGTACGGGAAGAGCACATTTTTGACAGTGGGGGGAGTATTTGAGCCGGTCTGAGGGGTCTGATGATCTGCGGCAGCGGATCGAGAACGCCGCCTATGCGAAGCTGGCGGTGGAAACGATTGTGCCCAATCCGTTTCAGCCGCGGCGGTTCTTCGAGCAAGATGCGCTGCGTGGGCTGGGAGAGTCGATCAAACAGATGGGCTTGCTGGAGGACGTGCTGGTGCGGCCATCGGGAGAGGGCTATGAGTTGGTGCTGGGGGAGCGGCGGCTGCGGGCCACCCAGATGGCCGGTCTTCCAAGCATCAGCGCCAAGATCGTGGAGCTGACTGACGAGGAGATGAAGCGCATTGCCATCGTTGAGAACGTCCAGCGCGAAAATCTCTCGCCGGTGGAAGAGGCCTTCGCCTACAAGCAATACGTCGACTCGGGCCTGCGCCAGAAGGACGTGGGTCTGGTCATGGGCAACATGCAGAACCGCGTAGCCGAGCGCCTGAAGGTGCTGAGCAGCCACTACTACGTGCAGTTTCAGGAAGACCGCATCCGAGAGCTCGAGGCCAAGGTCCGAACCCACGAGCAGTCGAACCGCCGTCCGCGCTACGACGTGCGCATCGTGGACGAGGGATCGCTGGCGGAGCTCGTCGAGCAGGGATTCGAGATCCTCCACCAGCTGCGCAACGGCCGCCTGGTGCTGAGAAGGGAGCGAGTCTCCGAGCCCTGATCCTCTCAATCCATCGTTTGGGTGATTAACAAGCAGGAGTTCCAGTCATGAGTCGTTTACCTACGTTCCAACCCGAGCTGCTGAAAGGCGCTCGCAACATGCTCATCAACTACGGTGGCATCAAAGCCGGGGACCAGGTAGTGATCCTGTGCGAGCTGGGCAGCTACCTCGATCCGGTAGTGGTGGACGTGCAGGCGACCGTACTCCAGGAAGTGGGGGCGACGCCGCACATCCTGTGGACGCCCAAGCTGGCCAAGACGTGGTGGGATGCGTTGTCGGAAACGGTTCGCGGCGCGGTGGCCAATTCAGACGTCGTGGTGCAGAACATCTACACCATCGGCAAGACGCACCTGCTCGACCTGATGCTGAACAAGAACGTCCGGCGTATCCGCAACTACGCCAGCACCGTCGACGTGCTGACGTCCGACTGGGCCATGTTCCCAGTCGAGGTGCAGGATGCTATCGAGCTGAAGATCAACTCCAAGCTGGCCGCTTCCACGACGTTTCGCGTGACCACCGAAGATGGGTCGGACTTCAGCGGTCGCATTGCCAAGCGCACGGCGCCCTGGCGTAAAGACGTCAAGCGCTCCGGCGGAATGAACATCACCTTCCCCCCCGGCGTGTTCCGGGCCAGCGAGTCCGAGGACACCGAGGGGGTCATGGTGGTGTGGTCGACCTATCCCTGGGGCGCCAGGCGCGTTGGCCTGCCGGAGATCCGCTTCGAGCACCCGGTCAAGCTGACCATCGAGAAGAACCAGGTGGTGCACTTCGAAGGTGGCTGGGAGGCGGACGCCTACCGCAAGCTGTTCGAGGAGCACGTCAAGACCATCGGGAACGAAGCCTTCAAGATGGATTCGTTCCACTGCGGATCGTCCCCGCTGGCGTTTACGCCCTTCGCGCCGCAGCAGGATCCCTCGCGTTTCGATCATCTGATTCACGAGCATGAAAGCTGGTTCCACTTCCACATCGGGAGCTTGAGCAACAAGGCCACCGACCGGACGCAGCTCGCCGAGCATGTGAACGCGGTGATGATGCGGCCCACGGTGTACCTCGACGGCGAGAAGGTGTGGGATCGGGGCCATCTGCTGGCGTGGGAGGATCCGGACATGCAGGAGGTCGCGCGTCAGCATGGGGATCCGGCGGTGATGTTTGCGCAGAGGCCGATTTGGTGGGGATAGCGGACCGAGGCTGACCGCTGGCCGAACGCTGGAGAATGACGCCATGAGGCAGGGGATCATCTCGGCAGACACGCACCTCGATCTCATGTGGATGCCGCGCGATACGTGGCAGCTGCGACTGCCGTCCGCCATGGCGGAGCGCGGCCCCAAAGTGGTGGAGACGGACAAGGGCACTTTCTGGGAATGGGAGGACTCACTCCACGGTGTGGCGGCCGATGGCGGCAGCAATGCCACCTTCACGCGTATGCTGTCCGAGAGGGGCCTGCCCGCCCCCGAGGGGTCCCTGCCACCATCGGACCCGGAGCTTCTGCTGCAGCACATGGACCGCCAGGGCATCTATGCGTCGGTGCTGTTTGGGGGCCGGCAGTGGAAGTTCGTGAAGGATCCTGAGCTGCTGAAGGCCGTGTACGCGGTGTACAACGACTTTGCGCTGGAGCTCAGCCACTCAGCTCCCAATCGACTGATCGTCCTGCCCAACGTGACGGCGCGGCTGCCCGAGGAATGTCCGCGGCAGATCGAGCAGCTGGCGCTGCGCGGTGTGAAGGCGGTCGAGTTCCCCTACTGGGACGCCGGCGCGCCGCTGTTCGAGCAGGTATGGGAGCCAACCTGGCGGATGGCTGAGGAAACGGGGGTGGCGCTGTGCGCACACCTCGGAAACAACGGGGAGTTCCCGCCCCGGCGCCGCGGAGCGCATACCGCCTTCTTTTCGGCGATTCCCTTCGCCATCGCCCGTCCCGTTGCGGAGCTCGTGTTCTCCGGCGCATTCGAGGCGCAGCCCAAGCTCAAGTTCTGCTTCGCCGAGACACGGGTGGGCTGGACGCCCTTCTTCCTGTACTGGATGGACCGCCAGGTGCTGGTGCGAGAGGACGACCCGCGCATCACCGATGTGCCGGTCGACCAGGCCAAGCTGAGCCTGCTGCCGAGCGAGTACGTGAAGCGCAACGTGGTCTTCACGTTCGAGGACGATCCACCCGCCGTGCGACTGCTCGAGTCCGAATGGGCGGGCGTCGCCGAGACGGCGCTGTGGGGCGGTGATTACCCACATCCGCAGGGCGTGTGGGGAGCGCAACTCGAAGGCCAGCTCGACGGTATGTTCGATGGCGTTGACGAAACGTTGAAGAAACGCGTACTGTTCGACCACGCGGCGGAATTCTTTGGCATTCGCGTCCCAGAGGAGTCGACTGCCGCTCGCTAGACAAGTGGAGGGGAAAGCGCAGCTATGAAACGAACCGTTGATTGGCGCTACGCAACCGTAGGCTTGGCGCTTTTCCTTGCCGCCTGCGGCAGTTCGGCGCCGGCAGCAAGCCCGAACGCCGGAGCCGCCTCGGGAGCAGCGAAGCCTTCCGCGGCTGCAAGCGCCGGTGGGGACGCCCTGCAGCAGCTCTACGCCGCGGCCAAGGCAGAGGGCCAGGTGACCGTGGTGGCGCCAACCCAAGACGAGCTGATGACGCAGCTCGTGGATGCGTTCAACAAGAAATACCCCGGCATCAAGGTCAACGTCACCAATATGACGGCCGGTCAGACCGTGGAGCGCATCGTTACCGAGAGCAGCGCCGGCAAAACCAGCGTCGATACCAGCCAAGCTTCGCTCGATACCATCCAGCCGCTCATCCAGCGGCAGCTGCTGGGCAGCGCAGACTGGTCGAGCCTCACCGACGGCGCGCCCCAGGACCTGGTGCTCCCGGGAGGGCTGGGGGTGACCTACTACCACCTGCCCAACCTGATCGCCTACAACAGCAGCCTGCTCAAAGATGGTGATGCGCCCAAGCAGTGGGAGGACCTCGCCAAGCCCCAGTTCAAGGGCGGTAAGCTGCTGCTCGACAACCGCGGGCACTTCATGGATCACCTCGGCTTCCAGTGGGGCGAGGACAAGATGGTGCAGTACGCCCGCGACCTCAAGGCCCAGCAGCCGCTCTTTGTGCCGCGCATGAGCGATGCGGTGCAGCGGCTGGCGGCGGGCGAGGCGCCTGTGGCCACGGTCAGCCTTGGCGACTATCAGCTCACCCAGGCCAAGGGCGCCCCCATCAAGATTGCCGGCGTGGGCCCGATCAACGCTTCTAATTTCGTGCTGTACGTGCTCAAATCGGCGCCGCACCCCAACGCGGCGCGCCTCTACGTGGCCTGGTCGGTGAGCAAGGAGGCCCGCGCGCTGTTCGAGAAGATTGGCAGCTATGCGTTGGCGACTCCCGGTTCGGGCACAAAGGTGGCGCAAACGCTGTCCGACCTGCACATCGACGTGTGGACGCCAAAGACGACGGACGACGTCGACACCGAGGCGAAGTACCAAAAGGCCGTGCAGGACGTCTTCGGTAAGTAGCCGCGGCTGACGTTCTGACAGGCAGTCTGGCATGAGCACGGCCCTGGGCGCCCTGGTGGCTCGGCCCCGCCGCGAGCGCGAGAAGTGGAGCCTGCCGTGGGACCGAATCATCCTGGCCGGCGCCGGGCTGCTGATTGGCTATCTGGTGCTGGCGCCGCTGCTGATGCTGCTCTTCGCCAGCGTCAAGAGCACGGCCAGCCGGCTGCCCATGGAAGCCGGCCCGCTGACCCTGCAGAACTACGTCACCGTCTTCCTGAGCGCAGAGACGTATCAGCTCCTGGGTACCACCGTGCTGTACGCGGCCGGCGCCCTGATTGTCGCGCTCACCTTGGCGAGCACCTTCGCCTGGCTGCTGGAGCGAACGAACGTTCCGTTGCGGTCGCTGCTGTCGGTGCTGATCCTGGCGCCTATGGCCGTGCCGCCGATGATGATGGCCATTACCTTCATCCTGCTGGCCAGTCCGACCATCGGGCTGGTGAACGTGTGGCTGCGGGCGCTGCTGCACATGTCCTCCAACAGCGGGCCGATGAGCGTGTATTCCGTGCCCGGTATGATTGTGGTCAGCGGCATCACGCTGGTGCCGTCGGTGTACCTCATGCTGGCGGGCACGTTCCGCAACATGGATCCCGCACTCGAGGATTCGGGCGCTATGTCAGGCGCCTCGCCGCGGCTGACGTTCCAGCGCATCACCCTGCCTTTGATGCGACCGGCGATCCTGGCCGCGGCGGCCTACTTCCTGGTGGTGATGATCGAGGGCTTCGACATCCCGGCGCTGCTGGGCACCACCGCCGGCATCCGTGTGTTCAGCACGCAGGTTTACCTGGCCACGCACCCGGGCAACGGCCTGCCCGACTACGGGCTGGCCAGCGGATACGGCATGGTGCTGTTCGGCCTGGCAGCCGTGCTCATCCTGGCCTACCAGCGGCTCTTGCGCAGCGGCGAGCGCTTCGCCGTCGTGGGTAATCGCGACTACCGAGCGCGAATGGTCGATCTCGGACGCTGGCGCCTGCCGGCCCTGGCGCTGTGCCTGCTGTACGTGCTGTGGGCGCTGGTGCTGCCGCTGGTCGTCCTGCTGTGGGCCAGTCTGCTGCCGTTCTACACGCCTCCATCGGCCGAGGCCCTTCACCGGCTGACGCTGAGCAACTACGTGAGCCTCGCGCGCTACCCCAGCCTGGACCTGGTCATCAGGAACACCGTGGTGGTTGGTCTGCTGGCCTCGCTGCTGACGATGCTGCTGGCCTCCATCAGCTCCTGGATGGCGGTTCGCGGCCAGTTTCGGCTGCGCTCGGTGCCGGATGCGTTGACCTTCGTGACGCTCGGCGTGCCCAGCATCGTGCTGGGGCTGGCGCTCATCTTCCTGTATATCAGCGTGCCGATCCCCATTTACGGGACAGTGTGGATCCTGGTGGTGGCCTACGTCACACGCTTCCTGTCGTATGGGTCACGCATCATGGTGGCGGCGCAGGTGCAGCTGCGCCACGAGCTCGAGGAAGCGGGCATGGTCAGCGGCGCCACGTGGGCGCAGGTGTTCCGCCGGATCGTGCTGGCCCTGCTGCTGCCCGCCTTCGTCAACGGGCTCATCTGGGTGTCGGTTCATACCATCCGTGAGCTGTCTATCGCGCTGATGCTGTTCTCCCAGGGCAACGCGGTGCTGTCGGTGGTCATCTGGAACGCCTGGCAGGAGCGGGCGCAAATCGGCTTGGCCGCGGCGTTTGGAGTGATCCTGATCGTATTCTCGGCGCTGCTCACGTTGGTGGGCCGCTGGTACGCCACCCGCGAGGCTTCGCGCACACTGGCCGGCGCGCCTGGCGATCCCCGGCCCGGTGTGCCCGAGACGCTGCCGGCCTGAATGCCGCTGCCATCCTTTAGCTGACTTGTCAGGAGAGACGCCCATGACCCCTACCGAGCAGGTGAGCGCGGAAACGCTCGAAGAGCTGGTGATCCTCGACCCCTACGAGGAGTGGCAGAAACGCGAAGGCGTGCGGGTGATTCGCGACTTCGTGTTCGAGGATCTCAGCGCCATCGAGCTGGGGGACTGGCCGCGCAAGGGTGGGCGTGGCGCCATCATCAACATTCCCAACAGTGTCTTGACCAACGATGCCCACGTGGTGGAGGTCCGGCCGGGCGGTCACTCGACGCCCGAGCACCACCTGTATGAGGAGATGGTCTACATCCTCTCGGGCCGCGGCTCGACCAGCGTGTGGTGGGACGATCAGCGCAAGCAGACCTTCGAATGGGCGGCTGGCAGCCTGTTCGTCATTCCGCTTAACGCCTGGTACCAGCACTTCAACGGCAGCGGCAGCGAGCCCGTGCGCTACCTCGGCGTGACGGATTTGCCGCCGACGTTGCGCTGGTATCGTAACGAGGAGTTCGTGTTCAACAACCCGTTCCGCTTCACCGATCGCTTCGAGGGCGAGGCCGGTTACTTCAGCCGCGAAGCGAAGCTCTACCGCGGGCGCAAGCTGCAGACAAATTTCATTGCCGATGCGCCCAACCTGCAGCTGTACGGCTGGGCGGAGCGCGGTGCCGGCGGGGTGAATACCATGCTCGAGCTGCCGCTCACCAACCTGGCCTGCCACATCTCGCAGTTTCCGGTGGGGACGTACAAGAAGGCCCACCGGCACGGTCCCGGAGCGCACCTGCTGATCCTCTCAGGCGAGGGCTATTCCCTGATGTGGCGGGAGGGGCAGGAGCGGCGCAAGTGCGATTGGAAGTCCGGCGGAATGGTCATTGTGCCGTGGGAAGATTGCTTTCACCAGCATTTCAACGCCGGCGCGCAGCCGGCGCGCTACCTAGCGCTGCGCGGCGGCGGCAGCGGCCTGCGTCCGCACCGTAACGCCTTCAACGCGGACCTGGACATCAAGCAGGGCGGCTCGCAGGTGGAGTACGAGGACGAGGACCCCGAGATCCACCGGCTGTTCGAGAGTGAATTGACGCGCCACGGCGCGCCCTGCCGGATGAAGCGCTTCATCGCTTCGTGCACGGGTAGCGAGTAGAGCGGCGCTGGCGGTGAGCGATGGCAAGCGGCCAGACCCATTGAAGCGCGGCCGGGCGTGGCGACGACCAGTGAGGCCCTGTCGTGCGCAAGCCGAAAGGAAGTCACCCGAAGATGCCTCCCGCTCTGCTTGCTTGATCGTGCGATAATAAACGGACAGGGTGGCTCTGGATGACAAGGGAATCAAAGACCGTTCGCATTCCAGCTGACAGCGACCTGGCTGAACTCCTCAAGAGCGTGGGGAGGACGGGCACCGCGGTGATGATTGATACCGGAGATGCCGTGTATCCGGTGTTTGCTGGTGGCCCCCTTCATTGACGGCAGAGGAAGTCGAAGCGTCCAGGGAGGGTATTCGTCGCTCGGCGGGCGCCTGGAACGGGCTTGTTGATGCTGACCGGTTCAAAGAGTACGTTCGCAACCGCCGTCGAGCGTCGAACCGGCCAGATGTCAGTTTGTAAGCAGGTATCTCGTCGACACTGATTGGGTCATTGATTCGCTGAATGGCTTTGTGGCCGCCACCGCCACGCTTCTAGATCTCGCGCCCGACGGTCTTGCCGTCAGTCTCATCTCGTACGGAGAGCTCTACCAGGGAGCCTACTACGCGCGAGATCCGGACGCGGCGATGATGGGGCTTCGCGAATTCCTGCGAGGCAAGGAGATCCTGCCCGTCACCGTGGACGTCATGGAGCGATTCGCCATCATTCGCGGACAACTTCCCCGCAATATCAGAACTCAGGTTGGCGATATGGACGTCTTAATTGCCGCTACGGCCATCGTTAACGGGTTTACGCTCGTTACCAGGAATCTCTCTGATTTCGAGAAGATCCCAAGCTGTCCCTTTACCAACCAAGCTAAGGGACTTGACGGCTTTGACTGCCTGAGGCTCCCATCGTTCCCTCGATCCCATGTTCCCTCCTGGTTAGCTCAGTCGCCGTGCCGCCGCCAGCACCTTTTCGGCGGTCAGGGGCAGCGAATCCATGCACACGCCGAGGGCGTTGGAAACGGCGTTCGCCACGGCGGCGGCGGCGGGAACGTTGCCCATCTCGCCGATGCTCTTGATGTTGCGCGCGCCGACGCCCTTCCCTCCCGGTAGGAGCACCACATGCAGAGGCGGCATGTCGGCGATGGTGCGCAGCTTGTACTCGCCCAGGTGGGCGGCGTTGACGATGCCGTCGACCACGTTCAGATCCTCGGCCAGGGCCATGCCGATGCCCATGCTGATGCCGCCTTCGATCTGGCCGCGATGGGACACTGGATCGAGAATCTCGGCCACGTCGTGAGCGCTGACGAAGTCGAGGATCTGCACCTCGCCCGTCTCGACGTCCACGGCTACCTGCGCCATCTGAACCACGTAGCTGGTGGCGCCCTCCTCGCTTTCAGCCGACTCGGCCACTTCGCCCACGGCTTCGATCTTCACGCCATTTGCCGCGAGCTCAAGCAGATCAACTTCGCGACCGCTGTGGCGATCGCGGCAGCGGCCGCCTGATACCTCGATCTGGTCGACCCCTACGCCCAGGCGTGAGGCGGCCGCTGCCGCGAGCTCGTGCTGGAACTTCTCGGCCGTCACCACCCCGGCCTCGGCCGCGGAGATGGTCACACGGCTGCCGCCGACGCCGGAATCCCACGGCAGGTGCGAGGTGCCCACGTAGCGCATGACGAAGCGCTCGCGGTCCAGCCCCAATGCCGTGGCGAGCACGTTCTGCAGCATGGTATGCGAGCCCGTGCCGGTTTCCATGATCGGCACCTGCGCTTCGATGGCGCCGCCCTCGACCAAGCTCAGCCGCAGGCTGGTGCGCTGGGGCTGATGGGTGGGGCGGTCGTACACGGCGACGCCGCGGCCGTAGCGCAGGTTGGCGGGTCCGCTCGCTGGCAGCGGCGGCATGGCCTTTTCGGCAGCCTGCAGCGTCTCGTGGCCGCGCACCTCGGGCCAGACGATGTTCATGACCGTGGGCTCGCCGTTGATCAGCAGGTTGCGGCGGCGGAATTCGACCGGGTCGATGCCCATCTCTCGTGCCACGAAGTCCATCATGGCCTCCACGGCGAAGGTCGTCTGCGGCGCTCCTGGAGCCCGCATGTTGCCGCAGGGCACCTCGTTGGTGTACACCCGAACGCAGTCGACGCGGGCCGAGGGGATGCGATAGCTGGTGCCGCAAGCGCTGCGGAAGTTGGCCGAGGGGCGGAATCCGCCGTAAGCGCCCGAATTGAACAGGATGCGGGCATCCATGGCCTGCAGGCGGCCGTCGTGGCTCACGCCCATGCGTATCGTGGCCACGGACGAGTGTCGCGGATCGCCGGCGATCAGCTCCTCGACGTACGTCCGCAGCATGCGTACCGGCTGGCCAGTGCGGCGGGATAATTCCAGGCAGAGCGGAATGTCCATGGGGGCGCCTTTGCCGCCGAAGTCGCCGCCGATGGCGGTGGTCTCCGCCTCGATGTCCTCGGCGGCCAGGTCGAACGTCTTGGCCAGGTACTCTCGCAGCCGGTAAGGCGCCTTATTGCACGACCACACCCGCACCTTGCCCTGTGGGTCGAACAGCACCGTGCAGCAGTGCGGCTCGATGTAGCCCTGGTGAACCTTGGGCGTGCGGAAGGTGTGCTCGAACACTCGGTCGGACGCGGCCAGCGCCTGCTCTACGTCCGGCCCGCACTTCCACTGCGTGCGGGCCAGCAAATTCAGCGGCTCACCCGCCTTCCAGACCGCCCCACTGTAGCTGCCGGGATCGTCGTGCACGACTACGGCGTCGGGACGAATGGCCTGCTCGACGTCGAACACGGCGGGCAGCGGCTCGTAGCTGACCTGGATCAGGCCGGCCGCCTGGTCCGCCGCCTCGGGGGTTTCGGCCGCGACCGCGGCAACCATCTCGCCGGCGAAGCGCGCCTTGCCCACGGCCAGGATGGGCACGTCGCGGAGGGCGCGGCCGGCGCGTATGCTGCCCACGTCGGCGCCCGTGAGAATGCAGCGGACGCCGGGAACCGCCCGCGCTTCGGCGGTCTCGATAGACAGGATGCGCGCGTGCGGATGGGGGCTGCGCACGACGGCCACATGGAGGGCGCCCTCGACCTGCAGATCGGCCGCGTAAGGCATGTCTCCGGTGACCTTGAGACGGCCGTCGATGCGGCCGCGGCTGGCGGATTCATTGGGGGCGATGAAGCCGATCTGGGGCTGGACGGCAACCGTCAACGCAGACACCTCTCACGCGAAATGGGACCGGGCGTGATCATACGATGCCGCTCGTAAGTGGCGACTGGCCGGTGGCCGGGAACGGCTCGCTAGTAGCCCAGGTCCTTGTTGGCCAGGTTATGGAGCGGCCGGCCATCGATGAAGCGCTGCAGGTTGTCCTGGAAGATGGGCACGATGAGCTCCCATTTGTGGGGCGTTTGGCCGGCCACGCGGGGCGTGATGATCAGGTTGGGCAGCTTCCACAGCTCGGATTCCATCGGCAGGGGCCGCAGCGGTAGGGCGTCGATGGCCGCCCCCGCGATCCAGCCCTCTTTGAGCGCGCGGACGAGCAGCTCTTCGGTGATGGCCTTGCCGGTGGTGAGGTTGATGAGGTAGGCCGTCGGCTTCATCAGCCGCAGCTCGCGTTCGCCCAGGAGCCCGACGGTGGAGGGGATGGAGGGCATCGCCAGCACCACGAAGTCGGACTCGGCCAGCAGCTGCGGCATGTAGTCGGGCAGACCGAGATGGTCGACGTAGTCCGGCTTTGGCGAGGGCGTACGCTTGGTCGCCAGCACGCGCAGCCCCAGGCAGTTGGCCTTGCGCGCCAGCTCGGAGCCGGTGGTGCCCAGGCCCAGGATGCCGAGCGTCTTGCCGCTGATGACGCCCGGCGTAACCGGGTCCCAGCGGCCTTCGTGCTGCGCTCGCCAGAAGTGCGGCAGCTTCTTTCCCAGGGCGAACAGCAGCGCGATGCAGAAGTCGGAAAAGGCCGGACCATGGACGCCCGTCGAGCTGGTGATTTGGAGGGGAGATGCCTTGACGAAGGGCGTAAGGAATTCATACACGCCTCCGCGGGTGACCTGCACCCATTCGAGGCGCGGCATACGGGCCATCATCTCGTCCGGGATCGGGTCCTCGGCGTACAGCACGTCGACGCGCGCCAGCGCCTCCGCGTCCAGCTCCGGGGCGGTCAAGAACTCACAAGCCGGCAGCGCCGCCCGAAGCTCGTCGAACTGCTTCTGGGGCACACCGGCGGTGATCCAAACGGTTAGCGTCTCTGCCATGACGGGCCGGACGATAACACACGCCGTGCGGCTGGACGGCATCGTGTAATCTAGCCAGCGATACACCTGCCCCCGAACGCCTCCACCGGCCTTCGCGGCCAGGAATTCAGGGCGTGAGCTGTTGATGGACCAAATCCGGATCGTCTATCGGGACAATGACCGCACCCCGCTGCTGTACGTCATCCAGGCTATGGCCGCCGAGCACGAGAGCTTGGACGTCCGCATCGATCGGATGTACGACGAGGACGAGTACGAGCAGGGTTTCCTGCAAGGTAACCATGACCTCATCTGCGAGCATCTGCGCTTCCTCTTTCCGGCACGGTTGAAAGGGCACCCCGTGCGGGTCCTGGCGTCGTGCCAGAACCACGCGGTCGAGCGGCTGCTGGCGTCGCAGGCGGTGCACGGGCTGGACGACCTGCGCGGCAAGCGCATCGCCATTCGAGGCATGGACTCATCCCGGCTGTCGAGCATCCAGTGGCTCAAGCAGCTGGGACTGCATGGCCGCGTGGAGACGGTGATCGTCGAGGACGAGGACATCGGGCGCTGGCAGCAGTGGCGCAAGGTAGCCGCCGGCGAGGCGGACGCGGTCATCTGCTCTCCGCTGTACGCCGAGCCGGCGCTCGCGGCCGGCCTGCATGACCTCGACGCTCCGCCATTGGTGGAATGTGGGTCGCTGTTCTTCGCGGCGCTGGGGCCCTTCATCAGCGGCCACGAGGGCGAGCTGCGGAAGTTCATGCGGGCCGTGTATCGGGCGCTGCACGTCTTTCACAACCAGCCGGAGAGGACCCTGGCCATCATGTCGGGTGAGCCGGCTCGGCTGATGAAGGTTGAAGATCCCGCGACGCTCCGTCGGCATTACGACGACCTTCGCAAGGGCTACGACGAGCGGCCCATCCCAAGCGTTCAGGGCATTGCCACGACGTACGCTCTCCTGAACGGCAACTATGCGCCGCTGGATGGGCTGAACCCGCTGACGTTGTGGGATCTACGCTACGTGCTGGAGCTCGAGGAAAGCGGGTTCATGGACGAGCTGAAGTTGGCAGCGGCCGCCAGGCAACAATAGGTCACACGAGTCTCACGAGGAGGACAAGTCGATGCTGAGTCGGGAAGAGAACGAGCTAGTCACCCGAGTAGGGCCCGGAACGCCCATGGGCGAGGTCTTGAGGCGTTACTGGATGCCGGCGCTCCTGGTGAGCGATCTGCCGGCGCCCGATTGTCCGCCCGTGAGGGTGAAGCTGCTGGGTGAGGAGCTGGTGGCCTTCCGTGATACGGATGGGAAGGTCGGGCTGCTGGACGAGTACTGCCCGCATCGTCTCGCGTCGCTGTTCCTGGGTCGCAACGAGGAGTGCGGGCTGCGCTGCGTGTACCACGGCTGGAAATTCGACGTGGCGGGCAACTGCACCGACATGCCCAATGAGCCGCCGGAGAGCCGGTTCAAGGAGAAGATTCACCTGCAGGCCTACCCCACCGTGGAGCTGGGTGGCGTCATCTGGGCCTATCTCGGTCCGGCGGAGAAAAAGCCCGAGCCGCCTGGCATGGAGTGGCTGCGGGCGCCCGAGCAGTACCGCTATGTGTCCAAGACCATGGAGTACTGCAACTTCGTCCAAGGCATCGAGGGCGGCATCGACACCGTCCATTCGTCGTTTCTGCACAACAACGACCTCGCTAACAAGGGCCTGAGGCAGATCGATACGTCTCCGCGGCTAGAGGTGGAGCGGACGGACTACGGCTTCCGTTATGCCAGCATCCGCAACGCCGGCGACGAGGGCAACTACGTGCGCGTGTACCAGTTCGTCCTGCCGTTCCATCAATTCCGGAGCCAGCGCATCGACAGCCGCGCCAGCACCGGCAAGGCGGCCGACGTGCCGTCGATCCGCGGACACATGTGGGTGCCGATGGACGACGAGAACACGATGATCTTCAACTGGATGTACGCCATCGACCCCGCGATCCCGTTCACGCCCGACTACATCGTCAAGGCCGAGACCTCTTCGGGACGCGGCCCTGACGGCGAGAGCGGCACGGTGCGACGTCAGACGCGGGAGAACGATTGGCTCATCGACCGCGAGCGGCAGCGAACCAAGACCTTCACCGGCATCAAGGGGTTGAACACCCAAGACCTGGCCGTGCAGGAGAGCATGGGGCGCATCGTGCCGCGCTGGCGGGAGCACCTGGGAAGCACCGACAAGGCCGTGGCGGCCATGCGCCGTATTCTGCTGGACATGGTCAAGGACGTGCGCGACGGCCGCGATCCGCTGGGCGTGAACCCCGATACCTATCGCGGCGTTCGCGCCGCGGACGCCATGCTGCCCAAGGACGTGCCCTGGCAGGACGCGGCCCGCGATCTGCTTGTCGCCAGGGTCTGAGCTGCACGAGCACTGAGGCGTGTACCAGCAGCTTTCCATCGGCCTGCACGAGGCGCAGACAGCCATCGAGGTCGGGTTGACCGAAGCGCGCAAGGACGGGAAGAACATGGCTGTCGCGGTAGTCGATGCCGGCGGACACCTGATTGGCTGCGCGCGACTGGATGGCACGCACGAGCGAGTCCTACGCTTCGCCATCCGCAAGGCGTACACGGCCGCCATCATGGGCCGCAGCACCGTCGACTTCAAGGCCGAGCTGGCCGAATACGGTCGGACGCTGGCGGACTATGGGGATCCGCAGTTCACGACCCTCCAGGGTGGCGAGCCGGTCAAGATCGGCGGCAAGGTCGTGGGAGCGGTCGCGGTGGGCGGCAACAGTGCCCAGCGCGACAAGGCGATCTCGCAGCTGGTGCTGCAGGCGGTGGTTGAGGCCGCCGAGGCGTCGATGGCAGGAGGGAGATCATGAGCCGGCGCGCTCTTACGTCGCTGCCGGTCGGTGGGGGCCGGCCGCCCCTTCAGCTGGCGCGGCTGGATGGCGGCCTGTTCTCGACGAGCAGCATCAGCGCTGCCGATCCGCGAACGGGCGCGTTGAGCGCAAACGCGGGCGAGCAGTTCCAAGCGGCTTTCGACAACCTGCAGCGGCTGCTCGATATGGCGGGCATCAGCCCGGCCGAGCTGGGGCTGGTCACGGTGAACATTCCGGACCAAAGCTACCGGCCGCACATCAACAAGCCGTGGCTGGCGCTGTTCCCGGACGAACAGCGGCGGCCTGCTCGGAAGACGAATCAGTACCCGCTGCCGGCCGGGCAGCAGGTGCAGCTCCAGGCTATGGGGCTTGCCGGCCAGCGCCCGAAGCCATTGCAGATACCCTGCTTCGCGCACAAGGATCCGCTGCCGGCCGGGGTGCGGATTGGCGACCTGGTCTTCTCGTCCGTCATCGTCGATCAGGACCCGGCCACGGGCAAGCAGAGCGGCGATCCCGAGGTGCAGCTGCGCCAGGCGTTCACCACCCTGGAGACGCTGGTCAAAGACGCGGGCGGATCGTGGGACGACGTGCTGCACATGTACGTCTTCCTTCGCGATCGGGCGGAGCAGCCGCTGCTGATCAAGACCTGGCTGGAGGTGTTTCCGGCCGACGGCAACCGGCCGGCGCGCAAGACGATCTTCTACGACGAGCTGAAGGGGCGTACGACCATCGCGCAGCTCCAGGCCGTCGCGGTGATTGGCCAGGGTCAGCGGAAGAACTATGAGATCCCCAACGTGGGCCACCACGACCCCATTCCCATGGGTGCGTCCATCGGCCGGCTGATGTGGTCTTCGGGTATGAGTGGGCAGCCGCCCGGGCAGCTCGACTCGCGCGGCAGCCTGGGGGAGCAGTGCCGCTGGGCGTTCACGCATCTCCGATCGCTGACCGAGCAGGCGGGTGCCAGTCCGGACAACGTTGGCCACGTCACTCTCCTGGTTCGCAACTACGACGAGGAACCGGAAATCATGCGCCACTGGCGGGAGCTCTTTCCGCATCCCGACGATGAGCCGACTCATCACACCATGGCGCTGGGGCTCAGCGGGCAGAGCAGCTCTGTCCAGGTGCACATTGTGGGCGCGCTGTGAGCGCTTTCGCTCCTGCCACCAGCCGCGCCCTGTGGGGGCTGGCGCTGGTGGCAGCCTTTCGCGAGCATTTGCTCCGGCAACCCTGACCGCTCCGATCAACGAGGGATTGAAGCAAGTGGGAGCGTCTGCTAAATAGCTCTCCCATCCATTCACGTCCTGTTAACCTCTTGGAACCTCGCGCCTGGGGGAGGCGCTGTAACTCTCATGCTCCGAAGGTGGTAGGAACGGTCAAGGTGTCATGGCCGCTGCTCTGAACCAATCGCAGAACACGCTCGTTGCGCCGCGGCGCACGCTATTCCCGCTGCTCGCGCGCTTCTCCTGGCCGCAGGCAGGGCTCATCGCCCTCATCCTCGGTCTGGGCTACTACGTCATCTACCCGCTCGCCCTGATTCTGATCAACAGCTTCAACACGGCGCCCATCGGCCAGCCTGCTGTTTACGGCCTGAAGACCTGGATCGATGCCTGGAGCGATGCCGGCGTGCTGGACGCGCTGCGCAACACTCTGGTCCTGGCGCTGTGTTACCAGCTCATCTCGTTCCCCATCGCGGCGCTGCTGGCGCTGCTGCTGGCGCGCACCAACCTGCCCGCGGGGAGGTTCTTCGAGTTCCTCTTCTGGCTGTCGTTCTTCATCCCGGCGCTGTCCACCACCTTGGGTTGGATCCTGCTGGCCGATCCTCACACCGGCCTGCTCAACAGCTGGCTGGGTGGCATCCTCCACACGCCTGCTGGCGCCAGCGGGATCTTCAACGTCTACTCCTTCTGGGGCATCGTGTGGGTGCATCTGGCCTCGCACGCGGTGTCGTTCAAGGTGATGCTGCTCACGCCCACCTTCCGCAACATGGACGCCACCATGGAAGAGGCCAGCCGGATGTCCGGCGCCAGCCAGTGGCTGACGTTCCTCAAGGTAACGCTGCCGATGATGACCCCCGGCCTGGTCATCGTGTTCATGCTGGGCCTGGTGCGGCTGTTCGAGTCCTTCGAGATCGAGCTGCTGCTGGGCGTGCCGTTCAACTTCTACGTGTACTCGACCCGGATCGTGACGTTGGTCCGAGGCGATCCGCCGCAGCTGGCCCAGGCAGCCGCGCTGGGCAGCGTGACCCTGGTGCTGCTGATGATCGCCGCTCCTATCCAGCGGCGCATGACCACACGCCGCGCGTACACCACCGTCGGCGGGCGAATGAAGCCGGCGGTGGCCGATCTCGGGCCCTGGCGCTGGCCGCTGTTCGGCCTCATGGCGGTGCTGACGACGATGCTCGTAGGGCTGCCGGTCGTATCGGTGCTGGCGGCCAGCTTTATGACCCGCTTCGGTTTCTTCAACCTGGCGCGCCCGTGGACGCTGGCGCACTGGCAGCAGGCGTTCGGGGACTCGGTCTTCATCCTATCGCTCAAGAACACCCTCATCGTGGCGCTCAGCGTGGCCGTGCTGGGCGCGGCGCTGTACTCCTTCGTGGCCTATGTCATCGTTCGCGGAAGGGGGCTGCGCGGACGCGGGACGCTCGACCTGGTGGTCTGGGTGCCGAGCGTGATCCCCGGCGCCTTAGCAGGGCTGGGGCTGCTGTGGATGTTCCTCAGCACGCCCGTGTTCAAGCCGTTCTACGGAAGCATCTTCCTGCTCATCGCGGCGTGCCTGTTGGTGGGGACCACACTGGCTACCCAGACCTTCAAAGCGACCTTGCTGCAGCTGCGGCTGGAGCTGGAGGAGGCCGCGCGAACGTCCGGCGCCACCTGGCTGCGCACCTACCTCCGCGTCGTGCTGCCGCTGCTGGGACCGACCATGGTCGTAGTCGGCACGCTGCTGTTCCTGTTCACGGCCAACGCCACATCCAGCATCATCATGCTGGCCACGTCGCGCACGCGCACGCTGTCGCTGCTGACGCTGGAGTTCCTGCGCGACGGTCTGCGCGAACCGGCCGCGGTCACCACGGTCATCATCACGGTGGTGACTTGCAGCCTGGCGCTGGTGGCGCGCACGCTGGGCCGCGACGCTGTCGGCCCGCGCTCCTAGCCGTCTATTTCGAACATCAGCTCGTCCACGTAGCACCAGCGCCAGCTCTCACCTGGCTCGAGCGATTGGATGATTGGGTGCGACGTCGCATGAAAGTGCTTGGTGGCGTGCTTGTTCTTGGAGCTGTCGCAGCAGCCGACGTGCCCGCAGGTCAAGCACAGTCGTAAGTGCACCCAGCGGTCGCCAATCTTGAGACACTCTTCGCAGCCGTTCGAGCGGGGCGTTACGTTCCGTATCTGGTCAACATGGGTGCAGAGTTGAACCATGGGGATGCTCCTCGAGAGGGTTAGGTTGAGGCGCCCGCAAATTCCTGTCCAGAGAACGAAAGAGGCCCGCGCGGCGAGCGTGGGCCTCTTTCGGATGTGGTCGGTTTGAGCGAAGCGATCAGGCCTCGACGGACACCATGGAGGTTATGGAGGGGACTTCCACCTCGAGCTGGTGCCAGGAATCGCCGCCATCGCGGCTGGCGAAGAGCTTGCCGCTGCGGGTGCCGGCGAAGATCTGGTTGGGGTCGCTCTGGTTGAAGGCCATCGCCTCGATGAATTCCCTGCTCTCGGGCAGGCCCTTGCTCAGCGTCTGCCAGGTCCTGCCGCCGTCTTCGGTGCGAACGACGCGCGACTCGGCGCCGCTGTCGCGTTTGCGCCACATGCTCGGCTGGTTCACGGCCAGGGACGAGTACATGATCTTCGGATTGGCGGGGTGCATGATCAGCGGCACCGAGTACTCTTGGTTGAACTCCATGGCCAGCGGCTGCCAGCTCTCGGCACAGTCGGGGCTGTGATACAGCGCCTTGCCCTTGACCCGGCCTCCGCGGCTGTCGTGCCCGCCGGTGGCGACGAAGATGTGGCTGGTGTTGGTGGGGTCCACCACGATGGTGTGCACGTCGCAGTCGACGTCGGCGTCGATGAGCTTCCAGCTTCGGCCGCCGTCGCTGCTCTTGGCGATGGAGCCCACCTGCAGGGCGGCGTACACCTTGGACGTGTCGTTGGGATCGAGCGTGATGTCGCGCACGTGCGGCTCGACGACCGCAACCGGGTAGGTCACGTCGGCAACCCCCGGGACGTCCCAGATGGACACCAGGCGCTCCCAGTTCTTGCCCAGGTCGGGGCTCATGAAAACGTCGATGGGCTCGCAGCCGGCGTACAGGCGGCGCGGATCCTTGGGATCGACGGTCACGCAGCGAACCTTGCCCGGCCCTGGCCGGCCGTAGCTGGGCTTGGACCAGCTTTGTCCGGCGTCCTCGCTCAGCCACACGCCGTCCCCTCGCGTGCCGGCGGCGACGCGGTTTGGCTCCGCGGCGGTGGAGGCAACGTCCGGTACCTCCCAGCCCTTGAGTGAGTGGCTGGCGATGGTGAAGGTATCGCCGTGCTCCCGCTTGAGCGCCACGATTCCCTTCTCTGTTCCCACATACAGCATTGTTGGCATGTTCTTCGACCTCCTTGCTATGTGCCGACAGTATACGTCCACCAGCGGCGCCAATTGTCGGACTATACTGTCTGGCAATCTCGCCTGAGTGGCGCTATTGCGACTGGGCCCTCTTCACCGCGTCGTCGATCAGGCCGCGGATCGCACTGTTCTGCAGCCGGCCGTACTCTTCGGTGCCGGTGGCTGCGTACTTGCCGCCCTCCTTGGGCACGAGCAGCGGCTCGACGCCGTCCTTGGAGATGTCCGTCCGCAGCGAGTTATCGCCGACGATGCGCTGCCAGGCCGTTTGGCCCGCCTTCGACAGCAGCCAGTTCACGTACACCTTGGCCGCGTTAGGATGAGGCGCCTTGTCGATGATGGCCACCGCGCCGGCGCCTGGCCCGATAGACGCTCCCTCCCTGAACTGCTCGGCCGGCACGATGGCGATGTCCAGCCCCTGCTTGATTGCCGGCTGAGCCTCACTGACGGACAGGAATACGCCGATCGGGTAGACGCCCTGGGCCACCCAGTTGATGAGCTGCGTTTGGTCGTCGCTCAGCTTGACGTTCATCTCGCCGAAGAGCCGCGTGAGGAAGGGCGCGCCAAGCTCGGGGTTCTTGAAGACGAAACGCGCCTGGTCAGCGCCCTTGCCAGGGTTGCGGATATCGGTCGAAGCGATCTTGCCCTTCCATTTCGGGTCGAGCAGGTCCATGTAGGACGTCAGGCTCTTGATATCCACCAGCTTGGGGTTGGCGAACACGACGGGATTCACGTCACCGACGTACTCGAGCGTGGTGAATGGCTCGGCGCTGTCCGCCCACCACAGGCGGTTCTGGAACCACTTGGACGGGTCCAGCACCTCGGGCAGCACCAGCTGGTCTTTCAAGGGTTGGGTCAGGTGGGCGTCCTTGACCGTGGTCACGGTGTCCGACGTGCCGGAGATCCAGACGTCGGCCAGGTAGCGTCCGGCTTGCCGCTCGAGGTTCAGGCGGCTAACCCGCTCAGCCGACGAGACGAAGATGGCGTCCGCGGTGATTCCCGGGATAGCCTGCTGGAAGGCCTCGACGTCCATCTTGCGGTAGTTCGAGCCCTGCGAGGCGTAGATCGAGACGGCGCCTTCCTTGCGCGCGGCGGCGAGGAGCTGGTCCCAGTCCCCTGGCTTCGCGGCGGCCGAGCCGGCGGCGGGAGAGCTGGCGCCAACCGAGAAGGCCGAAGGCGCCGCCTGCCCGCCGCAGGCAGCGGTCATCGCGGTAATACCCAGCAGCAGGGAGAAGAAACGGGGAGCCTTCGAGCGCGGACGGAAGGCGGTCATGGACAGCTCCTGGCGACGATTGGCAGGCATTATAGGACGGCGTCACAGGGGTATGATGTCGGGGTTCCAACGTCCCGCGGTTTGAGGTCGAACACGTATGAATAGGCTCACCCTGAGTTTCATCACCAACGCCAACGAGCGTATCCAGCCGCTGCTGGATGGCATCGTGCAGCCGGAGGGGATCGAGCTCATCACGACGCTTTCGGACCCTTCCGAGACGTTCTGGCGGCAGCTCAACTTCGAAGAATTCGAAGTGTCGGAGATGTCGCTGTCGTCCTATCTCATCGCTCGATCCAAAGGCATGGACATGATCATGCTGCCGGTGTTCCCCTCGCGGCGCTTCATGCACGCGCAGCTCTCGGTGCATGTCGATGCCGGGGTGCAGAAGCCGGAGGACCTGGTAGGGAAGCGCATCGGCGTGGGGGATTACCAGCAAACGGCCTCGCTGTGGACCCGTGGTGTCCTGGAGCATGACTTCGGGGTGTCGCAGTACAAGGTCGAGTGGTACATGGAGCGCACCGAGGAGCTGAGCCACGGTGGGGCCACCGGCTTCAGCCCACCGGAAGGGATCTCCTTCCACCGTATTCCGGCGGACAAGAGCCTGGCCTCGATGCTGGTGAATAACGCGATCGACGCTGCGCCGGTCGCGCGCGCCTTTCGGCGGGAGACCAATTTCATCGACCGTTCCACCCACAACCGCGGCCAGGGCGGCGACTGGAGCAGGGTCAAGCCGCTGTTTCCCGACCTCATGGCCGAGGGCACGCGCTTCTTCCAGAAGCACGGCTACATCCCAGCCAACCACGGTTACATCATTCGTGGAGACGTCTACAGGAAGTATCCTTGGGTGGCCTTCAACCTGTACAGCGCGTTCGTCAAGGCCAAGGAGCTGTATTACGAGAAGCTGGCCGACAGCATCAGCTCAGGGTTGATCTTCGGCCCGCAGTACCTGGCTCAGACCCGGAAGATCTTCGGCGACGATCCGTTTCCCTACGGCGTGAGCGCCAATCGCGAGATGCTGGAAACGATTGTCGAGCTCTCTCACGAGCAGGGCCTCACGCCCGCCAAGATGAAGCTCGAGGACCTGTTCGCGGCCAACGTCTTCAGCCTGTAACCAACGCCAGGAACGGCGTTCACCATGCGATCATTGAACCGCATGGCATGTGACGTTTGGGTCCTAACACCGGCCGCTTGGGAGCGGCCGGCTTGACGTTTGAGTCGCGCTGGGACGACGCTCGCGCGGCCACCCTCGACCAGCTCGATCTGCTGGTCTATCGCTCCAACCTGCTCGGCGCCGACGAGCGCATCGTCAATCGCGGCGGCGGCAACACCTCCACCAAGCGGCTGAGCCGCGACTATCGTGGCCGGGAAACTCGGGTGCTGTCGGTCAAAGCCAGCGGCTACGACCTCAAGACGGCGCCGCGCGCGGCCTTTCCCGACGTGGCGCTGGACGCGGTGATCGACGTTCGGGGGCGCCACTCCATGTCGGACGAGGACATGGTCGACTACCTGGCCCACGCGCTGTTGGAGCCCGCGGCCCCCCGGCCGTCCATCGAGACACTGCTGCACGGCTTCCTGCCGTGGCAGGACGTCGATCACGTGCATGCCGACGCCATCGTCAGCTTCTGCATGGCCGAGCGAGGCGAGGAGATCACGCGCCAGGTATTCGGCGACGAGGTGGCGTGGGTGCCCTACCTGCGGCCCGGCTTCGGCATGGCTCGGTGGTGCGCCGACGCGGTGGACGCCCAGCCGCGCTGCCGGGCAGTGTTTCTGGGCAAGCATGGCCTCGTGACCTGGGCCGACAGCGCCAAGCAGAGCTACTTGAACACCCTCGAGTTCATCAACCGCGCGGCCGAGTACATCGAAGAGCAGGCGCGGGGCAAGCGGATTTTCGGCGGGCTGCATCATCCCGCTCCCGAGCCGCGGCAGCGCCAGGACATGGCCCATCAGCTCTTTCCGGCGCTGCGCGGACGGCTGTCCCGCAGCAAGCGTGTGATCCTGCATTACACGGCCAGCGACGAGGTGCTGCAGTTCGTCAACTCGCGGGAGAGCCCGGCCGTCGCGACCCAAGGACTGGCCTGTCCCGATCACGTGCTGTATACCAAGGTGAAGCCGCTGTTCCTGGAGGGAGCAGCGGCCAGCGGCACCGGTTCGGACGATCTCGTAGCGGCGCTCGATCGAGCCCTCGCACAGTACGAGAATGAGTACGACGGCTTCTTCCGCGAGCAAACGCAAGCTGTCTACGGACGTCTGACCGCTGACCCCTCACAGCCGACCCCTGGGACGCCTCGGCCCCCGGCGGCGTTCGAAGGCTTGCCCAAGGTGGTACTGGTGCCGGACCTGGGCATGGTCACTGCCGGCAAGGACCGGCGCGCGGCCATGCTCGCCGCCGAGAATTACACGCGAGCCATTCAGATTATGCGTGGGGCGACGGTGCTGGACCGCTTTGCTTCGCTGGCCGATCGCGATGCCTACGAGTTCGAGTACTGGCCGCTGGAGCTGTACAAGCTGACCCTGCTGCCGCCGGAGAAGGAGCTGGCCCGTCGCGTGGCCTTCATCACCGGCGCCGCGGGCGGCCTTGGGCGGGCCATCGCGCGGCGCTTTTCGGATGAAGGCGCCCACCTCGCCCTGGCGGACGTGAACCTCGAAGGCGCGCGGCAGCTGGCGTCCGAGCTGCCGGGTCCGGCCATCGCCCTCGAGTGCGACGTGACCGATCCTGATAGCGTGGCTGGGGCGCTGGCAGAGACGGTGCTGGCCTTCGGCGGAGTGGACGTGGTGGTTTCCAACGCCGGGCTCGCTATCGCCAAGCCGGTGGACGAGCTGACGCTGGAGGAGTGGCGGCGTTGCCAGGATGTGCTCCTCACCGGCTACTTCCTGGTCACACGGGAAGCGTTGAAGGTCATGAAGCGCCAGGCCGTTTCGGCCGATCGCTGGCTGGGCGGCTCGATCATCTTTGTTGCGTCGAAAGCCGGCCTTGCGCCGGCCAAGAACGCCGCTGCCTATACCAGCGCTAAGGCCGGAGAGCTGCACCTGGCTCGCAGCGTGGCTGAAGAAGCAGGGCCCTTCGGCATTCGCGTCAACAGCCTGGCGCCGGACGCCGTGTTCGAGGGGAGTGGGCTGTGGCAGGGTCAGTGGGGCCAGGCCCGCGCGGCGAGCCGTGGCGTAGACCTGGACGATCTACCCGAGATTTACCGCCAGCGCAGCACCCTCAAGCTCAATGTGACCGCGGCCGACGTGGCCGAGGCTGCGCTGTTCTTCGCTTCTGATCGGTCGGCCAAGATCACCGGCGGCATTCTGACCGTAGACGCTGGGCTGGCCGACGGGTACGTGCGATGACCGAGAGCCCGGGACAGGCCGCCGCGGAAACGGCATTTGTAGAGCTGACGGTCGACGCGTTCTGCGAGCAGCTGGCATCCGGCGCTCCCACGCCGGGGGGTGGCGCGGCGGCGGCGCTCATGGCCAAGCTGTCCGCCTCGCTGGTGCGGATGGTCTGCAGCCACACGGTTGGCCGGCCCAAGTACGCCGCGGTAGAAGGTCGCGTTCGCGAAATGCGCTCGGAGGCGGAGGCTCTTGGCCGCAAGGCAGGAGAGCTGATGGACGCCGACGCCGAGGCCTTCCGCCGCGTATCGGCCGCGTTCAAGCTGGGCAAGGACGATCCGGCGCGCATCGAGGCCCTGAATACCGCCTGCAAGCTGGCGACGATCGTGCCGCTGGAGGTCATGCGCGCCTGCGCCAGCCTGGCCGAGCTGGGCGGTGAGATCTTCCGCAGCGGCAATCAGACGCTGTCGAACGACGCCCGCGCGGCCGTGACGGCAGCCGAGGCGGCGGCCCAGATCTCGGCGGGCAACGTGCTGGCCAACCTCCCGTTCATCACCGAAGCGGGCTGGGCGGCCAGCGCCGCTGCCGAAGCCGACGAGCTGCTGGGCCGCATCCTGGCGGCGAGGCCAGCCTGATCTTGGCGAGACCTGCCGTTTCCTGAGCCCGCTATTGAAACCCCTGGTGGCCATCGTCGGGCCAACTGCCAGCGGCAAGAGCGCCTTCGCGCTGCGCATTGCCACGCGATTGCCCGGAGCCGTGCTGGTGTCCGCCGACTCGCGGCAGGTGTACCACGGCCTCGACATTGGGACGGCGAAACCGACGGCTGAAGAGCGGGCGGCCGCGCCTCACGCGCTCATCGACGTGGTCGACCCTGATGACTCCTTTTCGTTGGCCGACTATCAGCGTTTGGCTTACCAGGCAATCGACGCGGCTGAGCGGCCATTTCTGGTGGGCGGGACAGGACTGTACGTTCGAGTGATCGTAAACGGTTTCGAGCTGCCGCCCGCGCCGCCCGACGCGGACCTGCGGAGGGCAGAGCTGAGCCGCGGTGCGCTGCTGCAGCGGCTGCGGCGGGTGGACCCCGCCGCTGCCGAGGACATCGATCCGGCCAACCGCTACCGCCTGCTGCGAGCGGTCGAGCGCGCCGGGTCGGGTCCGCCGCGCGCCGCCCCGCGATATGAGGCGCTGCAGATCGGCCTGACCGCGCCGCGGGAGCAGCTGTACCGGCGCGCCGACGAGCGCGTCGATCGCATGCTGGCCGCTGGCTGGCTCGAAGAGGTCGCGGAGCTGCTGAGCCACTATCCGCCCGACCTGCCAGCGCTGTCCGGTTTGGGCTATCGAGAGCTTGCCGGGCACCTCGCCGGCGAGCTATCGCTCGACGAGGCCGTAGCGCTGGTCAAACGCCGCACCCGCCGGTTCATCAAGCGGCAGCAGACCTGGTTCAAGCGCGACGCCCGCATTCGCTGGTTCGACATAACGCAGCCCGGCTGGATGGCCAGGGCCACCGAGGTCATCGGAACGGTGTGGCGCCTGCCGGATTAGCCATACCGATGGGTTGTCGAAGGCCGTCATCGCCTCTAGAGCGAGTACTGTCTGAACGCGCCGGCCAGGCGCGGGGAGATGCGGCCGTCGATCTCCACGTCGGTATCGGTGTAGCGCTCGCGGTCGATCAGGCCGCGGCGGCGGAAAAGCTCGCGCAACCGCCCTTCGGATAGTGGCAGGCGCAGACGAACGGGGACGTAGCCGGCGACCAGCCGCTCGCGAATCTTGTCCAGCAGGCGATCCAGGCCCTGCCCTGTCGCCGCCGACACGGCCACGGGCTGCGTGAAATGGCTGTAGTCGATGGCCCTATCCGCCGGCAGGCGGTCAATCTTATTGAGCGCGGTCACCACCGGGCGATCGGCGAGGTCGATGCCGGCCAGGGTCTGCCGTACCCAGTACAGGCGATCCTCTGCCAGGTCCTCGCTCACGTCTACGACCTGCAGCAGCAGGTCGGCCTCGCGCAGCTCCTCGAGCGTGGCACGAAAGGCGGCCAGCAGCGTTGGCGGCAGCTTGCGGATGAAACCGACGGTGTCGGACAGCAGGATCTCCATGCCGTCGGGCAGCTTGGCCTTGCGCACGGTGGGATCGAGCGTGGCAAAGGGCGCGTTCATGACGAGGGCCTTGGCGCTGGTGAGCGCATTGAGAAGCGTCGACTTGCCGGCGTTCGTATAGCCCACCAGCGCGACCAGCGGGAAGCCCAGCTCGGCCCGCTCCTGGCGATGCACGCCACGCTGGCGGCGCACCTGCTCGATTTCCTGCTCGAGGTCGGTGATGCGTTTACGGATGCGCCGCCGCTCCCGCTCCAGCTCCTGCTCGCCGGGCCCGCCGCGCGTGCCGATGCCGCCGCCCGTTCGCGAAAACTCGGCCCACAGCCCTGACAGTCGCGGCAGCAGGTACTGGTACTGCGCCAGGTTGACCTGCAGCCGGCCCTCGCGGCTGCGGGCGCGCTGGGCGAAGATGTCCAGGATGAGCGTGGGGCGATCGACCACCTTGAGCTTCAGCGCCTGCTCCAGGTTGCGCTGCTGTGAAGGCGACAGCTCGTCGTCGAACAGCACCAGGTCCGGCTGCAGCTGTCGAGCCGCGTCCTGCACTTCCTCCAGCTTGCCCTTCCCGATGTACAGCGCGGGGTTCGGCGTCTGCAGCTTCTGGGTGATGGGCTCTCCAATCACCTCGGCGCCGGCCGTCTCCGCCAGCGCGCGCAGCTCGGCCAGATCCAGGTCCTGCGGCTCGTCGCGATTGGCGGCCAGCGTGGCGCCGACCAGCAGGGCACGCTCCGATCGTTGGGCGCTGGGTATCTGCACCTTAGAATCGAGCCGCTGGCCGTTCCGGGCCGGGTGTTGGTTGGACGACAGTGTTGTCCGCTGACCGAACGGCGCCCTCATCGCATCCACCAGCGTCGCCCGGCTCGGCGGCGCAGACTCGTCACGCGGGTCGCCGATAGACCTCGGCCAGGAAGTGCTTCGCAGTCAGATCTAGATGTTAGCGAGCGCAGGTGCCGGTTCGAGTGCCCCAGCCTCGGGAATGTACAACACCGGCTGAGTGAAGCGGTGGAACAGCCGCCGGTGCTCGGGGCTCAAACAACGAAAGGCCTGCTGGCTCAACGCGAAGCTCTTGGAGCCAAGCGTGGCGGTGATGTTGACCGTATCCCCGATGACGTCCAGCCGTCCGGACCTGCCCATCGGTCCGAGGGTGACTTCACCGTAATGGGCGTTGACATAAAGCCAGCTGTTGATGCCGCGCCGTTTGAACCAGGCGTCCACCTGGCGTTTGAGCTCCATCAGGGCCATGATCCCGCCGCCCGCCAGCTCTTGCGGATAGATCGCCAGCGCGGAGTCGCCCATGAACTTGATCACCAGGCCGCCGGTTCGTTGGACATGATCCTCCGTGAGCAGGTAGAACTCGTGCAGGTCGGCGAACATGCGGATGCTGCCGCGTTCCTTCATCAGTTGAAAGAACAGCCGCCAGTCGCAAAGAGCCACGAGGACGTTGGCTTGAATGGGCTGCGCCATTGCCCGTTCGAAGGTCGGGTGCATGGGTGGTGCGCCTCCTCGAAAATTTGGTGGTGTATACAGCCGGTCTGTGTTGCCCGGCGGTGCAGGCGCGTCTATCGCCAGCCCGTGCGTCTGGCAGTCAATGGGCATGTTACCTTGAACCCATCGTGCAGCCAACCAGCGACCTCGAGCGGCGGCTGGCGCTGCGCACCCTGGAGCTGGTCGACATTTCTTCCGTCAGCCACAATGAGGCCCAGCTGGCGGCGCACATCGCTGGCTTGCTGCGCCCGCTGCGCCAGCTCGAGCTGACGGAAGTCGCTGGTCACGGGCTGTGCCTGGCGCCCGCCGTGCCATCGAATCGACCGCTCGTGGTGCTGGCCGGCCACCTCGACACGGTGCCCGAGCAGGACAACCTGCCCGGCCGCATTGACGGCCAAACCCTGCACGGCCTTGGCGCGAGCGACATGAAGGGCGCGCTGGCGGTCATGATCGAGCTGGCTCGCTGGCTGGATGCCGGCTCAGCCGCGGACAGGGTGCTGGACTGCGGCTTCCTGTTCTTCGCTCGGGAAGAGCTGCCGGTGAGCGAGAGCGCCGTGCCGGCGCTGTTCTCGAGCTGGCCCAGGCTGCGTGAAGCGGCGCTGGTGGTGGTCATGGAGCCGACCGATTGCACGCTGCAGATCGGCTGCTTGGGGAACCTGAACGCCGAGCTCACGTTTCGCGGCCGGAGCGCACATTCGGCCCGGCCATGGCAGGGCGAGAACGCGCTGCACAAGGCCATCGCCGCGCTCCGACCGCTGACAGCCATCGAGCCGCGGCCCGTTCGCATCGGCGAGCTGACCTACACTGAGGTGCTGAGCCTGACGCAGATCGCCGGCGGCATCGCCCAGAACGTGATCCCGGATCGCGTCACCTGCCACCTAAACTTCCGCTATGCGCCCACACGCACGCCCGACGAGGCCGAAGATTACCTGCGCGGGCTGGCTCCGGAGGTTGCCGAGCTGCGCGTAGTGGGCAATTCGCCGCCGGCCCGAGCGGCAGTCGACAACCGCTGGGTTCGCCGCCTGCAGGCCATTGGCGGCCTAGCGGTGGAGGCCAAGCAGGCCTGGACGCCGGTAGCCGAGTTCAGCGCCGAGGGGCTGGACGCGATTAACTTCGGCCCGGGCGCCAGCCGCTTCGCTCACCAGCGTGACGAGCAGGTGCATCTGCCCGACGTGGTGCGCTCCTTCGACATCCTGCGGCGCTTCATCCTGGTAGACGAGGCCGCCAACTGACCATCGCCCTCTATTCCCCGCCCCCCAGCCCCCGACTCCTGGCCCCCAGCCCCTGGCCCCCGGCCTCCGGCCCCCGGCTCCCGCGCAGTCTGGCCGCGTCCCGGCACTCGGCACTCCGCACTCGGCACTCGGTGCCCGGCCCCCGGCCCCCGTGCAGCCTGGCCGCGTCCCGTCACTCGGCACTCGGCACGCGGCACTCGGTGCCCGGCCCCCGGCCCCCGCGCAGCCTCGCCGCGTCCCGGCCCCCGGCCCCCGACCCCTGGCCCCCGCGCACTCTCGCTGCGTCCCGGCACTCGGCACTCCGCACTCGGCACTCCCGTTGATCCCCCTCAACCCGGTGCTCACAGCGATGCGCACCTATCCTTATCTGAAGCTGGAGGAGGCCAAGCGCGAAGCGGCCGCCCGGGGTGTGCGCATCCTGGACTTTGGCGTGGGCGACCCGCGGGAGAAGACCGACGGACGCATCAGGCAAGCGCTGGTGGACGGCCTCACTGAGGTTTCCAGCTACCCGGCCGCGGCTGGGCTGCCCGCGCTGCGCGAAGCCATCGCCGCTTGGTACGAGCGGCGTTTCGGGCTGCGGCTCGATCCGCAACGGGAGATCGTTCCGACGCTGGGCAGCAAGGAGGCGATCTTCCTGATGGCGCTGGTGGTGGGCCAGCCGCGCGGCCGCAAGAACGTGGTGGTCGTGCCAGAGCCGGCCTACCCGGTGTACGAGCGTGGGGCGCTGTTTGCCGGCATGGAGGTGCTGCGCCTGCCGCTCCGTGAATCCAATAGCTTCTTGCCCGACCTCGCCTCCCTCACCCCGGAGGTGCTGGATCACGTGGCGCTGTTCTGGGTGAACTATCCGAATAATCCGACCGCCGCTGTGGCGCCGCTGGAGCTCTATGAGGAGCTCAGCGCGCTGGCGGTGCGCCACGAGTTCGTGCTGGCCTCGGACGAGGCTTACGGCGAGATCTACTTTGGCCGCCCGCCGGCAACAGCCCTGCAGGTGAGCGATCGCCGTAACGTCGCGGTGCTGAATACGCTCAGCAAGCGCTCATCGATGACCGGCTACCGCTCGGGGGCCATTATTGCCGGAGCGGAGCTGTGTGACGCCCTGCGGGCCTTTCGTCCTTCGGTGGGCGTTGCGCCTCAGGAGTTCGTCCAGCGCGCCTCGATTTGGGCCTGGAGCGACGAGCAGCATGTGGCCGACATGCGCGGCAGCTACGGCGCCAAGCGAAAGGTGCTGCTGGAAGCGCTGGAGCGCAAGCGCCTGCGAGTGGCTGGCTGTGAGGCCACCTTCTATCTATGGGTGGAGGTGCCGGCTGGGGAGACGTCCGAAGACTTTGCGCTGCGGCTGCTGCGGGCAGGCGTGGTCGTGGTGCCGGGATCGTATTTTGGCGCCGCGGGCGAAGGCTACGTTCGCTTTGCCCTGGTGCCCACTTTGGAAGAATGCCGCGTGGCGGCGGAAATATTGGAGGGTCTGTTATGAGCGAACACGAGCTCGAGCCTGTCATTGAGGGCATCTGGAGCGATCACGCCAAGCTGTCCGAGCCGGGTGGGCCGGAAGCGGTCGAACACGTCGTCAACATGCTGGATCAGGGGCTGCTGCGCGTCGCCACCAAGGAAGGTGACCAGTGGACGGTCCATGAGTGGATCAAGAAAGCGGTGCTGCTGTACTTCCAGATCCGAGCGATGCATCTGCATGAGGTGGGGCCCTTCGAGTACTACGACAAGATCCCGCTGAAGCAGGACTATCGCGATCTCCGGGTCCGGGTGGTGCCGCCCGCGGTTGCGCGCCATGGCGCCTACCTGGCCCCCGGCGTGATCCTCATGCCGAGCTACGTCAACATCGGCGCGTGGGTTGGGCCGAACACCATGGTCGACACGTGGGCCACTGTGGGATCATGCGCCCAGATCGGCGCGAACGTGCACCTGGCCGGGGGCGTCGGCATCGGCGGTGTGCTGGAGCCGCTTCAGGCGCGCCCAGTGATCGTCGAGGACGGCGCCTTCATCGGGTCGCGCTGCATTGTGACGGAGGGCATGGTGGTTGGTGAAGAGGCCGTGCTGGGTGCGGGCGTGTCGCTTACCGGCTCCGTGCCGATCATCGATGTGACCGGGCCCGAGCCGGTCGAGTATCGAGGCTACGTGCCGCCGCGCTCCGTGGTCGTGCCCGGCAGCCGCACCAAGCGCTTTCCTGCCGGCGAATACCAGCTCAACGCCGCCCTGATCATCGGCCGCCGCCAGCCTTCGACCGATCTCAAAGTCAGCCTCAACGATGCCCTCCGCGAGCACGGCGTGACCGTGTAAGGTCGCTGCGCTCCCAGTGAGGGTCGCTGCGCTCCCAGTGAAGAGTGCAGAGTGCAGAGTGAAGAGTGCAGAGTGCAGAAGGAGCGGCGTTGCAAACTGCTGGCGTGACCGCATAGAGTCACCCGTTCGCCTTCACTCTTGCACTCTTCACTCTTCACTCTGCACTCTTCACTGGGAGCGCAGCGACCCTCCATTCGCCCTTGAAGACGTAGACGGCGGGTCCGGTCATGAAGACTTCGCCTTCACCGTCCCAGGCGAGCTCGAGCTGGCCGCCGGGGACTCGCATCGTCACCACCTCATCGGTGTAGCCCTGGAGGCGGGCGGCGACGGCGGTGGCGGCGGCGCCGGTACCGCAGGCCAGCGTCAAGCCTGCGCCGCGTTCCCAGCTGCGCAGGATCGCGTCGCTCCTGCTGACGATCTGGCAGAGGTGGAAGTTGACGCGGCTGGGAAACAGGGCGTGGCGCTCGACGAGCGGTCCCAGCTGCTGCAGATCGACCTGCCACGCATCGGGAACAAAGCGGACGGCGTGGGGATTGCCCATCGACACACAGGTCACGGAAAAGTCCAGACCGGGGAGGGGTAGATCCAGCACCGGGTTGTCCGTGCTGCCGACAGGGATGTCGGGACCGTTCAGGATGGGCGGGCCCATCCCGACCTGGAGCCATTCGTTGGAGCCCCGGGGGCGGATCGTCAAGACTCCCGCGCCGGTCTCCACCGTCAGCTCGTTCCGGCCCGCTGCGGCGCCGTCCAGCAGGTAGCGAGCGAAGCAGCGGATGCCGTTGCCGCACATCTCGGCCTGGCTCCCATCGGGATTCCACATCTCCATGCGAAAGTCGGCTCGATTGGACCGGCGTACCAGGAGCAGGCCGTCCGCGCCCACACCGAAGTGGCGATCGCCCATCTCCCTGGCCAGGCGCGGCCAGTCGGCCTCTCGACCGTCGCGACCGTCGATGAGCACGAAGTCGTTGCCGGCGCCGTGCATTTTCAGGAATTCCATCGAAAGTGGGTCGAAGTGTAACGGCCGATCTTCGACTCAGCCCGCGGGTTACCATGGCTGCAGGGGCCGGATCGGCCCTGTCACACTATGGCTGGTTAGGGCGGGGAATGGCCAAGCGGCGCAAGCTCAGGCGTTGGCAAGAGGATAGAGACGAAGCGCCAGATCGGCAGGGGCGGCGCTCCCGCCGCCGCAAGGGGCGCTATCAGGCCGCGGAGCCGGAGGCGGCTGTAACAGTGGCCGAGTGTCGGAAACTGCCTCCGCGGCCCATCACCTGCCACCAGTGCGGCCACCTGATCGTGACGCGCAGCTTCGTGAAGTACGCGGGCCAGTCCTGGGATCGGGCGATTGTCTATCCCACGCTGACCTGCTTTCAGCAGCGCTGGACGCTGGAAGATCCCGACTCGGTCGAGGACCGCGCGGAAGTGAGTCCCTACCTCGTGGAGGGAGCCGATCGGTGCCCCGATTACCAGCGCGGCCGTCCGCGCGACCACGAATGGTAGTGCGTGTCTGCCTGGTGCCTGCGAACGGGGTGGCTCTCAGCTGCCGGCGGAAGGACCGGCGCCGGATTGCGCTGTCCGCTCGCGAGGGCGGCTCACCGCGGCCGGCAGAGCGCAGCTCGCGGCCAGCGTTCGCAGCAGCAGCACGATTGAGAGCAGCAGCAGCCCGGCGCTGATGAGGAGCAGCAGGCCGCTGTAGCGGCGCACAGCGCCATTGAACGCCAGCAGCGCCGTCCCCGAGAAGCCCGCGAAGGACAGCAGCGCGGGGACTACAAACGGCGCGCAGCACGAGACACCCAGAAGCCCGAAGAGCGTGGCCAAGCCGCCACCGAGCGCCGCGGCGGCCGACCGGGCCTTGAGCAGCGCGCTCACCTGCAGCGGCAGCAGCAGTCCGAACAGCGCCGACAGCAGCAGCACTCCCGCCAACTCGGCCGGCGCGGCGTGGAGCTCCCCGCCGTAGGGATAGCGTTTCAGCAGCTCTCCGCTCCACAACAGGAGCAGCAGCATGGCAGCCCCACCGGCCAGCGCCAGCAGATAGGCCCAGGGCCGTGCGAAGGCCACTGATAGGGCGGCGCGCAGCGCCGAGGTCACGCCGGGCAGGCGCTGGCGGGGGCGCCGCCGGTCGCGGCACAGATGTAGCGGGCAATGATCTGGGCTTCGTTGGTAATGGCCTCCGTGGCCGGCGTCTTCTCGCCGCGCTGCAGCTGCCCCGCCACGGTCTCGAAGGTTTGGCCCTGAAGCAGACCGGGCGAAAAGCCGGGCCCCAGCCCCGCGTACTGTCCGTTGATCACCATGAATGGCCAGCCACCCGTTGGGTCGTAGCGGTCCACGTACGTCTTCTCATCACTCGACAGCGGATCCAGCGGCTTGGAGTTGTGGTCGTAGATCTCCTTGTCTGAAAAGGCGACGTAGAGGCTGTCGTAGCGCGCGGGCCGGAGATCGTAGGTCGGTACCGGCTTGAAGCCGTCGATACCGTCGTTGGAGCGCTCCTGGCCGAAGCCGCTCAGCGTGCCGAACTTGCGCAGGGCCTCTACGAGCGCCCAGCGCTCGGCCGCGCAATACGGGCAGAACTGCGCCCCCATGAAGAACAGCGGCACCTTCTCGCCCGGGCTCGGAGTTTGGGACACGGCCTTGAAGATGCCGGCAGGGGGCAGGGTCTGCACGTTGAGCGGACGTGTCCAGGCCGTGACGGGCGCAGAAGCGGAGCCGGCCGGCTCCTGAGCCGCCGGACTCTGGGAGATCGTGGAGGCCGGCTGAGCCGGCGCCGTGGCAGGAGCGGCAGCTGGCGCGGCTGGCTGGCCAATGCCGGTTGCCCCACTCGCCGGATTCGCGCCGGGGGCGCTGCTCGCGGCGCCAGCGCCGCCCTGCGAAGAAGCGCCGCAGCCCGCTGCCGCGAGCATGATCAGCACGGGAAGCACAATGCCTCCTGCCATCCTCACCCACGCGGTCCACGCGCGCCGGCCGTTCATGAGCTCACTGTACCCCGCCGCCGAGACGCTGTGTCGGGTTACTCACTCCAGTGGCTGCGGATGCGCTCGATCGTCCCGGCACCGTCGGAGGTCACGACGAAGAGCTCCTGCACCGCCTGCCCGATCCGGGCCAGGCACTTCACCCCGCTGACGGTGTCCGTCTGCACCGTAACGGATAGGCTGGGATAGCGGTGTTTGACTTTGGATATGCGCCCAGCCACGACCGATTCGACGCCCGGCCAGGAGCTGATCTCGCGCAGCGCCGTCTCCACTCCTCGTACCACGGCATGCGGCTTCCCGCTGGCTCGGTTGGGCTTGTCGGCGTTGAGCTTCACGGCAGGCTGTCTCGCTCCTCCGACCCATCCGGGCAGACTCCTGTCATATATCTCGTAACACGATGTTATTGTCAGTATCGCCGCGCATTTCCGGACGCTGTGAGTATGATCGGCTGTTGACTGTTTGTATCAGAACCGACTCGAACGTTTGCTCGTATAATCCTGTGCCGCGATGAGCGACGCAATCATCCGTGTAATTTAGGGAGGACCTATGTTTCACCACGCTGGCCGCAGCCTGACGCTGCTGCTTGGTTTGGCACTGTTGAGTGTGCCGCTGGTGGCTCAGGCTGCCGACGCGGCGCCCACGCCGACACTGCCCAACGGCATCATGCTGACCACCCAGGACGCCGCGGTCGGTACCGGACCCGGGAAGTCGATCACCTTCCCGGTGGATGTGCTCAACAACACCACCAAGCCCGAGCGTATCAAGCTGAGCGTGGCGTCGGCGCCCGATGCGTGGAGTCCGACCTTCCAGGATCGCGGCTACGAGGTGACCGAGGTCGAGCTGCTGCCGGGCAAGGACAACACCGTGACCTTCCAGGTGACGCCGCCAGCTGACACCCAGCCGGGTTCTACGCGCATCTCTCTGCAGGGCGTGACGGACGATGGGCTCAACGCCAAGCTGGACATTGGCGTGACCATCTCGAAGCAATCGAGCAGCGGGCTCAAGCTGACGACCGACTATCCGGTGCTGAAGGGAGCCGGCGGGACGAAGTTCGAGTTCAAGGCCACGATCGCCAACAACACGGGTAAGGACAACACTTTCCTGTTGGCGGCCAACGCTCCCAGCAACGACTGGAACGTGTTCTTCCAGCCGGCGTTCGATCAGAAGCAGATTTCCAGCATCGCGGTCAAGGCCGGACAGACCCAGGACGTCAACGTCGAGGTGCAGTCGCCGCAGCTGGCGAAGCCGGACGATTACCCGATCAACGTCAAGGTCAACGACGACGCCGGCAACACCGCCACCGCCGATCTCAAAGTGAGCGTGGTCGGCAACTACAAGCTGGACATCACGACGCCCAACCAGAGCCTGAACGCCGACGCCACGGCGGGGCAGGCCAAGAAGGTGCAGATCATCGTCGCCAATACCGGCAGCGCGCCGGTGCAGAACATCTCCCTGTCGGCCACCAATACGCCGACGGGCTGGAACGTCACCTTCAATCCGGACAAGCTCGATTCGATCGACCCCAACACCATCCGCCAGGTCGAGGCTACGCTGACACCGGCGGCCAAGGCCATCGCCGGCGACTACTCGCTGACCCTGTCGGCTACCAGCACACAGGCGACGGTGAACAAGGATTTCCGTATTACCGTGAACACGCCTACCATCTGGGGTTGGGTTGGCATCGGCATCCTCGTCGCAGTGGTCGGCGGCTTGGTATGGCTGTTCGCAAACTACAGCCGCAGGTAGGTTTGCATGTCCCTGGTCGAGACTGAGCACCTTACCAAGCGCTACGGCACCCGGACGGCGGTCAACGACCTGAACCTCACCCTGGACGAGGGCGAGATCTTCGGGCTGCTGGGCCCCAACGGCGCCGGCAAGACGACCACTATCCTGATGCTGCTGGGCCTGACTGAGCCATCCGAGGGCAGAGCGCTGGTCGCCGGGATGGATCCGACACGCGATCCTATCAACGTCAAGCGCGTGGTCAGCTATCTGCCGGAAAACGTGGGCTTTTACGACGACATCTCGGCGGCGGGCAATCTGCGGTACACCGCCGAGCTGAACCGCCTGCCGCGCAAGGTCGCTGAAGAGCGCATCGAGGAAGCGCTCGACGATGTGGGCCTGCTGGATCGGGCGGACGATAAAGTCGGCACATTCTCACGCGGCATGCGCCAGCGCTTGGGTATCGCCGACGTGCTGATCAAGGAGCCTCGCCTGGTCTTCCTCGATGAGCCCACCCTGGCCCTCGATCCGGATGGCGTCAACCATATCCTGGAGCTCATCACCAGGCTGCGTGACGAGCGGCACATGACCATCCTGCTGTCCTCACACCTGCTGGACCAGGTCCAGCGCATCTGCGACCGGATCGGCATCTTCGTAAAGGGCAAGATGGTGGCCCAGGGGCGCATCGAAGACCTGGGCATGCAGCTGGCCACCAATGGCGCCCACGTCGTGGAGGTCGAGGCCGAGCCGCTGAGCGACGACTTAATCGAGACCTTGCGGCGCATCTCCGGAGTGGAGGCAGTGGAGCGCTCGCACAAGATGGTGCTGGTGCGCTCGAACTGCGACCTGCGTCCGCAGATTGTCAAGGCCGTGACTGGCGCTCGTGCCCATCTGCTGCATCTGCGACTGCAAACAGTCGGCCTCGAACAGATCTACTTCCGCTACTTCAGGGAAAACTGAGCCATGGGCATCATCCCGATCTTCCGGAAAGAGATAGGTGACCATCTCGGCAGCCGGCGCTTCGTCATCCTCATGGTGCTGATCGTGCTGGCGTCCGTCTCGGCAACGTACGTCGCCGCGCAGTCCATCCAGGCCGATCTCACCCAGCACCCCGATCAGAGCTTCGTCTTCCTGCGGCTGTTCACTGCTTCCAATGGCAGCCTGCCCGGCTTCGCCTCGTTCGTCGCGTTCCTGGGTCCGCTGCTGGGCGTGGCATTTGGCTTTGACGCAATCAACAGCGAGCAGAGCAGGGGCACGCTCGGGCGGCTGCTGTCGCAGCCGATCTACCGGGACAACGTCATCAACGGCAAGTTCCTGGCGGGTCTGGCCACGATAAGCGTGTCGCTGTTGGCGATTTACCTTCTTGTCTCCGGTCTGGGCCTGCGCATGATCGGCGTGCCGCCATCCGAAGAGGAGATCGTGCGTCTGGCGATCTTCTTCGTGATCAGTGTGTTCTACGTTGGCTTCTGGCTTGCGCTGTCGACCCTGTTCTCGCTGCTCACGCGGCAGGCGGCGACGTCCGCTCTCGGAGCGCTCAGCGTGTGGCTGTTCATGGCCATCTTCGTGACCATCGTGAGCGGCCTGGTTGCCAGCGCCTTCTTCCCCACCAATGACAACTCGCCGGTGCAGCAGGTGCTGGACAACCGTACGCTGCAGCAGAACATCGCCCGTGTCTCGCCCTCGAACCTGTACGAGGAGGCCACCGAAGCGATCCTCTCGCCCGACGTTCGGACCATCACCCCGGTTCTGTTCAGCCAGGCTCAGGGCGCCGTCCCGGGCTCGCTCAAGCTCGATCAGAGCCTGCTGCTGGTGTGGCCCGACGTGACCGGTGTCATCGCACTCACCGTGGTCTGTTTTGGGGTGGCCTACGCCATGTTCATGCGGCAGGAGATCCGTACGCTCTGACGGCTGCCGGCTAGGGCACTGACAAGCGGCTCACGCCGCGTACGCCGTCGTGCAATCATGTGGCCCATGCCGGAAGCCTTCTCGAGCCAGACGGTAGTCGATCGGCGGGAAGCGCCGGGTCGGGCGGGCGGGCGTCAGCGCCGCCGGCTGCAGGCGCTGTACAAGTTGGCCGCCGAGGTCGCCAGCCTGCGCGATCTGCAGCGCGTGCTGGACACCGCGTTGCGCCACTGCCTATCGCTGACCGAGTCCCAGTTTGGCTTCATCGGCCTGAACACCGCCGACGGCTCGGCCATGGACGTGGCGGCCATCCAGGGCTTCGACGCGATGCCCGAGTTCTACCAGCGCTTTCATCTGATCCCGCTGCGTCCGAACATCTTTGCCCGGGCCGTGCTGGAGAACCGGCCCGTGCGATCCTCGGACGCGGCGATCGATCCGGCCAGGGTGGGCCAGCCGAGCGGACATCCGCCGGTGCGAACCTTCCTGGGCGTGCCGCTGCGCCTGCGCGGCCGCGTGGCCGGCATGATCGGCGTGGCCAACCGCCCCAGTGAGTACAGCGCGGAGGATCAGGACCTGCTTACCGCCTATGCCTCGCACGTGGCCATCGCCATTCAGAACGCCCGGCTGTACGAGGAGCTGAAGGCGGCTAAATCCGACCTGGAGGAGCAGGTGGCGGCGCGCACCAGCGAGCTGGCCGAGGCCAAGGAGGCGCTGGCCCAGAAGGCGGCGCAGCTGCAGATGCTGCTGATCGAGACGGTGAACGTCCAGGAACGGGAGCGCGAGCGTATCGCCCACGACATGCACGACGGGGTGAACCAGCTGATCATCGGCGCCATGCTGGAGGTCAAGGCGGCGCGCGAGCGGCTGCGCAGCGGCGAACGCGAGCCTGTGGAACGTGCCCTGAGCCAGATCCGCTCGGTGTTGGGACAGGTGGACGGCGAGCTGAAGCGTCTCATCTTCGACCTGCGCCCACCGACGCTCGATGCGCTGGGGCTGGCGGACAGCATCACGCGCTATGCGGAACGCTTCCTTATTTCCACCGGCACGGACTGTGCCGTGCGGGTCTCGGGCCCGACCCGCCGCCTGCCGCCGCACGTCGAGATCGGCGTTTACCGCGTCATGCAGGAAGCGCTGAACAACGTGGCCCTGCACTCAGGCGCCCGCAGGGTGCAGCTCAGCCTCGACTTCAGTGACGGTTTGGTGCAGCTGGTGGTCACCGATGATGGCCGGGGATTCGACGTCAAGGCCGGCCGCAATGGACAGCACCTTGGGCTGCTGGGTATGCGGGAGAGGGCCGAGCGGCTCGACGGTGAGCTGCGGATAGACAGCAATCCGGGCGTGGGCACGTGCGTAACGCTGCGTGTCCCGGCAGCGCCGGGCGCTTCCGTATGAGCATCAGGGTGCTGGTCGTCGACGACCATCCGGTGGTGCGGCAGGGGCTGCGCAGCCTGCTGTCGAACTACGACGACATCGCCGTGGTGGCGGAGGCCGACAGCGGCCAGTCAGCGGTCGAAGCGGCGGATAGCCAGCCGGTGGACGTGGTCGTCATGGACATCAGGCTGGGCGGTCTGGACGGTATTCAGGTGGCCGAGCGGCTCAGGCAGCGCCACGCAGCGCTCAAGGTCATCGTGCTCACCAGCTATGACGACGACGCCTACCTGGTGCGCGCCCTGAAGGCCAATGCCCATGCCTTCCTGCTGAAAAGCGCCTCGGACGAGATGCTGGTCGGCGCGATCCGCAAGGTCCATCAAGGGGAGCGGCTCTTGAGCCCATCGCTGCTGGACCGGGTGCTGCAGCAATTCGCCGACCTGCGGCGGTCCCAGGTGCTGGCCGAGACTGGCTTGAGCGCAGAGGAGTGCCGTGTGCTGGCGCTGCTGGCCGGCGGAGCCGGCAACTCGGCCATCGCCGCCGCCTGTCATTGGAGCGACACCTCGGTCAAGCGCAAGCTCCATGAGATTTTCACCAAGCTGCAGGTGCGCACCAGGAGCGAGGCCGCGGCGGAAGCCGTGCGGCGGGGCCTGGTGTAGTCCAGGGGGCGCGACCTGATCGGGCCGAAAGTTGACCCGATTGTCCATTGTCCGGCGCTCCGGCGCGGACGCATACTCGCGTTGTTCCTATTGCCGGGTCCAACCCAGTCCAAGGAGTACGCCCGTGATACCGAGCGCGTTCGACTACGCCGCTCCGCAGTCCCTTTCAGAGGCGATTTCCCTGCTGCAGGGAAATGCCGGGCAGGCCAAGGTGCTGGCCGGCGGGCAGAGCCTGATCCCGCTCCTCAAGTTTCGCCTGGCCGGTCCTGAGCTCCTGGTCGACTTGCGCAAGGTGCCGGCGCTGGATCACCTCGAAGAGCGTGACGGCCATCTGGCGATAGGGGCCATGGTGCGCGAATCCGCGCTCGAGCACTCAGCGCTGATCGCTTCCCGCTATCCGGCCCTGCTGGATACCAGCTCAGTGGTGGCCGATCCGCTGGTGCGAAATTACGCCACCGTTGGCGGTAACGTCGCCCACGCCGATCCGGCCAACGACCATCCGGCGACCATGCTGGCGCTGAGGGCGACGGCCATAGCCAACGGGCCGAACGGCCAGCGGACGATCTCTATTGACGACTTCCTGGTGGATACTTTCGAGACGGCGCTCGCTCCGGACGAGGTGCTGATGGAGCTGCGGGTGCCTCGGCCGGCCGCTCACAGCGGCTCGGCCTACGTGAAGCTCGAACGGAAGGTGGGCGACTACGCCATCATTGGCGTCGCGGCGCAGGTCACACTCGACGGCGAGGTCTGCGCACAGGCTGGTCTCGGTCTCACCAACGCCGCGCCCCGTGCGCTGCGCCCGCGCGAGGCGGAGACCTTCCTGGTTGGCAAACGGCTCGACGAGGAGTCGATTCGCCACGCGGCGGAGCTCGCGGCTTCGGCCGCTGATCCGGTGTCGGACCTGCGCGGTCCGGCGGATTACAAGCGGGCCATGGTGCGAACGCTCACCACGCGAGCGCTCCGTCTGGCCGCGCAGCGCGCCAGGCAGGCTTAAGTGCCAGCCAGCGGCTGCCCGATTCAGCTCAATCATGGGACGGGAGGCAAAACGCCATGGCTCAAGTGAAGGTCAACATCAACGGGGCGCCGTACCAAGCCGAGGTCGAGCCCCGGCTGTTGCTGGTCCACTTCATTCGCGAAGTGGCCGGGCTTACCGGGACGCACGTGGGCTGTGACAGCACCAGCTGCGGCGCCTGCACGGTGCTGGTCGATGGTGTGCCCAGCAAGTCATGCACGCTGCTGGCCGTCCAGGTCGACGGCGGAGACCTCCAGACGGTCGAAGGGCTGGAGCGCGACGGTCAGCTGCATCCGGTGCAGGAGGGCTTTTGGGAGGAGCACGGCCTGCAGTGCGGCTTCTGCACGCCGGGCATGATGATGACCGCGGTGGCGCTGCTGGAGCGCAACTCGAATCCCAGCGACGACGAGGTCCGCCGGGCCATCTCCGGTAACCTGTGTCGCTGCACCGGCTACGTGAACATCGTCAAGGCCATTCAGTACGCCGGCGCCAAGATGCGCGGCGAGCCGGTGACCGGCGCCGCCGAAAGCGCGGCATGACCGCTCGCCGCTTTTCCCGCGACCCGTTCCCAGGGGGAGCAGCAAATTGCGCCGAGGAGGCACTCCGATGGCAGTAGCAGTCCAGGGCATGGGGCACAGCGTCAAGCGCAAGGAAGACCCACGCTTCCTGCGCGGCAAGGGCAATTACGTGGATGACCTCAAGCTGCCCGGCATGCTGTACATGGACATCCTGCGCAGTCCCTACGCTCACGCCAACATCAAGGGCATCGACGCCAGCCGGGCGCTGGCCATGCCCGGTGTGCTGGCCGTGGTAACCGGCAAGGATCTCGACGCCGCCGGCTTGGCCTGGATGCCTACGCTCATGAGCGACAAGCAGATGGTGCTGCCGGTGGACCGCGTGGTCTACCAGGCCCAGGAGGTCGCCGCGGTCATCGCCACCGAGCGGTACATCGCCGCCGACGCCATCACCCAAATCGACGTCGACTACGAGCCGCTCACCCCGGTGGTCGATCCGATCAGGGCGCTCGATCCCAGCTCGCCGCTGGTGCGGCCGGATCGGGAGAACAAGACCAACCACATCTGGCACTGGGAAGCCGGCGACAAGGAGGCCACCGACCGGCTGTTCGAACAGGCCGCGGTGGTGGCCAAAGAGGACATCTACATCCCGCGCATCCACGTGTGCTCGATCGAGACCTGCGGCTGCGTGGCCTCGTTCGACCGGATCAACGGCAAGCTGACGATCTGGATGACGACCCAGGCGCCGCACGCCATCCGCACCGTATTCTCGCTGGTCAGCGGTATTCCCGAGCACAAGATCCGGGTCATCTCGCCGGACATCGGCGGTGGCTTCGGAGGCAAGGTGCCGGTCTACCCCGGCTACGTGATTGCCACCGTTGCCTCGCTGCAGACCGGCCGGCCGGTGAAGTGGATCGAGGATCGCTCCGAAAACCTCCAGGCGGACAGCTTCGCCCGGGATTACCACATCACCGCCGAGCTGGCGGCGGACGCGGACGGAACCATGAAGGCGCTGCGGGTCAAGACCGTGGCGGACCACGGCGCCTTTGACGCGGCCGCCAACCCGTCGAAGTTCCCGGCAGGGCTGTTCAGCATCTGCACCGGCTCCTACGACATGCAGGCCGCTCACGTCGAGGTGGATGGCGTGTACACCAACAAGCCGCCGGGAGGCGTCGCGTATCGCTGCTCCTTCCGCGTCACCGAGGCCGTCCATGCCGTCGAGCGCATGGTGGACAGCCTGGCCCTGAAGCTCGAGATGGATCCGGCGGAGCTTCGACTCAAGAACTTCATTCCACCCGAGAAGTTCCCCTACAAGTCGGCCACCGGTTGGGAGTACGACAGCGGCAACTACCCGGCCGCCCTGCACAAGGCCATGGAGCGCATCGGCTACCAGGATCTGCGTCGCGAGCAGGCGGAAAAGCGCGCTCGCGGCGAGCTGATGGGCATCGGCATCTCGACCTTTACCGAGATCGTCGGGGCCGGACCTTCGCACACCTTCGACATCCTGGGCATCAAGATGTTCGACAGCTGTGAGATCCGCATCCACCCGACCGGCTCGGCCATCGTGCGCATCGGTGTGCAAACGCAGGGCCAGGGCCACGAGACGACGTTCGCCCAGATCGCCGCCGAGGAGTTGGGTCTGCCCGTGGCGAACATCACCGTCGAGCATGGAGATACGGACACGGCGCCATACGGTCTGGGCACGTACGCCAGCCGCAGCACGCCCACCGCCGGCGCCGCCACGGCTATCGCCGCGCGGAAGATCCGCGAGAAGGGCAAGCTGCTGGCCGCTCACCTGCTGGAGGCCAGTCCGGATGACGTCGAATGGGTCGACCATCAGTTCCAGGTCAAAGGCGATCCGAGCAGGGCCAAGACTATGGCCGACATTGCCTTCGCCGCCTACACCAACCATCCGCAGGGCATGGAAGCGGGCCTCGAGGCGGTCGATTACTATGACCCGCCCAATCTCACCTTCCCCTTCGGCGCCTACATCTGCGTGGTCGACATCGATCGCGGGACGGGCGAGGTCAAGATCAGGCGCTTCTTGGCCGTGGACGATTGTGGCAATATCATCAATCCGATGATCGTCGAGGGCCAGATTCACGGGGGCCTCACGATGGGCATGGCTCCGGCGCTCCTGGAAGAGATCACGTACGACGAGGCCGGCAACATTCGCCAGGGCACGTTCATGGACTACCTCCTGCCGACCGCCATGGAGACGCCGGCCTGGGAAACCGACAAGACCTGCACGCCGTCGCCGCACCACCCGTTCGGGGCCAAGGGCGTGGGCGAGTCGGCCACGGTCGGCGCGCCTCCGGCCATCGCCAACGCGGTGGTGGATGCGCTGAGCCACCTCGGGGTTACGCACATGGACATCCCCATCAAGCCGTGGATGGTGTACAAAGTCCTGGAGGAACACGGATTGGCACAGCCCTAGATGCATTTCGAGGGTAACGAGACCATCCAGGTCCCGCTGCAGACGGTGTGGGACTTCTTCATGGATACGCAGCGCGTGGCCGCCTGCGCGCCTGGCTTCCAGCGGCTGGAGATCCTGGCGCCGGATCACTTCAAGCCGACGGTCTCCGTCGGCATTGGCCCGGTCAAGGCGACCTTCACCCTGGACGTCGTGCTGGAAGACATGCGCCCGCCCAGCCACGCCACGATGCGCGGACACGGCGTGGCCGCGGGCAGCGCGGTGGACCTGGTGAGCCAGCTCGACCTGAGCGCGCTCAGCGACAGCAGCACCAGCCTGAAATGGACCATGGACGCCACGGTCACGGGCACCATCGCCAGCGTGGGAGCCCGGCTGATGGAGAGCACGGCCCAGAAGCTCACCGGCCGTTTCTTCGAGTGCATCAGCCGGCAATTGGGAGCGGCTGCCGCGCCACACTAGAGCCAATGCGCATGGACATCCTCGATCAGGCATTGGAGCTTCGCGCCAGCCGTCAGCCGTTTGCGCTGGCCACTGTCGTGGCGGTGCAGCCGCCCACGTCGGCTACACCCGGCGCGCGAGCCATCATCCGGCCCGACGGCAGCATCACCGGTTGGATAGGCGGAGGCTGCGCCCAGGAGACGGTGGTGAGCCAGGCCATGAAGGCACTGGAAGATGAATCGCCGCGTCTGGTGGTGCTCAGCCCGGAGCCGTCCGCGGCTCCATCGAGGCCCAGCGTGGTGGAGGTGCCGATGATGTGCGCCAGTCAGGGTGAGCTGCAGGTCTACCTGGAGCCGTTCCTGCCGAAAGTCGAGCTGGCGGTGGTCGGTGTCTCGCCGGTGGCCGTCACACTCGCTCAGCTTGGTACGCTGCTCGGCTTTGGCGTCCGCGTGTGCGACCCTCAGGCGCGAGCCGAGGAGTTCCCAACGGCGGACGAGCTGCATGGAGACCTGGCCAGCTTCGGCGCCAGTTTGAGTGAGCGCAGCCTGGTCGTGGTGGCCACGATCGGTCAGTACGACGAGGACGCGGTGGCGGCGGCGCTCGAGAGTCATGCCGCCTACGTGGGCTTGGTCGCCAGCCAGCGGCGGCTCGCCGCGGTGCTGGACGTCCTGGGCAGTCGCGGACTGAGCGCCGAGGGGCTGGCTCGCATCCGGCGCCCAGCCGGTCTCCCAGCCAAGACGGTGCTTCCGTCGGAGATCGCCTTCAGCGTGATGGCAGAGCTGCTGGAGGTGCGGCGGGAGCACCGCGGCCTGGCTTCGGAGACAGCTGCCGCGCCCGAGGTTGCCGAGGCAGTTGATCCCATATGCGGCATGACGGTGTCGGTTGCCGGGGCGCGCTACACCAGCCAGCGTGAGGGCAGGACGTACTACTTCTGCTGCGCCGGCTGCAAGTCCAAGTTCGAGTCAGCGTGAAGGACGTCCGGGAGCACCTCGAGCGCTGGCAAGCGGAGGGCAAGCGTTTCACGCTGGCCACCGTCGTCCGCGTCGAGCGGGCTGCTCCGCGTCCGCCGGGCACCGCGATGGCCATCTGCGAGGACGGCCGGATCGCCGGCTCCGTCACCGGCGGCTGCATCGAGAGCGCGGTCTACGAGGAGGCGCGCAGTGTCCTGGAGAGCGGCGTCCCCAAGCTGGTGACCTTCGGCATCCCGGACGAGCAGGGCTTCGCCGTGGGGCTGAGCTGCGGCGGTACAGTGCACGTCTTCCTGGATCGCCCGGTGGTGTCGGAGACGCTGCTGCGTGCCCTTGCCGATGGGTCGCCCCTGGCGCTCACCGTGGTCATTGCTGGCGAGCGGATTGGAGCCAGGATGGCCGTGCTGGAAGACGGTTGTGTGGGTTCGCTCGGCGACCTGGTGCTGGATCAAACGGTCGCCGGCGAGGCTCGGCTGATGCTGGCCCGGCGGCAGACCGGCGTCCGTTCGCTGGCGGACGAGGAGGTGTTCATCCAGGCCATCGCGCCGCGGCCGCTCATGTTCGTGTTTGGCGCCGTCGATTTCGGTGCCGCACTGTGCGGCGTAGGGAAGCTTCTCGGCTACCACGTCATCGTGTCCGATCCGCGAGCCGCGTTTGCCACCAGGGAGCGCTTCCCGGAGGCGGACGAGGTCGTGGTGAGCTGGCCGGACGATGTGCTGGCGCGATCGAAGATCGACGCCAGCACGGCCATCTGCGTGCTGTCGCACGATCCCAAGCTGGATATTCCGGCTTTGAAGCAGGCGCTGAGCAGCGATGCCGGCTACATTGGGGCGATGGGCAGCCGCCGCACCAACGAGACCCGGATGCGTCGTCTGGCCGAGGAGGGCTGCGCTCCCGATCAGCTCGCCCGGATACATGCTCCGATCGGGCTGGACCTTGGCGGGCGGGAGCCGGATGAAGTGGCGGTGGCCATCGCCGCCGAGATCATCGCGGCGCGCCACCGGGCCACCACAGCGTCACCAGCGGCAGCATCGGCAGGCTGAACAGTCCGTCGCGCTCCAGCAGCATGGGGCGCAGTGCCTCTGTCACTTCGGCTTCGCGCTCGCGCGGAAGGCACAGCCGCCGGCGTGTCTCCGCTGAGAGCGTTTCCAGCGTGGTGAAGCCCGCCTCCCAGGTGAGCGTCCTGCCCTCGCACTCCTCCCGCTGAGGTTCTACGCCCGTTTCCCGAATGACCGACATGGCGTCATCGGCGGTCGGGGTGCTGGGCCGGACGAGCCCGTGGAGGCGCAGCCACAACGCATTCAGCCGGCTCATGGGATGCACGTTGGTCAGCTCCATCACCACGCGCCGCCGGGCGTGTGCCGTGAGGGCCTGCACGAAGGAGGCCAGGTCCGCTGCGTTGTAGGCCACGTGGTGGCAGACGATGACGTCGGCGATTGGCGTCTGTCCGGCCACGTCGGGCCAGCGTCCCTGAACCGTCTCCACGTCCACGCCCGCGTTCCTGCTGGCTCGAGCAAAGGCCGAGAGCATGTCGGCCGACGAGTCCACGCCGATCAGCTTGCCGGCGTGAGCCGCGAGGGGCAGGGAAGCCGCCCCACCGCCGCAGCCAACGTCCAGCACGGTGCCGCCCTCGGGCAGCGCTTCCAGCGCCCGGCGCTGGGAGGGGGTCTGCTCGTGCTGCGCAGCCTCGGCGCGAGCCACGAACAGCCGTGGGTCGTATCCCCAGGGCGACCCCGGCGCCCCGTCGAGGATGTGCTGAGGGATCGCCCAGGCTTGCAGTGCTTCGGTCCAATGGCCAGCTGAGCTCATGGAGTAATTGTCGCCGGTTTGCTCCGAAATGTCATTTAGAAAAACAAATCGTAATTATCGGAATATTGCACTTGACTCAACGATTGGGCGCGCGTAGAGTAGGCCGAAACAGAGCGGAGCCGACGTTGCGCTGACGCGCGACGGGTCTCACGCCAACGAACCCACTGGAGGAAGCTCATGGGCAAGACCTTAGATCAACGCACCCTGGAACAGGGCGATCGAGCTGGAACGACCTCCGAGCGGCGCATCGAGCCGGTGGTGCCGCCATGGCCCTGGGAGGCGGACGACTGCACCTGTTTCGACGGCGCATGCATGCGCGACCACGAGAACGAATGAGCACGGCAACGGCACCGAACGGAGCCAGGGATGGCGCCCAGGTGGACCTGGAGCTGGTCGCCAGCCCGCTCCTGCCGGAGGGCTATTTCGTGCCCGCCAGCCGGCAGCAGCATCCGAGCTCGCGCATGCGCGAGCTGCTCCGGACCGAGCCCTTCCTGTTTGGTCCGGGGGTCTACGACTGCACCGGCGCGCAGCAGGTGATGTACCACGGCTTCAAGGCGGTGTACTTCAGCGGCTACTCCTTCGCCATGGGGCACCTGGGCACGACCGACATGGACGTCTACTCCAGCACGGAGATCGCCGATGCCGCCCGCCGCTGCGTGAGCGCGCTGCGCAAGTTCCAGCTCACGATGGCCGTCGGCGATCCTGACAAGGGCGTTGCTCCGCGGCATCTGCACATCCCGCCGGTCGTAGTGGACATGGATGGCGGCTACGGCAACGTCTTCAACGTGCAGCGCACGACCGAGCTGTATGTCACCGCGGGCGTGGCCGGGGCGCACGTCGAGGACCAGGTGCTGCCGAAACGCTGCGGCCACATCGGCGGCAAGGCGCTGACCCCGACCGGCGAGATGCTGGGCAAGCTGCGTATGGCGCGCGCGGTGGCGGAGGATCTCGGGAATCCGGAGTTCGTGATCATCGCCCGGACCGACGGCGTGAGCGCCGTGGATGCTCCGGAGTCAGCGCGGGGCCTGGACCTGGCTGTCGAGCGCGCTTTGCGCTATCTCGACTCGGGCGTTCCCGACCTGGTGTGGTGCGAGTTCCCCACGGCCGACCGCGGGCCGGTTGAGCGCTTCAGTCTGGAGGTGCGCAAACGCTTCCCCGAAGCCCGCTTCGCCTTCAACTGGTCGTCGTCGTTCAAGTGGTTCAACGAGATCCGCCCGATCACCTTTCGTGAGCTGGCGGACCTGGGCTACCGCTTCATCTTCATCACGCTCGGCGCCCAGCACGCCAACGGCTACGGCCTGAGCCTGCTGCTGCAGGCCATGCGCGAGCGCGAAGAGCAGGGCTATGTGGAGCTGCAGCGGAAAGAGTGGGCCGCCGGCGCTGATTTCCCTACCCGAAGCCACCACCTCTTCTCGGGCGTGCCGTACTACCACCTGGTTGGCAGCGCCTACGGCGGGGAGCGGCTTGGACAGGAATTCGTTGAAGATCTGCCCGAAAGCGCGGTCGTTTGAACGGCGGCGGGCAGCGAGGAGCATAGAGTGGCTGTGACGCAACGTCTCATCGAACGCGACCTTACCGTCGCCAGCCTGGAAGGCTTGCCGGCCGGCGCGGCGCAGCTGCTGGATGCCGGCGCGCGCGAGTTCCTGGCCGACCTGCATGTGAAGTTCAATGCTCGGCGAGAGGAGCTGCTGCGGCGCCGGCTCGATCGGCAGGCGGCGCTCGACGCCGGGCAGCTGCTGGATTTCCTGCCCGAGACCCGAGATCTTCGGTCGGACGACTGGCGAGTGGCGCAGGTGCCGGCCGATCTCGCGGTGCGCAAAGTGGAGATCACGGGCCCCACGGACCGCAAGATGGTGATCAACGCCCTGAATTCGGGCGCTTCGACCTATATGGCCGATTTCGAGGACGCCAACACGCCAAGCTGGGAAAACCTCGTGCGCGGCCAGCTGAACCTCACCGAGGCCATCGAGCGCACCATCACACATCGTGAGGGCGCCAAGGACTATCGCCTGAAGGATGGGCCGCTGCCCACGCTCATCGTGCGTCCACGCGGCTGGCACCTCGTGGAGCGGCACGTGCACCTCGCCGGGCAGCCGCTGTCCGGCAGCCTGTTCGACTTCGGGCTGTACTTCTATCACAACGCCCGCCGCCTGATCGAGAAGGGCAGCGGCCCGTACTTCTACCTGCCCAAGATGGAGAGCCATCTGGAAGCCAGGCTGTGGGAGGACGTCTTCACCTTCAGCGAGCAGCGCCTGGGTATCGCTTTTGGCAGCGTCAAGGCCACCGTGCTGATCGAAACCATCCCGGCGGCGTTCGAAATGGACGAGATCTTGTACGAGCTGCGAGACCACAGCGCGGGCTTGAACGCCGGCCGCTGGGACTACATCTTCAGCATCATCAAGAAGTTCCGGCACCGTCAGGAATTCGTGCTGCCGGATCGCGGTCAGGTGACCATGGGGGCGCCGTTCATGCGAGCCTACACGCAGCTGCTGGTCAAGACCTGTCATCGCCGCGGCGCCCACGCCGTTGGTGGCATGGCGGCATTCATCCCCAGCCGGCGCGACCCCGCCGTGAATGAGGTAGCGCTGGCCAAGGTGCGCGAAGACAAGGAGCGCGAGGCGGCCGATGGCTTCGACGGCACCTGGGTGGCTCATCCCGACCTGGTGCCCGTGGCTATGGAGGTCTTCGACCGGGAGCTGGGCGATCGGCCAAACCAGCTGGAGCGACAGCGGGACGACTTCAATGCCAGCAGCGGGCAGCTCCTGGACATGCGGGTGCCCGGCGCCGAGATTACGCTGACAGGGCTGCGTGTCAACGTCAGCGTCGGCATTCAGTACCTGGAGTCGTGGCTGCGCGGTGTTGGCGCCGCGGCCATCAACAACCTCATGGAGGACGCGGCCACCGCCGAAATCTCGCGCTCGCAGGTGTGGCAGTGGCTGCGCCACGGCGCGCGCCTCAGCGGCGGAACGCCGCTGGACCGGCCGCTGGTGCTGCGCGTGATCGATCAGGAGCTCGACAAGATCCGCCAGGCGCTGGGCGATGAGGCCTACCGAGCGCGCCCGTTCGATCTGGCCCGCGAGCTGTTCGAGCAGGTGGCGCTGAGCCCTGAGCTTGCCGATTTCCTGACCCCGCTTGCCTATGAGCGGCTCGCTTGAAACCGCTCTCGTAGCGCTTGCTCTTGGCGAGCCCCTACCATTAGGGAATGGCCGCAGCGCACGACTTCAACCTGCCGGGAGACGAGCCGCACTACACGCCCGACCGCTTCTATCGCGCCGAGCACCTGGTGCTCGAGATTACGGTCGATCCCGACACTCATCGCATCGAGGGTGCAGCCAGCTACACCCTCCGCCCGGTCAACGCTCCTCTAACTGAGAACCTGCCCGACGTCGTCCTCGACGCCATGGAGATGGAGATCGAAGACGTCTCTCCCGCGCGCAGCTGGTCTCACGCGGACGGCAAGCTGCTGGTGCAGCCGGACGTGGCGCTGGTGAGCTCGCCGGTTCGCTTTTCGGTCCGCTACAGCGCCGAGCCACGCAAGGGTATGTACTTCATCGAGCCCGACGAAGGCTATCCCGAGCGCCCCCGACAGATCTGGACTCAGGGGCAGGCGGAAGACACCCGCTACTGGATCCCCAGCTTCGACTTTCCCAACCAGAAGCTGACGACCGAGGTGATCGCTACCGTTCCCGATCGGCTGACGGTTGTTTCCAACGGCAGGCTGCTGGCGGCGGAGCCGGCGGGTCCGGGCCGCAAGCGCTGGCACTTCAAGCAGGAAATACCGCATCCGGCTTACCTCATGAGCCTGGCCGCCGGCGAATTCTCCGAGGTCAAGGATTCCTGGGAAGGCGTACCGGTGTCGTACTTCGTGCAACCCGGCCGCGAGGACGATGCCCGCCGCGCGTTCGGCAACACGCCGCGGATGATCGACTTCTTTTCGAAGGCGACGGGCGTTCCCTACCCCTACGCCAAGTACTCGCAGGTTGCTGCCGCGGACTTCATCTACGGCGGCATGGAAAACACCTCGGCCACCACGCAGACGGAGCGCACGCTGCACGACGAGCGCGCGCACCTCGATTTCTCCAGCGATCCGCTGGTTTCGCATGAGCTTGCCCATCAGTGGTTCGGCGACCTCGTGACCTGCCGCGACTGGGGCCACGGCTGGCTGAACGAAAGTTTCGCCACCTACTGCGAGACGCTGTGGCGGGAGCACGATCTTGGGCAGGACGAGTTCCTCTATGACCTCTACGGCCTGCTGCAGGCCTACCTGGGGGAGTCGCGCGAACGCTACACCCGGCCTATCGTCACCAACGTCTATCACGACCCATCCGACGTGTTCGATCGGCACCTGTACGAGAAAGGCGGCCTGGTGCTGCACATGATCCGCCGCCAGCTTGGCGACGCCGCCTGGTGGGCTTCGGTCAAGCACTATCTGGAAGCGCACCGCGCCGGCAACGTCGTCACCCTCGACTGGCAGCGGGCCATCGAGGACGTCACCGGGCGCAACCTCGAGGAGCTTTTCCAGCAATGGGTCTTTTCACCGGGCCATCCCGACCTCAAGGTCAGTTACGCCTGGGACGCCAAGTCGCGCCTCGCCAGCGTGACGGTCAAACAGGCCGAGCCGGCCAAAGGGGCGGCGCCCGGCCGGCTGTTCGCGCTGGACTTCGATCTCGGCTTCGTGCTGGCGGACGGATCCGTCCACACCATTCCCGCTCGGCTCGACACCGTGGAGCGGACGTTTGCCGTGCACCTGGCGGACGAGCCGCTGCGCGTGCGTTTCGATCCCGGCTTCGGCGTGGCGGTGCGCACGGCCAGCTTCGATCTGCCGCTGCGCATGCTGCAGCGGCAGCTGGCCGACGACCCGGACGTGCTGTTGCGCATCGACGCCGCCAAGGCGCTTGGCAAGAAGGGTGACCGCCAGTCAGTCGGCTCGTTGGCGATGGCTTTGCGTGAGGAACGTTTTTGGGGCGTCCAGACGCAGGTGGCCAAGGCCATGGGCGAGGCCAAGACGTCGGCCGCCAAGGATGCGCTGCTGCGGGCCATGGATTTGCCGCATCCCAAGGCCCGCCGTGGCGTGGTCGAGGCGCTTGGCGCCTTCCGTGAGGCCGATGTGGCGGAGGCGCTGAAAGAGAAGGCGCGGAAGGGCGACGCCAGCTACCTGGTGGAGGCGGAGACCTTCCGCTCATTGGGCAAGACCCGCCAGGACGGCGTCTACGACGTTCTCCTGTCCGGCCTGGATCGGCCTTCCCATGACGAGACCATCCGCCAGGCCGTGTTCGACGGTCTCAAGGAGCTGCGCGACGAGCGCGCCGTCGAGGTGGCCTTGGAATGGGCTCGCTACGGACGGCCCAACCGGGTGCGAGATGCCGCCATCCGATCGCTGGAACGGCTGGGCGAGAAAGAGTCTCGGGTGGACGACCTGCTCGCGGACGTGCTCGAGGACCAGCGCATCGCCTCGCGTGGCGCCCGGGCGGCGGCCGTGAACCTGGTGCGCAAGCGTAAGAAGGAGGATGCTATCCCCACGCTGGAGCGCGTGGCCGAACGCGACGTGGACGAGCGCATCCGCCGCTCAGCGCGAGAAGCGCTGCAGGGCCTCCGGGCCGGCGCCGATCACGACGACGAGCTGCGCCAGCTCCGCGAGCGCGTCGACGGCCTAGCCGAGGAGAATCGCAAGCTCCGCGACCGCCTCGATAAGCTGGAAGCCCGCTAGGCGTGACCCCCTGTGCGCCCCTAGTCTTCGACGTCACGCCAGCTGCCGGCCAACGCGGGGCGCCGGCTCGTCGAACAGGCGGCCGTATCCGGTAATCCGGTCCGGCAGGCCAATCGCCGCCAGCGCCCACCACAGGATGGCCGTGAGCTGCGTGACCACTGGCTTGCCGGTCTCTCGTTCGATCCGCTCGACGCTGCCGACGACCGGCCACTGCGGACAGGAGAGATAGAACGCGTCGGTACCCGGCTGCTCCCGGAACGAGGCCATGGCTTTCTCATAGGCGCTGTCGAAGTGGAGCTCGCTGATCAGCTCGGCCAGCCGGAGCTCCTCGCCCTTGGCGCTCACGACCTCCAGGCCATGAGCCTCGAGCATTCGAACCGAGTTGTCCACAATGGGCTTCTGGTACGGCGAGATGAACGAGATGCGCCTGGCGCCCAGGGTCCGGAGGGCCTCGATCACCAGACCGGCATCGGTCTCCACGGGAATATCCGGCCCGACCGCTGCCTGGAGCCTCGAGGTCAGCTCGAGGTAGTACTTCGGCCCACGGGCCACCTGCAGGGGCAGGCCGGTTTGGACAATCACGTTCGTTTTGCGGAGCGCCAGCTCGTGCGCTGCCGTTTCTGTCGCCTCGAGCGCCCGATCGAAATCGCGCTCCGTCAGCTCCGGCAAACCGAGGCTGGCCACACACCAGGTCAGCCCCGCGGGCCGAATCCGAAATGCCTCTTCCAGGACCGTCTCATTGCAGCGCGGCGGAACGATCAATCCGATACTTCCCTTTGACCTGTACCGATCCATGACTCGCGCACCTCAGCTTTCTTCGCGTGCCTTCTCAGCAGACCCGACCAGACTACCAGGAGGGGTGCGGACTGATCGGCCAAACATGGGTCGGATCGGCTAGTAGGAAAAAGCGCCCACTTGCCTTCCGAACGGTCGCAACCGGTCGGATACTCATCATGGACAGTGTCAGTCTCGGCAGACGGAGCTGCCGAGGCGTCGAAACAAGCGTAGCGAGGGAACAATGATGAGCTTGCCGCCGTTCGTACCCCAGTTCCTGGCTTTGCTCGCCGCCGTGCTTGCCGGGTCGCAGATGGTACCGGCGGCGACTGCTGCCGATTGCCAGCTCTATCCCTGGGCCTGTCAGAGCGCGAATTCCGGGACCGGCAGCCCGAGCCCCAGCAGTGGCGGCGCTGGCACTGCGTCCACCCAGGCGGCTCCGGCCGCTGCCGCTCCCGCACCGTCTGCCGGCGGCTGCCAGTTCATCCTGGGCTTCGCCTCTCTCCACAGTCTCGATCCGGCTGATATCGGCGATTGTCAGGACAACCAGGCGTTCGCGGGCAATGGCGACGCTCAGCAGCATACGACCAAGGGCCTGATGGCCTGGCGCAAAGCCGACAATTGGACGGCGTTTACCAACGGCTACATGACCTGGATCAATGGCCCCGGCGGGCTGGTTAGCCGGTTGAATACGCAGCGCTGCTCGTTCGAGGGTGACGCGGCGAGCTTCCCGGCCGCGTCCTGCGGGGCAGCGTCGGCGCCAGCCTCGCAGGCCCCGGCGCAGCAGGCGCCTGCCGCCGGCAGCAGCGGCTGCCTCCCGGGTATCGCCGGAGCGTATGAGAAGTACACCAGCCATGCTCAGAACGGCGTGGCGCCACGGAATGGCGCAATCGAGCTGTTGACCCTTGGCGCCGATTGCTCATGGCAGCTGAATGGTGGTGCGAAGGGCACCTGGTCGGTCGATAGCATCCAGGCAGCAGACGTGAAGTATTGGGGCGGGCAGCCTTCGGGCTCCACGACCAAGATCACGTTCAACGGCTGGCCGGGCTCGACCAGCGGGACGGCAACCGGGCCTGTCGAGATGAGCGGCAGCTCCCCGAATTTCGTCTGGGGTGTGTATGACTCCGGAACCTCGCTTGGCCAGATGCAGATGCGCTACGAGTACAACTCCAATCCATGCGGACCGCAGAACGCCATCTGCACCGGCTCCGGTGGCGGCAGCAACCTGGCTGAAACGATGATGCGCATCGAAGCAGCCCAAGGCGCGGCCAACATCAGCTTGTAGCGAACAGCGCGGTGGCGGCCCGCTTGCCGGCCGCGAAAAGCCGCTGCTTCGGAGCCAGGCGCCGCGCGCCGCCGGTTCCGCTACCCTCGCCGGCGGCGAATCAGCGGGCTGCTGCTCCGACCCCGGGTTTGCGGGCTTCGTCGTGCGCGCCGTGAGTCTCGCTGGCCAGGTTGGCCACCCATTCACGCCACATGGCCCGGAGGTTGGCTTCGCTATCGCCGCTGGACTGCGGGTGGAAGCCGCGCGAGATGTCGGACCACTGCCCGGCGGAGGCGGCGTAGCCCTCCTGGCACGACTCCACGGCCTCCATGTCGTCGGGAGCGCCGAAGCCGGCCGAGCCCACGAACAGCTCGAACTGCTCGATGCGTCGCGCCAGCATCTCCGGCGTCTCGTCGCGAGGGCCGATGGCCCAGTTGTCCACCTCGATGTAGCCGGGCGTTACCGGCCACACCTGCATGAGGATGGAGGCCACGATGTCGAGCAGGATCAGGTTCGGGTACACAATCACGCTCACCGAGTTGTCGGCAATGGCGGCTGCGCGCTCTTCGCCGAAGCGCTCCACCAGCCGGCTCCGGGCCGCTTCGACTCCCGGTCTGGCGGCGGGGCCGAAGGCCGGATGCCACACCGCGATGATGCGTCCGTTGGTCGGGTAGCCGAATTCGATCGCCGCGTGACCGTTGTCCAGGTCGTAGGCCTTGCGGCGGCCGAACACCGCCACCCGGTTGTACTCATCCCACTCCTTGCGGTTGTCACCGGCCTGGCTGCTGAGGAACTTGAGGTACGTGCGGTGCAGCGTCTCGAAGTGGTAGGTATCGGAGAAGTTCTCCATCATCAGCTTCCAGTTGGCCTTGGTGCCGTAGCGGTAGCCGCCGGGCACGATGCGCAGGCCTGCCTGGGACTGGTCGGCCAGCCGGTCGATGTACTCGCGCGCTCCGGCCAGGTAGGCCGGCAGCTCTTCGGCATCCGGATTGAGGCTCATGAAGTAGAAGCCGCGGTAGCTCTGCACGCGGGGCGGCGACGTCAGGCCCAGCTCGGACTTGTCGAAGCAGGGCCCGTAGGGCGATTCGTCCGGGACGTTGATCAGCCTGCCGGTGGTGTCGTACGTCCAGCCGTGGTAGAAGCACGAGAAGGCCTTGGCGTTGCCCGAGGCTGCCCGGCACACGGCGGCGCCCCGATGCCGGCAGCTGTTGAACAGCACCCGCCCCTCGCCGTCGCTGCCGCGAAGGAAGATCACCGGCCGGCGGGCGATGGTTCGGCGGACGAAGTCACCGCGCCGCTCGATCTCCGACTCGTGCCCAACGTACAGCCAGCAGCGCTCGAAAATGCGCTCCATCTCCAGATCCAGCACCTCCTGAGAGGTGAAGCTGGATCGATGCACGCGGAACACGCCCGCGGTGGGGTCGTCCCGAACCAGATCGGTTGGCTGCACGAAGCTCATCGGTACCACTGTTACAGGATGATGCTCACAGAGCCGTACGGGCTAATCGACTCGAGGTCGATCTGGGCCCTGCGGTAGCGGATCTTCCACCCGTCCTTGCGTCGCAACCTGTACTCGTAGCGGCCCATGATCGGCTCGATCTGGCCGTTCCGCAGGCGGCACACCAGGAACGACGCGGTAGCGCGCGCCTCGTCCGGCGTGAGATCGAGGACGCGCACGTTGGTGACAAAGCGGCGCGTCCGCGGCCGGGGGGCCTCACGGTAAGCGAAGCCGCTCGTCAGCCGTTCCACCCTCCCGCGCAGACGGGCTATGTCATCGTCAATGAGCCCCAGGACCTGGCCCGGCTGGCCGTCGGGCAGGGTGGGCGACGGCACCACGTACTGCGCATCCTCGGTGAACAGCTCGAGCCACTCGTCCAGCCGCCACTCATCCAGCAGGGCGGCCTCCTCCGTCAGGAAGTCCTCGATCTCCAGCCGAGTGGCAGCGTCCACGCTCACGGGCGCGAGTCTATCACCCCCTCCCTCTCTGCCGGCCGCCCCCTCGCCGGTCCGGCCAAGGGGGCCGTCGCGTCAGGCGGGCCTGATCGCGGTCCGCTCAGCGGCCAGCCTGCGCCATAACGTGAGCAGGTGCGCCAGCGCGGCGGCGATGAGCGCCAGCTCGAGGATCAGCGCCACCGTCCCGAGCCCGCGCGGATTGGGCTGGTGGAAGCTGTTCCAACCGGCCAGCGTTGCCAGCGTCACCGCGATGACCAGGAGATCGACGATGGCGCGCACGATTGGCCGGGCTCGCAGGGTCACAAGGAAGAGCGCGACCAGGACCAGGTAGGCGATGAAGTTGAGCACGAAAGCCTGCTCCAGGCCGATGCCGCCCGGCAGGCGCGGAATCGCTCCGCCGGGGGGCGGCCCAGGCGGCGCAGCGCTGGATCCTCTTGGCCGGGCGCTGGGGGGTGGCCCTCCGAACAGCACCGCGCGCAGCACCAGGTGCAGCGTCCCGGCCGCCAGAGCCAGCGCAGCCACAACGGCCGAGAGCAGCGCCGCCATCATTCGCCCCATGCGCTGCTCGTACTCCTAGCTCCTCGGCCAGCCGCAGGTTCTGTTCCGCGCCCTCAGTCGTCGCGCTCGCCGCTGAGGTGGCTGACCAGCGCCTCGCTGATGCCGCGCAGCTGGGCCACCTGCTGTTTTGTGAGCTGGTCGAAGAGGTGCGAGCGCACACCCTCTACGTGTCCGTGGGCCGCCTTCTCCAGCACCCCGAAGCCTTCGTCGGTAAGGACCGCGAATGCCCCGCGGCGGTCGCTCGGACACTCTTCACGCCGGACCCAGCCCATCTGCTCCAGGCGGGCAATGGCGTGGGACAGGCGGCTGCGGGAGGACAGCGATCGCTCCGCCAGGTCGCTCATGCGCATCCTACGGTCGGGCGCCTCGGATAGCCGTACCAGGATCTCGTAGTAGCCGTGCGGCATGCCCGCGTCGCACTGCAGCTCGCGATCGAGCCGGTCCGCGAGCAGCTGAATGGCGGCCAGGAAGGATCGCCAGGTGCGCTGCTCCTCCTCATCCAGCCATCGCGTCTGTCTCACGGCTCCACTATAGCCCATAGTAGTTGACAGCTCAACTAAATGGTGGTAGGCTGAGCCGTGGATAGTTGAACTATCAATTACAAGGAGGCCAAACAATGGCAACACCCACCATCAGCACACCCGACATTCCCGGCTACGCCGCCGGCGCCTGGACCATCGACCCGGTCCATTCGGACGTGTCCTTCACCGTCCGGCACATGATGGTCAGCAAGGTCCGCGGTCGCTTCACCAAGATCGAGGGCCAGATCCGCACCGGCGCCAACGTGCTCGATTCGTCGGTCGAAGCCAGCATCGATTTGGGCTCGATCGACACCAACAACGAGCAGCGCGACGCGCACATACGATCGGCAGATTTCTTTGAAGTCGAGAAGTACCCCACCATGAGCTATCGCTCGCTCCGCGTCCGGCCCGATGGTGCCGGCTACGTCGTCGACGGCAACCTCACTCTGCACGGCGTCACCCGCCCGGTGGAGCTGGCGCTCGAGCTGAACGGCTTCACCAAGGATCCGTACGGCGGCACGCGCGCCGGCTTCACGGCGACCGCGGAGATCAACCGCAGGGACTTCGGCGTGGACATCAGCATGCCGATGGATGGCGGCGGCGTGGTGGTGGGCGATAAGGTTCAGATCACCCTCGAAATCGAAGCGGTGCTGCAAACAAGCTAGGAGAGCCCACATGTCCGCTGCAGAGCAGCTCTTAGTTCCTCGGATCGAGGTGCGGAGAGCGAAGGATCGCTTCCATACGCAGGCCGGTTGGCTGGATTCACACCACAGCTTCAGCTTTTCCTATCACTTCGATCCCAACAACATCCACCATGGGCTGCTGCTGGTGAGCAACGACGACGTGGTGCGCGGTGGGACGGGTTTCTCCACCCACCCGCACCAGGACATGGAGATCGTCACCTGGGTGCTGGACGGCGAGCTCCAGCACCAGGACAGCGAAGGCAACTCGGGCGTGATCTATCCCGGGCTGGCCCAGCGGATGAGCGCGGGCACCGGCATCTGGCATTCGGAGATGAACGCCAGCCACGACCGCGACGTGCACTTCATCCAGATGTGGGTGCTGCCGGACGCCGAGTCCATCAATCCCGGCTACGAGCAGCTGGACATCGGCTCGGAGCTGGGCCGCGGCGGCCTCGTTGCGGTGGCGTCCGGGCAGGGGCACACGGCGGCAATCTCCATCCGGCAGAAAGAAGCGGTGTTGTGGGTGGGTCGGCTGAAGCCGGGTGAGACGGTGCATGTGCCGGACGCGCCCTTCGCGCATCTGTATGTGGCTCGTGGCGGAGGTGAGCTCGAGGGCGCCGGCCAGCTCGAGGCGGGCGATGCCGCGCGGCTGACAGCTGCCGGCAGCCCGACCTTCACTGCCGATCCGGCCAATGGGGCGGAGGTCCTGGTGTGGCAGACGGGTCCGGCGCCAGGCGGGCTGGGCTAGGCGTCGCCTGCAGGGTAGCTGCGGATGACGCCGCGGGGGCTCAAGAGCTGCCGCCGGCCGTGCTGGCCGACGACGCGAACCTCTGAGCGATGCAGCGGCCGCTCCCGTCGGGCGCGCCTGCCTATTTCCTGACAAAATCCTGACGCCGGGCGGCGCGGTTCGTAATGGTTTCCTAATAACGCGGCTCTACGTTTTGAGCATGGCCATCTCCGTAGTGCTGAGCGGTGCCGAGAACGACGGAGATGTGCTGACCGCCGCGGCGTGCTACGCGGCGCGTCAGCGCTGCGATCTGAACGTCGTGCTCGCGATGACCTTCCCCAGCGGGACCTTCCTGCGCCGCTTGGACGTGGCCCTGTGGCGGGTTGCACAGCTGGGCCTGGAAGCGCCTCAGGTCATCGTGGAGCGGCGAAGAGACAGGCCGAAGCCTCAGGCCCCGGAGGCCGCCGGCGCCTGAGGGCTGCCCGCCAGCCGAAGCCGCATTGCCAGCTTCACCGGGGCGCGGCCGCCGGCCAATGTTTGCCTGCCGTTTAGCTGGCATTCACGTCTATTCACGTCGATAGGGCTCACCCTGTAGACAATGAGTCCATCCAGTGTCGTGCGCGGGATAGCGCACAGGATCGGCCGGTCGGGCGGCAGGATCCGGGTGGGGCTCGAGACGGTTGGGTCAGTCGTGGCGAGGGCCTGGCACCGTGCTCACCGCGGCCACCGGCCCCAGCAACCTATCTCCTGGCCCTCCAGGCGCACGATCTCGCCGATGACGCCGCGCGAGCTGGTCCTGCTGATGGAGCACGCGCGCCTGGTCAACGCGTCCTACCCGGATGATGAAGCCCGGCAGGCGTTCATTGCGCTGCTTCAGAAGCAGCTGCGCGAGAGCGAGTGCCAGGCGCTCGAAGACTCGCCGCTCAGCCGCGAGCTGTAGCTCCGTCGAGGACGGTTGCTAGAGCTCCGTGGCGAGCAGCAACCTCAGCGCCGGGCCGCCAGCTCGACAGCGGTCGGCTCGGAACCGTTCGCATCCCAGGCCATGATCAGGGCTGCGTCAGGGGCGTCAGCAGCCGGGAATAGATAACGAGTCAGCCCGGCCGCGGCCAATCCTCCAATGAGCTGGCTGGCGATGAAGGCGGGAGCGCTCGGGGGAGCGATGCCGGCGAAGGAGTCACTGAGCGTGCGGCCGATGGTCACCGCGGGGTTGGCGAAGCTCGTGGAGCTGGTGAACCAGTATGCGGCGGTGATGTAGGCGGCCACTGCGTACGGCGCCGCCGCCAAGCGGCCGGAGCGGACCAGCCCGAAGATTGTCAGCACGAGGCCGAAGGTGGCCACGGTCTCCCCCAGCCACAGACCGCCGCCGCTCCGTGCGTGCGTGGCTATGGAGATGGGTGCGTCGCCAAACATCAGGTTGGCCAGCACCGCGCCGCAGACTGCTCCGAGCACCTGGCTCGCGATAAAGGCAGGCACACTGCGCCACGGCAACCCGCCCAGGAGCGCGCTGGCCAGGGTCACCACAGGGTTCAGGTGGGCGCCGGAGATTGGACCGAGGGCCAGAATGATGGCCACCAGGCCGGCGCCGGTTGCCAGGGCGTTCTCCAGCAGCTCGACTCCGACGTCGCCGGGCGAGAGCCTCTGCGCGGCAATGCCGCTGCCCACGACCACTGCCACCAGCAGGCCCGTGCCGGTGAGCTCGGCGACGCACTGGCGGCGAAGGTCAGCCATGCGACAGCAACGCCCGAGCCAACAGGCCTGTACCTGTCCCGAGCTCGGGATCCGGAATCATTGGGCGGGGACGACGCTGAGCTCGCGAATCAGGGCCCGTACTCGGTGTTCGATGTCGGCAGCGATGCGCTGCACCTCGGCCTGGTTTTTGCCCGCTGGGTCTTCTACGTCCCAATCCATGTAGCGCTTGCCCGGATAGATCGGGCAGGCATCGCCGCAGCCCATGGTGATCACCACGTCGGCGGCGCGGACCACCTCGTCGGTCAGCGGCTTGGGAAACTCCTTGGACAGATCCAGGCCGCGTTCGGCCATGACCTGGACGACGGCCGGGTTGATCTCATCCGCCGGTGTGGACCCGGCCGAGCGCACGTGCACGTGGCCCTCGGCCAGCCGGTCCAGCAGGGCCGCGGCCATCTGGCTCCGGCCGGCATTGTGCACGCATACAAACAGCACCTCGGGCACGTCCTTGGCAATACGGCCCTGCACCTGGGCGACAGCCTTGAGCCTCTCGCGCGTGAACCGGTAGAGCAGCAGCGGCAGGAAGTCATGGATGCGAGGCCGGTCGATCGGCTGGGCTGACTCCATCACGTACTGGCGAATGGTCTCGATCGAAAAGACTCCGTGAAATTCTCGCTCCAATTCCCCGATCATGTGCTCCACGGGGTTTGCCAGGTCCATGCTCATGTTCCTTCAACCTGCCAACATATCGATTTCGGTCGATATTTAGCCTCGCACAGCAATCGATGGCTGTCAATATGTTTGCCGCCACCCAGACCGCCGGGGGCACACCGCACTGCTGTTTCGGTGGCGGCATGGGCTCGTCGCCTGTGAGCTCGTGCCAGCCAGGTTCGAGGATGCGAGCCAACTCCGTTTCGACGTGCTTCAATTCGGTCAACATGAACGAGTCCTTGCGGGTGATTCCATGCTGCCCGCCGATCTCACAGGCGGAGCTGTCCTCCGATGAGGCCGAACAGCTGGCCACGACCCTCAAGGCAGTGGCCGACCCGGCCCGCATTCGCCTTCTCAGCCTGATCCAGGCGCAGCCTCAGGGTGAGGCCTGCGTATGCCACTTGACGGAACCGCTCGGCCTGGGCCAGCCGACCGTGAGCCACCACCTCAGGGTGCTGGAAGATGCCGGCTTCCTCACGCATGAGCGGCGAGGGCGCTGGGTGTACTACCGCGCCGTGCCCGAACGACTGGCGGCCGTGCGAGATGCCTTCGCCCCGTCCCCCAAGCGCGCTGCCAGTCATGCAAAGGTCGTGAACGTGAGCTCGAAGGAATTGTCATGCTGAGCGTGAACCGAAGCATCCCGGCCACACCTGCCGAGGGTTCCTTCTGGCGTCGTTCCGGTTAACCGCCATCGGCTCGGGATGATCGTTCCGCGAGCGGCTGAGGTGGGTGGCGGTGGTATGTGCGGCAACGGCATCCTGGCATCAGAACGTATTGACATCCGAGGGAATTATCCCCTTGACGGCGGTACTGCACAAGCGTATAGTGGGGGTATGTCCAAGGTAGATCGCAACCAGCCCCGACGATCCACTGCTTCGGAATCGCGCTACACGCTCTTTGAGTTTGACCGTGATTTCCCGGACGATGCTGCCTGCCTTGATTGGCTGGTAGGCCAGCTCTATCCGAACGGGATTCACTGCCCAAAGTGCGACAAGGTGACGAAGCACTACCGGGACCACAACCGCCCCTCGTATTCGTGTGAATACTGCGGGCACCGCGAGCACCCTATGGCCGGAACCATCTTTCAGGATTCGGCCACGTCGCTTCGCTTGTGGTTCTACGCGTTCTACCTGATGTCCAGCACTCGCTGCGGTATCTCCGCGAAACAGCTTGAGCGCGAGCTTGGCGTGACCTACAAGACGGCGTGGCGCATGTTCAACCGCATCCGCTCGCTCATGTATCAGTGCGACGCGCCGATTACCGAAGGCACCGTCGAGATTGATGAGGCCTACATCGGCGGCAAAGCGCACTGGCGAAGCAGAGGACGCGCTACCGGCATCAAGGGCGGCATTAAGGGCAAGACCCAGGTGCTTGGATTCGCGCAACGTGGGGTGGACGGTGAGCCGGGAACCATCACGGCCAAAGTCATGCCCAACAACGTCAAGCGTGCAGTGCTCAACGAAGTCACAACCAAGGTGCTCGAAAAGGCCATCATCTACACCGATGAGGCCAACGCCTACGAGACGCTGACGAAGAAGGGCTATCACCATCGGCGCGTTCACCATCGCCAGAACATCTACGTCGATGGGGACGTTCACACGAACACCATCGAAGGGTTTTGGTCGCTGTTGAAGCGCGGAATCAGCGGCGTCTATCATGGCGTCTCCACCAAGCACCTTCAAACGTACTTGGACGAGTACACCTTCCGCTACAACAACCGGGAGGCTGATGGTAAAGGTATCTTCGACGTGCTTATGGAGCGGATTGAGAAGGCCCCGGCTTAGGCTTAGGGGCCTTCTCTGTTGCCTGGCGTAGCGGCTTGAAAAACTCGTCCCGCGTGGGCACTGGTATCTCCAATCCGCCAGGCGTGTACTGCACGGGCTCTCCTGGCCGCGTGAGCGGCTTGTTGGGCTTGCGGGCCATCGTTCCTCCAGTCTAGCCATGCTGCTCTACCAACATCCCCCCTGTAGCTGGTCCTTGCGGTACCAACGGGCGCTCGATCATTTCGACACGTTCCACAAGACGTTTGAGTGGTTCCGCGAAAGTCACCCGTGCAAACTGGCTGTAAATCCTCAAAGTGAGCATCCGGGCGGGCTGATCTACGTCAAGGGCATCGACGCGGCACCCTTGCAGCTGAGCGTCATGCTTGGCGATGCGTTGCAGAACCTTCGCCAGTCCCTTGACCACATCGTTTGGGAATTGTCCATCGGAGCCACTGACAACTCGCGCACTGAGTTCTTCATCTCCGACAATGCCAAGCTGTTCCGTACAAGGGGCATGGGGCGGATTGCCCGTGTCACCGACGATGCCAAGGCATTTATCGACGCTGTCCAGCCGTATTACCGAGGGGACTTCACCGACAAGGCTCACGCGGAACCCTTGTGGATTCTGGACCGACTTGGAAATGTCGATAAGCACCGTGCCATTCACCTCCTGATGGTCAAGCCGCACGGGACTTCCATCAGGTTCATTACGCCTGAGCGCGTTGAGTATTGGGACCTGACGCCGCCTAACATCAAGCTTGAACCTGGCGCAGTAGTCGGGGCTGTCACGCAAGAACAACTGGACGCCATTTCCAAGGGAGAAGTGAATATGAATTTCACTATGGAGCTTGAGATAGCGTTCGCCGATGGTCCCGCTAAGGATCGGCTCGTAAGAGAAGTCTGGGCTGAGCTCAGTGCGGAGGTCGACGCCATCTTGACGCGCCTCTCCTATTGGCTCGTTGAGTAGCAAACGCGTCAAGACGCCACCCCATCGGGGAGGTCGCCTGCTGACATAAGGCTTATTACCCTACCCCTGTACGGTATAGTCCGTAACAGGAATACGTCAGTGTCGTATGTATCGGAGGTGAGTAGGGAGTTCTCGCCTCCGCTCGACCCCGGCATCGCGATAGCTGTGCAGCGGCTATTGGATGCGGGCGTCGAAACGTTTGAGTCTTGCCAGGGTGGCCCGGAGCACGCATATGCCCAGCCCACCGTAAGATTCCACGGCGAGCGCGCAGAGGGGTTCCGCGCACTCGCCGCAGCAATCCAAGCCGGTCTGCGGGTTACAGGGTTACGACGCGTTTGGCCGGTTCTTGACGGAGAACCGACCGGACCGTGGTGGGAGCTGACGTTCGCTCCCGAATTGACTATCTCGCCTAGGGCGCCGTAAAGAAGCGCTGGACTAGCCCCAGCGCTGAGCACCGTTCGCAGAGTGGATACCCGCCGGTTCCCCTCTGCGCGTGCCAGGGTCGTATGTTTTGGCCTGCCGTGCAGTCCGTATTGTTGTGATACACCGACTCCAAGTCGGAGCGGTAGGGTTGGGTGACTATGTTTATCTCCTTTCTGGGATGTAACCCACGCTGACCGGCTGCTCGCAGTATGACGCGCGGATTGATCGTAATAACGTGACAACCTGCTAGAACTAAGGTTCGATCGCCTGCTAGGAGATTGTACCGACATCAATGGGATAATTCCCACATCCGACGATATGTTCAGCCATACTCCGATACATCGATCGGCATCGATATCTCGGCGGTCTAAGAAGGAGTAGTCGCATGGCAGATGTGAAGCAGGCAGTACGCGAGCGTTACGGCGCCATCGCCGCCAATGTCGCTGAGGGGCAGCGCAATGTTGGCTGTTGTGAGGGCCCGAGCAGTTGCTGCGGGGGTGGGGAAAAGGACGTCATCAGCAGAGATCTGTACGACCAGGTGCAGATGGGTGACGTGCCGGCGGCGGCCCTGCTGGCCTCGCTGGGATGCGGCAATCCCACAGCTCTGGCGCAGCTGCAGCCCGGCGAAACGGTGCTGGACCTTGGCAGTGGCGGTGGCATAGACGTGCTCCTCTCGGCCAAGCGTGTGGGTCCAAGCGGCTTCGCGTACGGTCTGGACATGACCGACGAGATGCTGTCCCTGGCCGAGCGCAACAGGGCCGAAGCGGGCGCCACCAACGTCGCGTTCCTCAGGGGAGACATCGAGGCCATTCCGCTGCCGGATGAGACGATGGACGTGATCATCTCCAACTGCGTGATTAACCTGGCCGCGGACAAGGACAAAGTGCTGGCCGAGGCCTTCCGCGTCCTGAAGCGCGGTGGCCGGCTGGCGGTGTCGGACGTCGTGGTGCGGGGGCAGGTCCCAGAGGGGCTGCGCCGGCAGATGGAGTCGTGGGTCGGCTGCATCGCGGGCGCGCTGTCGGAAGACGAATACCGGTCCAAGCTGACCGCGGCGGGATTCGCCGAGGTCGACCTGGAGAGCACGCGCGCATATTCCTTGGACGACGTGCCCACCGGCGACTGGCAGCCCACCAAGCAGGATCGGGAGCAGCTCGAAGGCAAGTTCGTCAGCGCCTTCGTGCGGGCGTCCAAGCCCTAACCGGCCCGTCCTGCACCGCGGCGACAGATCGGCGATGATTCTGTCAGCGGCGCCCATGAGGCAAGCCACACGTGCAGGAGCGAGGACAATATGGCGGCGAACGTGCAGGGCTCGGGCACGAGACAGGATCCGTGGATCTTGAAAACTCCCAGCGGCGGATCGGATTACCAGGCCTTCCGTGACGAGTCGCTGAGCCCGCCGGCCCTCGTGGTGCAGGTAGGGAAGACCGAGCTGCGCTACCACCTGCGCGCCATCGAAGACCTGCACAGCATGCTCAAGGCGCACGGCGACTGGATGGCGCTTGGCAGCGCCGACGAGCAGAAACCCGCGCCCGAGGGAAGCGTCGAAGCCTGGGGACGGTCGGAGAGCAACCCGGTTGGTGGCTGGTATGGCCTGAAGAAGGGTCTCAGGGGCCGCTTCGGTATGTACGTGCCACCGGTCCTCCAAGCTCTCGGTCTAGCCGAGGTCGAGAACCAGCCGCGCAACAATCGCATGCGCGCGCTCTAGTCTGCCGCGACGGCTGCCGTGTCCCCACGTCAATGGGGGACGCAAGCGTACTCAACCAGGAGCTCGTAGCCATGCTGGACAGACGCGAACTGCGAGGCGTTCTCCAGCGCGCATGCCGAGAGATTGGCCAGCGCCGACAGGAACTCGAGCTCGGCTTCCGAAAAGCTGCGGCGCTCGGCGAGGTACAGGCACAGTGCGCCCGCGGCCCGGCCCCTGACCACCAGCGGCAGGCTCAAGGCCATCACGATGCCCTCCTTCCGGGCCTCCTCCGGGTACTGCCACTCAACGGCGTTGGTGATGTCCCTGATGACGATCCTGCCCTCGAGCGTTTCGCGAAGCCCGGCATTCAGCTCGGGCCGCAGCACGCCCTTGTCCAGGTAGCGCCGGCTCAGGCCGTATGAGGCGACCAGGTCGAGCCGATCTCGTTCGGCGCCCAGCGCCCAGATGGCGCAGCCCTTCACGCCGGTGGCCTCCGTCACGGACTGCACCGCCAGCAGTTGGATGTGCCCGCGGTCGAGGCTGGAGATGATGGCCAGCGCTACGTGGTACAGCGCGACGTAGAACTGCGCATCCTCGGCTTCCGAACCCGCCGGATGAGGCTGGATATCAGCCGGGCTTCGCACCTTCAGGCCCAGCCACGGTCTGGCCAGGAACAGCTCCTCCATCTCTCGCCTCCTGTTCAGGCATGGACCAGGTCGGGATGGCGCCGGAAGACGCTGTCGAGCCACAGGGTCGTGAGCTTTTCGGCCAGGCTGTTCTGGCGCAGCCGGTCGTTCAGGTTCTTCCAGTCGACCTCATCCATCGGCTGGTCCTGGTTGAAGCAGCTGAAGACGACCATTTCGGCGCCCGTCTCAGGATCGACGTGCTTTTGCAGGCAGTGGCCGCAGACCTCCTTCATCATGCACTGCATGGGCGAGTTGACCGACGCCAGCGCGAGATGCTGGGGATTCAGCCTGCCGGCGAGGACCTCATGCCGCGATCTGGCAACCGCGGCCATCATGCCGGCGCTGCCGATGGCGATCAGCCTGTCCACCGAGCTCAGCGGGATGAGCTGCTCCCCCAGCTCTCCGCGATCGTAGGCAGCCATGGCCTGGACCACGTTGCCCTGGAAGGTCAGATCCTGGGGGCGCCGAGGCTCGATCAGCTCGCCGGCGTCGACGCTCCAGATCACCTGGTCGGCCGACGCTTCGATCTCGTCCTGGTGGAAGACGTCGTCGCGACTCTTGTAGGCGCCGAAATAGAGCACCCGGTTGCCGTTGGCCCGAATCGCTCCCGCCAGCGAGAACATCACGGCGTTTCCCAGACCGCCGCCGGCCAGCACCACCTGCTCGCCCTCGGGGATGTGCGTTGGCGCGCCGGTGGGGCCCATGAGCACGATCGGCTCGCCTTCGCGCAGGGTGGCGCACAGCCGTGAGCTGGCGCCGACTTCCAGCGCGATCAAGCCCACGATGCCGGCCCTCTTGTCGACCCACGCGCCCGTAAGCGCGATGCCCTCGGTCTGCAGCCGCCGCCCGTCCACGACCGGTGCCGTCGTCTCATAGTTCTGCAGCCTGTAGAACTGGCCAGGCTGGAAGTTGGCTGCCTGGTAAGGGGCATGGATGGCGATTTCCACGATGTTCCGGGTCAGACGTATGACGCTGTCCACGCGCGCGACCAGGATCTTGTCCAGGTCGCCCGTGAAGCTCTGCCAGGCGCGCCAGCGGTCGCGGCGTTCCTTTCTCGTTGGCGCATCGGCTCGATGCGGGAACAGATCGGCTACCTGCTTGTAGCCGGTCCTGGCCGAGGCCATGGCCTTTACCACGCTGCCGGCAAAGGCCGGGTGGTTGTCGCCGTAGAAGGTGACGTAGCGCCCATCCTGCTCGTAGCTGGTGAAGAACCCCGGGTCGTCCCGGGTTCCGGCGGCCGGCACGAGCCGGCCATTCTCCAGGCGATGTGGCTGGAAGAACTTGCCTCCCGCATCCAGCTCGAAGGTGCCGCCGTGCTCCTTCTCGTAGACGATGTTGGGGGTGGTTCCGGCGGCGACCAGCAGCGTGCCGGCAGGGAGCGTGACGGTCTCGCCGGATTCCTTCCAGATGCCGGACTCGGACTCCTGCAGCACGTCGAAGATCACGCTGCCCAGGCGGCCCCAGCGATCCGGCACGGCCTCGTTCGGCTCGACGCACTCGAGGATGCGCACGCCTTCCTCCAGGAAGGACTGAATCTCCTCGTGGTTCACCCGATAGGCGGGAGCGTCCTGGATGCGTTTGCGATAGCACAGAGTGGCTCCGCCCCAGGACTGCAGCAGCGGCAGGAAGTTCGGCTTCTCGCCGGCCAGGCGTGCGCGCTCCCGCTCGGCGCGGATGGCGCGGCCGTGCTCCAGCTGCTCGGCCAGGATGGCCCGATCCTCCTCGCTCAGTGTTGCCAGCAGCTTCTCCTCCCCCATTTCGGCCGCGAGCTGCTCGTACAGCGACAGGGTCTTCTCGACCTGCACCGGGTAGTAGGCCAGAGCCTCGGTGCAGGCGTCCACCGCGGTCAACCCGCCGCCCACGACGACCACCGGCATGCGCAGGGTGAGGTTGGCGATGGAGGCCTTCTTGAACGCTCCGGACAGCTGCAGGCCCATGAGGAAGTCGCTTGCTCCGCCGATGCCGGGCAGAAGGTTGTTCTTGATGCTCAGCACGGTCGGCCGGCCGGCGCCGGCGGCGATGGCCACGTGCTGGAAGCCGGCCTTCCAGGCGTCGTCCAGGGTCATCGTCCCGCCGAACCGGATGCCGCCATACGCGCGGAAGGTCTTGCGCCGCATGAGCGTGAGGTAGATCAGCTTCAGGAAGTTCTTGTCCCAGCGGACGGTGATGCCGTATTCGGCGACGCCCCCGAAGCCACCCGATATGCGCTCGCCCAGGTCCTCCTGCAGCTCCGAGAAGTGCTTCACCGGTCTGGGTGGCAGATCCTTGTCCCACAGCAGGTCCTTGGGCAGGGGCTCGATCTTGAGGCCATCGACGCCGACGACGCCGAAGCCCTCATTGAGCAGCCATTGCGAGAGGGTGTACCCGGCCGGTCCGAGCCCATCGACGAGCACGTTGACGCCGTTGTACGGCAGCGTCTGCGGCCGCTCGACGTTCAGCGGGTTCCAGCGGGTGAGGAGGCCGTAGACCTCCACCCCCCACGGCAGCTGCAGCACCTCCCACAGGGTATTGGTCTCGATCTGCGGAATGTTGACCGGCTCCTGCTTCTGGTAGATGCAGCTCTTCATGCAGTCGTTGCAGATGCGGTGGCCGGTGCCCGGGCACATGGGGTTGTCGAGCATCACCAGCGCCAGCGCGCCAACCGCATCGCCTTCGCGCCGCAGTGTGTGCGCCTCGCCGATCCGCTCGGCCAGCGGGCAGCCGTTGAGCGGGACCCCGAGCTCGTTGCGGCCAAACTGTCCGTCGCTTCGCGGCAGCGGGTAGCCGCGGGCGCAGGAGTCCTTCTCGCGCTCCTGGCACAGCACGCAGTAGTGGACGTGATCCAGGACGCGGCGGGTGCTCCAGCGCCGGTCGGTCAGCGCGAAGCCGTCGCGCCGCCGCATCCTCCAGGCCGGCCCTTCCAGCACCGGCGGAGACAGACGATCGTTGCGCAGCAGCTCCACCAGGCCGGTCGGCTCCGGTCTCTCCTCCGGGGCATGGAGGCTGATCCAGTCGGCGAACAGTCCGTGCTCCCGAGCCAGCGCCGCGGCGGTGGCCACCCAGCATTCGTACAGCTCCAGCTGCTCGCTCAGCGCCGGTGGCACGCTTCCTTTGGGATAACGGGCCTCCTCCTGGAGCAGCGCGTCAACGGTCGTTGCCAGGGCAAGCTCGGGGTCGATGGCTTCTTCCAGGATCCACTGCAAGCGCGCGTCGGGCGCGGGGGCTTCGTCCGGCGTGGCGTCCCGGTGCTTCTTGAGCGCGCGCCGCATGACGAACTCGCGCTTGAAGCGGTGCACGATCTCCGCCTCCTGAGCGCTGCGGGCAAACTCACGATTCCCCGGCTCCAGACGGAACAGGTCGGCGATGAACGACGACAGCTGGCCGGCCATGCTCTTCAGCAGGTCGGAGCGCTCCGCCGCCTCAACAGCTTGGCCGGATTGGTAGGTTTCGAACCGGCTCCACAGCTCCGGATCCCGTGCTGCCACGCGCTGATGAAACATCCTGGTCAGTGTTGCCAACCGTTCGGGACGGTACAGATCGGCATACTCGAACCCTTCCAGCCCGAGCTGAAGCTCGCTGGGCGGCGCGACGAGCGCCTGTGGCGCTGCCATGTGCATTCCCGCCCGATTGGTCTTGAAAACGGTCGCCATTCCATTCCCCTTTTTGTAAAAAGCTGCACGCATGGCATTGAGATGGATCCACCGCCGCATCCTGGGAGGCACGTTTGCTTCCTCGAAGATGGCCCCGGCTGGACACTCGAAGAGACAGACCGCGCAATCGATGCATTCTTCGGGCTCGACGTAGCGCAGGCCCGAGATGTCCGGGCCGTAGATGCATTCCGTCGCGCAGGCTCGGACGCAGGCCGGGTCTTTCTCCCGTCGGCACCGCCCCGTAATGACGTACGGCATACCGGTCGAATCCCCTTCTTCGGGCGTCCTGACGCGCCGTCGAATGCTGTCCGAGCTCTTTGCCCTTCGTACTGCCGGCACGGTAAAGCCGGCATAAAGGAGCTGTAATGCGGCCATGAACGCGGGTTCCATCGCGGTATCCCAGGCGGCCTGCTGCTCGCGATGGGCTGTAACGCGGCTGAAGGAAGCGCTTGGACGCTTGGGCAGCCGCGTCGCGGCGGGCGCAACTGCTACAGTGTTACCCAATGTATCGCTACCGTCGACGTTGATCTGAGCTTCGTCTCCGTCTAGCGCCACGGCTGGCGCACTGGCTGCTGCCGGTCGTGGTTCGCGCGCCGCTCACATTGCTCGCGGCGCTGCTGTTCGTCAGCTTCGCCGACGAATGGGTCACCTACTGGCCCTTCGGGGCCCTCGAGCCTATCCGAGCCGGCCTCGGGCTGTCCTACGCCGAGATAGGCGTAGCCGTTGCATCCCTCACTGCCGGAGGCCTGGCCGGCCATTTCTTCCGGGTGGCTGCCGACTTCGTGCAGCTGCGCTGGCTGGCGAGCCTGGGAGCCGCCGGCGTGGCGATCGGGATGCTGACCTTCGGCCTTGGTCACTCCCTGCCTGTCCTGGCCGTGGGCGGCTTCGTTTGGGGTGGCGCCGTCGACGCCTTCCTTGTCGGCTGCGAGCTGGCCCTGCTCGACCTATGCCCGGACGAGCTCCCCACCGCCCTCGGCCGAGTGAACGCGTACGGCTCGGTGGGCGACCTGCTGGCGCCCGTGACCCTGGCCGGCGTGCTGGCATTGGGAGCGTCGTGGAGGGTGCTGTTCGTCGTGGGCGCAGCCTTCATGGTCCTGTACGCGGTGGTCCTGGCGAGCCAGGTGTTTCCGGAGCGACACCGGCAACCGCCCGAACCGGCAGCTTCGGCGGTCTGGTCGGTGCTGCGCGATCCACGGGTCATCCTGCTGGGTGTCATCGATGGCCTGCACGGATTGCTCGACGAGCCGCTCCTGGGGTACCTCAACGCCTTCCTCGAAGGGGTACGGGCGTGGCCGGCGCCGGCGGCCACCGCGCTGATATCCGCCATCGTTGCGGCCGGCCTGTGTGGCTACCTGGCCGTGCCGCCGATCAGCCGGCGCATCGAGCAGCGGTTGCTGCTGCCGCTGTTCGCCGCGCTGGTAGCCGCCTCTGTGGCGACGCTGGTGTTCGTTCCCGTCGGCGCCGTCGAAGTTCTCGGCGCGATCCTGTTCGGTTTCTGCGGCGCCGTGTTCTACGCCACGTTGGAGGCCACCTACCTTAGCCTCAGGCCCGGCCAGGCGGGTACGACAGGAGCGGTCGTCTCCGCCATCGGCCTGGCGGGCCTGGGATTTCCCGCTCTGGTTGGCGCGATTTCGGATGCGCGCGGCCTCGGCGCCGGCATGGCCGCCTACGTGGCCGTGCCGGCAGTGGTCGTGGTGCTCACCATCGTCCAGGCTCGCTGCTCGAAGCGGTAGGGTGGGCGGCTTGGGCCTACGGACGGGGCCGTGGGAAGGGCAGCAGCTGAGGCACCTCGCGCCTGTAGGCTTCGTAGCGCTGGCCGAATGTTTCCAGCAGCAGGCGCTCCTCGGCGTGGATCTTCACCGCGAAATAGACCACGAAGATCGCGAAGGCGACCAGCGTGAGCGCGGCGCCGCTGGCCAGCGCGGTTCCCAGGAGCATGCCGGTCATCCCGGTGTAGATCGGGTGCCGCGTCACCCGGTAGGGACCCTCGATGTGCAGCTCATGGCGAGCCTTGATGGCCGGCTGGCTGGTCCACATCGTGCCCAACGTCCATCTGGCCCACATGGTGAAGGCGGTCGATACCAGCAGCAGCCCGAGGCCGGCGAGCTGCATGTCGAGATTCGCGAAGCTCAGGCTCGTCCACAGGCCATGGGGAACGAAACGCTCCGCTATCCAGACCAGGGCGACGCCGGCCAACCAGTTGCTCCAGCCGCCGGAGCTGAACCTCGAACCGGCTCGCTCGACCTGTGGGGCGCGCTGGCGGTTGTACAGCGCTCCGACGATCCACACGGCCAGGAAGAGGCCCCAGCAGCCGTAGATGACGGGGCTGAAGGGACTCGCTGTTGGAAGGATATCGATCTGCATGTATCTAGATTAGACTAATCTAGATTAGATACAACGTACCGAGCGGAGATACGTGTTGTCGTACCTCGATCTTGTCGTGCTGCGGGTGCTCGCCAAGGAGCCTGCCCATGGGTACGCTATTCGACAGCGGGTGGAGGAGATCATGGGCGGCACGGTCTCGCTGAATCCGAACGTCCTGTACCCCACGCTGCGGCGGTTCGAGGAAGCCGGCGCCGTCGAGAAGAGCGTGGAGATGCAGCAGGGCCGGCCGCCGCGTCATGTATACCGGCTGCTGCCTCGGGGTGAAGAGCTGTTCACGGACCTCTTGCGCGACTTTGGCCCCGACGAGGCGCGCAATGCAGCGGAGTTCCAGACCCGCGTAGCCTTCTTTGACCTCCTGGAGACTCACGAACGCGATCGGATTCTGGATGCCCGCGACGCCGCGCTCAGCGAGCAGCTGTGGCACGTTCAAAGTCAACAGGAGCGCGCCAGGAATCATTGGTCCAAGCTGGTTACCCGGCATCTCATCCATCGGCTGGAGCTCGAACGCGCCTGGGTCCGGGAGCTGCGGCAGCTGGCTGGGCAGTCCGCCTGATCGCCGACATTCGCAGCAATCGGGAACGTCAGCTCTCGAGCTCGACGAAGCCCACGTCCAGCACGATTGACCCGCTGAGCCCGTCAGGCGCAGCGAAGTGGACCTCCATCCGGCTGCCCGTCGGCAGATCTTCCGTGATGGCCAGCGTGATATGCGCATCGCCGCCGGCTCGGATTGGGAAATAGCGCATCGGCTGTGTATCGCGCATGATGCTCAAGTAGATCATCGCCTCGCTCAGGTTGCCGGCCCGCAGGTAGAGCAGCCTGGCCTGCTTTCCGCCAGGGACCGTGTAGATCAGGTTAGGATTGAGCAGTCCCGACGTATACCAGCCGGCTCCCACAAATGGGAAAACGCCCTGCAGGAAGAGAGGCCGCGCCAGGCCGCGTCGCATCAAGGCCTCGATGCGGCTCTCCACGATCAGCGGCTCGCGATCCCAGCCTTCGTGACTCAACACTGCTTCGTCGTCAAACCAGAGTCGACTCATGCGGTTGACAGTATAGGCACGGATAAGCCGCGCTGCTTTGTGCAACATGCATAGTCGTAATTAGGCACTTGCGCCCAGTTTGTTTCCATTACGTTTCGACTTATTGACTTTGCCCAATAGGCGTCCGTAGACTGCGATCAGGCCGCCGGAACCGGTAGCGGGTTCTCGGAGCGGTTTCGCAGCAATGGGGCTGGCGCGCGAGGGTGCGGTCACTCTTGGGCCGCCGCCCATTCGATGGGGCTGTTTCCCTTGTGGCCGCCTGTCTTCCGCCAGCGGATAAGGAGTTGGGACGGCATGCCACGCACATGGATCGAGCACTGGAATCCCGAGGACGAAGGGTTTTGGGAGGCGACGGGCAAAGCGATTGCCCGGCGGAACTTGATCTTCTCGATCTTCGCCGAATTCCTGGGCTTCGCCGTTTGGCAGATCTTCAGCGTCGTGGCGGTGAACCTACCGAACGCCGGCTTCACGTTCTCCGTCCCGCAGCTGTTCCTGCTTGCTTCGCTGCCTGGGCTCGTGGGGGCTACCATGCGCTTCCCCTACACGGTGGCCGTGCCTAAGTTCGGCGGTCGCAACTGGACTATCGTCAGCGCCCTGCTGCTGCTCGTTCCCACCTCGCTGGTGGGCGTCCTGGTCCAGCACCCCAGCACTCCCTTCTGGGCGTTTGCCATCGCGGCAGCCAGCGCTGGCTTCGGCGGTGGCAACTTCGCCTCCAGCATGGCCAACATCAGCTTCTTCTATCCCGACAAGCACAAGGGCCTGGCCCTCGGATTGAACGCCGGTGGCGGCAACCTGGGCGTCAGCGTGGTGCAGTTCGCGATCCCGTTTGCCATCACCGTGAGCCTGTTTGGGCCCTTGGCCGGCGCCCCCGAGACGCTGATCAAGAACGGCGCTGCCGCCGGCCAGTTGTGGCTGCAGAACGCCGGCTTCTTCTGGATCCCGCTCATTCTGCTCGCCGTCATCTGCGCCTGGCTGTTCATGGATAACCTGTCGGTCAGCCGAGCCAGACTGGCCGACCAAGCCACCATCCTCAAGAGCAGGCACACCTACCTGCTGTCGTGGCTGTACATCGGCACCTTCGGCTCGTTCATCGGTTACAGCGGCGCCTTTCCGCTGCTCATCAAGACGCAGTTCCCCGGCGTCAACCCGCTGCAGCTTGCCTTCCTGGGGCCTCTGGTTGGCTCGCTCATACGACCCGTGGGCGGCTGGCTGTCGGATCGCCTGGGTGGCACGTACGTCACGCTGTGGAACTACGGCATCATGATCGTGGCTGTCGCCGGCGTCATCGCTTCGCTGAGCGTCCACAACTTCGGCAGCTTCTTCGCCTGCTTCATGCTGCTGTTCGCCACAGCCGGGCTGGGCAACGGCTCGACCTTCCGCATGATCCCATCGATCTTCCGGAGCATGCATCTCGCGCGGGCGGAGCGCACCGGACAGGACCGAGCCCTCGCGCTCAAGGAAGCGGGCAAAGAGACAGCTGCGTCACTGGGTTTCGCGGGCGCCGTCGGCGCTTACGGCGGGTTCCTCGTGCCAAACAGCTACAGCACCTCGATCGCGGCCACCGGCGGCGTCCAGGCAGCCCTGTGGGGCTTCATCGGCTTCTACGTCACCTGCATCTTCATCACCTGGGCGGTGTACCTCAGGCCGGAGATGGGGCGGCGCCGAACGGCGGCGGCTCAACCTGGGGTCATGGCAGCTGGCGACATGGCTGTCCCGGAAGCGGAGGCCGTAGCCTAGGTGCAGGCGCTCCTGGAACAGCCGGCCGGGGTTGGTGTGGCGACCCACTGCCCGTACTGCGCCCTGCAGTGCGGCATGGTCCTCCGCCCCGAAGGCGGTCGCCTGGCGGTGACGGGCCGAGCCGATTTCCCGGTGAATCGCGGCGGGCTGTGCCTCAAGGGCTGGACCTCGACGGAAACAGTGAACCACCCCGACCGCCTTCGGGCGCCGCTTGCGCGAGACGCCGCGGGGCGGCTGGTGGAGGTGAGTTGGGACGTCGCGCTGCAGCGCATAGCCGGCGCCTTGGCGGGCATACAACAACGTCACGGGCATGCCGCGGTGGGTGTGCTGGGCGGTGGGTCGCTGACCAATGAGACCGCCTACCTGCTCGGCAAATTCGCCCGGGTGGCGCTGCGGACGCCCAACATCGACTACAACGGCCGGTTCTGCATGTCCTGCGCAGCCGCCGGGCAGATCCAGGCGTTCGGCCTCGATCGGGGCCTGCCGTTCCCGATCGAAGACCTGGCATCGGCCGACGTCATCCTGCTGGCCGGCAGCAACCTGGCGGAAACGATGCCCCCGGTCATGCGCCACCTCGAGGCGCAGCGGGCAGGCGGCGGAAAGCTCGTTGTGGCGGACCCGCGCGCCTCGCGCACCAGCCAGGCCGCGTCGATCCACCTGCAGCTGCTGCCGGGCAGTGACGTTGCGCTGGCCAATGGACTGCTGCACGCCTGCATCCAGCAAGGCCTGGTGGATCGCGAATATGTTCGGGAGCGAACCACCGGCTTCGAGGCAGCGCGCGCGGCCGTGGCCGCCTACTGGCCGGCTCGGGTGGAGCGGTTGAGCGGCATTCCGGCGTCCCAGCTGGCCGAGGTGGCGGCGCTCCTGGGCAGCGCGCGGCGGGCCATCATCCTGACGGGTCGCGGCACCGAGCAGCACAGCCACGGGGTGGATTGCGTGCTGGCCTGGATCAACCTGGCACTGGCGCTGGGATTGCCCGGCCGGCTGGGCAGCGGCTTTGGCCCGTTGACCGGCCAGGGCAACGGCCAGGGTGGGCGCGAGCACGGGCAAAAGGCCGACCAGCTACCCGGCTACCGCAAGATCGACGACCCTGACGCTCGGCGCCACGTAGCGGCGGTATGGGGCGTCGAGGAGTCTGACCTTCCTGGCCCCGGCCTCTCGGCCTACGAGCTGCTGGACAGCCTCGGGCAGGAGAAGGGCGTGCGGGGGCTGCTGGTGATGGCCACCAATCCGGCAGTTTCGGCGCCACGAGCCTTGCACGTCATCGACCGGCTGCGACAGCTCGACGTGCTGATCGTCGCCGACTTCTTCCTGTCCGAGACGGCCAAGCTGGCGGACGTCGTCCTGCCCGCGGCACAGTGGGCCGAGGACGGCGGCACGACCACCAATCTCGAAGGCCGAGTCATCCTGCGGCGAGCGGTCGCTCCGCTTGCCGGAGATGCGCGCCCCGACTGGCGCATCCTGTGCGACCTTGCTCGGCTGCTGGGTGCAAGCGCGAACTTCCGGTTCGAGGGCCAGGGGGCGATCTTCGCCGAGCTGCGGCGAGCCAGCGCCGGCGGACCGGCCGACTACAGCGGCATCACCTACGAGCGCCTGGCTCGCGAAGACGGGGTGTTCTGGCCCTGCCCATCCGGCGATCATCCGGGCAGTCCCCGGCTGTTCGCCGAGCGCTTCCCCATGCCGGACGGGCGTGCTCGTTTCCACGCGGTGAAGTACCGGCCGCCAGCCGAGGAAGCGGACGCTCGATATCCCGTGATCGTCACCACCGGCCGAGTGCTGAGCCAGTACCAATCGGGCACGCAAACGCGGCGGGTGGCCGAGCTGGTTCGCCAAGCGCCTGAGCCGCTGGTCGAGATGCATCCATCCCTGGCCGCTCGCTTCGGGCTGCACGATGGCCAGATGGTGCGACTCCGATCTCGTCGCGGCAGCATCGCCCTGAAAGCACGGGTAACGAACAGTATTCGGCCCGACACGGTGTTCGTGCCGTTCCATTGGGGCGGCCAGCAGGCCGCCAACAACCTGACCAACCCGGCGCTCGATCCGGTGAGCCGTATGCCCGAGTTCAAGGTGTGCGCGGCAGCTATCGAGCCCATCAGCACAGGAGGAGAGCTTGACTAAGCAGCGACTTGTCGTCGTCGGCAACGGCATGGCCGGCGCCCGGACCGTAGAGGAGATCGTCGAACGCGGCGGCATGGAGCGCTACGACGTGACCATCTTCGGGGAGGAGCCGTACGGCAACTACAACCGCATCCTCCTGTCGGAGGTGCTGAGCGGCAGCCACGATCCACAGGCGATTTTCATCAACGCCCTGGATTGGTACGCCGAGCGCGGCATCACCTTGCACGCCGGCGTCCCCGCCGACAACATCGATCGCGCCGATCGGGTGGTGCGCGGAGGGCTGGTGCATGAACCCTATGACGTCTTGATCCTGGCCACCGGCAGCCGCCCGCTGGTGCCGCGTCTGGACGGCCTGCACCGGGCCGACGGCAAGTGGAAGCAGGGCGTATTTGTGTTTCGCAGCCTGGATGATTGCAGCCGGATCGCCGGCTACGCCAAGGGCCGCGCCCGAGCGGCGGTCATCGGCGGCGGACTCCTGGGACTCGAAGCTGCCCGTGGGCTGCTGACGCACCTGCCGGAGGTGCACGTGATCCAGCGCGAGAGCACGATCATGAACCTCCAGCTCGACTCGCGGGCTGGCCGGATGCTGCAGACAACGCTGCAGGACATGGGCATTCAGGTCCACACCGGCACCGCCACCACGGCCATGCTTGGCCGCGAGAAGGTGAGCGGGCTGCAATTCGAAAGCGGCGAAATCCTCGACTGCGACATGGTGGTCATGGCCTGCGGCATCTTGCCGAACGTGCAGCTGGCGCGCGACGCCGGATTGGCCGTCGAACGCGGCATCGTGGTGGATGACCAGATGCGCTGCGTCGACGATCCGAACGTCTACGCCGTCGGCGAGTGCGCCCAGCATCGCGGGCAGGTCTACGGCCTCGTGGCGCCGTTATGGGAGCAGGCCCGGGTGCTGGCCGAGCACCTCAGCGAAGCCAACCCGGCCGCCACGTATGAGGGCTCCCGCCTGTATACGCGGCTCAAGGTCATGGGCGTCGATCTGGCGACGATGGGCGCTAAGGACTCGGATGACCCGGAGGACGAGGTCATCCTGTACAGCGAGCCCTCGCGCGGCGTGTACCAAAAGCTCATTGTTCGCGACAACCAGCTCGCCGGCGCCATCCTGCTGGGCGACACGGCCGCGGCGTCGTCGCTGGTGCAGCTGTTCGACCGCGGCACGCCGCTGCCCCAGCGGCGCGCCGATCTGCTGTTCCCGAGCGGGGCGACGCCTGCGGTCACCGCGCCCGAGCAGCTGCCCGACGACGTCCAGGTATGCAACTGCAATGGCGTTTCCAAGGGGACCATCGTGGCCAGCGTGAAGTCCGGCAAGAGGAGCCTGAGCGCGGTGTGCGCCGCCACGCGCGCCGGCACCGGCTGCGGCTCCTGCAAGGACCTTGTGCGGCGGATTACGGAGTGGGCCTCTGATGGGCAGCTGGAGGAGGACGTCACGGCCCATTACTACGTGCCGGGCGTGCCGCTGGCGAAACCCGAGCTGATTGCCGCTATCAAGGAGCTGGGCCTCAGGAGCGTCTCGGCGGTGTTCGGCGCCCTGACCGGCGGGCTCGAGGACGCCGGCAGCAAGACGGGCCTGGCCTCCCTGCTCAAGACGATTTGGGGCGCCGAGTACGAGGACGAGCGGGACGCTCGATTCATCAACGATCGGGTGCATGCCAACGTCCAGAAGGACTCGACCTTCAGCGTCGTGCCGCGCATCTATGGAGGCGTGACCAGCTCGGCGCAGCTGCGCCGCATCGCGGACGTAGCCGACAAGTACAACGTCCGTATGGTCAAGATCACCGGCGGCCAGCGCATCGACCTGCTGGGCATCGCCAAAGAGGACCTGCCCGGGGCGTGGCAGGACCTGGACATGCCATCAGGCCATGCCTACACCAAGGCTTTCCGCACCTGCAAGACGTGTGTCGGTACCGACTTCTGCCGCTATGGCCTGGGCGACAGCACGGCGCTGGGGATTGCCATCGAGAAACGCTTTCAGGGTATTGAGGCGCCGCACAAGATGAAGCTGGCAGCCACCGGCTGCCCGCGTAACTGCGCCGAGGCGACGACCAAGGACCTCGGCGCGATTGCCATCGAGGGGGGCAGGTGGGAGCTCTACATTGGCGGCGCCGCCGGATCAACGGTGCGCAAGGGCGACCTCCTGTGCACGGTCGATTCCCACGACGACGTACTGCGCTTCATGGGCCGCTTCATGCAGTACTACCGTGAGCAGGCGAAGTATCTCGAGCGCACGTATTCCTTTGTGGAGCGCATCGGGATTGAGCGGCTGCGACAGGCTCTGGTTGAAGACCGCGAATCGATCTGCCAGCGCCTCGATGCCGAGATCGAGGCGGCCGTCCGAGCCTACGAGGACCCCTGGCGTGAAGGTCGCGCTCCGCTGCACCGGCATCAGTTCGTATCCACGCTGCCCGCCGGCGACGCCGGCGAAAGGCTGGCGGCGGTGTCCGCCTGACATGATGAGAGTGCTGCCCAACCAGCGGCAACCCGCCGCCGTTCGCTCCGAGGGCGCGTTCAACCTCGGCCCGCCGGGTCAAATCCCCATTGGTGAAGCACGGGAATTCGACCTTCCTGGCCAGCGCGTCGCGGTGTATCACGCTAGGGATGGCCGGCTGTATGCTACCCAAGCCAGCTGCCCGCACCTGGGGGGCAAGCTGGCCGACGGCGTGGTGGGCGGAGCCGTGGTGATCTGTCCGTTGCACGGCTACCGATACGACCTGCGCGATGGTCGTGTGCTGAATGGCGCATGCGACAGGCTGCGGACGTTTCCGGTGTGGCTGTCGACGGGCGGCGACGTGATGGTGCAGCTGGAGGTATGAGCCCTTGGCCCGCGGGCCGCTTCCTGCTGTTGACTGCGCCGTCCCCAGCCAGCGAGGTGGGTTTGCGACTGGCCGACGGATTGCGGCAGATTGGCGCTCAAATCGACGTCGCGCCGTTCGACCGCGAGGATGCTGTCCGGTTCGCGCTCGATCGGCAGTCGCCGGACGCCGTGCTGCTGGAGCTGACGGCTGCTTCAGGAGTGCTGCCGGCTCAGCACGTCCGGCACATCGAATGGACGGAGTGCGGGACACGGGCTCATCCGATCCTGGCGCTGATCCACGAGCGACACCTGGCCATGCCCGAACTGGCCACGCTGGTCGACGATTTCCTCCTTCCGCCGTACCGGCCTTCGGAGGTGGCTCTGCGCCTGACCCTCATCAGACAGCGCCGAGGCGCCGCGGCGGGACGAGTCGTGCACGTCGGCGGGCTGGAAATCGATCTCGCTCAGCGCCGGGTCAGCGTTCCGGGCTGCGACGAGCCCGTGCTCCTCACCCCGCGTGAGTACGAGCTGCTGGCCTTCCTGGCGGCGCACAGAGGCATGACCTTCACTCGCAAGATGCTCCTGGCACAGGTCTGGGGTCAGGACTACGAAGGCGGACCGCGAACCGTGGACATTCACGTTCGACGCCTGCGAGCCAAGATCCCTTCCGGCATGGGCGACTGCATCGAGACGGTTCGCTACGTCGGCTACCGGCTGGTGGAGACTCCTGGCCCGATCGTGCTTGCAGACGGCACTTCGGCACCTGCCGAGTCTCGCGTTGGCGAGGCCGGGCCTCGTTTAATCCAGCCTTAGCGAGGCTGACTGTGGCCGTGGAGCTGCGCGGCCACCTGAGCGTGGTCCTGACCGCGGGTGGCGGGCTGACGGTGTGCAGCACGACCATGCGGGTGGAGGCCTTGACGCCACGCCGCTGGCCTGCCGGCACGAAGCCAATGCTGCCCGGACGCAGCGGCTCCTCCTGATTTTCGCTGACAAGCGCACCTTCGCCTTCGATGACCACCAGCGCCATGTCAACGCTCGGCTCGTGAGCCGGAATGGACTGACCAGCTTCCAAACAGACCAGCACCACCTTCATCCGCTCACTCTGAGCCAGGCCAATGGGGTTGAAGTGCTCGGTTTGGAAAGCGGCGAGGTCGGCGTAGTGACCGATGAAAGGCCTAGCGTCGTTCATGAGTGAATCCCTCGCGTGAGTTGATGTGCCGCTGGGCGAGCAGCCTCTGCCGGCTGAGGGGCCTGCCCAATTACCTCCCGATTGGCAGCTCAGGCGTATCGCCCACAAGCCACGTTAGCGCTGGAAGACGTCGAGCTTCAGGGACTTGGGTTCCTTTCCGGTAAAAGGAACCCAAGTCCCTGTGCGTCGTGTCCCGTTGCGGCAGATTAGTGGAAAGAAAAGCGTGGTGACGACAGCGCCGGCAAAAGCGGCCTGGCCGGCACCGACTCAAGGAGCGATCTATGGAAACCACCAAGACCTTGCAGGCAGAGCACAACGCGGTGCTCCACGTCCTCGATCAGCTCGAACATGCGGCCGAAGCCGCGGCGGGCGGCCAGCCGGTGCCGGCCAACGTGTTCGCCGACATCGAAGAGTTTTTCCGCGTGTTCGTCGATCGCTGCCATCACGGCAAAGAAGAGCTCGTGCTGTTCCCAAAACTCATGCAAACTGGCTTGCCAGCCGCGCTCGAGATGCAGCACGAGGAGGGCCGCCAGCTTGCCAAGGCCTACGCGTTGGCGGCCGAAAGGTACGTCGCCGGCAGCCGAGCCAGCGCGGTTGCGCTGCAGCGAGCGGCCGCGGACTATGAAGCGCTGTTGCGCAGCCATATTGATATGGAGAACGCGGGGCTCCTACCAGCCATCGAACGGGACCTGAGTGCGCAGGACCAGGAACTGGCCGACGCGTTCGAACAGATCGAAACGGAACGCATCGGCGCCGGCACGCACGAGCGGCTGCACCACATGATCGAAACGCTGGCCGGTCGCATCAGCCCGTTCCTATCCGCTTCTGGCCCGGTTCGCGTGGACGTCTCCGAACCTGGGCCCCAGGCATCGCTGCTTCCGCACGGCTCGAAAAAGGAACAGTCCTGACACTGTAACCGTCCGCCTGGACGGTGGTGCCCGTTCACTTCGGTCGGGCCCGGAATAAGGAGCCAGCCTGCATGCCGGGGCACGCCGTTGCGGCGCGGGCCCGTGGCGGCCCGCCGTGGCTGTTCGCCATTGGAGCATCGGCTGGGGATGAGTCCCATGCAACGGGATGGCTCAGCGACGCTCGACCGGTTGGCGGATGATCGTTTTCAGTCGTTCTGGCGTAGCGCGCCGCGGGTCGCCCAGGTAGATTTCGTGATGCTTGCCACGCGGCGCGTAACCGCGCTCCTCGATGAACGCGAGCAGACAGCGAATGGTGGGCGGCTCCGCCGCGTAGGGGCCGATGTGGAGGACCTGCGCCGAGAGACCCTCAGCCCAGCGCTGCAGTCGCAGCTCCCGTGCGGTCGGAAGGCTCTTCTTGCCGGCCACGTCGGCCGCCCATGCCTCGACCATCTCGGCGGTGACTTCGAATGGCTGCTTGATCATCGCCGTCCACTCCCAGGCTGCCTTGTCGTCCATGTCCAAGCCAGCCATACCCCCCATCCACCACAGTCCCTCGAGGGGTGGAACCTTGTAGTCCGGCCCACCGCTTCGTTTCAGCGCGAATTTCAGTGCGTAAGAGACCCCGTACAGCGCCTGGATGGCTTCCTGAAACCGGGGGGATACGTTGGGATCGCCATGTCCGTCGATCATCAGGAAATTGAGCTCGGGAACGTCGATCAGCTCTGGGCTTGGTCCGGCCCGGTACAGCCGGTCGACCTCGATCCCCCTTTCGGTCGTGATTGCTGTCATGCTGGCACCCCCCGCCCTTCAGGCTCCGCGGCATTGGCCCCGTGTTTCACCGTTCCGATGCACGTAGCCGAGCAGCCTTGGGCAAGGCGCGCCAGGTTGACGCACCTGTTCACGCCCACGGCCTTCGGCGTGGGCGTGAACAGGTGCGAGTCCTCGGGGGCCCAGTAGGCGCTCCGCAGACGCTGCGGGGTCGGCGGACGAAACTCGTAGGGGATCCGGCCCCACAACTGCCCGTGCCAGGTTCGCCGTCCAGCAGGCTTTCGCAGCTCTTGCGCGACCGCAAGTCCAACCAGCGCCGCGCCAACCACCGACACCAGCCCACGAAGCTTCTTGGCTTTCGTTCTCATGTCGCAATACCTCCGATTCGAACTTCGAGCGGCCTGCGTGCTCCGGTCGCTAGTCACCGTCCAGCGCCTGTGTGCGGGTGCGCTTCTCGAAGGGGTAGATGCGGCCGCGTTCAGCGCCGAGAATCACCAGCTCGCCATCGGCCCGCCCCTCCGACTCCAGGCGGGCCGCCGCTTCGGCCAGCGCTTTTACCTCCAGGCTGGCTCCTTGAGCTGGGCCGCGTACCTCGCCTAGCAGCCGCACTTCGGCGACGCCTTCTCGCTCGAGCTCTTCCAGGGCAGACCTCGCGCCTGGCTCTAGCAGCACGAACAGGTGCGGACGTCTTGTGACCGCGCGCGACCAGATGAGGTCGCGGCGCAGGATCAGCGCGTGGTAGCCAGCCAATGCGCCACACACCAGTGTTGTCGCCAGGTACTCGAAGGCGCTGGTGACGACCGGCGTGGAGGCTGGCTCGCCCAGCGCCAGGCGCAGGGTCAGCCACAGCAACGCCACCAAGAAGCCAAGCGCTGCCAGGGCCGCGCCTAGGACAATGGATCCCAGGTACAGCTTCCGAGCAAGCGTGGCGCGCTCGACTTCGGGCTGCGCGGTCGCCGCCTTCTCGAGCCGTGACCATCCGCCCAGCCAGACCAGAGTTCCGATGACGCCGCCGGCCAGGCTCAGGCTCAGGCGATCCCGCCACCAATCCGGGCCTGACATCAACGAGACGTTGTTGAGGGCAAAATCGAGGGCGACCCAGATCAGGCCCACGAAGGCAGGCGTCGCGGCGGCAATGCCGAGCAGCGACAGCAGCGCGATTGCGGGCCGGCGTGGCCAGGGGACCACGGCGGTGTCGTCGGCCGCGGCTTGCCGCCTGAGGACCAACCAGTGGTACGCCCACACCGCTCCGCCAACGACGAACAGCGGGAGTGAGACCTGCAGGAAGTCCCAACTTCCAACCGCCATCCTGAAGCCGAGAGCCTTTCGCAGTAGCTCATAAGCCCCATAGGCAGCGCCGCCGAGGAAAGCCGGCGCCGCCACCATGAGGACCACGTAGAGGTACACGACCCGCCATATTCGCCGTCCTGCGCGCCTGAGGTCATACAACCACACCAGGCCCCACACTATTCCGCCCGACAGGATCCAGGCGGCAATGGCTCCCCAAACGGTGAGGGGCAGACGCTCGGGACCGGCCAGCAGCACCCGTCCCGCCTCCGGCGCAATGACCAGGGTGCGCACGAGCTCGCCTATGGACTGCCCGACGCCCGACACGAGGAATCCCAGCGAGAAGCCCGTCAGCACGTACACGGCCACGTCATGCAGCCGATCTGCGCGGGTGTCTTGCTCCGAGCTAATCGCCTTGAAGCCCAACCAAGCCCCGCCATACACGGCCAGTCTCACCATCGCCTGTATGCCTGCCGGCCACGATGGCTGGCTGAGCGCTGTGCCGGGCAGCGTGAGCGCGAAGATCAGCGCGCCGCACAGACCATACAGGGCTACGACAGCCGTTGTGCCGAACACGGCGGCCAGGAACAGCCGCCGCATAAAAGCGGCTCGTTCCTCCGCCGATGCGGCTGCCAGCCGCTGAGCCCACAGCCAATGACCGGCCGTCACCGGCAGGGAAATGATGATCGCCGCCAGGTAGAAGCTCGCCTGCTGCCGCACGTCGCCCGCCACGAGCGTCGCGTCGGGCAGCGTCAACGTGACCAGCCCCAGGGCTGCGAGCCCGGATACCCCTACCAACAGCGTGATCAGGCCGGCAAAGGCCATCACATAGAGGTAGATGCGTCGTGCTTGTGCCATGTCAAAACGACATGTACGTCGGTCCGGTGATGGTCCAGGCGCCATCCCGCCGGCTGAGCGTGAATGTCTGCTGGACCGTTCTATCCGCGGCTGGGAAGAGATCGGGCCGGAATGTCGAGATCTCCACTGTCACACTGGCGTTGTCACCGCTGACGCTGCTGCGCAGGAGCGTGACGCGATGCGGGGACTGACTCCAGGCATCGAAGCGCTCGTGGAATTGCTCACGGGTCACCGCCTCGTGGAACGGTGGGCCGGTCTCCAGCGCGGCCATGCCAAACGCCTCGTCCACCTGCCCGTTTTGCAGCAGCCCCAAGTAGGATGTGACCGCCGCTTCAGGACTTCCCGGCGCGAACGACGCTTGTGGCTGCCGCGCCGCGAGAAGCGCTACGAGCAGTCCTGCCAGCAGCAGGACGCACGCACCCGCCAACAACAGCGTGAGCGCCCCAACGCCGCGCCAATGCGGTCTGGACTGGATACCTGTCGCAGCCAAGAGCGGCTCCTTGGGCTTTCTAGGGATGGCTCCAAGTTGAGATTGCCGCGAGAACGCTAAATGAGCTGCAACAACGCCGTGAACGATGCGGATACGCGCTTTGAGCGGCCATGCCGGCTGGTACCGTCCTTGCGGCGGCAGCCAGGAAGAGCACATGGCGCAGCTGGAGATCGAAGAGCCAACGATCACTCGCCTCCTCTTCGCCGACACGCGATCGGCCTGGTTCTGGCTGATCGTTCGTTGGTACATGGCCTACGAGTGGATAGGCGCATCGGTGGAAAAGCTGCAGAGTCCGGCATGGACGGGCTCGAACGCGGGCGCCGCGATCACCTCGTTCGCCAACGGGGCGCTGCGGAAGAGCACAGGCGATCATCCGGATGTGACCGGCTGGTACGCCGCCATCCTTCGCGACTTCGTCATCCCGAACGCCGCTGCCTGGAGCTGGGCCATCACTTTGGGCGAGCTGGCTGTTGGTATCGGCTTGGCGCTGGGCATGTTCACTGGCATCGCTGCCTTCTTTGGCGGCTTGATGAACGCCAACTACCTGCTGTCCGGCACCGTGAGCAGCAACCCGATCCTCTTCATCTTATCGACGTGGGTGGTGTTGGCCTGGCGTGTTGCCGGTTGGATTGGGCTCGACCGTTGGATTCTGCCGGCCCTGGGCGTGCCTGGTCATCCGGGAGCTCTTTTCACCAGACGCGCCTGGCCGGCGCACGAGCAGCGACGAATCAGGGAGCCGGTGTCCGAGCGGCCTACGCGGGCACGCTGAGCCGGAGCGCTCGAAATCGCGCGAGCCGAAACCATTACTCAGCGTTTTGCCGAACTTGACGCGCCTTTGATGACAGCTTCCGCAGACTGAAAGCTGAACTCTGGTCTCAGGGCAGCCGATGCTGCGTGTCGGACTCGCCCGCGAGCGAAAGCGAGAAGAACGATGAGCATGTCCGGCTTTTCACGGGTTGTGCGCGGCGCGCTCGCCACGGTGGGGGCGCTCGCGCTCCTGGTGGCCCTTCCTCTATCCATGCAGGCAGCCTCGATCCGAACGGAGTCCGCCGTTCTCACGATCGGCCCCGGACAGACGGTGGACGACGACCTCTACGCCGCCGCCGGACAAGGTGTGAACATCCAGGGGACCGTCAACGGGAACGTCTTCGCCGCGGGTAACAACACGACAATCGGTGGGGTCGTGAATGGGGACGTCTTCGTGGCCGGATCCCAAACCATCATCGCTGGCCGGGTCACCGGCAACGTGTACGCCGCGGGCAGCTCGGTCACCGTCTCCGGCTCCGTTGGGAAGGATTTGCTCACCTTCGCCGCGAGCGTCCAGCTCGAGCCGAGCGGCAGCGTGGGCCGTGATGCCCTGGTAAACGGTGGGAACATCAATCTGGCCGGTTCGATTGGCCGCAACCTCAACGCCAACGGTCGCACGGTGGTCATAGGTGGCTCAGTCGGGGGGAATGTGGATGGCAACGCCAACAAGCTGAGCGTCAGTCCCGGAGCCGTTGTGAAGGGCAATCTGAGCTACACCACCGGCCAGCCGGCCGACGTCGCTGCCGGATCCGTGGCCGGCGCCGTCAACACTGCCACCCGGTCTCCTGCCCAGGCTGGGCGGCCCTCCTTCCTGGCCGCGGCCATCGGCTGGCTGCGGACAGTCGTGGGCCTGTTCGCCCTTGGGCTCCTCCTGCTGCTGCTGGTGCCAGGCTTTACCAAGCGGGCGAGCGACAAGCTCGGCGCTTCGCCCTGGGTGAGCCTCGCGTCCGGTGTCGCTCTCCTGCTGACGGTGCCGTTCGTGGCGCTGCTGGCGGTGATCGTCGGTGCGTTCCTTGGCGGCTGGTGGCTTGCCCTGGCGCTGCTGGCGCTCTATGGCATCGCGCTGCCCGTAGGCTATGTGCTGTCCAGCCTGTTCCTGGCCGGCTTCGTCGCTGAGCACGCGGCGAAGCTGCACGTGCACCTCATTTGGACGCTGCTCGCGGGCCTGGTGGTGTTGACCCTGGCTGGGCGCATCCCGTACGTTGGGCCATGGATCAGCTTCGCCGCCCTGGTGTTCGGCTTTGGCGCGTTCGGCGCGACGCTGGCCGAACAGTTCCGGAAACCGCCAGCGGCGGCGCCCCAGGAGCCGATGCGACCCATGCCTATGGCCGCCTAGCCTAGCCGGCGGGCGGCGGTGGCTTCGGGAGCAGCGCCAGCAGCGATCCGAGGACCAGCGTTTCGCCTTAGCGTCGTGCGCGGTTCACATGACGTTACGGCTGTCTTTGTGCCTTATTTGGCCTCGCTGCGCCATAGTGTCGCTGGCAGCATGAACTTCGAAACTACGTTCCCGGCGGGCGAAGTCGAAGCTGCGCTCGCTTCTCTCGAAGATGCCTCCTCGGCCGGCAAAGCCGCTGGCGACGCCATCCGATCGATCGTTGGCTCAGGAGCCTTTGGCCTAGACCGGCTGCTACACGTTCATGCCACGTTCTCAGAGCGAATGGTGGCGGTCCTCGTGAGGGTGGTCGAACGCCCGGAGGACGCCCGCTAGGGTTGAGCAGCGTTGGGCAATGGCGAGCTCACGCGGCCGCTGCGTGTGGCGCGGCAGTCCAGCGCACCTGCCGCGCTTCACCCACCGCGGCGAGGACGGCGTGCTTCACGCGATGGCCAATCTCGTCCGCTTCGCGAACCGATACTTCGTCGGCCAGGCCGCCGTCGATCTCCAGCACCAGCGAGCGGCCCAGCCAGCGCCCTCGGGCACTGGCCGACTGCACGCCGGGCACGGTCCGGGCGGCGATCTCGGCGGCCACGAGCTGATCGGGGTCAATGCCGTCCATGAGGTGCACGACGATGTCCTTGGTCACCTCGAAGCCGACGTGGACGATGACCAGGGTGATCGCAAAGCCGGCCAGGGGGTCGCCTATCGGATATTCAAGCGCCACCAGCACCAGGCCGAGTAGAGCTCCGCCCGATGAAACAGCATCGAGCCAGGAGTGCTTTGCGTCGGCCAGGAGCGTGATGGAATTGATGCGCCGCCCCACGTGCGCCTTGTACCGCGCTACCAGCTGGTTGCCCAGAATCCCAAGCAGCGCGCCGGCCATACCGGCGAAAACGTGTCCAATCCCGGTGTGCGACACCAGCTTCTCGTAGCTCTGGTGGCCGGCGAAGACCGCGCTCGACCAGATCACCAGCGCCACGCCCAGGCCGGCCAGATCCTCAGCTCGCTCGAAGCCATAGGGAAACTGCCGGCTAGCTGCTCGCTGGGACACCTTGAATCCCAGGAACACCGCCAGGGAGGTGGACACGTCGGACAGGTTGTGCAGGGCGTCGCCCAAAAGAGCGACGGAACCGGTGAAGAGAGCCAGCGCCAGCTCGATGCCACCGACCATTCCTAAGCCGATTGCCGACACGGCCACCGCCCGATTGGCCAGCCGGCGATGCTCTCGCTCTTGGCCTTGGTTAGCGCTGCTGCACGACATGTCGCTTCTCGCTGACGCCGGCAAGTGTCGGGCCGTGATCTGCCAATCCGTGCGTGAGGTGGTCGGCGTGGTTCAAGGCTTCCTGCAGCAGCTGGCTGGCGTGCACGTCGTTCATGGTGTAGAACATGAAGGTCCCTTCGCGCCGCTGCCGGACGATCCCGGCCAGCCGCAGTTTGGCGAGGTGCTGCGAAACCGCCGCCGTCTGCGCGCCGATGATCTCCGCCAGGCAGGTCACGGACTGCTCTCCCTGGGCTAGGGCCGAAAGCAGACGAATCCTGGTGGGATCGCCCAGCATTTGGAAGGTGTCCGCGACCACCTGGACCTGTTCGTCCGAAGGCAGCCGTATATCAAGGTTTGCGTGCATACGCAAGTATGATAGACTGCGCAAGGCGCCCATCGTGGCGCAAGCTTGCCGGTCTTTGGACTGAGGAAAGGGGGTACGAGCGTCAGACGTGGATTCAGACGGTCGTCATCAGCACAAGCTGACTCGCAGTTCGACTGCTGCATGGCGTTTGCACCCCGAAGAGCAAGCCTTCCGCATCCTGCCGTAGCCTCCGTCTTAACCTTTCATTGACAGGCGCCTGGCATGGTGTCTCGAGGCCAGGCCAATCAGCGGGTCGCGCTGGCCTCCTTCCCAATCGACTCCGTCCCAGCAATCATCACGTCAGCTCGAGCCGATGAACGACGCTCAGAAGTCGCTATCATGATGCGCTTTCCGACCGAGATCGGATCCCGGCAGCGGCCGGCCTTCGGCTGGATGGACGTTGTCGTGTTGGCAGGCGTCGCCGGACTCATCTATGGCTTTGTCCAGACCGCGTCGCAGTGGTTCGGGCCCTTCCACACCAGTGTGGAGATCTCGCTTTCGCCGCTGGCGCTGCCAGCGTACGCCGGGCTGTCCACGTTGCGCATGCTCCTGGCGTATCTGCTGTCACTGTCCTTCACCCTGGTGTACGGCGGTGTCGCGGCTTCTCATCGCAGCGCAGAGCGACTCATGATCCCCATCCTGGATGTGCTGCAGAGCATTCCCATCCTGTCGTTCATGCCGGGCGTGGTGCTGGCTCTGGTGGCGCTCTTCCCCAAGACGGATCTGGGCGTCGAGCTGGCTTCAGTCATCCTGATCTTCACCAGCCAGGCCTGGAACATGACGTTCAGCTTCTATCACTCGGTGCGCACCGTACCGCAGGAGCTGATCGAGGCCTCCCGTATGTACCGCCTCACCTGGTGGCAGCGCTTCTGGCGGCGGGACGTGGCCTTCTCAGTCATCGGCCTGGTGTGGAACAGCATGATGTCCTGGGCCGGCGGCTGGTTCTTCCTGATGGCGGCGGAGACGTTTACCCTGGGCGACAAAGACTTTCGCCTGGCGGGCCTGGGCTCCTATCTTCAAGCCGCCGCCAATGAGGGCAACAGCGCTGCCATCGTCCTCGGGCTGGTCACCTTGGTCGCGCTCATCGTGCTCATCGACCAGATCCTGTGGCGGCCGCTGATCGCTTGGTCGGATCGCTTCAAGATGGAGCTCACGGAGTCGGCGGATGCGCCGCAGTCGTGGTTCCTGGACCTGCTGCAGCGGTCGGCGCTGCTGCACTCGCTGTCCGCGGCGCTGCGGCACGCTCAGGCCAGGATCGCCGATGCTCGGACTCGTTCTGCCAGGCGGCCCCAGCCTTTGCAGCCCCCTTCCCGCGGCCTCTGGATCGAGCGTGCCGTTGGCTGGCCGGTGACAGCGGGGCTGCTCGCGTTGGCGGTCCTCGGTGTCTGGCGCATCCTGGGATTGTTGACTGACGTGGGCGCGGCGTCTCTGGGCGGCATTGTGCTCGACTTCTTCCTGACCCTGTCGCGGGTGGCCGGCGCCCTGATCGTCGGCGCGGTGTGGACGGTCCCGGTGGGCGTGGCCATCGGGCTGAATCCCCGCTTGTCTCGGATCCTGCAACCGGTCGTGCAGGTCGTGGCCTCCATTCCCGCGACCGCCGTGTTTCCCATCATCGTGGCGGCGCTGCTGTCGGTTCGTGGCGGGCTCAACGTCGCTTCGGTGCTGCTCATGCTGCTGGGCACGCAGTGGTACGTGCTGTTCAACGTCATCGCCGGAGCCATGGCCATTCCGACCGACATGCGCCAGGCCGCGGCTCTGTTTGGCGTCCGAGGCTGGTTGTGGTGGCGGCGCTTGGTTCTGCCCTGCATTTTCCCGTATCTCATCACCGGGCTGCTGACCGCCACGGGCGGAGCCTGGAATGCCTCGATCGTGTCCGAGTACGTCACGTACCACGATCGGAGCTTCAGCGTCGCCGGCCTCGGGTCAGCTATTACGAGCGCGGCGGCAAACGGCCGGTATGACCTGCTGTTCGCCTCGACCCTGACCATGGCCGTTGGGGTCGCGCTCATCAATCGCCTGCTGTGGAAGCGGCTCGCCCGCATGGGCGAGGAGCGCTTTAGACTGGACTAAGGAGCGAGAACACATGGCCAGGGTAGCCACCAAGGTCATTCTGGAAGCCAGCGGCATCGTCAAGTACTACGACGGGTCCAAGCATCCCATCCTCGTGCTGGACCACGTCGACCTGGGCGTGCGGCGGGGCGAGTTCCTGGCTATCCTCGGCCCGTCGGGATCCGGCAAGTCCAGCCTTCTGCGCATCCTGGCTGGTCTGGCTGAGCCGACGCAGGGTGAGGTGTGGTTCGACGGCCAACGTCAGGTGGGCGTGAACCCACGGGCAGCGATGGTCTTTCAGAGCTTTGCCCTGTTCCCCTGGCTTACGGTGCAGGAGAACGTCGAGCTCGGCCTGGAGGCCCGCAGCGTAGCCACTGCCGAGCGTCGCGAGCGGGCGCTCCGGGCTATCGATCTCATTGGACTCGACGGCTTCGAAACCGCCTATCCCAAGGAGCTCTCGGGCGGAATGCGGCAGCGCGTGGGCTTTGCGCGAGCGCTGGTTGTCGAGCCGGAGATCCTGATGATGGACGAACCATTCTCAGCGCTCGACGTCCTGACCGCCAGCAACCTGCGGGAAGAGCTGCTGGACCTGTGGCTGGAAAAGAAGATGCCCATGCAGGCCATCATCATGGTCACGCACAATATCGATGAAGCAGTCCTCATGGCCGACCGCATCATCGTGCTCGGCCACGACCCGGGACGGGTGCGAGCCGACGTTGAGGTCGCCCTGCCGCGGCCCCGCAACGTCAAGGACGTGCGCGAGCAGGCGCTGGTGGACCGCATCTACCGCCTCCTGACCCATCCCGAAGAGGAGTACCCGGCGGTCGAGGTGCCCTTGGCCGTCCCGGTTCAGCGTCCGCACGTGACGCTGCCTCACGCCGACATCGGCTCGCTCATTGGCCTGGCGGAGCTGGTGGCCAATCGCGGCGGGCGGGAGGACCTGTACGACCTTGGGCGGGACCTGCAGATGGAGATTGACGATCTGCTGCCCCTGGTCGAGGCCATGGAGCTGCTGGGCCTGGCCACAATTTCGGAAGGCGATATCGAGCTTTCGCGGGCCGGCCGCCAGCTGGCCGAGGGCGGTATCCAGGACGACAAAGCGCTGCTGCGGGAGCAGATCGTTCGCCACGTGGAGCCCATCCGGGAGATCGTGGAGCGGCTCGAGGCAGAGCCTTCACGCAAGCTCAGCTGGGACGAGCTGCACGAAGAATGGCAGCGCTTCTTCTCGCCTGAGGAGGCCGAAAACCAGATCGAGACCGCCATCGACTGGGGTCGCTACGCCGAGCTGTTCGCCTACGACGAGGACAGCGGCAACCTCTACCTCGAAAACCCGGAAAGCTAGGACCGCTGCGCTTATCGAGTCCTTAAGCGCAGCTTACCCAATTCGTATAGCAGATAGCTATAGTCCAGGCTGGAGTCGCTGAGATGTTCTTCCCCTTTTTGCTTCCCGGTTGGTGGCTGCTGCTGCCGGCCGTCGCCTTTGTGATGTACTCGCAGTGGAAGGTCAAGTCGACCTACCAGCGCTACGCTCGCATGCCGTCGACCTACCGGCTCAGCGGCGCTCAAGTAGCGCGCCGTCTGCTCGATGACCAGGGCCTGCACGAGGTCGCGGTCCAGCCCATCGCCGGCGCCTTGACCGATCGCTACGATCCAGCGAAGAAAACGCTCGGCCTGTCGCAGGGTGTCTACGACGGCGCATCTGTCGCGGCAGTGGGCATCGTGGCGCATGAGATTGGTCATGCGCTCCAGGATGCACGGGGCTACTCGCCAATGAAGATACGCTCCAGCCTGGTGCCCGCGGCCAACTTCGGCTCGATGCTCGGGCCCTGGCTCATCATGGCCGGGCTGTTCGTGAACGCGTTCCATGGCTTGCTCGGCATCGGCGTCGTCGTCTTTGCGGCGGCCGTGCTGTTCCAGCTCGTAACCCTGCCGGTGGAGCTCGATGCCAGCAGGCGCGCTCTGGCCCTGCTGACGGCGAGTGGTTTCGTTGACCGCACCGAGCTCAGCCAGACGCGGAAGGTCCTCAGCGCGGCGGCGTTGACCTATGTCGCGGCGGCGGCCGTCGCAGTCATGCAGCTGCTCCAGTTCGGCCTCTTGCTGTCGGGCGGAGGGAGAAGCCGGAACTAGGCGAAGGCACGCACCCGGACGGCGTGCGGCCGGTGCCCGGGTCCGGGCCCGGACAGCCGCTGGACATGCGTGGACAGGGCTTGGCGCGAGTCAATCACGGGCTCCGTTCCAACGCCGCCTGCAAGGCTTGCAGCTGCTCGGTCTGCCACTGCTGGTAGGTCTTGCCGGGTGGCTCGGTCTCCGACACACCCACCACCGGAACGTTGTTCTGTTCGGCCAGGCTCTGCATCTGCGTCGTGATTGGCGTGACGGCCTGCGAGTTGTAGATCAGCGCCTTGAGGGCGCGCGACGTCAGCTGCTGGCGGAACTGCGCGACTGCGGCGGCCGGCGGATCGTTGCCCGCTTCGACCGCCCGTTGAAAGGTACCTTCCTTGTCGACCACGTCCAGCCCGAGCGCCTCGGCCATGTAGTCGAACACCGGCTCGGTCGGCAGCACCTTGGCACCGGCGTGCTTGGCTCGTATCGCCGCGATCTGGTCCTGAAGCGGCTTCAGGGAGGCGTCGAAGCTGTGTACGGCCGCGTCGAAGTCGGCCCTATCAGCCGGATCGAGCTGGCCGAGATCATCGGCTATGGCCTGGGCCACCAGCGGCATGGTCTTGGGGTCGTACCACAGATGGGGATTGGCGTCGTCCGCGGCGCCCGTGAGCTTGGGGGCGTCGACCACCAGGCGACCCTGCTGCGGCGAAGCCGCGAGCAGCTTGTCCATGAAGGCGTCATAGCCCACGCCGTTCTTAATGACCAGCCGCGCGTTGGCGATGGCTTTGGCATTGTCAACGTTGGATTCGTACAGATGCGGGTCGATGCTCGGGTCGGACAGGATGCTCGTGACCTTCACGTGTTGTCCGCCAATCTGCGATGCCACGTCGCCATAGAAGTTCTCCGCCGCGACGACCAGGATGGCGGCCGGCGCCGCGGCTGAACCTGCCGCCGCGCCCCCCTGACTTCCCGATGCGGCCACGAGGGGGCTCGCGCTCGAGCTTGTACCAGCCGCCGGGGCCGAGCTCCTGCCGCAGCCGGCGAGCAGGGCGCACGTGAGCAGCCCCACCTGCCACACCCAGGTCCTCAGACGAACGAGCCCGATCTTCATGTCCGATCCAACTAGAGACGATATCTCGCCTCAGTCTAGCAGAATGCCCAGCTCGGATGATGAACGGTCGCTTGCTCAGGCCGTGCTATATTGCAGCCGCAGTGGAACGCGACGTCTTCTATTCCGACTCAGACCGAGACTCGTACGCGTTCTTTTCGGCGCGAGTAGCCTAACCCTCTAGGCGGCGGCTCCTCCGTCGAAAAGACGGGGAGGATGCCGCGTGGTCGCGCATCTGGTCTGTAACACCGGAGCTCTCCCGAGCAATGCAGGTTCGATTCCTACCCTCCCCACCACAGCAGCCCCATGCACTTTCACAATCGAATACTGCTTGTTTGTTCAGGGGAGATGGTCGAGCGGTCCAAGACGCGGCTCCGGAAATGCCGTGGGTGGGTTCTGTCCCGCCCCGAGGGTTCGAATCCCTCTCTCCCCGCCTTCCGAGAGGTGGCAGAGTGGCTTATTGCACCGCCTTCGAACAGCGGCAGGGGCGCAGCGCTCCTCATGGGTTCAAATCCCATCCTCTCGGCTTGCATGGTCTCGTGGTGTAGTGGCCAGCACACGACCCTGTCAAGGTCGGGGGGCCGGGTTCGATTCCCGTCGAGACCGCCAAGGAGAGCAACTGGCTGGATGAAGAAGCGCTCCTGAAAAGCGCCGGGCAGCAATGCCTTCGGGGTTCGAGTCCCCGGCTCTCCGCCAAAGCTGAAAGGCAAGGAAGCGGCAGTCCTTGGCTTTGGGCTAGCGAAAGGCGAACCTCTCCCTACCCGAGCCCGTTCAAGAAGTCCACCGCCTGTTGCAGGGTGTCGACTTCGACCACGCGCATGTGGCGGGCTTGGGCGGTGGCTTCGGCGTAGTCGGCTTTGGGGACCAGGAAGTAGTCGGCTCTGTTGTCGGCGGCGATCACCTTGTCGTGCACGCCGCCAACGGGGCCTACGTTGCCTTGCAGGTCGATCGTGCCGGTGGCGGCGATCTTGTGGCCATGGGTAAGGTCCGTTGGGCTTAGCGCCTGCATGATCGAGAGCGTCAGCACCAGCCCGGCCGACGGGCCGATGATGCCCTTGGAGTCGATGGACACGGCTACCGGGAAGTCGTAGCGGGGCTGGAAGGTGAGGGTGCCGATGCCGAGATAGCCCGTCCGCGGTTGGCCGGGGCGGGCGCCCAGCGTCACCGTCAACGCGGTCTCGACCTCGCTGTTGTTGGGCTTGAGCCGCAGCTCCAGCTGGTCGCCCGGCTGCATGCCGCCCACCAGGCGGATGAGCTGCTCGTCGGTTTCCAGGGGCTGCCCCGCGGCCGCCACGATGAGGTCCCCCTTGTGGAGCCCGGCGGCTTCAGCCGGTGTCCCGGGCCGTACGCCGTCCACCACCACACCCTTGCCGTGCTGTGGCACGTCATAGCCGAGCTGCCGCAGCGCCGCAACCTTGGCCGCCGTCTGGCTGTCGGTCATCATGGCTTCCTCGATGTGGCGGAAGCTCTCGTAGCTGGTGTTGGGCGGGAGCTGTGTCCGCGCCGGCTCGAGGTGGGCGTTGGGGTAGACGTGGCTCAGCAGCCATTCGTCGGCATTTGCCGGGGCCGAATAGATCGTCACCAGCAGCAGCTCGCCCGGCTGGCTTTTCGGCGCCGAGCCTGGCACCGACACCATCTGGCTGGTGCTCAGCGCCTGGCCTGGCAGGACCAGGAAATAGCCGGTGTTGACGAACCAGCCGATGAGTGCCGCCAGCGCGACGGCGGCGCCCGGCACCAGCACCCAGGGGGAGGCGCCCGCCAGCCATGATTGGCCGTGCGTGCGCTCGCCGGCGCGGTGGCGAGCCTGAGGCCAGTTCATCCGATCCATCCTACGGCCCGGGAAGCTGCCCGTATGCGCCGCGGGGTCAGATCGGTCCTGTGGGGGGCGCTCAGGCAGTGGCGTCTTCAGGTGGCGCGCCCAGCTGTTCGCGCAGGAGGTCGAGCGCTCGGTCCAGCCGCGTCTGGTTGGCCGGCGCGTTGAGCCAGCGGCTCGCGCCTGACGGATGCGGCAGCGGCAGCACCTGGCGGCCGTCGCGCGCGAACACCTCTCCCACCACGGCATCGAGCGAACGGCCCGGCAGGTACAGCTCGATGGCCAGGCGTCCCACGAGCACGATCAGCCCGGGCTCGATGGTCTCGAGCTGGCGCTCCAGCCAGGGGCGGCACAGCCGGATCTCAGCGGGCGACGGCGGCCGGTCTCCTCCGCCCGTCAGCGCCTTTCCCGGGAAGCACTTGGTTACCGAAGTGATGTAGACGTGGCGGCGGAAGGCTGCTTCGTGCCAACCAATCCGCTCGAACCAGCGGAACAGCGCGCATCCGGCGCGACCGGCGAAGGGCGCTCCGGCAGCCTGCTCCACCTGTCCCGGCGCCTGGCCGATGAGCATCGCTCGGCCCGCCGCGCTCCGCAGCTTCGACGGTGAATAGGCCAGCGACACCACCGGCTGCGCGGTTTCGATGCAGCCGGCCTGCTGGCAGGCCCGGCAGGCGAGGATGTCGCGGTGGAGCGCCGCCAGCTTCTCGGCCCGTTGGCTCACAGCGGCTGCGCTAGGACGGCACGACCCGCGCGCCGTCGAAATCGATGCGCGCTTCGATGCTGCGCCCGGGCAAGCCAAGCGATTCGGCGGCGCTGGCCATGGCCGCGGCTACCGGCTCGGGCCTCTCGCAGAAGGCGAGGACGGTCGAGCCGGCGCCACTCAAGGCGGCCCCGGCGGCCCCGCCGTGCAGGGCGGCTTCGATTAACCGCGGCAGGGCAGGGAAGATGGCGCCGCGGTAGGGCTGGTGCAGCCGATCCTCCATGGCCCAGCGGAGCGCGGCCAGGTCTCCCGCCGCGAGGGCGGCAATCAGCAGCGCGGCGCGCCCGGTGTTGAACACCGCGTCGGCCCGCGATACGCGTTCGGGAAGCACCCGCCGCGCCTCGGCGGTCGACATAACAAAGTCAGGCACGAACAGGACGATGCGCGGTGGATGCTTGATCTCAGCCGGCAGCGTGAGGGCCCGTCCGTCGACCAGCGACGACACCTGCAGACCGCCGAAGAGAGCTGGGGCCAGGTTGTCGGGATGTCCCTCCAGGCCGATGCCCAGGTTGAGCAGGGCATGGCGGTCGAGCGGATCACCGGCCAGGGCGTTGGCCAGCACCAGCCCGGCGGCGATGGCGGCGGCGCTGCTGCCGAGCCCGCGGGACAGCGGGATGCCGCTGTCGATACTCAAATGCAGGCCGGGAACCGAGGCGTGAACGGCTTCGAACACCAGACGCATGGCGCGATACACCAGGTTTTCGGCATTCAGCGCAATTTCAGCTCGCTGGGCATCGGGCACCTCGATCGCGAGCTTGCCGCCGGTGACCTGGCACTCGACCCGCAGATAGAGGTCCAGGGCGAGACCGAGGCAATCGAATCCCGGCCCGAGGTTGGCTGAGCTGCCCGGGACGCGGGCCGTGGCTTTGTGCAGAGGCGGCACGACGCTCGGCAGTATAGCCTCAGGGTGGGGCATGGCGTAGTTCATGCTTCATTCACATGGAGAACCTGAAAGGCGTGGCCGGCTGTATGATGGTTAGCAGGCGAGAATGAGGGCCGTTGTCATGGCCGGGGGCGAGGGTTCTCGCCTGCGGCCCCTTACTATCGGACGTCCCAAGCCGATGGTGCCCATCGTTGGCAAGCCGGTGATGGAGCACATCATCGAGCTGTTGCGGACCCATGGGTTTCGTGACATCGTGGCCACGCTGCAATACCTGCCCGGACTCATCCAGGACTACTTCGGCGACGGCAGCGGCCTTGGTGTGAACATCGACTACGCGGTGGAAGATCGGCCGCTCGGCCCCGCCGGCAGCGTGAAGAACGCCAGCGCGTACCTGGACGGTACCTTCCTGGTGATCAGCGGCGATGCCGTGACCGATTTCGACTTGACCAAGGTGATCGAATTCCACAGGCGCAAGCGGGCCATCGCCACGTTGGTGCTGTACCGCGTTCCCAACCCGCTCGAGTACGGCGTGATCATCACCGACAACTCCGGGCGAATCCAGCAGTTCCTGGAGAAGCCCAGCTGGGGCGAGGTCTTCAGCGACACGGTCAATACCGGGATTTACGTGCTCGATCGGTCGGTCATGGACCTGGTGCCGGAAAATGAGAGCTTCGATTTCAGCCAAGACCTGTTCCCGATCCTGCTCGAGCGCGACGAGCCGATGTACGGCTATATCGCGCCGGGCTACTGGTGCGACGTGGGCAGCCTCAGCGAGTACATGCGCGCGGTTTCCGACATCCTCACCGGGGGCACGCAGATCGCGATGTCCGGCGAGGAGGTGCTGCCGGGGCTGTGGGTCGAGCAGGGCGCAAACTTCTCGCGCGAGGCCGAGATCGTGGGCCCGGTGTACCTCGGACAGGATGCTCGCGTTCGGGCAGGGGCGCGCCTGGTCGGCCCGGCCGCCGTAGGCGCCTACTCGATCGTCGACAGCGGCGCGTCGGTGGAGCGCTCCATCATCTGGAGCAACTCGTACATCGGCGAGCGGGCGCAGCTCAGCGGCGCGATCGTCGGCAATCGCTGCAACCTGCGCAGCCGGTCGGTGGTGCTCCAGGGAGGGGTGATCGGGGACAACACGGTCATCGGCGAAGGCGCGATCGTGCAGAGCGACGTGCGGGTGTGGCCGAACAAGGAGCTGGAGACCGGCGCCAGCCTGAACGAGAGCCTGATATGGGGCGGCCGGGCGCATCGATCGCTGTTCGGCGCCTACGGCATCGCCGGCCTGGTGAACGTGGACATCACGCCGGAGTTCGCCGCTCGCATCGGGGCGGCCTACGGTGCCGTGCTGCCCAAGGGCGCCATGGTGACCATCAATCGCGACCCGCATCGCAGCCCGCGCATGATCAAGCGGGCCATGATCGCCGGCCTGCCGTCGGCTGGGGCCAACGTGACCGACATTCAGACGGTGCCCATTCCGGTGGCCCGCTACAGCACCCGCCATACCAGCGCCGCCGGTGGCATCCACGTGCGCATCTCCCCCTACGACGACCGCCTGATCGAGATCAAGTTCTTCGATGCCCAGGGTATGGACCTGGATAAGGCCGCCGAACGCAAGATCGAGAACACCTTCTTCCGCGAGGACTTCCGGCGGGTCTACCTCGACGACATCGGTTCGATCGTGGTCGACGATCAGGCGGACCGCGCCTACAGCACGGCCTTCATCAAAGCGCTCGACCTGGAGGCGATCCGCTCGGCGGATTTCAAGGTGGTCATCGACTATGCCCACGGCAGCTCCGCGCTCGTTTTCCCGCGTATCCTGAACCAGCTCGGCTGCGAAGTGGTGGCCATCAACTCCAGCGTCGACGAGCTGCGGATGTTCCGCACCGCGGAGCAGTTCGATCAGGAGATGCAGCAGCTGGGTGCAATCACCAGCGCGCTCAGCTACGACTTCGGGGTGCGCATCGACCTTGGCGGCGAGAAGATCTTCCTCGTCGACAACAGGGGCCGGCTGCTCGATCGGATGACGGCCTTCGCCGCCCTGGCGTCGCTGTATCTGCGCCAGCATCCGGGCCAGTCCCTGGTGGCGCCGGTGTCGGTGCCACTGGCATTCGAGCGGCTGGCCGGCGAAGCCGGCAGCAAGGTGCTGTACGCTCGATCGGCCGCCCATTCGCTGATGGCCACGGCCAGCCGGAAAGGCGTGGGCCTGGCCGGTGATGGTGACGGCGGCTTCGTCATCCCGTCCTTCCTGCCGGCCTTCGACGCCATGATGGCTATCGCCAAGCTCATCGAGCTGCTGGCCCAAGCCGGTGTGACCCTGTCCGAAGTGGTAGACGGCCTGCCGTCGTACTATCTCAGCTCGGCAGACGTGAGCTGCCCCTGGGAGTACAAGGGGAAGGTGATGCGCATGCTGAGCGAGCAATACCGCGGCGCCGGGGGTAACGGACAGGTGGATGGGATCAAGATCGGCTTGGACGGCGGCTGGGTCCTGATCCTGCCGGACGCCGACCGGCCGATGTTCCACATCACGGCCGAAGCGCCGGACAATGAGGGTGCCAGGAAGCTGGTAGCGGAGTACGGGGATCTCGTACAGAGCCTGGCTCGTTGAGCGCTGCGGCTCCGGCCTCCATCACGGCCTAGGAGTGCAGCCGGAAAGCCCGTTGCGGCCCACTGACCACCCCAATCGGCCTCGCCCTAGCCGGGCGAACTGCCCCGCCGGGCCGCTCCGGGCGAGCGCAGGCCGCTTTCCGGCTGCACTCCTAGGACAGGCACAACAGCGGCCGTCATGAAAATTGCCCTGGCGCAGATTGCGCCGAAGCTCGGAGATCTGCCCAGCAACCTGGCGCTGCACCTGGAATGGATCCGGCAGGCCAAGCAGTCGGGCTGTGACCTCGTGGTCTTCCCGGAGCTGTCCTTGACTGGCTATTTCCTCGAGGAGCTGGCCTACCACGTGTGCCTGCGGCTGGATTCCCCCGAGCTCGGCCAGCTGTGCGAGGCTGCCCGCGGGACGTCGGCGGTGGTCAGCTTCGTGGAGGAGACGAGCGACTTCCACTACTTCATCTCGGCGGCCTTCATCGAGGACGGGGCCATAAAGCACGTCCATCGCAAGGTCTACCTGCCGACGTACGGCATGTTCACCGACCAGCGCTACTTCGCCGAGGGAGACCGTATCAGGGCGTTCGACGCCGGCTTTGGACGTGTGGGCCTGCTCATTTGCGAGGATTTCTGGCACAACTCGGCGGTCAGCATCCTGGCGGCCGACGGGGCGAATTACCTGATCAACGTCAGCAGCAGTCCCGGGCGTGGGGTGGTGACCGGCGGCCGAACGCTTGGCAGCTCCGACGCGGTCGAGATGCTGAACCGCATGTACGCCCAGTTCTTCACCAGCTTCGTCTTCTTCTGCAACCGTGTCGGCTACGAAGATGGCATCAACTTCTGGGGGGGCTCGGAGGTCATTGGGCCGGATGGTGAGTGCCTGGCCAAGGCGCCCTACTTCGACGAACAGCTGCTGTGCGTCGAGATCGATCCCTCAGCCCTGCGCCGCGTGCGTATCAATCTTCCGTTGCTGCGCGACGAGAAGCTGGAGCTGACGCTGCGTGAGTACCAGCGCATCCTGGAGCAGCGTTTTGGCCGCTAAGGCGGGGCCGCCATCCAGCAAGGACGGGGCTGGGCGGCCCGCGGACAGCGCTTCGCGCCTGCCCGATCGCCTGGCCATCAACACGGCTACGACTGAGCGGCTGCTCACGGGTTTCATCGCCAATGAGGTGCGTAAGGTGGGCTTTCAACGGGTGGTGGTTGGCCTGTCCGGCGGGATCGATTCCGCGCTGTCGGCCTTCCTGGCGGCCAGGGCACTGGGCCCCGAGAACGTCACCGCCATCATGATGCCCTACAGGACCAGCAGTCCCGAGAGCCTGGCGGACGCCCAGTCGGTGGTCGATCATCTGGCTGTCGGCAGCAAGCTCATCGAGATTACGCCGATGGCCGACGCATTCATCGCCCAGAGCAACGCGGATACCAACAAGCGCAAAGGCAACGTGATGGCCCGCACCCGAATGGTCGTGCTGTACGACCAGTCGGAGGCGTTGAACGCCCTGGTGCTTGGCACCAGTAACAAGACCGAGCTGCTGCTGGGCTACGGCACGCTCCATGGGGACATGGCCTCGGCCATCAACCCACTGGGGGATCTCTACAAGACCCAGGTTTGGGCATTGAGCGAAGCGCTGGGTGTGCCCGACAGCATCGTGAACAAGCCGCCAACGGCCGACCTATGGGTTGGCCAGACCGACGAGGGCGAGCTTGGCTTCAGCTACCGGGCGGTGGATGAGGTCCTGTTTCAGCTGGTGGACGAGCGCTACTCAGAGGACGAGCTCGTCGAGCGCGGTTACGATGCGACCTTCGTGCGCAAGGTAGCGCGGCTGATCATGATCTCCCAGTTCAAACGAGCGCTGCCGGTTATCGCCAAGATCTCGGCGCGAACGATTACCCGCGAGTTCCGCTATCCGCGGGATTGGGGTCGCTGAGCGGCGATACGCCGCTCAGCGACCCCAATCCCGCGTTACGCTGCCGCCATCTCGAATAGCCGTCGCGGCTGACGCCGCACCCAGCGCTCGAGATCGCCGATCGCCATCGGCCGGCTGATGTGATAGCCCTGGGCGCTGTCACAGCCCAGGCGCCGCAGCAGATCGAGCGTCTCTTCGTCCTCCACGCCTTCGGCAATGACATATGCCCCCAACGCATGGCCAAGGTCGATGGTCGCCTGCACGATGGCCCGGTCCTTGGCGCTGCTCGCCATTCTCTGCACGAAGCTGCGGTCGATTTTCAGCTCGTCCACAGCCAGCTGCCGAAGGTAGCTGAGCGACGAGTAGCCGGTTCCGAAATCGTCGATGGAGATGCGGGCGCCCAGCGTGCGCAGCCCGGCCAGTGTCGCCTGGGCTATCGCCGGGTTGCTCATCATAGCGCTTTCGGTGATCTCCACCACCAGCTGGCCTTTGGCCGGCTTCCAGCGCTCCATGAGCTGCCCCATGTAGCTGGTCAGGAGCGGATCGTGCAGATCCAGCATGGAGAGATTGACTGCCACCGGCAGCTCCACGCCGCGCACGCTGAGCGTCTCTCGATGGCGGAAGGCCGCATCCAGCACCCAGCGGCTCAGCTGCCGGATCGAGCCGGTTTGCTCGGCCAGCGGAATGAACTGATCGGGAGGGACGATGCCCAGCTCAGGGTGGCGCCAGCGGACCAGCGCTTCCATGCCATCGGGCTGGCCCGACGCCAGGTCCAGCCGGGGTTGGAATTCGAGCATCAGCTGATCCAGGGCGACCGCCTGGCCGAGGTCGGACGCCAGCATCAGGCGTCCCGCGGTTTCGGAATCCATTTTGGGGTCGTAGCGCACGTAGCCTTCGTGGGCCTGCTTGGCGGCATACATCGCCACGTCCGCGTGTCGCAGCAGCGTCTCGGCGTCGCCGCCATGTTCCGGGCACAGGGCGATGCCGATGCTGCCGTCGATCCGGATTGGACGGTCCTGCAGCACGATTGGCGCGCTCAGGACCTCGAGCACTTTGGCCGCCACGATCGCGGCCCCCTCCGAGCGTTGGACCGGTGTCAACAGGATGGCGAACTCATCTCCCCCCAGCCGGGCAACCGTATCGGATTTGCGCAGGACCGACTGCAGCCGCCGGCCAATCTCCTGGAGCAGGCGGTCGCCCGCCGCGTGGCCGAGCGTGTCGTTGACTTCCTTGAATCTGTCGAGATCGAGCAGCAGCAGCGCCGTGCGGCGATCCCCGCGCTGGGCGGACAGAATGGCCTGGCTGAGACGGTCCTGGAGGAGGCGTCTGTTCGGAAGTCCGGTCAGGCTGTCGTATAACGCCTGCTCCGCCAGGGTGGCCTGGGCATGGGCGTTTTCCAGCATGACCGCCGCGTAGCTGGCCAGCGCTTCGGCCAGCCTGATTTGCGACGGTGTTGGGGAGACGTCCTCCTGCCAGCCGATTCTGATGGCCCCCAACGGCTCCGAGCTGCCGATCATTGGGGTGGCCAGCACCGTTCCCTTCGTTTGGTTGATAGACCTTCGGCCCTCGAAGGCATTCCTGTCCAGCCGCTCGATGAGCACAGTACGCCGCTCCGCGACTGCTTTGGAAGTGGCTCCGATCCCACTGCCTGGGGCCTTGGGCAGCCACTTGGCTGCGCGACCGCTGCGGGATTCGTACCACCAGATGCCGCGATCCTCTCGAATCAGCCGGATCCCGAAATACTGGGCTTTGAGGAGCTGCGAGCCCCGTTCGCAGATCAAGCTGATGGCGCGGTTGAGGTCGTTGCCGGCGGCGCAATCGCGGACCAGATTGGCCAGCGCTTCTGCCTCGGCCCGTTTCGCTTCGGATTCCACGCGGGATTGGGCATTGTCCAGCACCGCTGCTCCGTAGGCCGCTAGGGCTTCGGCCAGCCTGACCTGGGCTTGGCTGGGAATGACTTCCGTGCGCCACCCCAGCACGAGGGCTCCCAGGACACGGCCGAGGAAGGTGAGCGGCGTGGCCAGCTCTACCAGTCCGCCCTCGTTCGCCCTCACCGAGGTCGGATCGATGGCGAGCCCTTGGTCTATAGCGTCCTGGGTGCGTGTGATGAACGTGCGTCCGGTCTGCACGGCTTTGGTGGCGCTTCCCAGGTGGCGTGCCCGCCGAGGCCTGGTCCAGGCATCGGAACGGTTGCCCCACATGCCGCGCCAGACCACGTTGCCTGCTTCGTCGACGATGCGCACGCCGGCGTAATCCGCGCCGACGTGCTTGGTCGCTCGCTCGCAGATGAGATTGATGATCTTGTCAGGACAGGGTGAGGCCGCACCCTCGCGCACGAGCTCAGCCATCGCTTCGGCTTGCACGCGCCGCTGCTCTGAGTCGGCCTGCAGTCTCGATGCTTCCAGCAAGGGCGCGACCTGGGCAGCGAGCAGCTCCAGGAGACGCACGTGCTGTGGCTTGAACGCTCGATGGCTGAAGCTCAGCGCTACCAGCGCTCCGAGGGGCCGGTCGCACATGCGGGGGGGGACTGCCAGCGCGCTTTGCAGGCCCTGCAAATGAGCGCGGCGCCGCGCGCCTGGCCAGTTGGGATAGTCCGGCACGACGACCGGGCGGCCGGTCTCATAGGCCTGGCCCACCAGGCCTGCGCCCGGTTGGACCTGCAGATCGGCTTCGGCTCGCTTGGGGCCGCTCTCGGCCAGGAGCCTCAGCACGCCTGCTTCCGGGTCTGCCTGATACAGCGCCACGTTGTCGATGGCGAGGAGGTCATGAGCGCTATCCACGACCAGCTGGCCCAGCGCAACGGGCTCGAGGATTTCGCCCGCGGCGCTGGCGAAGTTGTGCAGAGCGCTGAGCGCTCGAGCCGGATTTCGCCGCCGCGACTGGGCTTCGCCGGCGGTCTCGGCCGCGCCGCGCGTTTGAACAACCACCTCAGTACGGCTGCTCGGTTTGTGCTCCATCATCGTTCCCTCCCCGACAGGCTGGGCAGTGGCTGGTATGGATTCGGATTGCCTAGCCCTATCGCTCTATCCCAAGCTATCCCTGGCGGCCGCACAAGGGTGTGTCAGGTTCGTTGCAAGATCGCACAGCCTGGCCGTCCTCCGTTCGGGGCGGTGATAGCGTTTGGCGAGGAGGCGAGTCCTTATAATGCGGCTGACCGGTAGTCGTTCCGCTCGTGGGGCGGCGCCGAGCTACGACTGTCCGCCGAACTGAGCCTATGGCCCCGCTCGACAGGATGCCGAACGGGAGGAGCACGCATGAAACGCATAGACGCCGACAGCCACTTCCTGCCGCCCTGTGAGCTGGACGGCCTGGACGACGTCCTGCCGGGCTTTAGTCCCGAGGCGCTCCGAATCATCGAGCGTGACGCCCAGGTGCTGGCCGATCCCGACGCTCGGCGCGGCGGCTTTCGAGCGACGGCCGCCGGTAAGGAAGCGAGCAGGATTCAGCCGCGCAAGGGGGCGATCGGTCTCGCCGATCCGGCCGAGCGCGTAGAGCTGCTGCCGCAGACCGGTTTCGACATGCAGGTGCTCATCCCGCACGGCATCTACGCCAATCCGTTTGGTTCCCCCCTGGGCCCCGATATGGAGCCCGGCCTGCGCATGGCGCTCTGCCGAGCCTATAACCTGGCGGCCGCCGACGCCCAGAAGCGCTTCCCCGATCGGCTCATCGGCACGGCCATCGTGCCCTTTGGGGACGTGGAGGAATCCTGCCGCGAAGCAGCGTACGCCGTGTGCGAGCTGGGCCTGCGCGCGGTGACCATCAACGGCAACTGGGTTGGACGCAACTACGACAGCGTGGAGCTGTTCCCTTTCTGGAAGAAGATGAACGAGCTCGAGGCGGTGCTGTACGTGCACCACAACCCGTTTCCATGCCAGGTGAGCGAGCACCTGGTGCGCACCTACACGCTCGGCTGGGAGCGCATGCGCCGGCTGCACGTCAGCAATTACCTGGGCTTTGCCTTCGAGTACATGATGGGCATGGCCAGCCTCACGTTGGGCGGGGTGCTGGAACAGTTCCCCAAGCTCAAGTTCTGCTTCTTCGAGGCGGGCGGGTCCTTCCTGCCATACACCATGTACACGCTCGATCGCGTCTACAGAGTGGAGCCGCAGTGCGCCCGCTGCTCGCGTCCGCCCAGCGAGATGATCCGCGAAGCCTGCTTCGTGGCCGTGGAGCCGGACGAGTTCTGCCTGCCGCAGAGCGTGGCCGCCATTGGCAGCGAGAATTTCATCATCGGCAGCGACTATCCCCACGCTCCATCGACGTTCCCCAATACCGCGGCTGGTATCGAGCGCATGGATGGCCTGTCAGACCGGGACAAGGAGAACATTCTGGGCGGAAACATGCAGCGCCTGTTCCGCCTCTAGCCGGGAAAAGAAACAGCAGGGAGAAAGCAATTTGGCAAAGCTGACGGTCGCTGCGCTGCAGCAGATGAAGCGCGACGGCAAGAAGATCGCGGCGATGGTGGCCTACGAGTACAACATGGCCAAGATCCTGGATAAGGCAGGCGCGGACCTCATCTCGGTTGGCGACAGCGTGGGCATGCGCTTCCTCGGGCAGGTGACGCATTACGAGACCACCATGGAGCAGATGATCCAGTGCTGCTACGCGGTGACGCAGGCGGTCGAGCACGCGGTGGTGAACTGCGACCTGCCCTTCGGTCCGATACAGGAAGGGCCGGATTCCGCCGTCCGCGCGGCTATACGGCTGGTGAAAGAGGGCCGGGCTGAGATGGTCAAGGTCGACGGCGCGGCCGAGAACCCGGAGGCGGTGCGAGCCATCGCCCGCGCCGGCATCCCGGTGTGGGCCCAGTTCGGCTTCACGCCGCAGACGACGCAGCAGTTCGGCGGCTTCGAGAGCATCACCGACGACATCCGCGCCAAGATGAAGGACACCCTGGTCAGCCAGGCCAAGATGCTGGAAGAGGCCGGTGCCTCGATGTTCGACTGCACCAACGTGGGCAATGAGATCGTGGGCGCGATCGCCAAGGCCGTGAGCATCCCGGTGCTGGGCGGTTTCAACACCGGTCCGGCGGCCGATGGCCGTGTCACCGTAAGCTACGGCTATGTGGGCTATGACGGCAACCGCATCGACGCCGAGCCCCGGCGAGGGGGCATCAACGTGGCCAAGACGATCTCCGACGCGGTGTCGGGCTACTTCGCCAGCGTACGCGACGGGACGGCCGCGCCATAGCGAACAGCGGGAAATCTCTGGACTGCTTGGAGGGAATGCGAAATGGCTGAAATCGTAGGCTGCCTGGCGATGTCGCATGCGCCACAGCTGATGCTCGACCCGGATCAATGGCATCTGCTCAACACCCGCGACTGGGACCCGCTGCCGGAGCGGCCGGAGCTCAAGCTCGAGACGAATGAGGATCGCTGGCGTAAGTGGCAGAAGTGCCAGGACGCCATCGCTCAGCTGCGGGACAAGCTGGCCGAGCTGAATCCCGACACGGTCGTGCTCGTGGGCGACGATCAGCACGAGAATTTCCGCGAGCAGGGCATGCCGCCCTTCACCGTCTTCATGGGTGAGGAAGCCGAGGCCAGCATCAGTCTGCGTTACCTCGACGAGAAGCTCAGCGACAACCGCACCTGCTATCGCGTGGACTCCTCGCTCGCGCGCTGGCTGGTGGACCAGCTCATGGAGGAGGGCTTCGACCCGGCCTATTCGCTGAAGACCAGCTACGAGGGCGGGCTGGGCCATGCCTTCGCCCGCGTGCTCAAGTTCCTCACGCCGGACGCGTCCCGGGCCGTGGTGCCGGTGCTGGTCAATACCTACTATCCGCCGGCTCCGTCGCCGCGCCGCTGCGTGCAGTTCGGCCACGCGCTGCGCAAGGTCATCGCCCAGTTCCCCGAATCGCGCCGCGTGCTGGCGGTAGCCTCCGGCGGGCTTACTCATACGAAGATCGTGGAGTCCCTGGACCACGAGTTCATCAAGGCGATCGAGGACAACGACCTGACGTATATGGAGCGCATGGCGCCCGACGACCTCACCGGCGGCAGCTCGGAAATCAGGAACTGGTCCGTCATCGCGGCTATGGCCGGCAAGGCGGGTCGGGTGATCGAGTACCAGCCGCTGTACCGCACCACCAACGGCGTCGGCTGCGCCATGGGCTTCGCCCACTGGCTGTAGGTGTCCCCGCCGGCCGGCTCGTCCGCGAGGGTGCAGCGCGGGCCTTGCGCCCCGCCGTGGTTGCGGGGACAAATGGGCTGGATGGCGAACGATGACGGGCGGGGGACAAGCCCCCGTGCTACATGGTTCGGAATGGCCCGCCGGCCGGCTCGTCTGCGAGGGTGTAGCGCGGGGCCTTGCGCCCCGCTCTGGTTGCGCGGACAAATGGGCTGGATGGCAAACGATGATGGGCGGGGGACAAGCCCCCGTGCTACATGGTTCGGAATGGCCGCCGGCCGGCGCGCGACGAACGACGCCGCGAAACAGCTGAATAACGAGGAGCGTGCAAATGGCTGATAAGGTGCTGGCCGCCGTCAAGATTGGGCCGAAGCAGACGGAGCTCAGGGAGCTCGAGCTGCCGGACATCCCTCCCGAAGCCGGCTTGCTGAAGGTCGAGGCCGCCGGCATCTGCGGCAGCGACGTGATGAGCTATCCCAGGGAGGACCGCGGCCACCTGATCATGGGGCACGAGAACGTTGGTGTCATCGCCAAGGTGGGCCGTGTGGCCGCCGAGCGCTGGGGCGTGCGTGAAGGCGACCGGGTGGCGATCGAGGAGTACCTGCCGTGCTGGCACTGCGAGTGGTGCCACGTTGGCGAGTACCGGCTGTGCAAGACGGCCGACCACTTCTTCGATCCCAATAACCTGCGCTTCGGCTCGACGCCGCTGCAGCGGGATCCCGGGCTGTGGGGCGGCTTCAGCCAGTACCTCTACCTGCCGCCGCAAACGGTCATGCATCGCGTGCCCTCTGGTCCGCCATTGGAGCAGCTGGCGATGGCGCTGCCGATGGGCAACGGCGTGCAGTGGGCCTGCGTCGAAGGGGAGGCCGGCCCCGGCAAGACCGTCGTCATCATGGGCCCGGGCCAGCAGGGGCTGGCCTGCGTCGTGGCCGCCCGGGCCTCCGGCGCCCACAAGGTGATCGTCACCGGCACCGGCCGCGACGGCTACCGCCTGGACATTGCCCGCCAGCTGGGCGCCGACGCCACGATCGACATTCAAGCCGAAGACCTGCGCCAGCGGATCGCCGACCTCACCGATGGCCGCGGGGTCGATTCCGTGGTCGATACCACCAATGCGCGCGGGACGCAGGTGATCGTCGACGCCATCGACATCCTCAAGCACAAGGGCGGCGTCATGGTGGCGCAGGGCACACCGACGGTGCCCGATTTTCCGCTGGGCAAGCTGACCCGCAAGTACATCACGCTTAAGAGCGCGCGCGGCCACAGCTACCAGTCGGTGGAGATCGGGCTGTCCTATATCGCTTCCGGCCGCTACCCCCTGCACCTGATCACCACCGACAAGTTCGGGCTGGATAGGGTGGATACGGCCATCCGGTCCACCGGCGGAGAGGTGAGCTCCACGTCTATCCACGTCACGGTTGACCCGTGGCTGGCGATTGCTTGATAATGCGGCGCGAATAGCGACCGCCTGCGCAGGTTGCGGCGGTTAGCGCCCTAAGGAGGTTTCCATGGAGCTCGACCCGGAACAGGAGCGACCGTTCATGCAGCTGTCTCGCCGAAAGGTGCTGCGGGCCGCCGGCCTCGCCGGCCTGGCACTACCCGTGCTGGCCGCCTGCGCTGGTACTCAGCCCGCCGCCAGCCCTTCGACGCAGCCGACCACGCCATCCGGCGCGGCCTTGGCCAGTTCCTCCGGCGCCGCCTCGGCCCCGGCGTCGGCCAAGCCGGCCGCCGCCAGCGGGTCGGTCGCAGCCAAGCCCAGCGCATCCGCCCCCGGCGCCTCGGCGACCGCTGCCGGCAGCTTCCCGGTGGTCAAGCCGGAGTTCAGCCTGAAGGAGCGCGACCGGCGCTGGGCAGCGGTGCGCGCGGTCATGGGCCGGGCGCCCTGGAACCTGGACGCCATCCTCGTGCCTGGCATGAGCGACCAGGCCTACACTCGCTATCTCAGCCAGGTCACCAGCGCGGACATGATCTTCCCGCGCGACGGCTCGAAGAAGGCGCTGGTGCTGACCGGAGGCGGCCGCAACATGCAGTTCTGGCAGGCTCCGCTCAAGGATTGGCTGGCTGATGGCAAGATGACCCTGGGCGATAAGACCGGTTCCCGCGGGGCCATCGACGGTCTGAAAAGCCTGGGTTTGGACGCGGCGGGCACCAGGATTGGTGTGGCCAAGCTGAGCGGCAGCCGGTTCGATCCGGAGGGCCTGGTGTCGGCCACCTACCTTGACGCCGTGAAGAAGGCCCTGCCGGGCGTGGCCTTTGTGGGCATCGAGCAATGGGGCGCGGACCCTGGTCCGGTGGACGCCGCGGCCATGGTCAAGAGCGACGAGGAGCAGGCGGCGGTGAAACGCGCCATAGCTGCCGGGGAGAAGACGCTGCAGGCGCTGGCCCAGGCGGCGTCATCGGCCAAGACCCAGGCCGAGCTGTGGTTCGCCACCTTCTCGACCATGTTCCAGGCGACCGGGGAAGAGCCCACGCGCGTCTCACTCGGACTGGACGTTCCTGCCAACTTCACGCTGGGCGTACCTACGGCCGATGCCGTGAAGGAGGGCCAGATCGTCAGCCAGGAGCTGGACAACACCGTGCAGGGCTATCGCGCCCAGGTGAACCACTCGATCTTCATCGGCGGCGCCGGAACGCCGGGCTACGACTACTACGCCGCCGCGATGAAGGCCGCCGTGCAGGCGTTCACCGAATCGATCGCCTCGATTGTGCCCGGCAAGACCACCTGCGGCGAGCTGTCGCTGTTCTACGCCGGACTCATGGACAAGCTGAACGCCGAGGATCAGTCCGGCGTGGTGCTGCACAGCAGCGGCATCGGCAACCTCTCACGTCCTCGCGTCGGTCCCGACAACTCCAAGGAAGACCACCCCATCGTGCTGGTATCGGGCATGACCTTCGACTTCAAGCCCGCGTTACGGCTGAAGCGCGGCGCCGCCCAGGACGTTGGCCAGACCAACCGCCAGGTCCAGGTCGGCGACCACGTGCTGATAACGGACAAAGGCGCCGTCCGCCTCGGCAGCCGGGACCTGGGCCCCTTCCCCACACGCCGCTAGGGCTGGGGCCAGGGGCGGGAAGGCAAGCGGCATAGCCTCTCGTCTAGACGAGGGCCTTTCTTGCTGGCCTGGCCTCGCGGCCTACTGCATCACGAAGTCGACGTAGTCGATGTAGACCACGGTGGGGCCGCCGGGGGGGAGACGGTCGTTGAAGTGCTGGATGAGCTGCGTGCGCAGGTCTTCCTTGCCTTTGTCCGTGCCGAGCTCCTGCGGTGTCTTCTGGCTGACGTCGGTGGTCAGCACGTCGTTGAAGGCGTTGATGACGGTGCTGTTGTCGGCGGCGAAGGCGGCTTGCAGCTTGGCCAGGTTGTCGCCGGAAGTCTTGAGGAACTGCCCGCTGGGGTCGGCAAACAGCACGTCGATGGACAGCTTGGCGTACTGGTAGCCGGTCTTGGCGTTGAGGTTGATGACGCGATTGGTGATCTGCAGCATCGGCAGGTTCTGGGTCGTGGGGAACTTGCTGGGCTGCACCACCGGCAGGGCGGATCCTCCGCCGCAGGCGCCGAGCAGCAGGCTCACGATCAGGCCCGCCGCCGCGATGGCCGGGACGCGAGCGCGGAGCGTTGTCTTCATGCGCTTTCTTATAGCATGCTTGTCTTGCCAGGCGGCGGCGAATAGTCGGGATGTGTGAGGCGCAGGCCTCGTTACGATAGCTGTCAGTGTTGCTCTCCGATGTGATTATCGGCACGCCCCCGCTGGGAGTTTCGGGCGTGGCCTATGATTCGCGCCGCGTCGAGCCGGGCTTCGTCTTCGTGGCCATGCCGCGAGTGCCGGAGGAGAAGGCGCCGGGCGACCATCGCGACGGGCACGACTTTGTGGCCGCGGCGGCTGCCCGCGGCGCGGCGGCCGCCATCGTCGAGCGCAGGGTGGAGGCGCCCCTGCCCCAGTTCGTGGTGCCCAGCACTCGACAGGCGCTGGCCGACCTGGCCGCCGCGCTGCACGGCTATCCCGGCCGCTCGCTGCGGCTGGTGGGCGTTACCGGCACCGATGGCAAGACGACCACCGTCCAGCTGGTGAGCCAGGTCCTGGAGCTCGCCGGCCGCAGCGTGGGCTTCGCCACCACCACCGACTTTAAGGTGGCGGACCGGCAGTGGGAGAACCTCAGCCGCCAAACGACCGTGGAGGCGCTCGAGATCCAGGAGCTGCTGCGGCAGATGGTCGACGCCGGCTGCAGCCACGCTGTGCTGGAGGCGACCTCACAGGGGCTGGAGCAGGAGCGGCTGCGCGGCTGCGCCTTCGACGTGGCAGCCATGACCAACGTCACCAGCGATCACATGGACTGGCACAAGACCCGTGAAAGCTACCTGGCCGCCAAGCGCCGGCTGTTCGAGCAGGTCGATCCGGGCGGAGTGGCGGTGCTCAATGCCGACGATCCAGCCGCCCGCTACTTCGGCGCGGCGGCGCCCGGCCGATCGCTGACCTACGCCATCGATGCCCAGGCCGATTTCACCGCCAGTGACGTCGGCTACTGGCAGGGCTCCCTGGTCTTTCGCCTGCATGGCCCCGGCGGGGTGAGCGACGTGGAGCTCGGCCTGCTGGGCCGCTTCAACGTCTACAACGCGCTGGCTGCAGCGGCGATCGCCTACGCAGAGGGCCTGGCGCAGGACGACATCGCCGAGGGGCTGCGGCACGTGCGCGCCGCGCCGGGACGCATGGAGCGCATCAACGCCGGCCAGCCGTTCCGGGTGCTGGTGGACTACGCCCACACGCCGAACTCCTTCGAGAGCGTGCTGACGGAGGGGCGCGCCCTGGCCGAGGCCTCAGGGGGCCGGCTGATCGTGGTCTTCGGCTGCTCTGGCGAGCGAGATCGGTCCAAAAGGCCGGTCATGGGGGCGACGGCGGCCCGCCTGGCCGACTTCTTCGTGCTAACCGACGAGGATCCGCACTCCGAGGACCCGAAGGAGATCGTACGCGAGATCGAGGCCGGCGCCGCGGGCGGCAGCTACGAGGTAGAGATGGACCGCCGCCAAGCGATGGCCCGCGCCTTTGCTGCCGCCGGCCGAGGCGATGTGGTGCTCATCACCGGCAAGGGCCACGAGCGCTCGATGATCGTGCGCGGCGACCGGAAGATTGCCTGGGACGAGCGCGCGATCGCCCGCGAGGAGCTGGAGAAGGCGATGAACAGGTGATAGACCCCGATCCGGTTCTCGACCCGGAGCGGCAGCGGCTGGCGAAGCGCTATGCGCGGCAGAAGCGTGCGCTGGCCCTGGGCAGCGGCTTCTTGCTCCTGGCCTACCTGGTGGCCTGGCAGATCGCGCTTTCGGCCGCGCACGCGCACGTGCTGAATGCGTTGGCGATCTTCGGGCTGTTCGCCCTCATGGCCGTGCTCTTCGAAGTGGTGGAGCTGCCCAACTCGTGGCTCGGATATCAGCTCTCTCGTGGCTACGGACTGTCCACGCAGTCACCTGGCAGCTGGTTCGCCGATCAGCTGAAAGGGCTCGGCCTGCTGCTCGTGCTCGGTGGGGCGCTGGTGGAGCTGACCTACCTGGCCGCCCGGCTGCAGCCTCAGTGGTGGTGGCTGATCATGGCCGGCGTGATACTGCTGTTCACCGTGCTGCTGGCCAACCTGGCGCCGGTGCTGATCGCGCCGCTGTTCTTCAAGTTCACCCCTCTCGACGACGAAGAGCTGAGCCGGCGTCTGCTGGCCCTGGTCGCCAAGGCAGGAACCCGCGTGCGCGGAGTGTTCACCATGCACCTGAGCGAGAAAACCACCGCGGCCAACGCCGCGCTCATGGGTTGGGGCAATACCAGGCGCATCGTCGTCGGCGATACGCTGACCGGCAGCTTCACCCACGATGAGGCCGAAGCCGTCCTGGCGCACGAGCTGGGACACCACGTGCACCACGACGTGTGGCGGGCCATTGCGCTGCAGAGTGTCATCACTATTGCCGCGCTCGGCCTGGCTGCCGCGTGCATGGCCTGGATCGGCGCCGCCGGTTGGGTTGCCCCGCTACCCGACGCAGCCGGGATGCCGGCGCTGGGGCTGCTGCTGGTCCTGTGGACTGCCGTGTTCGGCCCCATATCCAACTGGGCCAGCCGGGTGGCCGAGCGCCGCGCCGACGAGTACGCCATCCGCACGGCGACTCGGCCGCGCGCGTTTGTGGGCAGCATGATTCGCCTGGCGAACCAGAACCTGGCCGAGGTGGATCCGCCGCGCTGGGTGGAGCTGCTGCTGTACGATCACCCGGCGATCCAACGCCGCATTCGCCTATTCGAGCAGCTGCAGGCCGAGTCGCAAGGCGCAAGGCGGGAGTCGCAAGGCGCCAGTCGCTAGGCGCAAGTCGCAAGGCGCTGGGCGCAAGTCGCAAGGCGCTGGGCGCAAGTCGCAAGGCGCAAGGCGCTGGGCGCTAGTCGCAAGTCGCGCGGGCCGCTGGTGTGTGGTTGCGGGACCCGTCTGCCAACCAAGGCGCCTCTCGCCTGTCATGCGTCGAACGAAGCATCCCCTGACCCCTGACCCCTGGCGCCTGGCCCCTGATCCCTGACCCCTGGCGCCTGGCCCCTGATCCCTGACCCTGGCGCCTGACCCTGGCCCCTGACCCCTGGCCCCCGGGCCCTGGCCCCGACCCCTACCTCTAACACCTAATCGATTGCATGAGCCGGCAGCTACAAGCAGGTACTTTCGGCATGGGTTATGCGCGCCTAGCAAAACCGACCGGCCAAATCGATCCTGGTCGATCAAGGCACAGGAGGTTTTGCATGAAAGGACGACAGTGCTGGGCAGTTGCGGCGGTCGCGGCGTCGATGGGGCTAGCCACTTCAATTGCTTCGGCCCAATCTGTGAGTGTGAGCGACTCGGGCGGCAGCGCCCAATCGACTGGAAGCTCAACCGCCTCGGGAGGTGACAGCGCGGCCAGCGCGACGGCGCCCGACGCCGGCGGCACCACCACCGGTACCACGGTGAGCTCCGGGAGCAGCGGCACCGGCAGCTCCGGCGTGAACAGCAGTCCGACGCTTGGGCTGGGAACTGGTTCCAGTCCCAATGCCAGCGCCTCCAGCGGGCAGACATCCGCGAACGGTAGTGGGGCCGGGCAGAGCGCCTCCGCCGGGGTATGCGCCGGAGCTTCGGGCGGGACCGCGCCGGCGGCGGGCAGCGCGAGCGTCCAGGGCAGCTGCCCTTCCGGAGCTTCGTCCTCGCCGCCCACGACGGGCGGCATGGGTGGCCCCGGTGGTAACGGAACGCCGGGAGGCGGACCGTCCCCAAGTCCCAGTGGAGCGGGCGGTCCGCAAGCTGGAAGCGGCGGTACGGCGCAGTCCACGAGCTCGAATGGCTCAGGCGCTACGGCCGGAGTGACCATCGGAAGCTCGGGCTCGGGGCAGTTCCAATTGCCCCTGGCGCTGCCGAGCACCGGCGCCGGGGGAGGCAGCTAACCAGGCTATGCCCCTGAAGCCGGACGACCTGCACCGTCCGGCTTCAGGGGCTCCCCCAATCCTGGATCGAGGGCAGGATGTAGCGGGTGAGGACGTTGCTGTTGTCGTCGGGACCGCCCGGCTGGCGCTGGCAGGCAATGGCGACAACCAGGTCGAGGGCTGGGTTGACGTAGATCTCCTGGCCCCCGAACCCGGCGGCGATCATCGCCGGATGGCGATGCCACGTCGGAATCCACCAGAAGTAGCCGTAGGGCATCCACATTGGTGACCCGCCGGGCGAATGCGAGATGGTGGACTCGGCAACCAGTTGGGGCGGAACGATCTGGCGCTCCCGCCAGCGGCCGCCGCGGGCATACAGCAGCCCAAAGCGCGCCATCTCGCGGATGGTGAAATGGGCCCCAACGCCGCCGATGGCATGCCCTTCGTGGTCGGTCTTCCAGGGCGGATCGGTGGTGTTGGACGGCCAGAAGCCGAACTCGCTCGGGACGTGCAGACGGCCGGCCGCGGCGTCGCGGAGGAAGGCATAGTCCCGGTGAGGCCACACGCCGATCGGCGCGAACATCTCGCGCTGGGCGAAGACGGCCGCGTTGCCACCGGTCAAGTGGCTGAAGGCCGCCGAGAGCAGATGAGGGCCGTCCTCTTCGTAGCGGAAGCGCGATCCTGGCTGGGCGGCCATAGGGCGCTCGAGGATGCGGGCCACGAGCCGGTCCTGGCTGGCGTACCTGGTGTAGCTCTCCGGGCCGTAGGGCAGACCACTGGTCATGGACAGAATCTGCCGCAGCGTGATGGCGCCCTTCTCCGCGTGCTCCCGCGCCGCGGGGAGGAGGCTGGCCAGCGGCCGATCGAGGCTGTCGATCAGGCCATCGCGTAGGGCGATGCCGACGAGCGCGGACAGCACGCTCTTGGTGACCGAGTTGACCGTGAAGTAGCTGTCGGGTGTGAAGCCGCGGTAGTAGCGCTCGAAGATGAGGACACCGTGGCGCACGATGGCGATGGCCGCGATCTGCGCCGCCTCCTTTTCGGCGAAGCGGTGCAGGCGGTCCAGATAGAGGCCGTTGAGCCCGTGGGCTTCGGGTCGGTCCTCAGCCCACCAATCAGCCGGCCAGTACGGGGCGCCGCCGGCGCCCGATGCTGGCGGCGGTTCCCGTGGAGCGGGCGTGCTCAGTGCGTCTTGTTCTCGGCCAGATAGAACTGATTGCCGTCGGGATCGCTGAAGTACGCCAGGCGAATGAAGCCGGTCTCATGGATGGGCCCGTGGAACTGCACGCCTCGCGCGGCCAGCGCCTGGTAGACCGCGTCCAGCGGCTCGTCGAGGTCGAAGCCGACGATGGTCGAGCCGTTCTTGCCTGGCTCGGGGCCGCCTGGGTGCGTAGCGTGAAGGCCCAGCACCAGCCCTCGGCCGGCCTCAATCTGGGCCCAGCCCTCGCCGGCCCGGTGCTGCAGCTTCAAACCCAGCGTCTCGGTGTAGAACCTCACCGCCCGATCCATATCGCCGACGTAAATCGTCGCCAGCCCGCCGCTGATCATGGTGCGACTCCTCAGAACCGGATGTTCTGGGCGATGATGCCGCCCAGGAAGTTGAGCAAGACGATGGCAATCCAGGGGGTGATGTCAATCATGCCCAGCGACGGAACGACGCGCCGCAGCGGAGCCAGGATGGGTTCGGTCACCTGCACCAGGATGACCTGGATGGGATTGTCCGGGGCCAGCCGAAACCACGAGATGATGGCGCGCAGGAAGACGGCGATAGACAGCACGTTGAACAGCAGTTGAACGAAATTCGCCAGATACATGCTCGGTGCTCAGCGGCTGGGGCGATCGCCGAAGATAGCGCGTCCCACGCGGATGAGCGTTGCTCCCTCCTCGATGGCTACTTCAAAGTCCCCGGTCATACCCATTGACAGCTCGGTCCAGGGAAGGCTCGGAAATCGGGCGCTCACCTGGTCCCTCAGGCGCCGCAACTCGGCGAACACCCAGCGAACCTCCTCCGGCCGCTCCGTCAAGGGGCCTATGGTCATCAGGCCCCTCGGCTGCAGATGGTGGAGCTCCGCGATGGCTGCCGCCCCGTCCAGGACCTGCTCTGGCTCGAAGCCCGACTTGGTTTCCTCGTCGGCGATGTTGACTTGAAGGAGAATGGCCTGAGTGAGGCCGCGCTCTTCGGCCCGCCTATCGAGCTCCCGCGCCAGGTGAATCGAGTCAACCGAGTGTACCAAGCTGAACTTGCCAATAATGTGGCGCGCCTTGTTGGACTGCAGGTGGCCGATGAAGTGCCAGTCGAGATCCCGCGGAAGCTCGGCCATCTTGCCGAGCGCTTCCTGGACGTAGTTCTCCCCAAACACGCGCAGGCCCGCGGCGTGCGCTTCGCGTACGGCGTTTGCCGAGAAGGTCTTGCTGACGGCGACGACGGTGACTTCGTCCGGCCGGCGTCCGGCTCGCTCGGCGGCAGCCTCGACCCTAGCTCGCAGCCGGGACCAGTTCTCGGAAACGCTCATTGCGGGCGGTCGCCTTGATGTCCTGGCTGCGCAGGAAGGCCGGACCATCCGGCAGGCTGACGGTCTCCCACGCCAGCCGCTCGCCGTAGTCCCGCTGGCGCCGCGCGTAGAAGTCGCTGGACAGGCCCTCGTCCTGCAGCGCCCGCTCGAACGCGCCCACGGCGGCATTGCCGGGCTGTTCCGAGGCTGCCAGGATTGCCGGCGCCTGACGCCGATCGCCTCGCGAAAACGTGGCCTCCAGAGCTGCCCAGCGGGGGCTGTCGCCGCGCACGTCGATGCCCTTCGGCTGCAGGCGCGAACGCAGGTAAGCCAGCTTGCTGCGCAGCTCCGGAATGGGAGCCTGTGGCGCCCACTGCAGCGGAGTCTGCGCCTTCGGCACGAAGCAGCTCACGTTGAGGACCACCTCGGCGCCGCGCCGTCCGGTCGCAGCGGAGAAGCGCTGTTTGATGAACGACGCCTGCTCGATCATCTGATCGAGATCCTCACGCGTCTCAGTTGGCAGGCCGACCATGTAGTAGACCTTGAGACGCTGGAAGCCGCAGTCGGCGGCGAGGTCGACCGCCGGCGCGACGTCGCGGTCGTGCACGCCCTTGGCCACGTAGTGGCGCAGCCGCTCGGATCCGCTTTCCATGCCCAGCGTCAGCGTTTTGGTTCCGGTGCTGGCCACGGCTCGGATGAGCTTTTCCGGCAGCGGCCGAACGCGCATCGACGACACCGAAATCTTCACTCCCAGGTCTCGCAGTCCATCCGCGATCTCGTCGATCTCGGTGTGGTCGGAGATGGTGGCGCTGACCAGGCCGACGTGGTCGTTCCAGCGCATGCCGCGCCGCGCATCGGCCAGCACGTGCTCGACGTTACGCTGCCGGACGGGCAGGAAGCCGTAGGTCGCCACGCAGAAGGTGCAGCGCCAGTGGCAGCCGCGTGCGATCTCCACCAGGTGCATGTGTCCGAACTCGCTGTCCGGGGCCTTGAAGGTTGAGGTGGTGGAGAAGGTGTTGAGGTTGTGGGCCGTCTGTCGAAGGACGGGCATGCTCGTCTTGCCGAGGATCCGGCCAACCGTGTGATCGGCCTCGTATTCAAAGGAGTACAGGGAGGGGACGTAGACGCCGGGAATCGCGGCCAGCCGGCTGAGGATCTCCTGCCGCGGACTGCAGGTTGCGTCGTGCAGCACGTCCAACAGCGGCTCGATGACGGGCTCCCCTTCGCCCACCACCACCGCGTCCAGGAAGGGCGCGATGGGCTCGGGGTTCATGAACACGCCCGGACCCCCGGCCACGATCAGCGGGTCATGATCGCTTCGGTCGGCGGCAAAGGGCGCAATGTGGGCTGCACGCAGCATGCGCGCAAAGTTGAAGTAATCGAGCTCGTAGGTGAACGAAAAGCCGAGCACGGGAAAGTCGCGCAGCTCGCGTCCGGATTCGAGCGTCAGGATCTCGGGCCGGCGCTGCAGGTCGAAGTCGTCGGGCAGGAAGGCCCGCTCGCATACCACGTCGTCGTGGGTATTGAAGATGCCATACAGCGCCTGCAGTCCCAGGCTGGACATGCCCACGTGGTAGCTGTTGGGATAGATCAGCGCGATGGGCAGCCGGCCGCCCCAATCCTTGAATACGGCGCCCTGCTCGCCCTCCGGAATCAGCCGCCTGCGCATGCGGCTGGAGTATAACGGCGCACCCTTCGGGAACGATTGGTGGGTGCGTAGTTGTCCCGTTGTGACGCTGCTGATGGAGACTGTCAGTGCTTGTCGCTGAGTGTCATCCAGGGTCGACCGCTGGGCTAGCACTCGCAGCGCCTAGCGACGGTGTCTCGCCGAGCACCAGCTTCTCGATGGCTTCGGCTACACCGTCTTCGTCTACGCCGGAGACAACTTCTTGGGCCAGAGCCTTTACCTCGGGGATGGCGTTGCCGACGGCGACAGGCAGGCCCACGGCGGCGAGGAGGTCGACGTCGTTGATGCCGTCGCCGATGGCCATGGTCTCCGCCAGGTCGAAGCCGAAGCGCTCACTTACGAAGCGCAGCGCTCGAGCCTTGCAGGTGCCGGCGCTGAAGATGTCCAACACCGGGCTGCCCAGGACGCTGGGCGGACCGGGCGGCAGCACCATCGGCACGACGCCCGGAATCCTGGCCACTTCGAGGGCCAGACGCTGCAGCAGGTCCTCGTCAGGTGAGAGGCCGGCGGCAAACAGTACGTCACTGGTGTGGCGCAGGTGCTGATGCGGCAGCCGAACCACGCCGTGAACCTCGCGCCGGACGTATTCGGCAGTGGCCTCGTTGTCGAAGTGCTCCGGGCCCAGGAACAGGCGGTGGCCCGCTCCGTGGCGTTCCCGCAGCAGCGGCTGCAGCTCGTAGTCGCACAGCAGATCCGTGCAGGCAGCAGTCCCTTCGGCTGGGAGCACGTCCTCGTAGTACATCTCGCCGCTGGGCGTGTGGCACACGGCGGCGCCGCCGGAGACGATGATCGGGCCCTCCAGCCGGAGGGCCTGGGCGAAGGGCAGCGCACTGTCGTACCGCCGGCCGGTGGCGAGCATGACTAGGATGCCGCGCTCCTGAGCCTCGGCGACGGCGCGCCGCACACGCGGTGTCACCTCCTGCTCGGGAGCGACCAGTGTGCCATCGATGTCGATGGCGATGGCTTTGATGGGCCGCAAGGGTGTTAGGCGCAAGGCGTCAGACGCAAGGCGTTAGGCGCAAGGCGCAAGGCGTTAGGCGCCAGGCGCAAGGCGTTGGGCGCAAGGCGTTAGACGCAAGGCGTTAGACGCAAGGCGCGAGGCGTTGGGCGCGAGGCGTTAGACGCAAGGCGCGAGGCGTGAGACGCCAGGCGTGAGACGC
>JAJPGV010000034.1 GCA_021325635.1 Chloroflexota bacterium
CACCGAGATTCCTCCTGCGCTGTTGGTTGTTCGTTCCAACCAAGCAGTATCAGGAGGGTCTCGTCTTTTCTGGCCCCTCCCCGCCTACTAAGGTGTTACAGCACCTTTGGCGCCAGTGGGCCGGGCCGGCGTTCCGGCGGGTCTCCCTATGCTTGGGATATCCCGGATCTTGCTGGCGCCATTCGCCGCTCACTCATTCGCAGTCAAGTGCCGCAAACGTCAGAGATCTGAGCTCGAAGTCAGCCGGCCATCCTACGTTCGCGGTCGATCTTGACGATGCGCATGAAGTACTCCTCGGAGTCCACGTAGTAGGGGTTCCGCTTGATGTACTTGCCGACGACGGCCAGGGGATGGAGCTTGAGCAGCTCGACCACGATCTCACCGGCCAGCTTGGCGTAGTTGTACTGCACCACGATGGCCACGGGGGAGTTCTGGAAGGTGAACACGGCGTCCGCCGCGGCTTCGTACTTGAGCACCTGCGAGGGAGTGGCGGTGCCCTCGGTAACCCAGGACATGTCCAGCGCGCCGCGGGCTGCCGACCAGCCCTCCTTCACCGACTTGGCGATGAAGCTCTGGTGCTGCGAGAGGACGAAGTACGGATCGAAGCGACGGCCTTGCAGGAACTCCTCGCGCCGGTCGATAAAAACCAGCTGGCCCCGGTCGATGGCCGCTTCGACGTCCAGGTCGGCCTGGGTGCATACGGCCTTGATCTCCTGGATCACGTCCGACGAGCCGGCGTAGAAGCACTTCTCGTTGTTCTGCACGCCGGTCTGGATCAGCGACGCCGCGACGTTCACGACCTCGGAGGTCTTGTTGTACAGCTGGCAGATGTGGGAGCCCTGCTTGATGTGCTCCGTCTTGCCCTCTATCTGAAGTTCCACCCACTACTCCGGAGCATCTGCGGGAAAGGATCGTAGATGAGAGCTCGGGGCAAAGTCAATCTCGGAGCTCATGCATGTACTTTACAATCGAAAGCAGCTTTTCAGCGCTGCAGCAATTCTCATGCCGCCTGGCAGCTCGTGAACCGGGCAGGCGCTTCGATCACGATGCGAGCTGCCGCCTGACCAGGGGAACGATGTCCTCCAGCGTTCCGGCAACCGGCACTCCAGCCTTCTCCAGCGCTGCGATCTTGCCGGCAGCGGTGCCGCTGGAGCCGGAAATGATGGCTCCAGCATGTCCCATGCGCTTGCCCGGAGGGGCATTGCGGCCGGAGATGAAGCCGACGACTTTCATGCCGCTGCCCTGCAGGAACTCGGCCGCGGCCTCTTCGTCCGAGCCGCCGATCTCGCCGATCATCACGGTCACTTTGGTGTCCGGATCTTTGGCGAACAGCTGCAGCGCGTCGATGTGCTTCGTGCCGATGATTGGATCGCCGCCGATACCGATGCAGGTCGTCTGGCCGAGGCCCGCCCGGGTGAGCGCATCCACGACCTCATACGTTAGCGTGCCCGATCGCGAGATGAGGCCCACGTTGCCGGTGCTGAACAGCATGTTGGGCATGATGCCGATTTTGCACTGGCCGGCGGTAGTGATGCCGGGACAGTTGGGGCCGATGAGGCGGGTGCCCGAGCCCTTCATGTAGCGGGCCACACGCACCATGTCCAGGATAGGAATGCCTTCCGTGATGCAGGCGACGAGCGGGACCCCGGCCGCCACTGATTCGAGGATGGCGTCGGCCGCGAATGGCGGCGGCACGAAGATAGCCGAAGCGTTTGCTCCCGTCCTGGCAACCGCCTCGGCCACGCTGTCGAACAGCGGCACGCCGTCGTGCTCGCCGCCGCCCTTGCCGGGCGTCACACCAGCCACGACCTTGGTGCCGTAGGCTCGCATCTGCCCTGCGTGGAATGCGCCTTCACGCCCGGTGATGCCCTGAACGAGGACCTTGGTGCCGCTGTCGACCAGGATCGCCATCAGGCAGCGCTCCGCGCGAGCTCGACCGCTTTGCGCGCCCCGTCCACCGCTGTGGCCGCGGGCAGCAGCTTGGTGCCCTCCAGCAGCTTCAGGCCTGCTTCCGCTTCGGTGCCGGCCATGCGCACCACGATAGGCACGCGAACGTCGAGTGTCGCCGTCGCTTCGAGCACTCCGCGGGCCACTTCGTCCCCGCGAGTGATACCGCCAAAGATGTTGATCAGGATGGCCTTGACCTCCTTGTCCAGCAGCACCATGTCGAGCGCGTTGCGCACGACCTCGGCTCGGGCGCCGCCGCCGATGTCGAGGAAATTGGCCGGTTTGCCACCGGCCTGGTTGACGATGTCGAGCGTGTTCATGACCAGGCCAGCGCCGTTGCCGATGATGCCCACGCTGCCGCCGAGGTGCACGTACGTGAGGCCGCGGCGGTGCGCTTCGGCCTCGAGCTCGTCCTCTTCCGACGCGTCTTTGTAGACCTCCAGCTTCTTCTGCCGGAACAGTGCGTTGTCGTCGATGTCGAACTTGGCGTCAGCCACGATGACTCGTCCGTCGGCGGTTACAACCAGCGGGTTGATCTCAGCGAGCGAGGCATCGGTGCTGACGTAGACGTCATAGAGCTTCTTGACGACAGCGGAGATTTCTCGACTCTTACTGCCGTCCAAGCCCGCGCGGCCGATGAATTCCCGCAGCTGAAAGTCGAGCGGGCCGAAGGCGATATCCACCGGCATGCGCACGATCTTGTCGGGATGGCTAGCCGCGACCTCCTCGATGTCCACCCCGCCCATGGCGCTGCAGATACCAATGATGTTCTGGCTATCCCGATCGAGGGTGAAGCTCAAGTAATACTCCTTGTCGATTGGCAGCGCCTGCTCGACCAGGACGTACTTCACCACGAAGCCCTTCAACGTGCTGCCCAGCATCTGCTGGGCAACGTCTCGGGCGTGCTCTGGACTATCCGCCAGCTTGATACCGCCGGCCTTGCCGCGGCCGCCCACGTGTACCTGCGCCTTGATCACGACGCGCCCACCAATGCGCCGAGCGGCTTCTTCGACCTGCTGGGGGGTACTGGCGGCTTCCCCCTTCGGAACAGGCAAACCATAGGAGGCGAAAACCTCTTTTGCCTGATATTCGTACAGCTTCACGCAGCCCAGTATACGGGCAGGCACGGCTGTGCCAGCAGCCGAATATGACAAGACAGCAGGCTATACTGCTGCTGTTGACCACCCCTGAACGAACCGCCGCCGTGGGCGGCGAGCGGCTGGCGCCTGCGTTGAACGTGCTCACGGCGCGCGACGCTGTGCGTCGAGCCCTCGCCGAGGATATGGGAACCGGCGATCTGACGACCGCGCTCACCGTGCCTCCCGACCACCGCGCCCGCGCGGAGATGCGCTCAAAGGCAACGGGGATCGTGGCCGGCTTGGGCGTGGCCGAGCTCGCTTTTCGCGAGCTCGATCCGAACCTGATCTGGACGCCCCAGGTGGCTGATGGCCAGCAGGTCAAACCGGGTCAGACGATTGTCGGCCTGGAGGGCCTGGCCTGCGCCATCCTCAGCGCCGAACGCACGGCGTTGAACTTCCTGCAGCGTATGTCCGGAACCGCCACGGCCACCCACGAGCTGGTGACGCTGGCCCGTGGGGTGACCGTCCTCGACACCCGCAAGACCGCGCCGGGCCTTCGCGCCCTGGACAAATACGCGGTGGCTGTGGGCGGAGCCCGGAACCATCGCTTTGGGCTGTTCGACGGCGTGTTGATCAAAGAGAACCACATTCGCGCCGCGGGCGGCATCGCCGCGGCCGTGGTCCGCTGCCGGCAGGGGGTTCCGCTGCTGACCCAGATCGAGGTCGAGGTGACCAATTTCGACGAGCTGCGTCAGGCGCTCGAAGCGGGCGCAGACGTCATCCTGCTGGACAACATGTCGCCCGCTGAGATGGGCCAGGCCGCGACGATCGCAGCCGGCCGGGCAAAGCTGGAGGCCTCGGGCGGCATTACCCGCGAGAACCTGGCAGAGGTGGCCGCCAGCGGTGTCGACTTCATTTCGTCCGGGGCGATCACGCACTCGGTCAAAGCGCTTGACATAAGCTTGCTGATCGAGCTGTGAACGCCAATACCGTCGACCTTATCGCCGAGATCGGCGAGCTGCGCCGATCGCGCGAAGCGGTCATCTTGGCTCACAATTACCAGATTCCCGAGATCCAGGACCTGGCGGATTTCACGGGCGATTCGCTGGCGCTGTCGCGGCAGGCAGCCCGAACCGACAAGCCGGTCATCGTCTTCTGCGGTGTGCATTTCATGGCCGAAACGGCCTCGGTGCTCTGCCCGGACAAGCAGGTGCTGCTGCCCGATCTCGGCGCGGGCTGCTCCCTGGCCGAAAGCATCAGTCCGCAGCAGCTTCGCAAGTGGAAGGCGCAGTTCCCGGGCGCCGTGGTTGTGTCCTATGTCAACACCAGTGCCGAAATCAAAGCTGAAAGCGACTACTGCTGCACGTCGAGCAATGCTATCCAGGTCGTGCAAGCCATTCCGCCGGAGCGTGAGATCCTGTTCCTGCCGGACATGTTCCTGGGGGCACACGTCGAGCGCATGACCGGACGCAAGATGCACGTGTGGATGGGTGAGTGCCACGTGCACGCGGGCATCGATCCGGAGCGCCTGGATCTGCTGGCGCAGCACCATCCGCACGCCGAAGCGCTCATTCACCCGGAATGCGGCTGTACCACGCCGGCGCTCTATCTGGCCGGCGAAGGAAGGCTGTCGGTGCCCATCAAGGTCCTGTCCACGGAGGGCATGGTGCGCTATGCCGCGGAATCAGACACGCAGGATTTCCTGGTGGCCACCGAGGTGGGAATCTTGCATCGTATGCGGCAAGAAGCGCCGAACAAGCGCTTTCACGCGGTGAACCCACGGGCTTCGTGCCGTTTCATGAAGCGCATCACGCTGGACAAGGTCCGAGACGCGCTGCTGCGCATGCAGTTCGAAGTGAAGGTGCCCGAAGACGTAGCCGAGCGGGCGCGGCTGCCAATCGAGCGGATGACGGCTATCGGGTAACGCCGTGGCAGGCGAGCAGCGCCGTCAGCGGCTGCTGGATGTGCTTGGCCAGGCCGGCGGTCCGGTGAGCGGCCACGAGCTGGCCGAGCTCCTCCACGTGAGCCGCCAAGTCATTGTCCAGGATTGCGCCCTGCTGCGTGCCGCGGGCTGCGCGATCGTTGCTACGCCCCGCGGCTACATGCTGCCGGCCGGCTCGGGCAGCATTCGGGCCGTTATTCCCAGTCGCCACGACCGTGAGCACACCGCGGACGAGCTCAACATCATGGTCGACCATGGCTTGAAGGTGCTGGACGTGACGGTCGAGCATTCGTTGTACGGTGAGCTTCGCGGGGTCTTGATGATGACCTCGCGCGAGGACGTGCGTGAGTTCCAGGAACGGCTCGAGGCCGGCGACGTATCGCTCCTGTCCGAGCTGAGCGGCGGCGTGCACCTGCACACGGTGGAGGCTCCCAGCCAGGATCGCCTCGATCGGGCCAGGGCGGCGCTGCGCGCCCGCGGCTACCTGATCGAATAGCGCTCGCTACTCCAGCTTGCCCTCGCCGGCGAGCAGATCGAGCACGAGAGATGACCAGCTGAAGTCCGGAGCGCCGTAACCTTCGGCTGTCAGTGGGTTGAAGAACTCGTACTGGCCTCCTCGCAGCAGCATATCGAAGGTACGGTTGGCGATCTCACTGGCGATCAGGCTGTGTCCATGAGCGCGCAGGCCCCAGTAGAGGTACCAGTTGACGTTGACCCAGGAGGGCCCTCGCCAGACGCATCGGGTGCGGAATTCTGGGTCGAAGGCCGGCTCGTGAATGGCCACGCTGGGAATTGGGAACGGCGTCCAGAATTCAGCGGGATTGGTCAAATGCTCGTTTATCAGCCGGTTTGCTACCGGCTCATCGAGATCGTCGAGGATCAGCGGAAAGAGGCTGGTGACGGTCAGCACGCGTAGCTGCTGCTCCTCCCGCCCGCACAGGTCCCAGAACACGCCTCGTTCCTCGTCCCAGCACTTCGCCATCAACGCCTGCACGACGGCGGACGAACGGCGCTCGAGTCGATCCGAATCCGAGTCGGGGAGGCCAACCAGGGCAATCAAACGCGAGAGGCAGCGCAATCCGTCGGCGTAGATGGCATTGAACATGACGTCCTCGACTTCGAAGACGTTGAGCGCGGCCTCAGCGCTCCTGTCACGGGCTTCGAACAGCTGCCGCATGGCGGCGGCCAGCGGCTCGACGAGCGATCCACTTCCCGGCGTGAGCCCGAGCGGGCCATCGTATTTGGGGCTTGCGTCCAGGCCGGATTCGTCCGGCTGCACGACAGCCAAGAGCGAATCACGGTCGCCGTCTCGATGGGCTGCCAACCATTCGAACAGTGCCTGGATAGGCGGTAGGACTTCGCCAACGAACTGGTCGTCGTGCGTGGCGGCGTAGATGCGCTCGACGGCCCGCGCCAGAACCGGCGGCTGAGTGATGCCGCTGATGTAGGGGTTGGACAGCGCCAGGTTGTAGCCGGCCAGCACCCCCTTGAAGCGCGAACGCTCCCACAACACCATGTGCGGTATGAACCCATCGGGCTGAGCCGCTTGCAGCAGGCAGCGGATCTCCTGCTTAGCCAGCTCCACGTCGAGGTGCAGCAGGGCAATGGCGTGGAAGGCGCTGTCCCACAGCCACTGGAAGGGATAGCGAAGCGCCGACGGACAAACGAAATCGAACTGCCGTCCGTCCCAATCCGATGACCCGCTCCGGCGGTTGGCCACCAAAACCCGTCGTGCGTTCGCGGCCAGCCGCCCGAAATCAGGCTCGGACACGGCAGCTGTGGCCGAAGGTCAGGGCTTCAGCGAGCGCGGCGCAACTGCACGATCTTGGGGTCCGACAGCTCCGGCTCGGGAGGAGGCTCCTCCAGCGCCTCCAGAGACCAGCGCTGTCGCGATCCGAAACGGGTTTGGAGGAGCGCGCCGAAGCCCATGGCGGCTACCGTCCCGCCCAGAATCCAGCCGAGATAGGGCAGCATGGTGGTCACGAACAGCAGCCACAGCCCGAGGAGCGCTTCGACCAGCGGAGGCAGCGCCACCCTCGCACGCAGGGACAGCAGGCGGCCTAACGTGAAGGAGACGCTTACGACTCCCAGCATGGTGACAAGCCAGACCCCGCTGACCAGCAGGGGAATGAGCGGCATGATCGCCACTGTGAGCCACGATAGCCGCAACACTACGTAGGCCACCACATAAGCGCTGATGCCAATGAGGGCATTGAGGACGTGGTTCCCCAGAGGCTCCTCACGAAGCAGCCCCGACACGTAGCGAATGCGTCGCGGGAAGAAGAACAGCATCATACTGCCCACCGTGGCCAGCACAGAGAACGATGCCAGTGACCACCAGATGCCGCTGAAACCCTGGCGGTGAATCCCAAATGGCCGCAGCCATGCGCCGAAATAACGCGAGGCGTCAAGGTTGCCACGCACACCCTGGGGAGGGCCGGCGCTGTCCGGCACAGGTTCGCCGTTGACGATAGCTTCAAGCGTCCGGATGCTGCTGGTCGTCATGACAGCGAAGCCATCGATGCCTGCGCGGGGCAGCACGAGGCTGTCAATGCTGAGAATGATCCCGCTGTAGAGGGCGATGATGAGCCCAATGATGGCCAGTCGAGGTCTCATGGGCTGTTAGCGGCGGCGGCGCTGGCGCGGTTCGACGGGCAGGCGGTAGTCGGACTTGGGTGGTTGGTGCAAGGCCATGATGGTGAAGATCAAGCCCAGGCCCAGAAGCGCCGTCAGCGCCAGCCCGCCGACCACTCCGTCGAACATCTGGAATGGCGAGCCCAGGAGAAGGTCCATCAGCCCGGAGGACTCCGATCCCGTGTCGAAGATTGGCTGGTCGGTGAGCGCGATCATGGCGCAGCCGGCGAGAAGCACGAGACAGCCGATAGCTGCTTGAAGCAGCAGCGATCGGCGTGCAGGGACAACGGTGATGCGCCGCCGGGCGGACACCGCCTCGGCCATGTCGGAGGCGAAGGTGGGCGGCAGGTCCACCTCGTTGAGGGACTCCAGGCCATGAACCAGCTCGCGAAAGCGCTCGATCTCCAGCCGGCAGCGGCTGCACTGCTCGAGGTGCTGCGCCAGCGCTTCGCGGCCCGGTGAGGTCAGGCGACCTTCCAGGTACAGCTGGAGCTCTTCCGGGTATGGGTGTTGGGTCATATGGCCAGCTCGTACAGGCGCCGGCGCAGCATTTCACGGGCTCGGAAGAGGTGGGTGCGCACAGTGTTCAGAGGCAGATCCAGAATCGTCGCGATCTCATCGTAACTCTTGTCCTGCAGATGCCGCAGGATGACGACCGCCCGGTACTTGGCCGGCAGCGCCAGGATGGCGGTATGAATGCGTTGGCGCTGTTCCTTCTCTTCGTAGATCGATTCGGGCAGCTTGCCCCGATCGGGCACCTGCAGCGCCAGCTCTGGGTCCGCTCCCCCTCGCTTGACGCGGCTGGACTGCAGGAAGTTGATGCACAGGTTTGTGGCGATGCGGTACAGCCAGGGCGCAAAACGCAGGCTCGTGTTGAAGCTCGGAAGCGCGGCATAGCAGCGCAGGAACGCTTCCTGAGTCAGGTCGTAAGCTTCGACGTTATCCCCGGTCATGCGATAGGCGAGGCTGTAGATGCGGTTCTGGTAGCGGCGAACCAACTCCTCAAACGAGGAGTTTTGGGTGAGCGCGTCGCTAGCCAGGGACTCGTCAGTGAGCTCGGGCTCCGCCTCGTACGGATCATGAGCTTTACAGGTTAGTACCGGCTCGATCACTGCTAGTTTCGTCCCTTGGGGGCGCATTGTACTCCCGAGACGAACTATTGGGAAGTGGAAGGCGACGGCTGGCTTTTTCGCCTGATTGGTGACCCGAGTGAAAACGTGGGGGTGGCCGACCGCCGCGCACGTCGTAGGGTGGACCTGAGGGGGCTCGAACCCCTGGCCTCGGCGATGCGAACGCCGCGCTCTCCCAGCTGAGCTACAGGCCCAAATTGACCGCACGGGAGTATAACAATTCGACACGCCGCCCGGCCGCTTCGGGCGGCGCTTTACGCCGCCGGCGATGCGTCAGGCGAAGCCTTCGCTCTCGAGCTCGGCGCTGAGGATCTGGACGTACTGCTCCAGCGCAGCCTGAATTTGCGGCTCGGCAGCCTGGTCGAACGGCAGCAGAGTGACGCGTGACGCCATCTCGGGCAGCGCGTAGATGTGGACCAGGGCAATAACCATCAGCTGGCGGTCTGTCGTGTCCGGCTTCCAGCGCACGAAATAGCTGCGATCCTCCTCCATCCAGGTCCGCTGCGCGGCTTCGAACTGAGGGTGACTGCGGGCGGCATGAAACACCAGCCGCTCGGCCTCCTTCACTGTCATTGGTCCCGCCACGTCGAGCGTGGGTTTCCGCTCGGTCTCGGCGCCTGCCGCCCGCTCAGCCACGATCGTCAGCCTCGGGCTAGGGTCAGCAGGCGTTCCAGAGGGCGGAGGTCAAAAGGATGGCCGAGCTCGAGGACGACATACTGCGCGCCTGCCTCGAGGAGGCGGTCCACATCCTCGATCTCTTGCGGGCGGACGTCTACGGTGCGCTCGATCTCGGCCGGGTTGCGGCCCTGCTTGCGACACCATTCATCCAGCACCTGGCTCTTGTGGCGGTAGTTTTCGGCTGGCCCGAAGGTGTTCCACATGTCGGCGTACTGCGCGGCCAGGCGCAATGTGACCTTCTCTCCGCCCCCGCCGATCAGGATGGGCATCTTGCCGACTGGCGGTGGATTCAGCTTGGCGAGGCGGCTCTTGATCCGAGGCAGGCTTTCGCCCAGCGCCTTGAGCCTGGTCGCCACCGTGCCGAACTCGTAGCCGTACTCGCGGTAGTCCCGCTCGAACCAGCCGGCGCCGATGCCGAGGATGGCCCGTCCACCGCTCAGGTGATCGACCGTCCGGGCCATGTCGGCAAGGAGATCCGGATTGCGGTAGCTGTTGCCGGTGACCATCGTCCCGACCTGGGCATGGGAGGTCTCCACGGCCATGGCTGTGACCAGCGTCCAGCCTTCGAAATGGGGGCCATTCGGATCGCCGTACAGCGGAAAGAAGTGATCCCAGGTCCAAATGCTGTCGACGTGAAGACGGTCCGCCTCACGCCAGGCATTTCGCAGGTCATGCATTGGGGTGTGTTGGGGATGGAGTTGAACGCCAACTTTGAACCGGGCCATATGGCAATGCTACGCCCTGTGTCACTATCTGCACGGTGAACACCGACTTCCCAGTGCGAAGTTCGGGCCAGCGAACGAGCGGCACCACTCCTGCGTTGGGACTGCGCCATGGCCCTGCCTGACAGCTTGCATGTGTGCCCTGGGCAGCCTTACCCGCTGGGGGCGACGTTCGACGGCTCGGGCACCAATTTCTCCGTCTTCTCAGAGGTTGCCGAATGCGTGGAGCTATGCCTGTTCGACGGTGGCCACGAGCGGCGGTTGAAGCTGCCCGAGGTCACAGCCTTTTGCTGGCACGCCTACCTGCCCGACGTAGGGCCGGGAACGCAATACGGCCTCCGCGTGTACGGCCCTTGGGCGCCTGACCAGGGCTTCCGCTGCAATCCCGCCAAGCTCCTGCTCGATCCGTACGCGAAGGCGATCGAAGGGCAGGTGACGTGGCACAGCGCCGTCTATCCTTACCGGCCAGGAAGGGCTGAGGTCCCGGATAGGCGCGACAGCTCGCGCTACGTGCCGCGCTCTTTGGTGGTCAACCCGTACTTCGACTGGGCGGGAGATCGAGCGCCTCGCGTGCCGCTCAACGAATCGATCGTCTACGAGGCGCACGTCAAAGGTTTCAGCAAGCTCCACCCGGGGGTCCCGCGTGAGATTCGGGGGACGTACGCTGGGCTGTCTCATCCCGCCGCCATCGAGCATCTGCAGCAGCTCGGTGTCACGGCCGTGGAGCTGCTGCCGGTGCACCAGTTCGTCCATCCCCAGCACCTGCTCGATCGAGGCCTCCACAACTACTGGGGCTACGACTCCATCGGCTACTTCGCGCCGCACAACGAGTATGCCAGCGACCCGCGTGAAGGGCGCCAGGTGCAGGAGTTCAAGCGCATGGTCAAGGCCCTGCACGAGGCTGGCATCGAGGTCATCCTCGACGTGGTCTACAACCACACCGCCGAAGGCACGGCGCTGGGCCCCATGCTGTCGTTCAAAGGACTGGACAACGCAGCCTACTACCGCCTGGACCCGAGGGATCCCCGGCTTTACGTGGACTACACGGGAACGGGCAACAGTCTCAACGGACGCAGCCCGCACGTGCTCCAGCTGGTCATGGACAGCCTGCGTTACTGGATCCAGGAGATGCACGTCGACGGCTTCCGCTTCGACCTGGCGCCGACACTGGCGCGCGAGATGCATGACGTGGACCGGCTGTCCTCGTTCTTCGACCTGATGCAGCAGGATCCGGTGGTGCGGCAGGTGAAGCTCATTGCCGAGCCGTGGGACGTGGGAGAAGGTGGCTACCAGGTAGGGAACTTTCCCACGCTGTGGTCGGAATGGAACGGCAAGTATCGGGACACTGTGCGTGACTACTGGCGCGGCCAGGACCGGACCCTCGCGGAGTTTGCGTATCGCTTCACCGGCAGCTCGGATCTGTACGCCCACAACGGCCGGCGGCCCTACGCCAGCGTCAACTTCGTGACCTGCCACGACGGCTTCACCCTGGCGGACCTGGTGAGCTACAACGAGAAGCACAACGAGGCCAACGGCGAAGACAACATGGATGGCTCAGCCGACAATCGCTCGTGGAACGGCGGTGCTGAAGGGCCCTCCGCGGACGCGGCCGTCAATGAGCTTCGGGCCAGGCAGAAGCGCAACTTCCTGGCCACGCTGTTCCTGTCGCAAGGCATCCCCATGCTGCTCGGCGGCGACGAGATCGGCCGCTCGCAGCAGGGCAACAACAATGCCTACTGCCAAGACAACGAGCTGTCCTGGTTCGACTGGGAGCGAGCCGACGTCGATCTGCTGGCCTTCACCCGCTGGCTCATCCGGTTTCGCCGCGATCATCCGGTATTCCACCGGCGCCTGTGGTTCCAGGATCGTCCCATCTGGCACAGCGCCGCCCGGGAGATCGGCTGGTACAAGCCGGACGGCTGGGAGCTCACCGACGAGGACTGGCAGGCAGGTTTTGCCAAGTCGCTCGGCGTCTTCCTGAATGGCTCGGCTATCCCCAGCTTGGACGTCCGCGGCGAACGCGTCCAGGATGACAGCTTTTACCTGCTCTTCAACGGCCACCACGAGCGGCTCGACTTCACGCTGCCAGGCCCCGGTCTGGGCCGCAGCTGGGTTCAGGCCCTGGACACTGCCGAGCTGCTGCCTGGCGAAAATGGCACGACCTACGCCGCGAACAGCGTGGTGATCATGACCGGCCGCTCGTTGAAAGTGCTGCGGAGGACGGAGTAGGGCCGGGAGTGTTCAGCTGGCCGGCTTCGGGCGGCGCGTCCGGCGGGGAGCGGTAGAGGCTGCCTGAGGTGTCGGATCCGCGTTGCCGTTGTTGTGCAGCAGCGTGGCAGCGGCCGAGTGCCCGGTAAGCCGGTAATCGGGGGCCTGGATGGCCCACACTTCGGTGAACTGGTTGTCGAACATGCGCGAGCGGATGCGCGGCTCCACGTCCTCCGCCTCGGCGTTGCTGGTGAAGATCGTGGGCAGCTGGTTGTTGTAGCGGTAGTTCACCAGCTGAAACAGCGTTTCATTCACCCACGGCGTGCTGTGCTCGACCCCTAGGTCGTCGAGGACGAGGAACTCGATGCTCTTGATGCGCTGGAAATACTCTTCGGAGGCGGTCTCATTGCGCGGATTGAAGGCTGCGCGCAGGTAGTCGAGGAAGTCCGGCACCACGACGAAGATGGCCGGCCGCTCGAGCACGGCGATGCGATGGTTGACGGCGGCCGCCGCCAGGTGCGTCTTGCCGCAGCCGTACTTGCCGTAGAGCAGCAGCCAGCCTTGGGGCCAGGGTTTCTCGGCGTAGCTGCGGACGGCGTCCCACACGTCGAACAGGTTATGGCTGACCTCCTCGGGGATCTCGCCTTCGCGGAAGTCGAACGAATCGAAGGTCATGCGCGAGAGGGCGTTCAGCCCGCTTTCCTCGCGCAGCTGCTGCCGACGGCGCTCGTGGCGCTTGCGCTGGGTGCATTCGCAGGGGAACACGCGCCCATAGTTCGGATCATCCGAGGGAACGTTGTAGTACAGCCAGCCGGCGCCCTGGCAGACCGGGCAGGCAGGAGGGTTAGTGGCGGAAGAGGTGTCCGAACTCGCCTTTGAGGTAGTGGTCGGGATCGTATACCGCGCCAGGATGTCGCCCAAACGTTCCATCTTCTCGTCCCTCGGCCGCCCAGCGGGCCAGTATATTCTTGATGTAGCGCCAGTTCCGTTTATTGCGCTCGACCGCGATGTGGAATGCCTCCTCGATCCACGGCTCGGGATAGCTTGCCTCGGCCTCCATCAGCTCCTCGGCGATCATTCGCGTCAACAGGCCCACATTCTGCTCGTAAAGCGTGAAAATGTTGGGCTTGGGCGTGACCAGCTCCGCCGACTCAGAGCTGCCGAGGCGCTCGCGCAGCTCGTTTGCCCGGGCCCCGGGAGCCCCGAGCTCGCGCAGCAGCGCGCGGCCCCGTTCCGTGTTCAGCAGAAACCACTCTTCGGCCCGGTCGCCATCTCGCACGGTAAGACGAAGGAGCGAGCCGCGCTGTGACGCGCGCTCCAGCGCGTGATCCAGCACGTCGGGCAGTGAGCGCAGGTCCCCGGTCGCGCTCAAGCTCGCCTGCAGGATCTCGTCCCGAGAGAGCTGCAGGCGAGAGACACAGCGCGGCCAGCCTTTCTGCTTGGCCAGCAGGGCGACGATGTGCAGCAGGACCTTGATCTCAGCCAGATCGTCCATCTGCGGTAGGAGCTGGTCGAAGAAGGCGTTGGGCAGCTGCGTGAACTCCGTTGACTTGGAGAAGCCCGCGAATGGCTTCATGACGCAGGATACGCAGGCATCAGTAGCGGTCCTCCGAGCCGGGCGCCTGCGGGAACTCGCTGAACTGCTGGTAGCTGCCGAAGAATTGCAGGGCCACTTCGCCGACGGGGCCGTTGCGGTGCTTGGCGATGATGATGTCCGCCTGGTTGTCCTGGTCGGTGGCATTGCGATCGCGGCTGATGAACATAACGATGTCGGCATCCTGTTCGATCGAGCCCGATTCGCGCAGATCCGACAGCTGCGGGCGCTGGTCGGAGCGGCTTTCGATGGCCCGCGAGAGCTGTGACACCGCCAGCACGGGTATCTGCAGCTCACGGGCCATGGCTTTGAGCTGACGGGTAATCTCGGAGACTTCCTGCACGCGGTTGTCCCTGCCCCGTCCGCTGCTGCCGTGCATGAGCTGCAGGTAGTCGACGATGACCATGCCCAGCCCCTGCTCGGCCTGGATGCGGCGCACCTTGCTGCGCATCTCCATGACCGAGACCTCACCGCTGTCGTCGAAGTAGATGGGCAGCTGTGCCAGCTTGCCAATGGCATCGACGACGCGAGCGTGCTCCCACTCCTGGATGTTGCCGTTGCGCAGGTGCTGCAGGTTCACGCCGGCTCGGCAGGCGATCATGCGCTGCACCAGCTGCTCGGCCGACATTTCGAGGTTGAAGATAGCTATCCCCTGTTGACGGTCCCCGATTTCCATCGCGTGCTGGGCTACGTGGTCGGCGATGTTCAGGATGAAGGCCGTCTTGCCGATGCCTGGCCGGGCGGCCAGGATGATGAGGTCTGACTTCTGGAAGCCGCCGAGCTTGTTGTCGATCTTGCTGAAGCCGCTGGGCAGGCCGGTGAGCTTGCCGGCATTGGCCAGGATGGCTTCCAGGTTCTCGAAGTAGACGCTGAGGACACCGTCGATGGGCACGAACTCGCCCTTGGTGCGCCGTTGGACCAGCTGAAAGAGCAGCTGCTCGGACTGGTCGAAGGCTTCCTCGACCTCGAGCGTGTCGTCGTAGCCAATGGTGGCGATCCGTCCGGCCACGGAGATGAGCCGCCGTTTGAGAGCGGTTCGCTCAACGATGTGGGCGTAATGCTCGACGTGGATGGCGGTTGGCACGATCGTGGCCAGCGAATGGATGTAGCCCAGGCCGCCTGCATCGGCCAGCTGGCCGCGCCGCTCGAGCTCGTCCGTAACGGTGACGATGTCGGCCGGCTCTCGCCGCTCGTACAGCTGCAGCATGGCCTCATAGATGTGGCGGTGGCTGTTGCGAAAGAAATCCTCCGCGTGCAGGAAGCCCGAGACCTTGACCAGCGCATCGCGGTCCAGCAGCAGACTGCCGATGACAGCCTGCTCCGCGTCGACGTTGCTCGGCGGAAGCTTCTCGATGACCGAGGGCGCTATGGCCAACGACTGGTTCCTCCGGGCAGCGGAGCTGGGCAGGATGCTTCATGGCCGGCCAGGGTCCCGAGGCCAGGGGCCGGATGAAACGCTGTCGAGGAGATCGTCCTAGCTCTCCTCTTCAACGACCACCTTGAGCTTCGGTTCCAGGCCGTGGCCCACATGCACCGCTACCTGGTAGTCACCCAGCCGCTTGATGGGCTCCTCCAGCGCGATGTCCCGTTTGTCCAGCTCGATGTTGTGCTGCTTCTTGAGCTGGTAGGCGACATCCTGGGCCGTCACCGACCCGTGCAGGCGCTTTTGGGCGCCAACTTTTACCGCGAGCTTGAGGCTGAGCGACTCGATCTGGTGGGCCAGCGCCTGGGCCTCGGCCAGCGCTCGCGCCGCCCGTTTGGCCTCAGCCTGCCGGCGGGCTTCGAGCTCCTTCAGGGCCTCCGGCGTAGCCGCTCTGGCCAGGCCCCGAGGCATCAAGAAGTTGCGCGCATATCCATCGGCGACGTCCTTGACGTCGCCAGCTTTGGCATGCTCAACATCCTTAAGGAAAACGACCTTCATGAAAAATCCCTCACACTAGCACGATCACGAGCGGTTATTGTGACACTTTCCAGGCGGTGTCAAGGCCAAGCGACCCACGAAAAGTTTGAAATATTCAGGCGGCGATTTTGGCTCCTGCAGACAGGGTAGCAAGTTCTTAGGACAGGTGTTCTAGTGCTGCCGTCCACGATATTCTCCGTGGGTGGCAGTTACGGCCGGCTCGGCGAGCTTTGGCGCTCGGCTTGACGAGGCGCTGCGAACGCTGGGGCAGCCTGCTTATCGGGCGCGTCAGGTGCGCGAGTGGAAGTACCGCCGGCTGGCGGCCGGCTATGCCGAGATGGGTAATCTGCCCGCCGGTCTGCGCCAGGAGCTTGGCCGCACGGTTCCGCTGAGCGCGGTTGAGCCCATCCAGGAGCTGCGTTCGGACGATGGCCGCACCACGAAGGCCCTGCTGCGTTTGGCCGATAACCAGCTGGTCGAGGCCGTGCTGATGCGCCAGCAGGGGCTGAATGAAGAGGCGCCGCGCAACACGGTGTGCCTCTCCAGCCAGGCCGGCTGCAAGATGCGCTGCTCGTTTTGCGCGACCGGCCACGGTGGCTGGCGGCGCGACCTCACATCCGACGAGATTGCCGACCAGGCGCTGCACTTCGCACGCGTGCTCAAGGGGGAAGGGGAGCACGTCACGAACGTCGTGTTCATGGGCATGGGGGAGCCGCTCGACAACTACGACGGCGTGATCGAAGCGATTCGTCTGCTCAACAGTCGCGAGGCGTTCGGTCTCGGGGCCCGCAATATGACGGTTTCGACGTGCGGACTGGTTCCGGCGATTCGCCGGCTGGCGAATGAGCCGGCGCAGGTAAACCTGGCCGTGTCGCTGGCAGCCACTACGGACGAGCGGCGGAGCGAGCTCATCCCGCTCAACAGGCGCTACCCGATCGCCGAGCTGCTCGCCGCGTGCGATGACTATGCTCGGCAGACGCGGCGGCGAGTGAGCTTCGAGTACGTGCTCATAGCAGGGATAAACGACTCGCTCGATGAGGCCCAACGCCTCAAAGCCCTGATGCATGGCCGCTTGGCGCACGTGAACCTGATTCCACTGAATCCGGTGGAAGGGGACGCCTACGAGCGGCCGGATGAGCTGGCGGTGCGGCGTTTCGCCAAGGTCTTGCGAGAAGGGCGCGTGCCGGCGACCGTGCGCTACTCGAAGGGAGTGGACATCGTCGCCGGCTGCGGTCAGCTGCGCGCCCAACGCGTCGGCTGAGGCAGCCAGCCCGCCTGATCCCTGAGCCCCGATCACCTGTCGCCGAGTATCAAATCCGCCGCTTCGAGGATGGAGGGGACGGCCGTGACCGGCCCGCTCCATTCGTCCAGCGTCTTCTGGCCGTCGCCGGTGAGGACGAGGATCGGCCGCACGCCCGCGGCGAGGCCGGCTTCGAGGTCGCTCGAGCGGTCACCGACGATGTACGACGATGCCATCTCCAGGTCGAGCTCCTTGGCGGCCGACTTCAGCATGCCGGGCTTTGGCTTTCGGCACGGACAGTTGAGATAGGTGGCGTGCGGGCAGAACTTGATTAGGTCAGGTTGGGCGGCCGGTCCCAGCTGGCGCAGCAGCTCCTCGTGGATGGCCTCGAGGTCGTCGCGGCTGAGCGGCGGGCGGCGCCACAACACGCGCCCGTCGAAGCTTTCGCCCAGGCCGCCCTGGTTGGTCACGACCACGACGCTGTAACCGGCTGCCTTCAGCCGCTCGATGGCTTCGGCAGCGCCGGGAATCAGATGGACTTCGTGCGGCCGGTTAATCTGCCCGCCGTGGTTGATGACCCCGTCGCGGTCCAGAAAGACGGCTTTGCGCACCTCGCCCAAGCTTAGCCGAGGCTGGAGCCAATGGGAGCGGTGACTCCATTCTCGATCAGCAGCAGCGGATTCCCGCCAATCATCGGCTTGCCGGGAGTATCAGGATTGGTGAAATTGGTGGCCGGATCGAGCGGCAGTGCGTAACCCCCAGGAGCGGCTGACAACGGCATGGGCTGTCCGTACTTGTCCAGCAGCTGGGCGGTTCCTCCCGAGCTCAGCACGGTGGCCGTCACCGGCAGCGGGGAGTTGCTCCAGATGGCTGTTACACGCTGCTGGCCGCGGTCGAACACGACCTCCTCGATGTCGCCGTTCTTGAAATAGCTGGCGGACTTGGCGTTCGAGAAATACTGCGTGATGAGCTGGTAGGACACGTAGGCTGGCCGAAGTCTGAAGCCCGGTAAGTCGGCTACCAGCGCCTGGCCATTGACCACGTCGTTATCGCCGTCTTTCATCTTGTACACCTCGATGCGCTGCAAACCGGCAGCGAGCCCCAGGGCGTACGCCTGGATGATGAACGACGACTGTTCGCTCAGTGTGGCCCGCATGGCCTCGGGGCTGGCGAGCGAGGTGTTGGCGTTGACCGGGTCGTCATACGGAATCACGTTGGTTTCGTTGACCCAGATGGGCTTATCGATGCCGTGGGCGCTCATGAGCTGGTGGTACAGGATGGGCACGTCGTAGAGCGAGTGCGGGTCGTTGTACAGGTGCAGCGTCACGAAGTCCATGTACTGGTTGTGGCTGGCCGCGGTTGGGTCGGCGGCCATGACGTCGAGCATCCGATCGAAGAACTGGCGCCGCCCGGCGCGCTTGTCGGTCCAGTAGGTGAAGCCCGCCGTCCCGACCGTCAAGGTGGGGTCGACGTCCTTGATGCTGAGGTAGGCGACCTTGAGGAGCTGATAGTAGTCCTCCACGCTGCCGCTCCAGGTGTAGTAGGCAGCATTCGGATCGCTGGGCGTGATGTCCGGCTCGTTCCAGATCACCCAGTGGTAGATGCGGCCCTTGTAATACTGGGCCGCTTTGCGGACGAATTGTCCCCAGGAGTTGTCGGGGTCGTTGTACGGCAGGTACAGGCCGGCGGGCACGGCCTGAGATCCCTTGGATGGATCGGAGGCGTACTTGCTGGGCGTGTTGATCAGCATGCCCACCAGGTCGATGTCATGCAGGATCTGCGAGTCGAGGTAGGTGAACGGCAGGTACCACTCGCCGTTCCAGTAGCCCGGGTCGAGCTGCGGCCAGGACATCGTGAGCCGCTCCCAACGCACCCCCGCGTTGTAGGCGAGGTCGGTTTGCTGTGTGCGGAAGGCCTCCGCCACGCCGAAATGGCGATCCGAAAGCGTGACCGGCTTGAGCGCCAGGGGACCGCTGGCTGCCGCGCTGGATTGTCCCAGCAGCCCCGCCAGCAGCACGAGCATGAGAGCAGTCCCTGTCGTGCGGCGCGCAGCCCTGGGACGATGCCGGAAAGGACGCATGAATCCTCTAGACGCTATCCCTCAACCGTAGGGAAAGCGCCCCAGTTAGTACGTATAGGTGAATCCGGCGAGGATTATAGGCGCTTGCTTAGCTGCGCCTCATCGGCGCCGAGCGCGGGATGCGAACGGCCCTGCCGATGAGGCCGCGGTTGGCGTAAGCAGGCGCCGTTGGTACGCTAAATGCGGCGCCGGGGCCGTACCAGGTCCAGCGGCGTGCCCGTTATACGAGGCACGGTTGTCCATCGGGCACCCTTTGGAAGGGGGAGAGCAGTTGAGATCTATCTGGAAGGGGTCGGTGAGCTTCGGGTTGGTCACCATCCCGGTCCGGCTCTACACGGCAACCGAGGACAAGGACGTTCGCTTTCACATGCTCCACAAGACCGATGGCTCTCGTGTAGAGTACAAGAAGTTCTGCGCCGACGAGCAGGTTGAGCTGCAGAACGACGAGATCGCCAAGGGCTTCGAGTACGCCAAGGGCCAGTACGTGCTCATTGAGGACAAAGACTTCGAAAGCATCCCTCTCAGCACGAGCCACGCGGTCGAGATCATGGAATTCGTTGACCTTCCGGAGGTCGATCCGATCTATTTCCAGAAGTCGTACTACCTGGAGCCTCAAGAGGGCGCGGCCAAGCCCTATGCGCTGCTCAGGGAGGCGATGCAGCGGGCGAACAAGATTGCCCTGGCCAAAGTCGTGCTGCGCGACAAGGAGCATCTAGCGACTGTTCGCGTCCACGACGACGTGCTCGTGCTGGAGACGCTGTTCTACCCCGACGAGGTTCGCAACCCTCGTGAGTTGGTCGAGGATACGAAGAAAGCGGCGCTCAACGAAAAAGAGGTCCAGATGGCAATCAACCTCATCGAGGCCCTGGCCGCGGAGTTCGAGCCCGAGAAGTACCACGACAACTACCGCGAGGCGCTGCTAGAAGTGATCCACTAGAAGATCGAGGGCAAGCCGATCGAGCTGCCGGCAGCCAAACCCTCGCCCAAGGTCATGGATCTCATGGAAGCGCTGCGCGCGAGCGTGGAGATGGCAAAGCCGGCCGCCGGCGGCAAGAAAGAGAAGGTCGCCTAGGAGGCGTTTCTCCTAGCCGGCCACCCGCCGTCTCGCGGCGGCCAGCTCGCGTGTGAGGATTGGCAGGAGTTGGGCGGCATCGGCCACTAGGCCGTAATTCGAGATCTCGAATATCGGCGCTTCGGGGTCGCTGTTGATCGACACGATTGTGCGGGCCTTCTGGATGCCGATGGTGTGATTGAAAAAGCCGCGAATGCCAACGGCAAAGTACAGCCGCGGCGAGATGACCTTCCCCGTTAGCCCCACCTGCTGCTGGCGTGGCATCCAGCCTTGATCGACGATCTTGCGCGTTGCCGCCACCGATGCTCCGAGCGCCGCTGCCAGCTCTTCGGCCAGCGGCAGGTTCGCCGGACCTCCCAGCCCGTGCCCGATCCCGACCACGATGTCCGCCGTCTCGAGCTCGATGCCCTTGGCGCCCACGCTGGCCTGGGCCGCGAGGTGCTCGATGCGGGAGCCCGGAAGATGCTCGACGCGGAGTGGATCGATGGCGGCTGTGCGCTGCGGATTGGGACGGACTTTGCGCAAGACCCCGGGCCGCACCGTGGCGATCTGGGGCAGTGTGTTGGACAGGATGGGCGCGACGACATTGCCGCCAAACGCGGGCTTGAGCTGCACCAGCAGATCGTCTTCGTTCAGATCGAAGCCTATGCAATCGCCGGTCAGTCCGAGCTGCAGGCGGGCGGCGATACGAGGCGCGAGGTCGCGGCCGTTGGGCGTGGATGGCAGCAGGACGATGTACGGCTTGAGGCGCTTAATCGCATCTGCCAGCAGCCCGGCGTGCAGCTCGGTGTCGTAACACTCGAAGCGTTCGTCGTCGACCAGATAGACGCGGTCCGCTCCGTGCGCGGCCAGCTCGCCGGCCAGCGGTTTGACGTTCTTCCCGGCCAGCATCACGGCGAGCTCGCTGCCGAGCCGTTCGGCCAGGCTGAGGCCTTCGCCCAGCAGCTCGAGCGTGACCGGACGAATCCGGCCGTCGTACACTTCGGCGCCCACCCACACGGCTCGGTCGCTGCTGAACGAGCGCTGCAGCGGGGCGACGGCGGCCTCACTGCCGTCATCCTGCCAGCCGCGGAACAGGCCTTCAGCCACGAGCGCCTTCGCCAGCTCACGAGCGGCGCTGTCCAGGTCCGCGGTCGGAATCATACGCACCTGACGCTCGACGGCGATGGTGCTGATCTCCTGCACCCAGGTGGGCGAGCCTTTGAGCCCGAAGCCGTTCGGGTCGTCGGCTAGGTCGGCCGCGGTGAGCGTCACGTACGGCTTGGAGGCCGCCTCCTCGCGTCCGGCCCGCGTTGGCCGCGCGGGCGGAGCAATATCCTCGGGCACCGTGATCAGGGCCGGCAAGGGAACGCGAAGGTCCTCCGTGCCCTCGTCGGTCATACGCGTGACTATGAGATGGCCGTCTTCGTGCACGATGCCGCTCGCGTTGGTTACCTGGGGAATGTCCAGCAGCTCGGCGATCTCGGGCCCGACCTGGCCAGTCTCGGCATCGAGACTGTACTTGCCGCAGAAGATGAGGTCGTAGTCACCCTGCCGGAGCGCGCACGCCAGCGCCCGCGAGGTCGCCAGCGTGTCGGCGCCGGCAAAGGCACGGTCGTTCAGGTGGATGGCGCGGTCGGCGCCGGAGGCCAGGAGCTCCAGCAGCGCGTCCTTGGCCTGGGGCGGCCCCATGGTGATGACGGTGATGTCGCCCCCGCCGGTCTGTTCGACGAGCTGCTTCGCGGCTGTCAGGGCATGCTTTTCATACGTATTCACGAGATTCAGGACGCCTTCACGCTTGATGGTCTTGGTCGTGGGATCGAATTCCAGCGCTTCGAGATCCGGAACCTGCTTGATGCAAATGGCAATCTTCATGTGCGGTTGTAAGGATAAGGTCAGGGGTGACGGGTTAGGGGCTCAGGGCTGGGGGAATGGTGGCCGACAATTGGACTGTGAGGTTGGCGGTCGCGTTGCGCTGTCTGCGGCTGTGGACAGTGGGCGTGTTGGTGCTGACGGTCGGCGGCGCGCCGGCTGCCGCGGCCGGCAACGTTGGATTCTCGAAGCTGTTCTACGTCTGCCCCAGCCCAGACGAGATCGACTTCTCCTGGGCGCCGGCAAGCAATGCCAGCTTCTATTCGCTGCAGCTCCTGGGGCCCATCGATCCCACCGTCAACGGCGGCGTTACCGGTACCTATCTGCGCCAGTTCGGATCGATCGAGGTGGCGAAAGGACAGACGCAGAACGCGGCGATAACGCTCGCGCCTGCCGTCATCAGCAGCCCACTGACGATGCAGTGGCAGGTGATGGTGGGTGGTCCGAATGGTTACACCGGCCTGATCCCAACCTTCCAGACGGCGATCGTCACCATTCCCTGCACTCAAAACACGCTCCTGGCCTCGGTGTAGTCGACGGCCGCCGCCGTCTGCTGTGGGTCATTGGCCGCCGGCGCGCTCTCATATACTTTCGCGAATGTCTGACACAGGACGGTCGCTGCGGGTGACGGCGCCGACTGTCGAGGAAGCGCTGTACAAGGCCGCGTCATTCCTGGGCGTCGATCCCGCTGTGGTCGAGCTCGAGGTTATCGGCGCGCGCAGGACCGGGGTGCTGGGCTTGGGGAAGCCGCAAGTCGAATTCGAGGCGCGGATTGCCAGCCAGCCGTCGGAAGGGTTGTCGGACGACAGCGCGTCTACCGGGGACGTGGCGACCGACGACGTGGCCAGCCCGCCGCCGGAGCAGGAGCCGGCGCAGCCACCACCGGCCGGCAAAGCGCCGGCAGACGGTCACGCCGAGGCGTCTGAGCCGCCGGCCGGTGGACGAGCATGGGAGATCTCGTGCAGCGATGGCAGCTGCTTCCTGACGGTGCACCGGCCCGGCGTGAGGCTGTCGGACGTCGAAGAGCACATCATCAGCTGGCCGTTCAGCGAGTACCAGCGTGATGCGGTACGCGCGGCCATTGCCACACCAGAGGCCGGCGCCATACGCATCGGCTCCGTGGCCGTGCCGGAAGGGTTGCCGCCCGGCTCCAAAGTGTTTGTGAAGCTGACCTCGGATGGCATGGCGGCCTGGGCCGTGCCGCTGGCCGCCGATGACGTCAGCTCCGAGGACGTGTATCGCGCGCTGGCGGATGCCGGTGTTGAGTTCGGCATGGACCAGGTCGCAATCGAGCGGATGACCGGCGAGCCGCTGGTTGAACCGATCCTGGCGGCGCGAGGCCAGGAACCGGGCGCGAGCAGGGATTCGACGGTTGAGTACCTGTTTACCGAGGAGGACGAGAACGCCGGCCTGCGGCCTCGGGTCCGCGAGGATGGCTCCGTCGACTACCGCGATTTACGTCCGATCTACACCGTGCCGGCCGGTACGGTGGTCGGACGCTACATACCGGCGGTCGTGGGCGAAGCGGGTCACGACGTGTGTGGCCGCAAGCTCGAGGCGGCCAGGCCGGCCCACGATACACCTGTGGCCAGGTTTGCCGGCACGGACGTGGTGGTCGCGCCGAATGGGACGGATCTCGTGACTACCAAGTCGGGCCGGCCGGTGCGCAATGGCGCTCGTATCGACATCATCGAGGTCTACGCCATCATCGGCGACGTCGACTTTTCGACCGGGAACGTCGACTTCAACGGCGACGTGTACGTATCCGGGGACGTCCAGCCGGGCTTCACCATACGAGCCAGCGGCAACGTGCGCGTCGATGGCATCGTAGACGCGGCCAGCATCGATGCGGGGCATGACGTGCTGATTGGGGGAGGCGTGCACGGCCACGGCGACAGCAAGGTGGTGTGCGGTGGTGAAATGTCGGCGCGTTTTCTCGAAGCAGCTGACGTAAGGAGCGGCAGCGACGTGCTGATTTTCAGCACCATCGTCAGGTCCAACGTGTGCTCTAACGGGCAGCTGACGGTCCTTGGTCGAGGCTCGATTGTTGGCGGCAAAGCGAAGGCGCAGAACGGTATCCGCTGCAACAGCGCCGGCTCGAGCGCAGGTGTGGCGACCTCACTCGAGCTCGACTGGCTGAGCGCCATCAAGCCCGGCATGGACCGCGAGCGGGACATCGCCCGCTATCGAGCCGGGCGCATTGTCGTGCATGGCGACCTCTTTCCGGGGACGACGGTCACGATCAACGGCGCGAAGTTCCCGGTGCGCGACCGCCTCCAAGGCGTGCAATTCCAGGCGACGGATCGCGGGATCGCACTGACCTCATTGTGAGCCGCCCGGCCAGGGTGCCGGTGGCGATTCCGGTCGGTGAGACGCGCGAGGAAGGTTAGGAAGCGAGGGAGCTTATTGGCTCTTGCGCTCGCTCGCCGGGGCAGTGGGTGCCGCGGGAGCAGGTGGATGCGCCTCGTCGGTGCCCGGAGCGGCAGAAGCCGCGGTTGTCGTCGCCGGCGTTTCTTCGGGCTGGTCCTTGTCGGCCTCGCCGGTCGTAGCGCGGCGGAATTCTTTAATTCCCTGCCCCAGGCCTTTGCCTAAGTCGGGCAGCTTCTTGGGGCCGAAGATCACCAGGGCGATGACCAGGATGATGATGAGCTCGGGGGCGTGGCTGAAGCCGCCAGTAAACATATCGGTATGTCTCGCTTTCTAGGCCAGCAGGTTGGCTTCAGTCTAGCGCGCACCGAGGGACTGACCCAGAAGCTTCACATAGGTCTCCGCCGCATCCGGCTCCCGGAGCACGAATACCACCCGCCGGAGCGTCCCAGGGTCGGCGCGCAGCACGGAAAGAGCGCCTTGCGTGGCTACCCTTGCAGCCGGCTCGAATGGGTAGCCGTAGATGCCCGTGGAGATAGCCGGGAAGGCGACGGACGATAAGCCATGGGCCTTCGCCACGTCGAGTGACGAGCGATAGGCTCCGGACAGCAGGTCGGCTTCGCCATGTGAGCCTCCACGCCATACCGGACCAACCGCATGAATGACATAACGCGCCGGCAGGGCGAAGCCGGGCGTGATCCTGGCCTGTCCGGTAGGGCAGGGAGCAACCACGTTGCAGGCCCGCTGAAGCTCATTCGGGCCGGCGGCGCGAAAGATCGCTCCGCACACACCCCCACCGGCCAGCAGCTGCTCGTTGGCCGCGTTCACGATGGCATCCGCGGAGATCAACACCAGGTCTCCAACCTCGACCTCGATGACGGCAGGACCGACCGGGAATGCGCTCAGCCCCAAGCTTGGCACCCGCAGTTACTGCCCGGATCACAACAATCGCTTAAGGTCATCCGTTCTTACGTCGAGGATAGTAGTGATGAACATGCTCTTGTCACGGATGGCCGAGCAGATCTGGCGCATGCGAATGCGGCGCATGGAAGCGCGCGCTGCGCATCAGCTTCTCGCAAATCTGATCCTTCCTTAGCAGCCACGGAATCCTCGGAAGAGGATGTGAGGTCGCGGCGCACCTTGCGCTGGCCGGTGTGGCTGGCCGCGGGTGCCGCTCTGTTCCTTGCATCCTGCAGCCAGATCCTCCTGCAGCCAACCGACAACCAGCGCAACTTCGGTCCGCTGAGCAGTTCGGAATCGCTGAATCCAAACCTGCTGTACACTCCAACGCCGCCGAACCAGCAGTTCCCGGGCCTTACCCCAGTGGGTTTCGGCTCGGTGACCCCTGTTCCCACCCCCAACCCGGTGGTGACGCCGAAGTCGTACGTCAAGGAGCACCAGTACGCCGATCTGGAGAACAACGGCCAGCCGGCACTGGTGATTATTGCCGGCGACCGCCGGCCTTCGCCGCCTCCAACGCCCACGCCGGTGCTGCAGCACCAGAAGGGCGACTACATGGGGAACTTCGTCTACAACCTCGAAATCTGGAACTGGAACCCGAACACCAATCAGTATTCGCTCTCGGCCACCTGGCCCAGCGATCCGAGCAAGCGCTACATAGACATGCGCTACCACCTGCTGGATCTCATCGGTGATGGGACGCAGCAGATCCTGGTTCAGGCTCGCCTGGAAGGCGTGTCCGAGGCGCTCGATTATGCCGTTCTGCGGTCCGTCAAGGGGCAGCTGCTGCCCATCTTCGCGCAGTCGAACCTGGAGCACGGCCAGGTTCGACTGATCGGCAAGAACCTGTGGCAGGAGCAATCCGTGCGCGGGCCCAACGAGGATCCATGCTGCCCGACGCGCTACAAGGACGACGCCTTCGTCTGGACAGGTGCGCAGTTCTCGCCCGAGAGCCAGTTCGCGTTTCCTACGCCCGCCAACTTTCCCCCGGCCACGCCAACACCCTTGAGCGCTCGGGCAACCCCCATGCCGCTGGATGCCGTGTCCGTGCCGGTTCCCGCGCGCTGAGCCGTTCCTAGGCCCGCCCGACGCCTGCTGAGCGAGGGCATTCGGCCTATGCTTTAGGCCATGGTCATCGTGATGAAAATGGGCGCCAGCGAAGAGCAGGTTGCCGCCGTCGTCGCCGACGTTGAGTCCGCGGGCTTCCGCCCCTTCATCAATCCAGGCGTGGAGCGCAAGGTCATCGCCGTGCTGGGCGAAGTGGACGTCGACAAGGCGCAGCTGGCGGACCATTTCAGCGAGCTCTCGGGCGTCGAGCGCGTGCAGCTCATCTCGGAGCCGTTCAAGCTGTCCTCACGCTCCTATCACCCTCAGGATCGCGTGGTGAACGTCAAGGGGGTGCAGATCGGAGCGGGGCTGCCGGTGGTGATCATGGCTGGGCCGTGCAGCGTGGAATCGCGCAGCCAGCTGTTGGAGACGGCACATGCGGTCAAGGAGGCGGGGGCCCGTTTGCTCCGCGGTGGCGCCTTCAAGCCGCGAACGTCGCCGCACAGCTTTCAGGGGCTGGGCGAAGATGGCCTGGAGCTGCTGGCGGAGGCCCGGGAAGCGACGGGGCTGCCCGTAGTGACGGAAGTGCTGGACAGCCACGACGTCCCACTGGTGGCGCGCTATGCGGACATGCTCCAGATTGGGGCTCGCAACATGCAGAACTTCATCCTGCTCAAGTGGGCGGGTGAGTCGGGGCATCCGGTCCTGCTGAAGCGCGGCATGGGCAGCAAGGTGAAGGAGCTGCTGATGGCGGCGGAGTACATCCTGGCCGAGGGCAATTCACAGGTGGTCCTGTGCGAGCGCGGAATCACCACCTTCGAGGATTCCACCCGCAACACCACCGACATCAATGCCGTGCCTGTGCTCAAGCACGCCAGCCATCTGCCGGTGGTGGTCGATCCCAGCCATGCGACCGGCAGCTGGCGCTACGTGCCGGCTGTGGCCCGCGCCGGGGTGGCCGCCGGCGCCGATGGAGTGCTGATCGAGGTTCATAACAACCCGGCCCAGGCCAAGTCCGACGGGCCGCAGTCGTTGAAGCCGGAAAAGTTCAGAGCGCTCGTAGAGGAGCTGCGCCGCGTGGCTCAAGCTATCGGCCGGGACGTGTAGGAACATGAAGTTCAAGCCTGGCGATCGGGTGCAGGTGCGGGTTGATGTCCCTGCCCATCACTGCCGAACACCGGCCTACATCCAGGGCCGCATGGGAGTGGTGGAGCGGGTTCATGGCGCCTTCCGCAACCCCGAGCAGCTGGCCTACGGGCGCGATGGTTTGCCCGAGGTGCCGCTGTACTTGGTGCGCTTCGGCCAGGACGCGGTGTGGCCAGCCTACGCCGGCACCGCTCAGGACACGGTGATGGTCGATCTCTACGAGCACTGGCTGGAGCGCACCTGAGGCGCTCGTCGTCATGCGAGGCGCTGCTCGCTAGTCGTCAGGCTGGTGGAAGCGCCGCGTGTCGCGGGGCCGTGCGCACCGCCCCGCGACACGCCGGACAGGAAGCGCTGCTTCGCTAAGCGCTTACGCGGGCCGTCTGGTCCAGTGGGTCGACCTGGAACTCCTGGCGAAGGAGCTCGGTACGTTTGGATCGAGCCCGCATGAGCCGGTACCAGAAGGCGCTGGGTAGGCCGAGGAGCGCGACGGCTCCGACGATCCAGGGCAGATGCAGGGCCAGGATGATGGCTACCGTGGCGAACGCGTGAGTGTAGTACAGAATCAGCGCAGTGGTCACCGTCTTGAACCCAACCAGCATCCAGATGTAGGTCCACATCGCGGCGCGGCTGCCCCCGTCGGCTTCGTCGGGCGATCCGTAATCGACCGGTGCCACTGGCGGCGGGCTGCCCGCCCCACCGCCGTGCCGAGGGGGTGCGCTGATCACCGCATCACTGCAGCGCCGATCGATGCTGCCGGCTAGCCCGGAGGGCGGCCATGGTGGCGATAAGCATGACGCCGCACACCACGAGCAGGTCGACGGCCAGCGTGTAGACCTCTGAGTAGGAGCCGATGAACAAGAATAGGATGCCCCAGAATCCGACGATGATGGCCACGGTGATGATCGTCACAAAAGGCATGCCAAACGACAGAAAGTGGCGGTCCGCTTCGGACGGAGGCAGCTGAGCGTACGGACCGCGCGCGGGCGTGGTCATGAGCCTGATGATGCCGGCCACGGCGATGAGGAACCACAGCACGGCCAGCGCGATCAGCAGATAGGCGAACATGCTCACCGGCTCCTGCTGCTGCACCGCTGGATTGGCGCCAACCGGCGTGGCAACGCCGGGCGGGACACTGGCGGCGGGGGACACCGAGGCGGCACTGCTCGCCTGGGCCAGGGCGGCGGCGGGAGCAATAACGAGCGCCGCCAGAGCGCCGGCCAGGCCCCATACGCGGGACCTCAACGTGGCACGCTGAAGTGCGGCGCCTGTCAGGCGGATAGGCGCGGGCTTTCGATCCATACGTCCTCTCTTCTCGGTTGAATGGCGTCCGGTTGATCCACCGGCTCGTTGAGGCCAATCTCGCGGTTGGCCCATTGAAAGAACACGACGGTCAAGGCTCCCAGGTAAAAGACGCTGCCGCCAATCCACATGATGAGCCCGGCCAGGGACTGATCCTCGACCGCCGTGAGCGGAACGATCCTGGGCGCGCGCAGATAGAACGGGTAGATGGCCTCGGAAGCCAGCGACAGCAGCGAGCCCACGAGAAACATTGGCAGTGTCTGGGCAAACAGGTAGAGCATCTGCAGCGCGGGGGCCAGGCGGCGATCCTCCGCGGCGCTCACCACCGGCAGCCAGTTGAGGATAGCGGTGACGATATACAGCCCGTGCTCGAGGATGTGCAGCGACTCGTGCACCAACGTGGCTTGATACCAGATCTCCAGGTGCGAAAGCGAAAACACGGTGTTGAACAGCGTGAAAGCGATGACCGGGCTCATCCGGATCTTGCTGGCCCACACGGTCGGAATGGCCCGCGCGATGAGCGGCGCTGCCAGCAGCACAAGGAGCAGGTGCTGCACCATGTGGGCAAAGACGAGGTATCCGTCGCCGATGACGTCCAGCGGCGACAGCAGGGCTAGGGCCACGATGGCGACAGCCGAGTAGAAGCTCGCCTGTCTTCCGGCGGCTACGCGATACCGCGGCCGGCGCTGCAGCCAAGCAAACCCGCACGCCAGCAGCACGAGACCCAGGATGACGCTCGGCTCGAGCTCCCAACGGCTCAACAGCGCGCTCAGCGTGACGGGCATGCGTGTGCTCCCAGGCTAGCTACGGAAGCGAATACAGGAAGGCAGTCAGATCGCGGATCTGATCCTCGTTGAGGCTCAGGTCGGGCATCAACGTGCCGGGCTTGATGGCCTGCGGGTTCTTGAGCCACTTTTCGACGGCTTCTGGCGTGTTCGGCAGCAGGCCGCCGGCGATCGTGGGCCGCTCGGAGAAGTGCGCCTGATTAGGACCAATCTGACCGCCGCCCTGGATACCCGGCGCCTGGTGACAACCGGTGCAGCCGCGTGACACGAAGAACTCACGGCCAAGCTCGACGTTTCCGATGGACTTCAGGTCGTATTTGGGCGTGAAGCCCTTCGTCTGCTCCTCTGCTTGTACGGCTTGCAGGGTGGGTTGGGTATTGATTGTCTGGAACGGCTTTCCGGGCCGGTCCAGCTCGCTGGTCAGGGTCATGAGCAGCAGAATCACCGTCGCCGCCAGCGCCAATCCAACCCCGAAGAAGACCATGAAGATCTTGCTGTCGAACTTGAGATGCATATACCAGCCACCGACGGTGGCGAACTTGATGGCCGACAGCAGCAGCAGGATGGGCGCGAGCAGGTCCAGGAGTCGAAGCGGCTCGACGTAGAACGCGATCACTTCAATGGTTGTGAACAGGAACAGCGCTATGGCGACCCGGATGTAACCGGATTCGCTGGGATGGTGCTCTTCGCCGCTGACGTGTGCTGCCATGTCAGACCTTCAACAGATAGACGATGGTGAAGATAGCGATCCAGACGATGTCGACGAAATGCCAGTACAAGCCGGCGAGCTCAACGCTGAGGCTGTCTCGCTGCTGGATGCGCCCGCGTTTTGCCGCGAAGTACAGGGACATCAACCAGATGACGCCGATGGTCACGTGCGTGCCATGAAACCCGGTGAGCACGAAAAACGACGCTCCGAACAGGTTCGTGCTGAGCTTCAGTCCATGCTGGACGAAGCCGGTGAACTCGTAGACTTGGCCGCCCAGGAAGAGGCTGCCAAGAAAGGCCGTAGCCAGCAGCCAGATGCGAAGGCCCTTTACGTCGCCGCGCTGAATCGCGGCCAGGGCGAGCACCATCATGAGACTGCTCATGAGCAAGGAGAAGGTGCTGACGGACGTGAAGGGGATATTGATCAGCTCGTCGGGATAAGGTCCGTTGAGACTGCGCCCGCGCTGCACCTGGAAGTTCGCGATGAGCGAAGCGAAGAACATGCATTCGGAACCTAGGAAGGTCCACATCAGCACCATGCGGTGGTTCAGGCCAGTGCTGGTGCGTTCCTCCTCCGTGACGGCGTGCGGAGCCGCAGTGCTGACGGCCATCAGTGCCCGCCTGCCATGCCGTGCCCCGCGGCGGCGTCAGCCACCGTGGGGGAATTGACGGGCTCGAAGCACCAGCCATACATGGCAGTTACGAACAGCGCAAAGCCGAAGGCGCAGATGATGTAGGTGCCAACAGGCACCGTCGGCAGGAAGAGCAGGCCCAGCGCGAGGAAGAACATGCCGGCGGCCATGATGATTGGCCAGTACGAGGGGTCCGGCATGTGTGGATGTGCCTCGGCGTGACCATCGTGCCCATCGTCCTCGGAAGCCCCGGCCATAGGGGCATGGACTGGTGCGCCGTGGGTGGCCGCTTCGCCGTGTCCGCCGTATTTCTTGTGCCACCAGTCGTCGAGCGAGGTGACGACGGGGATCTGCGCGAAGTTGTAGTGCGGTGGCGGCGACGGAATGGACCATTCGAGCGTGCGTCCGTCCCAGGGGTCGTTTCCGGCGATCTCACCGTGGCGCAGGCTGCGCATCATGTTGTAGATGAACACGAGAACTGAGAGGGCAATGGTGAAGGCGCCGACGGTGTCGACCATGTTCCAGAAATCCCAGCCCATGTTCGCGGGATAGGTGTAGATACGCCGGGGCATGCCGTCGAGGCCGGTCCAGTGCATGGGGAAGAAGGTCAGGTTCATGCCGAGCATGGTGAGCCAGAAATGCAGCTTGCCCAAACCCTCGTTCGGCATACGGCCGGTGGCCTTCGGAAACCAGTAGTAGATGCCGCCGAAGATGCCCATGAGAGCACCGCCGAAGAGGACGTAATGGAAGTGGGCCACGATGAAGTAGGTGTTGTTCTGCTGAAGGTCGGCGGGAGGCGAGGAGTGCATGACTCCGCTGAGGCCGCCAATGATGAACATGGCGATGAACCCTATCGCGAACAGCATCGACGTCTTGAAGCGCAGCTGTCCACCGTGCATGGTCCCGATCCAGTTGAAGATCTTGACCCCGGTTGGGACGGCGATGAGCATCGTGCTGAACGAGAAGGCCGCGTCGGCCGTGGGGCCGAGGCCCTGAGCAAACATGTGATGTGCCCATACGCCGAACGACAGGAAGGCGATGGCGATGCCGGAATAGACCACGAAGGCGTGCCCGAACAGTGGCTTGCGTGAGAAGGTGGGCAGGATCTGCGACACCATGCCCATGGCCGGCAGGATCAGGATGTAGACCTCCGGATGTCCGAAGATCCAGAACAGGTGCACCCAGAGCTGGGGATCGCCGCCGCCGCTTGGAACGAAGAAGTGCGTGAAAAAGAAGCGGTCGAACAGCAGCAGCGTGAGCGCCACAGTGATGACCGGGAACGCTAGAAGCATGAGCACGTTAGTCACCAGCGTCATCCACACGAACACCGGCATGCGCATGAACCGCATGCCCGGCGCTCGCAGATTCACGATGGTGACGAAGAAGTTCAGGCTGCCCAGGATGCTGGCCACACCGAGGATCTGCAGGCCCAGGACCCAGAAGTCCGTGTTCAAGCCAAGCGCGTATGGCCGCTCCGTGAGGTTGGCATAGGCGAACCAGCCGGCGTCAGGAGCCTGGCCGATGATCCATCCCAGGTTGATGAAGATGGCGCCGAAGAGGAACACCCAGTAGCTCAGGGCATTCAGGCGTGGAAATGCGACGTCCCTGGCGCCGATTTGCAGGGGCACGATGTAGTTGAAGAAGGCGACGCTCAACGGCATCACGACCAGGAAGATCATGGTGGTGCCGTGCATCGTGAACAGCTGGTTGAAGGTATCGGCGTCGACCACCTGGCCGTTGGGTGTGGCCAGCTGCATGCGCATGATGAGAGCTTCGATGCCGCCCAGAATGAACAGGATGAAGGCTGTCGAGCCGTAGAGGATGCCGATCCGCTTGTGATCGACGGTGGTGATCCAGCTCCACAGACCAGTCTCGGCGTGAGGACGGGGAAGTGCCGTGACGACAGGCTGCGCCATCGGCCTGATGAGTGTGGCCATCAGTCGTTTCGCTCCAATGGTGAGTGCTTGGGCTCGGTCGCTGCCGGCGGGCGGAGCCTCACTTCAGGCTCTCGAGGTAGGCGACCAGCGCATTCACGTCGTCGTCGCTGAGGTGCAGGTTCGGCATGAGAGAGCCGGGTTTGACGGCCGGCGGATCCTTGAGCCAGCGGGCCATGTCTTCAGGAGTGTTGCTGATGATTCCCGCCGCCAGGATGGTGCGGCTGCCGACGTGCGTCAGATCCGGACCAACCTTGCCTTGCGATACACCCTCCACGGTGTGGCAGCCGATGCAGGCGCTGCGGGCAAAGACGGCCCGTCCCGCGGCCGCGGCGCTTCCGTCCGGCGGCTGCGCCGGCTGAGCCTTCTGCGCCTGAACCCATTGGCTGAAGTCAGCCTGCGATTGGACCACCGCGATCATGCGCATGTTGGCGTGGGACGTGCCGCAGTACTGCGCGCACTGTCCTGGCGTGGTACCGACGTCCCGCGCCGCCCACCACAGCTCGTTGACGTGATTAGGGATGACGTCGCGTTTGCCACCCAGGCGCGGCAGCCAGAAGCTGTGCTGCACGTCGGCAGATTCGAGGGAGAAGGCTGCGGTCTGGCCGACCGGCAGGTGCAGCTCATTGGCTGTGGTGACGCCCAGGGTCGGGTATTGGAACTCCCACCACCACTGATGACCGATGACCGTTACCGGCAGGGAATCCTTCGGCGCCGGGGCTTGGGTGTCGAAGATGATGCGCGTGGTGGGCACGGCGATGCCGATGAGCATGACCGCTGGGATGATGGTCCAGATGACCTCGAGCCGGGTGTTGCCATGCACCTGGGCGGGGGCTCCCGTCTCTGACGCGTGGGCGCGGTAGCGGAACACGACGAAGATCAGGAAGCCCTCAACCAGGATGAACACACCCACCGCGGCGAAAAAGGTCAGCTTGAGCAGATACTGAATGTCGTCCCCAAAGGCGGTCTGGGGATCGATGGTGGTTTGGGGGCTCTCCTGCGCACAGGCAGCGAGGAGAAGGATCAGAAGCCCGCCGAGCGCGACGAGCACGCGTCGAAATACGGAGGCGCGACTTGGAAGCTTGCTCATCTACGTCCTATGACAAGATTCAGGCCGCGCACACGCGGCCCCCAGCGGGCAATTCTACGATGAGCGTGGATAGTCCGCATAGGGTGTCGGACCTAATTTGGGCCAATGGCTGCCAGCTGAAGCGCGGATCTCGCCCGGGGCCCTAATCGATCCGGCGCCCGGTCGCCACCAGGGAGATCCCTACCGGCGGAGGGCAGATTCGCTCGACGTGCTTGAGGAGTGGCACGAGGCCCTCGAACAGAGAGACCTGATACGGCTTCAAGAGAGAGCTTCTGGTCAGGCGGTCCCGAACAACCCAGCTGGCAAGGCCCACGATATTGAAGAAGCGAATGCGTTCTACCTGGTATCCGGCCATCCGCAGCTTTTCTTCGAGCTCGTCCTTTTCGTAACGGCGGTAGTGGCCCAACAGCTTGTCCAATCGCGTATAGGCAGCCTGGCGAGCGGGCACCAGCAGCACCGCCCGGCCGCCTGGCAGGAGCAGGTCGCGGATGTTTCGTAAAGCGCCGACGTCGTCGGCGATGTGCTCCAGGACGTTGACCGCGACGGCGCTGGCGAAGCGGCCCTTCAACCGTTCCGGCGCAGCATCCGATAGGTCGTACTGGCTGACTTCCAGACCCGTATGAGCTCGGCCTTCAAACTTGCGCTCGAGATGTCGAACCAGCTCCGGGTCGCCCTCAGTGACATGGAGCGGATGATGGCTGGCGAGCAGCTCGCTGATGTTGCCTGTGCCGGCCCCAATCTCGATCACTGGCGGCGCCACCGATTCGAGCATCGTTTCGGCGATCCAGCGGTTGTAGTTCCGAGCGTTCTCCAGCACTTCGAGTGTGGACAGCCCCTCATAGCTCGGTGAGAGATCGTCGTCCGTCAGCTGCCTCGCTGGCCCAGGTCGACCACGTACGTGGTGAAGACGGGATCTTTGCCATTCATCACCGTTTGCTCGGCGCCGCCGGGAAAGCGCGTCTGAAGCTGGCCGAGCAGACCGGACCACTTGGGAAAGACGACGAAGGCGAGATGATTGGCCTTCGGTACTAACGCGGGCAGCTGGGCAGGTGGGTCGAGCAGGTCTTCGCCCTTGAGGCCGTGACCGAGGTAGCGAATGGAACCGTGGCCGAAATAGAGGCCGTCGAACAGGTTGTAGACATAAACGTCGCCTGGCAGCTGCTGGACGAACCGAGCGTACGCCGAAATGGGTGGGTTGGGATTGGATGCGAAATAGACCAGGAAGTAATCGTCGATCGAGCTGACGGTGATGCCTGCCAGCAGAAGTCCCGTAGCCAGCTGCGGCCAGCGCATGGTTCCAGGCTGACCCAGCGGTGCGCTCTTGCGTAGGAACCAGTCAATGGCCATGCCGCCGAGGATGAACACCGCCGGCAGCAGGCCCACGATGCGCGCGGTCATGGGAGCGAAGAGGATGACGACGTTGCCGACGATGAGCGTGATCCAGAACCATGCAAACAGGCTGAACTTGCCGAAGTCGTCCAACCGGCGGACGGCCAGGAGAAGTCCGCCGACCAGCAGGGCCGCCATCGGAGCAATGAGAATCGGAGCGCCAAAGGGCGCGTACTCGCTGCTATCCGGACGGGTGAAGAACTGCGCCAGGGCATCCCGGAATTCGACCAGCACAAGAGCCCAAGCGGTCTGAACGTGCACCTGGGCTTCGGCGTCGGCGACGTGGTTGAAGATCAGGAACGTCCCAAAGCGGTCCGATCCGCTGGCCTGGGGCGTCCTGGCGTAGTACACCAGCACCGGCAGCGTGACCAGCACGAAGCCGGTGACGGCTACGGCGGCGCCCCGCATCAAGGCTTTCGAAGAGCTGCGCCAGCGCAGCAGCGCGTAGATTCCAATGACGCCGAGCAGCAGCGGGACCAGGCGGCTGGAGAAATAGAAGTACTGCGCCAACCCAGCGGCGATGCCGCTAATGGCGAAGGAGATCGCTGTGGAGCTGTCCCAGAAGCTCTCCTCCCGTGCCCCGACTCGAACGCGGGCCAGGCGCACCCCTCGTGCCAGGGCGCCGATGGCGATGGCTCCAAGAACCACGACCTCTTCCGTGTGGAACGACATCCTGCTCGCTTGGAGGTCGATTGGCGCCGCCGCAGCCAGCGCAGCGGCAAACAGCCCGGTCCGGGAATTGACGAGCTCCCGACCCACGAAGTAGATGACGATGAGGCCCAGCGTGCCCCACAGCGCGGGCACGATCCTCAGCGCGAATATCGTTGCGCCGAACGCCTTGATGGCCAGCGCTTCGAAGTACATGTGGAAGGTGGGTTGCGACAGCCAGCCCGTCCCGAAGAACGGCGGTGCGTCCGGCAGCCCTTGGGCGATGGACAGGGCGTTCAAGCCGAGCTCGGCTTCATCTCCGTGGAAAAGCGATGGGACGGATTCGAGGCGGACCAATCTCAAGATGAGGCCAAACAGGACGATGAGACACAGCTGGACGTCGGCGCGCCGCCAGGCTGTGCGCCAGGACCAGGTGGCTGAAGGGATGGTAAGCCCGCTCATGACAACTGCTGTGCTGGGGCTGGCCACGACGAGGAAGAGCACCATGCAGATCAGCCAGCCGCCAATGGTAGCCAGGTTGTAGGGGGCGTTGTTTCCGAAGGCCGAACAGGCAAGGTCGAACAGCAGCAGACACCCGATGAGCAGCGGACGGCGTTTGGGCTGTACGTCCTCCATCGGGCTGTCCGCGGTCGACAGACGTGAATCGGCTAAGCTCATCTGCCGCCAGCGCCGGACACAACGTACGTTTGGAACATGATCTTCCCGTCGAAGTCGAGGAAGTCGTGCTCCGATCCACCTGGGAAGCGCTGCATGATGGCCGGCAGCTGATCCTGCCAGCGGGGGAAGACGATGAACGCCAGACGGTCGCTTTTGGGGACGATCTTAGGGACGTTGGTTGGCGGATCGGGTACGTCTTCTCCCTTGATGCGGTAGGCCAGGTAGCGCGTTGGGCCATAGCCGAAGAACAGCCCATCGGCCAGGTCGTACACGTAGGTGTCATTGGGCAGCTGGGCGACGAATCGGGCAACCGCCGTCGGCGGCGGATTGGGCGTGGTGCGGAAGTAGACGCCGAAATACTCATGGATGGACGTAGCAGTGATGGCTGTGAGCAGGAAGGCGCAGATGAGGTCGGCCGCCCTTACGGACAGCCGGTAGTGCTGGGCCTGGCGTAGGAACCAATCGAGGCCCATGCCCGCGAGAACGTACACGGCTGGCAGCAAGCCGACGATTCGCGGCGTATAGGGCGCGTAGCTGAACAGCACGTTGCCGGCGATGAGCGTGATCCAGAACCAGGCGAATAGGGTGAAGCTGCCGCTGCGCAGCAGGCGCACGGTGACCAGGATCATGCCCCCCACGAACAGCGCGGCCACCGGGGCGATGAGAATTGGCGCCTGGAATGGGAAGAACGAGCTGGCGTCGGGCCTGGTGAAGAACTGGGCCAGGCTCTGTTGGAGCTGGATCCAGAGGACCTGTGCTGGGCTCGATGCGTGCAGCTCCTTCTCCGCGATGTCCATGTGCTGCAGGATCAGGTACTGACTCGTCCGGTCGTTGCCGTTCGCGGCCGGAAAACGGATGAAAAAGCCGATTAACGGCAGCGCGACGACGAGCGCGCCCGCTGCTGACAACAGGGCGCCTTGCAGCAGAAGATCCCGGCGTTGTGGGTAGCGCAGGAGTGCGAACAGTCCAACGACGATGAGAACGACTGGCAGGATGCGCGACCCGTAATAGAAGTACAGGCTGAAACCGGCGAAGATGCCTGCCAGCCCAAAGCTCAGCGCGGTCGTCGTGGACCAGAAGCGCTCGTTCGTTTCGGTGCTTCCCGCTGCCGTCAGGCGGCGGACGCCACGCTGCAGGCAGTAGATGGCCAGGGCGCACAGCACCGCCGTTTCCACGTTATTCAGGGACAACCTGGACAGGTGCAGGTCGACTGGTGCCGACGCGGCGATTCCAGCCGCCAGCAGGCCCGCTCGAGTACCGGCAATCTCGCGGGCCACCAGGAACGTGGCTGCGACGCCAAGCACTCCCCACATGGCAGTGACGAAGCGCAGTGCGAAGAGCGTCACCCCGAACACTTTGATGGAAAGCGCCTCCATGTAGTAGTGCATGCTGGGGTGGCTGAAGAAGCTGCCGGTGCCGAAAAATGGCGGGGCGCTGCTGTTGTTCTGGGCTATCGCCAAGGCATTCACGCCCATCTCGCCCTCGTCGCCATGGAACAGTGGTGGGACATTTTCCAGCTGAATGAGCCGAAGGAGGAGCGCGACCGCCAGGACGGCCATCAGTATCCAGAAAGGCGGCCTGGTCAACCACTGCCTCAGGGGAAAGGCGAGTGCGGCCCAGTCGATCTTTCCCCCCACCCAGATCGCCTCGTAGCTGATGGCGATCAGGAAGGTGCAGATGCAGAGTGCCCAGGCCATGAACGAGCCGATCTCGAACGGCTTGCTGGGGGTGACGATCGAGTAGCTGGCGGTGAAGACCAGCAGGCCGGCGATGAGCGCGGGTCGCATGCGCGCTCGGGCCTCTGATCCGGACCGTTCGGCCTGCAAAGTTAGCTCAGCGCTCACGTGGCTGCCGCGGCGCCGTGGCCGATGGCGCTGGCCTCAGCGGTCGATACCCTCCACACGCTTGGTTAGTCTAGTGCCAGGCGCATTCCCCGGCCGCGGACTAGGAGATTCGGTGCGCGCCCGCGGTCGGTCGAGCTTACGTCGCCGGGTGGCTGTTGCGCCATTCCCCGGTGTTGAGCACGTCCCGGTGACCCTGAGCTCTGGCCTCTACCTCGGCAGCCCACTGGCCGAACTCAGCTGTGGTGACGTACGGCTGTCGGAGCTCGCGAGTGGCCGGGTTGGCCTGCCATTCCAGGTAATGCCGGACGTCGGCGACCCCTGTGTAGAGACCGATGGCCCAGAGCCCCAGGGTTCCGGCGCGCGCGACCTGGACCGGCCGTTGGTCGAGCCACTGGGCCACCCGCTCCGTGCCCAGAGCGGCAAACAGCAGCAGCACGGGCATCCAGGCGACACCTCGAGCTCCGTCGGGCGTGTTGCGGGTCAGGACCTCGGTCGTGCCCCAGCCGACGAGCAGCACGATCCACCACACCGTTGCGTCGATCTCCCGCCGTTTCCGGTAGGCGCGCCGCAGGCTGATGACCATGCCGAACAGGACGGCGAGACCTACGAGACGGGGTAAGAGCGGCTCCCCCACTGGTGTGTAACGCGGATTGTTGTTCACGCCGGAGTCCCACACAGCCACTGCGTTCTTGACGACTTGCGCGGACAGCGTGCCCAGGGGATCGGCCTTGAACTCGGGGCTGCTCACTATGAGCACCGAGCCGGCGCGAGAATTGAAGCCCTCCCAGTGCCGCGCGATGTAGACGCCTTCGGGTGCGAACAGCAGCGCCGCAACGCCAATGAGCACGGCGTAGCCGGCACACAATCGCAGCCGCTGGTCGCTGCCGCGCACGCGCCAGAGCAGCAGTGGTCCGCAGGCTAGGAGAGCGAACAGCACGGCGCGACCGGCAAAGTAGCCGTAGAGACCGAACGCGCAGGCGGCACCGGTAGCGGCAAAGAGAAGCGCAGGAAGGCGCTGCCGCCGCTGCAGCTCATCGATCGCCCTCAAAAAGAGCAATGTGGCGGCCAGGAGCCAGAAGCTGACCTGGACGTTGTTCCATGCGCTTCGAGAGAAGTTCAAGAACCACAAGTTGGTGGCCAGCAGCAGCGTGGCCAGCAGCGCTACCCATGGACGCGCCTGGCGTCTTGCCAGGAGGTAGAAGGGGATGAATGCCGCGACGCTGAACAACACGCTCGTCAGTCGCGCTGCCGCGATGCTCACGCCTGCCACCCGTATGACAGCTGCCATCTGGTAAATGCTCAGCGCTGGCTCCGGAGTCCAATCGAATCCGAACAGCCCGTTTTCCCGAGGGGCGCCATTGAGGATCCGAAGGGCATCCTGGGTGAAATCAGCCTCGTCGGGATTCAGGGTGTCAGGAAACGTTCCAAGGTGCACGAGACGAACAGCCAGCCCCAGCGCGACAATGGCGCCGAGCGCAGCGTACGCGCGCCAGCACGGCCAACGCAGCGTCAGGCGAGCAAGGAGCGCTTCATATCGCGCGAACGGGTGTCGCTCGACGGTCCTCACGCGACCATCGCCGCGAACCCGGCGGCCGAGGCCGACGAGCCATCAGTCACTCTACCTGCAACGACCATCGTTGTTCGAAGCGTACTGCCTGCGGCGCTGCGCACGCTTGTTTTGCCCCTTCATTCCCAGAGGCCTGGCTGGGAAATGCCGAGGCTTGCTCCAGCGCTCGTCCGGGCGAGACGACAGGTAGTATTGCCGCGTGGGTGTCCTCCTCACAGGCGTCGTGGCGTTGCCCTTGACGGTGCTGGCGTATTTCGCCTTCAACCGCTTGCTGCCGGCGCTGCTCATCGAGGGCGATGAGGCCCCAGCGCCGTTGGCCACACGGCGCCGCCGAAGCAGCCGCCTGGCCCGCATGACCTCGTTGGTCTGGCTCTGGCTGCAGACTCGATTGGGCCTTGGCTCGTGGGTTGGGATTGCCGTTCTCCTCGGCGGCCTTGCCCTGTTTGCCAGTCGCGGCGGGCTTGCTCAAAGAACGAGCGCGCCGGATCGGCCGGGGCAGCCGGCACCCGCGGCAGCCGCGCCGGCCGTGGTGCAGCTTCCGGAGCCGCAGCCGCTGGCGGTGCTGCGCCGAATTGGCCAAGGGTCCGACTTGGCGCAGCTGAGCGACCCCCGCGACCTCGTGGCCGATTCGTCCGGCGGCGTGTATGTGGCCGATGCGGGGAACCATCGGGTGATCAAGTTCAACGCGGACGGCTCGGTGGGAGCCCAGATGACCGACACTGCGGCCGGCAAGCTGGTCGAACCTGCCAGCCTGGCGATCCTGAGTAACGGCATCGTGGTTGCCGATGGTGAGACCGGCCAGCTCGCCAAGTTCGATCTGCAGGGCAGGTCGGTGGCTGATTTCGCGCCCAAGGTCGCGCTCTATCACCCGAGGGGCCTGCTGGCCGACCCGTCGGGGGCGGTATATGTGATTGACACAGGCGGCAACCGCTTGGTGAGGATCGGTCCCGACGGCAACGTCGATGGAGACTTCGGCGCGGCGGCAAAGCTGGATCAGCCCACCGGCGCCGCGCTCGACGACCAGCGCAACCTACTGGTCATCCAACCCGATGCGAAGCGCCTGGATAGGCTGCATCCTGATGGCACACCGGATCTGCGATGGTCTGTGCCCTCCACGGGTACGGTGCGTCCTCCGCACCTGTTGTGGCTGCCGGGCCACGGCTTGCTGATGACGCTGCCGAACCTGGGGCTGCTGGCCCTCTACGGTCCGGATGGCCTTCCCAAGGCAACCTGGACCGTAACCGACCAGGCAGAGCCGCTGCAGGGGCCGCTCGGGCTGGTGCTTTCGCCCAACAAGCAGTCGCTTTTCGTGCTGTGGAATGGCAGCAACCAGGTGACGGAGGTTGATCTGCCGGCCGAGCTCAAGGGTTGAGCAGCAACCGTCAGGCGTTCCGCGGCACTTCGTAGATGGTCACGCCGTCCCGGTCATAGACCGTCTTGAGCGGCGAGCCGCCGACTCCGAACTTTGCCAGCCCGGCGGCGGGGTAGATCTCGCGTTCGAAGTCACCCACGTACACGTACTTCACGTCGTAGCGCTGCAGCAGCGGCATGACGGCCGCGAGCGATTGGTTGCTGTAGATGGCTGTCACGTCTGCCGCTCGCCTCTGAATCTCCTGGTCGCCAAAGAGTGCGCGCTGCTGGATCTCATGCCAGTCCCAGCCCAGCACCGTGGGTAGGCCGGTGTAGATCGACACGCGTGATGCCCAGGTGTACAGCTTCCCGCGTCCCTCGAGCACCACGGGCGATCCGGCGATGTTGTCCTGCATCCAGGTGATGGCCTCGTAGTCAGGCTTCAAGGGAATGGGCTTTTGATCCTGCCAGGTGGAAACGGCCATATATGCCTCGCCGTCGTCAGTCAGCGGCAGCGGCGCAAACCGGTCGTGGGCGCGGGCGATACCGGCGGCGAAGGGGTAGCTGAGACCGGACAGCAGCAGCAGCGCCGCCGCCCAGCCGGCCGCCCGACGGTACGGCAAGCGCCAGGTCAGGATCCGAGGCAGCAGGTCGCAGGCAATCAGGGCCGCGCCAACGGCCCACAGTACCCACACCTCGAAATCGAGCTTGAACACAGTGTTCATGCGACCGACGTCGCCGGTGAGCACCACGAACTCGGTGGCCAGGCTCAGGCACAGGCCCAGGCCGATCAGCAGACAGGCCACCCGGCGCAGCACGCTCATGTGTGAGCCGAAGAGGCAGGCCGCGGTGAGGCCGATCAGCAACAGCAGCAGGGCCGGCACCCACAGCTTGAGCAGGACCAGGGCCAGCAGGAGCAGGAGGAACAGCGCGGTGGCGTCGATGGCATACCAGATAAGCTGGCGGGCGCCGGCCGTCGTCTGTGTTTGGGCCACCCGTCTCAAGACGGTGCCCGGCCGGTTCAGGTGGTTGAACAGCAGACGCAGGATACGGCCAACCGGCACTTGACCGCGGTTGTCCAACACCGTGTACAGCAGAAAGGTGGCGATCCCCGCCAGGAAGATGCCGTGCACGACGAGGTACGGGCCCAGATGCGTCCGAGCGCCCGTCCAGGGACTCAAGGACGAGTACAGTGTCGTGAAGTACCGCGAGTAGGGGTAGAAGAAGAGGCTGGCAAGCGCTGCCACCAGCGCCAGCTTCACAACGCTTCTCAGCACCCCGGCCCACTCGAGGCGGCCGTGACGGGTGACGTCCGCCAGCAGGAGCAGCGCTCCGCTCAACAGCAGATAGCTGGGGTAGTCCCACGTATTGGTCGGCTTCAGCGCCCCAACCACGAGCCCCAGCAGCAGCAGCCCGGCCAGCTCTTGAGTGGAGGTGACACGGAGCAGCCAGTCCCGGCTGGTGTTGTCCGAATGACGGTTGGCAGCGTCGAGCACGATCGCCACACCGATACCAATGGCAAGCAGCGTGTAGGGCAGAGCAATGGCGTGAGCGTGCAGATCGCCATATACGAAGGTGAAAAACGGAAATTCGTTGATGACGTCGGGGATCTCGCGCGTCGCGTTCCAGTACCACCACTCGATGCGGAAGGGAAAGCCGTGGCCGGCGGCGAGCTGGCGCAGCCCGGCGATGGTGGTCAGGACGCCTTGCAGTCCGGGAATGTCGGTGTGCAGCGTGTTGCCGGCCAGGGTTTGCAGTCCCTGGAACATGAGCGCCACTTCGCCGAAATTGCCAAACAGGCCTACGAGCACCACCGCCAGCAGCCCGCCCGCAATGGGAAGCCGGAACGCGGCCTGCACGCCCGCCGCGGGAGGATCCGCCTCGGGGCCGGCTGAGCGGCGCGTCCACCAGGATCCCGCGGCTGCCACCAGGCTGGCGACGATGGTGAACGCGGCCAGGCAGGAAAACGCCGGCAGGATCGGCACTGCCAGGTTGTAGGCCACCGCGGGCACGATGCCGAGCAGCTTGATCAGGGTCCCTACGATCACGAAGCCGAAGTAGTAGTAGTTGATGTAGCCGCCGGCAAACCAGGGGTCGTAGGGTGGGAAGTAGGTCGTCTTGAGCGTGGCATTCAGGAAGGCGAAGTCCATCGGCTTCTCGCCGCCCATGGCCGGGTGCCACAGGTCCGGATTGCTGGCGCGGATGAGGAAGAACAGGCCGAAGAGCGCCAGGAACAGCAGCTCTCCGCCGAGCAAGCGCCGCCAATGTGACTTGACGTAACTATCGATTGCCTCGCGCTGCGCCCAATAAGCGAAGGTGCCCGAAGCCAGCAGCAGCAGGCTCACGGCCATGATTTCGGCCCGGTCGTACGTCGCCAAGTGCAGGCTTGGTGGCAGCCAGCTCAGATAGGCCAGCAGCAGCATTCCGGCCGGCTTAGCCAGCAGCCAGCCGCCGTCGTACAGCGGCCTCAGCGCCAGGAACAGCAGGGGGAAGACGAGCGCCCCCAGTGCCTCAATCGCAATCCACCAGGCGATCGGCGGCAGCTTATTGGCCAGGCTTCCCCGATCGAATAACTGCGACCACGTGCCGCCGGCCCGGTCCGCCTCGCTGTCGGCCGCTGACAGCACGAGCCGGGTGTTGTTCAGGCTGGCTTGCTTGGGGTTGAGGTGCTGAACGTCGTCGAAGGGTGCTGACGAGAGCAGTGAGTGAACCTTGTCCGGTGAAAAATCGGCGGTCTTGCGGAAGATCGACACCTTGGGGTGGTCGTAGACGGTAAACGCCTCGTCTGGCTGAAGCTGGGCCCACAGTCCCTGCAGCCCCATCACACGGTCGTCGTTGATCGGAATACCGAAGAGCGATGGATATGAGCTCTCGGTGTGAACCAGCTCGAAGCCCAGCTGGCCGGAAAAGAGCAGGTCGTAGTACTGGATGGTTATCGGGTAGCGCTGCGGAATACGCGGGATCGAGCCATACAGCCTGTTGCTGCTCATGACCACGTAGTCAGACTGTGAGAGGACGCTGACGATCATGCCGATCTTGGCAACGTTGTCGTCGTCATAAAGATTGAGCGTCTGATGCCGGAACACGCCGGCCTGCCGCGCCGGCCCTGTCAGGTTCAAGGGCAGCGAATCGTCCCAGTGCTCGCTGGCAATGGTGGCGTTGGGAGCGATGTTGTCGTACATCCAGGCGCTGGCGGCAACGCGGGTGTTCGGCCGGGCGTAGATCCGCGAGAAGGCGAAAGCGTTCAGCAACGTCGCCGCGACCACGAAGGCGCCCAACGCCAGGCCCCAGTTCAAGCGGAATGAGGCTCGTGTCATGCCGGCGGTAGCCGGTGCATGGGGACCGAGCACGACGCGCTGCCGGTGGCTGTCGTACCAGCTGATAACCAGCCAGGCGCCGAGCAGGGCCAGGAATGGGTACAGCTGGTAGAAGTAGCGCATGGTCTTCGACTGCTGGAGACCGAGGTACAGCAGGTTGGAGACAATCCAGACGACGGGCAGCAGATGGACGATCCGCTTCCTTACGACGAGCTGGAAGCTGGCGGCACTGAGTCCCGCGAAACCGAGGATGCCCAAGGGCCAGCCCATGCCCCACAGCACGATGTCCTTGACTGGGAACAGGATGGGCGTGGTATGAGCCCATTGCAGCAAGAAGGGGACGTCGGCTACGCCGCTGATAAAGGCCTTCTGCTGGGCCTCATCGAGCACCCACTTCTGGGACAGGCCCAGCACTCCCTGGAACGCATAGGGTTGCAGCAGCCGAAAGGCCAACACGGCGCCGGCCATGGTGAGCATGAACAGCAGTCCCCCGTGAAAGAGGCCCCCAGGTCGCCAGAACGGCCATCCGTCCTGCGGAACGTCCTGCGCGGTGATGCGTCTTTCGCCAACACCGTGAGCCCGGACACGTGCGGCGTCCGGTAGTCCGCTGCCGCCGGCCCGAGGTCCAATTGGCACGTCCCCTACAGCCCCAAGCGACTGGGCCGACTGCATGGCAAAGCTGAGCCTACCGCTGGGGAACACCGAGGGCATCATCATTGGCCGCTGCAGCAGGGAGGGACTGGCTGGCTGTGGAGCCGGCTCGATCTCTAAGCGATCTCCGCTGTTGAACGTCGGTCGATCGGCATGGCTGCCCCAGAAACGCGACAGGTACACGACAATGGCGCAGGCCATAGCCAGCGGCACCAGTGCGATCGAAAGCTTGCAAGCCAGCGCCAGGCCGAAGGCAAGGCCCATGCCGAGCACGTTCGACCAGCTGCCGCCAGTGGCGAGGCGCGCCGTGAACAAAAAACTCAGCATCAGGAAGAAGACCGTGAAGGTGTCCACGGCCATGAAATGCGACAGCTGGATGCCCAAGACGCTCAGAGCCAGGAACGCCGACGCCAGCAGGCCGATCCGAACGTCGTACATACGCCGTCCGACGAAAAACAGCAGCAGCACGCTGCCTACGTCCGACAGCGCGGACAGCACGCGGCCCACGAGGACGATCTGGTCGTAGTTGTCGCGATGCAGGAGCGTGCCCGCCGCCTTCAGCAGGAACAGCGGGAGGGTGCCGTACACGAAGTTGTCGAACTTGCGGTTATAGGGGTTGAGAGGCGATTTGGCGCTGTCGAAATACTGCCCAAGGCTGCTCGGCCAGCTGATGCCGGTGTCAACCATCACGATGAACCGCTCGTCGGGATGCAGGTGCTGGCCCGAGTCCCAGTTGACGTTGTACAGGCGGAATGCCGCCGCCAGCACCAGGATGAGGCCAAGCGCAACGGCCACGACGGATGGCCGGAGCCGCATTACTCGCGGTCGATCGTTCGCCTGCATGAGTAGCTGTCTTATCGTAGTGCCATCGCCCGGCTCGAGCCAGGAGGCATAGCCTGCAAGGACCTACGGGTGGTCCGGCGGGCTTGGATGCTTAGGCGACCGGGTTTTCGGAGCTTGGGTGGGCCGGCGAACGCCGCGGACGCTTCCGTGTAGCGGACGAATCCGGCTGCGCTGCCGGCTCAGCCTTCACCGTGGACGCCTCGGCGGCAGCCACCTCCGGCTGCTCGTCGTTGGTGGCCGCGGCAGTGTTCGTCTGCGGCGCGTCGGCCGCTGGCTGGGGCGCCGCCTGCAGGCGCTCGTAGCGGCGCAGCAGGTAGGCCATCAGCGGCAGCGTTGCGATCATCACACCCAGCGAGGTGAGCTGAGCCTGTTTGAGGTCCAGGATGGTGATGGGATTGTCGCGCAGGTAGAAGATGCCGAACTGGCCAAGGCCATAGAGCAGGGCGTACAGCGCGAACAGCATCCCCGGGATCTTGATGCGCGTGCGCAGGAACCACAGGCTGCCGAACAGCGCCAGCGCAAAGAGCAGCTCGTACAGCGAGGCCGGCTGAAAGGCGGTCACATGGTCTGGCGCCAGCGAATTGGGGTTCGGATAGGCAATGGCCCACGGCAAATCGGACGGGTAGCCTACGATGTCTCCGTTCACCACGTTGCCCAGCCGGCCGAAGACCTGTCCCAGGGGGAGGAACACGGCCACCATGTCCAGCAGAGGCCAGAAGAGCGCCTGCCCGTGCTTGGACCAGTGGCAGTAGCCCAACACGGTCAAGAACACGGCGAACACCATCCCGTAGAAGGCCATGCCGCCTTCCCAGGTCGCCAGGATCTGGCCGGGATGGTCCACGTAGTACATGAATCCGCCCGGCTGGTCGGCCTGGATGACGTAGTACAGGCGGCCGCCGATCACGCCAAAAATGACGCACCATACCGCCAGGTTGAACACCAGGTCCTCGCTGATGCCCTTGCGCGCGCATTCACGCCTCGCCAGCGGCACGTTGGCCAGGATGCCAAGAGCGATGAAGAGGCCGTACCAGTGGATGGCGAGTCCGCCGAGACGAAAGATGATCGGATCCAGCGGCATGCTGATGACGGCAAAGAGCGGCTGCACGGCCCAACTATAACGGCACGGCCCCGGACGCTCCGAGCATGCAGCCGGGGTGCGGCGGCCTGCGGTCAGGCGCCGGCAAGCTTACTCGACGGTAACGGATTTGGCGAGGTTGCGAGGCTGGTCGACGTCACAGCCGCGGCGCAGCGCGATGTGGTACGACAGCAGCTGCAGCGGGATCACGTTCAGCATGGGCTGCAGCAGGGGTGAAGTTCGGGGCACGAACAGCGCGTGGTCGGAGCGCTGCGCCAGGGCATCGTCGCCGTCGTTGCCCACGGCGATAACGATGCCGTCGCGCGCTCTGACCTGCTCTATCTGACTGATCATCTTGTCGTAGACGTGATCCTGGGTGGCAATTGTGACCACCGGCATGTTCTCGTCGATGAGAGCAATGGGCCCATGCTTCATCTCGCCGGCCGGATAGCCCTCCGCGTGGATGTAGGAGATCTCTTTCAGCTTGAGCGCGCCTTCGAGGGCGATGGGGTAGTTCACCCCGCGGCCCAGGAAGAGGAAGTCGTGCTTTTTGAAGAAGGCCGCGGCCAGCCGCTCGTAGTCACCTGCCCTGGCCAGCAGATCGGCGATGAGCTCGGGCAGCCTCGCGAGCTCGTCCACCTGGGTGCGCGCTTCGGCGGACGACAGCGTGCCCCGGCGTGCGCCCAGGAAGAGGGCCAGCATGTGCAGGCAGGCCAGCTGTCCCAGGAAGCATTTGGTGGAGGCCACGCCAATCTCCGGCCCGCACTGGCTGAACAGCACTCCATTCGCGATCTGCGCCGCGCGGGATCCCGGCGTGTTGCAGATGGTCAGGGTCCTGAGGTTGCGCTCCAGCGCCTGCTCCATTGGCGCCAGGGTGTCGGCAGTCTCGCCGGATTGGGTGATTGCCAGCACGGCGGTGCGTGGGCTGAGGAGCGGCTCTCTGTAGCGGAATTCGGAGCCATAGTCCACGTCCACGGGCAGCTTGGCCAGCGTCTCGATCAGGAACTTCCCGATGAGACCGGCGTGCCAGGCGGTTCCGCAGGCGACGATGGCGATGCGGTCAATGCCGGCAATGGCCTGGTCGTCGAGGTTCAGCTCGTCGAGATAGACCTCGGCATTCTCGAAGTTCACCCGGCCCTTGATGGTGTCCGTCAGCGCCTGGGCCTGCTCGTGGATCTCCTTCAGCATGTAGTGCTTGTAGCCGCCCTTGGCGGCGGCCACCGGATCCCACATGAACGTTTCGGGATCGCGCTGCACCGATGAGCCGTCGAGCCTGTACAGCTGCGCCCCATTGCGATCGACGACCGCCAGCTCGCGATTGCCCAGGAAGGACAGGCGTCGGGTGTACTCCATGATGGGCAGGCGGTCCGAAGCGACGAACATCTCGCCCTCTCCGAAGCCCAGCACGATGCCGCCGGCGTTGCCGAGCCGCGCGGCCACGATCTGATCGGGATAGCGGCGGCTGATGACCAGGATGGCGTTATGGCCCTCGAGTCGCAGGCACGCCAAACGGCAGGCCTCCACCAGGTTGGTGTGCTTCAGGTGCTCTTCTACCAGGTGGGCAATCACCTCGGTGTCGGTCTGGGATACGAAGGTGTGTCCCAGGTGCGCGAGCTCGTCCTTGAGGGCCAGGAAATTCTCGATGATGCCGTTGTGGATGACCACCAGCTCGCGATTGCAGTCGGACTGGGGATGAGCGTTGATGCTGGTAACCCGGCCGTGCGTTGCCCAACGAGTGTGGCCGACCCCGATCCGGCCAGATAGGGGATCCCGCTGCAAGAGCGACTCCAGCTGTCCCAGCTTGCCAACCGATCGGCGGATGGGCATGTCGTCGCCGTCGATAACGGCTACGCCGGCCGAGTCGTAGCCCCGATACTCAAGACCGCGCAGACCCTGGAGAATGATGGGAACGGCCTCCCGCTCACCCACGTAGCCGATGATGCCGCACATCTACTTGCTCTTGCCGCGCTTGCGAATAAGGTTGAGGACAGGTTTGTAGAGATAGGAGAGACCGGCCACGGCGCCAGCGAACATGAAGATGAAAAAGGCTGTTTCCAACAGTCGCCACAGCCCGGCGCCGAAGACTATCGGGCGCCTCGCGTGCAGAGCTGGTGGCAGCGAGCGCTCACTGACCATCAGTATAGGTAGCTCGCCGCAGGCGCTCGATGACTGGCCTGGGGGGACCAGACCAATAGGCCAACGAATCGCTGGCTTATCGCGGCCCATCGACCGCGGCGTGCAGGGCAAGCGATGAACCTGCCGGTGCTGCCTCCACTGGCGCCGATGCTGGCCAAGCTCGAAACGAGCATTCCGAGTGGAGATCCCTGGCTGTACGAGCCCAAATGGGATGGGTTCCGGGCCATCGTGTTTCGCGACGCGGCCGAGCTGGAGATCGGCAGTCGCGACAAGCGGCCGCTGCAGCGCTACTTCCCGGAGCTGCTCCCCGTGCTGTGCGAAACGCTCCCGGAGCGGTGCGTGGTGGACGGGGAGATCATTGTCGCCGGCCCGCGGGGCCTGGACTTCGACAGCCTGCAGCTGCGGCTGCATCCCGCGGAGTCCCGCATCAAGAGGCTGTCTCAGGAAATCCCGGCCAGCTTCGTCGCGTTCGACCTGCTGGCGCTTGACGATCGCGACCTGATGAGCGAGCCGTTCGCGCTGCGCCGCGGCCTGCTCGAAGAGCAGCTGTCCGGCGTGCGGACGGCCAGCTATGAGTTTCTCGGACAGGTCAGGTCAGAGAGACTCGAATCCTCAGTCCTGCTCACTCCGCAAACGGCTGATCCGGAGCAGGCCAGTCTGTGGTTTGCAGAGCTCGAAAAGCTGCGGCTGGAGGGCATCGTGGCCAAGCGTTCGGACCAGCCCTACGTGCCGGGCCAGCGAGTGATGGTCAAGGTGAAGCACCGGCGAAGTGTGGACTGCGTCGTGGGCGGGTACCGAAAGCACGTCAACGGCGGGCTCGGTGCGCTGCTGCTGGGGCTGTACGACACGTCCGGCGTGCTGCATTACGTGGGACATACGTCCAGCTTCTCGCGTCAGGAGGGCCAGGATCTGCTGCGCTTGCTGCAGCCGCTGGAGGGCCAGGAGAGCTTTGGCTGGGGACGGTCGCCCGGGGGCTTGAGCCGGTGGTCGGCGCTGCGGGGAACCCAGAGTGAATGGCTTTCGATTGCTCCCAAGCTGGTGTGCGAAGTGAGCTTCGACTACCTGCAAGGAGATCGCTTTCGCCACGCCGCGCGCTTCGAGCGCTGGCGTTCGGATAAGGCTCCTGCCGAGTGCACCTTCGACCAGCTCGAGTCGCCGTAGCGGGCCGCCGTCAGCTTGCCGCCGAGGTGCTTACTCGTACCAGTCGGGCTTGCTGGGCCCGTTGTATGGGCCGGACGATGAGCTCGGCGAGATGTAGATCACGCGGTCGTGGTCGGGACCGTAGGCGCCGCTCATCGCATCTCTCAGCCAGTCGGCGACGAACGGCATGAACTCCGTTCCGGCGAAGCCTCGCAGGCGGTCGTTGGTGCGATAGTGGAACTCGTCTTCCAGTACCCACAGCTCTTTGGGAGCCGTGACCTCGTCGTAGAACTGGCGCGCTTCCTCGAGCGGCCCAATGGGATCGAACTCGCCGGCCACGATCAGGAGCGGGCAGCGGATCTGCGGCCCGTAGCCGAAGGCGGTAAGCCTTTCAGCCAGCCGGTCGAACTCGTCCTCGTCCTCGAGCCCGGCCATGTACATGAAGGTCTCCTTGAAGTCCGGCACCCCGGTTTCGAAGATCTCCTTCTTGCCGCCCAGGCAGGACTGCGACACGGCGCAGGCTGCCAGGCGGTGCTCATGGGCGGCTGAACGCGCGCCCCAGAATGAGCCCATGCTTACGCCGCAGGCGGCAATGCGTGTGGCATCCACTTCGGGACGGCTGATGGCGTAGTCGACGGCAGCGGAGAAGGCGCGCTCGAAATTGTCGTGGGTGACGTGCATCCCCCGCAGGTTGGCCGATCCGACGCCTGGCCCATCGATGGCCAGCAGATGCATGCCGCGCTCTCGGAAGGGATTGCTCGCAGGGTCGGGCGTGCTTTCCTTGGTCATGTCCATCCCCGGCAAGAAGATGACCAGGGGGGCCTGACGCCGGTCCGGCAGGACATGGAGCAGGCCGGAGATGCTCTTGCCTTCCCAGGGGATCTCGACCCTTTCGATGGGGTAGGGGCTGTGCTCAATGAGACCGTCGTAGCACTGATCCAGCTTGCGGTGCAGGAAGATCTTGCGCTGGTCGGTCTTCTTGATGGCGTGCTGCGCGCTGCGATAGCCCTGCGCGGCCTTGAAGTACAGCAGCGCCGCCGTTTCGCGATGTCCGGCGGCGGCCGCCGCGCGAGCCAGCGCTTCCTGACGCATGGCTTGCTTGGCCATGACTTTGGGGATCATCGAGTAGCGCTTGACGGTCGCCGGAAAGAGGCGTCCCTCGTACTCGAAGTTGTGGGTGACCCCGGTGTTGGCCACCACGTAGTCGAGGATCCAGTTCTGGTTCTCGCGCTGGCGCTTCGGCTTCAGCGGGGGCACGGGAGGCCCGTTGTGCGTATCTGCGCTTGCCATCTTGCTGAGGGACGGGGCGATGGTAGCATCCCGGCCATGCTGTTGAACCGAGACCGCGCCCTGCAGGTGATGGAGCGTCACGGGCTGGACGCCCTGGTTGCCAACATCCCGGAAAACGTCATGTACCTGACCGACTGCGACGGACATTTCAATCAGCTCGCTATCCACGGGCACGCCGAGCAATTCGCCATCCTGCCGGCCAAAGAGGACCTGCCAGCGACCTTCGTGTGCTCCTGGCCGGTGCTCGGCTACCTGGTGGATCGTCCCACCTGGATGCCGGACGTACGCATGTGGGGCGAGATGGGCCGCTCGATCCCGCCATTGGACACGCTGCAGGGCAGCGCTCGGGTGTTCGGCGAGATTCTCACCTCGGCACGGGCTCGCCAGCTGCCGGGCCCAGCCATCGCAGGGCTGCTGGCCGCCCTTCGCGATCTCGGCCTGGAACGCGCCCGTTTGGCCGTCGATTCGTTCGAGCTGCGGGCCGAGCTGGAGGCGCACGGCCTCGGCCCGGACGTGGTCACCGACGGGTACCAGGTGTTTCGAGAGGTGCGCGCGGTCAAGACGTCCGAGGAAGTCGAGCTTCTGCGTCGGGCGTCGGACGCCAACGAAGCGGGCTTCAAAGCCCTCCTGGGCGAGCTGCGGCCGGGCGTCTCGTGGGCTGAGCTCAAGCTGGCCTACGACCTGGAGGTCGTGCGGCATGGTGCTCTGCCGGGCTTCTGGGGCGCTGGCTCGGGCCCCGACGCCTGGCGCTTCAACCTGTTTGCTCCCGGCTCGGCGGCCATGGAGCGCACGGTGAGCGAGGGCGACGTCATCAAGCTGGACATCGGCTGCACCTACCGCCACTATTGGGCGGACACCAACCGCTCGGCGGTAGTCCGGGGCAAGGCTCCGGAATGGTTTCATCGCGTCTCGAAGGCGCTCCGCGCCGCCCGTGAGGCGTACTGTGAGTTCCTGCGCCCCGGTGCACGCATGGGTGACGCCATCCAGGCGTACGAGCGCGTGATGTGGGATCATGGCCTCGAAGAGTTCCGCGGCGCCTGGGGCCACGCCCTGGGCCTGGACTGCTACGACTATCCCGCGCCGCGCATCCAGCGTGATACGGACGTCCTCTTCGAGGCGGATATGGTGGTCAACATGGAGGGCGGTCCAGCCATCATCGGCGTGGGGGCGCACAGCCTGGAGAACACCTACCGCATCACACGCTCCGGCTTCGAGCGCTGGTCTTCAGACGAGGGCCTGATCGTCGAGGTCTAGCCACCTAGCAGTTCGCCGTCAGGGCAGGCCGCTGGGTGTGCGTTGGTCCGGTCCTCAGCATGGGCGTCAGTGCAGGTGCTTGCCATAGAAGGCGAATACCTTCTTCCAGCCGTCGACGGCCTGTTCCGGCCGGTAGCCGGGTCGATCCGTAGCGAAGAAGCCGTGGCCCGCGCCGTCGTAGCGGTGGAATTCGTACTGTTTGCCCAGCCGTTTCAGCTCCGCCTCGATGGTGTCGACCTGCGCTGGGTCGGGGTTCTTGTCCTCATTGCCAAAGATGCCCAGCAGCGGAACGCTCAGCTCAGGCGTCATGTCGATGACCGCCACCGGCTTGCGGTCGTTGAGCTCTTCGGGCTTGACCACGACGTTGCCGCCCCAGCAATCGACAGCAGCGCTGAGCCCCTTGACCTTGCAGCCCACCATGTAGGACTGCCGGCCGCCCGAGCAGAAGCCGATTGAGCCGACTTTGCCGTTGGAGTCCGGCTGCGAGAGCAGGAAGGCCACCGCCCCGGCGGTATCGCCCACTACCTGAGCGTCGGTCGGGCCGCCGCCGGCCCGGGCTGCCGCGGCGATGTCCTCCCAGCTTCCTGGCCCCCAGCGATGGAACAGGCTTGGGGCAGCGGCTGCGTAACCGTGATAAGCCAGCTTGCGAACCACTTCCTTGGTCCACTCGTCCCAGCCGGGCATGTGATGGAGCACCACAACGCCAGGCACCTTCCCGGCGGCAACCGGCCTGGCGTAGTACGCCTCTATGACGTCGCCATGGTCGCCGGTGATGCCGATGGTTTCGGCCAGCATTGCCTCGTGCACTGCTCGTTCTCCTGCTGTCGTTTTCGAGTAAGGCAGATTGTCGCACCTGGCCTGGAGCGATCTCCATCCAGCTGTCTGGCACGTCCCTTGCGGCAGCAAGCCGCTAGCAATATGCGCGCGGATCAGTCGTTTTGATCCATACGGAAAACCAGCGCAACAGCACCAAGGAGGACAGTCACTATGCATCGACCTTTCTGGCTGACCGGTACCGCGGCCGCGGCTGCCATTGCCCTGATGACCGCTGCTTCACCGTCGGCCTTCGCTCAAACCGCTACCCCCACAGACACGCCTACCCCGACGGCCACGGCCACGCCCACGCCGACCGGCTCGCCGGTGGCGACGAACACTCCCACGGGCCCTGGCCCAACCGCGACCCCCAACCCGACTACGCCGCACGACGCGCGCTACTTCAGCCAGACCGGCTTCCGTGTGGATAACGATACGTTCTGGACCTACTACAACGCCCGAGGCGGGTTGCCTACCTTTGGTTATCCCACGTCGCGTACCTTCCAGTTCCTGGGCTTCACCACGCAGTTCTTCCAGCGGCGGGTCATGCAGCTCGGGCCCGACGGCAACGCCAGGCTGCTGAACCTGTTCGACCAGGGCCTGTTCCCCTTCACCAATATCAACGGCTCTACGTTCCCGGCCCCCGATCCGGCACTGCAGTCAGCGGCTCCGTCTCCGAGCTCGCCGACGTATTCGACGGACGTCATCAACTTCATCCAGCAGAATGCGGCCAATATGTTCAGCGGCCGGCCGGTCAACTTCTACAACACCTTCATCAGCGCGGTGCCCCTGAGCGCGGCATTCCCCAACGGCAACGGGGACACCAGCCTGCTGCCGGGTTTTGACCTGGAGATGTGGGGCGTGGTCACCAGCCGGCCCAGCGTGGATCCGGCGAATAACAACTTCATCTACCAGCGCTTCCAGCGCGGGATCATGATGTACGACGGCTCCACGAACCTGACTCAGGGCGTGCTGCTGGCCGATTACTTCAAAGCCATCATCACCGGTAACAACATCCCGCCCGATCTCGATTTGCAGGCACGCAACTCCAGCTTCTACAAGCAGTACAACGATGCCCAGCCAAACGGCTTGAATACGCCGGCGCTGCTGCCCGGAACCAACATGCAGTTCGCCTTCGACCCACAGTAGGTCCTCAGCCCGTCACGCATCCCACGGCTTAGAAGTAGGCAGGCTTGCAAGGCTTGCCTACTTCTCGTATGTGGCATCCTGACCCTGGAGCGTGCATCTCATATCGGGATGCGGCAGGACGAATATTGGGGAGAGGCGCACATGCCGGTGCTAGAGGTTGGGGGGCGACAGGTTGAATACCTGCTCGAGGGCCGCGGCGAGCCGGTCATCCTGTCTTCGCCAACGTGGTGGCCGCTGGATGCCTGGAAGCTCAACGGCTTGCCCGAGTTGCGCGACACCTTTCGCGTGCTGGCCTTCAACCACCGTGGGATCGGACACAGCAGCGGGACCGCGACTGCATACAACGTGCACGGCCTGGCCGACGACATGGTGGCGCTGTCGGAAGCGCTGCGGCTGGGGCCGGCGCACGTCGTGGGCTTCGCCATAGGTGGGGTGGTGGCGTTGAAGGCAGCCATCCGGCGGCCGGAGGCCGTGCGGAGCCTGGTGATAGGAGCCGCTGGAGCTGGTGCGCCGGCGGGCCGCCCCTCGGCCGTGGATCGGGATCGGGAGGTGATCCGCAAGGTGGGTTTTCGGGAGCACATCCGACACCATGCACTGAACGACGACTTCGCCTTCAGTCCGGCGAGCTATGCACGACATCCCGAGCGCGCCGAGGCATTGGCAGACGCGCTGTGGGAGCACCAGGGGACCGAAGAGGAATACCTCAAGCACGCTGAAGCCCGCAGCGGGCACAGTACGTTCGACGATCTCGACAAGGTGGCCCAGCCGGCGCTGGTGCTGGTCGGCGAGGAGGACAACGTGCAGCGCGGCGCCAGCACGCCGGTGAAGGTGGCCACCGAGCTGGCGGGAGCGCTGACGGCCGAGCTGGTCGTGGTGCCGGGAGTACGGCACATGGTGTTCTGGGAGGATCCGGAGCCCGCCTGGGCTGCCGTTCGGCGGTTTCTGGCGGTCGTGTCTCACTAACGCCTGGACGACCCATGTGTATCCTCCCTAGGTGCACAAGGAGTCACTGACCTACGTCTGAGCTGCGCTTCAGCGCTGATGATCGCGACATCGTTGGGGAGGATCGGATCGAGCTGACCAGCGTCGGTGTCGACATCGGCTCGTCCACGTCTCACCTCGTCTTTTCCCGTCTGGTCCTGGAACGCGCCGGCGAGCGCTACGTCATGGTCGAGCGCGCGATCCTGCACGAGTCAGACATTCTGCTGACGCCCTACCTCGGCCCAACCGAGATCGACGGCCGCACGCTGGAGCAGTTCATCCACCGGCAGTACGAGGCGGCCGGCCTGGAACGGGACGAGGTCGACAGCGGCGCGGTGATCCTTACCGGCACCGCGCTGTTCCGCGAGAACTCGCGCACTATCGCCGACCTGTTCGCCGAAGAGGCGGGCAAGTTCGTTGCCGTGAGCGCCGGCGATCGGCTGGAGGCCTCGCTGGCCGCTCATGGATCGGGCGCGGTGGCTGCGTCTGCTGACGGGGACGTGATCCTGAACGTCGACATCGGGGGTGGCACGACCAAGCTCACCATCTGCCGGCAGGGGCGAGTGGAAGCCGCGACCGCGGTGGACGTGGGCGCCAGGCTCGTGGCCCTGGACGCCGACGGACGAGTAGTGCGCATCGAAGAGGCCGCCCGCCGCGCGGCCAGCCAGCTGAATTTCGATTTGCAGCTCGGCGAGGTGCTGTTTGCCGAGCGCCTTTCCCAGATGGCCGCCTACCTGGCCGATCGTCTGGCCGAGGTGATGCGCCGGCAGGCGCTGTCAGCCGAGACCATCAATATGCTGCGCACCCCCATGCTCGACTACGACGGGCCCGTGGATGGGGTCATGTTCTCGGGCGGAGTCTCGGAGTTCATCTACGGCCGCGCGCCCGCGACCTTCGGCGATATGGGAGACCTCCTCGCCCGCCAGATCAGGCAGCGGGCGGAAGCCATGGGGCTGCGCATCCTGCAGCCGGTTGCGGGCATTCGCGCCACCGTCATCGGCGCTTCGCAGCACACCGTGCAGGTGAGTGGCAATACTATCTTCCTGTCCTCGCCCGACGTCGTGCCGGTCCGCAACGTTCCCGTCGCTCGGCCCAGTCTGCCGCTGTCCAAACGCGCGGTCGAGCAAGAGGGGGTGGCTCACGCGGTGCGAGCCGCCGTGGATCGACTGGACCTGCATCCACCTGCGCGCAGCGTGGCGCTGGCCATCGAATGGCAGGGCTCGGCCACGTACGGCCGCTTGGACGCCATCGCTCGCGGTATCGTCGACGCGCTGCAGCTGCAGATTGGCGCGGGCCAGCCAGTCGTGCTGGTGTGCGACTCAGACGTCGGCGGCCTGCTGGGGCTGCACCTGCGCGAGGAGGTCGGGCTCACCAGCGGGATCGTGTCCATCGACGGTGTGGAGCTGAGTGAGTTCGATTACATCGACGTTGGGAGCCTGATCCCTTCGTCGGGCGCCACGCCGGTGGTCATCAAATCGCTGGTGTTCCCCCACAGCGCGAGGGCCGCGGCCTCCGCGTAAATCCATCGCCGGGCTGGTGCTACGCTACCACCCGCACACGGTCAAGGGAGAGGTTTTCCGATGGCAGATAAGCTCGAATTTCGTGAGCCGACCGGCGAAGACGCCGCGGGATATCGCGTCTACAAGCGATCCAAGAGCCCGTACGAGCGCTTCATGGAGGAAGAGGGCGTTCCCATCTTCCGCGGCATCGGCGTGCGCGACACGCGCGACCTCGAGCTCGGACCGTGGAAAAGGATGGGCGGCCGCGGCTGCTATCTGTACCTCGACGGCCTGGAGGCGGGGAAGGGCATGTACGTGGTGGAAGTGCCATCCGGCGGCGAGCTCAACGCCGAACGGCATATGTACGACGAGTTCATGCTGGTCATCGAAGGGCGCGGGACCACCGAGGTGTGGAAGGATGGCCAGGCCAAGCCGCACGTATTCGAGTGGCAGCCGGGCTCGCTCTTCATGCTGCCCGTCAACTCTTGGCACCGCCTGGTCAACGCCAGCTCGAGCCCGGCACTGCTGCTGGCGGCTACCAATGCGCCACCAATCTTCAACATCTTCCAGAGCCACCGCTTCATCTTCGAGAACCCCTACGACTTCGTCGAGCGCTTCGACGGGAGTGAAGATTTCTTCAAGGCGAAGACCGAGCTGGAAGCGGAGGGTGTAAGGGGGCGCGCCGCCATCCGCAGCAACGTCTTCACCGACATCGTGAACTGTGAGCTGCCCCTCGACAATCAGCGCGCTCCCGGCTATCGGCGCATTCAACCCTACTTCCATGGCTTCATCCCCGACGCCACGACGGGGGGATTCGTGTCGCAGTATCCCAGCGGCAAGTACTCCAAGGCGCACTACCATCAGTCGGGAGCAGTGCTGGTCTGCCTGCGTGGCAAGGGCATCACCTTCAACTGGCCGGTTGAAATCGGCCCCCGGCCATGGGAAACCGGCCACGCCGATGAGGTGCAGATCTGCGAGTACGTTCCGGGCGGGCTCGTAGCGGCGGCGCCAGGCGGCGGCAACTGGTTCCATCAGCACTTCAGCATCGGCTCCGAGCCACTGCGCGTGATCAACTACTGGGGCGGTCCAACAGGACACTGGGGCCTGTGGGACGAGAAGGAAGAGGACGTGAAGGCCGGCAACATCTTCGGCATCGACGAGGGCGGCCGGACCATCCACTACTACATGGAGGACCCGTACATCCGGAGCTTCTACCGCGATCAGCTCCGGAAAGCGGGCGTCGAGATGCAGATGGCAGACTCGCTGTACGTCAAGGGCTCGTCTTAGGAGACGGACAGGGACGGCCGCCGCACATGCCTCACGTTCGCGTGGACGACATCGATCTGCACTACGAGGAGCGCGGTGCGGGTGAGCCGCTGGTCTTTCTGTCGCCCACGGGCTGGCCGGGCACGGTCTGGCAGCTGGAGCAGGTGGACTTCTTCAGCCGCCACTACCGCGTGCTGACCTACGACTATCGTGGCGTGGGCCAGTCCGGTAAGCCGGACCAGTCCTATAGCACAGCCCAGATGGCCGCCGACCTGGCCGGGTTGCTGCGCGCGACCAGCGCCGTGCCGGCCCACGTGGTGGGCTTCTCGATTGGGGGCCGAGCGGCCCAGCTCCTCGCGATCGGCCAGCCCAGCCTGTTCCGTACGCTGATCCTTGCCGGATCCGACACTGGCCGGCCAGGTGGTGGCAAGTCGGTGCCCGCGCACCTGGCGCTGGCGCTGCTCGATGAGAGTTACGGCAGCCTGGAGTTCTGGATCGAGCACTTCGAAGACGCAGGCGCTTTCAGCCCCGGATTTCTGCACTCCGACGGGCCCCGAAGGTTGGCGGAGACGATCCGGCAGGGACAGCCGCCGGCAAAGCTCTATCTGCGCCACGTGCTGGCTCGGCTGTCGCATTACAGCGGGGATCGATTGAACGAGATCCGCGTTCCGGTCCAAGTGCTGGTCGGGGCCGAGGACCGCAGCGGGGCCGGCGAGGACCGCGTGGCCGCTGCCAGGCAGCTGGCCGGCCAGATCGCCAACGCCGAGCTCGAAACGATTCCCGGCGGCTGGCATCTGTTCCCCTGGGAGGTGCCGGCGCCGACCAACGAGGCGATCCTGCGCTTCGTGCGACAACACTAACCCAGCGCTATTCAGCTACGCTCGTCCGCTCTCCCGAATCGCTCCCAGATAGTCCTCAGCAAATCCGAGCTCGCGCAGCACGTCGGACGTCTGCTCTCCCATGAGTGGGGCTGGCCCGATCGCGGTCGGCGTCGCCGCCAGGTTGACGCCGCTGCGAACCATGCGCAGAGCGCCCTTGGCGGGATGCGTCACCTCCTGGATGAGTCCCAGCTGCCGAACCTGCGGATCCTCCACCACCTCTTGCAGGTCGTTGAGAGCCGAGCAGGGCACGTCCTCTGCGTCCATGCGTCGCAGCCATTCGTGTCGGCTTCCGGCGGCGAAGATCCCCTGGAATACGCTCTGCACTTCGGCATGATGCTCCTGGCGCAGCTTGCGGCTGCTGAAGCGCGGGTCGTCCTGCAGCTCCGGATGCCCGACCGCTCGGGTGAGTCCCTGCCAGAACTTCTCGGGAGAGGAGAGGTGGACCACGAATGGCCTGCCGTCCCGATCGACGAAGGCGTACACCTGGGCCGTGCGTACCCGCGTTTCCCTGGTTGGTGGGGGCTCGTCCTCATTCAGGAAGCGCGTCATGTTTTCGGATAGGAGCGACACGGTCGCCTGGAGCAGCGAGGTGTCGACGTGCTGCCCTTCGTTGGTCCGTTCGCGCGCCAGCAGCCCGGCCAGGATGGCGTGGCAGCCGAACAGGCCGCCCAGATGGTCGGAGAAGGAGATACCCATGGGCAGCGGGTGCTCGCGATCCGTCAGCAGGCTCAACAGACCGCTCATCGCCTGGCCAACGGTGTCGTAGCCCGGACGAGCGGCATAGGGGCCGGTTTGGCCGAAACCGGTGATCGAGCAGTAGATCAGACGCGGATTGAGGGCGTGCACGGCTTCGTAGCCCAGACCGAGCCGATCCATCGCGCCGGGACGAGCGTTCTCGATCAGCACGTCCGCGCTTCTTGTCAAGGCCAGCGCCACCTCCAGTCCCGGCTTGCTGCGCAGGTCGATCATGATGCTGCGCTTGCCCCGGTTCAGCGAGCAGAAGGTCGAGCTGTAACCTCCGCTGGTCCAGTTGCGATAGGGATCGCCGTGCGGTGGAGGTTCTATCTTGACGACGTCTGCTCCCAGGTCGGCGAGCAGGACGCCGGCGTAGGGTCCCGCGACGTAGTTGGCGAACTCGACCACGCGTAGGCCTTCGAGAGCTGTAGACACTGGCACCTCCGGGGACTGCTGCGCTTCCCTGCGGTCAGCTGTTGGCCGGCTCGCACCGGTCAAGCGGGGCCGATGGTAGCATCGCCCGCAGGCTCAGGCGGATTCGAGGAGAAGGCTGTCGGCTTGCCCACAGGTGCCGGCCTGGCATAGCGGCAAGCGTTTGCCCGAGGCTTCGTCGTACAGGCCGATTTCCACCTTGCCAAGCGCGCCGGAGGGCACTGCCAGGTCGTAGCTGTCGGTGATGAACTCGTTTTTCACCCAGCGCTCCGTGTTGGCGGCGAGATCGACCTGCCCAGCGATGCGCCCGCTGGCGTCGAGGGCATGGATGAACACTTTGTATGACCGATCCGTCTCGGTGAGGACCTTCCAGTACAGCCTCAAGCCCAACCCTTGTGGGGTGCGCACGTCGTCGTAGCCTACGAGCTGAGCCAGGTCGCCGAACTGCGCCTGCATCGGATGCTCGACCTGGGGAGGGGTGAACACGTGGGAGCCCTTGAGCAGCTGTATGCTGCCGATGGTCGCTGGGCCAACCTTCACCGCATAGCGTCCCGGCGCCAGGGTCGATGGCGCCCGAATCTTCACCCGATCGGCAACCACGTCGTTCGACTGCCACTTACTCGTGGGGTAAGACGCCCCGCCCACGACGTGATCTTGCACCTGATTCCCGATGGCTATCGGGACCATGCTGTCAGTCGTGGAGCGGCTGCCCTGCCACAGCAGGCGCAGCTCGACAGGATCACCCACCGCAACGGTCGGCTGACCAATCGCCGCCCCCACGAGCCGCTCGGAATCGACGCGAACGTCGAGGCGGGGCAGATCCGTTGCCTGCGCAGATTGCGGCAGGCTGTGGTCGACCGTGACGTGGGCGATAGTTGCGGGGTCGCCAAGTGGCTTGCCGTTGGCCGGGTCGTAGGCAACGACCGTGACCGAATACTCGCCGGGAGGTGTGCCCACGGGCACGACGACGCCGCGGCGATCCTCGAGGTCTTGCCCGGATGGCCAGGTTGCCGGATCGAAGAAGCCTCCCAGCGGACTTCCATCGAAGCTGGCTATGACGCCGTGGTTGGCGTCCTCGATGCGCAGCGACGTCTTGAAGTTGGGGAACGGGCCGCCGGCTGCATGCCAGCGCAGCGCCATGTCCAGCGAACCACCGGCCGGAACGGGCCGGTCGGGCTGAGAGGAGTCGACCAGGTCCAGCGAGCCGACGTGGGCGCTTGCCGGCTGCGGGGGCCCCGACGCGGTTAGGCCATAGAACTGCAGCCTCTGGAAGATGAAGTTGTGGGCGAAGGCCTGGAAGCGCTCGGCGGCGAGGGTGCGCTCGGTATCCAGGTGCGGGTCATACCGAAGGGCGTCGGTATCGATAAACCAGATGCCCGAGCTGTTCGCGGCCAAGGCATCGATCTGCCCCTTGGTGCGCGCGGGATCGACGGGCACTCCCTCGGGAGGCACGAATTCGACTCGCTGCGACAGGCCGTGGCGCAGCTGGGCGTAGTACCAGTACAGGTACCACTGCGAGACGCCGTCCAGCACGACCGCGTCGTTTGGGGCGATGTGGCTGGCCAGATAGTCGGCCAGCGGCCGGTAGGCCTCCGTGACGAAAGCGTCGGTGAACAGTCGGTTGTGGATGTAGGTGCCGCTCAGCAGCGCAAAGAAGGCGACGGCGATGAGTCCAACGATTGCCGCCGCCCGCCACAGGAGCAGCACCGCGCCTGCCAGGATGAGCGAATAGCCTGGGGCTCCCAGCAGCAGGAAGCGAGCGCCGAATTGCGTCTGGTGCGCCAACGTGGCCAGGCCGAAGGCCAACGGCGCCAGCACGTAGGCCAGGGAGATGCCGGCCGCGGTCTTGCCAGCCAGTCGCAGCAGGCCAACTCCTCCGGCCAGGAACAGGACGCCCACGATCGCTCCTTCCGCTGTGACGAGCGGGCCGGGCGTGAAGGCGGGGCCGAAGTTGAACCACTGGTAGGTCTCGCGCAGACCCAGCGAGATGATCTCCCAGGTGCCGTGACCCCGGTGATAGCCCAGCAGGGCTCCCGATACGATGGCTACCCACGGCAGGAACACGAGCGCAATGACGGCGTCGGCGGCGATCCACGGCCGCCACGTGGTCAGGCGCTGGCCGACCGCGTTAGGCCAGCGCCTGACGCGCGCTGCGGGCTGCCAGTCCCAGCCCATAAGCCAGGCCAGCAGCATGACCTGCTCCAGCGCCACGATAGCGATGGCGTAGTAATGGCTGTACAGGGCAGCCAGCACCAGGAGCACGTAGAACGGGATGAGCCGGTGACGGCGGAAGGCCTTCAGCAGCACGATGAAGGACAGCAGGCCAAAGAACAGCGCCTGCGCATAGTCTCGGGCGGTTTCGGAATACAGAATCTGGTAGGGGTTGATGGCGGCCAGCAGGCCGGCAGTCAACCCGAGTGGTGGCCCAGCCAAAGTCCTGCCCAGCCGGCAAACAGCGCCCACGGCCAGGACGCCGGGAATGACCGACAGCATCCGGACGGCGAATTCGGACACACCGGCCGGATGCATCCAGAGCTGCAGCAGGAAGAGATACAGTGGCGGATGCGGCTCGTCGATGCGCATCGCCTGGAGGTAGGTCCCCTGGTGCGCGATCTGGACGAAAAAGGCCTCATCGTCGGTCAGGTTCGCGACCCACAGCCCCAGCACCCGCAGGCCGAACGCCAGCAGCAGGATGACGCAGATGGCGACTCGCTCGGGGCTCGCGGAGCGAGGCTGCGGCTCCCCAGACAGCCGGCTCACCCGGTGGTTATCGATCGCTGGCTGCGCCCTGTGCCTTCACCGGCCGGTCCACTCACGCTGCTTGAGTCTACACCGCCATCCTGAGCCGTATTTATAGTTCGAGTGCTCGAGTTCGAAACCGATATCACGAGCATCGGAGTAAGCGCATATGGCTAAGGCGACATTCGCGGCAGGCTGTTTCTGGGGTGTCGAGGACGTGTTTCGCCACACGCCCGGCGTCGTCAGCACGCGGGTGGGCTACACCGGTGGGACGACGTCCAATCCGACCTATCACGAGGTATGCACGGACCGTACCGGCCACGCCGAGGCGGTGGAGGTGGAATACGACCCAGCCAAGATCAGTTATGAAGCGCTGCTCGAGGTCTTTTGGGAGAACCACGATCCGACGACGCTGAACCGCCAGGGACCGGACGTCGGCACGCAGTATCGGTCCGCCGTCTTCGTGCACGATGGGGAGCAGGAGTCTGCGGCGCGCAAGTCCAAGGAAGACCTGCAGCGCAGTGGCCGTTACTCCAGACCAGTGGTGACCGAGATTGCCCCGGCCCCAACCTTCTGGGAAGCGGAGGACTACCACCAGCAGTATTTCGAAAAGCGCGGCATCACTCACTGCCAGATTTGACCGCCGCACCGCTGCCGCAGTAGTACCTGCGGAGCACCCCCTGGGTGCTATTTCCTAGGTAAAGCTGGCATTCCCGCCGGAGATGGCGTACTCTAGCCGCGATGCGGGAGGCTGAAGGGCGGCTGCCATCCTGGGCGTGCCGGGCTAGCCGAGCAGGTGTGTCGTTTGTGGGTAGCTGGAGGGCTAGGCCCAACACGGCTGTGAGAGAGAGCAGCGTGTGGCTGCGTTAGACATTCGCCTGAGCCCCACCGAAGGGCTGCACGAGCAGGAAGTGCTGGGGCTCCTGGAGGTGGCGGCGGCGGTGGCGGGTGTCCTGGATCCCCAGCGCGTCGGCCAGCTGGCCGTCGACTGGGCTCGTCATTTGCTCGAGGTCGATGGCGCGCATCTGTGGATTGTGGATTCGGATACGAAGGGTCTGCGCTCGCTCGCCCGCAACGACCCATCCGCTCCGACCGCCGATGACGAAAGCCGCGGGCAGTCGATCGTGGGTCAGGTCTTCAGCCAGCGAAAGGCGATCGTCGTGGACGATTACCAGGGGTGGGAACACGCGCTGAGGGCCATGGCCGGCGCTGGTGTTGCATCGGCAATGGGCGTGCCGCTGCTGGTCAACGACCGCCCTCTGGGCGTCATGGTGGTTCACAATTACCGGCCGCGGACGTTCGAAGGGCGCGAGGTGCACCTGCTCGAGCTGTTTGCCGCGCTGGTTGCGCCCGCTCTCGAAGCGGCGCGGCTCTACTCGGAGACCGAACGGCGGCGGGCGGAAGCCGAGGTGCTCAGCGTCAGCCTGGCGGAGGGGCTGTGCGCCGTCGACTCGCGCGGGACGCTCACCTTCGCCAATCCCGCGGCCGCCAAGCTGTTGGGTTGGGACCAGGCGGAGCTGCTGGGGCGGGAATTTCACTCGTGTGTGCATTTGCCGCATGATGCTTCGGGGACGGTATGCCCTCTGGAGCAGACCCTGCGCAGCGCTTCCGCCGTTCGAGTCGAGGACGACGAGTTCCTGCGCCGCGACGGGCGTCCGATTCCCACCTCCTACAGCGCGTCCGCCATTATCATCAACGAGGAACCGGCGGGCATGGTGGTCGCCTTTCGCGATCAAACCCATCGCCGCCAAAACGAGCAGCGGATTCGCTCGCTCAATGCCGAGCTGGAGCAGCGAGTCCTAGAACGAACCGCTGAGCTCGAAGCGGCCAACGGCGAGCTGGAGGCCTTCAGCTATTCGGTGTCACACGACCTGCGAGCGCCCCTGCGCAGCATCGACGGCTTCTGCCAGGTGCTGATCGAGGACTACACCGATCGCTTGGATGCGAGTGGCAAAGACTATCTGCAGCGGGTGCGCACGGCCAGCCAGCGTATGGCCGAGCTTATCGACGGTTTGCTGGACCTGTCTCGGGTTACGCGAGCTACCATGTCGCGGGAGCCGGTGGACCTCACTGACCTGGCGGCCAGCGTGGTGGCCGAGCTGACCCGTGCCAAGCGGGATCGCACGGTGACATTCGAGGTTCAGGAGGGCTTGCAGGCTACCGGTGATGCCCGGCTGCTGCGGCTGCTCGTGGACAACCTGTTGAACAATGCCTGGAAGTTCACCTCGAAGCACGAGACGGCGAGGATTGAATTTGGGTCAACGACGCTCGACGGCAGGCAGGTATTTTTCGTGAGGGATGACGGGGCCGGGTTTGAGATGGCTTACGCTAACAAGCTGTTCGGACCGTTTCAGCGGCTGCACGGGGCCCACGAATTCGAGGGCACCGGGATTGGGCTGGCCACGGTTCAACGTATCGTGAGCCGGCACGGGGGCAAAGTTTGGGCAGAGGGTGAAGCAGAGCAGGGAGCCTGCTTCTACTTCACGCTGTGACATGGCACTCGCGGAGGACCCGAAATTGGCAAGCAAAGTCATTCTGCTGGTTGAGGACAACCCGGACGATGAGGCGCTCACCTTAAGGGCCCTCAACAAGCACAACGTGACCAACGAGGTGGTGGTCGCCAGGGATGGAGCGGAAGCGCTGGACTTTCTGTTCCGCACCGGAGCGTACGCCGGCAGAGACGCCCAGCAGACGCCACAGGTCATCCTGCTGGATCTCAAGCTCCCCAAGATCGACGGGCTCGAAGTGCTGCGGCGCATCCGCCAGGACGACCGAACCAGGCTCCTGCCGGTGGTCATCCTGACGTCCTCCAAGGAGGAGGAGGACATCCTCAACGGCTACCGCCTGGGCGCCAACAGTTACGTTCGCAAGCCGGTTGACTTCGTCGAATTCACGGATGCCGTCCGCCAGCTGGGACTCTTTTGGCTGCTCTTGAACGAGCCGCCTGTGATCAAGTAGATGGGGGGCGACGAAGGGACCCCGGATCGGACCATCCGCGTCCTGCTCGTTGAGGATTCGGAAGACGACGCCGAGCTCGTCCTCATCGCCCTTCGGAGGGCGGGGTACGAGGTGCAGCGCTCGCGTGTCGAGAGCGGTGCCGAGATGGACAAAGCTATCGAAGATGGCGAGTGGGATGCCGTCATCTCCGATTTCAACATGCCTCATTTCAGCGCCCTGGGCGCGCTCAGCGTGCTGCACGAGCACGAGCTTGACTTACCGTTCATCGTCGTCTCGGGCGCTATCGGCGAGGAGATCGCGGTGATGTGCATGAAGGCCGGCGCGCACGACTACGTCATGAAGGACAACCTGGCTCGCCTGGCGCCGGCGGTCGAACGCGAGCTGCGCGAGGCGCGGGTGCGAGCCGAGCGACGCAGCGCGGAGGAGGCTTTGCTGCACCTCGCGCTGCACGATCCGCTGACCGGCTTGCCAAACAGGACGCTGATGCAGGACCGGCTGGAGCAGGCCATCTTAGCTGCCCGCCGAGACGCGCGGCGCCTTACAGTCATGCTCATCGACCTCGACCGGTTCAAAGAGATCAACGATGCCTTCGGGCATCACTACGGCGACCAGCTGCTGCGGCAGATCGGCCCGCGCCTGCAGGGACTCCTCGATGAGACGGACACGGTGGCGCGCCTGGGGGGCGATGAGTTCGCGGTGATCCTGCCGGAATGTGACGACCTGGAGATGGCCAAGACCATCGCCGCCCAGCTGCTCGAAGCCATCTCCGCGCCGTTCAGGGTCGAGGATCAGATCCTGCACGTGGACGCGAGCGTGGGCATCGTCGCCTCTCCGGAGCATGGCCAAGACGTGCAGACCTTGATGCGACGGGCCGACGTGGCCATGTACGCGGCCAAGCGCGAGGGTGAAGGCTGCAGCGTCTACCACGTGGAGCAGGACCGGCACACGGCCAGCCGGCTGACGTTAGGGACGCAGCTGCGGCAGGGCATCGAGCAGCAGCAGCTCGTCATTTACTACCAGCCGAAGGTCGATTTGCGGACGGGCGAGCTGGTGGGCGTCGAAGCGCTGGTGCGCTGGCACCATCCGGAGCGGGGCCTGCTGGCGCCGGACCACTTTATTCCCCTGGCAGAGCAAACCGGGCTCATCAAGCCGCTCAGTGTATGGGTGTTGAGCTCAGCGCTGGAGCAATGCGGGCGGTGGCATGCGCAGGGGCGCAATTTCACCGTGGCTGTGAACCTGTCCATGCGCAACCTGCACGATCCCCAGCTGCCAGAGCAGGTGGCGGAGGTGCTCCAAACCTGGGCGATCCCGCCCTCGATGCTGCAGTTCGAGATCACCGAGACCGTCCTCATGACCAATCCAGCCCGGGCGTTGGAGGTGATCACCCAGCTGAGCCACATGGGTATTCAGCTCAGCGTGGACGACTTCGGAACCGGCTACTCGTCACTTGCCTACCTCAAGCGGCTGCCGGTAGCGGAGATCAAGATCGACAAGTCGTTCGTGGGCGAGATGGCGCATGACGACAACGACGCCGTCATCGTCCGATCGACCATCGATCTCGGCCACAATCTGGGCCTGAACGTGGTGGCTGAGGGTGTCGAGACACGCAGCGTGTGGGACCAGCTTGCCGGCCTGGGCTGCGATCTCGCGCAAGGCTTCTACCTGGCTCGGCCAATGCCCGCCGATCAACTGGAACGCTGGCTCGGACGCACCGCCACGAAATACGGCGAAGCGACCTCCAAGCCAACGGTCCAGTACGCCCAGATCCACTGACCCGGCCTTTCGTCGAGCGCCTGCGCAACGAGGGCGACCCGACGACCGCTTTCATTGCCAAACTCGGCTACCGGTAGGCACTTTCCGCCTTCGGTGACGTTGTATCCGGACAGCACGCGAGCGTGGGTGCGTGCTGAAGGGATCGGTGTTCTCGAGGGAAGGAATGGAGATAGCCGGACGCTCGACCGTGAAGCCGGAACGGCAGCCGCTGCCTGTGCTCGATACCCGGCACACGTGCCGCTACCTGGGCTTGAGCGAACAGGCCGGCCGGCACAACGGCGTTCCGAGCGCAGAGCATCGATGCCACCTGTGGGGTCTGCAGGAGCAGGTGGACCTCTTGCACCAGCGAAGCTACTGCCTCACCACCGAGCACCGCTGCTGTCCCTGGCTGTCCGTTCCTCCCGACGGCCGCCGGCCGAAGGACCGGCGTCTCCCGAAGAAACGGCTGGCCGTGATGAGCGGGCTGCTGTCGCTGGCCGGCAGCTTCGCGGCGCTGTTCCTCAGTGGGATCTTGGCCTTGCCCGACCTGGCCGGCCTGGGCGGCTCTGCCGCCGTGCTTGCCGGGCCCGCCGTCGTTCCGGCCGGATCAATCGGCCAGCTGCGTTCGGCCTCTCCGGACAGAGATGCTGCGCCAGGCGGGCGAAGGCTGCGCGCCGCCGGGAACGACCCCAGCGCCGTGAGCAATGAGCCGCTTTCGGCTGAGCTGCTGTCGAAGAGCGGACCCAGGACGGTCACCGCCCAGCTGCCGGCAGCCAGCGGTGGGACCGTGCTGGCAGGCAATGTTGGCCTGTCGTTTTCGGCAAAGGCACTGTCGGCGCTTTCGGGTCCCGTCGCGGTCTCGGTCGACGCGCAGCCCCCCGCTGGCTTTCCCGGCGGTCCCGCGCAATTCAGCCCGAACGGGACTATCGTGGACGTGAATGTCAGGGATTCGCGAGGGCAGCTCGTCACTACCTTTGCCGATCCGGTAGACGTCCTATTTCGCTACAACGGCGCGGACCTGGCCATGGCCAGGGGCGATCCCGGCGTGCTGACTGCCGCCTATGTGCTCGACGCGCAGTCGCCAGCGATTGAGAACCCCCTCCACTTCCCCGTCGGCACATGGGTGTTCTTTCCGCCGTCGAATGTGAAGCTGGATACCGCCAGCGGGACCATCGCCGTCCGCACTCAGGCGATTGGGTCGATCATGAGCGTGGTGTCCACGTCGATTGGCTACGCCCAAACCCTGAAGCCCGAGGTCCGGCTCTTTTCGAGCTTCGATCCGGCGACTTCGGTCATCTTCGGCAGCAAGAAGCAATTCAGCTACCTGCAGGTGCTGGAGCCGCAGATCGGGAGCCGGCTGCTGGTGCGGGATCTCCAAAGCGGGAACGTGGCCTACGTGAACGCCGCGGACGTGGGTCCGTCCGGCCCCCCGCCGGCGCCGGCCCCCTAGACAAGCAGACGCATTTGGAGCGCCGAGCCGTTATCCTCTGTACAACCATGTCTCGCCCCGCCCGCTTCCACTATGCCTGGATCGTGGCGGTGGTTACCTTCTTGACGCTGCTGGCCACGGCCGGCATTCGGGCCATGCCGGCCGTGCTCATCCTGCCGCTGGAGCAGGAGTTTGGCTGGAATCGGGCCACCGTATCGGTTGCTGTGTCGATCAACCTGCTTGTGTACGGCCTTATCGGCCCGTTTGCCGCCAGCCTCATGGATCGCTTCGGCCTCCGCCGGGTCATCATGCTGGCACTCACGGCGGATGCGCTGGCCGTGGGCGGACTGCTGTTCATGCGATCGCTGTGGCAGCTGTACCTGCTGTGGGGCGTGCTGGTCGCCGTGGCGACTGGCTCCACGGCCATCGTGCTGGCAGCCACTGTAGCCAACCGCTGGTTCTTTGCTCGTCGAGGTCTGGTGATGGGCGGCCTCACCTCGGCCAATGCCATGGGACAGATCCTGTTCCTGCCGCTGCTGGCCTACATCGCGGTCAGCGCTGGGTGGCGACCGGTGGTCATGGTGACCGCCGCCGTGGCCATGCTGATCCTACCCGTCAGCCTGGCCTTCATGCGAGACAGCCCCGAATCCATAGGGCTGCAGCCCTATGGAGCGCCGGCGGAGTCGGCCGCTTCATCCCTACCGCCTGGCGAAGCGGCGCCGCCGAAGCTGTCGGCGCTGGCATCGCTTCGTTTGGGCGTCCGCCGCGGCGACTTCTGGCTCTTGGCCGGCAGCTTCTTCGTCTGCGGGGCCAGCACGTTTGGGTTGATCAGCACGCACTTCATTCCGGCCTCGGTGGAGCACGGCGTGCCCGAAGTCACGGCTGCCAGCCTGCTGGCCGTGATGGGCACCCTGAACATTGCCGGGACCATGGCCTCGGGTTGGCTCACCGACCGCTACGACAATCGCTGGCTGCTGTGCGGCTACTACCTGATGAGAGGCATAGCCCTGCTGTTCCTGCCCTTTGCCTATGGTCTTGGCTTCTTCGGGCTGCTGGCCTTCGTCGTCTTCTACGGCCTGGATTGGATTGCCACCGTACCGCCGACGCTGGGCCTGTCCTCGCAAATCTTCGGCAAACGCAATGGGCCGGTGGTATTCGGCTGGATGTTCGCCGCCCACCAGGTTGGTTCGGCGACGGCCGCGCTCGGAGCGGGCATCCTCCGCACCTGGCTGGGCGACTACCAGCTGGCCTTCATGAGCTCGGGCCTGCTGTGCCTGCTGGCGGCGGGGATCGTGATCCGCATCGGCCGGGCTTCGCGCGGCAGCGTGCTCCCTGCTCGTCCGTTGGGGGCGGGTGTGCCGGCCGCGAGCTAGTCGCTCGCTCGTCTCTCATCGACCCGGAGCGGCCCACTTCGGGCTGCTGATTCCACTGCTGCCGCTGGTCCTGTGGCTGGCTGCGCCCGCGGGCGCCGAGGCGCACGCAGCCTTCGTCAGCTCTGATCCCCCCGATGTTTGCGCACCGCAGGCCATTCCCCGGCTGTCCCCGACCGATCCGCGCTGTCAAACGGGAGTGCTGCTCGGCACTTCGCCCGGTATGGTGACGGTGCGTTTGTCCGAGCCGGTGCAGCTGATAGGTCGTGGCATCAGGGTCCTGGGACCGTCGGGCTCGTTTGTCGCCTCCCCTCCGGCGACCGTCGACGGCACCGAGGCCAGGCTCGAGATCGGGCAGCTCGATCCGGGGACCTATGTGGTCGAGTGGCAGGTGCTTTCGGCCGACACGCATCCCACCCGTGGGCGCTTCGCCTTCAGCGTGGGGCAGACGAGCCGACCGGCTGTGGATCCGATGACCGGCGACGTCGGCCAGGTGACTCTGCTCGGCCTGGTCCTTCAAACCGCCGGCAGGTGGCTGCACTTTGGAGGTGTCGCCCTGGGTTTCGGCGGTCTGGCGTTTGCGCTGCTAACGGCTCGACGCCGCCGGGAGGCATGGTGGCCGCTGCTGCTGGAGCGGTCCTGGTCCGAAGCGGGCTGGGGAGCGAGCCTGCTCATCCTGGCCGAGCCGGTTGCGCTGCTCGCCCAGAGTGCGAGCTTGGGCGTTGACACGACCTTCGATCCGGACACCCTCGTGGGTGTGCTGGGATCGAGCTTTGGCCTGCTGCTCGGCTTTCGCGCGGGGGCAGCGCTGCTGCTGTGGATGCTGGCCGGCGCTGCCCAGTTGGTGGAGAACGAGCCGAGCGAGCCGAAGCCGCTGCTGCTGGCAGCCGCCTGCCTCGGCCTGGCGCTGTCGGCGGTCGACGCCTTCTCGTCGCACGCCGGCAGCTTTCGGCCGGCCGCGCTCGGATTGGCGGTGCAGTCCCTGCACTCCACGGGCATGGCCTTATGGCTCGGAGCGGCGATGTCCATCGCGATCGCGCGGCGCAAGCTGAGTGGCGAGCGGTTGGAGGCGCTTCGCAGTTCCGCCAGATGGCCGGTGCTCCTGGGCCTGCTGCTCGTCGGCGCTACCGGTGTGGCCATGGCTGCCGTGCACATACCGTCGCTCGGCGCGCTCGTCGAAAGCGGTTACGGCAAGACGCTGTTGGCCAAGCAGGTGCTGCTGGGGCTGACGCTCAGCGCCGCGGCGCTGGCACGGGTAGGACGATCTCGGCTCCCGCGGGAGTGGTGGTCTGCATGCGATCTGGCGGCGCTGGTGGCGGTGGTCGGCAGCGCCAGCCTGCTGGTATCGCTGCCCCCGCCGCGCTGAGGTCCCGCTACGATAACGTCGGTGGAGCTCACTGCCAGCGATTGCTTCGTGGATCCCGACGTCGCGGTCGCGCGCAGCTTGCCCTCCGCCAGCTTCACCGAGCCGTCGTTTCTGGACCTGGAGCTGAGCACGATCTTCGGCCGGCACTGGCTGCTGGCCCCGCAGCGTACGGCGGCGGAGCTCCGCGTGGACAGCCGATCGCTCGGCGAGCTGGTTCGACTGCGTGGGTCAATGGCGCCGCTCAGCCTCCTGGACCAACCGCTGTTCCTGTTGCGGGATTGGGAGGATCGCCTGCACTGCTTCCCTAACGTCTGCACCCATGCCTGGTACCCGTTGGTGCACGGCCCTGGCCGCGAGAAGACGCTGGTGTGCCGCCAGCATGGCCGCAAATTCGACTGCGCCGGGCACTATCTTTCGCAGCCTGGTTTCGCATCGCCGGGCGTGCCGCAGGTCGACGACCTGTGTGAGCTGCCTGTCGAAGAGTGGGGCCAGCTGCTGTTCGTAGCCCTGGGGAAGCCTGAGCGGCCGTTCGCGACGGTCTTCGCCGAGGTGCAGGAGTCGCTGCGCTGCCTGGCGTTGGAAACGTGCCGGCGGGCGCCGCAGGAGGCCGAGGAGCGGATTGTCGATGGGAATTGGAAGCAGCACGCCTGGAACTACATGGACACCTTCCATCTTCCCTTCATCCATCGGGCGCCCGGCGGCTTGGTGGATGCGCTGGACATGTCCTCGTACGTCACCGAGCTCTATCCCTCCACGGCGCTGCAGTGGGCCTACGCCCGTGACCCCGCTCATGGCTTCGATCCGGATCTGCTGCCGCCGCGCTTCAGCCATCCAACCAAGCGTGTGTTCGCCCTGTGGTGGTTCGTGTTCCCTAACCTGACGCTCAACTTCTACCCATGGGGCCTGTCGGTCAATGTCTACGCGCCTGTTCCGGGTTGCCCGAACCGCACGCGATTCTTTTGGTATCAGTTCGTGCTTGACGATGAGAAGTACGCTCGGCGGGATGCTGTCTGGCTCAACCGCCAGGTAGACGCTGAGGACGTGGACGCCATGGCTCAGGTGCGTCTTGGCGCGCAATCACGCTTCGCCCCGCGCGGCCGGTTTGCGCCTGGGGCGGAAGCGGGTCCGCACTGGTTCCACCGCCTGGTGTACCAAAACGTGTTCGAGACCGGCGCCGGCGCGTAGCTCGGCCCGGCGCCTACTCGGACTCCAGCTCGGCGATAGCCTCGATCTCGATCATTGCGCCTGGGATCGCCAGCGCGACCACCTGGACCAGCGTGCTGGCCGGTGGATTCGACGGAAAGAGCTGGGCTCGAACCTCGTTGTAGCCCTCGCGGTAGCGCATGTCCGTAATGAAAACCGTGGTCTTGACAATGTCGCTGAGGCTCCCGCCGGCCTCTTTCAGCACGGCGGCCAGCTGATAGAAAGCGTGCGTGGTCTGGACCTTGATGTCCGGCGTGAGGGTGCCGTCGTGCTCGGTGCCTATGGCCCCGGCGAGGTAGACGGTGCTGCCGCAGCGCCAGCCGCGGCTGTAACGGCCCGGGTCCTCCAGGCTCGCGGGCTGCAGACGTTGTCGATGAGCCATAACCCTTCCTGTTCCTTCGCGTGCTCGAGCATCACACCAGAGCGGCTGCGTCCAGGCGTTTCAGCTCGGCGATAAGCGCGGGCACGACCTGGCGATAGTCGCCCACAATCCCCAGGTCGGCTTGCTCGAAGATTGGCGCGTCCGGGTCGTGGTTGATAGCCACGATCGTCCCGGCGCCGCGGATGCCCGCGGTATGCGTGAATTCGCCCGATACGGCCACGCCCACGTACAGCTGTGGAGAGATGAACTTGCCGGTAACGCCAATCTGCTGCTGGCGTGGCAGCCAGCCGGCGTCGGCCACGCGGCGGGTCGCGCCGACAGCCGCGCCCAGGGCCGCCGCCAAGCTCTCGACATAATGCAGGTTTGTGGGGCCGCCGATGCCTGCCCCGGCGCACACCACACGGGAGGCGTGGTCGAGCTCGATGCCTCCCGTGCCTGCGCTGCGCTGGCAAGCCAGGACCGCGGATCGCGGCGCCGCCAGCGCAGGCGGCGGGGGGAGGGGAATGACGGCCGCCCTGCGCCCCATATCGGGCCGGCAGGGAGCTACGGCCCCGGGCCGCACGGTTACCAGATGAGGAAGCGTACGCGAGTAGACCCGGGCAGCCACACTGCCGCCAAAGGCCGGCTTGATCTGACAGAGGCCTCGTCCGTCCAGCTCGAGCCCGATAGCATCGCCGGTGAGCCCCAGGTTAAGCCGGGCGGCGACTCGCGGGAGGTAATCACGCCCCATTGCCGTGGCCGGAGCGAGAACGGCCCACGGCCGGAAGCGGTTGATAGCTTCTGTCAGCACCTGGCTGAACGTCTCGGCCAGGTACGGATCCAGCCGCTTGTCGTCGGCAACGTAGACCGTATCGGCGCCGGAGGCAGCCAGGGCGGGGACGAGCTGCTGCACCTCGTACCCCAGCAGCACGGCCGCGGCCTGGCCACCCAGCTGCTGCGCCAGCCGGGCGCTGGCGCCGAGCAGCTCGAAGGTGGCCTCACGAATCTCCCCGTCCAGCTGCTCGACCACGACCCAGATGGCCTTGCAGGGATCTCCCAGGGTGGGGCGATCCGGCAGCGGCTCGAGCGCCGGAGGTGAGTCCCCGTCGAGCCGCAGCCGCCGGCGAAGGTGATCCACGAGCTCTTTGCCCGCGCGCGCCGGATCGTCGCCGGAAATGACGATCGGACTGCGCGTCGAGCCCATTGCGAATACGCCGTCCACCGAGGTGGGCGATCCCTGGCTGCCTACCTCAGCGCTGTCCAGTCCGAGATCCGCGGCGGTGCGCACCTCCAGCGGCTTCGCCTGCGCCGCGACTCGCATGTCCGGCGAGAGAGGGAAGCGTTGGAGCTTGGTCCCCCAGCGCTCGTAGAAGAAGTCCACATCGCCCTCGGGGATCGACGGCACGCGATCTCCGCGGATCAGCCGCTCGCCGGCGGTGATCACCGCCGGCAGACGGACCTCGATCGTCTCGATGCCGTCGTCCGTCTCGCGGTCCAGGATGGCCCGAGTCCCGCCGTCTTCGATCCGCAGCGAGGTGGCGTTCGTGACCTGCGGCACGTCCAGCAGCTCGGCGAGCTCGGGGCCCACCTGCCCGGTATCGGCGTCCAGACTGTTCCTGCCGCACAGCACAAGATCGGCGCGCTCTCGCCGAATCACCGCCGCCAGGGCTCGCGCCGTGGCCAGGGTATCGGCTCCGGCGAAGGCAGGATCGCACAGGTGTATGGCCCTGTCCGCGCCCACGGCCAGCGCACCACGCAGCACGTCGGCCGCCTGGGGTGGGCCCATGGTGATGACGACGACCTCTGCGCCCAGCTGTTCCTTGAGCGCCAGGGCCTGGGCGATGCCGCGGCGGTCGTACGGGTTCAGCTCGTTGAGCACGCCCTCCCGCCGGATGGTGTTGGTCTCAGGGTTGAAAGCGACGGCGTCGAGCTGTGGGACCTGCTTGACGCAAACGGCGACCTTCAAGCGCGGACGCCGGCGCTGATCTCCGTCATTGGCCGACGTGCCGGTCCTGCGCGCTCTGGACGTATGAGGTGTCGACCATCTTGGCTACGTCGTAGTCGGCGACCTTGGGGTTGCGCTTGGCCAGCACGTCCTTGGTGTCGGCAAAGTCGGCGGCCTTGGGGAACGGGTATGCCGGGGTCACGTCGTTCTGGGCGAAGTAATCGTAGTTGAGCGCCATGGCCGCGTCGTCGTCCGTCTTGAGGTACTTCTTCAGCACGCCGATGGTGAAAGCCTTGTCCTTCTTCTCACGCACGATGCCTTCGACCAGCGAGTCGACGTAACGCTGGATGACGTCCTTATGGCTGTTGGCATAGGAGCGGGAGACAATCATCTGCACGGTCACCGCCGGTAAGCGCAGACCGGCGAGATCGACCAGCGTGTGGAAGCCGCGGTTCTCCAGGCCGATCTTGTCGGCCATCTGGACGACACCCGCCTGTATCGCGCCGCTGTCCAATGCGGCCGCAATGACGGAGCCGTTGCCAACCTCGACTATGGTGACGTCCTTGTCGGGATCGAGTCCGAGCTTCTTCAGGGATACCCGGGTGGCGACGTCCGAGCTCGAGCCGTAATTGGTGACGCCTACCTTGCCACCCTTGAGCGTCTGAGCGTCGGGGACCTTGGGTATGGTCACGAAGGCCTGGGGATAGACCGGCGCCAACCCCGCGACGTCCACCAGATCGGCGCCGCCCGCGGCGGCGGCCAACGCTTCGCCGCCGCCCACATGCGCTACCTGCGTTTGATTGGCGACGAGCGCGGCCATGCCGGCCGTGGAGGCGATGACCTGCAGGTCGACGTCCAGGCCATGCTGGGCAAAGATGCCGGCTTCCTTCGTGACCCAGGCCGGCAGGAACACCGGCTGAAGGCTGTGCGACACCACCAGCTTGGTCAGGGCCTGGCCCGACGCCGCAGCCTGCGTCCCTGGCTTAGCCGACGCTTCAGCCGAAGCCGATGGTTTGGCTTGTGCCGCCGGCGAGCTGGCCGCTGGCGCGGCAGCTTGCCCGGAGCCGCAGCCCGCAAGGAGCACCGCCCCGAGCGCTAGTCCCGCTCTTCGGTGCCAAGCCCTCACGAGAACGAGAGCGTTCCGCCTGGTCTTAGGAGTAATCGTGAATGAGGTGCGAATAGCCAACCACTGCCTCCGTCCTGAATTGAACCGTCCGATTCTCCCGCTTTCGGCCGGCCTCAGCAAGCGATCTGGCGGCCTGCCTGACTACCGGGGCAAGGCTGCGGCACGTGGTGCCGCGCAAGAGATTGCGAACAATCGTGCAGGGCAGGACCCCGCGCCCACCCTGTACGGCAGCTCATTACCTAATCCAGCGTCGCAACCTCGTCGGCCATCACCCAATCTCCACCGGAAAGAGGTGGCTGGTCTCGTCGGGATTCGAGGCGAGGGGCAGGCGCTGGCCGGAGGCGAGGTCGTAGACACCGACTTCGGCCTGGTACCGGCCGGGGGACAGGCTCGACACGTCGAGGACGTGGGTGTCGGGTACCAACTGCCCGGTGGGGAGCAGCGACGTGGGGTACCGGGCGCCGTCGGGTTGGCTGTCGTGCTGCGCCGCGAGCTTATCGTCCGGGCCCAGCAGGTGCACGAAAACCGTATAGTCCTTGCCGATGGGGCCTCTCGCCTGCCAGACGAGCGTGGCGCGGAGGCTCTTGCCGTCCTGCGTGAAGCTGTGGCCGGCCAGGGTGAGGTTATCGGCGAAGGGCAGACTATCCGAGACCGACGGCGATGTCGTCCGCGGCGGGAGCAGCATGAAGCGGCCCACTTCGGTCGTATCGTTGGCCAGGGGCGTGTCGCTTGCGCCTACTGCCGGCAGGTGGGGGCCACCTTCCACCGGCACGAAGATGCTAAGCAGCAGCGTATGCACCCCGCTTGCAGGTGGCTGCACGATGAGCCGGTGGCGGTCTCGCACCGTGAGGCCCGGCGTCCACTGACTGGTGGGCGCGCGTCCTTCGTCTGGCGTCGACAGCTCCTTCCAGGTGATGACGCCGTGGCTGTCGATCGCGGCCAGGTCCACCAGGTAGTCGAGGTCCATCGGGCGCAGCGCGCGCCAGACGAGGTCCACCGACACCGTATCTCCGGGATGGATGCCGGTGGGCGAGGGCGTTGAGTAGCCCACCAGCTCCAGTGCATCGCCGAAGCGCACCTGTGCCTGGTGCTCGATCGGGCCCTTATAAGGGGCAGGGAAGGCATAGGCAGGAACGAGCACCAGCAGCAGCGCACCCACGTTCAGTCCGACCAGGCCCAGGGGCAGGACCAGCAGGGCCTGCCAGCGACGCACCAGTCGTTGGAGCCCGATCACGATGAGCAGCGTCAGCGCGGGAAAGGCGGGCAGCACCAGGCGCCACTGGTCGGCAGCGGCGTTGACCTCTATCCAGCGCGCCAGGGACAGGATGAACGCCACCGGCCACAGCAGCACCAGCAGGTGGCACAGGACGGCCGGGCTGCCGGCCAGCTGCGGCAGCGAGCGACGCATCAGCTGCCGCGCGGCAGCCACCGCCGCGGCCGCCAAGCCGAGCAGGCACAGCGCGTCGAAGGTGAAGTAGGCAATCGGGCTGACCGGTACGTTGGTCCAGCCGAAGACAGCCAGGGCGGTGCTGGTCCTCCCGAAGAGCTGGGCCAGTGCGGGCAGCAGGCCGATCGGCTGGGGTCGGAGCATCTGGCCGACCGCGGCGAGCATCGGTTCCCAGCCCAGTGGATCTCCGAGCAGGATCCAATTGCGGGCGTACCACCAGCCGGCGATGCACAGAACCATGACGCCGACTGCGCCTGCCTGCAGCAGGGCTCGGAGTTGACGGCCCTGCAGCCAGCGCAGGCCCATGAAGCCGACGGCCAGCGCCACCGCGCTGAGGCCGCTCAGCTTGGCAAGCGCGGCATTGCCCAGCACCAGCCCCAGCAGCACTGTCTCCGTCCAGGGCGAGCCGTGATTCAGCCAGCGGAGCAGCAGGTACAGCGCCGCGGCGGACAGCCCGGCGATAGCGTTGTCCGCGTTCAGCACGCCGGAGATGAACAGCACCTGCGGGATCAGGCCCAGGATCGCCGCGGCGCACCATGACAGGGCGGGGGGTAGTCGCAGCTCCCGCGCGCTGCCGTAGGTAGCCAGTACGGCCAGCAGCAGGAACACCAGGTTGGCCAGCCGCATCGCGTGCAGCCGCAGCATGGTGCCCGTCCATGGGAAGGCTTCCTCGGCGCGGTGGTAGTAGAGGTTGACGTTGCCGTAATCGGTACGGTCCTGGAACGGATTGTGGTGATCCCACACGGGCACGTTGTCCGGCTGCGACGGCGCCAGCCGAGCGATCAGCGATTCGAAGGCGTAATAGAACGGAGGCTGGCCGAACTCGGGATCTTGTCCGTTGACGCCCTGCAGCGGCAGTCCCTGTCCGCTGACCAGGCGATCGACGTAGTTGTAGTGGCCTGGCTCATCGGGCGCCTCGAAGGCCGGCGCCGCCACCGAGTACGCCGCGGCGAACAGGCAGCACACAACGATGAGCGCAGCCAACGCCGGCCACCCCGAGGACCGGCCGCGTGCCGCGGTGGCTGTTGCCTCGGTTTGAGCGCCCGTGATCCGTGCCTGCGAGGAGGTGGAGACGGCTAAGCCCATGGCTGCGCTCAGGCCTTCTCCAGCGTCACTGGCACTGCGTCGTTTTCCAGTCGAGCGCCGGACGCGTCCGTGGCGGTGGCCCGAGAGTTGGGATTCGCACGGTCGTAGAGGCCAACGACCACCCGCGTCACCTGGCCTTCGAGATCCGGCGGCACCGGGATGCTGCGCTCGTCATGGATGACGTCGCCGGCCTGCCAGCGCTGGGGCGGAAACATCCCGCCCATAGGGTAGCCGTCGTTCTGGACGAGTGGCTGGGGTCCACTGCCGAGCACGTGCACGAACACGGTGTAATCACCGGGCGCGGGCGCCGTCGCTCGCCAGGCCAGGCGCACCAGCAGCGCGCCGCCCGACAGCCGTGCGCGGGCGTCCTCGAGCGACACCCAGCCACCAAGCTGCGCCACGCTTGCCGTGGCTGGGCCACGATCCACCCGGCCGGCGTACTCCAATCTGACGTGGCCTGGCTCGTAGCGGGCGACGTACACGCCTCCACCTTTGCGGAAGGACTGCTCGAGCTCATTCAGGCCGGCACGCGGGCCCTGCATCCCGTAGGCCTCCTCCCAAGGGCGGGCGATATCGTCATATGACAGCGAGGTGATGGGCAGTCGCTGGCCGCGCGCCGCCTGGACGGTGAGATCGAGACCGAAGTAGTCCGGCAGCATGGTCACGCCCGAGTGGCCCAGCAGGAAGTCCTGCTCCTTGGGCCCAATGAAGGCCGGCACGTTGACGTACGTCCGTCCGGCGTCCGGCCCTGGCTGGGTGGCGGTGTCGATGAGTTGGCTGACGACACTGGCCCCCTGCGCCAGCAGCCGCTCGCGCCGCGCGATGAAGCCGTAGCTCTCGACCAGGATCGCCGCGACGCAGGCCAGCCCAGTCGCGGCAGCGGCTAGGCGCAGCGCGGCAGCTGGGGTCACTCTGAGCGCGGCCGAAGGAGCAAGCGCAGCCGCCCACAGCAGGGCGATTCCGGCCGAGCTGAGGTACAGCAGGCGCGGAGCGTCGATGACGTAGTTGGGCCAGGGGAGCAGCAACGTCGCCGGGACGAGCGCCCCCGCGAACCACAGCAGCGCCAGCCCGGACACGAGCAGGCGCCGCCGCAGCGCGCTCAGCGCCAGCAAGACCAGCATGGTTACGGCCGCAGCCAGCAGCACTGTGCCGGCGTCGTCCCTGAAGCGCGGCAGCGATGCCAGGCGCATGGCGTCGGGGTAGGCCAGTCCCTGCAGGAAATAGGTGGCGTTCAGCCGGATGGAGGGGCCGTCCAGCTTGAAGGCCGATGGCCAGCGCGGCACCGCCAGCCAGACGCCGACGAACGCCACCAGCTCGAGCGCAAACCAGCCGAGCACAGGACTGAGCCGGCCGGGCTGCTTTCGAAGCAGCAGCAGGATCTCGATGCCGGTGAGGATCGGCAGCAGGGCAACCGTGCTTTCGTGGGTCAGGAAGGCGAGCCCGGCTGTCCCCAGGGCGCCCAGCAGCGCCTTGCGGCTGTGGCGCACGCGTGCATCCCAGTACAGCACGGCGCTGGCCAGCACGAACAGCGCGGCCAGGGAGTGGAAGATGGAATCCACGAAGCCGACCACCTGGTAGCTGAGCGGGAACAGGAGGAAGAGCGCTGCCGCGCACAGGCCGGCGGGCCCATCGAGCGCTCGCCGGCCAAGCTGGTACACCAGCCAACCACAGGCGATGTGGCTGGCTAGCGATAGCCCGTGCAGCACGAGCGGGTCATTTCGACCCAGGATGACGAAGCACAGCTTCCACAGCAGCAGCGTGACCGGACGGTAGTAGGGCGAGCCGCCGGCGCTGGTCAGGATCTCCAGCCAGCCGCGATCCGACGCCCGCGGCAAATCCAGCGCCGCGTCGAACATGATGCCGGCGCCGAGCGATCCCGCGTACGCGGCGATACCGATGCCGATGCAGACCAGCCAGGGAAGCAGCGTGGCCAACGTGCGGCCCAGGCCCGCGCGAGCCTTTGCCTTCGCTGGCAAAGAACGTTCGAGGGGCGCCAGCCCGGTCTGCTGGGCGATCACTCCGGCAGCGCGCCTGCTCTCATCCGCTGGATCGGAAGAGGTGCACGTAGTCCGGTGCGTAGAGCCGCGATCGCTCGTCCGACCGCTCGCCGAAGGCGGCGCCAACGAGAATGATGGCCTGCCGTGTGAATCGCGCCGCGCGCACCTTGCGCCCGATGTCGGCCAGCGTGCCGCGCACGATCTTCTCGTCCGGCCAGGAGACTTTGTACACCACCGCGCAGGGCGTCGTCGCCGGATAGCCGGCCGAGACCAGATCGCGTACAACCTTGCCCATCATCGCCGCGCTCAGGAAGATGGCCATGCTGGCCTGGTGAGCGGCCAGCGTCCGCAGCTCTTCGAGCGCCGGAACGGCCGAAGCACGGCCCGAGCGCCGCGTCAGGATAACCGTCTGGCTGACGTTCGGCACGGTCATTTCCACGCCGAGCCGTGCCGCGGCGGCGAAGGCCGATGACACGCCCGGGACGATCTCGTAGGGAACGCCTTCGCGCTCCAGGATGGCGATCTGCTCGTTGATGGCGCCATAGATCGATGGGTCGCCACTCTGCAGCCGCACCACGCGCTTTCCTTCGCGAGCCGCGGACAGCATGAGCTCCAGGGTCTGCTCCAGGGTCAGAGAGGAACTGCCGTGGATGTCCGCGTCCGGCCTGGCGAACTCGCACACCCGCGCGTCCACCAGCGAATCGGCGAACACGATCACGTCAGCCTGCTCGATGAGCGCCCTGCCTTTGAGGGTGAGGAGCTGAGGATCGCCCGGTCCTGCCCCCACGAAGTGGATGGTCGCGGGCGGGCCGGCGGTGGTCATCGGCGTGTGACGATCATCTGGCCGAAGTAGTCGAGCGTCTGCTTACGCAGGGTGGTTACGTCATGCACGATGCGCTGCTGCGGCCAACCTACCCGCTCGACGTAGATGGCGTCGTCGGTTCGACCGGTGGTGTTGAGCGCTTTGAGGACCGCTTCCAGCGCCATGCTCACCTTCAGGATCACGATCGTGTCGAAGGTGGCCAAGGCGTGCAGCACCTCACCCGTGGCCGGAACGATGGCTGCGCGGTCGTTGCCTTCCACCAGAGGGACGTGCGCCGCTGCCGCTCCGGCGGTGACGGACGACACCCCGGGGACGATCTCGACTTCCACGTCCGGATAGCTCTGGGCGAGCAGCGGGTAGACGTGCACGAAGGTGCTGTACAGCATGGGGTCGCCCTCGGTGACGAAGGCCACCGTTTGGCCGCCGCGGGCCGTCTCGGCCAGTGTCTGGGCGTGCTGTCGCCAGCGCTCCAGGTTCTCTTCGCGCGACTTGGACATACGAAAGGGCATGTCTCGCACCTCGGCGCCGCTGCCGAGGTCGGCCAGGATCTTTCGAGCCAGGCTCTCGTGGTCGTCCCGGTTGGGCACAAAGATGACCTGCACTTCGCGCAGCAGCCGCCGGGCTTTGACGGTCAGCAGCTCGGGATCGCCAGGGCCCAACCCGATGGCGTAGATGGTGCTCCTCATCGATTCATTGCTGAGTCTACGGCAGCCGGGACCACCGCGATCCAGACCGGATTCAGGGCGCTGAGGCGCCGCCCGCCGTCCATGGCCTTGGCCCTGGCCACGTTGAGCTGCACGACCTCCGCGGTGGGATGGCGGTCGAGCAGCAGGCCGAGGTGCTCCAGCAGCGCCAGGTTGGCCACGAGCGGCGGGTCGATTGCATCCAGCAGCTCGGCCAGGCGTCCCCCGCTGCCGCCAAGGAACACCGAGCTCGGGGCCGGCAGGCCGGCGAGCGCCTCAGGCGCTTGTCCGGCGACGATGGTGACGTTGCCGGCTCCGTGGCGCTTGCAGTTGCGCTCGATGCAGGCCAGCTGCTCCGGGTCGCGCTCGATGGCGAAGACGTGCCCCCGCGGCATCAGCCGCGCCGCTTCGACCGCCAACGCTCCCGAGCCGGCCCCGACGTCCCACAACACGCCGTCGGGAGCCAGCCGCAGCTTCGACAGCGTGACTGCCCGCACCTCGGCCTTGGTGATCTGCCCGCGAACGCTCTCAAACCGATCGTCCGGCAGGCCGAAGGTCAGCCTCGCCGCGGTCTGGTCGCGCAGCAGCAGCAGCACGTTGAGCGGATCGAAGCGCTCCTCAGGCAGCTGCCACAGGCTGGACTCGACCACTCGCTGCCGCGTGCCCCCCAGGCGCTCGCATACAACCGCGCGGCAGTCTTCCATGCCGGCGTCTCGCAGTCGCGCGGCAATGACGCCCGGCGTGGACTGCGAGTCGGTCAGGATGGCTACAGTTCTGCCGCTGAGCGCCGCCGGCAGCAGCTCCTCGATGGGGCGCCCGTGGGCGGATAGGACGACCGCCTCATGCCAGGGCTCACCGATGGCCGCGAAAGCCAGCTGCACGCTGCTGGGACCGGGCAGGACGCGCACCTGGCCTGTCCCGAGCGCCGAGACCAGCGTATGGCCGATGCCGAACAGCAGCGGATCGCCGGATGCCAGGACGACTACCCGCTCGCCCTTGTCCATGGCGTCGCGAATGGCGGCGACGGACTCGCCTGCAGCGGCGCCGATCTCGATGCGCCGAGCTTTGTGATCGGCGAAGAAGCCCAGCTGGCGGCGTCCGCCGGCCAGCACAGTGGCTTCTCGGATCAGCGCCAGGGTGGCTGGGCTCAGGCTGCCCGCGCCACCGTCGGACAGGCCGACTACGATCACCGGGACGGTGCCGCCTGCGTCAGCCACGCCCCAGAACCTGGCCGTCGAAGTCGAACATGACCGTCTCCACCTGCACCCTGCCCTGCACCAGATCTTCGGATGTCCGCGACACGCGGCGGCAGATGACTTCGAATAGACCTCGTAATCCGGCAGGCTGAACCAGGTCCTGCACGTGGCGGGCGGTGTTGGCGTGCCGGATCCGATCGGCCAGTGCCGGTCCGGCGCCGGCTTCGATGGCCAGCTCCGCCAGGAAGTCGGGGTCGACCTTGTTGCCTGCGACGTGGGTCATGAAATGGCCCTGGGCAATCTTGGATAGCTTGCCGATCATGCCCGCCAGGGTGGCGCGCCGGATCCTGCGCAGGGCGCAGCGCTTGAGCGCGTGGCCGGTGAACTCGCCCATCTCCACGAACGCGATCTCGGGCAGGTGCGGGAACAGCGCCTGACTGAACTTCTCGCTGCGGCCGCCGGTGCTCAGCACCAGCTCCAGCTGTCCGTTGGCCGCGGCCACGTCTACGGCCTGCTCGACGCTGGCCCGCCACGAAGCCGTGGAATAGGGCCGGACGATGCCGGTGGTCCCGAGGATGGAGATGCCGCCGAGGATGCCGAGCCGGCCGTTCAAGGTCTTGCGGGCCATCTGCTCCCCGCCGGGCACGGAAATTTCGACCTTCACCGGGCGGTCGGTGACCGCCGCCACCGCGTCCCCGATCATTCGCCGCGGCACCGGATTGATGGCCGGTCCGCCGACTTCCAAGCCCAGCCCTTCACGGGTCACCACGCCCACGCCTTCGCCGCCGGCCAGCTCGTACTGCTCGGCCCAGGATACGCGGGCGCGGATCTCGGCGCCGTGCGTGCAGTCCGGGTCGTCGCCGGCGTCCTTGATCACCGAGCACATGACCTGGCCTTCGCCCATCTCGCAGCGGTGGATGGTAAAGGTGACGTCCATGCCGGCTCGGAGGTGAATGGTCACCTCGGGCACCTCATGGCCCGAGACGAGCGCCTGGGTGGCTGCCCTGGTCGCGGCTGCCGCGCAGGCGCCGGTGGTGTAGCCGGTGCGCAGACCGCGACGGCGGGGCGCCGGTGGCAGGCCGTCCGAGGTATCGTCTTCGATCACGTTTGGCCGGGCTGCGAGCCGGCCAACAGCAGCAGCGCGTTCATCGCTGCCGCTGCAACCGGTGATCCCCCGCGGCTGCCCTCCACGGTTATGAAGGGCGTCGCGCGCTTCATCAGCTCCTGCTTCGACTCCGCCGCCGCGACGAAGCCCACGGGTACGCCGATGATCAGCGCCGGCTGGCAGATGCCGGCATCCACCATGTCCAGCAGCGCCAGCAGCGCCGTGGGGGCGTTGCCGATGACGGCCAAACCGCCTTCCAGGTCGCTGGCCAGCTGGCGCATGCCCGCGGCGGCTCGGGTAATGCCGGCCGCCGTCGCGTCGGTGGAAAAGTCCGTAGACACCGCCACACGCACGGGGTTCGCGCACGCTCGCAGCCCGGTCGCCACCATGCGTACGTCGCACACGATCGGCGCCCCGGCGCGGATGGCTTCCAGGCCCGCGTCGACCGCATCGGGATGAACGTGGGCCAAGCCAGCCAGCGCCAGGTCGCCGGCGGCGTAGACCATGCGCTTGACCACGTCTCGCGCTTCCGAGGTCCATCCGCTGCAGGCAGGAATGGCGCCCTCGACCAGCTGCAGGCTGCGCGCTTCGATCTCCACCGGCGGTAGGCCGTAGCGGTCCATCAGACTGCGGTCAGACACATGGCTCCCCAGGCGCAGTTGACGCCGGGCATACGGCAGCCCATGCCGGCGCGACAGGGGCATAGCCCGGCCCGCGCTTCTTCGATGCGCTGCAGGAACAGGTCGAAGATCAGCGGATGCAGGCCCATGTGGCTGGCCACCTGCACCTCCGCGCGCGCGTCCACCGCCTGAACGCTGATGCGCTTGGCCAGCACCCCCGTGTTCAAGAAGTAGGGCACGACCAGCACGCGGCGGGCGCCCAGCCGAAAACAGCGGTCGATGCCTTGGGGCACGCCGGGCGGCGCGACGCTCACGAAGCACGATTCCACCCAGCCATAGCGGTTGCGATCCCAGAGCATGCGCGCGGTCTTGTGCAGGTCGGCGTTGGCTTCCGAGCTGAGGCTGCCGCGACCGACCAGCAGCACCGCCGTATCCGGACCGGGTTCGAATGGCGCCAGACGGTCCTCGATCACGCGCAGCAGCCGCTCGTCCACGCCCAACGGCCCGGCCAGCGTGACGCGAAGCTCCGGATGCCGCGCTCGAGCCAGCTCCAGCTGCTCCGGCATGTCGTCCCGCGTATGACCGGCAAAAAAGAGCAGCGCAGGCAGCCCCACAATGTCCGTGACACCGCGCGCCGCGGCCCGGTCGAACGCGGTCTGCACGTCCGGCAGCGTCTCGCCCGGATACTCGAGCACGCCAGCTTCCACATGCTCGCCGGTGCGCCGGCGAAGACCCTCGACGTAGCCCAGGAATTCGGCCGTTCCCTCGGGATCCTTGGTGCCGTGGCCCAAGACCACGATCCCCTGCATGGCGGCCGTCAGCGCGCCCTCGGAGCCGTCGGCCTCAATTGCCCCGACCCAGCGCGCCGCGCACGACGCCGGCCACACGGCTCGCGTCCAGCTCTTCGAGTCGCAGGTACTGCCCGCCCATGTCGGCCGCCAGCGTCCGCGCCAGCCCGAGCCGCAGGCCCGGGCCACCTTCGGTATCGATGACCACCGACTGGATGCGCTTGTGCGCGAATTGCGCGCCCAGCAGGCGCGACTCAGCCACGGGGTCACCGCCCAGCAGCGAGACGTTGGGCCGTCCGTCCGAGATCAGCACGAACAGCGGTACGGCGTCACGATGCAGCGTCTTGTGGCGGTCGATCGTCACCAGCCCAAGCTGCAGGGCGTGGCTTAGGGGGGTACGGCCGCCGGTAGGCAGCTCGCGCAGCTGGCGCTCGGCCAGATCGACGCTGTTAGTCGGCGGCAGCAGCACCTCGCCGAACCGACCACGGAAGGCGATCATACCCACCTCGTCGCGCTTCTGGTAGGCATCGAGCAGCAGCGACATGACCGCGCCCTTGGCCGCCGCCATGCGGTCCATGGCTGCCATCGAGCCGCTGGCGTCCACGGCGAACAGGATCAGGTTGGCAAGCTTCGTCTCGCGGACCTTGACCCGAACGTCCTGGGCCATTACGGCGACCTTTCTTGCGGCCGCCTTCCTGTCCCGCTGTCCCGGCGCGGACGAGGCAGGGTCCGTTCGCTGCTGAGCCCGCCGCAGGGCTGACGCCCGCAGGGTAGCGTCGAGCGCGAGGTCTTGCACCTCGCCGTCCGGCTCTCGGCTGCCGACGTAGTGCCCCTGCCGGCCCGAGAGGCGCAGCTTGGTCCTGCGGCCGGCGTGTGGCTGCGTGACGCGCTCGGCCTTGGAGGCTCCCAGTGGTCGCGGCTGCAGCCGCTGTCCGATGTCGAACACCCGGTCTTCGGTGTCCCCTCCAGCCGGGCCATCGCCACCGCCGAGGCCCTCGTCGCCATCCGGGCGGTCGAGGTGCTGACGGATCGTTTGGTCGAGCTGCTCGCGGTCCGCTTCGGGGGACTGGAAGGGCTGACGCCGGCGGCGATGAGGCAGGGCCAGCTCGGCGGCCTGGCGCACGTCGTCGTCGTTGACCTCGACGCGTCCGTTGTAGGCGGCAATGGTGATGGCCGTCTTGTACATGACGATGTCGGCGCGCAGCCCGTCGACCTGGAAGCTCGAGCAGATGTGGGTGATGAGATCGAGCATGCGTTCGTCGAGCTGCACCTTCCCCAGCAGCCGTTGGGCGTGGGCGATGCGTCGCCGCTCGGCCCTCTCGGCAGGCTGCCAGGTATGCGCAAAGCGCGCCGGGCTGCGCTCGAAGGCAATGCGGCGCCGCACTACCTGCGCGCGGTCGGCGGGCGGCAGGTCTCCCGCGACGTCCACCGAAAGCGCGAAGCGGTCCAGCAGCTGCGGGCGCAGGTCGCCTTCCTCGGGGTTCATGGTGCCGACCAGCAGGAACTGCGCCGGGTGCTGGAAGGAGATGCCCTCGCGCTGCACGTAGTTGCGGCCCATGGCCGCGGCGTCAAGCAGCACGTCGACCAGGTGGTCGTTCAGCAGGTTGACCTCGTCGATGTACAGGATGCCGTGATTGGCGGCCGCCAGCAGTCCCGGCTTGAAGCGCACGCTGCCCTTGGCCAGCGCACGGCCAACGTCCAGACTGCCGACTACACGATCGTCGGTCGCGCCGACAGGCATCTCCACGATCTCGACTGCGCGGCGCGTGGACGGGAGCGACAGCGCCGGCTTGGGGGCCCTCACGGGGGTGAGGGGCATGGGCTCCAGGGGTGGATCGGTCTCAACAGGGGGTGGCGCCGCGCGTTCGTGCTGCTTGGACACCTTCTTGGCTCGCCGGTCGGCCTCCTGGCGGTGCTCGGCCTGCAGCGGGCAGGACTCGCCCGGATGGCAGTTGTACGGGCAGCCGGGCGTGACCTCGATCTCCGGCAGGAGGTTGGCCAGGGCACGAACCGCGGTCGACTTGGCCGTGCCCTTCTCGCCGCGGATCAGCACGCCGCCGATCTTGGGGTTGATGGCGTTCAGGATCAGCCCGAGCTTCATCTGCTCCTGGCCTACCAGGGCGGTGAAGGGAAAGACGCAGCCCGCGCCGGAACTCCCTGCGCGGTCACTCACAGCTCGTCATGTCTCCGTCCTTACCTCCAGCGCGGCTTCCATCTGCAGGTATGCCCCCTGGAGGGCATCGCGCTGCTCCTGCGAGGGATTTTTCCACATTCCACGCTCTATGGCTTCGAGCAGCCGCTCGGCGATATTGCGCAGCGCCCAGGGGTTTTTCTCGGCGAAGAAGGCCTGCATCGCCGGGTCCTGGACGTAAGCCTGGGTAGTCCGCTCGTACATCCAGTCCTCAACCACCTGGGCCGTGGCGTCGTAGCCGAACAGGTAGTCGACAGTAGCGGCCAGCTCGAACGCGCCCTTGTAGCCGTGGCGCTTGATCGACTCGATCCACTTGGGGTTGATCACGCGACTGCGAAAGACGCGGCGGGCCTCGTCGTCCAGGTCGCGCACGCGCACCAGCGCGGGATTGGCGCTATCCCCGAAGAACTGCCGCGGATTCTTGCCGGTAAGGGCGCGAATCGTGGCGATCATCCCGCCGTGGTACTGCATGTAGTCGTCGCTGTCGAAGATGTCGTGCTCGCGGTTGTCCTGGTTCTTGGTGGCAATGGAGATCTCGCCGAAGCGCTGCTCGAACTGTGGCCGGGCGGGCTTTCCGTACTCTTCGCGCGTATACGCGAAGCCGCCCCAGGCGGTGTAGACCTCGGCCAGGTCCTGGTCCGAGGCCCAGTTGCGCGCGTCGAGCAGCGGAAGGATGCCGGCGCCGTAGGTTCCCGGCTTGCTGCCGAAGATGCGATACAGAGCCTCCGGGGTCGATCCGTCACGGCGATAATGCGCCGCCACAAGATTGCGCTCGTCGCTCTCGTCCAGGCGGGCCACCAGCCGGAAGGCGTCATCCAGGAGCTGCACCAGGTTGGGGAAGGCGTCGCGGAAGAAGCCGCTGATGCGCACCGTGACGTCGATGCGCGGCCGGCCCAGCTCTTCAATGGGGATCAGCTCCACGCCGGTCACGCGGCGGTTCTCCTTCATCCACACCGGCCGTACGCCCAGCAGCCACAGGATCTCGGCGACGTCGTCGCCCTGGGTGCGCATGGCCGAGGTGCCCCACACGACGATGCCCACCGACTCGGGGTAGCGGCCCTCCTCGGCCAGGTACTTGGCCAGCAGCGCGTCCCCGAGCTGACGGCCGATGTCCCAGGCAGCGGGCGACGGCAGGGTCTTGGGATCGACCGAATAGAAGTTGCGCCCGGTAGGCAGGACGCTGGCCATGCCCCTGGTCGGCGCCCCCGATGGGCCAGGCGGAATGAATCGACCTTCGAGCCCGGCCAGCAGGTTGTCGATCTCCTCGCCGGTTCGCGCCAGTGCCGGGATCAGGGATTGCTTGACATAAGAACTGGTCGAGCATGCATCCGCCGCGACGGACAGTGCTTGCTCGGCGTCCTGCATGCCGAGAGCGTCGGCGACGGCCCGGTCCACCGGCTGTCCGTCGACGATCGCCTGCACCAGCTGATGGTTGCGAGCTTCGATGTGCTCGACGGCGTCACCATTGGAGCGCACGCCGTCCAACGGAGGCCCGGAATACGGAGCGCCACGGTCGGCCAGCAGCACGGCGTAGTCGGGAATACCCAGCGCCTCGGCCATCGAGCTGCGCAGCGAGGGGGCCTCGACGTTGTCCAGCCGGGTGAGGGCCAGCAGCAGATCGACCAGCTGTTCGCCTGCCGGCGCCTGCCCGAGGACGTGCAGGCCGTCCCGGATCTGGGAGTCTTTCAGCTCACACAAGTAGCCGTCGACGTGCAGCAGGAAACCGTCGAAGTCCTCAGGCAGCTCGTCCTCGCCCAGGTCGTGGTGGAGCTGTGCCTGCACGACTGCATCCCAGATCTGCCCGCGGATGATGGGCGCCTTGCGTGGGTCCAGCGTCTGCACCTGGTAGTACTCGTCCATCAGCTGCTCGATGCGCACGATCTCGTTGTAGGCATCGGCGGTCGTCATGGCCGGAATGAGGTGGTCGACGATGGCGGCGTGGCTGCGCCGCTTGGCCTGCGCGCCCTCGCCGGGGTTGTTGATGATGAACGGGTAGAAATGCGGCAAGTCGCTGATGGCCAGCTCGGGGTAGCAGCTTGGCGACAAGCCCAACGACTTGCCGGGCAGCCATTCCAGCGTGCCGTGTTTGCCGACGTGCACAATCGCGTCGGCCTGAAAGACGTCACGGATCCAGCGGTAATAGGCCAGGTAGTGGTGCGTCGGCGGCAGATCCGGCGAGTGGTAGATGGCGATGGGGTTCTCTCCGAACCCGCGCGGCGGCTGCACCCCCAGAAAGACGTTGCCCAGCAAGATCCCAGGCATGGCGAGGGAGGGCTGACCCCTCTCCGCCAGGAACACCGTTCCGGGCGGAGAGCCCCAGGCTTCGACCAGCTCGCGCTGGTTGGTAGGTGGGAATTGGTCGAACCAGGCGCGATACTGCGCCGCGCTGGCGTGGCCGGCGGCGTCCCGGAGCTGCTGCTCGGTAAGCATCTCGCGGTCGTTGGAGCAGCGATCGATGAGCTGGAACACCAGCTCGTCGCCCGATTCCGGGAGGTCGCCGGTGTCGTACCCAGCCCCTTGCATGGCCTTCAGCACTTCGAGCACCGAGGCCGGCGTATCCAGCCCCACGGCGTTGCCGATACGGGCGTTCTTGGTGGGGTAGTTGCTGAGCACGAAGGCCACGCGCTTCTGGGCGTTGGGTGTGCGCCGCAGCCTGGCCCAATTGCAGGCCAGGCGGGCGAAGGCGTCCACGCGCTCGCGGTCGGCCACGTAGCGTAGGACGGGACTGCCCAAGAGCTCATCCTGCGCCAGCTCCTCCTTGAACGACACGGGCACGGTGATGATGCTGCCGTCGAACTCCGGCAGCGCGACGTTCATGGCCGTGTCGATGGGGCTCAGGCCGGCCGAGCTGCGCTGCCAGGCCTCACGCGAGCTGGTGCTCACGATGGCTTGAAGCACCGGCACGTCCAGCCGCTGCAGCCACTCCACGGAGCCGGCGCCCATGGAGAAGCTGAGTGTGTTGATGATGGCGTCGACCCTGGCCTCGCGCAGCAGCGGCTCGATCTGGGCTGCGTGCTCCGGCTTGAGTGAATAGACGAAGATCGGCAGCGGCCGGCATCCCAGCTCCTGCAGCCGCTCCGCCAGCGCATCCACGAAGTCCGTGTTGCCACTCATCCAGTGGGCCCGATAGAACAGGAGGGCAATCGCCGGCGAGAGTGCCGAGTGCCGCGTGCCGGCGAGAGTGCCGCGTGCGGAGTGCCGGCGAGAGTGCCGAGTGCCGCGTGCCGCGTGCGGAGTGCCGGGCGCCGAGCCTTCTTCCCCGCTGTCAGGCTGGGCGTCGAGCGAAGCATCCTCGCCCTCCCAGTCGGCGTTCGTGGCCTGGTCGGGCTCGCCAGCTACAGCTCCGGCGCGCTGGTACAGCCCGAACCACGGCAGCTCGGCGGGCGGCTCAGCGGCCTCTCCGGACAGTCGGAGCAGCAGGTTGCGGACATTGGCCGCGCCGCCGTGGGACACGTAGGCGAAGACCTCGTGCACCAACTCAGGAGGGGCTGTGCTGAGCGCGGTCAGCTCCGGGTCCGGGACGGAGTCGCCGGCGCACGCGATGAAGGGCACGTTCCTGCGCACACAGCAGTCGCGGATCAGGTCGAAGCCCGCCTCCAGCGTCCGGCGGCCGCCCAGCAGGCGCACGACGACGGCGGTCTGGGCGCGTTCCACCGTGTCCGCGACGAAGCGCTGCAGGACGCGGTCAGAGCTGAGCGAGGCCACGCTGCAGGCGCGGACGGCGGGGACTCCCTTCGGCAGGGCCCGAACCACGTTGGACAGTGTGAGGATGTCGGTGTCCGCGGTGGTCAAAAAGACGATCAAGCGTCCAACTCTCCCTTTGTTGCGAAGCTCAGCGAGTTGGTAGCCCGAGGCTGTTTTCTGCCTCTCACAGTAGCGCCACTGGGCCGGGGTTGCACCGGCTTGCCAGCGCCCGGGCGACGTATTTTGGATTGTACGCGATAGGCCGCCGGCTGCCGGCTGGCACGGCGCTTGCGTCAGCGCCCACCCAACGCAGCTTTTCAGGAGGACATTGGACCTGATGCAAGCGAACTACAAGCCACTGGAGAAAAAGCTCCTGCAGGAACGCGAGCGCGTCCAGGGGCTGATGCAGGCCGAAACTGAACATCGCAGCTCGTTGAGTGAGACGGGCGACCTGGAGCGTTACGGCAACCATCCGGGCGACGAAGGCACCGAGACCTTCGAGAAGGAGAAAAGCCTGGCGCTGCAGAGCAACCTGCAGATCATCCTCGACGAGGTCGAGCATGCGCTGCACAAGCTCGAGGCCGGTACCTACGGGACGTGCGACGAGTGCGGCGCCGAGATCCCCTACGAGCGGCTCGAAGTCCGTCCCCAGGCCGCGCTGTGCGTCCGCTGCAAGAGCAAGGTCGAGCACACGGTGATGGTCAGCAGTCTGGAGCGAGCCAACAGCACGTTCTGAGCGGAAAGCGCGCAAGAAGGGCCGGGGCGATAACGCCTGGCCCTTCTTTGCGAGTGAAGAGTGAAGAGTGAAGAGTGCTGGGCCCGCCCTCCGGGCTGCCATGGGAGTCGAGCGAAGCATTGCCGGCAGGGCGGCCAGCAGCCGCCGGTGGCCTGACGGGCGCCGCTTTCCCCTCGGTGGTGCGGTTTTGGGCCCGTCGCCCCCGCGGGTGACGGATGGGGCAGAGCGCGCTGAGCGTCGGTGTGTTAGCGGGGTGTTAACGATGGGCGGCGGGGACGTATCATGGCGGCGCTATGGAACGTGTTGGACTGATCGGGGCTGGAGCCATTGGCCTGGGCTTCGTGGAACGCCTGAGACTGGCTGGGATCGTGCCCACGGTGTATGACGTTGATCCTGCGGCTCGGGACCGGGCGTGCGAGGCGGGCGCTCGCATTGCCACTTCGGCGGCGGCTGCTGCCCGCGCCGCCACCATCATCGACGTCGTCGTACGGACCGACCAGGACGTGCTGGACTGCATGCTGGCGGCCGACGGCATCCTGGCCGGCGCCGCCGCGGACACGCTCGTGCTGCTGCACAGCACCATCCATCCCGATACCACCCGCCAGGTCGCCGCGACCGCCGCCGAGCGCGCCGTGCACGTGCTCGATGCCTGCATGGTGGGCGTGCCGGACAAGGCCCGCGCCGGCGAGGAGATCTTCCTGCTCGGCGGGCCGGACGATCTGGTCGAGCGCGCCCGGCGGCACCTGCTGCTGCTGGGCTCCGAGGTGGTCCACTTCGGCCCCTTGACCTCAGGCAACGTGGCCAAGATCGTCAAGAACTCCCTCACCGGGGTACAGACGCTGATGGTTGCCGAGGCCAGCCGTTTCGCCGCTGCCGGAGGCCTGTCGGAGAGCGCTTTCGATGAGCTGCTGCACCTGTTCCGCCGTACTCCACCCGCTCCACGAGCGGCCAGCGTGGCGACCTCAAACCCCCGCGGTGGCCAAAACATGTTCGGCAAGGACCTGCCCCTCGCCGCCCAACTCGCGGGCGAGCTTGGGCTCGACCTACCGCTGACCCAGCATGCCGCAGAGGTTGGATTGAGCCGGCTCGAGCAGGAGAAGGGTGGATAAGAGCTGACGGAGGCGTGGTCCTTTTGGTTTTCCCCAATGACCGCGTCCACGGGCACTCCGGCTCCCATCCTCTCGTCCCCACTTGGGTCTGCGTTGCTCATGAGGCTAAGCTTGTTTCAGCTTCAAGTCGCTGCTTGGTTCAATTCCAAGCAGGCTCGGGCAGCACAACCGGCCTCCGTAGCTCAGCGGATAGAGCAACTGCCTTCTAAGCAGTGGGTCGCGTGTTCGAGTCACGCCGGAGGCGCAAAACCGGACAGTCCGTGCTTAGCACGCACACTCATGGGCGGACCGCACTTCCTGGCTCGAAGCTCGCGGAGGCGTGTTCTACAGGAAGACCGTGACGGTCTTGGCCAGCAGCACGTTCTGATCGAGCATGATCTCCCGGCGAGCGATCTGCCAGCTGTCGCCGGCGCGGCGCAGCGTGTCTTTGCGGCGGCCGACGAGAAAATCGGTCTCGGTCTCCTGCCGGTTGCGGTAGACGATGAAGCTGCAGGCGATCTTGACCTCGCCGGCCTGTTCGAGGCTTGGCGTGGCCTCGAGCAGGCGCACGTTGGACACCACGTGGGTCACGCGCGAGATGGGCTCCTCAGCCCAATGGACGCCGGTGCGGATCTGCCGTACGCGCAGGGCAAGCGTGCCTTTGTCCTCGTCGAACCAGTTCATGTCGACGTCGGGGCGGGTATTCTCCTGCTCCCATTCGCCGTACTTCACGTTGCGCCGCATGGGCATCCAGTACGCCACGTCGTCAGACAGCAGGTCCAGCCACTCCTCGTAGCGGCGCTCGTCCAGCAGCTCGGCCTCACGATAGAGGAAGTTCTCGATCTCACGCATGAGCAGCAGCTCGTCCAGGGAGGCCTTCGATCCGGTGGGCGTCATCGTCCGACCCGCTTCGGGTAGAGATCGCTCCAGCCGGACGCGTCCATGAACTCCGCCCAGCGGCCGTAGAAGCCGCGCTGGTTCTTCTCCGACGGCACGTCACTGATCAGGCCCGGCGGAAAGTCGCTTGGCTGCCCGCCGCCCAGGCCCATTTCGTAGTTGTAGGGGTAGCGCCGGGCGATGGTGCCCGCGCTGGCGGAGGTGGCGTAGACCCAGTTCTCCATGTCGTCCTGCTCGGTCATCCCCACTGGCCCCACGCTCAGCTCGTGATAGCGCCGCACCAGGTCTTTCAGCTTTTCCGGCGCCTCACGGTCAACGAACACGAAGCGCCACATCTCCGTCTTGGTCGGGCCGTGCGGATGCCACACGGCCAGCGTGCGCGGCTGCCGCGGCTGAAAGGAGGTATTGGGGAAGATGGTGCTGGCCGATCCCAGCAGCCGCGACATGTTGCCCAGCCGCTGCTGACGCTCCTCATATTCGCGCTTCAGGTAGTCCTGCAGCTCCGACACGTTGGGGTAGATCGGCGTGTAAGGCTCGTTCTCCAGCATCTGGATGGTCGTGTTGGTTCCGTGTCCCAGGTCGGGAAAGGACACCGCGTAGCGCTTCGGCCGCGTGGTGCCGTCGTCGGTCCTGCCCTTGCCGCCGGGAGCAATGCCCACGGTATCGACCGAGCGATGGCTGATGGCGTGGTAGGCGTCACCCACGAAGTTCTCCGCGGCGAACTTCCAATTGCAGGGCACGATCCATTTCTGGATGCCGCCGAGGACCTCGGCGTCGCCTTCGCGGCCGTCGCGCGAATCCAGCAGCAGGTCCAGATAGACGCGCATGCCACCCAGGTAGTCCGAAAAGGCGGGGGCGTCGGGGTCCCAGCTGGCCCAGATGCTGCCTTTGTAGTTCTCCATCTGGGCCACCTCGACCAGCCCCCACTTGGGCCTATCGAGCTTCTCGTGGTACGCCTCCCGGAAGTAGGGGACGCCTACCAGCTTGCCGTCTGTCGCGTAGCCCCAGCCGTGGTACGGGCAGGTGAAGATCGTCGTATTTCCCTGGTCGTAGCGGCACACCTTCATGCCGCGATGGCGGCAGGTGTTCAGGAACACGTGGATCTGGCCCTGACGATCGCGCGTCAGCAGCACCGACTCCTCACCCATGCGCGAGGAGAAGAAATCGCCGGGATTTGGGATTTGGCTCTCGTGGCCTATGAACAGCCACGCGCGAGCGAAGACCTGCTCCAGCTCGCGTTTGTAGATTTCATCGGAGACGAAGATCTCGCGACTGATCATCCCGGTCGTGACGTCGACCAGGTTGCCCGTGAACTTGCCGTGGGCCGCGCTACCCACGGCTGCCCTCATCGGCGATTCCAACGACGTCGCTGGCAAACACCAGGTCTTCCTCTGAGCTCAGAGCTTCCGAATTTCCCTCTCGCGTTACGTGGCGCACGTACAGCCAGGTACCGTCGCGCGGGTTGCTCGTGATCTCGGCTACGCGGCCGCCGGAAAGGTGTACGCGCGTGCCTACCGCGAGATCCTGGATCGTGACGTAGCGCTGGTCTTCGGCCGCCATGCAGTGCTCCCCCTCAGTTCGTCCCCGTCAGGATACCGGCGGCGGGCTTGAGAAAGGCTGCCTGGGCCTTGATGTCCGCCAGGCTGGCCGGATAGACGATCTTGGCCGCGGGGTTGGACTGCTTGATGAGGGTGGCGACGGGGCTCGTCGGCGAGCTGAAACGTGACGCCTGGCGCAGCTCCAGATACACCTTCATGCCCTCCGATACCTCCCAGGCGGCGTACAGCCGGGCCGCGTTGGGGTGAGGCGCTTTGGCGGCGATGACGGTGTAGCGGTGGTCGCCCGGGACCACATCCGGCACCACGGCCTGGATTGGCTTGCTCTTGCCGATCCCGTCCAGGATCGAAGCGAAGTCGCTTACGCCCATCGGCACCTCGCCGCGCGACACGATGTCCACCAGCTGGCTGGCTGATCCCTGCAGCAGCGGCTTATTGGCCGCCACCTGGCGGACCAGCTGCTCCGTCTTTGTCGGCCCCCAATCTGGGCTTACCGACAGGTAGTTGAATGGATAGCCAAAGGACGAAGCGGCGAACTTGCCGCGATACTTCGGATCAGCTAGGTCGGTCCACTGCTTGGGCATATCGGCCGCCTTCATCTGGTCGCGGTTGAAGAAGAATCCGTAGCCGCCGTCGTAAAAATTCAGCGCGCCGCCTTTGAACTCCGCGGGCACGGCGCCGGCGGCATCGCTTACGTCCGGCAGCTCCTTCTGGAAGGGCGCCCAGTCGACCTTGGCCAGGATGCCCCGATCCGTTAGGTCGGGCAGGCTCTCGCTGCCGAAGTTGGGAAACACGTCCCAGTCGAAGCGGTTGCCCTGTGCTTCTGCCATCATCCGGGTCTGTGCCTCGGGAGCGGAGATGGAGACTGTCTGAATCTTGATGTTGGTCTTGAAACGCACGTTGAATGCTTCCTGCACTTTGGGAACGTCGCTATCCAGGGGATACTGCCCCCAGATCACGACGCTGCCCTCCTTGTTGGCGGCGTCCACGATCTGCGCGAGGCTGCCCGCGGGCTGACTCGCGGCGGCCGAGGCAGAGCCACCCGTGGTTGCGGCGCTTCCGCCGCAACTGGCCAAGGTCAGCGACACGAGGGCGCCAGCCAGGCTGGCAATATGGCTTTTCACGAACGCGATGCTCCTACGTGCGAATCATGACTTCGAGGGTGGATCCGGAGACCGTCTCGGACTCGTCCGAGGCCAGCCAGAATACGGCATTGGCAATGTCGCGCGGCGTGTTCACCCGGCCTGCCGGACTGGCCAGCGCGGCGCGCTCGAGCTTGCGTTTCCGCTCCGGCGTATCCGCGTCACGCTCGGTCATGCCGGTAGGGAAGACGTTGCCGGGGACGACAGTGTTGGCCCGGATGCCGCTCGCGGCGTACTCCTGCGCGATGGACACGGTGAAGGGGAAGACGGCTCCCTTCGAGCAGCAATAGGCGAGCCTTCCCGGGCCACCGTAGCCCGAGCCGGAGGCCACGTTGACGATAGCGCCGCGGTGCCGCGCGATCATGTGCGGCAGCACCTCGCGGGTCAGCAGGAACATGCCGCCGATGTTCACGGCAAAGGCGCGGTCCCACTGCTCCTTGGTCGTCTCCAGCAGCGTGCCCCGGATCATCACGGCCGCGTTGTTGACCAGCACGTCGATCTGCTGCTCGCGTGCCATGACCTCGCCCACGATCCCGCGTACGTCGGCCGGGTCGGATACGTCGCCGGTCAGCACGTACCCCTCGAGACCCTTCGACCGAAGCGACTCGACGGTCGCTGCGGTCTGCGCGGGATCGATCCCGAAGGCCGCCACGGCGTAGCCGTGCTCCGCGAACTTGAGGGTGATCTCCCGGCCGATGCCGTACGTTCCGCCACTGATCAGGGCGACGCGCTTCCCCAATGCCGTCGTCATCCGGCGCCGATCCTACTATGGCCGGGCTTCCGGCCAGCATGCAGCCTACGTGGATGGGTTACAGCAATGAGGCAGTCGCGGGAGGTCGCCCCCGCCATTCTCCGCCTCCGGGGTGGAGGCCAGAAGGCTGCATGACTGCCGAGCGATGGGTGGCGATGGCCCACCGCCGCACAGGACGGGCGGAGCGTGGTGCCCTAGCGGGAGGACTCCAGCTCGATGGACGGGCCTGATTGGCGCAGTCGGAAGACGGCGCGATTCTCGCGGCTCGCCAGCAGCAGGCGCACCACCTGGAGCACCACGTCGGTGCTATTCCGGACGGTCGTGTCCTCCCTGGCCGCGTTCAGCAAATCGCACACGAAATGGATCATCTGTCGAGGTGTGAGCCGTCCCAGGTAGGTAAACCAGGCCGACATCTCGGCCTCCGCGCGACGGACCGCTTGGGCGCTCGGCTGATCTTTCCGTATGTTCATGTCCAACTCACCTCTCGACGCCAATCACGGGTATCAGACTACGCGTGCCGGCACAAGCGAGCCAGGCCAAAACCGCCCAGCCTTCCGCCGAAGACGGTGGATTCCCGGTAGGTGTTCCCGGCAGGCGGCGAAAGCTGGCGGGTGGCAGCTAAGCGGAGGTGGTTGAGGTGCCCGCGCTCGATGGGATCGGGCACTCTTGAGCCAGCAGATCCCGGCGAATATCGCTTAGCACGACAGCGGCATGGGTATCGTGCTGCGCCCGCTCACGCAGGAGCATCATCAGCCATACGCACTCGCGCGGCGACCAGCGCGATCCCTCCGAGGTGGATCGGTCTTCGAGTGGACTGTCCGGGCGTTTCATGCTTCCTGTTCTCCGGCGCGATTCTGGGTTCGAATCCAGCGTAGGGCAGAATGTTGAGGCAAGCGTGAGACGAAGCTAAGGGTTAGCTGAGGACCGCGGCGACGGACGGCTAACGGATGCCGGGATGCCACAGCGGCACACGGAGGAGGCATCGCAGCCGGCTGCGATGCAGGACGGGCAGCACGAGGCGCAGGAGAATGCCGTCGAGCCAGTAGCGGCGCTGCCGGACGATCATGTCAGGCAGCTCGGGGTGACGGATCCTGCCGCGGCGGATCCTGGCGCGGCGGCACGAGATGCAGCGAGCGGTCACCCGTTTTGGGTGTGAAGCTGCTGCAGTGGCAGATGCCGCAGCCAGGCAGACGGTAAGGCACGTCGTGCTGGTCGAGCTGATGGCCGCATTCGCAGGCGGTGGATGCCGCGGTGTCTGTCGCAAGGTGGCTCATGTGGCCTCTGTACATGGAGTATCGGATGGGGCCCCGCGAACCTTCAGTGGCTCCTTGGTGCGTCATCTTCACCGCCTGCTCCTCGTTGGTATGGTGAAGGTGAACGACGCTGTTAGGGGGCTCGAATGATCCAGCGGATATTGGCCGCGATCGCATGCCTGATAATCTCGGCGGGGGTCGCCGTGCCCGTCACAGCCCAGACCAGCACGCCGGCGTGCGATTTCATCCTGGGATTCAAGACGCTGCACGAGCTCGTTCCGGCGGACGTCGGAGGCTGCTTGGATAACCAGGCGTTTGCCGCTAACGGAGATGCGCTGCAGCATACGACAGGAGGCTTGCTGGTGTGGCGCAAGGCTGACAACTGGACGGCCTTCACGAACGGTTACATGACCTGGATCAACGGCCCGACGGGGCTCGTCAGCCGGCTCAACAGCGAGCGTTTTCCGTGGGAGGAGGCGGCGGCCCCTAGTCCCACGCCGGTGGCCGCGCCCTCGCCGCCCTTCAACGTCACCTTCGACGCGGGCGTCTCCCCTCAGGATCGGTCGGACGTGCTCGACGGCCTGGGCATAGCGAACAGCTACTTCATCTCGACCTTCGGCCAGGGCCTTACCGGAAGCTCCTATACCCTCGACGTTCGCAGCAGCGATCCCGGCAGCCAGTACGTCATGGGTTACGGCCAGCTGAAGGTCACGCTGTTCACGGCGCACGCCACCTGGCTGGTAAGCGCCCCTTACCAGCGCAAGCAGCTGGTCGCCCGGGCCGCCTTCCACCTGCTCCAGCAGGTCGCTTCAGCTCAGCATCCCGCCCTGTTCGACCCGCTGAACGATGGGCTGCCATGGCTGTTCGAAGGCACTGCGGACGTTGCCGCCTGGCACGCGGTGGCGGCTCGCGGCCTGGTCGACTTCGAACGGGTGCGTCAATGCAACCTGGGGCAGGCGCCTATCCTCAGCCCCCCGCACCTCGCCGCGCTGAGCGCCTACACAGTCCCGCAGGTGTTCACCTCGGGCGGCGAACAGGCGCTGCAGCTGGCCTTCGACGCCGTCGACATGCTGACGGCTGCCAACGGCGTTGGCTCGCTGCTGAGCTATTACTCGCCGGCTCCTCAGGCCTATCGTGAGTCGGCGTTCCGCAATGCTTTTGCCGTGGACCTGAACGTCTTCAACGCTCGTTTCGAGCAGTTTCGCGCCAACCTGGGTCCGAGCAGCAACGTCGGCTGCGTGCCGTAGGGGCCGATTTGCGCTCCTAATCGGGGCGGGGACTCGACGGTGAGTAGTCCTGATGCCCGGCACGGGCCGCTTGAGAGTGGCCCGTGCCAACGGCTCCACAGGCCCGGCACTGCTGCCGCAGCGCCACGTTCACAGCGCCGCACTTGCGGCACCACCAATGGTTGAGGCCGACTTCGGCCAGGTATCGACGCGCCGCGCTATCGCTTTGCTGAGCCATTTGAAACATCCCCCCAGGGCATTGCCTGCGCCCAGGCTAAGACTCTCGCGGGCGGCTGTGTGTGTCAAATCCGTTGGCCCAAAAAGCACAGCGCGCATGAGGTGTTTGGGTAGGAGAACCTGCAACGGGCGTATGCTCATGGGCGGTGTCTGGCAGTGATGCTCCTGCGGCGGAGCAGGCAAGGATGGCGCAGCATGCGCTGGCCACCCTCCGCCACCGCGACTTCACGCTCATCTCCGCGGGCCAGCTGGTGTCGTCAATCGGCGACCAGATGCAGTCGGTCGGCATTGCCTGGCACGTGTATCTCCTTACCAACTCGCCGCTCCAGCTTGGGCTGCTGGGGCTCGCCCGCGCGGTGCCGTTCATGTCGCTGTCGCTGGCCGGCGGGGCGCTGGCCGACTCGGTAGATCGGAAGCGACTGCTGGCCGCGTCCCAGCTGGGGCAGATGGTGCTGACCACGCTGCTGATGATCACTACCGCCACGGGTCGGGTGAACGTGGCCCTGCTGTATGGCGTGACCTTCATGTCCGGCGCGGCCATGGCCTTCGACACGCCGGCCAGGCAGGCGATCGTGCCAAACGTGGTGCCGCGGCGTGAGCTGGCAGCAGCCTTGACACTCATGGCGCTGATGCGCCAGGTGTCTTTCATTGCCGGTCCAGGCATCGGCGGGCTGGTGATTGCCCGTTTCGGCCTTGCGCCCGACTATCTCGGGAATGCGCTGTCGTTCCTGGCGGTGGTCATCGCGGTGGTGATGTTGAAGCCGATTCCGAGGGTGCCTCTGGAAGGAGTCAGCAGCAATTGGGACCGGCTGCTTGGCGGTGTGCGCTTCGCCCGGCGGCAACCCCTGGTGCTGCTGCCGATGCTGCTCGACTTCTTCACCCGTTTGGCCTGCAACTCTCGCGGCCTGCTGCCAATCTTCGCCCGCGACATCTTCTTGACCGGTGCGGAAGGGTTTGGCTGGCTCAACTCGGCGCTGTCTGGCGGGGCGGTACTGGGTGGTCTGCTGCTGGGCCGGGCAAGGCAGGCCAAACATCCCATTGCCCTGATGGCCTGCGCCTACCTGACAGAGGGACTGTTCATTGCCGGCATGGCCGTTGCGCCAACCTTCGGGCTGGCGATTGTGGCGCTCGTCCTAGTTGGCATCGCCAACGTCTACGGTGAGGTGCTACGCAACACGGTGCTGCAGCTCAAGACCCCGGATGAGCTGCGTGGTCGCGTCACGGCGCTATCCAACATCTTCGACAGCGGCGGTCCGCAGCTGGGTCAGGTGAGGGCCGGCGCCGTCGCCAACGTCATTGGGCCGGTCGGCTCAGCGGTCTGGGGTGGCTTGGCGGCGACCGCCATAGCTATTGGCTTCGTGCTGCTGCCCGGCATCCGCCGCAGCCTCGGCGAGACCAGCGACGAGCTGGCGCAGGAGCTCTAGGCGCGCCTGAGAGCTTCTTTCGCTGGGATCACCAAGGCCATTCCGAGATCACTCAGCCTCGTAGGCACAAACGGCAGCGCGAGTAGGGTGATCCAGCGCTGTTTGGCGGCGTCAGGCATTGCTAGCGTGGTCGCGTGGGCATGGGCAAGGTCAAGGCGCTGGGCCTCGGGGCCGGGCTGGGCGCGGTACTGCTGGCGAGCTGCGCAGCCACCTCCGGCGCCGAACCGTCTCCCGGCGCGGTGCCATCCGGCGGCCGCACGGCAATCGTGTGGTCGACCGGCAGGCCGCTGGCCTGGTCCGATTTTGCCGGCCCCGTGCCGCAAGACCGCGCGAACGCCAGCATCCGCTATCGCTTCGCAGCGTTGATTGGTGCCAACGTCGTGGACAGCGCACATGAAGCCGCGGAAACCGTCAGCTCCATCGGGCACGCGGCCTCGCACTACAGCTACACCTGCATCACCACCAGCACGACTCGCTGCTCGGTGACCGGTGTGACCGCTGATGCGGCCGCGGCCGAGTTCGACCCCAATCGTTCCTGGGCTATCGCAGGCGAAGAAAGCGACCGCCTGCTGGAGCACGAGCAGGGCCATTTCGACATTGCCGCCATCTACGCGGCGCGCCTCACGGCCAGGCTGGCCGCCGAGCTGAAGTCCCAGACCGCCGGAATGAGCGTTGTGGCTCAGGATCAATCGAGCGCCGAGGCAGACCTCAAACGGCGCATGGACGAGCTGCAGCAAGCCGTCTCCCAGGCGGTCGGGCAGGAATTCGAAGACACCCAGACGCAGTACGACGCGGACACCAACCACGGTTTGAACCCGAGCGGCCAGAAGCAGTGGTCGGATCGCATTCGTGAGGAGCTGCGCGGCCTGTATCCTACGCTGCAGGCTCGGACAGCTCCTATTCCGGCGCCTCACGGCAGCAGCGCTGGCGGGGTGGTGCGGGCCTAAGGGCGACAGCTCGACCGGTCCGCAGCTGCCATCCGAGCTGCCCGAACGTGGCAGACAGATTGCCATCCACGGTTAAATGGCAGCATGAACGAGCGTCCCGGGGCACACGGCAAGGCCGAGCCTCGCTGGCCCGCGTCGGTGGCTGTTCTGGCAGCGATTGCGCTGTATGCCACGCTGCCCGAGCGATTCACTATTGGGCCAACCTGGCTTCTGCCGGCCATTGAAGGCGTGCTGGCAATCGGCCTGAACGTGACCGCGCCGAGACGGCATGCGAACGAGGCGGCGATCTACCGCACGGCGACGATCGTGCTGGTAGCCCTTCTTACCGCCACGAACCTGTTCTCTTTGGCCACGCTGATCGACCGGCTGCTGCACGGCGCCAAAGCCGAAGGGTCGCAGCTCGTGTTCGCGGCGATTCAGATCTGGCTGACCAACGTGGTTGCCTTCGCGCTGTGGTTTTGGGAGCTGGACCGAGGTGGTCCGGCCAAGCGCGGGGGAAGCCGGCAGGCAGACTTTCTCTTTCCTCAGATGACCGCGCGGGAGGTGGCCCCGCCGGGCTGGACCCCGTCCTTCATCGACTACCTGTACGTGTCGTTCACCAACGCGATGGCCTTCAGCCCTACCGACACCCTGCCGCTGACTCGCTGGGCCAAGCTGCTCATGCTGGCCCAATCACTGGCTTCGCTGCTCACGGTCGCCTTTGTGGCTGCCAGGGCGGTGAATATCCTCAGCTGAGCCGAGGCCCGGGCTAGAACCGCTCCTCCAGCCAGTCGACGGCGATGTCGACGGCCGCGTCCTCGCTTCGCGGTTTGAAGGAGTGGTCGCCGGGAACTACCTCAGAGGTAAAGGGCATGCGCACCAGCTGCTGCACCTCCCGCAGGTGCTCGGGCCGGCAAAGGGCGTCGCGATCGCCGGTGATGAAGAGCATCGGCGCGGCGATCCGGCTCATATGCGACCAATCGCGCGGTTTGGCGTTCTTGGCCATCCCGTGCAGCGGAAGCCCGTAGAACACCAGCGCACTCACGTCTTCCCGCGCGGCGGCCACGTAGGAAGACACACGGGCGCCGAAGGATTTTCCCAGCAGCACCAGCGGGCCGCGGCCGGCCATATACGTGATGGCCTGCTCCAGCTCCGCCATTTCCCGCTTGCTGCCGGCCGATGGCGCTCGGCGCGCGGTCAAATAGCTGAAGTTCCAGCGCAGCACCGTGAAGCCGTCCTCAGCCAGCCGCAGCGCGGTCTTTTCCAGGAGGGGGGTATCGAGGCCCCGGCCTGCCCCATGACTGGCGATGACTGCCGCCCGCCGGCCGCCCTCCTGCAGCATGCCCTCCAGCCCTTCGCCAAAGTGCACCTGCGTCGTGGTCATGGAGCTTCGGGGCCATTGTAGCGGCGGCCGTCGCGCGCTAGACTCGGAGCTGCCAAGCAGGCCGGGCAATCGCGGACGCGCCTCAGGCCGTCCGAGGAAAGTCCGAGCTCCACAGGGCAGGATGCTGGGTAACACCCAGTGGGGGTGACCCCAGGAAAGTGCCACAGAAACATACCGTCTGCCGCAAGGCAGATAAGGGTGAAACGGCGAGGTAAGAGCTCACCGGCAGCCGGGTGACCGGCTGGCCAGGCAAACCCCATCCGGAGCAAGACCGAGCAGGGGCGGGTGGCCCGCCTATGCCCCGGGTTGGTCGCTGGAGACGGACGGTAACGGCCGTCCTAGAGGGATGATTGCCGGTCCGCTGGAAACGGCGGACTACAGAACTCGGCTTACAGGCCTGCTTGGCTGCCCTCCGTCAGTCGGTGAAGTCGATCTCCACGACAGCGTGGGCCGGCAGTCCGCATACGTCCGTCAAGAGGTCCTCGAGCTGGCTGGCCACGTTCCAGGATCGCTCGGCCTTGCTCACCGGGCGAAAGAAGGACTCGCCGTCCCGTTGAAAACGGAGATCTGCGAGCTCCGGCTGCTTGTCGGGGAGCACCGCGTCGGCGCTGACGTGAATGCCGTAGTTGTCCTCGGTGCGGGTGAGTCGCAGCCAGCATGAAGGCCGTTCGACCGCATGGCAGCGCATCTCGCGACCGCGGCCTTTGGACAGCCGCTCCGTGGCTAGGTTGAAGGCCCCGATGCGGTCCAGCACGGAGTCGAAGCGTTCGGGCATCTAGCCTCAGTGTAGGCAGGAAGGTCGAGGCCGGTCAATTACACTTCCAAGGCCGTATGTATGTGGTGATCCTTGCCGGGGGAAGCGGCACCAGGTTGTGGCCGCGCAGCCGCAAGCAGCGTCCCAAGCACCTCCTGGATCTGGTCACCGAGCGGTCGCTGCTGCAGGAAACCTTCGAGCGCGTGAACCAGGTGGTGCCTGAGTCCAACATCCTGGTAGTGACCGAGCAATCGCATGCCGACGTCATTCGTGAGCAGCTGCCCTCGCTGCCAGCCCGCAACGTGCTGGTCGAGCCGACACGACGGGGCACCGGCCCGGCGATTGGCTGGGCCGCGATCCATGTCAGGCAGCGCGATCCCGACGCGGTCATGGCCGTTTTCCCTTCCGATCATGTAATCGTGCGGCGCGACGAGTTCCTGCGCCTGCTTGTGCTCGCCGCCGAGATGGCAGCCTCGACTGAGGCTCTGCTGACATTTGGCATCCAGCCGACCGAGCCCAGCACTGAGTTTGGCTACATCCATCGAGGGGCCGCGCACTCGCAGCGCGAGGGGTGGCAGGTGTACCGCGTGGAGTCCTTCAAGGAGAAGCCCAACGCGGACCGGGCGCGCGAGTTCCTGGAGAGCGGCGAATACTACTGGAACAACGGCATGTTTTGCTCGAAGGCGGCCGTGATCCTGCAGGAGATCGAGCGTCTCATGCCCGGTCTCGCTCGCGGGTTGGAGGTCCTGGCCGGAGCGATCGGCCGACCAGACGAAGCCGGGATCGTCGATACGGTGTATCCCCAGCTGCCGAAGGACACCATCGACTACGGGGTGCTGGAGAAGGCCGGCAACGTGCTGGTCATTCCGGCCAACATCGGCTGGAGTGACGTCGGCACCTGGTCGGCCCTGCTCGACGTGCTGTCGGACGGCGCGGACGGCAACGTGGCCCTTGGATCATGCCAGCACGTGGCCATCGATACGCATCGCACGCTGGTGGCCAGCGCCAACAAGCTGGTCGCCACAATTGGTGTGGAGGACTTGATCGTGGTCGATTCGGAGACAGCGCTGCTGGTCTGCCGCCGAGACCGCGCCGCCGACGTGAAACGGATCGTCGAACAGCTGGAGGCCGAACAGCGGGATGAGTACCTGTAGAGCCGGGAGGCGGGGAGCAGCCGAATGATCGAGCGCTATTCGCACCCCGAGATGGCTCGGGTGTGGTCTATCGAGAACCGCACCGATCAGTGGCTGAAGGTCGAGCAGATGGTGGTGCAGGTGCGCTTCGAGCGCGGCGAGGTGCCGGCTGAAGCCAACGAGATTGTCCAAACGCAGGCGCGTTACGACCTGGCGCGCATGGACGAGATCGAGCGGGAGACGCACCACGATCTGGTGGCCTTTGTGCGCTGTGTCGGCGAGTCGATTGGCGATGCGTCACGCTACGTGCACGTCGGTCTCACCTCGACCGACGTGGTCGATACCGGCCTGTCGGTGCAGATTGCCCAGGCCACCGACATCCTCGAGCGCGACGTCCAAGAAGTCATCGCTACGCTGGAGAGGCTGGCACTTCAGTACAAGTACACGCCCATCATGGGCCGCAGCCACGGCATGCACGCCGAGCCCAGCAGCTTTGGGCTGAAGATGGCGCTGTGGATAGACGAGATGCGCCGCAACGCCACCCGGCTGCGCCAGGCGCGGGAGCAAATCGCGGTGGGCAAGATCTCGGGCGCCGTCGGCACCCACGCCAACGTCGAGCCGGAGATCGAGGAGGCGGTGTGCGCCAAGCTGGGCCTGCGCGCGGCGCCCATCTCCACCCAAACGCTGCAGCGCGACCGGCACGCGCACTACATGTCCACGCTGGCCATCATCGGCACTTCTCTGGAGAAGATGTCCACCGAGATCCGCCACCTGCAGCGGACCGAGGTGGGCGAGGTCGAAGAGCCGTTCGAGACCGGTCAGGCCGGCTCGTCGGCCATGCCGCACAAGCGCAATCCCAGGCTCAGCGAACGGGTCTGCGGGCTCTCCCGCGTCGTTCGAGGCTATGCCCTGGCCGCGCTGGAGGACGTTGCCCTGTGGCACGAGCGGGACATCTCGCATTCGTCGACCGAGCGCATCATCCTGCCCGATGGCTGCCTGGCCCTGGACTACATGCTGCGGACCTTCAATCGGATCATGAAAGGGCTGGTCGTCAAGCCCGATCGTATGCTGGCCAACCTCGAAATGCTCCATGGCGTGATCTTCTCGGAACGCGTCCTGCACGCCTTGATCGATGCCGGGATGAGCCGCACCGATGCCTACTACCTCGTCCAGCGGGCTGCGCACGAAGCCATGGACCACAATGTCAGCTTCCGCGAGCGGCTGGTGGCCGAACCTTCCATCCGAGAACGGCTGACGGACGAGCGGCTGGACGATCTGTTTGGTTACGACTACCACCTGAGGCACGTCGACACCGCCTTCCGGCGCATTGGCCTCGATTCTTGATCCGCTGTGGGCGCCTAACGACCAGCAGGTCCTGTTCCACGGTCGCGTAGGCGCGCTGCGCCTGGCCGATGGGCGATCCCTGGTCGTCGAGGGGGCAGCTAGCCGGATCGACGACTCGCCAGCAGAGCCACCGGACAACAGCGTTGCCGCCCCAGACCGCTCGCTGCCGGTCAGGCGGCCTGCGTACCTGAATGCCGTGCCCCTGTTCGCACCGCATGTCCCGGATGCGGAAGCCGGCAGCTGGGATGACATCGCGCCCGAGCTGTGGGCCAGCCGATTGGAGCCGGACAGCTTCGTGCGCCAGGATCCCTACACCGGCGGTCTGCTCCGCGTCTGCCAGGCACTGCGCTGGGCGGCGGTTGCGGACCTCGATCCGCTGGCGGTTTCGTTCAGCCTCAGCTATGGCGATGGAGGGTCCCCGGAAGCGCAGTACCAGCTGACCAGGTGCGTTCAGGGCGCGGCCGATGCGCTCGCCATGGCTGGCCTGGCGGCGGTGTCGGGCGAAATCGAGTGCGCGGAGGCTGGAGCGGATCCGAACTTGCGCATCTGGCTGCACGGCGCGGCGGGATCGGTGTCATCGGCGGGTGAGATCGGCAGCCGGCGAGAAGCGCAAGGGGCGCGTTCGTGGTTCGCCGACTCTGGCTCTGCCATCGTGCATCTCGGCCGCGCGACGAGCGATCTGAGCGGCAGCCTCTACCTGGAGCGCCGTGGGGTACAGGAGACACTGCCTCCGCCGATCGACTTGATTGCCGAGGGCCGGGTGCTGGAGGTCGTTCGCGAGGCTCGAGGGCTGGGGCTCCTCCAATCACTCAGGCCGGTTGGTCGTGGCGGCCTGCTGATAACATTGGCGCTGTGCTGCGCTCAGCTGGGGCTGGGTGCCGAGACCGCGGTTCCTGAGGCGTGGAGCTCCATCGACCCGGCGGCAGTCCTGTTCGGCGAAGCGCAGTCGAGGTTTCTGGTATCAGTCGCGCCAGATGATGTGCCGCGCCTGCAGCAGATCGCCGGTGCGATCGGCGTGCCGGCGCTGACGTTGGGAACGACCGGTGGCGCCGATCTGACGGTGGGCAGTCTGATACACATCGCGGGGAGGGTGCTTAAGGAATGGCCGATCTGAACACAATGCTGGAGCGCTTCACAGCGATCGAGGGCGTAACCCTGGCGGCGGTCGTCGGCACCGATGGTTTGGTGATCGAGAGCGCAGGCAAACCCGAATTCGACGTGGAGGCGGTGAGCGCCGTGGCAACGAGCGCGCTGGGATCGGCCCAAGCGCTGTCGGAGGAAGTCACCCGCGGCGCACTGACGCAGGCCATGGTCGAATTCGAGAGAGGCGTCGTTGTCCTGGAGCCGGTGGGCGAGCTCGGCGTGCTGGTGGTCCTCACCGAGAGTGTGTCGAACATCGGCCGGGTAAGGCTGGTGGCTCGTCGCGAACGCGAAGCGCTGGAGCAGGCTCTGGCGTCTTAACGTCTTCTTCGGGGGCAGTCGCTGCTAACATCGAGAGAGTCGCGACTGGCGCTAAGGTGGAGCACCACCGGGGAGCGACCGTGGAAATTGCCGCGCGCCTGGGCACATCAAGATGTTCGGGAGACAGCGCGTGAGAGTCCTCATCTCAGTTTGGGATAAGACCGGCCTGGTCGACTTCGCCCGACGCCTGGCAGCACTCGACGTTGGGCTGGTGTCCAGCGGCGGCACGGCGGCGGAGCTGCGGTCCGCCGGCTTGAAGGTGCAGGAAGTGGCCGACGTCGCCGGCTTTCCCGAGATCCTGGGTGGACGCGTCAAGACGCTGCACCCGGCCATCCACGGCGGCATCCTGGCCCGCCGCGACGATCCGGAGCACATGGAGCAGCTGGAGCGGCACGGTATTACGCCCATCGACATGGTGGTCTGCAACCTCTATCCCTTTGCCGAGGACCCGTCGATTGAAATGATTGATATCGGTGGGGTAGCGTTGATCAGGGCCGCGGCCAAGAACCATGATTCGGTGGCCGTGGTGGTCGATCCGGCCGATTACGACGTCGTCCTGGCGGAGCTCGAGCTCCACCATGAGGTGAGCGAGCCCACGCGGCGGCGGCTGGCCGAAGCAGCCTTTGGTATGACCTCGGCCTACGACGCGCGCATCGCGGGGTGGTTCAATCGCGGCAACCGGAAGCTGTTTCCGCGGCGGCTTGCCCTGCCGATGGAGAAGCAGCTCGACCTGCGCTACGGTGAGAACCCGCACCAGCAGGCGGCCTTCTACTCAACCCCCACCGCCGGTGACTATCCGTCGCTGGCCCGTATGCGCCAGCTTCACGGCAAGGAGCTGTCGTTCAACAACCTGCTGGACATGGACGCCGCCGTCAATTGCGCGTCCGCGTTCTCAGAGCCATGCATCGCCATCATCAAGCACAACAATCCCTGCGGACTGGCGGTCAGGGAGCAGCTGGACGAGGCTTATCGCCAGGCGCTGGCCGGCGATCCTGTGTCTGCCTTTGGAAGCGTCATCGGCAGCAATCGGATCGTAGATGCAGCCACGGCTCGCGAAATGAGCCAGCTGTTCATCGAAGTGATCGTGGCGCCCGGCTTCGACGCCGAGGCGGCTGAGGTTCTCGGCGCCAAGAAGAACATTCGCCTGGTAGAGCTGCCGGGGGATTGGGCGGAGCAGCCCGATCCCTTCCGCGATCTTGACATAAAGCGTGTAAGAGGTGGCTTCCTCGTGCAGTCACTGGACTTCGATAGCCGGGATCTGGGCTGGACGGTCGTTACCAGGCGCCAGCCAACGGCCGTCGAAAGCGAGCAGCTTCGGTTCGCCTGGAAGGTGGTGCGACACGTGAAGTCCAATGCCATCGTGCTGGCCAAGGACACGATGGTCGTGGGGATAGGGCCGGGACAGATGAGCAGGGTGGAATCGACCGACATCGCCGTGAAGAAGGCTGGCGAGCGGGCCACCGGGGCGGTGCTCGGCTCCGACGCGTTTTTCCCGTTCCCGGATGGTCTGGAGCACGCCATCGAGGCCGGCGTCACGGCGGCGATCCAGCCGGGCGGCGGCGCCCACGATAGCGACGTCATCGCCGCTGCCGACCGGGCAGGCATCGCCATGGTCTTCACCGACGAGCGGCACTTCAAGCACTGAGATCAGGAATGTGGGGCGCGGGGCTGCGATAATGAACCTTCATGATTTTCATCGGGCGAGGGCCGCGTGCATGCGAGTAGCCGTGCTCAGCGTTCATACCTCACCCCTGGCGCGATTGGGCAGTCACGATTCGGGCGGCATGAACGTCTACGTTCGGCGGCTCAGCGAGGAGCTGGGACGTTTCGGCGTGGCGGTCGACGTCTTCACCCGGCGCTCGGATGGTCACGCCCCCACGGTGGTCGATTTCGGGCCGAACGCGCGGCTCATTCACGTCAAGGCCGGGCCGGCGCGTTACGTCAGCAAGCGCGACCTGCTCGACTATCTGCCCGAGTTCGTGTCCGGGGTCAAGCGGTTTGGGGAATCGGTCCCGGACGGCTACGACCTGGTGCACGGCCACTACTACCTGTCGGGCTGGGCCGGCGCGGTGCTGGCCCATTGCTGGCAGGTCCCGCACGTGCAGAGCTTCCACACGCTGGCCCGAGTGAAGAACAGCGCCCTGCCTGGTGCCATCGCGCCCGAAGGCGCGGAGCGAATCGATATCGAAGCTAAGGTCATGGCCAGCGCCGATCGCATCATCGCCACCAGCCCCAGTGACCGGCAGGACATGATCCGCCACTACGGCGCTGCCCCGCAGCGCGTCAGCGTCATTCCGCCCGGCCTCGATCTGGGCCTGTTCCACCCGCTCGACCGCGACGCCACGAAACGGGCGCTCGGTCTGGAGGGCTGTCGGGTAGTGCTGTTCGTGGGCCGAATGGACCGTATCAAGGGCCTGGAAACGCTGCTGCGCGCCGCGCGAGAGCTGTTGAGCGCCGACGCCGCGCTGCAGCTCCGGGTCTTGATCGTGGGCGGCGATCGCCAGGTGCGAGTCGTCGACGACGCCTCGCGCGAGCTCACGCGCATCCGGGCGCTGGTACGCGAGCTTGGCCTCCTGAAGACCGTGAAATTCGTTGGCCCCAAGGAGCAGCACGAGCTGCCGGCCTACTATTCCGCGGCCGACGTATGCGCCGTACCGTCCTATGCCGAGTCGTTCGGCATGGTAGCCCTCGAAGCCATGGCCTGCGGGACTCCGGTGGTGGCGTCACGGGTGGGTGGGCTCATCTCGACCATCGTCGACGGTGAGACGGGCTTTCTGGTTTCCAGCCACAACCCGCCGGAGTTTGCGCGCCGCGTTCGCCAGATCCTGGACGACCCGGGGCTGCAGGCGCGTTTGGGGAAGGCCGGCGTGGAGGTGGCCGCGGGATATCGTTGGCCAAACGTGGCCCGCCAGCTGGAAGCTGCATACCGGTCGCTGATCAGCCTCCCGGTGATATCGCAGCGCGCCAGCTGAACGTTACAGGAGTATGCCGGTTAGGGCCTTGATTCACCGAGCTCCGACATTGTCCGGAGCAAACTGACGAAGATACTCATCGCCGCGGCGGAGGCGGTCCCCTTCGCCAAGGTTGGCGGCCTGGCCGACGTCGTTGGGGCCCTTCCCAAGGCGCTGAAACGGCTGGGCCATGACGTTCGCGTGGTCATGCCGAAGTACCAGCGGGTGTCGGACGAGAAATTCGGAATCCGAACGCGAATACGAGGCCTGCCGGTGCCCCTGCAGGGGAATATCGAGCGCGCCGACGTCAAGGAGTGCAGCATCGGCGCGGACGTGCCGGTGTACTTCATCGACAACCAGCGCTTCTTCGGCCGGGAGGGCGTGTACGGCTACCCCGACGATGATGAGCGCTTCATCTTCTTCTCCCGCGCGCTGCTGTCCATGCTGCCGGCGCTTGACTGGCAGCCGGACGTGGTGCACTGCAACGAGTGGCACACGGCCATCATTCCCAACTGGCTGAAGACGATCTACGCGGAACATCCCAGCGCTGGCTCCATGGCGACCGTGTTCACGGTGCACAACCTGGCCTACCAGGGCATCTTCGGCCACCGCGTGCTGGAGATCGCCGGCATCGGCTCGTTCGGTTTCGTCTACGCCGACCAGGGTGGCGAGGGCCAGGCCGTTGGCCTCCTCGGAAGAGGCCTGCAGTTCGCCGACGCCATCAGCACGGTGAGCGAGCAATACGCGCGCGAGATTCAGACCCCCGAGTTCGGACACGGCATGCACGAGGTCCTGCGGCAGCGTCGAGATCGTCTCTCAGGCATTCTCAATGGCCTTGACTACGACGAGCTCGACCCCGCACAAGACGTCCACATCGCGGAGAGGTTCGACGCCTCGACGCTCGATCGCCGACCTCTCAACAAGACCGCGCTGCAGGCTGAGGCCGGCCTGCCGATTGACGCCAACGCGCCGCTCATCGGCATGATCACCAGGCTGACCGATCAGAAGGGCTTGGACATTCTCTCGCAGGCACTGGACGGACTGCTGGCGCAGCCGCTGCAAATGGTCATCCTGGGAACCGGTGACCAGCGCTACCACGAGCTGCTCTCAGCGGCGGTCAAGCGGCACCCCAACCTGGCCGTGTTCCTGACGTTCAGCACGCCGCTGGCGCAGAAGATCTATGCCGGCAGCGACCTGTTCCTCATGCCATCCCGTCTCGAACCGTGCGGCCTGGGGCAGCTCATCGCCATGCGTTACGGCAGCGTGCCTATTGTGCGCAGCACCGGAGGCCTGGCGGACACGGTGCTCGACTATGACCCGAGCAGCGGTGAGGGCAGCGGCTTCGTCTTCCAAAGGTACGCGTCGATGGATCTCTTCGCCGCCGTCATCCGGGCGATCGAGAATTACAAGCAGCGAGACGCCTGGCGCCGCCTGATGGAGTACGACATGCGCCTCGACTTCTCATGGACAGTGTCGGCGCAGAAATACGTCGACGTCTACCACCGGGCCATGAGCTGGCGCCGTCAGGAAACGTCGACGCCCGATGCGATGCCCCAGCCGGCCTAGACAAGGGCGAAGAGGGCCGGCAGACGTGTTAGGATCGCTGTCGCTGCCCTCTTGATGGACATTGACTTATATTGATCGGACTGGTACGATGGGCAGAGGCACACGCTTGATTAGTGTTGATCAAGCGACCGATTTACGGCGAGGTAAATGACATGGCAACTGCTCCCACCAACACAGCCGGACTGCAGGACGTCGTTGCTGCGACCTCATCCATCTGCTTCCTGGACGGCAAGCAGGGCAAGCTGCTGTATCGCGGGTACGACATTCACGATCTGGCGGCGCACGCCAGCTTCGAAGAGGTGGCTTACCTGCTGTGGCACGACGATCTGCCCACGCAGGGCCAGCTCGATGAGCTGAATGCCTCACTCGTGGCCAAGCGAGACATTCCCGAGGCGGTGACCAAGCTGCTGGAATCGCTGCCGAAGACGGCCACCCCCATGGAGCTGCTTCGAACGTCTGTTTCGGCCCTATCGGCCTACGATCCTGACGGGCGCGACAACTCGCTGCCGGCCAGCCTGCGCAAAGCGGAGCGACTGGCCGCTCAGATGCCGACCATCACCGCCTACATCCACCGGCTGCGCCAGGGCGAGCCCCTGGTTCACCCGCGGAAGACGGGGAACACCGCTGAGAACTTCCTGTACATGATGTTCGGTAAAGAGCCGGACGAGCTCAGCTCCCGCACCATGAACGTAGCCCTGGTGCTGCACGCGGACCATGAGCTCAACGCCTCCACCTTCGCCGCCAGAGTGACGGCGGCGACCTTGTCCGACATGTATGCCGCCATCACCTCGGGTATCGGCGCCCTGGCCGGGCCGCTGCATGGTGGGGCCAACGAAGAGGTCATGAAGATGCTCCTCAAGATCGGCGACGAGTCGCGGGTGGAGGCCGAGGTCAAGGGTATTTTTGAGCGGCACGAGAAGATCTCCGGCTTCGGGCACCGCGTCTATCGCACCGAAGATCCGCGGGCTACCCATCTGCGCCAGCTGTCCGAGGAGCTGGGCCGGCGCGCCGGGAACCTGAAGTGGTTCAACATGTCACGCCACATCGAGCAGCTGGTGATGCAGGAAAAGAAGCTGTACTGCAACGTGGACTTCTATTCGGCGTCCACCTACTACACGATGGGTATCCCCATCGAGCTGTACACGCCGATCTTCGCCTGCAGCCGCATCAGCGGCTGGTCCGCCCACGTCCTCGAGCAGCTTGGCAACAACCGGCTCATTCGGCCGGTGGCCGAGTACACCGGGCCCACCGACCTGGTGTACCGTCCGATCAGCCAGCGCTAGGGGCGCTGCTCGGTATATCAGGGGATCGAGGTAACGGACCGGCGCCTGTCTCGTTAGCACTCGCGTGACCCTATCGGAGGCGCGCCAGGAATTCCTGGACTATCTGGCCGAGCGGAACAAGTCCCTGCGCACCGTGCGCACCTATGGCTTTGCCATCAACAAGTTTCTGTCGTTCGCCGAGACGCAGGGCTTGACCGCGGAGGCTGAGGCCGGCGGTGTGGACAGCCGGCTGCTTCGAGCCTACAGCCGCCATCTTTTCCACCAGCGGCTGTCCGCCAGCGGCCGCAAGACCTACCTGGTAGCGCTGACGGCCTGGTTCAAGCATCTGGCCGCCGCCGAGGTGTGCCAGGTCAATACCGACGCCATCGAGCTGCCCAAGGTCACGCCCGAGCCGCCGAGCCCCGATGAGCGCCTCCCCGATCTGCTCCGGGGCGACCCTCCGCCGTTCCAGTCGGCCGACCAGGAGCTGTCCTGGCTTCGGGATCGCGCGCTGCTCAGGGTGCTGTTCGATACCAACGCCCGTGTGTCCGAGGTTGCGGCCCTGAACAGGCAGTCGGTCGACTTCGAGAAGGGGCTGGCCGTCATCGTCGGCAAAGGGGGCAAAGTTCGGACGGTGTTCTTTTCCGATCCCTGCCTGGAGGCCGTCAACCGCTATCTCGACGCGAGGAATGACGACTTCGACCCGATTTTCGTTCGACATAACGTTGCCAGGAAGGCCGAGCGTGTCGATCGGGATGGGAACGTGCTGCGGCTGTCGGTCAGGTCCATCCAATTGATCGTGCGCAAGTACGCTCGACGAGCTGGCATCCGCGCCACGCCGCACTCGTTCCGCCATTACGGCGGGACCGAGATGGTGAGGTCGGGCGCCGACATTCGCAGCGTGCAGGAGTACCTCGGACACAAGAGCGTGTCGACGACACAGATCTACACGCACGTGTCGCCTCAGCGGCTGATGGACGAGTGGAAGCGCTTCCACCCGGCAGGGAATACCTAGGAGTGGCGTTGCGTCCGGCCGTTCTAACCCAGATGGCCTAGGAGCGGCAGCGCGGTGGTATAACCTGCCACATGCCAGCGAGCGTAAGGGAAGATCGGCGCCAGCAGCGCAAGCTTCAGCGGCAAGTGGCCGAGCAGGCCGCGGCCCGCGGCGCAAGGGTTCGCCGCTTCGGATTTATTGGGCTTGGCCTAGCGGTGATTGCCATCGTCGCCGTCATGGCCGTGATCTCTCGGGCGGGCACGGCGCAGCAGCAGCAGGCGAGTGCCGCCGAGGTGACCGGGCCGGGCACTCGGTTCGACGATCCGATCACAGCCTCGGGCGGCTTCTACCAGCACATCCCGAGCACCCAGCCGTTGACCATCGTGCATTATCCACCGACCTTTGGCGACCATTACGACACGCCTCGCCCACCTGGCGTGTACGACAACCCCGTGCCCGAGGGCTACTTCGTGCATGACCTGGAGCACGGCGCCATCGTGGTGCTGTTCCGCTGCCCGACGGGCTGTCCGGATACCGTCAATCAGCTGAAGGGCTTGATGAACAGCCTGCCCAAGGAGCGCTTCGGCCAGGTGAAGGTGGTGGCCTCGCCCAACGACCGGATCGATCATCCGGTAGCGTTGCTGGCCTGGGACTGGGAGCAGGACCTCGACGCCTTCGACGCGGACGCGGTCCGCACGTTCTACCGGGCACACGTCGACCACGGTCCGGAGCAGGCGCAGATCTAGACCTGCCGGGCCGTCCGTGCGACGATGAGATCGTATGAGTGAGCCCGACGCCTGGCCGCAGGATGACGTAAAAGCGCGCGCCACGCTCCTGGCATGGCTGGAAGGGGAGATCGATCTGGAGCGGGCCGCGGAGGTGTATGCAGGCTGCTTTCCGCCGGCGGCGAGCGTGGACGTAGAACACGTTAAGCGAACATGGGCGGGCTGGAGCGTTCCGCTGAGGCGGCAGATGGCCGCCCAGATCCGCCGTGCCATGACTGCGCCACCTGTCAGCTGATAAGCGGCCGACTGTTAGACTTGCCCGTGCTCAGCGCGTCGCCGCGGAGCAGGGGAGAGTCATGAGCAGCAGCGGTTCCAGCAAAGTCCAGGGCACACCGTGGAAAGGGTGGGCCGAGGACATGGTTGACGCGTCAAAGCTGTGCGAGATTCTCGGCTATTCGACGAGCGATCCGAAGGTCGTCGGGGACGATGCTGCCGATAAGATCATCCGCATGGAAGCGGCGGTGGAGCGGGCCCGCATTTCAGGACGAATCCGGCGGTTCAGCGTTCTCAACACCGCCACCGGCGAGGTGCTGGCGTATGGCTACAAGCGAGCCGACGTACGCCGCATTCTTGGCATACCCTAGCGTTCGCGAAGCTTTTCAGGAGTCAGAGGAATGGACGATCAAGCAAAGAAAACCGCGCTGCGCATGATTCCCTACGGCCTTCAGGTGCTGGGCGTTTCAGACGGCACGCAGCTCGACGTGGCCAGCATCAATTGGACCACCCAGGTGTCCTTTCAGCCGCCGCTGGTGGTCATCGGCGTGAAGAAGGACAGCAAGCCATTCGGCATCCTCAAGGCCGGCGGCAAATTCGCCCTCAGCTTTCTCGAAAGTGGTCAGCGGGATCTTGCCTTTGCCTTTTTCAAGAGCGTGGAGCCGGCCGACGGCAAGTTCGGCAGCTATGCCTATGAGACGGCCCAAACCGGCTGTCCGATCATCAGCGACGCCGCATCGTGGATCGAGGCTGAGGTGGTCTCGATTGACGAGACGGGCGATCACGCCGCGGTCATCGGCCGTGTCGTCAACGCCGGAGTGAAGCGAGAAGCGAAGCCGCTGACCCTGGCCGAGATGGGCGTCAACTACGGCGGCTAACCGCTAGCTCGAAGGAAGGTCCCGGGCGTTCGTGACCCGAGATCTTCCTTTCCTCGGTATGCATGTTCGTATAATTACCGTTAAGCGAATACACCAACAGGCCCATTGCTTGTGACGCGCTTTTCTGGCAGACTGAAAGAGCCATGGCAGTATCGTCGATTGACTCCAGTCTCGCGTCGCTTCTGCAGCTGAGCCAGAATCCGCTGTTCGGGTCATCGAGCAGCCAGGGCCTGTTGGCGCTGGCGCAGCAGCTGGCCCAAGGTGCAGCGGCGGCTCAAGCAATACCGGCCACGCTGCCGGCGTCACTGATCTCGGCGCCGGCGAACGGTGGCATCGATGTGACCGGCGGAGGTTCAGTTGTGACGAACGTCGGTGGCATCAGCGGCGTCACCTCCGGCACAGCCACCATCGACGTGACCGCTCTGGCCGCGTCCGGCCAGCTGACCGGCTCAGCCGCGACGACCAGCGGCGCGACGTTTGCAGGTGGCGGGTCTTTGACCATAACCGGACCCGGAGGCAGCGTCTCCCTCAGCACTACGGCCGGTGAGACGGTGGGCCAGCTCATACAGGCGATTAACAGCTCCGGCGCCGGGGTGAACGCCGCGCTCAACAGCTCCGGCAAGCTGCAGCTCACGACCAGCGGCGCTGGGGCGGATCAAGCGATCACGGTCAGCGCGGTCTCCGGGGCGGACATCACGACCACCTTGGGCCTGACCAACGCCAGCGCCAGCGGCACGAACGCCACCGCGGTCGTGAACGGAACCACGTTCACCGCGGAAAGCGGCAACCAGTTCCATCTTTCCGGCATCGGCGCGGGCTCGCTGCTGGGCCTTACGTTCAGCGCTGCCAGCACCGGCACCACCAGCGTGACCGTGTCAGCCAGCCGCTCGACGGTGAACGTGCCACCACCGGTTTCGAGCTCACCTGCAAACGCCCTGCAGTCCGTGCTGGGTACGAACGATTTCACGCTGGCGTCGCGGCAGCTGGCCAATGCACTGCTGCTGCAGCAGTTCTCGCTGTTTGCCCTGCAGCAGCAGAGCCAGGCATTCGGCCTCCAGAACCTGCTGTAGATCGCTGGCTGGGCCAGCTGCCGTCGGAGTCCGCTTCTCGGCCCCTACCTCTTCATTCGTCGATGTTCCTATCGGCATTATGTCAATGCGCGTAGGGTATGCTGAGGAGCGTTCGTATGACTGACGTCAACCTCCTTCCCCGAATCGCCGACGTCGAGCGCATCGAGCTCGACAGGTTGATCGCCTATCTGCGCGATCTGGATGAGGCCGGCTGGGTCGAACAGTCCTACTGCTTCGACTGGGCCGTTTATCAGGCGGTGTCGCACCTCGCCTCGGGCCTCCGAATCACCAAGATGCGATTGAACCACTGGGTCAACAGCGGACCCGAGGTGTCGCGTGAGCAGATGGAGGCGGTGTGGGAGCTGTTCGACAGCCTGCGGCCGGCCGACGTGGGCTCGGAGTTTCAGAAGGCCACGGGCGAGTATCTGGTGGCGCTGCGTGCGCTCCCCGACGAGGCCGGGCTGCTCGAAGTAGACGGTTTTCGCGGTGTTCGGCCACTGTGGGTGTATCAGCTCGGCCGGCTGCATGAGCTGGCCGTGCACAGCTGGGACATCTTCATCGCTCGCGATCGCACTGCTCGGCTCCCGGCCGCGGCAGTCGAGCTGTTTGCCGGCCAGCTGCACAATCTCTTCACGGCGGGCGACATCGAGCGCGGCCGTGAGCTCACCGAGGGCCGCCGGGTTGAGCTGCGGACAGCGAATCCGGATTTCCGTTACCAGCTGAACAGCACTGGCGTACGCCTCAGGCTCGAGCCCGCCGGCTCGGAAGCGGCCGACCTCATCGTCGAGGGACCGGCCGAAGAGGTTTGCCGGCTGACAGCGGGCCGGCACTTCCTACCTGGCAGCCTACGTCAGCTCACCGTCATCAGCGGTCCGCCCGGCGACCTGGGCAAGCTCTGCCGGGTCTTTCATTAGCGATGCAGTTCGTTCGCCTGGAGCAGGACGGACCCATTGCCGTCATCACTATCGACAACCCGCCGGTCAACGCCATTGCCCAACCCGTGCGCGCTGAGATCCAGGAGGCCTTGCGCAGCGTGGAGGACGACCCGGACACTCGGGTGGTGATTCTCACCGGCGCCGGCCAGAAAATCTTCGTCGCCGGCGCCGACGTCACCGAATTCCCGCCGCTGAACTACGCTAGCGGCGTCGAGCGGAACAAGCGCGCGCGCGCTTGGTGGGACTACGTCGCTTCCTTCCCCAAGCCCATCATCGCCGCCATCAACGGCCACGCGCTGGGCGGAGGATTGGAGCTGGCGCTGTGCTGCGACATCCGCATCGCCTCGCCCAACGCCAGGTTGGGGCTGCCCGAGGTTGGTCTGGGGATCCTGCCCGGCGGAGGCGGCACGCAGCGCCTGGCCAGACTCGTAGGCGCAGGCATGGCCAAGCTGATGATCTTTACCGGGGAAGCCATTACCGCGTCCGAAGCGGAGCGGCGCGGCCTGGTCGAGAAGGTGGTGGAACAGGGGCAGCTGCTCATGGAGTGCCGCGTTCTCGCGGAGAAGATCATCACCAAAGCACCGCTGTCCATCCTTCGAGCCAAGGAAGCCATCAACCGTGGCGCTGAGGGTGGGTTGGCGCAAGGTCTCGACTATGAAGGCGAATGCTTTGCTCGGCTGATGGACACCGAGGACAAGAACGAAGGCATCGCCGCGTTCCAGGAGAAACGTCCACCGCTCTGGAAGGGCCGCTGACCGCCTGCGACCGGCGCTCAGCCGTGGCTGTGGCTGGCCGCTTCGCGAGGCTCGGACTCTAACGCCGCCCCCTCGTGCTGCTGAGCGAAGTGCTGACGACAGTGATCCGAGCAAAAGTAGTATGTCCGCCCCGCGATCGTCATCTCGGCCGGAGCCTGCGCGATCTCGACCTGCATGCCGCAGACAGGATCGTTGGCGTAGCCGGCGCCGCCTCCAAATCGGGCACGGTTGCGTTCCAGCCACAGCAGCGCCAGGAACGCGACCACGGCAATCAGGTTCAGCACGGTGGTGTAGCTCCACTGCAGGGGTGGCTCGACGATTCGCAGGCTCGCCTGGGACGGAACCAAACCGGCTGCCTGGAAGACCAGCTCGGTCAGCAGTCCCGCCATCGACATGACCAGCCAGAACAGCGCCAGCATCCTCAGCGCCAGCTTTCCGCCGTAGTACTTGCGGTAGATCGCCAGCAGGGGGAAGGAGATCAGATCGGCGAAGATGAAGCTCACCACACCGCCAAAGCTGATGCCACCCGCCCACAGCGCCGCTGCCAGGGGCACGTTGCCCACCGAGCAAACAAAGCTGACGATGGCAATGAACGGCCCAATGATGACGTTCTCCAACGACGTCCAAAAGCCGTGTCCCCGCAGAAACAGCGCGTTCCACAGGCTCGTTGGGACCAGCACAGCCAGGAAGCCGGCCACGACGTAGCCAATCAGCAGCTCCCGGCGCAGCATGGTGACGTCGGCCACGGTGTAACCAGCCGCATCTGACCAGCCTGCCAGCGAGGTCAGCCTGGTACGCCAGGGGGCGCGGGGTGCGCCGGCCTCGGCACCATGCGCTTCACCCTGGGCCTGCAGGCGCTTTCGCGCGGCCTCGACGAGGCGCGGCCGGAGGAGCAGTCCCGCGGCGGCGCTCAGCAGCGCGATCATGAGCACCCCACCGAGAAATTCGCTCGCGACGAACTGCCAGCCCATCAGTACCCACAGCACGATGCCCAGCTCGATCACCAGGTTGGTGCTGGCAAACATGAACGTCAGCGCCGCCACGAAATCCGCGCCCTTCTGAAACAGCGACTTAGCCACGGCCGTAGCTGCATACGAGCACGACGAGGAGATCATGCCGAAGCCGGTCGCCCGGGCAATAGAAGGCAAACTGCGCGCTCCGAGAGCCCGCTGCATCTCTGCACGGGACACAAACGCCTGCACGGCGCCCGACAGCGTGAAGCCCAGCACCAGGGCCCAGAGCGTGTCCCAGAACATGAAGAAGGCCATCTGCAGACTGGCCCACACAGCCATTGCCGCGGTCGCAAGTGTCATGTTCCCGGCTCGACTACCTCCTCGATATCTCGAAGATGTCGGCCAGCTCTCGTATCGTGTCCTGGCCCCGATCGGGCAGGAGCCGTTCCTGGACGCAGCCGCTCAAATGGCCCTGCAGAAGGACGCTCTCGAGCTTCTTGATAGCTCGTTCCACGGCGTAGGTCTGCTTGAGGATGTCGACGCAGTATTGGTCTTCATCGACCATGCGCCGTATGCCCTTGAGGTGCCCTTCGATGGTGGCTAGGCGGTTCAGGACGTCACGCTTGTTCGCCTGCATACCCGTACTGTAGCGCGTACCCACCCCCCTGGGGAGGGGGTAAGCGCCCTGGAAGCTCGGCCGGGTTTAGTATTGGGTCGATCCCGGTGCAGGCTGCACTCAGCCACGGCCTGCACCAGTCGAGGAAGACGACAGTGACAGAAACGCTGCCCATCAGCGTCACGGTGAATGGCACCGAATACCGGTACGAAGTCGAGCCCCGCCTCCTGCTGGTGCATTACATCAGGGACATCCTCAACCTCACCGGCACCCATGTGGGCTGTGATACGAGTAACTGCGGCGCCTGCACGGTGCTGCTCGACAACCGCTCGGTGAAATCGTGCACGCTGCTGGCCGTGCAGGCTGACGGCTGTGACGTCACCACCATCGAGGGTCTGGCCGGGGAAGAGGGGCTCCACCCGGTGCAGCGGGGCTTCTGGGAAGAGCATGGGCTGCAGTGCGGCTACTGCACCCCCGGCATGATCCTCTCGGCCGTGCAGCTGCTGCAGCGCAACCCGGAGCCCACGGACGACGAGATCCGCTCCGGAATCGAGGGCAACTTATGCCGCTGCACCGGCTACCAGAACATCGTCAACGCTATTCGCTGGGCGGCAGAGCGCCTGCGTGAAGCCGAAGCCAGCCAGACGGCAAAGCAGTGATTCCCCCTGAATTTGGCTACCGCCGCCCGGCGTCTCTGGCGGAGGCCGTCGCGATGCTGGAGGGCGACGAGGAGGCCAAGATCCTGGCCGGCGGGCACAGCCTGATCCCGCTCCTCAAGCTGCGCCTGGTCCAGCCCTCGCAGCTGGTGGACATTGCCCGCCTGCCCGGCTTGAGCTACGTGCGCGAGGACAACGGGGCCATAGCCGTTGGCGCGATGACCACCCACTTCGACGTCGAACGCTCTGGCCTGCTGATGGACGCGCTTCCCCTGCTGCCCTTGACCGCAGCGACCATCGGCGACGTGCAGGTACGCAATCGAGGCACGATCGGAGGCTCCTTGGCCCACGCCGATCCGGCCGCCGATCTGGGTGCGGCCGCACTGGCGCTGGGGGCCGAATTCGTCGCCGAGGGCCCCGCCGGCCGGCGGGCTATCCCGGCGCAAGCCTTCTTCGTTGACGTTCTCACGACGGCGCTTGAACCGGCGGAGGTCGTCGTCGAGATCCGCTTTCCCAAGCCCGCCGGCCGTGTGGGCGCGGATTACCTCAAGTTCAACCACCGAGCGATCGACTGGGCCATCGTCGGTATCGCCAGCTGGCTGGTTTTCGACGGCGACGTTGTCTCGGATGCCGCGGTTGGGCTTACCGCCCTGGGCAGCACGCCGCTCCGGGCCACCGGAGTCGAACAGCTGCTGCGGGGGCAGAAGTGGTCACGGGATCTAGCCCAGGCCGCGGCTCAACGAGCGTCGGACGGGCTCGATCCCTTGAGCGACCGCCACGGCAGCGCTGCGTACCGACTGCACCTGGCACGGGTGCTCACCGAGCGCAGCCTGATCGCAGCGGCCGCTCGGGCCGGCCAGCAGTAGCTTCCCGGCTGTAACTCGCTCCGACCGATCTGGTATGAAGCGCATGCTCACGTTGTCCGCTCGCTGCCGCCAGGTCTTCCTCGGCCTGGCCATGGTGCTGCCGCTTGTCGCCGCCGCCTGCGACTCCGCTCAATCGGGTCGCTACGGGTACTGATCCGCAGCTGACACCGGGGCCGATTGGGGCGAGCCACGGTGGGTGGCGTTCCGGTTGTGGACCTGCCCTCCTGGCCCTGGTCTGGGCGCGACGGACGGAGGGTTGCTGACCCATACTTTGAGGATGGATCGTGAAGCCGAGCCGTCCGGCCGCAGCATTGCCTACTCGCGCAGCACCACCAGCCGCTTGATGGATCTGCTGGATTCGAACAGGCAGGGAAACGTCCACGGCGGGGTCATCATGCGCATGGTCGACGAGGCCGCCGCAATCGTCGCCATCAAGCACTCCGGCCGGCAGGTGGTAACCGCCCGGGTCGACCGCTTTGATTTCTGGAAGCCTGCCTATCTCGGGGACGTGGTGAGCATCGAGTGCTGGATGGAATACGTGGGCCGGACCAGCATGGAGGTGGGCGTGAAGGTGGTGGCCGAGGAGCCTGCTTCACGGGAGGTGCGGGATGTCGCCAGCAGCCGGGTGATCTACGTGGCTATCGACGAGACGGGCCATCCTACGCCGGTCCCTCCGCTGGTCGCGGCAAGTCCCGACGAGGAGCAGATCATCGCCGCTGCTCGTGCTCGCCGGGACCAGACCGAAACGCCGCGGGAGTAGGGCGCGCGGGCCGAACAGCCTGCGCTATGATCGGCGGGCTGTGAGGATAGTCGTTGGCATGTCCGGCTCCAGTGGATCCGTCTACGGGATTCGCCTGCTCGAAACGCTCCACGAGCTGCCGGAAGTAGAAGTCGAGCTGGTGATGACGCCGGCGGCCGAGCTCAACATTCGCGCCGAGACGGCCTGGGACCCGGAGCGTGTCAAGGAGTTGGCCACGACCATCCACGATTTCCGAGACGTCGGGGCGACCATCTCCAGTGGCTCCTACCAGCACGACGGCATGATCATCGCCCCGTGCAGCGCCAATACCCTCTCGGGTATCGCCTACGGCATCAACGGGAACAATCTGCTGCTGCGCGCGGCGGACGTCACGCTCAAGGAGCGGCGGCGGCTGGTGATGATGTTCAGGGAAACCCCGCTTCATCGTGGGCACATCAAGGCCATGCTCGAGGCCACTGAGAACGGCGCCATCATTATGCCCCCGGTGCCGTCGTTCTACCACCGGCCCGAATCGATCGACGAGATCATCAACCACAGTGTCGCTCGGGCCCTCGACCTCGTCGGCGTCAAGCACAACCTATCGAGACGCTGGGCGGGCCTCAAGACGATGCTGGCTGTGGACGCCGCCTCGACTTAGCTTCCATCGAGATCGACGCTGATCTCGTCCCCGAGCATCAACCCCAAAGCGGCAACCAGGGCAACTGGTGACACGATCTCGAGCTTCCCGTCCGGGTAGCCGTCCACGTGCGGGATGAGGATTGCCGCCGGCCGGCCGGCAATCAGCACCGGATGGCACACTGCCTCGCAGAAGGCCGGGGTTGGTGGCTCGATTCGCGGCCCCGGGAGGCGTTTCACGTCCGCCCACAGCGCCATGTCGTCCGGCGCCACCTGCAGGTTCACCGTGCCCGGAAAGGGCTCGAACCCAAGCTTCAGCCGGCACTGCTCCACGACCCAAGGAAGCTGCGTGAAGTCTGCCGCCTCCCCCAGCCCCTGCACTACGCGACCCCTGATCCGGCGTTGCCCCAAGCCCGCTATCCCTGATCCGGAGCGGTGCCTGTCACGGGCACACCAATGCGGAGACGGCTCAATGGGAGCATGACCTCAGCATAACGGCAGGCGCCGTATTCAGCACCGGCTGCTCGCACGCGCATATTATGTCGAGTAGTGCCCTAAACGGCCGCTTTTACTCCCTGTCAGGTGCATCCGTGCGCCGGCGTGCATCGTATCTTTCGGCAAGTTGTACGACAGGCCGTTACTCTGGCCGCTCGTTGCCCGTTGTCGTTCATGCGAGGCAGCTGCACGGCTCCAAGATCGCTTGGTATGGTTCGTGCGAGCTGGCTGGTTGGCTCATGTACGACCAAACGTGGGAGCCGATGAAGTTCCACAGAAGGAGTTCTTACGCATGGCTGATGAGAAACGAGGACCGCAGGCCGGCACCCCTCAGGCGCGCCACGGTGGTGAAGCCGTAAAGCAGAAATACGGCGCCAAGTTCTACTCACAGATCGGCAAGAAGGGCGGCGAAACCGTCAAGCAGGACAAGGGCCCGGAATTCTACGCCCTGATTGGCAAGAAGGGCGGCGAGGCCACCAAGCGGTCCCACGGCTCAGCCTTCTATGCCGAGATCGGTCGAAAGGGCGGAGAAAAGGGCGGAGCGAAGGGGCCGCGCCGCAGGACCTGAGCACTCCTCTGGCGCAGCGGTGTTGGAGGGCGCGCTTCGCGGCAAGCCGGGGTTAGAGGCGGCTTGCCGCGAAGACGACGACAAGACCGGCCAGTGACACCGTCACAAATTCGAAGACAACCGAAACGGCCAGCTCGCCGGCAAGCATCTGGCGCATGAGGCCCACGAGGACGTAGAAGGCCACCAGAAGGGCCAATCCTCCTGCTGTGACGCTCAGGATCCAGTAGTTGAGCGGCCAGGCTATTTCGGCCATGATGAGGCCGGCGCTCCCGGCATGCAGCCTGGTCTTCGCGTCGAACGGGCGGTCCAGGGTGAGGAGCCGCAGCGCTAGCAGCAGGCTGACGCCGGCGACGAGCGTGCCGGAAATGAGGCTGCGCTCTTTGACTTCGTACACCAGCAGGAAGTACGCGAGGGCGACGCCGTAGCAGGTCAGCGTCAGGAGCAGGCGCGCGGCGTCGCTGAACGCAGGATCGGACGGACGGATCGTCAGGTATTCGGCCAGGATCACGCCGTAGAGCAGCGCTCCCGGTCCGAACACGCCCACGAGCTGAAACGGCCCGGCGCCAAGCTGGTGGGCCACCAATGGCGCGGCCAGGGCTATGCCCGCCGGCAGAATCATGCGAACGGGTGAGAAGCTGTAGGCAGGATGCGTATGCAGCAGATACGGGACGGCCACGCATGCCAGGCCGGCCAGGGCAATCCCGTAGAAGGGCAGCACCGCCGCGCTCAGGGTCAAGGACACGCCCAGCGCCATGGTGAAGACGCCGGCCAGGACGATCAGGCGCTCTGTCTGCATCAGCGCGTAGGCTGCGCGACGACGATCAGCGAGGGAGAGGTGATCTCATAGGATTCGAGGTCGTAGCTTCCATACACCGCCGTGGGCTCGAAGCCGGCCTGCCGAATGAGCAGCTCCAGCTCATACCGGTAGGTGTAGCGAAAGTCCAGCTCGGTGACCAACCGTTTCACTTCTCCCGCCTTGACCTCGTCGTAGAAATAGGTCACGTGCTCGGTCTGCTCTACCGTGTCCACGTCGCGCGCGCTTAGCTTTGTGACCCACGACCCTGCGGACGGATCCCATTTGGTGAACTCGTGGATCAGCTTGGCTTCGACGTCGTGCAGGCTCACGCTGTAGGGGTTGATGGTCGAGATCACCAGCCGGCCCGATGGCGCCACATGACGGCGGAGGGCGCCCAGCGCCATGATCTGCTCCTCCACGGTCAGCAGATGCATGAACGAATTGAGGGTCACGGCCACGAGCGCAAACTGCCGTCCGAGATCGAACTTCCGCATGTCGGCCGTACGCAGGTGGACCTTGTCGCCCGCCTTCTCGCGGGCGATGGCCAGCATCGACTCCGAACGGTCAATGCCCACTGTCTCATAGCCCGCCCTGGCCACCTCCAGCGCAACTCGGCCGGTTCCACACGCGACGTCGAGGAATGGGCCGCCGGTGCGCCGCAGCATTTCCAGATAGAAGTCCAGGTCGACGTCGTAGTCGGCGTATTCCAGCTCGTAATAGCGAGCCAGGGCGTCGTAGCCGCCCTCCGGGCTGTGCGACTGGTCGTTCAAGACCAACGGCAAGCGCACACTAGGCGCCAGTCTTCACGGCGTTCGCCAGCTCCCGCTTGGCCTGCTCCAGCAGCTGTGGCTGTCGCAGCAGATCGATGGTCGTGAAAGCCATGGCCTTGGCGGCCTCGAAGGCGGCCTCGTGGGCGCGGGGCGAAGCGGCGGCAGCGGTGAATTCCGAAGTGTGGTTGGGGATATGGTCCGCGATCTTGAACAGCGGCTGGATCGAGGGGATCAGCCAGCTGACGTTGCCGACGTCGGATGAGCCGAAGCCCTGATCGGATTCCATCGGACAGTCGATACCCAATTGTTCCATTGCGCCGGCATACAAACCGGCCAGCGTAGGATTGCTCAGGATCGTTTCGTAACGCGGCGAGACTTGATGCCATTCGAACGTGCAGCCGGTGGCCAGCGCCGCGGCCTCGAAGCAGCGCCGCACTTTATCCATCAGCTCATCGAGATAGCTGTTGCTGGCCGCACGAATCATGAACGAGCCCTGGCTGTACTCGGGCACGATATTGGGTGCATCGCCGCCGTGGCGGATGATGCCGTGGATGCGGGCGCTGGGGAGGATGTGCTGCCGCAGAGCGTCGATGTGGTTGAAGCTGAGGATCATGGCGTTGAGCGCGTTGACGCCCTTTTCCGGGCTGCCCGCGGCGTGCGCCGCCTTGCCGTGAAATTCAACGTCATAGTGCTCACAGGCCAGAGCCTCCGTCTTCACCACACTGTGAGAGCTGGGATGCACCAGCAGCGTCGCTTCGACGCCGGCCAGCCCGCCGCGCTGCAGCATGATGACCTTGCCGCCGCCACCCTCCTCCGCCGGCGTCCCCACGATGGCAACCCTGCCGCGAAGCCGGTCGAGCACCGCCTGCAGTCCGACCGCGGCCGCTATGGGCGCCATGGCCATGAGGTTATGCCCGCAGGCGTGGCCGATCTCCGGCAGCGCGTCGTACTCGCACAGCAACGCGACGACTGGTCCGTCACTCGCCGCCGGCAGCGTCGCTCTCCAAGCTGTGGCGAGCTCGCAGACGCCGGTTTCCGTCGGCCAGCCTAGCCGCCGCGTCGCCGCGGTCAGCGTTTCCACGGCGCGAAACTCCTCGAAGGCCAGCTCCGGCGTGGCGTGGATGGCGCTGCTCAGAGCGACGAGCTCATCGCGGTGGCTGTCGATCGCCTCGGCAGCCAGGCGCTTCAGCTCGTCGTTCATCAAGCCGATATTAGCCGCTGGCAGGCACCGCCGGCGGAGTGGAGGCTGCCTTTTGGAAGTCATTCCCCAAGGTGGGCAGGCGCAGCATGAGCACCTCCAGGGCCATACGCGTGTTGATGCTGCTCTGGACCTGCCACCGCGCCGTCTGGACTGCCTGGATGGCTGCGAGGATCGTCCGGCTGTCGACATGGCCGGCCACGGCCTCGATAGCCTGGAGCTGATCGGCCGTTACGACACGGTTGTGCAAGCCGGCGACGACGAGGAGAACGTCCCGCAGCCAGGTTAGCCACAGCTCCAGGACCTCGTCCACCTCTTCGGGGCTTCCGGTAGCGACGCTGGCCAGCTGCTCGGCGATCTGAAAGCGCCGCGAGGTGCTGGCGCCCAGCGCCTGGGTCAGAAACTCCAGGGCGGCCTGGCGATTTTTCAGCAGCGTGCCATCGCTGGCGGCGTCCAACGCCCAGCCAATGCGGCCGGCGGACAGCTTGGCCAGGCTGTCCGCCTCGCTGGCCTCCAGGCCGCGCAGATCCTCCAGCGCCCGGGCAATCACTTCAGCCGAGGGGGCCCGAAGCTGGATCTGCTGACAGCGTGAGACGACTGTGGGCAGCAGCGCCTGGGTCGTCGTGGCCGCCAGGATCAGGCAGACCGTCGGGGCCGGCTCCTCCAGCGTCTTCAAAAGGGCATTCTGAGCCGGTAGGGTCAGATCGTGGGCCTGCAGCAGGACGTAGACCTTCCGCCGCCCTTCGTAGGGCAGCAATCCTGAGGCGTACTGGATCGAGCGAATCTGATCGATGATCCGGCTGCCCTCCGTGGTCCATTGCTCGACCAGCAGGAGGTCGGGATACGCTCCGGCCAGGGCCTTGCGGCAGGCCGAGCATTCATAGCACGGGCCCGGCTCTGCCTGCGGAGCTGGCTCGACGGCGCCGAACAGCGATCCCTGGGGCTCGCCCTGCCACGTGGCGCAGTTCAACGCCAGAGCCAGTTCCCGCGCCAGGGTGGACTTGCCCACATGGTCCGGCCCGGTGATCAGGTACGCGTGGGACACGCGATCCTGGCTCAGGCTGCTCTTCAGCAGCTCGATCGCTGCGTCGTGTCCTCGGGTCCGCCACATACGTCCGAATTATGCGTCCAGGGCCGGCTATCATCCGGCCATGGACGTTCCTCCGCGAGTAACGGTGTGCGATGTAGGCCCGCGCGACGGGCTCCAGAACGAAAGCACCCCAATCGCCACCGCGGACAAAGTCCGGCTGGTGAACGAGCTCCTCGCCGCGGGCGTGCCGGAAGTCGAGGTCAGCTCCTTTGTGAGCCCCAAGTGGGTGCCTCAGATGGCCGATGCCGAGGAGATCTTCGCAGCCATCGAACGGCCCGCTGGAGCAAGGCTGATCGGGCTGGTTCCGAACGAACACGGCTATGCCCGCGCCCGGGCAGCGGGGGTCGATCGCGTGGAGCTGGTGATCATGGCCAGCGAGACCTTCCAGAAGAAGAACGTCAATATGACCGTCGAGCAGGGCTTGCGGGCGTGCGCTGCCATTGCCCGGCAGGCAGCAAGCGACGGTATCGAGGTTGGCCTGGCGCTGGGCACGTCCTGGGGCTGCCCGTATGAAGGGCACATCGATCCCGCCCGAGTCATCGATCTTGCCAACGCGGCGATCGACAGCGGGGTGCACACCGTCAGCTTTGCCGATACCACTGGCATGGCCGATCCCCTGCACGTGGACGCGCTGCTGCGGCTGGCGCGCCGCACGATCCCGCTGGACCGTATCGCCTGTCACTTCCACAACACGCGCAACGCCGGCTTCGCCAACGTCCTGGCCGCCCTCGGGCAGGGGGTGGCACGATTCGACAGCTCGCTGGCTGGACTCGGCGGCTGCCCGTTCGCCCCCCGCGCCACGGGCAACATCGGCACCGAAGACCTGGTGCATATGCTGCACGGCATGGGCATCCACACGGGCATCGATCTGGCCCAGCTGCTGGAGACGTCGGCCTGGATGGAGAGCGTGGTCGGCCATGTCCTCCCCGCCCAGGTGTCCAAGGCCGGCCTGGCCTTCCCGGAGCTGGCGCGCTCCTAGCTTCGCGGCCTCGCGCCGAGCGCGGGGAATAGCGCCAGCGCATTCTCGCCAAGGATCTTCGCCTGATCGCCTAGATCGGGGAAGGCCTCCTGCACCGAGCTGATGGCCCGCCGAAGATCGCCGATGGGAAACGGGTAATCGCTGCCCAGCAGCAGATGGTCGACGCCGAACGAGGCCGCGGCCAGGTGCAGCGCCGGCGTCCAGAAGCTGACGACGTCGTAATAGAGCTCGCGCAGGTAGTCCACCGGCGGCCGGCTGATCTTCTGGCAAGCCGGGTGCACGCGGTACGACTGCCCGAAACGGCCGATCAGCGCCGGGAGCATGCCTCCGAGGTGCGGCACGATCACCTTCATGCGGCGATAGCGGTCGAACATCCCGCCGAACACCATCCGATAGACGCTCGCCGCCGTGTCGTAGACGTACGCCAGGTCGGCGCTCTGGTTGAAATCGGCCACGCCTTCGATGCAGACGGCGGTGACCGGGTGCAAGAACACCACCGCTGCTCGCCGGTCAAGCTCGTCGAAGACAGGCTGCAGCTCGGGGGCATCAAGCCAGCGGGCATCGACGTTCGTGCCCAGGCAGACGCCCACCAGTCCCAGCTCGTCCAGGCAGCGCTCGATCTCGCGCAGGGAATCCTCGACGTGCGGCAGTGGCAAGCTGCCGAACGCCAGGAAACGCCCGGGATAGTCCCGCATCACCTGGGCGAACTGGTCGTTGCTGATGCGAGCGAGCTTCATCCTGGTGGCGCGATCGCCTTCGTAGGCCTGCGGCAGCGAGAGCGACAGCACCTGACAATCTACCGCCAGCTCATCCAGGAGGCCCAACCGCTCTTCGACATTCCACATGGCTGTCTCGGTCTTGATCTTGCCCTGGAGGGAGGCCCTGGTTGCCCGTTCGCGTGCGCTCTGCGGATTGGCGAACAGGGTGTCCAGTACGTCCAGGTACTCGCGTGAATACAGGTGGGCGTGAACGTCGACGGTCAGCATGCGCTAGTAGAAGCGCGACCCACCGTCGACCAGCAGCATCTGGCCGGTGATGAAGTCGCTGTCCGGGGACACCAGGAACAGCATTGCACCCACCAGGTCCTCCGGTCGCTGGACGCGCTTGATGGCGCGCCGGGCGGTCGCCGCTTCGCGCATCCTGACGATCTCCGGAGTGGGGTCCTTCTCGCTCAGCGTGGAACCCGGCGCCAGCGTATTCACGCACACGTTGTAGTCGCCAAGCTCGTGCGCCAGCACACGCGTGAAGCCGACGACCGCTGCCTTGGCCGAGGTGTAGTGGATGCGCCCGCCGGCGCCCTCCAACATGCTGCCGGAGCCGATGTTGACGATCTTTCCGTAGCGCTGCTTCTTCAAGTGGGGCACCACGGCCTTGCAGGTCAAGAACATGCCCTTCATGTTTACCCGATAGACCAGGTCCCACTCGTCTTCCGACAGCTCCTCGATGCCCACCCGCGAGATAGGTATTGTGGCGAATACCGCCGCGTTGTTGACCAGGATGTCAATCCGTCCAAGCTGGCGAATGGTCTCGTCCACCATGTGCTGCACCGATTGCGCGTTCGAGACGTCGGTCTGCACGGCCAGCGCTCGTCCGCCGTCTTCCGCGATCTCGTCAGCCGTGAGCTGCGCCGCGATGCCGTCGACTTCAGCGACGACGACGGCCGCCCCCTCGCCGGCAATCGCCTTGCTGTAGAACCGTCCGATGCCATTACCGCCGCCGGTCACGATGGCGACTCTGCCATCCAGCTTTCCCATGCGGGCCAGGGTAGCAGACGCTCGACAGGGCTCGTGGCCATCAACTAGGATCGGGCCATCATGACACCGGTCGAAGCGCTGGAGCGTATCGCCTATCTGCTGGAACGCGGGCGCCAGGAGACGTATAAGGTTCGCGCCTACCGCAACGCCGCCCAGGTCGTTCGGAGCGTGCCGGAGCACGAGCTGCGTGACCTGGCGGCAAAGGGCCGGCTGCGAAGCCTGGCGGGCATTGGCGAGAAGACCGAGAGCGTGATCCTGGAAGCCCTTAGCGGGGAGGTGCCTTCGTATCTCCGGAAGCTCGAGGGCGATCTCGATCCCGCCGGCGACGCGAGAGCTCGCGCCATCCGCGAGGTCCTGCGAGGGGATTGCCACACCCATTCGGATTGGTCCGACGGCGGGTCACCGATAGAAGAGATGGCCCTGGCGGCCCGTGACCTGGGCCACGACTACCTGGTCCTGACCGACCACTCACCGAGTCTCACCGTCGCCAAGGGCCTGCCGGCGGAACGACTGCGGGATCAGATCCAAGTGGTAGCCGAGCTCAACCAACGTCTGGCTCCGTTCCGCATCCTGACCGGCATCGAGGTCGACATTCTCGAAGATGGCAGTTTGGACCAGCAAGAGGAGCTGCTGGACCAGCTCGACGTAGTCGTTGCCAGCGTGCACTCCAAGCTACGCCAGGAGAGCGACGGCATGACTCAGCGCATGCTGGCCGCCGTCTCCAATCCCCGCGTGGACATCCTGGGCCACTGCACCGGCCGGCTGGTCGTGGGCCGAGGGCGACCGGAATCGACCTTCGATGCGGAGGCGATCTTCTCCGCCTGCGCCGTGCATGGTACAGCGGTGGAGATCAACAGCCGGCCAGAGCGGCTGGATCCGCCGAAGCGCCTGCTGGCGCTGGCGCGCGATCTTGGCTGCGACTTCGTCATCGACACCGATGCCCATGCCCCCGGCCAGCTCGAGTGGCAGCCGTATGGCTGTGACCGGGCGGCCGCCTGCGACCTCCCAACCGAGCGCATCGTCAACACCAGGCCGCTGCCGGAGTTCCTGGCCTGGACGCGTCGGGCGCGGAATTGACGGCCGGCGCCAGGCAGGCCTTACGATATCGGTGAGCTGAGATGCAGACCCTGAGCGCCGCCAAGCAGGAGCTGGACGCGATCCGACGCGAGGTTGTTTCCAACCTGCCGCTGATCGAGCACCCGGTGGTGCAAGCGCGCATTCGCGGCGAGCTGAGCCTCGACCAGGTGAGGAAGATCGAGGTGCAGCACTACTATGAGGCGCGCTTCTTCTCGACGTTCGTCCTGAATACCATCAAGAACTGCAACGACGACCTGGAAGCCCGTAAGCTCATGGCCGAGAACTGGGCCAGCGAGGCCACCGGAGCCGACGATCACGCCACGCTCATCCTGCGGCTCTTGGACGCGCTGGGCGTCCCTCGTGAGCTGGCTTACCGCGCCGAGCCCACGCCCGGCATGGCGGCGTGGCACCACATCGAGGAGCAGATCACGTCACGCTCGGACTTCGTTACCGCGGTTGCTTCTCTGTGGATCGGCGAACCCGAATACCCGGCCGTGGCGAGCGCCCTGCACAAGGCCTATCAGGAGGTCTACGGCCTGCCGCTGGCGGCCCTCCAGACCTACCATACGCACGCCGAGCACGATCCTGAGCATGGCAACGTGGAGGAGCGCATCCTGATCGAGGCGGTCGCTCGTGACCCATCCATATTGCCGGGTTTGAAGCGCGTCTGCCGCGAAGCCTACTGGGGCTACGTCTTCTCCTTCGACGGCTACTGGCAGGCTGCCACTGGGCGCCACGAATTCTGGTCCGGTCTAGGTCGGACCTTCCCGGACCCGGCGTAGACCGGGTCTCCAATCATGCGGGCGCCGTTTCCGTCACCCAGTTCGGGGAGACGGAATAAGGTGATCAAGTGGTCGAATCATGGCTGAAGCGCGGCACGAAACGATCGAGGTGGCGGATCGTGAGATCCGGGTAAGCAATCCCGACAAGGTCTTTTTCCCCGAAATCGGCGCCACCAAGCTCGAGCTGGCGCTCTATTACCGATCGGTGGTCGAGGGAGCGCTGGCCGGCGCACGGAACCGGCCCACCACGCTCTATCGCTGGCCCAATGGGGTGGAAGGCGAAGGATTCTTCCAGAAGCGCGTGCCGCCCGGGCCCGATTGGATGCAGACGGCTACGGTTCGCTTCCCCAGCGGGCGGTTCGCCCAAATGCTGGTGCTGGCCGACGCCGCGCACATTTTGTGGGCGGTCAATCTGGGCTGCATCGACTTCAATCCCTGGCCGGTGCGCTGCACCGACGTTGATCATCCGGATGAGCTGAGAATCGATCTCGACCCGACCCCGGAGGTGCCGTTTGAGCATGTGCGTCGGGTTGCGCTTATAGCTCATGAAGTCCTGCTCGAGCACCAGCTGACCGGCTATCCGAAGACCTCCGGCAAACGTGGCATCCACGTGAATTGCCGGATAGCGCCGGAATGGGGCTTCACGACGGTCCGGAGGGCGGCGCTGGCCTTCGCCCGGGAGATCGAGCGGCGCATGCCCGACGTAGCCACGACCGCCTGGTGGAAGGAGGAGCGCAGGGGCGTTTTCGTGGATTACAACCAGAACGCCCGCGACCGTACGGTGGCCTCAGCCTATTCCGTCCGGCCCGTTCCCGATGCGCGCGTATCCTGTCCCCTGCGCTGGGATGAGGTCGCCGACGTTGAGCCGGCTGACTTCAACATACGGACGGTGCCGCGCCGCTTCGCCACCGAGGGTGACCCCGGCGCGGACATCGACGCTCACCCGGGCCGCATCGAATCCCTGCTGGAGTTGGCCGACCGTGACCAGCGTGACGGGCTGGGAGAGGCTCCCTGGCCGCCGCATTTTCCCAAGCAGCGCGACGAACCGCCGCGCGTGCAGCCATCGAAGCGCCGCTCGAGCGCTTAGGGACTGCTAAGCGCCGAGGGTGGCGTAGAAGCCTTGGGCGTCGAGCTTCTTGATGTAGCTGTCGTCAAAGAATTTCGTCACCGGCACTTTGGCGGCATTGGGATTCTGGACCGCGACGACGTCCTGCACCGCCTTGATGCCCTCGGCCGTGGGCAGCATCTTCACAGGGATGTTGGCCTTGGCGTTCTCCGCGGCCTGTTTCGCCGCGTCGGCACCTGACTTCGCATACTGCTCGTACACCTGGGCAACGTAATCCGGCTTCGTCTGGAAGATCACTGTCGACTGCGCCAGCGCTTTCAACACGCCGAGCAGCACCGGCTCGTTCTTCTGGGCCCATGACCTGGTCACAATCAGGTCGGCTGCGGGATAGGGAATCTGCTCTTTGGAGAACGCATAGAGCGTATGAGCGCCCTGCTTGATGGCGACGTCGCTGTTGGGTGAGGAAAATCCGCTGCCGAATATCGATCCGGCCGTCATCGCCGCGACCTGCTTGTCCGACGTGCCGAGCTCGAGGATCTGCAGATCCTTGTCGGCGTCGATCCCGCCGCGCTGCGCGGCCATTCTCACCACGGTTTCGGTGATGGTGCCGCGACGAGTCACGCCCACCGGCTTCCCCTTCAGATCCGCCATGGTCTTGATTTCGGGGCGAACCAAGAAGTCCTGCTGCATATATGGCAGAAAGGTCGCCACGATGGCCAGGTCAGCACCGCCGGCTACCGCGGAGACCACCTCTTCGGTCGACGTTACGGAGCCTTGCACGTCACCCGCGATCTGAGCGGGAATGCCGTTTGGTCCGAAGACGAGCTGGAGATCGATGCCGTTCTGAGCCATCAAGCCAGCTTCCTTGGCCACGAGGATGGCGTTCTGTGAGTAACTCACGGAGCTGTAGGACAAGACGAACTTGGTGAGTCCCGACGGCTTGGCGCTGACGGCCGAAGCTGGCGCGGAACTCGCCTGGGCTGCTGCGCTTGCTGACGTGCCGGCCGCGCTGCCGGCCTGGCTGGCGCCGCAGCCAGCCAGGGTGAGCGACGCCAGTAAGCCGGCGGTGAGGACCCACGCGCCCGGCACCGAAGTGCGAGGACCGTCCGGTTTTCGGATCCCATTCATGGCTTCAACTCCTCTGCTCGACCAGTGTGGATGCCCTCCACAGCAGGCCCTAGGCGGAGGCGGGATCGCGAGTCGAACATACGCGGCCAGCGTCCGCCACCGTCCGAGTCCCCTATAGGGCTCATAGTAGCGCTTACTTCCTCTGTCTGCTGAGCGGCCGTCCGATCGATGTCAAGCAAGCTCGCGGCGACTCATCCAGCCCTTGACACCCCGGAACGCGATTCCTAGCATTCGCGGCGGATCACTCTTCGCTTTGTGAGGCGCTGCATGGCTCTGCCGGAATCAATCGACATCGCTCGTGCGGCGGTGCTTGCCATCGATCTCCATCGCGGCTATCTGGACCCCAGCGTCTCCAATCGCCCCATTCCGGAGCACAAGGCCCGAACGGTGCTCGACGCGAACGAGCGCCTCTTCGCGCTCGCCCGCTCGGTGGGAATGCCCGTGATTCACGCTGTCCTTTCACCCGACAATCTGCGCGGGCAGCGAGACGAACGCTTCCAGAACCCATTCTTTCGATGGAAAGCAAGCCAGGGGTCTGTGCGTCTACCGATGATCGACGTGCAGCGGCTGCCGGCAGCCCGCGGCGGCGGCGACATCCACCCGCGTTTGGCGCCTCAGCCCGGCGAGGTGCTCATCGACTCCAAATCGTCGATGAGCTGTTTCTACGGGACGGAACTGGAACGCGCCATCCGGATCCTCGGCGTTGACAGCCTGATCATCGGTGGGATCAACACCAACACCTGCGTGCAGTGCGCCGCGTTCGATTGCTTCAACCGCCACTTGCAGGCGATCGTGGTCCAGGAGTGCGTCACTACCGACTACGGGGACGATCTGCACGAGCCCGCGCTGGAGAACATCCGGCGCTGCTTGGGTTGGGTTGCGACCCTGGACGAAGTGCAGGCTGCCCTTGTAGCAGCAAGTCCGGACCCGACGCATGAGCACCTTGGACCGGCTGATAGGAGCGGCAAGAGCGTCGCCGGCAGGAGCAGGCTACGGGTGATACGTTGATACGTATGAGTCGGAATCGGGCGGCACGGTGTGGGCTCAGCCCGAGAAAGTGGGGGAACGCGTCTATGACTTCGCACACCCGTGCCCACCGGCCGGCACCCTGGGCGCTGTCTCTGAGCCTGATCCTGGCTGGCTTGCTTGCGGCCTGCGGCGGCGCCCAGCAAGCCAGCCCGGCTTCGGCCGCGCCGAGTATCCAGCACATCCGCATCGCCTACAGCTCGGCCAGTTTCGCTCAGATCGCCGCCCTGGTAGCCCAAGACATGGGCATCTTTCGCAGCCATGGTCTCGATGCCGAGTTCATCCTCGGCCCGAACGGCACCCCGGCGCTTATCGCCGGTGACGTTGAGGTGTCCATGGGCTCTACCGAAGAGATCGTGGCGGCCGACGAAGCTGGCGCACACCTGGAAACGGTAGCCACGATGGTGCCCTTCCTTCAGCACTCGATCCTGGCTCGCCCGGAGATCAAGACCATTCAGGATCTCAAGGGCAAGACCATCGGGGTGACGAAGCGTGGGGCGATTCCTGACACCGTCATTCGCATGGCTCTGCGGGATGGCGGGCTGGATCCGGACAAGGACGTCACCACGGTGGAGCTGGGTACGACCGATAAGCAGATCGCGGCGTTGACCGCCGGCTCGGTCTTTGCCGCTTCCCTCTCGCCGCCGAACAATAATGTGGCCGAGCGCCAGGGCGCGCACGTTTTGATCGACTACCGGCCGATGCACATCCCCTATCCGGCCGCGCAGGCCTACGTCAACCGGGACTGGGCCGCGAAAAACGATGCCACTGTCATGGCTCTGGTCCGCTCTCTGGCCGAAGCCGAGCAGACGGTGCGAACGAATCCTGATGACGTCGCCAAAATCTACGCCAAGTACGCCCAGACCGGCGACGCGGCCTCCAAAGAGGCGGTCCAGCAGGCGATCGACGCCGTTCCCGTGAAGATGCTGCCAACGCTGGAAGGCATCCAGGCGGTGCAGAAAGTCGTAGCAGAGAAGGTGCCCTCCGCGGCCGCCGCGGATCCGAGAAAGTATTTCGATGACCAGTACGTCCTCCGTCTCGACAAGGAAGGCTTGTACGCGAAGTTGGGCCAGTGAGCGGCGCGCGCGTCCCCGGCTCCCGTAGCTGAGCTTGGCCCGGATTCACGATCTCAGCGTCGCTCTGCGACCTGCCGGCCTCGAGAGTCGCGAGATGACGCTCAGGGTCACGACCCACACCGAGGCCGCGCGGCGGTTCGCCCGGACGCACTGCCTCCGCGTATCCGAGCTGCCGGGCCGGGCGCTGTTCTCCAGCGAGCGAGTCACGCTGGGCAGCCACGACGGCACGCACCTGGACGCCCCCTATCACTTCTATCCCACGTCGGAGGGAGCGCGCGCCAAGCGCATCGATGAAGTACCCCTGGAGTGGGCCTTCGGGAATGGCCTCGTCCTGGACTTTCGGCACAAAGCGCCCACCGAGGCCATCACCGAGTACGACGTCGCGTCGGCGTTAGAAGGGCTCGGCCGTCAGCCTCAGCCAGGCGACATCGTCATGCTGTGGACCGGCGGCACGGATGGATTCGACGATGATCCGCGCTTCAGCGACTCCGCGGCCGGGCTGAACGGTGGTGCGCTGAATTACCTCTTCCGCCTTGGCGTGCGGATTATGTCAACGGATTCGGCGACGATCGACATGCCCATTGCCATCATGCGCGAGAAGTTCAAGAGCGGCGACTCCGCCGCCTATTTCCCCATCCATCGCGCCGGCCGGCTGACGGAGTGGACGCACGCCGAGAAGCTGGCAAACATGGGCAGCCTGCCGGCCCCGTACGGCTTCAAAGTCATGCTGTTCCCGATCAAGATCGCCGGCGGGACGGGAGCCTGGATCCGGGCAGTGGGCATCGAGGACAGCTGGCTCGACAGCACGCCCGTCAGGCTGATCGACCTGAGCCTGCCCATCATGAACCACAGCTTCGAGCCGGAGCCGAGCCATATCGATACCGTCCACCATGGGCTGTCGCGGCGGCGCCAGGCCAAGCTGCATGGCATGAAAACCGGGGACATCGTTCACGCGTCGGCCATGGACGTGGTGGAGACCTATACCCAGGCCGGAACCCACGTAGCCGCTCCCGCGCACTTCCGCGATCCGGAACACGACGGCGCGATGAGCGTTGACCGTGTGCCGCTCGACTGGTTCTATGGAGATGGAGTGCTTCTGGACTTCAGCCAGGACAAGCGTCCGGGCGAGCGGATTGGCAGGACCGAGATCCAGGCCAAGCTGGACCGCAGCGGCGCCTCCGTGAGCGCCGAGACGATCGTGCTGGTCAAGACCGGCGCGGCGGACGCCTTCGACGACGATCCCTCATTCCCGGACCTGGCACCGGCCCTGGACGGAGAAGCCTTCACCTGGCTGCTCGACCGCGGCGTCCGAGTTGTGGGCTCCGATTGCGAGTCATTGGATGGCCCTGTTGGGCCGATGGTGGAGGCGCTGCGCGCAGGCAGGCCAGACGCGTTCTTCCCCGTTCACCGCGCCGGCCGCGACAGGGACTTCTGTCTCATCCACAAGATGGATCTGCGTGGCCTCACCCAGCATCGAGGCTTCAAAGTCGCTGCGTTTCCGATCAAGCTCGAAGACTGCGGCTCGGCGTGGACCCGCGCCGTCGCACTGGTTCCAGCCGGTTCTTGAGGCGGCTGCCGGGGCATCCTCGTTGGCGGCTGTCAGCCGGCTCCTTACCGGCTGGGGCAGCTTTGGCGGCTGCTCTCCTGGCCGCCTGCGGAACGGCGATCTCGCAACCGGCGGTCCCCAGCGGTGGGGACGCCATGGCCGTCATGGCCACGTACAGCGGATCGGATCGCCAGCAGCAGCTAGAGGCTGGGGCGCGCAAGGAGGGCGAGCTGCGCTGGTATTCGGCCAGCCTCGTCGAGGCCGCGAGCGCTCCAATTGCCGCGGCGTTCATGCAGAAATACCCCTTCGTCAAGGTTGAAGCGATACAGCTCGACGGCGCCGCGATGCTGTCGCGATACCGCGACGAAGCCAACGCTGGCCAGCATACGGCCGACGTCTTGGAGGCGCCCTATCTCGCTATTTCCGGCCTGGACAAGCTCGGCCTGCTCCAACCCTTCAGCTCACCACTCACAAAGGACCTTCCACCTCAGCTGTACGCCGGCGACCATGCGTTCATTGGCGATCAGCAGGTGCCCTTAGGCGTAGCGACGAACACGAAGATCATCCCCGACGGCATCGCGCCCAGGAGCTACGACGACCTGCTGAAGCGTGACCTGAAGGGCAAGCTGAGCACTCAGGACACGAGTCAGGCGGTGCGGTTCACCGGTGCGATGGCCCTGATCAAGGGCGAGGACTTCGTGCGTAGGCTAGGAGGCCAGAATGTGGTGATGTCGAACCAGAGTGCGGACGCAGTGGTCGCGTCGGTCGCTTCGGGCGAGGTCGCTGTCACCTTTCCAGCCTCCCTTTGGACCGCTCGACGGCCGGATCTCAAGAACGCGCCGGTTCGCTGGATCCCGCTCGATCCGGTCCCGGTGGACGTCGGCTACGCCGCCATCGCTCGGAGCGCGCCGCATCCCTATGCCGCCCTGCTGTTCCTCGACTTCCTGCTGTCCCAGAGCGGCCAGGAGCAATACGCCAAAGCGGGATCGGGGCCGGTACGCCAGGGCGCAGGCACGCAGTCCGGAAGCCCTTCCTTCAAGCCCTTTTATCCGGACCAGCAGGTCAGCGGTGACTATGATGCGACCTATGCACAGTGGAGCAAGCTGCACCATGACGTCTTTCGAAAGCGTTGAACCGCGGGACGTGAGCTCGCGACTATGTCCGAACCCTGAACACTCGAGGAGGCCCAATGTCAACTAACGCCGAGATGCCTGCCGACCTTTTGGACGGGGCTCGGAACGTGGTGAAGTACGCCGAGATTCGACCAGGTCAGCAGGTGCTGATCCACACCGAGCCTGGCTTCGACGATCCGCTATTGGTCGAAGCGGTGCGCACGGCGGTGGCGGAGGCGGGGGCGCGGCCCGCGGTCATGCACACGGAGCATTGGGATAAGCAGCGGGAAGCGCCACCGCCGGTATTCGAAAAGGCCATTGAAGCCTGTGACGTGCTCATCGGGCAGGGCGAGTACCTGCACACCAAGAACCACTACCTGCAGGTTGCATTGTTCGAGCGCGGCTTGGTGTACATCAACAGCGAGGCCAAGACCCGCGAGGCCATGTCCTCCCTGTACGGCCGTTTTCCCGCCGACGTTCTGTTCGCCATCGGCACCAAGACTCTCGAGAGCCTCACCCCCGGCAGCCTCGTGCGCGTCACCACCGCTGCTGGCACAGACCTCTCCATGACGGTGCAGCCCGAGACGGTCGGGGGTTACTGCTACCCCTTCAAGTACGACAGCCCTGGCCACAAGAAAGGCGTGCCGGGGGGCACGAGCTGTTTCCATCCCGAAGATCCGGTCAATGGCGTCATTGCCGTCGAGGCCATTACCAAGGGCAACCGCACGCCGAAGACAATCCTCGATACGCCGCTCTTCCTGACGGTCGAAGACCATCGGGTGGTGGCAGCCGAGGGCGAATGCGCCGACTGGTGGGAAGACTTCATGAGGACTCGCGGCGACGAGAACAGCGGCTGGGTGGCGGAGTGCATGTGGGGCGTTCACCCCAAGGCCGGCGGCGGCGGCAGAGGCGCTTCCAATCCCCATCTGCTGCACTTCGGGCTCGGCAATTCGATTGCTTACGGTGGGCCGACGTTCTCCCATACCTGGCAGGTGATGTTCGTTACCGACGCCACATTAACGGTCAACGGGAAGCCCCTGTTGGATAACGGGCACCTGACGCTCTTGGACGACCCGGAGGTTCGTGCTGTCGCAGCGCGCTTCGGCGACCCTGATGAGCTGCTGTCACAGGTTCCAGCCACGCTGGCAGATCAATTCGGAGGTCCGGGTGGTGAGTGACGTTTTCCACGAGCTCGAGTCGGCGCTCGAAGTGGCGGCGGCAACCCGTCGCGGCCAGCTCGCCTTGCGCGGCCACGACGAGGATTTCCAGATCGAGGTGGACGGCCAGCCCTTTCACCTGGCTATCGAGCGTGGCGGATTCGTCCTCAGCCCTGGCGCCTCGCCCCGCCGCCAGCCGATGCGCTTCACCAGGGTGCAGGTCGACGCCCCAACGCTGCACGCCATCCTCGCCGGGGACGTCAGCCCGGTCGAGGCCATGGAGCAGGGCAAGCTGTTCCTGCGCACTCGCCTTTACGGCGGCGCGCTGTTCACCATGTTGCTGCGCGCCGCCTACGACCTGGCGCGAGAGTCCCGCCTCGCGGCGCGCGGCTAACCCGCCACCTGGCGGGCCTACACCCCGCCGGTGTTGTCTCCGTAAAGGCTGCGGAAGAAGCCTTCGTCGTCGAGCTGCTGGATGAGGCTGCGGTCGATGAATTCTTCTGCCTTGCGGCCCTTGGCCTTCGGATCGTCGATCGAATTGTCGATGACGTACTGCAGACCGGGAATGCTGAGGTCCGGCACCTTGCTGGTGAACTTGAGGGCGAAGGCCTGCCAGGTCTCATCGAGTGCCCCGGGATCGTCCAGCTTGGTGAACGCCGCCAGCGAGTTCTCGCTCGCTTCGCGGTTGGTCTTGTAGAACTTGATGCCCTCCGTCAAGCTGCGCAGGAAGCGGACGACGACGTCGCGATGATCCCTCAGATACGGCTTGGTGGTCACAAAGGCGCTCGACTGGTAGGCCAGATTCAACGCCGAGACGTCGATGAGCTCGTTGATGCCCAGCTTGCGGGCGGCATAGGTATATGGCTCGGTAATCGCAATCGCATCGACGGCCCCGTTCTGGAGGGCTTGAATGCGGTTCTGCTGCGGCAGGTTGATGACCTGAACGTCCGTAGGCTTCAGGCCATACCGTGCCAGCACCAAATTCACGGTCGACTGATCGTTGCCGCCACCTGGCGTCGAACCCACCTTCTTGCCCTTCAGATCGGGCACGGTCTTGATTTCGGGCCGGCTGAAGATCGAGAAGAAGGTGGTGTTCACCGCGCCGGCGAACATGACGATGTTGGCTCCGCTGATCTGCGCCTGGAGGATGGCCGGAGAACCCTGCATGGCAATGGAGATGTCGCCGCTGAGCAGCGCCGCCAACAGCTCGGGGGCGCCGTTGATGACCTGCAAATCCACGTCCAGGCCGTTCTTCTCGAACAGGCCGGCGTCCTTGGTGACCTGCAGGATCGCTCCCGGCGCGGCTACCGAGGGATTCGCGACTTTGATCTTGATGAGCTGCGAAGGCTGACTGGCCGCGGATCCGCAGGCGGCCAGCATCGCGGCCCCGGCAATGATGGCCAGGGCAAACAGTCGCAAGCCCAGCCACTGCCGGTTCATGGTGAAGGCCTTGGCGGTCATCGAGCCACCGCCGTGGGAGACGTGATTGACAGCTTGCTCATCAGCTCCTCCGCCGTTAATACCCATACGAAACTGCCGGCCATCAGCTCCAGCGCCATGCGGTGCTGATCCTTGCCTCGCCAGCTGGCGACGCACTCGGCCACCACAATCGGCTTGTAGCCTCGATTCGATGCCGAAAACACCGTCGAAAGCACACATGTGTCGGTGTTGATGCCCATGATGACTACGGTGTCGGCGCCGTAGACACGGCGCAGCAGCACGTCCAGGTCCGTGTCCAGAAACGCATCCATGCTCTTCTTGGTGGTGACGTGCACGTCGTCCGGTCCCAGCAGGGCCGCCGGGATCTGAGCCTGAGGCGATCCCTCCAGGCGGTCGTTGATGGTCCGGCCCTCCTGCTGGTCCTTCAGCTTCTTGGCGGGTGAAACGTCGAATCCGCTCTTGACCTCGGCCGGCCGGCGGCTGACATACGCATGGATCACGGGAATGCCGAGGCTCCGAGCACGGTCGAGCACTTTCCGGCCGTAGGTAAGCAGCCGTTCGGCATCGGCGGCGGCCAGCGGCCGGATCGCCACTTCCCGGTCGAGGTAATTGCGCTGCATATCGACGGTGACCACGACCGTGCGAGCGGCGTCGACGTGCAGCAGCTGATTCATCTGCTGCTTGTGCGCGGTACGGCTGGCCGTTTCCAGCGGTTCCCGCGGGTCTAAGCCCATGTCACTCCCCCACCCAATCGACTTGGCTGCGTTTCTCGTTCGGAATCATACGCCCGCCGCCTTCCGCCGGCCAACATCGGGTGACGCCCCATTGGATCGGCGGTCGAATGGCAGCTGTGCGGAGCAGGGTCGGAGCTCATCCTGCGGTGGTCGGGGTCAACGGTCGCAGCGTTGCGAGCAGGCTGCCGCAGCCCTCGAAGCTGTCACGGATGTTCAAGCGCTTGAAGGAGCCGAAAGCGTAGGCCAGCGAAGCCGTTACGACAGGCAGGCCAAGCTCCTGCTCGAGCAGACGCGCCGCCTCGAGTGTGGGCCAGCGGCCGCAGGGCATGAAGATGGCGTCCGCGTTCGGAGCGGCCGCCGCCGCCTCGCGTCCGATGCGCAGGGCGGCATGCTCGGGCAGCATGCCAATGGTGGCGTTGTTTTCGATGCCCAGGCCCTTGCAGCCCTGCACCTCGAACCCGGCTTCGTTCAGATAGTTGATCAGCCGCTCGTCTAGTGTGGGCGGATAGGGCGTCGCCAGGACTGGCCGTGTGCTGTGGACTGCATGCAGCGCGTCAGTCTCCAACTCCGTCCCCGTGACGCAGGGAATACCGCAGGCCCTGGTGAGCTGTTCCGAAATGCGTTTCTCGCTGCCGAAGCCCTGCAAAGTGATGAGCGGTGAGCCGCCGGCAATGATCAAGTCCGGCTTGTCCTCGGCTACGTCGATGGCGGCCGCTTCCAGACTGCGCAGCCGCGACTCGAGATCACCGTCTCGAAGGTTTCGAACGGTGCCGGTGACGTTCAGAAACATTGTTCCTCGCGGGGCCACGCGATAGAACTCGTAGACGATCCAGTCGCCTCGTGAGGGAGCGAGATGCGCCACCCTCCCACGCCAGCCGTACATGCGCGTACCTCCTCTCCCGGCCGCCATCATAGCTTTTCTGAGCCGGCAGGGCTAAAACCTTAGGCTGCTCTCAGCGAGGTCTCAGCTCATGTTGAGACTCCAAGGCTACGCTGTGTCCCAGGCATCAGTATCAATGGCCAGCGAGCATGGACAAATACCGGCTGCTGAGAGCCATACTCTCGCGGTATTCGTATGTCTGATCGCCGTCTCAATGCTTGTGGATTGGTAGCATCATGAAGTCGCAGACACTACGACTCTTCGCCCTGGCTCTGTTGAGCGTGTCCATGGTGGCCTGCTCGCCGGCGACGACCATTGCCGGCGCACAGCGCACGGTGCAGGACGGGCTGCATCAGGTGCAATCTCGGCTGCCGTTTCTACGAGGGGTTGGGATCACAGCGCCGGCTGGCAGCCAGGAGGCCGCCATCCAGCTCGTGATCATGCGGGGCAACTTCGAGCAGGAGCAAGCCATCGCCTCGCGTGATTCGTCGGTCATGAAGGACACGACCACCGACGCGCACTACCAGCAGGTTGCGCAGGACAACCAGGACATGATCGATGGCGGCGTGACCAGCATCAAGCTCGTGGGCTTGGACTGGGGACCGATCCAGGTCAACGGCAGCCAGGCGACGGCCACTACTTATGAAACGTGGACAAGCCAGTTTTCCGATGGATCGACCGATCAGTCTCGCGATCGCAACGTCTATCGCCTTGTCCAGCAGAACGGCGTTTGGAAGATCGACGCCGACGATCATCCGGACAGCGACCTGGGTCAGCCCAGCGCTCCGGCGTCTCCGGGCGGCGGGTCGCCAGCACCTTCTCGGCCATCTCCGGGCACCGGCGCGGCGCCATCCGGCCGAGGTCGCGGTGCCCAGCCATCATCGGGAGCGTCGCCGGCAGTAACGGCCGCACCCGGCTCGCCCGAGGCAGCCGTCGAGCAGGTGATCCTGCGTGGCAACCAGGAGCAGGAGCAGGCAATTGCCTCCAAAGACTCCTCGGTGATGAAAGATACGTCGACCGACACCTACTACCAGGACCTCTCGCAGGTCAATCAGGACATGATCGACGGTGGTATCACCGCGATCAAGTTGATTGGCCTGGACTGGGGCCAGGTGTCCATCGACGGCTCGAACGCCACGGCCACGACGTTCGAGACCTGGTCGACGACGTACAACGATGGCTCGACGGATCAATCCCGCGACCGGAACGTCTACACGCTGGTCCTGCAGAACGGTTCCTGGAAGATCCAGGCGGACGACCATCCTGACGACACCTTCATTCCACCGCCGGGCGCTCCCGGCAGCGGATCGGGCAGTCCTTCGCCCTCGCCGCGAGTCCCCAGTGCGCCGGCCGGAGCCGGCCGCGGTCAGTCGGTGAACTGGTCGGGCTACGCAGCCAGCGGAGGGAAGTTCACGGGCGTTTCCGGCACATGGACGGTGCCTCAACCCTCGGGAGCCGGAGCCGTGGGAGCAGACGCGGCCTGGGTTGGTATTGGAGGACTGCGATCGCGCGACCTGCTCCAGGCTGGGACCGAAGAGACCGTGCTGAGCACGGGCCGCACCCGCTACAACGCCTGGATCGAAATGCTGCCGCAGTTCTCGCACCCGGTTCCCCTACCGGTTCACCCCGGTGATTCGGTGACGGTCAGCATCACCCAGCAGCCCGACGGCTCCTGGCAGGTGGCTTTTAAGAACAACACGACGGGCGCGACCTACGACCGCACCGTACAGTACGACTCGTCATTCTCCTCGGCTGAATGGATCGAGGAGGCGCCCAGCTCAGGGCGCGGCGGAGTCGTGCCGATCGACAACTTTGGCGCCGTGGCATTTACCAACGCCACGGCGGTCAAGGACGGCAAGACCGTGAATCTGCGTGACGCTCAGGCCAGCCCCATCACCATGATCAACGGGAACCGCCAGCCCCTCGCCAGCCCTTCCGGTATCGGCCAGGACGGCGCCAGTTTTACCGTGACTCGCACCGGCAACAGCGCCGGCGCGGGCCAATCCGGCGGCCGAGCCAGGCCAGCAGCCTAAGTCCCAGCGCCTAAGCTTTGCGCCGCCCCAGCTGGGGCCAGCCCGCCGGAGCCATGGCCTTGCTCACGCGCTCCTCGATGGGAAGGCTCGCGTCCCAGTCCTCGGCCGTGAGTCGCATGCCGTTGCAGCCGTCCGAGGCGCTCGAAGCGAGCCATACCGCGGGAGCCTGCATCACTTCAGGCTGCAGACGGTGGCTGGGACCGCCGGTAGGCACCACCATGTGGGTCTCGACGGCCCTGCCGGGAAGCAAGACGTTGGCTGTAACACCGCTGTCCTTCAGGTCATGGGCCATCGCTGCCAGCAGGGCCTCGTGACCGGCTTTGGATGGTCCATAGGGAATCCCGTGCAGCATGGTGTCCAGGCTGGTCGTAACGCCGATGATCCGGCCCCATCCCTGCGCCCTCAGGTGGCCGACGGCCGCTCGGGCCATGAAGAAGGGACCGCTCAGGTTCGTGCCGATCGTCCTGTTCCAGTGCTCGACCGGCAGATTCCAGAAAGCGTCGTAGCGCGGATTGATGCCGGCGTTGTTGACCAGGACGTGTAGGCCGCCCAAGCGATCGAGCGTCTGCCGCACGATGCGCTCGGCATCCTCCGGGTTGCCCACGCTGCCCACGACGGTGCTTACGCAGTCTGGCCCACCGATCTCACGGGCCTGCTGAGCCGTGAGATCCAGGTTCTCGCCGTCCACGTCGGCCAGGGTTACACGGGCGCCCGCGCGGACGAAGGCCAGAGCAATCGCCCGGCCAATCCCGATCTGGCTGGCGGCCCCGGTGACGATAGCGACCTTACCCCGCAGCTCATCGGTCACCTCAGCGACCCACCACGTCCCTGATCGCCGGCACGGCTTCCTCCCACAGCCAGGTCACCTGACTAGCTTGGTGGGGCCGGCTCAGACTGAAAATGAGGTGATCGACTCCCAGCTTGACGAACTCGCTCGCCAGCGCCGCGAGTTCGGCGGTCGCCGCGCCCTCTGGTACCCGCATCTGAACGGATCGCTGCAGCGAGGCGGGATCGCGACCGACCGTCCGGAGATGCTGCTCCATAGCCTCCACCTTGGCTCGATAGGTCTCAACCGGACCTCCAACCCAGTTCCACTCGTCCGCATGCTCGGCAGCCTTGCGCATCATGACCTTTTCGCCGGCAGCTCCGATGACGAAATGCGGATACGGCTTCTGGATCGGCTTGGGGTCGAGCCTGGCTGCCCGCAATTGATAGTGCTCCCCTGAGAACGTGGTCTCCGGCTCCGTCCACAAGGATTTGATGATCCGGCAGGCCTCGTCGAAGCGACGAATGCGCTCGCCGATAGGCGGCAGATCCCAGCCGAACATCATGTGCTCGGGGATACTCCAGCCTGTGCCGAAGCCGAACTCCATCCGGCCGTTGGAGATGTGGTCCACGGTGCTGGCGATGTTCGCCAAAAGGATGGGATGCCGGTGCGTGTTGCCGGTAACCATCAGGCCACCGCGCAGCCGCTCAGTCCGAGCGAGCAGCGCGGACAGCAGCGTCCAGCCCTCGCCGCAGGCGGTTCCAGCGGGATGCTCGCCGGGCACGAAATGGTCGTACAGCCAGGCAGTGTCGAAGCCGAGCCTGTCCGCCTCCAGCCAGCAGGGCAAGATGGCCTGGTAGCTGCTGCCTGCCTGGGAGGTCTTGATGCCGAATCTCAGCGGCTGCATGGTGCTCACTCGCCTGTTGTGATTGCCGTCGGACAGGCTATCACACGCGGTTGGCGGTTGCTGGGAGCACACCCTCTACAATCCCGGCGTGTGCCTCCTGATCGTCCTGCACCGCATCCACGCCGACGGGCCGCTTATCGTCGCGGCGAATCGCGACGAGCAGATCAGCCGTCCGGCGCTGTCCATGACGGTTCTGCAGGAGGAAGCGCCTCGCATCCTTGGCGGACGCGACCTGCAGGCGGGCGGCACGTGGCTGGCAACGAATGAATATGGTGTGGTCGCGGGCCTCACCAACCTTCCCATCAGCCAGGCGCCGCGCGACCCGGCCAAACGCTCTCGTGGCCAGCTTCCCCTGGCACTTGCTCAGCACCGCAGCGCCGAACAGGCTGTCGAAGCCTTCAAACAGCAGTACCGGCCGAGTGACTTCAACCGCGCCTGGATCCTGGTTGGGGACCGCGACAGCCTGTTCTACGTCGACATGACCGGTGAGCGGGTTGAGGCAAGAATGCTCGACGTCGGTCGATACGTCCTCGAGAACCGTCCTTTGGGGGCCGAGTCAACGAAGGTCCGGCAAGTGCTCACTGCGCTCGAAGGCATCGACAATCGCCACGGCGACGAGCTCATCTCGGCGCTGCACGACGTCCTACGCAGCCATGCCGCGGCCGACGGCGACCAGGCAGGAGGCACCAGAGATGCGCCCTGTGTGCATGCGGGAGCGTATGGGACGCGCTCGGCGGCCATTGTCGTAGTCCCGGCCGGCGTGGGCTGTCGCCCGCTGATGCGCTACACCGACGGACCACCGTGCGCTTCGGCGCTGATTGGCGCCGATCAGCTTTGGCAGCGCGAGGCGCTGTGAGCCATCTAGGTCTCCGCTAGCAGGCCCCGTTCTTTCAGGAAGCGCAGGGCGTGCTCATCCCACAGCCAGGGCTGCTCCATGTTGCAGGCATGCCCCGCGCCCTCGATGGTCACCAGCTCGCACCCACCAACCTTGGCCTTCAGATCGAACGCCGCGGCATGCGAGTTGTCCTCGCTGCCGGTGATGATCAGCATCGGGCAAGGGATGTCGAACAGCCAATCGGGGTCCGGCCGGCCAAGAGCGCGAAACATCTCGATGATCGTCTGCACGTCGTACGACGGATTGCGCTCGATGAAGACGTCCGAGAAATAGCGTGCGAGCCGGGTCTGGCCAAAGGCCGGGCTCAGCACCTCGTAGGTATGCTGCCGCCGGAATGCCGCGCCCTGCTCGGTGTACTCACGGACTCGCTTCGTCGCGAAATCCTTCACCGGCCGGTAGCTGCAGCCGGAGTGGATCATGGCCAGCGTTCGCCGGGGCTGCTGCTGGGCCATGTGCAAGACGACATTGGAGCCCACCGACAGCCCGACCAGGATCGCCGGCTCGGCAGACGACTCGTCGACTGCCTCCCAGCACGCGCCGGCCACGTCGGCCATGGTCAGCCCGGTCGTCGCCGTCGGCGACCGCCCATACCCGGGCAGATCGATGCCGATGCACCTGAACCAGGTCGAAAAGTGCGCCATCTGGTAGAGCCAACAGCTGTGATCGAGTGGATTGGGGTGAATGAACACCATGGGTGGGCCGGATTTCCCCAGCCGTTCCCAGTTCAGCTTGCCGTTGATGTGGCCGGTCATGACGTCAGAATTTCGTCAGTCCTCTCTTCACCGCGTCGTTGACGAACGTGGGGTCCAGCATGGCATCGAGCTGCGCGTCAGTCAGCGGCTTGATGTCCTTCGGCATAGCGGCGATAACGTCGCCAAAGTCCTCCTTACGGGGCAGCGGCGTCTTGGCCAGCACCTCCACCTGCCGCTGCCACTCTTCATCCAGCGCGGCCTGATCGTCGAGCTTGAACCGTGTTTTCAGCTCCGCTTCGGCTGCGCCCTTGTCCTGGTTGATGAGCCGCACCGACTCGATAAGGCTATCGACCACCTTCTGCACGATGTCCGGATGCTGCTGCACGTAGCCCGTCTTGAGGGCAAACACGTTCGAGCCAATGGGCAGGTCCGACCTTGCGGCCAGGTCGACCAGCAGATGCACCTGGCCCTGCTTGATGGCCGGACTGGCCAGCGCCGGCGGAACGGCCACGGCATCGACCTGGTGCGCGACGAGGGCGGCCAACGCGCCGGCGCTGGTGCCAGCGCTGCCGGTCACGACCAGGGTGTAGTCCTTGCCATCCTGGAGGCCGTACTTGGCCATCAGCCGCCGTGTGGTTTGTCCGTTGCCGGCGGTGAGAGACTGTGCGCCAACCTTCTTGCCCCGCAGCTGCTCGACTGATTGAATGTCGTTGCCCGCTACCAGCAGATCGTTGTCTACCTGCGATCCGGTGGCCACGATCTTCATGTCGGTGCCCTGGGCCTGCGTGGTGAAGACGAGATCGGCTCCGGTGTGGACCGTGCCTTCGGCTTCCCCTGCCACCACCGCCTGCATCTGCGCCTGCCCGCTCAAACCGACCGACTCCACGTTGACGCCGTTCTTGGCAAAGATGCCGCGGTCCTGGGCCAGCCACACATACATGGTGCTCGGCGTTGTGTTCCCCGTGGCCAGCCTGAACGTCGGGGCGGAGGCCCGAGCCGATGGGCGGCCGGCGTTGGCCGCCGACGACCCGCTCGCTGGAGCAGTCGAGGCGGCCGGCGCGGCCGTCGAGCCACAGCCGGCAAGGCCGGCGACCAGGACGCCGAGCAGCCCGGCCGAGCGAGGTGAGATACGTTCCACAGCCGGATACCTCCAGGTTGGTGAATGGGCTACACAGTACTACAAGGCTGGAGTGGCTGCCGGCGTCACGCCGACAGCCGTCACAATCGGAACCCGTAGCGCAGGAACAGGTGGCTGCCGGCGCGTTTCACACTGACCAGTCTGCCCCATATGGGAGCCTCCGGGGCGAACAGATAGCCGGCTACCAGGCCTGGACGGTCGGTGGACCCATCCCGCCCGGCTACCTGCGGCGAAAGCGTCAGGAACAGCTCGTCGAGCTTGCCGCGTGCGAAGAACTCTCCGATGAGCTGCGGTCCCCCCTCAGTCAGCACCAGACCGCCGCCCTGGATCTGCTCGATGGCGCCAAGGACGGTATCGGCGCTGAGCCGCTTGGCTTCGGTCACGGCGACGACCTGCACCGGAGGCTCGCCATGGCGCCGCAGCGTCTGTTCGCCGGACAGTGTCGTGAGCACGAGCACCGGGACTTCGCCGCCACGAAAGAGTGGCGCGTCGAGATCGAGCAAGCCGCTGCTGGTCACGATTACGTTCAGGGGCTCGGGCGCCTTGTGCAGCCGTTTCCGCAGCTCCGCGTGAGCCTCGGAGAAGCCCGGTGATACGCGATCCGCTCTCCACAGGTGGCGCGGCGTGGCCCGCAGCGTTCCCGCGCCCACCACTATGGCATCGGCCATTGCCCGGAGCAGCCCCATGACCATCCTGTCATGAGGTTGCGGTCCGGCTATGGCCCCGCCTCCCCGGGGGACTCCGGCATCCAGCTCGACCACACCGTCAAGACTGGTGACGAAATTGCCAATGACGTGAGGCCTTGCACGCGGTCGGGGAATGCGCAGCGATCCGTACACCTCGGCCAGCGCTGCCGGCAGCGGCACTTCATCGCCATTGCTGGCATCGAAGAGTGTTTCGAGCGGATCGAGGTCAGGCACTTCACCTACACGATGCCATATCGACCCAAGGCGGCCCTGCCCTCGGCCCCGCCTGCGCCGGGCTCGCACGCTATGATTAGTTATGTCTACTTTGTTGCGGCCGTGGCGCGCCCTGTGGTGGCACTGGCACGTCGCAATGGCCCGCCTCGCACGCATTCGCCGGCGAAGTCCGGCGCCTACGCGACGGCGAAGCCGACATGGCAGTCCCGCCGGCGGGCTGGCGTTGCTCAGTCAGCGCGGACGGGACTACTTCCGCGGTCTAGCCGGCCTGGGCGGCCAGGCGACCTTCCGGCGCTACGGCCGTGCGCACTACGTTTCCATGGCCCGGCGCAGCGCCGCCGTGCGCCGGCAGCGACGAGCAGCCGCGTAGTCCTGTGGGGGCCACGCCCGCTCATGCCGACGCTGCGGATATCCGTGACGCCGGCAGGCTTGCCGGGCGTCCTACAATCGCCCCAATGACCGTTGGGAGATGGACGTGAGTCACGCCAGCCGCGGCGCTGAGCTGCGGCGGCTGTTGAACCGAACGGAGCTGCTCGTCATCCCCGGAGGCTTCAGCCCGCTGCTGGCCAGGATGGCCGAGATGGCCGGCTTCGAGGCCTTCTTCCTGGCCGGCTCGCAAACCGCCGCGTTCCTCTACGGTCTGCCCGACGTCGGCATCATCGGCCTGCGCGACATGGTGGACCACGCCAGGCACGTCGCCGCCCGCACGCGCATTCCCATCTTGGCCGACGCCGACACCGGCTTCGGCAACGCGGTCAACGTCCACTTCACGGTCCAGGAGTACGTCCGCGCCGGCGTGGCCGGCATGCACATCGAGGACCAGGAATCGCCCAAGAAATCCGGCACCAGCTCGGGCCGGCGCTGCATCTCGGTCGACGAGGCGGTGGGGAAGTACCGGGCCGCAGCCGCCGCCCGGGACGAGATCGACCCCGGCTTCGTCATCTGCGCCCGCTGCGACGCCGTCGGCTCGCAGGGCGAGACCTTCGACAGCGCCATCGAGCGCTGCATCGCCTACGTCGAGCAGGGCCGCGCCGACATGGTGTGGATCAACACGCTGCAACATCGCGAGCAGATCGCCGAGGCCTGCCGGCGCATCCCGGCGCCGGTCTTGCCGGCCTACGGCGGACCGGCGCCGGCGCCTACGCTGCCGGAATGGCAAGAGCTGGGCGCGGCGGCCGCCATCTTCCCGGCGCTCACTACCAGCGTGGCGCTGCAGGCCACCTGGGACCTGCTGAATGACTTTAAGCTGCGCGGCACGGAGGCGCTCGAAGCCGCCCAGGCGCAGGGCAGGCACAGCCCCTGGGGCGTCGTGGAGCGAGGCAAGGTAGTGGATACCGCGGCCATCGCCAGTCTCGAAGGACGTTTCCTGCCTCGAGACCTGCAACGCGACTACGAGGCTACGTTCGGCTACGCGGACCGAACAAAGCCAGGCTAGCTCGTTCCCAGCTGCTCGCTGGTCTGGGGCTACCTGTCCGGGCGCTCGTCAAAAGTGGAGGGATGGCCAAAGGTCGCCTGGTAGTCACGCTGGATGCTGGCCGGCATAAAGCTCGCTTCGAGCCGCCTGATCGCGTCTTCGCCCAGGGCAGCGTCGCGATCGGCCGCTCCCCAGCGGCTGTGTCGAACGGCTTCACGGAACAGGTCGAGCGCTGCCGGCCCACGATCCTTCAACTCGTGCAGGAAGTCCCACGAAGCCTGAGCGGCCACACTCGCCGCGCAGGCAGGGAAGATGGCGGCGGCCACGCCCAGTGAACGCCATTCGTCCAGGCTGGGGGTGGGCGGCTGGCCATAGTACGAGGTCATGACCGGCGCCGGAACGCGGCGGCACACTTCGCTGATTTCCTCGCGGGTGTTCATGCTGTTCATCCACACCATGTCCACGCGGGCCTGCTCGACGTAGGCGACGGCGCGCTCGATGGCGCCTTCGAAACTGCCACCCTCGGCCCCGATGAAGTCGCAGCGGGCGCAGATGACGAAGCTGGGGTCGATCTCGTCCCGGGCGGCAACGGCGGCCCGATACTTCCCCACCGCCTCGTCGACCGAGATGCAGCGCCGGCCGGCGTGGATACCCGACTTCTTCGGCGATTCCTGGTCCTCGATGTGCATGCCGGCCACGCCCGCGCGCACGTACTCCTGCACCGTGAAGTGAACGTTGACCGCGTTGCCGAAGCCGGTGTCGGCGTCGGCCAAGATGGGAATGCGCGTGCGGGCGGCGACGTGTCTGGCGTGGTCCACCACGTCGCGCAGGCCAATGATGCCAACGTCCGGCAGGCCGTAAAGGAACGCGGCGGTTTGTGAGCCGGCCAGGAAGAAGGCCTCGAAGCCGGCCATCTCGGCCATCCTGGCCAGCAGCGGGCTGAAGCCTCCGGGCATAATCAGCGGCTCGGGATCACGCAACAGCCGCCTGAAACGCTCGGCCTTGGATTCGGAGGCGCCGTTCAAGCGATCTGCCAGCGCTAGCCGCCCAGGATCGCCTTCACCGCCGCGTTGGACTTGGCCCAGCCCGTCGTGGAGTACTCCCAGGAGTAGGCGTCGAAGTAGTTGAGGCCCGGCTTGGGCACGATGTACGAAGGCGCCCAGCTGTTGTCCACGTCGGTGCGCACGCTCACCGTCTTCTGCGACGAGTTCCAGGCGGTTTGTCCCTCTTTGCTGAGGATCCAGTTCACGAACAGGTGTGCGGCGTTCGGATGCGGCGGGTTCTTCAGCAGATTGACCAGCCCAAATCCGCCCGATAGGTAGCCCGGGGCCTCTTGCCACGGCCCGAGTGGGGCGACCTTGAAGCCGTCCTTCTTGAGGGCCTCGGCGTCTTCCGTGCGCATGCCCAGACTGATAGGGTTCTGGCCGCGAGCCATCCAGTCGGACAGCTGCCGGTAGTCGCTGGTTACCGCCACCGCCTGGTCGACGTAGAGCGCCTTCACGTAGTCGGCGCCGAGCTGGTTGTAGAGATAGGCCGACAGCTGTCCGCCGCCTCCTGACTTAGCTGGATCGTAGGCGGCGATCTTGCCCTTGTACTGCGGCTTGAGCAGGTCTTTCCAGGCTGTGAGCTCTTCGACCTTCACGATATCCGTATTGGCGTAATAGGACACGCTGGCGTACGACGCCGCCCGAACGATGTACTGCTCTTCGGGATCCATGAACCACACTTTGCCGCCGCGCCAGACACCGGGATCGAGCACGTCAGGACGAATCAGGTATGGACGCACGGGCTCGATCAGGCGCTCGCCGTAAAGCACGATGTAGGCCGTGTCGGCGCCCGCGATGGCCACGTCGACCGTGTATTGATTGGCGGCCTGCTCGCTGCGCAGGCGGTTCGCCAGGTCGCTCGTCGAGCCACCCAGGTACTCCACGCCGATGCCGAACTGCTTGCCGAAGGTCTCGGGCATGGCCGTACGAGCATCCTGGCTCGGCCCCGACGCGAGGATCAGCTTGCCCTCCCGTTTGGCACCCGCGACCCAGCTGTCCCACTGCTGCTGCCAGTCGGCAGGCGGCGTCAACGCGCCCGCGGCCGCCGAGCCGGAAGGCTGGGGCTTGGCGCTGGCCGCTGGCGAGGCGGCTGGGCTCGAGGGGTTCGGCGCGGCCGCGCTGCTGCTGGCTGGCGCGCCCTGGCCGCAGGCCGTCAGCAGAGCGCCCGTGAAGGCCGCTGCCATCGTGCCAAGGAAGGTTCGGCGATCCATCGCTGCCACGGTCTTTTACCTCTCACCGGACGTTGTTCGGGCCATTCTACTCTGCCTCGAGCGTCAACTCGGCCGGTTGATCAGGAACGTGGCAGCGCCCTCGAAATAGCCACGGAGCTCCTTGCGCGCCGCTTCGGGCAGATCGAGGCTGTCCACGGCTGCCGACATGTGGCCCACCCAGGCGTCACGGGCCGCTTGATCGATGGGAAAGGGGAGATGTCGCATACGCAGCCGCGGGTGTCCACGCTCCTTGGAGTAGGTGCCGGGACCGCCGAAGTACTGGATCAGGAACAGGGTCAGGTGTCTCTTCGAATCGGTCAGATCCTTCGGGTACAGGCGCCGGAGAACAGGATCGTCTGCCACACCGGCGTAGAACATCTCCACCAGTCGCTCGAACGTTGCCGAACCGCCGATCGCCTCATACACCGTCATCGTTCTCCCAACCTCGCGCGGCCCGGTTGGCTCGCTGCTCCGCTGTGCCATGCGATTACGATACCGTCGGCAGGCTGGCTGGAGACAACTACTCAACGAGCGTATGCTTCTTCAGGCGGGCGTTGGGATGAGCGTCATGGCCGTGAATTTTGAGCCGAGAGAAGCAGATGTCGACTGACACACTGTTCCAACCGGAGCCCCAGGCAGCATTCGCGGAGCCGCTTCTCGCCGACGTGTCGTGCACGCATGCCCGGCAGGTGCTCGACTGCGATTTCGCCGCGATCTTCCTGACGCCTTCGGATTCGCCGGCCCAATGCCTGAGCGTCTCCGGGCAGCGCTCGAGCCTGTCGCCGCACGGACCCGGCGGATACGCAGCCTGGCCGGCCGAGCTGACGGCCATTCCCAGCACTGACCCCTTGCTCCTGTTCGGAGAAGCCACCTCATCAGCGCCGCTGCCCAACTGGGAGCTGGTGGAGACAGAAGGCCTGCGCACGTTGGCCTGGATCCCACTTCGCCCCTCCGCCGGCCAGCTCGCGGCGCTGCTGTGCGGCTGGCGTGGCGATCGCCTGGTCAGCGCCGACCAGCGTCAGAGCCTGGAGGGGCTGCGGGAATTGGTTGGCGCCATGCTGGCCAACGAGCTCGAGCACCGGGAGACGATGCGCCAGCGCGCCGAGGCGCAGGCGCTGGCCGAGCTCGTACGCGACGGCGCTAAGGAGCACGACGTGGATCGGGCCATCACGCTGATCTGCGATCGCACCCGCGATCTCCTGCACGCCGACTACGCCACCGTGGCCCTGCAGCAGGACACCGCGCGCCGGGTATGGCACGGGACCTCAGGACACGAAACGAACTGGCAGGCAACCACTCGCGGCCGTGGAATGGGCCCCACGGCTCGGGCCCTGGCCGAGGGACACGCCATCGTGCTGGAGCACATCGATGAGAACCCGGATCGCTCGCGCTTCCACACGCGCGAGGGCGGTCGCACCGCGGTGGCGGCGCCATTCACCGCCCGAGATGGCATTGCGGGAGCGCTGCACCTGGGCTGGCGAAGCGTGGTGGGCATCGGTCCTTCTCAGATTCGCCTGGCCGAAGCGGCAGCCGGCTACGCTGCCGTGATCCTCGAGAATGCCCATGCGCACAACGCCCTCGAAGAGCGCGCCGCCGCGCTGGCCGAGTCCGAAGCGCAGCTGCGTCGGCTGTACAACGACGTCGAGGAGCGGGTGAACGAGCGCACTGCCGAGCTGCGAGCGGCCAACGAGGAGCTGCAGGCCTTCAGCTACTCGGTCTCGCACGATCTGCGTGCTCCGCTTCGCAGCATGGATGGCTTCTGCCAGCTGCTGCTGGAAGACTATGGAGATCGCCTCGACGCCACGGCTAAGGATTACCTGCGGCGGGTGCGCAACGCCAGTCAGCGCATGGCGGAGCTGATTGACGATCTGCTCGGCCTGGCTCAACTGACCCGAGCGGAGATGCGGCGGCAGCGGGTGGATTTGAGCGCCATGGCCCAGTCGATCGTCAAGTCGCTGCGGGAGCGTGACAACGATCGGCAGGTGATTGTGGCTATCGAGCCCGGGCTAGTCACACGAGGGGACCCCCATCTCCTGCGGGTGCTCCTGCAGAACCTGCTGCAGAATGCCTGGAAGTTCACGGCCAAGCACGCTACAGCCACCATCGAGGTCGGACAGACGACGGTGGAGGGCGAACGCGCCTTCTTCGTCAAAGACGACGGCGCGGGCTTCGACATGACCTATATAGACAAGCTCTTCTCGCCGTTTCAGCGTCTGCATGGCATTACGGAATTTGAAGGATCGGGCATCGGCCTGGCCACGGTGCAGCGCATCGTTCAACGGCATGGCGGACGAGCGTGGGCGAAAGGCCAGGTCGAGCATGGCGCGGCGTTTTACTTCACGCTGGGCGGGCCAGGCCGCGCGCGACCTGCAAAGCCAGCCTACTAGGCCCACGCGAAGCCGCTGCGCTACCTTCCCCGCGGCTCGCCTGATGCGAGACTATCCATGAGACGGCCGAAGCCCTGGGGCGGATCGCCGATGGCAATCAGGCGCAAGGCCGCCCACATCATGGCCGCGGCGGCGGCTACGACGGGCTTCCCGGTGTCGATTTCAAGCGTGCGAATGATGTCCACCACAGGCCAGCGTGGGCAGGCAATGTATACGCCATCGACGTCCGGCTCGGAGCGCAGCAGATCGCGGGCGAGCTGGTAGGCGGCCCATGAAGGCTGCGTGGCAAAGTCCAGGTTGCGTTCCAGCCCCAGCCCTCGGGTCGCCACCACCTCAACGCCACAGGCAGACAGATAGGTGCGAATCTCGTCATTGCGAGTCTGAACGAACGGGGAAACGACGACGATCCGCCTCATTGCCAGCTGCTCCAGGGCATCGACGACCGATCGATTCGCCGTCGTGCATGGCAGGCCGGTCGCATCGCGCATGGCCTCCAGCAGCTCGTCGTCCGCGGCCGGCCCCCCGCTGGCCGTCGCCGGGGCACCGCCACTGACGATCGCGTCAGCACCCTCATTGGCCAGCCGGACGGCCCCCTCCACCAGCAAGCCGGAAAGGCGGTCCACCTGATCGGCCACCAACCGCTGCACGGGCAGGCTCACGGTTACACCGCAGTACAGGACGCCCGCCGGGAGGAGCTTGCGGCACTCCTCCGAGGATGTGTCGAGGATCGCGGGAGAGACGTGCCCAATCCGCGCCCTCCAGCCGTACATCATTGCCAGGCTCCGGTCACCGAGACTCTTCGGCGCAAGCTTAGCGGCACGCCGGCACACAGCTACGTCTGGGTGGGAACTGGGCTGCGGCTCAGTGCAAGCGGGCGCGGAGGGTCATCCAGGCCAAATAGATGCCGAGAGTGGCGGCGATCGTCACACCCACGCCCACCAGCGCGGTGGTCAACGTGGCGGCAATACCAGCCGGGTAGATCAGCATCAGCACGGATACGCCAATGACCAGGGACGACGTGATCATGCCCAGGATTACGCGGTTGACCAGCCGCTCGAGGCGTCTTAGCAGCGGCTCCACGCCGACCGGACGCATCCCGACCTCGATGCCGCCGCGCTCCAGGTCGCCCAGGAGTCTGCGGAGATGCTGGGGCAGCTCCATGCCGAGCTTGGCTCCGTCAAAGGTCGCACGCGCGGCGCGGTGAGCCCACACCCGCGGTGCGAACCGCCGGAGCATGAGCTGCCGAGCGTACGGCTCGATCAGCTGGGTGAGGCTGAAGGTGGCATCGATCTCTCCGACGAGGCTCTCGAGCATGCCCAGGGTTTTCAGCAGCAGGGCGAGGTTCGGAGGCAGCTGCAGCTGATGGCGGCGAACGACCGCCAGCGTGTCACCAATCACACGGCTGAATCGCAGCTCGCCGAGTGGGTGGCCGTAGTAGCGGGAGAGCAGATGCTCCAGGTCCTGGCGCAGCAGGCCGCGGTCCACCCTGCGCCGAGCAACGCCCAGCTCGAAGAATGCCTCCACCATCTGGTCGGCGTCCTGACTCGTCACGGCCAGCAGGGTGGTGATCAGGTGCTCCTGCGTACGCTCATCCACCTGTCCCACCATGCCGAAATCAATCAGCCCGGTTCGTCCATTCCGCTCGAATAGGAGGTTCCCGGGATGCGGGTCTGCGTGGAAGAATCCGTCCTCGAAGACCATCTGCAGGAAAACCCTGGCCGTCTCTCGAGCCAGTGTGGCTCGGTCGAACGTCCCGGCTTCCACGTCGCCGAGATCCGATACCTTGGTCCCGCGCACGCGTTCGAGCGTCAATACGCGAGCGGTGCTGAGATCCCAATGCACCCGAGGGATGTGGATAAACGGATCGTCCCGAAAGTTTTCGGCGAAGCGCTCGATATTACGGCCCTCGCGCACGTAGTCCAGCTCCGCTCGGAGCGTCTGTGCGAATTCCTGGGCAATGCCGACGAGGTCATACTGATCGGCCAGATCCCAGCGCCGGCTCGCCGCCGCGGCCAAACTCTGCAGGATGTCCAGGTCTTCCTCCACCTGCTCCACCACGCCCGGCCGGCGAACCTTGACGACGACCTCGGTTCCGTCGTTCAGCGTCGCGGCGTGCGCCTGCCCAATCGAAGCCGCGGCCAGGGGCGTGGCATCGAAGCTGGCGAACAGCTGCTCGATGGGGCGGCCCAGCTCGGAGATGATGATGGCCTCGATAACTGAGCCTGGCTCGGCCGGCGCCGCATCCTGCAGCTTGGCCAGCTCGGCCTCATACTCCGGCGGCAGCAGATCGGCCCGCGTGGACAGGATCTGACCGATCTTGATGAAGGTCGTGCCGACCTCCTCCAATGCCAAACGCAAGTGCTCGGGGCGCGTCGGCGCTCGGCCGGCAGGGCCAGGGCGATGCAGTGGCACGAAACGGCGCAATCCAAGCAGGCTGATCAGGTAGCCGAGCCCGTGATGGGCAAGTGCCGCGGCTATCTGGCGGTAGCGCTGCCTGTGCTGCGCCTTGAATACGCGGCCCGACGTCCTGGTCATCCAGCCTCAGGCTAGTCCACATTCCGTAGTCGGAGCGTGAACGTCCGATAAACAAAGCCTTGCCCAACTAATGCGGTTGGGCGCGCGAAGCCGGCTTCCCTTAGACGATCATCAGATGATGGACCGGCGGGAGCTGGTGCGCCAGCTTACGCCACGAAGCGCCGCCATCAGCGCTGGTCCACACGTGCCCCTCGGTCGTGCCAAAGCACACGGCGCTGCTGTCAGGGGTCCCGGCTGCGTCGAGGCCCCACACCGCGTGGAAGAAGTTGGCCGGCAGGCCGCCGCGCCCGCACAGGTTGTCCCACGTCTGGCCGCCGTCGCTCGAGCGATGGATGGTGAAGTCGGCCCCCTTTGGTCGCCGTTCCGCGGAGGGCGTGGAGAAGAATTCGAAGTCCGAGTTGCGCGGGCCGCGCCAGTGCGGCGGTGTTTCGTCGCCGATGGCGATGAACACGGTCTCACGCTCCAGCGGCAGCGAGGCGATAGCATCCTCACAGTAAACCGACTTGGGCATTGCCAGCCGATCGTTGAGGTTCTCCCAGCTGTCTCCGGCGTCCCGGCTGCGGAAGAGCCCGTAGCCGTGGCTCCCGTCGTAGGGCGGGCTGTCGGCGCCTGTCGACAGAAAGACCAGGTTGGGGTCGCTCGGTGAGAGCAGCACCTTGTGCTGGTCATGGCATACGCCCTCCAGCACACGCCAGCTCTTGCCGCCGTCCTCGCTGCGAATGATGTCCCCAACTTCAACCGCGGCGTAGATGAGCCGCGAATCAGCTGGCGACACCGCGATGCCGCGCACGTGAGCGGGACCCCGAGGGTTGCTCCAGATGCTGGCATTGGGCAGCTGCCGCACCCCCTCCAGCTCGCGCCAGTGCTTGCCGGCATCCTCCGTCACGAACATGGCGGCCGGGTTGGTGCCGACGTAGAAGCGATCCGGGTTGGACGGGTCGACGGCACAGGAGACGATGTTCAGGACCGGCAGGTCGCCGCTGACGTCGGTCCAGTGCTCTCCGCGGTCTCGGCTGTGGAACACTCCGCCCGGATAGAAGCCGGCCAGGATGCGACTGCGATCCGGGTTCGCCCCCAGGCATTTGATGTTGTTCGCCTGCGGATGCGCGAACCGCTGGCACACTTCGACCGCGCCGCTCTGCTCGTCCGCTGACAAGATCCTGTCGCGCGAGCTGATCAACAACTTCACGGATGTCACCCCTTCATGCACAGTTGCGTTTCGATGGCCATCCTAGCACCGCCCCCTGCCAGGCAGCCGTGCATCCTCCCGCGCCAACGCATCACCCGGGCAAGCTATTTCAGCACCTCCTTGGCGATGCTGGCGCCCTTGAGGAAGACCGGGTTCATCTCTTCGCTGTTGAAGTCCACATAGGTCTTGCCCGGATCCACCGCCCCGTCCTTGTCGACGGCTGGGACATCGGTCCGCCGGCTGTTGTACCCAGTGGCCTTGGCATAGATCTGCTGGCCTTCCTGGCTCAGCAGCCAGTTGGCGAACACCTTGGCCGCGTTCGGATGCGGCCCCTTGGCCATGATCCCAATGGAACCGGTGCCGTTGCTGATGGCGGAGGCGGCAGGATCCGGATCGAGCAGCGGCTTCACGTCCTTCATGTCTACGCCCTGGCTGGACAGGAGCGATAAGCCCTCGGGCGCGATACCCATGCCGACCGGATACTGGCTGCGCACGACCCACTCCACGAGCTGCCGCCGGTCCTGCGTCACCACCGGCTGGAGGGCTTGCAGGAAGGACCTCAGTGAGTCTTCCCCCTTGGCTTGCAGCCAGGCTGCCATCATCAGGGTGCCGGCCGAAGGCACCCGCGGATCTTGAAGAGCGACGCGCCCCTTCCACTGCGGGTCCTTGAGCTGCTCGAGCTTGCTCAGCTGCGTTTCGGGCGTCGTGGCCCGGTTGACGTACGCCGCCCACAGCACCTGGCTGGAGAAGGCGTAGGAGATGGACTTGTCCTTGTCCTCCCAACCGGCGTTGAAGCCATGCAGCCACTTGCTGTCGTCGAGCACTTCCGGCAGGAGCAGCGCTGGGCGAACGGGGTCGAGCGCCTGCAACGGCTTCAGGCCGCCGTACATCAGCACCGAGCTGTGCATGACCACATCCCAGTTGAACTGCCCGGCGGCGCGCTCGCCGGTCAGCTTGGGCACGAGCTCCGCCTGCCCCGTCGTGGCCAGGGACTCGACGGTAATGCCGTACTTCTTCTGGAAAGCGTCCAAAATCGATCGGTAGACGTCCCCCGGCGGGACGATGACCGAGACTTTCCCTTCCTGCTTGCCAGCGGCCAGCGCCTTGTCCCACTGCGCCTGCCAATCGGCTGGCGCGGCCACCGCCGCGGATGCGGATCCCGTGGCCGACGCGGAAGCGGCGGGTTTAGCCGCGGCTGATGAGGCTGCCGGCTTCGCCGACGCTGAGGCCGGCGCCGAGCTGGCAGCGGCCTGCGAGGCGGCCGCACTCGGCTTCGTGGCGGAGGACACGGGGCCGCTGGATGGGGGTGCCGCCTGTCCCCCACAGGCCGAAAGCAGCGCCAATCCCGTGAGGGCCGCCGGCAGTCGCATACGGACGAATGTCATGTTCCCCTCCAATCCTCGACGTCGAGTTCACGGATTGTACGCCTCTCATCGATTGCTTCACCTGGTGCCCGAGCGGCCCGAACATGGCATGCTGAGGAGCCATGCAGGTAGCAGTGTTGGACGACTACAGCCATGTCTTCGAGGACGATCCCAGCATTCAGCGGCTGCGGCAGCGTGTGCCGGTGACGGTGTTCACCGAGAAGCTGCCGTCGCTGGATCATCTGCGCGAATATGAGGTGCTCATCGCGCTGCGCGAGCGGACAACCTTCGATCGCGCCTTCTTCGCCGCTTTGCCCGGCCTCGAGCTGCTCGCTCAAACCGGTGGCCACGGTTACCACCTCGATCTGACGGCCGCCACTGAGGCCGGCGTCCTGGTAGCGTTGGCCCCCAGCGCCGGCGCCGCCTCCACGATCGAGCTGACGATGGGCTTGATGATCGCCGCGCTGCGCCGCATTCCGCAGACGGATCGCGCCATCCGCGCGGGCCAGTGGCCGCTGGTGCTGGGCCGCACGCTGTCGGGCAAACGGCTGGGCATCCTGGGGCTCGGACGAGTTGGGGGCGGCGTAGCACGCGCGGCCCAGGGCTTTGGCATGGAGGTGTGTGCCTGGGGACCGACACTCGACGCCCAGCGCGCCGAGGCTGCCGGCGTGACCTTCATGCCGCTCGACGAGCTGCTGGCTGCCTCGGACGTGGTATCGATTCATCTCACACTCTCGGACAAGAGCAGAGGCCTCATGGACGAGCCGCGGCTGCGGCTCATTGGCCCCCGAGGCCTGCTGGTCAACACTGCCCGAGGCGCCATCGTCGACCAGCAGGCCCTGGCCCGCTTGCTTGCCGAAGGCGCTCTGGGCGGGGCTGCTCTCGACGTTTTCGAACAGGAGCCGCTGCCCGCGGGATCGCCCCTGCGGGAGCTCGACAACGTGGTCCTGACCTCTCATTTGGGCTGGCCGGCCGACACGACCTATCGGTCGATGGGCGAGAACGCGGTCAAGGCGATCGAGGCCTACCTCGACGGCCAGCTCACGACTGCCCTCAACCCTGACGCCCTCGCTCACCGGGCGCCGCGGCAGGGCTGAGGGCAGCATTCGCTCGCCGGTTGCGAAAATGGCCGGGGCGGGGAGCGGCCTATGCTTGAGTCGTGCGCTCGTCGGGGGAGGCGGTTGGACAGCACGTGCGCAGAGTCGCGTCGCGGGCGATGCGACTGCGCTGTCCATCCTGCGGGCAAGCGCGAGCGTTCTCGTCATGGTTCGCCATGCTCGAACGCTGCCCGTACTGCCATTTCTGGTTCGAGCGCGAAGAGGGCTATTTCATAGGCGCCACCGCGGTCAATCTGGTAGCCGCTGAGACCGTGCCCGTGATCGTGTTCATCACCGTCGCCGCCAGCACCTGGCCGGCGGTGAATTGGACGCTGCTGGAGGCACTTTGCCTGGCGCTGGCCATCCTCGTGCCGCTGGCGCTGTTTCCCTTCGCCCGCGCGCTGTGGCTGGCCATCGATCTCGTGATCCGGCCGATCCAGCCACAGGAGTTCGAACGCCGCCACGGCCTGGAGTGAGCTGCCCGCCGGCATGTCGAGCTCATTCGCGGTAACCTGAACCGATGGCTCACCTGTTCCCGGCTGGGGGCCTCCGACGGCTGTGCGGCCATCGCGGGCAGACAAGCCGGTGATGAGCCACGCTGGGCTGCTTGCCGTCGCCGCGGCGGGCGCCGCGCTGATCCTGGCCGTGCTGTGGGACGGCTTCGAGACCATCGTGCTGCCCCGCCGGGTCACCCGTCGGTTGCGGTTGACCCGGCTGGTTTATCGCCTGCTGTGGCAGCCCTGGCGCTGGCTCGCCGGACGCATCGCTGAGGGGCAGCGGCGCGACAACGTGCTGGCCTACTTTGGCCCGCTGTCGTTCCTGCTGCTGCTCGGCTTCTGGATAACGGTCTTGATCGTGGGGTTCGCCGCCATCATGTGGGGTCTCTGGCCGCTGACCGCGCTGCAGGGGCCGCACAGCTTCGGACAGTACCTGTACTTCAGCGGTACCACACTCCTCACCCTGGGCTTGGGCGACGTGCTGCCTGCCCCTGGGCCGGCCCGGGTCTTAGCCGTGCTCGAAGCAGGCACCGGCTTCGGCTTCCTGGCGCTGATGATCAGCTACCTGCCCATGCTGTACCAGGCCTTCTCGCGGCGCGAGGTCAGCGTTTCGCTGCTGGACGCCCGCGCCGGCTCCCCACCGACCGCGCTGGAGTTCCTGCGGCGCCATCTGCTGGCCGGCCACCCGGGCGTCATGGAGCAGGCGCTGCGCGAATGGGAACGCTGGTCGGCCGAGCTGCTGGAAAGCCACCTGTCGTATCCGATCCTGGCCTACTTCCGCTCACAGCACGAGCACCAATCCTGGCTCACCGCGCTCACGACGGTGCTCGACGCCAGCGCGCTCGTGGTGGCCGGGTCCGATGGTCCGCGCAAGGCCGCGGCGCAGTTCACATTTGCGATCGCTCGACACGCCGCCGTGGACCTGAGCCAGATCTTCCTGCTCGATCCGACGTGCGACGCCGGCAATCGCCTGCCGGCGTCGACGCTCGAACGCATGCAGTCCCGCATGGGCGAGCTCGACGTCCACATCTCCGAACACCTGGCCATCCGCAAGCTGTCCGAGATGCGCTCGATGTACGAGCCCTACGTGCAGACCATGGCGGACTTCTTCCTCATGCCTCTACCCGACTGGATGCCTGCTGCCGCCGTGGTCGACGATTGGCAAACCAGCCCGCAGGGCGTGGCCATCCTGCATGCCAGCTCGCGTTCGGTCCACCCTGCCGAGGACGGATCGACACCGGCAGTACACTCGACGAACCGGGTTCAAGCGAAGGAGCAGTGATGAAGAGCTACACCGCCGTCATCATCCAGACCAGCGTCAAAGAGGTCTACAGCCGGCAAGACGTCATGGAAAACTTCGCTCGGCCATGCCGCATCGTCGGCACGTCGGCAAGATTTCCCTACTTCGGAACGCGCATTCCCAACCGGCTGTTCGTGTTCGACTGCCACGCGCACAACCACCACTACAGCCAGGCGGAAATGTGCGCCAATGTAGCCATCGAGCTGCCTGGCCCCGAGGTCCAGGCCGTGCTCGATACCGCCCGGGAACACGGCGTGTACATCGCCACTTCAGCGCTGGAATTCGACCCCAAGTTCCCAACCACGTTCTTCACCTGCCTGTTCATCGTCGACCCGCAGGGCGAGATCATCTACAAGTACCGCAAGGTCCATACGCACGTCGCCACGGAGAAGACGCTCAGCCCGTACGACGCTATCGAGCGCTACCGGGAGGTCTACGGTCAGGGGAAGTCCCTGCTGGAAACGCTGTTCCCGGTGGCCGACACCCCGCTGGGCAAGATTGGGATGCTCATCGCTCACGACCGGAACTACCCCGAAGCTTCCCGCGCCATGGCGATGAACGGCGCGGAGATCCTCATCCTCGGTCCGCAGCCGGAGCCCAGCGTGGCCAACGGACGCTGGGAAGCGATCAATCGCGTGCGCGCTTTCGAGAACATGGCCTACGTGATCGCGCCCAACTACGGGGAGTTCATCTCCGACGAGCGGGCCCGCCAGCGCTGGGCCGGCCACTCGATGATCGTGGACTTCGAAGCCCACGTAGTGGCTTCCACGCCCTATGCCGGTGAAGCGACCTGTGCCGGGGTCATCGAGCTCGAAGGGCTGCGCGAGCGCAGGGCGGATCCCTTCGATTCGCCGCTGGCCGAGCTCCGAGCCGACGCCTACCGGGAGATCTACGCCAGGACCGTGTACCCCATGAACCGCTACGCCTCCGCGCCTCCGCCGGATGCGCCGCGCGATCGGCTGGCCTTCTTCGAAGACGTCTATCGCCAGCTGGTGGCTTGCGGCGCCTACGTGGAGCCGGAATCCCGCTAGCGAGCCGGCAAGCGATCGTGCGGCGCCGGGCCTCGGGCCCAGCATACCCCAAGGCGGATGGTTACAGGCTCAAGAAGGTGATGAGCAGCCGGGCGAACTCCTCCGGGTGCTCGTAGGCCACGAAATGGCCGGTGTTGCCACCCCACACGTGCACGCGAACGTCGGGGATGCGCTCCAGGTCGTCCCAGATCTCTTCCACCGGGATCATCCCGTCCTTGTGTCCCCAGGTCACCAGCACGGGCGCCTTCAACCTTGGCAGCAGATCCTTCAGGTTCGGGTCGTTGGACCGGCCGGAGAACTCCTTGCGGCTTTCGAGATGGCCCGGCGTGAGCGCCTTCCGGAAGCGCGCATCGATGATCTCCGGCCCGCGCAGCTCCGCGCGCGGGGTGAAGTGCCGCATCATCAGCTCCATGTTCTCCCGCACCGGGTTGGCGGCGAACGTAGCCAGTGACTTGAGCCCTTCGGTCTGATCGCCGTGCGCCCCGGCCGAGAAGGACTGGATAACGACTTTGCCGACCCTATCGGGGAATTCGATGCCAAATCGCAGCGCGGCTCCGCTGAAGGCCGTCGAGCCGTAGAGGTGCGCGCGCTCGATCCCGAGCTTATCCATGAAGTCACGCTGGAGGGTGGCGCAGAACAGGTCCATCGGCACGCCGTTGCGGCTCACCAGCTTCTGTGACTCGCCAAAGCCGGGCATGTCCATGAGGATGGTTCGGAAATGCTCGGCTAGCCAGGGCAGCGCCCACTTGGTGTTGTCCCAGGCGTTCGCTCCCGGACCGCCGCCATGCGTGCATATCAGCGCCGGGCCGCTGCCGGCGTCGTTGTAGTGGATGGTGAGCCCGTTGACCTCTACCGTCCGGTCGGTGTCTTCTTTCGAATAGCTTTGTGGCATCTCTCGTCCCGTTGGCCTGAGTTCGGTCGCTGCGCCTGGTCAGCGCCGCAGCCCATCATGCCCTGAACCAGAGACGGTGACAAGGAGAGACTGCGCCGGCGCCTGCAAGTAGACTGTGGCGATGGTCGATCCGCCTGGTCAAACCTCATCCGCCGATGACCTGGAACCGGCCCCCGAGACCGGCTCGGACGTCGACCGGCGCCTCCGCTCGGCGCAGCTGTTTGCCGACGTCCAGCTCCTGCGGGAGCAGGTGGCGCTGAGCTGGGCGCGCGAGGCCGAGGTGCTTTCGCGCCTGGGACTGACCGACGGCATGGACGTGCTCGACCTTGGCTGCGGGCCAGGGTTCGTGACCGAAGAGCTGCTGCGGGCGTTTCCGGCAAGCCGAGTCGTGGCCGTGGACCTCGACGCGGCGATGGCCTCGCATACCGCGGCCCGCCTCGGGCCCGACGCGCCCGATCGGCTGACCGTGCTCACCAGCTCGGCGATCAACCTCGATCTCGATGACGAATGCCTGGATTTTGCGCTGGCGCGGCTGCTGTTCCAGCACCTGGCATCGCCGGAGCTGGCCGTGCGCGAGGTGCATCGTCTTCTCCGCCCGGGAGGCGCCTTTGCCATTATCGATATCGACGACGCCGTCGGCGGCATCGTCGACCCACCGATCCCGAGCTTGGCCACGTTCAGCACCAAAGTGGCGCAGCTGCAGGCGAACCGGGGTGGGAACCGCTATGTGGGACGCCTGCTGTGGCGGCTGCTGCAGCAGGCCGGCTTCGAAAGCCTTGCCGTGACGCCGATCTTGCTGCACAGCGACGACCTCGGAATCGATCCGTTCCTGGCGCAGCTGCACCCCAACCGCTACCGGCAGTTCATCGCCGCCGGCGGACTCACCTCACAAGAGTGGGACACGTTTCGAGAGGACTTCGAGCGCTTCGCCGCCGCGCCGAAGCGCTACATTGCCCACCTGCTGCTGGTGGTGAGCGGTCGCAAGGGCTAGCGCTTACCCAGCCGCTCGAGCGGGCCGCAGGCCCCGGCGTCGAAGTCAGAAGATGCGCAACGCATGCGCCTGATCGCGCTCAGCGCGACTGAAGGCGCGAAGCACTGCCAGGTCACCCGATCTCGTCCGGGCGACGTCCAGCAGGTGCCTCAGCACCGCGTCCGCAGCAAGCCGGGGCAGCTCAGGCGGCGCCAGGCCGACGCTGACAGCCAGATCGTCGGTGTGGATCGCCAGCTCGACTATGCGGGTGAGCAGGTAGTCGTCCAAGCGCATGGTGCGGTCGCCGAAGACCTTCAGCTTGCGATCGGCGGGCGTGCTCTCCAGGACCTGGACCAGGTGGTCGCGGGCAGTGTCGATCTGGGCCAGGAGCGCCTGGTGCCCGGCTTGGGCCATCTCCTCGGCGCGTTGGCGGATAGCGACGTGCTGGGCCGACATCAGGTCGGGCGAAAGCCGTGCGTGGGCGAAATACTCCCCGGCCGCTATCGGCTCTCCACCCGCCTCCGGCGCCGCCACGTAATCGAGAACAGTAGTCGTGGCCCGAACGAGATGTCCCGCCAGCCCGCGCACGCTGTACTCCGCCAGGGCGCTCGGCTCCTCCCAATGCGCCCCGGTCTCCGGCGCCGCCAGGACGGCGCGGCTCGTATCCAACGCCTCGAAAAATGCTGTCCGCGTGGTGTTCATTCGTCCCCTGCTCCGTAAGCATTCCCGCACCCGGCTTCGTGCGGCGCGCAGCTCAACTCCCCGCCGATCAAGATAAGTCAATATGCTTGGCAAGTCAACGAGACAACGGATTTCGCCCTACGTCGAGGGACAACGGCAACGCCTGGAGGTTTGGGCCTGAAAGGAGGCGCTGAAACGATAACGAGCAGGAGTGGCACGACTGCCAGAGCAGTTCGGCAGTACAACACACATCACGCTACCGAAAGCGAAGCGGCCCGCGGCGCGGCCTACGCGCCCTATAGTTGAGGCGTGAACTCTGCTCAGCATCTGCGGCTGACGATCACCTACGACGAGCCCGACGAAGATGGCTGGATCGTCGCGCGGGTGGTCGAGGTTCCCGGCGCTATCAGCCAGGGTCGCACCGACGAGGAAGCGCGGGCCAATGTCATTGACGCGCTGCGCTTAATGCTGTCGCCAGACGACGACGACGACCGGGTAGTCGTCGGACGGAGCGAATCGCTCGACCTCATCTTGTCTGCTTGAGACTCCGCGAACTCGAACGTCACCTGACGGCGCATGGGGCCCGAAAAGTCGGGGAAGGGGCGAGACACACGAAGTGGCGTAGCTCGGATGGCGTACGAGCCACAGCCGTGCCCCGGCACAATGAAATTGGTCCAGGCTTGATCCGCGCGATATGCAGCCAGCTCGACATTCCCGTCCCGAGCGGCAAGTAACGTTTCCGACGCTCGGCACAAACTGGAGAAAACAGACAAGCGGGAGGCCCCGCCAGACTTTTGCCATGGCCATCGCCTTCAAACACATCACGAGGCGGGCGGATGGCCGCACGCACATCGTCGGCCGCCGGCTCACTCCATACGACATCCTTTGCCAGTACGAGCTCGGCGACGAGCCGGAGACGCTCGCCAAGGAATACGACCTGTCGATGGCCCAGGTCTACGAGGCCCTGGCCTACGCGTTGGACCATCCCGACGAAATGCGTGAACGTCGAGAGTTGGACCACGCGGCCGCGCGCAACCTTGAACATGTGCCGAAGCAGATGCGCGGGACTGCGAGGGAAGCCATCGCCCGAGACGAGCGGGCCTATGAAGAGGCGACGAAGAAAGCCTTTGCGCGGCGATGGTCTCTCTCATACCATCCAATCCGACCCACGCTCGGGGGCCGAACGTCTTGGCTACACTGCTCGATAGAGTCATGAACGCTGACCCAAAGCAACTGGGCGAGTACGTCGTGGCCGATCCGCGCATCTGCCACGGGAAGCCGACGTTTCGCGGCACGCGGATTCTCGTTGCCACAGTCATCGAGCAGGTTGCGGACGGCTGGTCTGTCGAGCGCATCCTACAAGGTTGGCGCGGTCAGCTCACCGCCGAGGCCATCAAAGAAGCTGTGCTTCATCGAAACTGGTGCGCCAGATGAACAGCGACACCCACTGGTACATCATGAGCACGAACGTCATCAGCACGCCAATCTGCGCCCAGTGCTCCGTGCCTGCGGAGGCCTCCGGCCCGTCCCAAGTAGTCCAGCAATGAGTCGAGCTGGCGGAAGTCTTCCGGGCATGGCTCCATCCGGAAGTCGCCCTCGGCAACGTAACGGGGCTTCTTGGCAGCCACGTGTGCGGCGCTGAGCAGGATGCCCATGTCAGCCACGGTCATGCCGACCGCGCTGCGACGGATGCAGGCAGAATGTCTGAGCGTGGGAGCGGGTGACGCGGCTCGAACGCGCGACATTCTGCTTGGGAAGCAGACACTCTGCCAACTGAGTTACACCCGCAAGCAGGTACTCGGTTTCACGCTCAGAGCTCCACTCTCCAACCCTGGGAAAAGTTGGAAAGCAGATCCTCTGTTTCCGTACCTTCGGGGGAATTGTAATCGTCCAAAGCGGGAGACAGCAAATGCCTAGTCACCGCTTGCAAGCTGGAAGGCCTTCTCGAAGGCACGCCCTAACCACACCTCCAGACGCCGGAAATGATTCTCGAGCACCGTGCCCGAGACGAGACTGGAGATGGTTAACACAAACAGCGCAACCTGGAGGGCGGTAAGCACGTACCGGAAACGGCCAGCTTCCCAGTCAGGGAGTCCCCAAGGAAATGTCGAGAGTAACCCTACACCCAGCAGCGCGACCGCTAGGATGCGGACGAGCCACGTGCATGGCCGTGCTAGCCTTGTCGCCCGTTGCGCCCGCCGGGTCAGTCGGTCCGCCTCGCGGGTTGCAACGTCTACCGCTCGCTGCTCAGCCTGTTGACGACGAACTGCCTCGGCATCACGGTCCTCGCGCAACTCCCCTTCAATTCTTCGCCGGACGCTTTCCAACACCTCGGCCACGGTGGCGTCCGTGAACGCTGCGTCGTCACCTTGCGTTAGCTCCATCAGAGCGGATCTGGCAAAGGACGAATATCGCAAAAGGAAGTAGTCATCCGCGGCACGCACCTTCGGATCTGTCTGAATGCGATCAATAGCTTGAAGGTAGCGGCGCATCAGTGATTGATCGGGCTGCATAGCCGCGAAGGCATCAGCGATGATTCTCTTGCGTGGCAAGTTGGGGGCGGCTAATGGTCGTTTCAGCCACAATACCGTGGTCAAGGTAGTGTCCGAGATCACAGGCGGCACTGCCTCCGGCGGTGCAGTTCCGTAGAACCAGCTATTGACGGCCCGGGCGAGTGCTCGATTCGTGGTGACAAACAATGCCTTGCATGTCTCGATGCTGCCGTATTGCTGACCCCGCCTCAGCTGCATGATCGCGGCGATGGAGTCAACGTCACACGCAACCGGATCTTGACTTCGATAAGAGATCCTCTCGCGCAGGACTTGTTCAAGCTCTGCTTCGTCAATCTGATACTCGTGGATTCGTTGTGGCCGGTCACCAACTTTTATGCGATGTGCGTCAAGGTTGCGTTCGAGGCCCGCGGCGAACAGCTCTATCTCAGCCGGTGAATAACCTGTCTGGATGAAGTGCTCTAGGCTCGGGCCGTACGCATCGTGCAAATTGCCCCGCCGAATAAGGTTGGCCGATGATAGGAGCGCTCCCCTCATCTCGTTAACCGTGTGTTGGAAACAGCAAAGGTCAGCACCGGTCTCATAAAGCAGATCGAGAAGTTCGACACAAGGCTCCTGTTTGGCCTGCCCATCGTAGCCGAGCGCCGACATAAGAAACGGCGTATCGAAATAGAGCGTCGTGCGACGAAACTTTTGGCGTGCGGCACTGGGATCAGGCAAAAACAGAGCGTTCGCCAGCATGTTGCCTTGTACCACCGTGGTTAGTGATTCAAAGTCTGCAGCATGAGTTTGTGAGAGATGATCTGCGTAGGCTGCAACCAGATAACGCGCATTTTTGACTCGTGGTGCTCTCAACGGGATGAGACTTTGCCCCGCGGTCGCACGGAGAAGGTCTACCTGATTCTCGTTCAGATAGTCGTCAAGAGCCGTCTCCGCATCTTCTGCGGTCAGTTCGAGCTGGTACGACTCACGACAAAATCGGCGTAGCCCGTCTACAAGCGTCTCGTGCATTCGCACGACTGTTTGCTGGGCGGTATGGAAATTTAGCTGAGCGAGCTTCGATTCGTTCCGATAATAGGCGCCGTGATTCAGGTTAAGGTAGCCACGTTTCTGCACTCGAACTAGGATCGCTTTGACGGCGTGCTGAGGCAGGCGCAGCTGGAATTGACGTTCTAATTGGCGCTGTACGTCCCCTAGGGTGACCGGTTCGTGATCAAGCTCGCGTATGCAATCAGCTAGGAAAGGCACGAAGTTTTCGACGTAGTCCTTTTGCTGATTCCAATTGACTTGCAAAATTGCCAAACTCGTTATTGCCGGGGTGATCAAACGGCTAGCCTCTCCCTTCAGGTGGCTGAGAGGACGTCTACCATTCCGGTGCGGATCAGGAGCTGACGCCCTGACGTCACGGATTGAGTCGCGCTCACAGACGAATGGATCGGCGTTTTCAATAGGCGATCGCGTCCCGCTGGAACCTCCGGAAGTCTGCGGAATTTCCTCAACACGTTCTTTAGCCGTTGCCTAAACCACCTGCATGCGCAAACTGGTCCTATCGCCTAGGTAGCAGTTCCCAAGCCTGCTAGCGATCTACCCGATGCCCACGAAGCGTGTCCGCGGCTACCGGGCTTCGCATCATGATACTGTAAATCTGGGCAGGGTTCAATCTCTCTAGTTACTGGCCCCAAGGCGCCAGGGTCAGGCCTAGCGCGTTGTGCCTAAGCACGCTAAACCACAAAGGCCGAGCAGGCCTGGCCGGATCCTGGCGACGCTTGAAGGGGAAACAGAAGGGTGGCTCTACAGTCTGGAACCGCTAAGGCCATGATCGTGATACGGCCACCTCAGCGAGCTGCTCCGCATCTGCCACGGGTCGGGACCTAGATGATTCGTCCCGGGTTTCTTAAGAGCGCCCGGGCTGTGAGATTCGTGGCCAGCTTAGCGTAGGTCCTGGACCAGTGCTCTCTCGATTTCGCGTGCCGCCTGGCGAGGCTAGCAATGCTTTCGCTGCGTAGGAATGCGTCGAGCGTAGCCTTCAGTTTGCGTTCCCTGGCGCTATCTCCCAGTCGGTTCACCAAGTCTGTCACCGTTTCGACGAGCACAGATTGAACGGCAAGTCCTTCCCTGAATAACTCGGTGCGCGCATCCCACCGCTCCGCCACCTGCGGAAGACAAACTAGCTCAGTGATTTCCGACAGCCTAACTGGGTCTTGCATGGCCCTGAGCCCCTCACCGACGGCCGCGTGAAACTGTGGTGTTAACGCCCGTTGGCGGGTTCGTACGCGTGTCTCGACCAGAGGCTTTCGACTGGCGACGTGCCCTTGGCCTCGCCCATTCATCCCTCTACCGTCCTCGGCGTAGCCATCGGACTAGGTGGCTCCCAGCTGCCAGTCGGCCACCAGGTGTACGGCCCAAGCACATCCTCTAATGTCGGTTCGGTCAGAAGGGGTGCCGGAGCCTCAATGGGCAGTGTCTCCGAAACCAACAAATTGATCATCAGAAGCCCAGCGCCAACCATTGACACTGCCCACACCACAACGAAGAGCCCCGCCCGGGTGTATGACGGCATTTGCATCAGCCAGATCCCGAGCCCAACGAGCACCACACAGGTGATAAGGCCTACCCAGAGCTGTGGCACTGCGCGAGTCGGTATCGAATTTCTCCTTTTGGCGACCCCTTTGACTCCTGCGACTGGAACACCAAGCGCGAAGACCAAAACTCCAATCCCCAGGAGCAAAAAACTCCAGACAATCTTCACTACTTCCGCTAGCACCAGCCCGACGGCCCCCTCCGCCGACCAATCGGAGCTGAAGCCGGAGTGTCGGCTAGCCATTTCCGGAGTCACTAACAAGAAGCGGGTCCGAAGTCCCATCCGCTACCAAGTTGCAGTCCCCATAGCCCAGATCGTGAAGATCAACACATGCTTCTAAATGGGCGAGGTGATAGCGGGTTGCGATCGCTTGAGCCGTGGACAAAAGCATTACGCCTTCTTGGCGCCGCGTTGCCGAATCAGCGAACGCGAGGGCACGGCCCCAGTTCCGCAGGGTGGCGTAGTGAAATTCGATCGCGTCGCTGCCTGCAGAGCCCTGTTGCCATGCGTCTTCCCACAAGGCCGCGGCAAAAGCCCAAGATCCTTCGTCATAAGCTCGTTTGGCCATTTGGATTGAAGAAAACTGCTCGCTTGGCGGGACGCCATATCGGCTAGCTTGCTGCTTGATGGCTGCCCAGCGTCCCGCAGACGCACGAGCACCGTCTTCGCCAGCTCGCGCCGAATCAAGCACGGTCTGAACAGACGCCAGATACCAAGTCCTGGCGAGATCAGCATGAGCCTGGCTGCACTGATTAGGGTAATCTAAACCTGCACTGCTGACAGAAACGGCAAGGCTAAATTGGGCCGTCGATGCAAGCTGGGATGCTTGTCGAAGCTCATCAGGCACTTTGCACCCTCCAGAGCGGTTGATGGCAATCGCTGTTAAAAGCGCCGTCATCAATGAGCACGCCCCGGCGATCTGTAGCCAGCCGGGGAATTTCCAGTCGTTGGGCCTAGCGACTTCCCGATTCTCTCCAGGCTGCCTCTTGGCTGCTTCGGCGTGACCAAGTCGACGAAGATCTTCCATCGTTAGACTGCCTCCTCCTGGTCATCGACGGAACGCCGTCTCCAACCAATCTCCTCGTCTTCCAGGCCACTCTCGCTGGCGCCCAGCGCCTCTAGTGCCGCCTCTGGATGCGCCAAAGTTTGAAGTGTCACCACCACGAGCGGGCACCGAGGTGCAGTAGGGTCAACAAGCGTGGGAATGGACGCAAAGACAAGGCTGCGATCGCATTTGTCGAATCCCATGAGCTCCCGAGCCTGAACCAAGTTGTCGACGTGCAGCCGCAACCGGTCCGGGAGGATTGGCGACATGATCAGGTCATACGTGCAGGTACCGGGCGCAACATCGCCCTGTCCGACACCTCCAAGAGAGTGCCCCTCGGGATCGTCGAGAGTTTCAAACGCGTTAACCAGCCCGGCGTCAACCGCATCAGCTGGAGTGAAATATTGAGGTGGGACGTCAGGATGATCTGGCAACACGGGATAGGCCGGTAAATTCTGATAGGAGGTCTGAATAGCGGCCCACCATGACCCGTCCGCAAAGGCGTGATACAGGGCGTTATTAGCCTCAATCGGAGCGTCGGCTTCATCCGATCCTGCCGCGAGGACAGCAAGGCCAGTCACTAGCCCGGCGTCGTTCAGTACTGGATTGGCAGCGTTATCCGCCAATACCACCCCATCCAATCCCGCCACCTTGAGCTGTTCGATGACGTATTTGGCACGCCGCCTCAGATTGCTTATCGAAGGCAGGACCAAGGCAGCATAGGACTTGGTGTTCTTGAAGAGGCGAGACAACTCCTTAATCGAAAACACCCCCAGGGGCGCAGATCCGCCAAAACCGCCGAACATGAGGATGACTGACGGCTCGCGGCCAAAATTTCTCTTCAAATAAAGGTCCCGAGCGGCTTGAATGCCGCCGAGGAGTGCAGGTCCCCAGCGGCCAATCAGATTAAGCACATGTTCGTACTTGCGATTGCCGAGGCCACCAGATAATGAGGCGCTCTTAACGAAGACAATTCGATTCCGGAAGACGTCAGCCACTTGAGCTTCGAACCGCTGCCGCCAGCGAGCATCGAGCTCGACCAGAAGAACCACACCAACCAGATGGGCTTTACCGGCGGCGTTCAGTTCCTCAAGCCAGCGCGATGCCAATTTAAGGCCCACTGTGCCCTGGCCGATCACGAAAAACGGCCCTGGTCCTGCTTCCTGCGGCGAGGACTCGTATTTGATGAGATCGCTGCTGCCCGGGGGCCGCGCTTGCATCGCAAGCTCTAACAACTGCTTGTTTTTACGACGTTCCTCCCGGTTCTGACCCTCTCGGGTCAGCTTGAGAGTCCCACCGATACCAACTGCCGCCAATGCCGTAGACATTGCCACCACCGGAAAAGGCTCTGAAATCACCGCTGTTCACCTCCTTGTTAAGTCCGCTCCCACTCTATGAGCGTCTGTCTCGGAGGATGACTGCGGTTGGTGGGCGAAACGTGGCAACCTCGGGGGAGGATCGAGGAGCTTGATCAGCGGACGATGGCGCCAGTTAAGCTGCCGCCAACCGGCCTTCGAATCCTTCGTCAAAACAGAAGCGACAACCGACAAGTCGATAACCGAGGCCGTGAAGACTAACGAGAATGCGGGGGGCAGACGGCGTGTCTTCAAAGAGGAGCCTAAGCTGATGGGCAACCTTTTTTGGATCGCCTATCTGAAAACCGTCTTTCAGGGCCGCGTGCGAGACAAGGCCCCCGCGAGCAGCGAAATGCGCACTGAGAAAGGCAACCTCGCTACGTGTCAAGTAGCTCTCGGTGTGCTCGCTGTAAACCACGGTGGCATCATCGATGTACACGCTCACTCCGTTAGGCAGGTCAATGCGTCGTTTGGACATTCCTTAATTAGCCCCACCAAGAGTGTTTTGCTGTGTCTGACCTTTTTCGATTCGCTATGGCTTATGCCGCAGCAAGCGGTGACCCACCTGCGGGGTAGGGCTGTCGCGGTCCATCGGACCGTCGCAGTGGCACAACGGTCAGATTTGAAACCGTTGGCTCGCCGCCACCCAAGGCCTTGAGAGCCACTTGAGCCGCAGGGGCACCTCGTAGGTTCAGCTTCTTCCGAGCACCCGCAAGCCGGCGCTCGACAGCGGCGGGTGAGAGACTCAAGCAGTGGGCGACCTCGCGAGAGCTGTGGCCTTGGCGAACTAGCTCAAGAACCTCGAGCTGTCTATTCGTAAGACTGTTAACCGGGGCTTGCTGCTTAAGGTGAGCACCTACCACCGTTATCTGCTCAGCGTCAGTCGCAACCAAGCAAACCTCGGCCTCGGGAGCTGCCGGCACCCCAGTTGTAAACAGTCGAGGCTGTGCATAAATAGTGCCTGCAAGGAACTGCTCCATCCCAGTACGCATGTGATCACGAGCCATACGAGCAACTCGTCGACCGTCAAATTCGGTTAGGTTTCTTCCCTGCATTAGAGGAATGAGCTTTAATTCGCGGTGGTCGCTCGGCTGTAGCTGGCTAGGTTCGTCGGCCGCGCTGGCTGCAGGGCTTACGTATCGGCCCCCTTTCAAAATGAGCTTGATACAGAGGGCGAATTCGTTCATCGTGTCCGGTCGGATGCTGGGCTTGTCGAAGTAACTGACCCCAAGCTCCAGTAGTGGGTGAACCACACGTGGCTCCCAGAGCTTGGAAGCGACCCCGATTTTCCGCTTCCGATTTAGGGACATTTGCGCCAGGATCCCGGCGACCCCACCTGCGGGGTCGGAGATATCGCCAGTAAACTGATCGAAAACCTTGCCGAGATCGTGCAAAATGAAAACCGGGTTCACAATCTCGACTTTGGCGAGTGCCTCGGGTACGGAGTAGCACCACGTAGTGCGCAGTTGGAAACCATTCGCCAAAGCAGCCTTCTTAAGCAAGCCGACATCTAGAAAGTGCGGATCGTCATCGACGATCATCATCTCGTAATGAGGAAGCCAGATTCCGCCAGCTGATACTTCCTGGACCGCATTAGTGGATGACCGCGACGAACAGGAGGCTGGCGCGATGGAAGGCATGCTTGGTGCAGGACTGGGTTGACTGCTATCCTGCCGGGGTTGCCGATTGGTCTCGATTGGAAATGAAATTAGGTTGCCCATGAGCTTCTCCAGTCAATCTGCGCATCAAGCCGCTTTTAGGAACTGAGGACGTAAGATGCCTGATGCGATCTGGGCCAGGAAAGCCGCCTGCTCTTCTCGGCGGCGGTCACAGAAATCTCGCCATGCCTCAAGCGCTTCTGGCAGGATGTCAAAGTCATGCCCAACCGTGTGAGAGCGAAACGGCCACTCACCTAGAAAAGGGATCACCCGCTCGCGCTGAGTTCGGTTGAGTTTGAGGAACGACGTGCTGGGCCGGGCAATATGAAGCGTCCGCCGACCTTCCAGCCCAGCTGGATAAATCGAAAACGCAACACTGATGTCGTCAGGAATACAACCGAGCCCTGAGAGGGTCATCCGCCGGCCGCCCCGGTCGAAATCGATAACTGCCGCAGATCCGTCGCGGGCAACCAGTCCGCTCATCCGAGTCGGGCCACCAACCCTGCGGGCGTCACGTACCCCACGCAGAGGGTCGAAGTAGAGTATTTCGCTTGCCACAGAAGCACCTCCAACGGGTTGATGAAAAAACGGTGCCACGCTTACCGTGATCGCCGACCATTGTTTTGGGTGTTTTTTGGGGGGATTTCCCTACATCTTTAAGTGAGTGTCAGAACGAACTGCGCTCCTGACCCTGGACCGCTGACCTGGAGCTCAAGGCCACCCAGAGCACTGACCACGAGAATTGATGCTGAATTTGGGGTCCGAGACCGGATCTCAACTCCTTGCGCACCGACGACAACCCCAACCACATGGTTGAGAGCCACCTCTCCAGGTCCGCAAACGGCGCGTGCTTCATTGCGGGTCGGGTGAAACTGCAATTCGGTAAGGGACCCACTGCCATCGTTGCGTCTGTGCAATGGCAGCTGACTGAGGAACAGTTCGTAGTGATCGCCGTCCTCATCGGCATAGAAGCTGACGCTGGCCCGAAGAGCTTCGACACAGCCAGGGATATCCCACGCAGGACAGGGATGGTCTGCGAGATGCTCCAACAATGCGGGGCCAACATATGAACCACCTTTAACAAGCCGTGTCTCGTTCTCTGCCTCCTTGCTCATAAAGGAGCACATTCTATAGCAACCGACCGACGTTTGCAAGTCCCGGTTTGGCCTTGCACTTATCCCTGCCGGGGACGTGAGTATCCCCGAATTGGACGCTGCGCGATACGTCAAAAGTCGAAGTTTGATCGTTGACAGATGGAGGACAATTAGAGTTTGGGGGGTATCGTCGCCAACCAACCTGCGTTGCAGTTGGTGGCTCGGATCCCCGCCAGTTGACCTGTACCGGACATCGATGGCGGATTGGAATCCTCGGAGGACACCCGTCGCTCACCGCCAAGACCTACAAGGCAGCCTCCAACTGACGGCTAGCCGCTACCGGTCCTTGATCGGCACCGATCTGAACACGAGCTGCCCTTGCGCCGACATTGGCCGTTGCTCGTTTGTGTTCTCTTCACCACCAGAGCGAGGTCGCATTAGCTGCGCTGCATACTGGTCGGTCAAAGCCCGCAACTCGCTGACAGAAGCTTTTCTTGGTGGAAACTTGAGCGTCCGGATTTTTGCTGTCCTATTGGCGACCTTCACGTATGCCTCTCGAGGTCTGAGCTCTTCAAGCGCCCTGGCCCAGCCTTCGTGCGTCTCCTGCACATTGAAGTACAACGGGTGAGTTCGATCTACCTGGTCCGGATCGAGAACCTCATGCTTGACCAAGTAGGGGTCGAATTGCCCGAAGCGCGGCGCCGCCCAAACAGCGTCACCACGACCGAGCCTGAAAGCTACATCAATGCAGTTTCCGAGTGCGCCCTGAAGCCGCTGACTGAGCTGAGTCCAGGATTGGTGAGCCAGCGTACAGTAAAGCCCAAACTTCCTGGTCAGGCTGAGCATTCGTGCGAGCGCCTCCTCGCTTTGCGCGCTAAACATCGAGAACTCATCGATGATCAAGTGGTATTGACGGCGCGCTTCTTCTGGCACATCGGCTCGGGACAAGGCTGCCATCTCATATCCCACCGTGATTAGGCAGCCCAGAAATCGCTGGCTGTCCTCGTCTAGCCCACCTAGATTGCAGATCAGGCTCACGCCCCTATCCATCAGGTCGCGAAAATTGAGGGCGTTTTCGCGCTGCCCAAGCGAGTATCTAAGAGCCGGGCTGAACGTCAAAAGGAACGCCCGCCGGAGAGTGCTCTCGATAAGCATCGGCGCTTCTTTCCCCCAACGATCGAACCGGGATAGGAAAAAGTCCACTACAACGGAGTCAGTGACGTTTTGGAGCAGTCCATCTCTGAAGGCTTTGTCGGTGAGCAGTCGCGGCAATTCGGTTAGAGGCAAATGGTTCTGTACAAGAACTAGAGTCGCGGCCAGCATTATGTTTTCGAAATTGGGGGCTGAACCGTCACCCAAAGCGGGCCACGCCCGCTTGCACACCTCGGCAATGTTTCTAGCCACAGTGTGGTCGTCATAGGGCTGATTGAGAACGTTAAACGGCAGAGCACGGTCGCTTCGGGCGAAGTCGACATACAGTAAACGGTCAAACGCTTGCGGATGGTCGAAGAACTTTGTGTCGTAAAGCAGCCCGAGGATGTTGAGCGCCAGGTCGCTGTGCGGGTCAATCAGAGCAACGCCAACGCCTTGATTGAGCAGCTGGACAAACATGCTTGCCATGAGCATCGACTTCCCCATGCCGGTGACCCCGAGGAGGTGCTTATGCGTTGCCACCTCGGCCGGGCCAAGTGCGTACTGGCTAAAGATCGGTCCGTAGCTGCCCAGCACCAGCTTGGGCCTCATCGGAGACCAAATACTCATGCTGCCTGAGAGCGAACCCCCTCCAGGAGCGGCCGGCCCGTCTTGTCAAACGGCCGAAACCAAACCGGATGGAGAAAGAGCGCTCGAGGCGACGCAGTCTCAGGATTAGCGCCAGTGAAACGGAAAAGATCCCGCTGGTCCTGGCTCGCTTCCTTCAACTCGGCCTCGGTCCAGCGCATCAACTCCCAAAGTCGCTTCTCTCCAGGAGTGGCCACTACAGCAAACGTCAGGGAGGCTGTCTCAAAGCGCTGCTGATATGGTCCAGAAGCCGCAGCAAGAAGGGCGCGCACCTTCTGCCGCCAAACTTTCTGCTCATAGGTTCCGCGGTCGATCTCTAGCGATATGCAGACTTGGTGGGTACCGTTGACGGCGAAGTCAAGGTAACCATCAGGAATGACTGCTAGCTTGCGACCGTCACCTTCAAGCACGGTCATTGGCTCCCGCTTCAGGTCCCGTTCATGGGCCATTCGGCGTATCACGAACTCAGGTGAGGTGCGACACAGCAGCGCCGCAGCTATCAGGACCGAGTTCACGGCGAGGGTATGTGCCAGAAAAAGGTACGAGTGCGCCCGCTCCTCCACTGGACGATAGCGGCCCACCTGCTTGCCAGATGCCGACAAATAGGACAGGCCTTTGCTGGCTAATCGATAAACAGATGGGGCTGACCCGTACCGCGATGGCCGGGGCAAAAACAGTCGTTGGCAGTACTTGCCGTCCGAGAGCTCTTTGAGTTTGGTCTGAACAAAGGTTAAGGAGGAGGGACTGTAAAGGAGGCGGCAGAGTTGCTGCGCCGAGAGGTAGTGGTAGGTGGCCAGAGCAAAGAGAATGTTTTGCTCACCAATCCCTACCCGCAGATTTTGGGTCTTCTTGGGCAGCATATCTGGTTAAAGCTACAAGTTATTATGGTAAGTTAGAAGACGACCGGGAGTCAATCGTCCCGTTTACTAGAGGTCTTTTGTGACGACTCCCCTACTCAGACATTTAGGGCAGTCGCGAGGCGAAGCGTCAATCCCAGCGTGAAGTTAACGTGATGTCGCTGCAGCGTATACGTGATTTGCTGAAAGCGTCCAAAGCCAGCGGCTGATACAGCGGCGGCTAGGCAATCCTTCGACCATCAACCGTAACTTGCGTGACTCTTGCTTTGGGAAACCATTCGCCCTTCTTACCGAGCCATTGATAGGCGGCCTCCAGGACCAGGATTGAATCGCTACCCTGGAACGTCATCTCGCAGCCCGTATCCATAACAATCTTCACAATCTTGCGCGTTTGCATCCTTCTCACCTCCTTTCTGCCTCTGAACCATTGTTCAATTGAAGGCTAATTGCCTTCGATACCTGCTCAACGAGCTAAGCGGAGGGTGAAAGCTGCAAGGGCGGCCGAGGCGCAGCTGAGGACGTTCATCTCGACCCTTGTGGCTGAGGGGCGAAGGGCCCTTGCCTTACAGCCCCCGCTGGGGCTCAGCCGCGTAACTGGCTAACTGGAAGTTTTGTAACGGTGAGGATAGCGGGCGCAGCGGCCGCACGCCGTCGAACCAATAGGCCTCTATGTCTCAAACCAAGTTAATTCTGCCCATCAGCTACATGAGCAAACGTATGTAACTTGATCGCTTAGCGCTTAATACTCCGGGGGAACACAGAATAGCACGATATGCCGTTTGGAAAGCCACGGACGTTCGGAAGCGCTTTTTGACTAACCCGGAACGACTGACGCTCAAGCACCCGGTAAGCTTCCTCAGTAATTAGGATTTCCCCGCCCTGCGCGGACTGTGCTAAGCGGAACGTTTTCAGAACATCCTCACCAATCCCGGTACTTGGCAAGTGTTGTAGGCTTGTGAACCGCCCATAAGGAATCTCGCCAAACGTAAGTCCCGCAACCAGGTCCATTCCTTGAAAGTCTTTCCGCAGGGCTGGTTTGGCGTGGCCTAACTCACGGGCTATGGTATCGCACCAGCGCCTAAACCGTTTCCTCATATCAGCTGCTGCATGGATAGCGGCGCTCAGCGCACCACTGTTAAGTGAGACCGGCTGACCTTTGATATTGATATCGCACAAAAACGCAAGGAAGCCGTCACCCAGGAAGGCATTAATATGGTAGGCCGTTTTGTCAGAAGTCCAGGCCCTGAGGGATTCGTCCGTTAAATCGCAGAAGCCACTGAGGAAACGTCGGTGATCCTCATCCGGACATTGCTGAAGGGCTTGGGTCGATCCTCGGATGTCTGTTACCAGAACGACTAATGAATCTCTTTTGACCTCTGGCCGAAAGGCGTCTGGAACACTTGGTGCTTCAGTAGGCGACTGCATTACCCGTGGTAGGGTACTAGTCTTTTTCGTTCGTCTAGAGCTAGCAATTCATCAGGAAACAAGAACTCTGGATCGTCGTCCGCCTTTGACAGCTCTTCGATCAGGGTCGCGTACTCTTTGCTAGTTGTCACGAGTGGCATTGTAACGTCTGTATCACGAGACCATTCTTCAGCGCGAGTCGCCGACGCTTCGAACAACAACTTATGGTACTCGGCGAGCTCCTGGTAGCGCTCTGGAGACACCGCTGTAAGATTCATAATTCGGCGTGTTCGCATTAACTCCATCGGCCGGTGAGGGAACTCAGTCCACAGCCGGTATCCCGCCAACTCAGACTCGACCACCCTGAAGTGATGTTCAGGCCCTCTGAAAGCACGATGGTAAATCGCGTGACCCCGCTGAGGCAATCGCAATAGCTCGTTAACTCCTTTATCGTCCACAAGCACTACCGGGCCAGTAACTGCCCGGATTTGGGCATTCTTTCGCGTTACCTCTTCAATGGCGTCCAAAACCTGCGGGTGGTTATATATAGTCGGATCAGCTTCGCCGCAGTAAATCCGCACCTTCCCGTTTGGCCTTACAGCCCTGAGATCCGAGGCTAAGGCCCCGACGGCATCGGTAACTGGCACCCACTCGGGAGAACCAGACAGCTGGCCAGGATTGAACTCGACGCCCCCCATATGTTGAATGTACGCTTGCTCGCTATACCTGTCAACCAGCAACTTGCGCTCACGCACGAATAGCTGTCTGGTCGGGTCATCGCAGGGGCGATAAGTGGCAATGAATCCAACTGCCTTTGCACCTTCAATAACTCGATAAACATCAACCTCTGTCTCAAGAAACGTCATATCGGTTACTAGTGCTGGCGGCTGTAGAGTCAAGCGGTATGACCACTCAAAGTCCGGGCTCTCTTGGGCAGCATCGTATAAACGACGTAGATCTGCGTTCTTGCGGAAACCTTCAACCATAGGTGCCGCTATAACCGGATAGAGCCTCGCCAATTTCTTGAGTACGGCAAACTTCTTTGCAAAGAATGCAAGATTGCGTTCAATGGGAATCCGGTCCAAGCAACGCAAGATAACGCCGAAGACATGGATACCTAAGAGATTGTCAGCAGCAAGCTCATCAGACTGCGGGTCGAGGGCTCCCCACATCCAAAAGGCGAGCAGATTAGCAGCTCGAATCAGTCCATCCTCGGCAAAAAACCAGGCGGGATAGGCCTGGCCCAGCGACTCCCTCTCCTGTGGTGAACCAATTTGGGGATACGACCGAAAGGGATCGAGCGGCCCGTAGGAAAGGGAGGGTACGTTGTTGCTCACCGCACCCTACCTGGGTGCAGGACGGCAGACGGATGCGATGAAGCCGAGTATAGAACTCCCCGGGTCTTATGTCGATTCTCGAGGCGATTCACCTCGTTTGCCGGACGGCGGTACATTGTCTGCTCCTGCAAAAGACAGTCGCAACATGACCGCGGATCGGTCGAGTCGGCGTCGGGGACCCGTTTGGTGGCCTGAGATGTGCACTGGATCGCTCCAGCTTTACCCTTGGGCGTTTGAGTACTGCTCAAACTTTCCGGGTGCCGATCAGTTGGAGTCTGTTTTGCCAGTTGGCTTGCCCCGCGGCTTATCCCCGTTGGCGGGTCGGCAATGTCGACCTCTTTCCCCCAACCGTCTGCGGCTGTATTTTGACTATTTAAAGTACTTACTCAGTGATCGGCAGGATTATATGATATTTCAAGCGGGCGGTGTTGAAGTTTGGATCTCGATAACCAAAATTGGCTAGCTCGGCCAATCGAGCTGAGTTGCGTTTGTGTTGTTCACATAGGCTCATAATCCACAACCTAAGCATTCGACGGAACGAACAACAGGCGTCGTCGCCGCCAGGGTATCGCGGGTAGACCTTGACAATCTGACCTGCGCTGCGCCGAAAATTCACGTCAACCGCATTTCTCGTACCAGTTCCGTAGCGCTCATGTTGGCGTAGCTGGGGTCGATGATGGCTATTAGCCCGCGCTAGCGCTCCAGTTTGGTGGCTACTTGACAACCGACCAGCAAATCTGATTCGATAACTGTGCAGCGGCATTGAGCCCTGCACGATGATCCCGGAACACCCTCGACCAGACGGATCGCGCCCAGAACCCGGTGCGCCTCTTCCGCCAGAACTGGCGAGCTTTCTGGTAGCCCAAGAGTTCACGTGTTTGCTTGAGCGCACTAACCTCGGTGCGAGCTACATCATCAAAGCGCCCACGCACGAGATAGAACGTGCCCGTGGGCGCCTGCTCATTCATTTCATGCACGAGCTGCACCGACAACCAACGGCTCCCGTGATCAGAACGGTTTTAAGCCTCATCGATAGGCCAGATTCGTCTCTTCGGCTGGAAACCTTTAGCAATCTCGATGACCCGGATCAACGGGCGAATTTGGAGGCTCTGCGGGCCCAGAACGAGGTGTTTCTACTCTTTTACGACGAGGGTCTAGCCCATCGTCTGACAAAGCGGGTACCGCGGCGATACCCGCAGCTTCTCACTCGCTTGCTCACTCAGGCCACCGTCCACCGAGCAACCATCCCTGATGCGGTCTTCGACTTTGATAGGGCCAAGGCGGAGGTAATCAATGCCACCAGCCTATGAAGGAAGGCGAACCTCAGCCTCTGCCTGAGCCTATTCCAATTGATAAGGCGCGTAAACGTCGAGGTCCAAAGCGCGGCAAGGAGCGCTGGGACATTGATCTTTTGGCTTTCCACCTCAAGACCCAGCCTGTCCCAGTCCAAGATCCTGAGCTTGGCGCGGGCAGCCGGCTCGTGATGGGTCTGGGTAATCCTCCGGTAACTGCCCTCGAGCTGTTTCCTGAGAAGTCAGCCGCCAGAGTCTTTTGCCAAGGGCTTCGCATTGAGGTCAGCCAGATAGCGCCAGTGCTCCCGGATGCCGAGGTGCCCTCAGATGAGGAAAGCATCTCGCTTATCAATCGCACCAACGGTAATGACCTGCGCCTTGGCTTCAGCGCGCAAGGCGACGTGAGCCTATTCATAGCGCCGCATCAGGCGCTTGAGGCGGAACCGTCGACGAGAGCGCTTCCGTCTTCAGGCGATGAAGAAACTGCGGAGCAGTCTCGCGAAAAGGAGGGCCAGACTCGGGTTGCCATCCAAGGTCGGCTCGGCGCCGACCCGACTTTTCGCACGTCCGCAAAGGGGACGCTCATCGCTCGCTTTCCTCTAGCGGAACGCCAAGAGGAAGCGACGCTCTGGCACCAAGTCCTTGCGTTCGGCACGCTTGCCGAACAGCACCGCGAAGCGCTCAAAAAGGGCCAGAGCATTGAGGTCATCGGATACCTGCACGAGCGACCGGCCAAGAATAAGCCCGACAGAATGGTTCAGGAGATCTACGCTGCGCTCATCAGAACGCAGCGCTCCGACCGATAGGTCATCCGCACGAAGTGCGCTCCCTATGCCGCAAGGGAAGGAGGGTTCAAGGGGGGAATTCCCGCCGCGGCCGGCCCCCGCTTGCGGGGGATGCCCCTCTCGCCGACTGATCACATTTCTTCCACTACAAATTTGAAGGCGAGAGGGGCAGGGGGAGTCAGCGGCAAAACGCAGTTTAGGGAACGCAGAGACCGGTGGCGCTGACTCCCCCTGCCTTGGCATCCTCTGAGCGAAGGCGAGGTTCTTCCCCCCTTGCTCCAATCGTCCGGTTACGGACCAGTCCACTGCTCGAGGAGTTTCTATCCTCATTGAGGCTGTGGCTGACAGTAGAGCTTCCACTAGAGCCTCGATTTCTAGCCGAGACTCTAGTCCCCTAGCCGGGCACGATTTGTGTTCGAGTAGGGCCGTTGTCCAGTTCAGACCGAGATATGGAGTCTCGTCCACTGGGCGATGGGTCGGCTGCCGGTGTAGGCTGTTCAACAGCCACATTGGTTTGCGGGGAGTTTCTCAGGCCCGTTGGCACCGAGGCCACGCTAACGATGAGCGATAGAGCGGCGATAAAAAGGATGACTTTCTGAATGTTTCGATTCTGACGGTCCATCTTGCGGAGCCGATCGTGCTCAAGGTGCCATCCGGGCGAAAGGTGCTGAAGCCAGGGTGTCCAACTCTTGCAGCGGCGATTCTTCCTTATGACCTTGGCTGCCGCGTCGCATTGCTTCGAGTTTCCCCACGTTTGATCGCCGGAATGGTCGCTCGCGGCAACCTCTTCGTCGATTGGGTAGGCACTGATGTAACAGGTTGGCCAAGCATTGTATTTGTTGTAGTCGAGCTTGAAAAGATTGCCCTGCTGTCTATTAAAGAGAGTTGCGCGCTCGATATCCCAGAAACGCTCCGGATGGTCGAAATCCATTCCCATCTTGCCCAGAAAGCCGCAGTTGATGCACCGTCCGGTGCCCTCTTTAGCCATAAACCGGGAGTAGCTCGAGTCAGGAAATAGCCCACCCAAATCAGGAAGCATGCTGCGCAGATCCTACGCCACGCTGTTACTGGCTGTTTTCAACGATTCCCACTAGGCGGCCTGTCTTCCTTTGCGGCTGCGCCGGATTGAAAGACCAGGAACCATCCTCGCCGCCCTCACTTCCTCGATCTATTGCTACTTGGCGCCAGCGTGCCGCTGGCGTTTTTCTATAGGTCAGCGGTAGCTGACTGTTTGCGCCGAAGTAACTCAGGTACCCAGCCCTTCATGGCCTCTCCCCTATCTGGCATGAGCCAGAGCGTTGCAATGAGTCTCAGTCGTTTCAGACGTTTCGCGACAGCCTTATGCGCGCGGTTACCCGCGACAAGTTTTTCTTCGGAAACCTCAATCGAGGGAAAACTTGGGTAGGCTGCGACCCACCTGAAGGCAGAGAACCATATCAGGGGAGCTCGAGTCAACCTATTTATAGGGAGGGAGGCTTCGAGGCCTACTTCCCTCTTTGCCTCTTAGGGAGGCCTATCTCCCCTATTTCCCTACTTCCCTACTTGAGCTGATTGATGAACGGCCGCAGGTCACCGGCATACTCGGGCAGGGACAGCCCTGACTCAGCTAGCAGTTCGGCAAGGTCGAGATAGTGGTGGGCGCAGAGCGGTATCGGCACGGCACCTGCAACGAGCGCGTAGGAGCTGGGACAGCCAGGAACGCGGCAGCGCTCGCTTAGTTCCAACAGAATTCCCCTTCGTAATTAGCGGCCGGGGGCGATTGTAAGGTAAAAGCAAGCGGTTGTCAGGGGTGAGCTATTGATTGACCTTTTTCTGCCTCACTCGCGTCACAAGCTCGCTTTTGTCGCCGCGGTGGTTGTAATCGTCCAACAGAAATCCCAAGCCGCAGCGAGCCAGATCGTTTTTGGTCGCCTTTAGGCCGTGAACTCGACGAAGATCCAGCTTCAAATCATCCATCGCTTCAAACTCCTCGTCCGTAAACAGGAAGCTGTCTTTGCGGGCGGGCTTATCACTTAGATTGAAAAGTTGGCCTACTTCCCTCTTTCCCTCTAGGGAGGCCTCTTTCCCTATTTCCCTACTTCCCTCTTTCCCTATTTGTAGGGAATCCTGATTCGCTGGTTTCTGAGCTTGGCCGGCTGAGCTCTCTTTGACCGGCGTTGCAGCATCAAGCTTGGGCGCGGGTTCCGGCTTAGCGGCAACTGAAGTAGGGGAGCTGAAGAGCTGCTGATCGAGTGGGCGAGTGGGACTGTCCACTTGGTCGCTGAGCTTAAGGCCGCTGAACGGACTGTTGTCAGCCATTAGGCAGCCTCCTTGCGGCTAAGGTTGGCCCTGCGGTCTGAAACGGCCTGATTTACATACTCGCCGCTGATTTTGGGGCTGTTGGCGTAATAGGCGAGAAGAAGCGAATTATCGGCCAGAATATTGGCCTCACGGGGCATTCCAGCCGACTGCTCGAAGATGACTGCGACTGCGTCGTCTGTGAATGGATGTTGGCGTCCGCCGGAGGCAACTTCCCAACGGAAGCGAATCATCGCTCGCAACTCCTCAAGCGAGAGGTGCTCAAGGGTTGAGGCCATGACCACTCGGGAGCGGAAGTTATCTTGGCGCGGCCGCGCCAAAGTGTTTCGAAGCTCGTCCTGGGCAAACAGCACCAGCTGCAAAAGCTTGGTGTCGTTTGTTTCGTAGTTGATGAGCTGGCGAAGCAGCTCAAGAAGAGGGGGCCGAAGCGTCTGAGCCTCATCAATGATCAGGACCACGGTCTTGCCCTGCTGGAGGGCCTGCTCAATAAGAAAGCCTTTGAAGATGTCGAGCATGCCCTTGAAGCTCTTGTCTGTTCGAGTCGTGCCAAACTCCTGCGCGATCGTGCGAAGCAGGCTGTTTGGCGTGGGGTAGCTTGGGTTGGTCAGCAGAACCGAGACAATGCCCTGGTCCAGGAATTTTTGGTGGAGGAGTCGAGCCAAAGACGACTTGCCTGTGCCGGTATCGCCGAAGACAACCGAAAGGCCCTTCTTGGCGCCGACGACATAGGCCGTCTTTTCAAGCGCTGTCGAATGAACTGAGGTCAGAAAAAAGTAGCGCGGAGAGGGGACCGTCGAAAACGGTTCTTCTTTGAGGCCAAAGAACTTTAGGTACGGCAAGTCCATGGTGGCGGCTCTCAACTTGCTCCAACTTGACGCTCCCCAGGAGCAAGTTGCGCCTAACTTCGATTATATGCCGCCCGATTGCTATTATGTCAAGAGGGGAAATCCGTCGGCTTACAGATCCAGTACGAGGTCTATTGATCCCTTGTGATCCGGATCGAGCGGAATAGAGGCGTTTAGCGGCAGCTAAGCGCAGTTCACCGAGCTGGTGAATTGGCCTGCAAGTGCTCGAGAATCCACATCCTAGCTAGCGTCGTCGGTCCCATACCTTTTCGATGGGCCTGTGTGCGAAGCTGGGTGAGCGTCTCGGGATCGAGACGAATCGTGATTCCTTGAGATAGGTTCTTGGCAAACCGGACTTTCACGGTTTTGAACTCGTCCTGATAATCAGCGAGATCATGGGTATCCCACCAGTCTGCCTCCTCTTGCCTTGACGAGAACTGCGGAATCCGGCTGGGAGTCTTCGCTTCTTTCTCTTTAGTCATCTCCAATCACCTCCTTTCACTCTCATATAGCGCCCGGTCCTTCTTACTGGCCGTATGCGCAGTAACAACGTAGTAAACACCGCGCTCTTGCTCCGGATCCAGAACTACTTCTAGCATGCGGCCGGCGCTGGTTGGGCCGATCACAACGATTCTGCCCGAATGGCCCTGCTGAACCAGCACGTCGCCATGACAAACCTGCTCGACCTCATCCAGGGAGACTTCGTGCCCCGCGATGTGCGCGATGTTGAACTCATCCCAAATCAGTCGACGAACGTAAATCATGGCTCAAGACATAGGTCTATACTGCGTTACATTGTAACGCATCTCATCTATAGCAGTCAAGCGGCCAAAAGGCTGTTTCTTACTTGACCGCTGGTGGCAGAATCTGGTATAAGCAAGCGACCTATGAGCGCCCGTCAGCCAAACCGGCCACCAATGTCACTGAAGCTTTACTGGCTGATTAAGAGCTCTCCGATACTTCGCAAAGCGCTTCTTCCGGAAGATGCAAACAAAGCTCCATATGAAGTCCTTGACTACAACACAACCCTGCTCTTGCGTGATCCTTATGGGATTCGCGCGACAGAGATCCGGCGCGAAAGGGTGCGCTTTCTTCAAAACGGCATCTCAGCCATGCTTGATCATTTCTGGGGAGACGGCGCAGTTGCCCACTCCTATGAGCACACCGCCGGTCCGATAAGAGATTCGTTCAAGGTGGACGAGGTTCGCCATGTACTGGTTGGTCTAAAAAAGCTGCCGGCAAAGGGCGAGCAGCTGAGTTTTGGCATTGCCCGAAGCATCGTCGGCGGTTTTACCAAGAAAGAGGAGTGGGTCGAGACGGTCGCGGACCATCCTGTCGGACGCCTGACCCGCAATGTCGTATTCCCGACTGAGCGCCCGTGCAAAAAGGCAGTCCTTCGATATGGAGAGGATGAGTTCGAGTTGCCGGTCGTCGAGCTCTCAAACGGCCGCACTCTCGTCTCGTTTGAGGCGCCCACACCTGAGATTGATGCCAAGCTAACTGTGTATTGGGAGTGGTAGCAAAAAAGCGACGGACTGGCCATGCCCGCCGCTTCCCGCTGACCAAAAGAGGTCCTTAGGTTCCGCTACCGCCGCCGTCCATCGCGGAAGCCTCCTAGCTCAAGTCTCTGGTGCGAAGAGCGCCAGGGTACGGGTGCCGAGGACTCGGTAGGACTAGTATATCCGAAGTCGGAACAAGTTATGGCCGTTTTCTCTTGAGGGGATCTCGACTTCTCTTTTGAGCGTCCCCTAGGTAGTCAGCGACTGCCCGCCATGTTGTGGCCCAGTAAGAACCAACCCTGGTGCATTCGATCGTCCCTTTGCTGCAGAGAGTTCGTAAGAATCTGTCACTGAGTCCACTGCGGGCGGCCGCTTCCTTGAGCGATATCAGTCGCTCCTCTTCCAACGGCCTCCTGGTTCGTTAAGGAACCTGGCTCAGTATATGACGGGCGCTTCAGGAGGGGCTTGGCTGGACACGGTGTGAGCGCAGCGAGCACGGTGTGGAGGATCTGGCGACATGATGGCGAGGCCATGATGGAGGCAGCTTCAAAAAGCGCCCGTTCAGCCTCAGCGACTCAGTCTCAGCTTAGCCACTCGCTAAATGGTCAACAGGCCTGACTAGAGGTTGCAGGCGCCGAGAAGGTTGCCGCGTTTCTTGAGCGTCTTGGGATCAACAGCGATTGCTTGCGGAACAACGCAGAGTAGGTGACGAGGCCGCGTCGTGACTGTCGGGGCATTCCCCGGCGAGCATCAGGCTGCACGTGAGCACGCGTGGCTTTAGCTCAGCGAAATAGTATCTCCATTGTTAATGCCGCCACGCCGGTAGCCTGATCCATTCTTGCCGTCCTCTCGGCGTGCTCCTTAACGAAGAAGGCCCAATCGTCCCCATGGAAGAGCTGGTTTCTGTAGTCAGCAAAATCGCGAATCTGCTGGTATTCAATTGGCGAGACCACCCCTCGCTCGAGCAGGAATCGCAGCCGCTTTCCGAACGTACCGAACTTGGGCGTCCTCACAAGCGACTGAAACGCCCCGTCCGAGTGAAACAGCGCATTTTCCCTCGCCAGAAGCTGGTTAAGGTTGAACTCGACCTGCGACCAGGCGAGGAGCATGAGGTCAGCAAATTGCTCCTCTCTCCGAAAGCGCTCAAGGGTGCTTTCACCTGGCGGAGGCTGCACTTTCAAGCTTCTCGATGGTCCGGCGATACTAACTAAGCTGTCTTGACGCCAGCCACGTCCGACAAGAGAACAGTCTCGGTCGCTGGGCCGTTAGGGTCCTTATATGTCAGCCCAGTTATTGGCTGATAATCGCCACCCTTGACCTTGATTTGCAGGTTGCCATCGGCAATCAGATCCTGTAACAGTGCATCAGATGCTTGGCTCAGTATTGGCATTTGCTTGAGCTGCTCTTTTACGGAGTCGGCCAGAGCATTCGACACTTTGTCCGCTAGTCCTGAGGCAACCGAGTCGACCACCTTCAGGTCCTTGCTCAGGCTCAGGAATGTCACAGCAACCTGCGCCCGTGCCTGGTAAAGTGCGACGGTCCCGGTCGCCCGACCACGCACATCACTGCTCACCATAATGGCGATGGCAATTGCCATGGCCGCAAGCAGCGTGGCTGCACCTCCTACCATGGCAATCCGAACATTGTCCGACTGTCCGCCCCAGATACCTTGCACAGCCGCTGTAAAGCTAGCCGCCGTGATTACAGTACCGAGCCCGGCAGCCCACCATTTGGCCAGCGCTGTCGCCCCTGCTTCGATAATGGCCACGCTTTGGGGCGGCCCAGTGAAGGGTGGAAGGGAACCATTCGGCTTGTCCGCATCGTCGCTCTTTGGCAGAAGACTAAGTTGCTGTAGCAGTGTCTGAACCGGGCCAGAAAGATCGGCTCCGTCAGCTTTCTCAGGATAGGCCGGAAACTGCACCGTTGACACGTCAGACATTAATTCCTCCGTCCACGAAACAATCGATCATTGGGTGAAGCGCAGCTAGGTCGCTTCAAGTAGCACATCATACACGCCGCCAGGTCGGTGTCAAGTGATTTCGCGTTCGGCTAGCAACAAGGCGGCTAATGCTTACGAAGCAGCACACTTCGCCCTTGCTTTTTGGCTAGTCCCGCCGTAAGCTAGCGAGCGCTCGTCGAGTTTGGGGATAAGACGGGACAACGAGTTCGCAGCCCGAGAACACTTGGGTTGGGCGGAGGGTTGTTCTGCATGCTTGTCTCCGACGACAGTGGATTGCCAACAGCTCAAGGAAACACCCAAAGAGTCGGTCCCAACGGAGCTCGCGGGCGATCGAGTGATCTCTCTGCCACTCAGCACAAGGTCCTTCAACTGGTCGCGGATGGAGCCTCGGATCTGGAGATCGCGCACCAGTTACGGATGACGCACCGGGGCGTGCGCTATCACATCGCCAAACTGTTCCGATTATCGGGCGTTCAGAGTCGCGTCAGGCTTATAAATCGAGCCCGACTCCTTGGCTGGATTCCGTGAGGGAAAAAGTGTGTCATTTTTGACACTTCCCAAACGGCGACTGCTTGCCCTAGCATGAGGCTCGACTTAGCCTAGCCTTCTTCTCTGACGCTGTCGCTCTTTCAAGAAAGGCACGGACGGGCAGTCGATATCTGACGCGCACGCGTTCCAGAGGTGATGTGAACTGCCGGGCTCCTGCGTCCGAGCGGATCCCTCAGCACCGCCCGGCTCGCGCCGCCGAAGCAGGCTTGGGAATTTGAAAGTAGGAAGATATGACGGCGAAGACAGACACCCTTGAACACCAGTCCAGCAACGGGACTGAGCCACCAGCGCCACCGGTACAGCTTCCTCCGCTCAACATCACGGGAATGGTGGTGGCCAAGGCTGACCTGATAGCTTCGCTTCGCATCTGGGTACCCCAGCTCACCGATATTGCCCCATTAGGGGATGACCGGTTCATTCTGACGGTTGGCCCCATGCAACAAATGGAAGGAGAACACTGATGTCTGATTGCAGCTGCAATAACTTTCCAGCAAGCCTCGGCAACGTCACCTTTGGAGCTAGCGTCGGTATTGGAACAACCAGCCCGGCCGCAATCCTTGACGTACAAACCACCTGGCCTTCATCTTCAGCCAGTAACTTAATGAGCTCATTTACTGCATACGGAGATGCAGCACGTTTTGTTATCCGTAGAGCTGATGGAACCGCCTCTGCTCCAACGGCTGTTCAAAGCGGAGATACCTTAGGAAACGTTAATTTCAGGGGCTATAACGGCAGTGGATTCACTGTCGGTCTAGTCAACATTAATGCTGTTGCTGAGGAAAGCTACACTACCACGGCCAACGGGACTGCCTTAACCATTGGTACTACTCCGATTGGCAGTACCGGAGTTGCAGAGCGAGTGCGAATAAACAATGCCGGCAATGTCGGGATTGGGACAACGAATCCGTTGGAGGCTTTACATGTTACAAAAGGTGACGCGAACGGTGTAAACGCCTTCTTTCAGAAGGATACTTCCTCGTCTGGCGTTGCTATTGGCACTGTCAATGGGAGAGGGTTGATCACCGGTGCAAATAGCAATTTGACATCTACAGCTGATTTAATCCTTAATGCTTACGGTAGTAATGTTGGCATAGGCACGACTTCTCCCCAGTGCGCCCTCGATGTGCATGGGAACATCAATGCCAGTGGCACTAGTGCCCCAAACAACTTCGCGGGCCCTATCTATTCGGGCCCCGCCGAATCTCATTTTTGGGGCGGTGGCACCACCTTCACGGATCCGGCCTCCGGCGTAAGCATGGCGCTGAAGGTTGGTGGAGGTGGTATCGGTGTTTTAGGCCAGTCATATTTTGGCAGTGGCGGCACATGGGTTGATCCCAACTTCGGCGTGACCATGGGCATAAAGATTGGCTCCGGAGGGATTGGCGTGACTGGAGATAGCATCTTTAGCCACAACGTCAGCATCAACGGGGGCATCCTGCTTGGTGGCAACCTGAATCTGAACGGCACCATCTACAACTCGCCGGGCTCGGTCAAGCTGATGGATGACGGTGGAGCCTACTACGCCAGCTGAGGGCGGCGCTTAGCAGCAGAATACAGCAATCTGTCATGTCGGGGCGCGTCCGATCTGTTGCGCAGATCCTTTAATTGACTCCCCGGCTTAGAAAGCATGGAGTAATGAGTCAATGAGCGCTTGGACGAACGATCCCGCCACAACTAGCACCCACATACGCGCACTGCACATCAACGAGCTCAGGCGCGCTGTCAACTTCTATCGTCAACTCTACAACTTGCCTGCGTTCAATTGGACGGACGGGCCTTGGGTGCAAACAACAACCCATATTCGCGGTATCCACTTCACAGAGCTGCGCGCCGCAATTCAAGATTTATGGTATGCACACGTTCCGCCTCTGGGAATTGTCCCCTTCTGGACAGTCAACACCACTCCCTCTAACCTCCGCCAGGTTAGTGCACGGGACATTAATGACCTCAGGAACTGGGTGAATCAGGTAGACCCGCCACTTAGCATTTGGACCGGTTTCCATTGGTGCAGCCCCGTCGTTGCCAGCGCCAACCCCACAGCTCAGACACTACTACAGCAGTCTGGACGTTTGGGGACGGTTCTCATAGCTGATCCGGGACGTTCACTCAGCGATTTTCAGGATGCGTGCAGTAAAGCGATGAGCGCCATCGCCCAAAGTGGGGGCGGAGCAACCCTCCAACAGAGCATACTTCGCTTAGTGTTCAACGCGCCCGGACATCCCGATTTCAATGACATCGGAGGCGGTGTGGGGACAGTGTCGGGAGCGGAGTTCTGGCTGGAGAGCAACAACTTTTTCGCGTACATTGACACCTTCGTCCAGAACGGCGGCATCAATATCGTCATATTCAATGAACTCGACAACGCCACGGAAGCACAGTATCAAATCGACCAGCGAATAATGGGTTGTTTGAGCCAGGGACTTAAGAACCATTATGGCGGCGGTGTGTTTTCGTTGTTCCCTGGTCCATCGGGACTAGAGTCCCAAGGCGCATTTAATAGTTACTGGGACCGCTACGATTTGCGCTCCGGAGGAGCAGCTCTAACCTTCGGTCAGTATTTTGGGGGATCAGTGGATCCGGTCATCGCCGACAACACAATGTTGTGGCATGGTGGGGAGGGAGTTTTCGACCGCGTTGGATTGCATTGCTACGCGGATAACTTAGCGTCGTACAGCAATCCATCCACGGTGAACAATCCGGCATTGCAGTATCTGCAGTGGATGCACGATACCGTGGACTCAACCGGTTGGGTCTACGTAACTGAGACGAACGGAACTAACCCTTGCACCAACGCGAATTGCGACTGCGGTAACTTCCAGGACTCGGCAGGCGCTTCGATGGCGGCATTCGAGGCGAATGCGAATGCGCAATTCAGCCTATCTGGCACATTTCTCCAAGCAATCTACGGCTACATTTTGGAGCAGAGTGACTGCGAAGCGAACAGCAACGGCCGGCACGATATCGGAACAGCCTTCATTCAGGACTACCTCGACCACAAGACATTTCCTTGATCCGAAAGCCGCCGATGATCCGAGTGAGCCGGGCTGCCGGACCGCTCACCACATCTGAGGGACTTAGGTGGGCGAAATCGTGCCCACTACGGTCGTGAGCCGCCCTTGGTCCACAACAAGCACAAGTAGCGAGTTTGTTCCTGTGACTACGCTGTTCTTCATGCTTAGAGGTTCGCTGAGCGGTGCGTAGGTTGCTTGTTGCTTCCAACCTTCGGCAGTCCAGAGCCAGGCGTCACCAGTAGCTGGTTGCTGTTCCAGCCTGCCCGGAGGGACCGTACGCTGCGAATCTCCCCCGTACAGTAAAGTGCCGTTAGCAGCCGGTACGTACCCAAGCCCCGGATTGACACGGGGAGCCGGAAGCGATGTCTCCTCATGCCAGGTTCCCCCATCCCAGGTCCATGTGTCGAACCAATGATCGTCCATGACCTGCTTTTCAGAAACTCTGCAACAGCCGCCGTAAAGCACTAACCCCTGATGCGGCCCTGCGGCAGCCAGTTGTGCGTGAAGTCGCGGTTGCGGAGACGTGGTGGGAGTAAGTTGGTTCCAATTAGTCCCATCCCAACTCCAAGTGTCGCCCTTCAATCCATAACCGCCGCCGAAAAGAATCACCGTGCCCGATATGTCGTCGTAGGCCATCGCTGCGTAGTCTCGGGCTCCTCCCGGCGATGACGCCGGGTGCTGCTGAGTCCACGTATTGCCGTCCCAGGTCCACGTTTCATCTCGGCCTAGACCGCCATAAAACACAACCTGCTGCCTTGATGCGTCGTATGCCATGCTTCCGCTGCCCTCCTGCGGTGGAGGAGACATCGATGTGTGTTGAAGCTGCCAACTAGTGCCGTCCCACACCCAGGTGTCGTTTGAAGGCGGATTCTTGGAGCCTTGCCAAGACCAGCCGCCAAACATGATCACTACGTTCCGTGCCGCGTCGTAGACCAGGTTTCCAGCGGGATGCGACGGGCCTGGCACGTCGAGTTGTTTCCAAGTTACAGCCAGTTGCGACATGTCTGATTGAGCTGAAGTTGGAGCAGCTTTCACGAGCGCCAGGAACGTAACCAGGAACGTACTTGCGGCCATTGCTAGACCGAACTGCGCTGCCTGCCGCCTAACGGACTGAATGCGTATACCCATCGCAGTCCAATGTTCGCGCATTGGCCGCCAACAATCAAGCATCGCGCTGTGGCAGGCCGCCGGGCAAACGGCTACATCCGGGATACGGGAGTAAGGTGAACCCCGGAGGATACCGCGCTTGGAGAGGGCTTCAGGCGAAGCAAGCACCCGATAAAGTCACTCACCAGGAGATCATCACGTCTAAAGACCATCTACTTCAAGCTCCTCTTGGTCGGTAACTGCACCATGCGCCGTCGCTATTCTTCTGATGACAACTCCAAAAGACGCCCAAGCGGCCTTGCACCTTGACCATGGGCAGCCGATGAATCTTGCATTGAGGTGCGTCTTCACTCGACTGCTCCTTTGCGGTATCAACCGAGCCGGCGTCCTTTAACAATTTGCTGTAAGTGGCTCTGGCCCACGCCAGCGCCGCATTGGTGCCAGCTGGATCTTCAATGCTGACCGTCACTTTGTGAGTACCATCCGTACTCATCTCCACTTCGTATGTGGTTTTGTTTATCGTCTTCGGTCACCTCCTCTCTATAGGCTGGTTTTGTCCATGAGCTTCTTGGCGTTTTGCCGGCCCATGTGGACGTAAATCTGAGTCGTGTTCAAGTTGGTATGCCCAAGCCATTGCTGAAGCTGAAAAGGGCTGACGCCTTGCTCGGCTTTGTAGGTGGCGAACGTATGCCGCAGCGAGTGGCAGCTCACCTTCTTGGTGATACCTGCCTCACGCCGATACTTGACCACAAGCTTGCGCACTCCTCGCTCGCTGATAGCCACGCCGTAGCGGTTGACGAAGAGGTGATCGTCTGAGCTGGGAGGACGGACCAGCAAATAGCTTTTGATTGCGGCGATCGCCTTCCTCTCGAGTTCGACGTCGCGGGCAGCCATACCCTTACCAGAGCGGACTCGAATGCTCTGGTTCTCAAGATCGGCGTCGTCGAGCCGGAGCTGACAAAGCTCGCTGACCCGCACTCCTGTTTGCAGGAACACCTGCAAGATGCAGTAGTCGCGGGCGCTTGCGCCAGCCAGTGAGAGCATCCTGTTGTACTCATCAGGCTGAAGATAAGTCCGCACCTTTCGCTCCTTCCGCGGGGTCTCCACGCCAGCGGTCGGCGATTTCGTGATGCCGCCGGCGTCCTCCACAAATCGGAAGTACTCGCGCAATGCCGCCAGTTTGCGAGCCCGGCTCACGCCGCTCACTCCGCTGCGCGCTAGATGCGTCAAGTACTCGTTTACGTCAGCGCGTTCAACGTCGGACGGAGTCTCGGCCAAGAGGTTGTTGTTGTGGAGCCATTTCAAGAACTGCTGTAAGTCTGTGCGGTAGGCACCCATCGTGGTTGGTGCGCGATTCTTACCCTCCAGCTCAGCTAGAAACGAGCAAAGGCTTTCCTCCAAGGAGCTGGGCTGCGTTGTGGACCCGTGTCTTCGGGGAGGCGCTTCGCCACGTAGGCCGTTGGCGTCATGAGGCGAAGCTTTAGGCTGTGCAGTCGAAATATCGTGTTGTTGGCCCATACGGTACCGCGATAACCGCGGCCTTGACCCACCATCTCATGGCAGGACCCTGGGATGCAATCGATCAACCAGGGAAAACATGGTTCCTATAACCAGGTACTTAGGCCATTATATGGAACCAAGCATTCGGTATTCAAGGGGGAAGATAGCAGGCCTGGTTCCGATAAGCATCGTTATCGGAAGTTGCCACGATCTGTTTCTGTAGCAGCCGATAAGGTGCATCACACTGTCTTTGTCGTTTGCCAAGATAGCAACGAGTTGGACGTGATTAGCTGGACGCCAGGAGCGCTCAGCAGCCGAAGCGTCTTAGCCGTGGGCCACTACGAGAGGGCGCCACATCAATGACCCACAGATGACTGCGGGATCAGCTCAGTTGACGTACTGCCAGGTGCAACCCTTTGGGTGGTGTTCCCGCCAGTGATCGCATGGTGCGAATTTCGTACCAGCTCTCACATGATCTCTTGTCCCGCGAAACTGGGTGCACTCAACGATTCCGTCGCGGGGGACGGTGTCACCAGGCTTATACGTGTCCGCCATCGTCGCAACTCCTATATCGGGTTTGTACTGCGCCTGCTTAGCTCGGGCGATGCCTGGGCGAGGCTCCTATTTGGTCTTGCGTGACTTCCCGGCATCGCTCCGTTTCGCTCGCCACGTTCCATCCTTGTTCCGAGCACGCGGTTGCACTCCTCCGCCCTTTTCGCTCTTTACGTAGGGACCCTGCTTCGTACCAGCTCGCCGATCGGCCATCTCAATCGCTCTGTCTAGTTGGCTGACTTACAGCGTTGCGGCTTGCAGTTCTTTCGCTCGCAATTCGCGGAGCTGTCCCACGTACCCGCCGGCGGGTTGCCAAAAATCTGCTGATATAGCTCTTTGGTGCGGCGAGCTGCCGCACTGAACTCAATTAGGTCGGCGTCGCCCCGCATTCCGAAGTACGGAAAGTGGTGAAAGAAGGAACCGAAAATACGTACCGTGTCGCTGGCGTAAGCCTGAGTATCGAGTACATGCGCGTGCCATACCTCGTCAACCATCTTCGACGGCACGATTGACTCGTCTGGAAATAGAAGGTTGAGAACGAGAAAGCGTCTGTATTCCTGCTCCGCCAGATCGAGCTGTTCTAGCGACCAGCCTTTTCCTTCGACAGGATCCGACAGTTTCATGCGCAGCATGCTGAGGTTCAAGTCCTGCAGCTTTGCCTCTGCCTCACGCACCCCCGGCCGACTGATGTAGGTCCTGTCAAGAATCCCGCTGGCCACGATTGCCCTCCGAACACTCTCAAATTAAGCGGCAACTCGCCCAGCAGCGGAGTAAGCGTGGCTGATTGACTCCCGCTTGCTTGCAAGCTATCACTACAAGGTAAGTAAAGTCCGCATAAATGAACAAAAGTACTAGAGGCGGCGGTCGACCCAGAATCATCTGGAACACGTGGCACCTGTCGGAGAGTCTTTAGCGCTCAGATCCGGTGCGAGCTTGGACCGGGAACGCCCAGAACTAGCGTGCCTGAGCACGGCGCCCTGCGCAGCTTGTACCAAGCGCTCGAGCGCCCGGCAGCTCACTGAGCGTTTCGTTATGGTAGAAAATACGTTCTAGAGAGAGCTGCAGTCGAAGTTTAGAGGAGCGATCGGTCAGGATGCCATCCGGAGACATATACCTGTACTTCCGAGACCCGCCCCCAGACAGTGAGTTAGCGCGCGCCAACAGTCTGGGGCGACTGACACTCAAACGGGCCCACGTCCGTGAGCAACGGTCGGCGATTGTCTTTGAACTGGAGCATCTGCGCGCCTTTGATCCGAAAGATCAAGACGCGCGCTGGATTAGCTTGGGTGCAACGGTCGAAGACGTCCACAAGGGTGGCCAGTACGTCTTTGGACGAATCGTGCTCGAGGATCCGAGTCAGAACCCCGCCCGGCCCAATCTATCTCAGCAACTGTCCCATTTGGAATGGGTTTGGCGCATTAGTGATCAAGACCTTGAAGCATTCGACCGCGCCTGGGCAGAGTCGCAGGCCACCTCGGTTTTTTCGTTGCGGCTCCGAGTGCACGGTGTGGTCCAGATTGGGACGGTGGCTGTAGCGGTGAGCTCGGCCAACAGCGACCAAATCCAGTTCGCTCGTTCGGAATGGCAGGAATTACTCAACAAGATCGGTTACAACACTCCCGCCTCGGTCCAGGCCCTTGGCGGTATCTACTCTCAGGCCTCCTGGAAGGACGCCGCCGAGCGATTGGCTCCCGCCTGGCGCGACCTGCGAGGAGGCTCTGCTCGTGACGCCATGGGAAGCTGTCTCAGCGAATTCGAAGCCCTTGCCTCGCCACCTTACAACGCCGATGGTTGGCGGGCTTTGTTGCCTGCAATGCCGGCGCAGAAACGGGAAGCGGTTGAAGCGCTGTTTTCGGGCTTATGCACCTACCTAAATAAGGTCGGCCATCATCGCTCCCGGATAGACCGCGATGCTGGAGGGGACTTGATGGAGATGCCCGCCGACCAATGGGAAGGCGAGCTGACGATTGCTGCGGCGCAGCCCCTCCTCACGTACGCACTGCGACTCATGGAGCAAAACAAGGCCGAAGCCCCACCGCGCCGCCGGTGATCCATGGCGAGGTCGGGTGGATCTGATAAGGGTCGTTATAGGACCTTGTGGGCTTGAGAACTGGTGCGCTTTTTAGCCGCGACGGAACGTGATCACGCTGCTTAGTTCACGTCAACATAAGTCCAGGATTCACCCAGGGCCGAGTGAGTCCCTGCTCGAACGTCGCGCAAAGATCAGGCTGCGGTCCCCTTGGCGGTCCTATAGGCATCTCGGATGCCCCAAACCCAATAAACCAGAACGATAGCGACCCCGACAAGACCGACCAGGAGAGTCAGCATTGGGTTGACGAGAAAGAGAAGCCCGCCGATCGCTCCGGCGATCAGCCCCGCCACCGTGATGAGCCCCACCCAGCAGATCATCATCGTGATGCCTTTGCCGATTTGCCCGTTGTAGAGCTGGCCAGCTCCTACCCAAATAGCTGACAGTACCGCTGCCAGCCCGGCGTTCTTGATCCCGCTGCTTTGTTCCATGGACCTTCCTCCTGCCTGGTTGTGTTATTGCCTAAGCCCAAGCAGCTGGTGGCCCATCAGTCAAGGGTTGTGCCGCCAAAGAGAAGGTCCCCCAATACAGCTTGGTTCCTGCTAATATGGCGGATATCCGCCATATTTGTCAAGCTGCCTGCTACGACTTCGGGCGGGGCGGTCTTCCTGGCCGCCGCCCCTGACGCAGGTACTCCATCACCGCCGCTGGCTTTACCAGCCAATCGTGCCCTGGCTTTGTGCCAGGAATGACGCCTTCACGAAGCAGCCGACTAATCTGCCTCTCCGACAGACCTGAACGTCGAGCGGCTTCAGCGACGGTGACGTACTCCTCATCGGGCAACTAGGCTCCTTGTGGGAGATACGGCCGCAGCCAGTATATCTATGCGGTTACTCAGCTCACTTGCTGGTTCACCGATTAGCTCCGCGGGTCGGCGTGTTACAGCAAATCCGATGATCGGCTTGACGAGCGCAGCACACACCTTGGCTGTGGCTCAGAGCGCTCGGGGGCCTGCTTGAGGGCGTCCCCCTGATACACCTATCGGCGTGTGGCTCACTCAACTCAGGGAGTCGGGTTGTCATGTCCTCATTCGCCCTGTTCGGACGTTTGAAGGCTCATACGTGGACTGTCCCGCGGCGCATGGCTGCCCAGCCGCACGCAACGCTGGCTGTCTCCTCGAAAAGTCAAACTGACCACTACCGCCCTGCAAGGTGCCGGACAGCCTATTTAGTCATCCAGATTCCGCAAGTCCCGATGGACTACGTACGTCGCTCCCTTCACCGGGGTCTCAATGGGTCTCTGGCAGCCGAGGAGTGTACTGCAGCGATACACGAAGCAACACGCCTTGCATCGGCGCTGCCCAAATGACACAGGCACGCTGTCACCTACGGTCATAACTTGCCCGCAGCAACAACATTGGTCAGGTTCTTCCAATCGTGATCGTGGCATAGCCCCAGTCTGCAGGTGGATCACACCAGACGCACCATAGAGTCGTTCGATTGCCGGACGGATGCCGATGCATCTAGATGGAGCACGGGAACTCGCGGTAACATACGTGAACTACTTAGCAACCGAGCTACGGAATAGTAATGAAATCCAAAGACGCCTCCGGACGGCCAGGTCTCGCAATGCGTTGTGGTCGATCGTTCGAAAGACTGCCGTTTCGGTCCAAACTCGGGCTTGTAAGCTTCGGTCTCTTTGCGACCTACCTCCTCACATATAACTTCCTGAGCCTCCCTTCGAATCGTCAACTCGTCGAACTTGGGCGGCAATTCTACTTAACGAATGGGCCCGTCGTCACATTCGCAGCCGCGTTTCTCGAGGCGATGCTTATAGTGGGAGAATACGTTCCGGGTTCCACGGTCGTCTTGCTCGGTGCCGTGTATGCATCGGAGGGGATCGTCGACATTCGCTTAGTCGCTATTGGAGCCATTTGTGGCTTTTTGGGGGCCTACTTCATCGATTTCTGGGTGGGCCGAACCGGACTCTACAATCGCCTGGCCAAGTCTCGTCTACAGCCACGTATAGAGCAGGGCTCCCTGAAATTTGCTGGAGTGGCCCCGCGGCGCCGTAGGTTACTGTCGTTGCTTATGTACTTCGACCCAAACATTGCGGCAGTGTTCGCGGTCACATCTGGCGTCTTACGAGTTAAGTTCCCGGAGTTCGCGCAGGTCGCCGTCGTAGGCACGATTCTTTGGAATTGTTTCTGGGCCGCCCTGGTGTTTCATTTTGGTTCGGTCGTCATCACTGTACTCGAGACATGGCTCATCGTGCCCGTGATACTTGTCTTCTTCGCGTGCACTATCGTTGACCTTGGTGCCATGCGCAAAGCCCTCCGTAGGAGGGCAAGACCCTCAAGTTGCGACGCCGACAGTTCTTCCGAACCATCTCGGATATCGCGCTCTTAATCCTGCAGGCCGTCGATGATTCCTGCAACAGCAGCTACTAAAGCAAAGGCGCCAAAAACATATCGCCAAGCGGTGATGCCGTTGTTAGGGGGAACACAGAAATCCGGGCCCAGACAACTAAGGCTAGTGTAGTCATTTATCGATGTCGCCGAGACCACGCCTAACACAGGAATCATAAAGAAACATAGAAACGCTACCCCAAGGAGACATGCGCAGAGCATTCGGACCCAATGTTGTTTTGCGCCAATCGTATACGTTGCTGCAGCTCCCATAGCCGACACGAAGGAGAGCAGAACAAAGATGACGCTGAGCGCAAAGTTGACGTGGGGCTCGTAGCCACTCGATTCCCAAAATGCCCTGAACGCATCATTTGATCGCGCCCAGGAGAGCGCATATGCTGGCGCGAGCGAGTTCAACAGAAAACCGCCGAACAGAAACCCAATGCGGCCCAGGAGCGAGCCAACTTTCGCGCTCAAACGCAGACCAGCGCCATACGCATCATCAATGCGATGGAGAAAGCGGCAGGAAGGAAGTGACTCCGCATTCTAGGACGAGCCTCCCTGAGCTAGGATTTGTAGCCGTCGGAGTCGCCCACTCCATTTTTCGTGGAAGTGCCTCCGATCGATGTCGGCAGTCAGCTCATTTAAGACGTCCGTTTGGAGCGTGTCATACCATGTCCACGTTTTCATACGCTTGACATCGCGCCTATGCTCGTCGATTGCTATTGTGAGATAGCGCTCCAAGACTGAATCGGGTCTCATCCATTTTGCGGTCCGGTTTGCAGCCCGATGCAAAAACGTGTTAGTCGCCGAAAGAGTTTCTTCGATCGCGCCCGAAGTGACCAATATGGCCGTTTGCATTGCCTTCGTTAAGTCCCTTAATGTAAGGCGACCTTGACTCTGCTGACTAACCCAGGTTGAGCTTCGAACCAGCGGATATGTGAAATTGCCGGCTACAAGATCTTCCTCCCAGTCGCAGAGGTCATCCATCAGTTGAATTCCGGTGCAAATCTCGTCGCAAAGCAAGTCCTGCTCCGCTGGTGGTGGAGGACTTGTGGCAGTTCGCGCCAAAATGTCACCACAGATCTTGACGGCACTGGATTTTCTCCCCATCCAGAGCAGTTCATCTTGGCTAACGTCACGGACAGGTGATGCCGCAGTTGTTCGCTCTCGCATAGCGGCCTCGGCTGCCATCTCACAATGCCTCTGAAAACCAGACCAAAATGAGGAATCGTCGCCTGCAATTTGCCTGAAGCCATCCATCGAACGCTGGAGAAGCAAATTGCTAAGCAAGACAGCGTGAAGTGGGTTAACAGATTCGGTATCGACAGCGTCATCAACCACAAGCTGATGCTCATAAAGAAACATCCATGCAATGGCTGCTTTGGCTGTCTCGGGCGGGGGGTTGCCTAACGCATCCCCTAGTAGCCAAGGTACGTACTCTCCCATCATGACTACATTGCGCGCTTTGGCGGAGCGCCCGGCGAAATGGCTGCTTGCCATTTCGGCGAAGGGAGCAGGCAGGCGTCGGAGTTCGGTTTGGAACTGCTCGCGGACCTCCTCAACCCGAGGTCGGAGTTCTGCAAGCTGACGGTCTCGAATGGCTTGCCTTGCCAAACCTGCAGCTGCCGGATGGCGAACTTCAATTGCCATGGATGCGCCGATTAAACCAAACTGGCGGTAAAAGTTCAAGTAGCAACCTCCCGATTTCCGGCCTTTGGAGTCGACAGAGGCCCAATAATGACCCGGTGGTTCACGGATCGAGAAGCCAAGGTCACGCCCCCAGCTGTGGTCTCCGCAGAACCATTCCTCTAACCTCATATGCAAGATCCGCCTAAAATGGCCTCATCTGCTGGTCAAGCCCGTGACTTGCCCGGGGGACAACCTCCGGCCGGAACAGTCCGAAAAAGGGGAAACCAAGCCACCAGCGATTGTCTCCTTGCCAAGGAGAAGGTCACGAGTACGAATCTCGTCTGCCGCTCAAGCTGGAATCCACGCTCAGAATGGCTCAAATGAGGCCCACCAAGCGAGCGTTCCCGACTATCTCCCTGGAACAGGCATCGCAGGCTGCTCGTAAGGCGCCCTAGTCGCGAGACTCCCTGGCAGGGAAAGTCAAACTCCGGAGCCTCCAGTTTTCCCGGGGCGGTTCAGTTCACTTAGCGCGGCACGATTGCTATCGTCAAAGAGATGGCGCCAATTTGCGTTGGCCACCGCAAATCCAATGATTCACCCATTGGAGGCTCTATCAAGTTGAGCACCGCACTCGCCGTAGGCCTACAGCAATTACCTCCGCAACCACCAAGCCCACGACTGCTGTCTCCAGAGCCTCAAGGAACTGTGCGCCCATCATGAAACGTACGCTTGCGAGCGCAGCCCCGACGAGCGGAAGCTTCGCCACAGCAAATGGCGACGTCGACGCTGCCCACATTAACCACTGGTTGAGGAACCACACATCCTCGCCTGTGGGTTCTTGTGCTGAGGCTCCCGAATGACCCACCGTCGGATCGACCTTCACGTGCTGAACAGTACAAGCTGATTACACAGCTAGTCGGAAAGGAGACACGATTTGTCCTCACGAGCGGGCGAGCGCGTTCCGCATTCCGACCTTGCTGATGTCCCTCTTAACTTCGGTGAGTGCCTCAAGGACTTGCTTATTCGTCGGCGGCACTCAGCGGCGAAGCTGGCGCGAGGAATCCAGGTAGAGCGATCTTTGCCACAGAAGTGGGTTCGCGGTGAACGTCTGCCAGGGCCCGAATACCTAGGCCCCATCGGTCACGCGCTCGCGCTCAGTGATTCAGAATCACGTGACCTTACGGAAGCCTGGAAGTATTCGGCGCTCAATCGCAGCATTACACGCTACTTGTCGGCTTCCAGCGCCGAAACACGAGTCATGGCCGATCTGCTATGGGCGTCTAGGACCGCTGATGAAGGATTGCCCGTCGGGCTCAGGTACACGTCCGACTTTAGATCCGACCTGCTGCTGAATGAACTTTTTGAAACGTTGATCGGCGAGGACGCTTCCGATGGCCGTGGAAGCGTGGACTACTTCCATGGCGTTTATCCGCGATTCTGGCGTCGCGACTTTTACAGCATTCTTGCCGAACTTAGTATCGGAGAGGCATTCATTTACACCCATAGGTTGCAGGGCGAGCGCCGAGGGAGGCTTTGGCTGGCGGCATTCAGTGCTCTCAAAGCCATCATGTTCACCCATGCCTTGCCCAGGAAGGTTCTTGACCAGAATCCAAGATTTGGTGTTAATGAGCTCGAAAAGTGCGCACACCTCGACCTACCAAGCTCGTCCGTCTGGGGCTATGCCCTCAGTGGCTGGGGATCACTTATTCAGCAGGGTGCAAAAAGGAATGGGCGTTATGACGAAGCCTTGCTGGCCATGAGCCTACAGTGCCAGAAGCGGGCACTAGATGAAATGGATGCCGACGATCCGCCCGCGATCATAGCGCTCGGTGAAGCGATGTCAGCAACGGCCGACCTCGAAATTGCCTTTCCGGATCCGCCTACGAACACTGAAGTATCGGGTTACACCTCACTCGACTACTTCGAGCAAGCGATAAGACGGACGCAACAGGTGGGTCCAACAGCAGCGCGATACGGGGTTGCACTGCGAGGGTACGAGGCCAAATTCGCCCTGAGAAAGGTTAAGAGAGAGATCGATGAAGGCAAGTTGTCGGCAGTTAGCCTTGAACAATTTAGCGACTTAGAACAACGAATCGTCGCCACGCAGGACGAGGCACGGCGCTTTGACGGCACAGTTGCGGTAACGGAGACGGAGCTGGCAGTGACTCGAGCCAACTTGTACCAAGTCTCGGGGGAGCCCATTCCCCGTCAGGTGCGACGCGAGGTCCTCAAGTTCTTGACTCACACATACGACCCTGAGCAGATCGAGCGATGGGAGTTGGGGCAACCCTAGGGATACCCTACAGCTCAGCCCCACCTCTTGCTTTTCCTGGCAGGGAAATCCGGCTAAAACAGAACATCTGCTCGGGATGTTCGCGATTGACTCCCTGGCAGCAGCTTTTGGCCTAAATCGGGCGATTCGGGCGGAACATCGCCGTTCGCAACTTTGTCCTTGCCAAGGAAACGGTCAGGGATGCTAGCCCGAGTGCCGGTCTCTCGGCTTGGCTGTATGCGTCTTGCGAATCCCGAGCTGATCAATCGGCGAGTAGCCGCGGGCCCGTTTCAGCTTCTCGCTCTGAGCCGCATGAACGTACCGTTCCGTCACCTTAGATGACGTGTGCCCCATATAGTGCTGCAGCGTGATGGTCGGCATGTCGTTCTCTTGGGCACGAATGCCGTAGGTATGACGCAGGAGGTGCGGGTGTAGCCGCCGAATACCGGTACGTGTCCGGGCGCGCACGAAGACCATCTCGAGCGCCTTCTTGGATAACGGATAGCCGTCAGGCGATAAGAAGAACTCGCCGAAGTTGGGATTGGCCGGTTGAGGCCGGAAAAAGGTCACGTATTTCCTGAGCACCCGCTCGGTCGTGTAGCCAAACGGCACCGAGCGCTCCTTGCGACCTTTGCCCATGACCAGCAGAAAGCCGTTATCCAGGTCCAGGTTGGCGTCCTGCAGGTGAATGACTTCGGATAGGCGCAATCCGGTATCCAGCATCAGCAGGCAGATGGCCTTTATACGGCAGTCGGCGGCGTTGTTGTCGTCATAGCTGCCGATGAGCTGGCGCTCTTCATCTTCGGTCAGTGGCATAAGCTGCTTCTCTTCGATCTTGGGCAGCCGCAGGGTGTAGAGCATGTGCGTGGGCGTGTACTGCTCCCGACCCAGCCAGCCGGCGAAGGTCTTGAGCGTTCGGACGTACTGCTGCAGGGTGCTACCCGAAATGTGCTTATCGGCTGCTGGAGCGACGAAAGGATGCCCGTCCCATTTCGGACGCTCCATAACGTCCGCCAAAAACAGGCGGACGTGAGACACGGTGAAGTGCGCCAGAACCGGAGTCGTCCCGTACGACGCCTCGAGCCACTCATGGAATTTGGCGAGAACATAGGCGTAGACCTCAATGGTCTTCGGCGACTTGTTCTCCCCCTTCAAGCTGGCCTCATAGAGGCGCAGATAGCCTCGCAACGGCAAGCTGGCGTGGGACGGTGCGGCGGGAATGATCTCGACTGGGGACATAGCTACAGTAGCCGCTCTCTTTCTTTCCCAGTCAAGCCCTGCGTGTCCGTCGCGTGACGGTTTCGTGAAGGCACGGTGACGGAAAGCAGGGTAACGGCCTACCAAAAATCCGCCCTCGAAAGGACGGATTCACGCTCAAAAGAGAGTGTCTGCTTGAGGAGCCTCAGTGGTGCTTACTTGGGAAGCAGACACTCTGCCAACTGAGTTACACCCGCCTAAAATGCCTGCTTTCCGCTGAACCGAGAAGTTCCTGCAGGCAGTTCCGGTCTCGTTCCCTCCCCGTTGATTGAGAGATTAGGTAGAGCTTCGCACAGGTTCTCCTGAAATTCAAGTCACCCGCGCTCGACTTGGCTGGGTCTTCAAACCCGGCAGCCAGGTGAAACCGGGCCGCCGATTGCGCGGCAAGTCGTGGCACGACAGTGCCGAGCAGGGGAGGCTTAAGGCATGACCTTCCTGCAGGCTGCTCTCCTGTGCCGTGGCTGGTTCCTTTGTCGGAGACCGGTTCGGGCGCCCTCATCGCCGGCTGAGCGCGAGGACAACGTCAGGTAGGACGGGCCGCTCCTGCGGGCAGCGTAACCGCGCCATGTGAAGTGGGACGTGAGGCCTTCCATCAGCCAGAAGTCGCTGTCCCTAAACCAGGCAGCACGGGATGTCGGCATTCTCGTCGATCCAGTAGGACGCGCACACGCGATGGTATCCATCGGCGATCACCAACGGGCTGCCGCGCACCAGCAAAACAGGCGATAGCTTCTCGCCCTGCTGCACCTTGTTGAGGTCGCTGGCGACGTGCTTGTTGTCCCGCGCCAGGAGGTCGAGCCCGCTGGCGCGCAGGATGTCCTTGGCTTTGCGGTAGGTGATCCCCGACTTCTGCAGTGCTTTCACGAGTTGGCGAGCCTGCGCCGGGCTCATGATCAGGGTCAAGTAGTCCATCGCTGCCGGATAGTCGTGTTCGTCCGGCTTATCCTTCCAGTGCTCCGTATCGGCACCAGCCATATCTAAGACGCCGTGAGCTGGAAGTCCGAACGAGCAGTACTGCTCCCGACTACGAGGCCGCGCTGACTGTCCTGGCAGCCCTGCAGGTAGGCAATCGCCTCGGCCAAGGAGATGACGTTGGCCGTCTTCTGGTTCATGTCGAACAGGTTCATGGCGTGCGCGGCTTCGTGCCGGTCGAACACGCACTCCTCCACGACCGCCATCTTGAAGCCGTAGCTGAAGCCGTCGGTCACCGCGGCGCGGACGCAGCCGCTGGTCGATTCGCCGCCGACGATCAGCGTGTCGATACCGAGCTGGGTGAGCTCGCCGATGAGCGGCGTGCCCCAGAACACGCTGGGCGCGGCCTTGCGGAAGACCATCTCTCCCTCTCGCGGCGCTACCTCGGGCATGATCTCGGTGCCCTCCATGCGCTTGCGGGCTTCCTCCGCGCTGGGCGTGCGCTTGCGCCCACCCACGTTGTCCCACGGTCCAACCGTGCCCCCCATGCCTGTCGAGTAGATCACGGGAATATCCGCCTCTCGGGCGGCGGCCAGCAGACGCTGGATATGCGGGATGGCCTCCCACGCGGCCAGGCCGCAGCTGCTGGGCCACTCTTCGATGGCTTCGAGGATGGGCTGAGGACGGTAGCCGTAGACGGCCCGATAGAGGTCGATGAGCAGCAGCGCCGGACGGCTGCCCAGCGGCTTGGAGCGAGCTGGCTTGGAAGCGATATGCGCCCTATCCTGCTCGGTCAGGTACCGTTCCCATACTCGCTCGCTCATGAACAACTCCTTTCGCCTGCTGCCGCCATGGTAGCGGACGCTGACCAAGCCATCACAACGAGGCTGAGGTTCTAGCCCAGCGCTTGACGAACCTGCTCGCTGACAAGGCGTCCATCCGCCCGGCCCTTCACCTTGGGCGACAGCCAGCCCATCACCTTCCCCATGTCCTTAGCCGTGGTTGCTCCGGTGGCGTCGAGCGCCTCACGGACCAGCTCGCCTATCTCCGCCTCGGTCAGCTGCTGCGGCAGATACTCGACGATGATCCGCGCCTCCGCTTCCTCCCTCTCGGCAAGCTCAGGGCGCCCGCCTTTGCGGAATTCTTCAGCCGACTCCCGGCGCTGTTTGGCCTCTCTGCTCAGCACACTTACGACATCGTCATCGGTCAGATCTGCGCGCTTCTGCACCCGGGCGTACTGCAGCGCCGACCTCACCAGACGCAGGGTGGACAACCGCAGCTCCTCCCGGCTCTTCATCGCGGCCGTCATATCAGCCTGAATTCGGTCCGCTAACGCCATGTCACGCTCCGGGCTGCGCGCATTCTCGAAGCCTCTCACGTCGAGTCGCAGCTATGTATAAGCGTAGGCAATCCGAGCGCGAACCGAGGAGAGCTGCCGCTCAGAGGAGCCGGGCGGGCTGGCCCAGCGGAGCTACGGGCTCGCGCCGGAGCTCGGGCACCGGCCGCCGGGCGCGCTCTTCACGATAGTCGTGCGGCTCGGTCTCATCGCTGCCCACGGGCACTCGAACGGCTCGGAAGACCAGCGTCAGCGCCACGACCACGATGAGGTTGGCGATGAGCGCCCACAGCGCGGCATAGCCGGGCACGCCCTGGGCGCCGAGCGGCAGGATAAAGGTCGAGGACTTCAATCCGGACTGCATGGCCATCCACGTTCCGCAGGCGATGCCTACGGCCCAGCCCGCAAACAGCGCCCCGCGGTGAAACCAGCGCGTGTACAGTCCCAGCACGATGGCCGGCAGCGTCTGGATGATCCATACGCCGCCCAGCAGCTGCAGGTTGATGGCGTATGCCGTGGGCAGAAAGACGATGAAGGCCAGCGCGCCCGCCTTGACCACCAGCGAGACCGTCTTGGCCACGTTCGATTCTTCGAGGTTGGTCGCGCGAGGGCGGAAGTAGGCTGTGTAAATGTTGCGCGTGAACAGGTTCGCCGCCGCTATCGACATGACCGACGCGGGCACCAGCGCACCTATGGCGATGGCGGCGAAGGCAAAGCCGGCAAACCACGACGGGAACATCGCGCTGAACAGCCCCGGCACTGCCCACTGGGCGCCGTAGGCCGGGCTGGGCTGCACACCCGCGGCAATGGCCATGTAGCCCAGCAGGGCGATCACGCCCAGCAGGAAGGAGTACGCCGGCAGCAGCGCCATGTTGCGCTTCACCACCTGGCGCCGCTCCGAGGCCAGCACGCCTGTAATCGAATGCGGATACATGAACAGCGCCAGCGCCGATCCGAAGGCCAGGGTGGCGTAAGCCCAATACTGTGATGGTGCCAGGAGGGTCTTGCCTGCCGGGATGGCGGCGAAGATGCTGCCGAATCCGCCCAGACGAATGGGGATGACGATCACTGCCACCAGCACGGTGAGGTAGATGATGGTGTCCTTGACCAGGGCGATCATGGCCGGGGCACGCAGTCCGCTGAAGTAGGTGTAGAGGGCAAGGATGGCAAAGGCGATGATCAGCGGCAGGTCGCCCTGGATGCCCATGCCGGCCAGGACCACCTGGATTCCCACGAGCTGCAGGGCGATGTAGGGCATGGTCGCGACGATGCCGGTGACGGCCACGGCCAGCGCCAGCCAATGGCTGCCATAGCGGCCGCGCACGAAGTCAGCCGGTGTGATGTAGCCGTGGGCCCGCGCCACGGACCACAGCCGCGGCATGGTCACCAGGGCAAACGGGTAGAGGATGATGGTGTAGGGCAGCGCAAAAAAGCCGATGGCCCCACTCCCGAACACCAGGGCGGGCACGGCGATGAAGGTGTAGGCCGTGTAGAGGTCGCCCCCCAGCAGGAACCAGGTGACGATGGTCCCAAACCGCCGGCCGCCCAGGCCCCATTCGTGCAGCAATCCCAAGTCGCCCTGCCGCCAGTGCGCGGCGACGAAGCCAAGCACGGTCACCAGCAGGAACAGCGCGCTGAAAACTCCTAGGGCCTGCCAATCGATCATGGCCTAGTCCGTCAGCCTGAAGACCACCACCATAATCGCGGCGGTGACAATCACCCAGAGGAACTGGTACCAGTAGAAGAAGGGAATGCCCCCGAGGTCGGGCGCCTGGCGATTGTAGGTGGAAACCGCCAGCAAGGCGATGAACGGCAGGAGCAGCAGCAGGTACCCCCAGCCGTGACTCCGTCTCCCCCGATCGGCGCTGCTGCGTGCCACCTCGTACCTCCGTTGGTGCCACGCACAGCAGCATTTTCCAGACCAGCTGGCCTAGGTCAGATCTGCAGCTCCCAAGCGGCGTCGTAGTCGGACCGCACGGCGACCTGATGGCTGAGCTGAATCTCACGCCGTTCGCGCGCGGATTCCACCATGGCCAGGCACACCTCCAGCGTCGCCATGCCCCAGCGACCGTCGTGATAGATCGGCTTGCCCAGAACAACGCCTTCGTACAGCTCGTCCAGCTCGGCCCGGCGCTGGGCCATGCCCATGCCACGCTCGCCCATGAGGTCGATCTCGTGCAGGCCCTCGTCGTCGTACACGTACAGACCATGAGCCGAGTGGCGTATGTCGCCGCGTTCGCAGCTCACGATCACCATTCCCAGATCGGCCGGCACCCACTCGGCCGGGCGGCTCTCACGGAAGATCTGGTTCTCCACCCTGCCGCCAATGCGCATGTCCTGCTTATCTTGCGCCTCGTTGCGCACGCCTTCGCGCATCTGCTTGCGGATGCGTCCCCGCTCCTCCAACGTGTAGCGCTGGCGGCTCGTGCCCCACGGAACCAGCTCGGCGCCGAGGAAGTAGCCGTAGCCGTTGTGCATGATGGTGGCCGGCGTGCCGTCTTCGAACTCGAGGTAGGCGCAGTAATAGCCGGCTATCGGCCGCTCCGGCATCCACTGGCCGGTCATGGCGCGAACGCTGCGCAGCACACCGCCGCCAAGCAGCCGCACCGTGTCGATCTGGTGCGGCCCCTGGCGATAGGGCACGCCGCCACCTTGTGACGGATCCAGCTCATCGGCCGTGCGCGGCCGCAGCATCCAGTCGCTGTAGGCCCAGATGTGGATGGCGCACAGCCTGCCCAACCGGCCGGACTGGATGATCCGCCTCATGGCGCGTATGGGCGTGCTGTAGCTCTGGGTGTGGCCGGCCAGCAGCTTGACGCCGCTGCGCTCGACCACCTCCAGCATCTCTTCGGCTTCTGCGAGCGAAATGGCCATCGGCTTTTCGACGACCACGTGCTTGCCTCCGCGCGCAGCCGCCATGGCATGCTGCGCGTGGAAGCGATTGGGCGTGGCAATCCACACCGCGTCCACGTCGGGATCGGCGCTCAGTCCTTCCACGCTGTCGTACACCCGAGTACCCGGATAGCGCGACTGGAAGCGCTCCAGCACCTCGCGGTTCACGTCCGCGCCGGCCACCAGGTCGATGTCCGGCGAGGCCTCCATAGCGGGCAGGATCTCGGCGGCTCCCACGCCAATGCCGGCGATGCCCAGACGCAAATGGTCAGCCACGCGGCTAGCTCGCTCTCAGGCGCCCAGGACGGCCACGATCTCCATCTGGATGATGTTGCCACCTCCACCGGTGCCACCTTCACCCGTGTGCCGGCAAGGCCGGTCATTCTCGTCAGGGAAGGCCTTGATCCACGCCTTGTTGAGCAGCTTGCGCATGCCGCGGTCGGCCAGGCGCACTTCCACCTTGGCGACGTCCGACAGGCTGCCACCTGCCGCTTCCATGACCGCGGTCATCGCAGCGAAGGCATTGGCGATCTGCTGTTCGGGATCGGATGGCGTCTCACCGGTCTTGGGATCGGACCCGCCCAAACTGCCCGTGAACACCATGTTGCCGACCTTCACAGCCAGCGGAATAGGCTGCTCGCCGTGCCCCAAACCAGGTACGTGGATGACTTGCCTGCCCATAGTGTGACCTCCTGAAAAATCTCGCGCTTACGGCACTAGACGCTAACATAGCCGAGATTGGCCCCTTGCCTGAGGCCGCAGTTCTAGTCCGGAGTTTCACTGCATGAGCGATTCCCCCACACCCTCCGACGAGGTCGTCGAGGGCTTCAAGAAGCTGCCCACCGCGGCCATTTCCGATGCGCTCGACAGCCTCGGCATCGCCGGACAGTGCCTGGGCATCGCCCCGCTCGACCCCAGCTTTCGCCTGACCGGCCGCGCATTCACCCTCAAGTACCGCGCCATCGGAGCGGTCGAGCGCGGGACGGTTGGGGACTACATCGACGACGTGCCGCCGGGCGACGTGGTCGTGCTCGACAACGGCGGGCGTCTCGACTGCACCGTCTGGGGTGACATCCTGACCCTGGTCGCCAGCCGCCGAGGTGTAGGCGGCACCGTCATCAGCGGCGTCTGTCGAGACGTAGCCCGCGCGCTGGAGCTCAAATATCCCGTCTTCACCCGCGGCCGCTACATGCGCACGGGCAAGGACCGGGTCGAAGTCGATTCGATGAACACGCCGGTGTCTCTGGGGGACGTCCAGGTGCGGCCCGGCGACATCCTGGTTGGGGACGGCGACGGCGTGGTCGTCATTCCCCGCAGCCGCGAGCGAGAGGTGCTCGAGCGCGCCCAGGACATCGAGCGGGCCGAAGCCGGCATCGAGGAGGAGGCGCGTAAGGGAACGCGGCTGTCGGAGGCGCGCAAGAAGTTTCAGTACCACGCGCTCCAGAGCCGGTAGCGATCGGGCCTCATGGATCTGTACGTGCTGCGCACGTCCGCGGCATGGGAGCGGAGCAACGGCGCGGCGGCGGTGATCGCCGAATCGCTCGAGCACGTAGAGGTCATGCTGCGCGAGTACGAGAGCGAGGAGCAGCTCCGGGTCTATCCGACCGAAGACGAGGCGGCGGTGGACGCGCTAGCGCCCTTCCGCCACGTGTGGGTCGAAGTTGAGCGCTTCCCGGTGGACGAACAGGCCGAGCGGATCGTCGTCGTCAGCTGGGACGAGGCACCGTAACCGCAGCGGCTAGGGCTGGTCGTCGGTCAGCTGTCGTGTACCCGAGCTGGCGGGATCGGCCACGGGCACTCGGGCGCGAGGCTGAGCGAGCACGTGCTTGATCTGCATCTTGGGGAAGCTGCGCCGCACCTGCGTCGGCAGGTCCACCCGCAGCCAGCGTGACATGCCGGGCGGAAACGTCGACAGGATGATGCCGGCATAGCCGGGCCTGCGGCCCAGCTCGTCGCGTATCGCGTCCAGCGGTAGATAGTCGCCCACGCGGGCTTCCTTGACCTGGATTCCAGCCTGCTCGAGCCGAGCCCGTGACTCTTGGGCATGGCGGTAGGCGATTTCGCGCGTTTCGCCTTCTTCCCAGGTGAGCAGATCGCTCGCGGGCGTGGCGGGCACCAGCAGCGTGAACTCTGCCTGGCCGTCAGCTGCGCATACCGCGCGGAGCTCCGCGATGAGCTCTTCGCTGGCCGACGTCTGGTGAGCGACTATCAGGTATCTGGCCATGTTGACCTCCTTGTTCAGAAGCGCCTGATCGTGCTTTACAACGTAGCGCGCCCAGCCAGGGGAGGGCGAATCGGGGCGCCGAGTGCCGAGGAACCGAGCAAAACACCGGCCGGCGCACGCTGGGTGGGGCGTCCCAGAGCTAGGGCCCAAAGCCCGTGGCGCTGGAGAACCGGCTAGAGGCCTGGCAGGCCCGGAAGCCCGGCGGTGCCGCCGCCCTGGCTCATCATGCGGCGGATGTGCTTGGGAATGCGACCACGCGTGAACTGCTTCATCAACGCCTGCATCTGGCTGAACTGATTGATGACCTGGTTGATGTCGTGCGGGGTCGTACCGCTGCCGCGGGCTATACGCCGCTTGCGACTGCCGTCGAGAATCCTGGGGTTGCGCCGCTCGCCCGGCGTCATGGAGTAGATGATTGCTTCCACCCGCTTGAGCTGGCTCTCGTCGAACTGGCCCGGACCGAGCTTGCGCGCGAGGCCGCTCATGCCTGGAATCATCTCCATCACCTGCGTCAGCGGACCCATCTTCTTGATCTGCTGCAGCTGATCCAGGAAGTCGTCCAGGCCGAAGGTCGCCGTGCGCATCTTCTTCTCGAGCTCGGCCGCCTTCTGCTGATCGAGGTGCTCCTGCGTCTTTTCGATGAGCGACAGCACGTCACCCATGCCCAGGATGCGCGACGCTACCCGGTCCGGATAGAAGGGCTCCAGCGCGTCGGCTTTTTCGCCGATGCCCACGAACTTCACGGGCACGCCGGTCACGGCCCGGATCGACAGGGCGGCGCCACCCCGAGCATCGCCATCCATCTTGGTGAGGATGAGTCCGGTCAGCGGAACGTGGCTGTGGAACTCCTGGGCCACGTTGACGGCCTCCTGGCCGGTCATCGCATCGGCCACGAACAGCGTCTCGGTCACGGGCACGCGCGCCTTGATCTGCTCCAGCTCGGCCATGAGCTCGTGGTTGATCTGCAGCCGGCCGGCCGTGTCGAGGATCACGAGGTCATCGGCATCTTCCCGCGCCTTCTTGACGGCGTTGGCGCAGATATCGGGCGGCTTGGCCCCCGCCGGCTCGGAATAGACCGGGACGCTCAGCTGCTTGCCCAGCTGTGTCAGCTGATCGATGGCGGCGGGACGGTAGACGTCGGCCGCCACCAACAGCGGGCGCCGGCCCTGCTTGCGCATGTGCAGCGCCAGCTTGGCCGCGGAAGTCGTTTTGCCCGAGCCCTGGAGCCCCACCAGCATAACGACCGTGGGCGGACTGCCGGCCATCTCCAGCCGTCGCTGCCCGCCGCCAAGAAGCTCGACCAGCTCGTCGTGCACGATCTTGACCACGTGCTGAGCCGGCGTGAGGCTCTCCATGACGTGTTCGCCGATGGTCTTCTCACGGATGCGGTTCTGGACGTCCTTCACGACCTTGAAATTGACGTCGGCCTCGAGCAGCGCCAGCCGCACCTCGCGCAGCGCAATGTCGACGTCGGCCTCGCTCAGCTTGCCCTTGCCACGGAGCTTGCTGAAGACCCCTTCGAGCCGGTCGGACAGCGCTTCGAACATCGCAGCTAAGTCTAGCCAGGCGGTTGGGCCCTTTTTAACGCCGGCTCGCTTTATCATGCCCCTGATATCCGGCTGCTATCATGGGCACTCGATTCTGCCGAGGAGCGGACAGTGGACCTGAGCAGCCTCATCCGGGATATCCCTGACTTCCCTAAACAGGGCATCGTCTTCAAGGACATCACCACGCTGCTGCGCGTTCCGAGCGCCTTCAAGCAGGCCATCGACCACCTGACGGATAGCTTTCGCAATGACCGTATCGAGGTCGTCGTGGGCATGGAGTCACGCGGCTTCATCTTTGCCGCGCCGCTGGCCTATAACCTCGGGGCCGGTTTGGTCCCCGTCCGCAAGCTCGGCAAGCTGCCGCACCATACGCTGTCGATTGAGTACGCCCTGGAGTACGGCACGAACACGCTGGAGATCCACCGCGACGGTATCGAGCCCGGCCAGCGCGTGCTGATCGTGGACGACCTGTTGGCCACCGGCGGGACCGTGGCCGCCACCGTCGAGCTCGTCGAGCAGCTCAAGGGCCACGTCGTGGCCGCGGCCTTCCTGATCGAGCTGCCCTTCCTGGAAGGCCGCAAGGCTCTGCCCCATATCAACGTCGTCTCGCTCATCCAGGGCTAGCGCACTCCGATCCCAACGCTGCCCCATTTCCCGCTCCCCATTTAGACTGTCTGGATGAAGACAGCGCACCTCGAGTGGACCGCGGATCGCTCGCTGCGCATGCTCGATCAGACGCGGCTGCCAACCGAGGAACGCTGGGTAGAGGCGCGCACCTACGAGGACGTGGCCGAGGCAATTCGAAGCATGGTTGTTCGGGGAGCGCCGCTCATCGGCGTGGTCGCGGCCTTCGGCATGGCCATGGCGGCGGCCAGCGCGCCTGATAGCCTCGACGAGGCCGCCGCCGCGCTCAGGGCGACACGTCCGACAGCCGTCAACCTGAGCTGGGCCATCGACCGCATGCTCGCCTTCGCGGCTGCCCACTCCAATCCGCACGACGTCATCCAGGAGGCCGAGCGCATCGCAGTCGAGGACGCAGCCATGTGCCGGGAGATGTCGCGGTTAGGGGCGGAGCTGATGCCCGCCCGCGGCGGAGTGCTCACACACTGCAACGCCGGCGCGCTGGCCATGGTGGAATACGGCTCGGCGCTGGGAGTCATCCGCGCCGCGTGCGAAGCCGGGAAGGACCTGCACGTGTTCGTGGACGAGACCCGACCTTTCCTGCAGGGCGCACGGCTGACCGCCTGGGAGCTGCAGCGCCTGGGCATCCCCATGACCCTCATCACCGACAACATGGCCGGCTACTTCATGCAGGCCGGACGGATCCAAGCGGTGGTCACGGGCGCCGATCGCATAGCGGCCAATGGTGACACGGCCAACAAGATCGGGACCTACTCGGTGGCGGTACTGGCCCACGAGCACAGCATCCCCTTCTACATCGCCGCGCCGGTGTCGACCATCGACCTGCGGTGCGAGAGCGGGGCGGGCATCCCCATCGAGGAGCGCTCGGAGCAGGAGGTCACTCACTTCGCAGGTGTGCGTGTGGCGCCGGAAGGAGTCCACGCCGCGCATCCGGCCTTCGACGTGACTCCGGCCCGGTACATCACTGGCATCATCACCAACGCAGGCATCGCGCGGCCGCCCTTCAGATCGGATCTGGAACGCTTCGTCAAAGGAGTTGAGGCAGTTGCATAACGTGGTAGCGCAACGTGGCTAGCGACACGGCCGAGATCGGCGTCTTTGGTGGATCCGGCTTCTACAGCTTTCTGGAGAACACACGGGTGGTCCGAGTGGACACACCCTACGGTCCGCCCAGCGACCGGTTCACCATCGGCGAGATTGCCGGCCGCAGCGTCGCTTTCCTGCCGCGCCACGGGCGAGAGCACCAGGTGCCGGCCCACATGGTGAACTACCGCGCCAACATCTACGCCATGCGCGAGCTGGGCGTGAAGCGCATCCTCGGTCCGTGCGCCGTCGGCAGCCTCCAACCGCATGTGAAGCGCGAGAGCTTCGTGATCTGTGATCAGTTCGTCGATCGCACGTCCGGCCGCAAGGACACGTACTACGACGGCCCCATCACGACGCACATCAGCAGCGCCGACCCCTACTGTCCCGAGCTGCGGCGCATCATGTACGACACCTGCAAGGCCCGCGGCATCGACGTGAGACCGGAAGGCACCGTGGTCGTGATCCAGGGTCCGCGCTTCAGCACTCGGTCGGAGAGCAGGTGGTTCAGCTCGCAGGGTTGGGAGGTCATCAACATGACCCAATACCCGGAAGTCGTCCTCGCGCGGGAGCTCGAGATCTGTTATGTCAACATTTCGCTCGTCACCGATTACGACGTTGGCATCGAGGGCGAAGCCGGCCTCGCCCCGGTCAGCGCCGACGAGATCATCCGCATTCTCAACGCCAACAACGCCCGTCTGAAAGACGTCATCTTCGACGCCGTGCCGAAGATCCCCACTGAACGCACCTGTTCGTGCGCCACCGCTCTCTCCGGCGCGCAGCTCTGAGGAAGGCGACCCCAGTGCCGAGCCCCGGGCCAGGGGTTACATGCTAGTCCTCATCACCGGCGCCACCGGGTTCGTGGGAAGCCACCTGGTCGAGTACCTCGAGCGCGAGACGGACTGGGAGCTGGCCGGCATCAGCCGAACGCTGCGGCATGCCGGTAACCTGCAGCGACTGTCATCGAGGTTGCGGCTGAGCACGGCCGATTTGAACGAACCCGCGTCCATCGAGAGCGCCATCGCCGCGGTCCGCCCGGACGGCATCATCCACCTGGCGGGCCAACCCTTGGAACCCATCTCGTGGCTCGATCCGGCCGCCACCTTTCGGATTAACGTCATCGGCCTGCTGAATCTCATCCAGGCGACGCTCAAGTGCGATCTGCGGCCGCGTATCGTGCTGGGCGGCAGCGCGCTGATGTACGGGCTGGTAAAGGACGAAGAAAACCCGATCAACGAATCGCAGCTTCCGCGTCCCGCCAGTCCGTACGCCGTCAGCAAACTGGCGGCCGACTACACCGGCTACCAGTACTTCCTGAGCCATCACCTGCCAATCGTGAGGCTGCGGCCGTTCAACCAGCTCGGCCCGCGCCAGAGCCCCGACTTCGCCGTGGCCGCCTTCGCTCAGCAGATCGCCGAGATCGAAGCCGGCAAGCGGGAGCCTATCCTGCGGGTCGGAAACCTCGCCGCCGCGCGCGATTTCCTCGACGTCCGCGACGCGGCCGCGGCCTACCGGGCAGCGCTGGAGCGCGGCGAGGCAGGCGAGGCTTACAACGTGGGCTCCGGCGAGGCTCACACGATGGACTTCATCCTGCACAAATTGCTCGAATTAAGCTCGGCCACGATCGGCGTGGAACGGGATGAGGCGCGCTTCCGGCCGGTGGATCTGCCCCGGATTGTGTGCGATGCGGGCAAGTTCCGCCGCGCCACCGGCTGGCAGCCATCCATACCGCTGGAGCGCAGCCTGTTCGACACATTACAATACTGGCGGCAACAAACATCACGATCATAAGAGCTATCCCTCGGGCCGCGCGTCTCTGTCGAGCGGCATCGGCCGGGGAACGAGGAGTGCCTCCATGGCTGCTAGACGAGCGCTGATCACTGGCGTAACCGGACAGGACGGCTCATATCTGTCCGAGTTCCTGCTGGAAAAGCAGTACGACGTTGCAGGATTCATCCGGTCCAGCAGCACCGGCCACCTCGGCAACGTGGAGCACCTGCGTTCCAGGCTGCACTTCTACAAGGGCAGTTTGGACGACGAGATGAGCATCGACAGCGCCATGTTCGACTTCGCCCCGGACGAGGTGTACAACCTCGGCGCCGAAGCGGCGCCGGCCGATTCTTTCCGCCGCCGCGTTTACACCTCGGACATCAATGCGCTGGGCCCGCTGAGGCTGTTCGAATCCGTGCTGCGTTTGCGGAGCTCGGGAAAGGACGTACGGGTGTATCAGGCGTCGAGCTCTGAGATGTTCGGTGCGCCGGCCCAGGTGCCGCAGGATGAGACGACCATCCTCAGGCCCAACAATCCGTACGGGGCGGCCAAGGTCCTGGCGCACCACAACGCGCACATCCTGCGCGACGGCAGCGACGGGCTGTTCATCAGCTGCGGGATCCTGTTCAACCACGAGAGCCCTCGGCGGGGTATGCAGTACGTGACCCGCAAGGTCTCGGTGGGCGTGGCCTGCATCGCCAACAAGGTCAAGAACCCACCTCTCAACGAGCGCGGCGAACCGATCGTCACAGCTGACTGGAAGCTGCACATGGGCAACCTGGAAGCCAAGCGGGATTGGGGCTACTCGAAGGAGTATGTCCAGGCTATGTGGCTGATGCTGCAGCGGGACCAGCCGGACGACTTCGTTGTGGCTACGGGCGAGACACACAGCATCGCCGAGCTGTGCGACGTAGCCTTTGCCCACGCCGGCCTGGACTGGCGAGAGCACGTCGTGGTGGACCCGCACTTTGTCCGTCCACTGGAGACCGGGCCGCTATGCGGCAATCCGGCCAAGGCCGAGCGTGTGCTCGGCTGGAAGCCTCAGGTGAAGTTCAAGGAGCTGGTCGGCGTCATGGTCGACGCCGACCTGGAGAAGTTCCGCTAGCGGCGGACCCTATCAGCCGCGGAGGGGCGGGAGTCCCTGCTCGTCCAGTCCTTCCCGAATGATCCACACCCGACAACGGGCGCTCGCCAGCACCGCCGGAATGGTGGTGCCCAGATAAAACTTGCCGAACTTCTCTCGCCGCTGCATCCCGAGAATGATCAGTCCCACCTGGCGATCCTCGGCTTCGTCCACCAGCGTCTGGGCCACGTCGCGCGCCTGGATGATCTCGGACTCCAGGCTGCACTTGGCTTTGGCCGCGGCGTCCTCTACGTGGGTAAGGATGATGTCGGCTTGCTTGGATTCCTCGGACATGCTGGCGTCGATGGCCAGCGTGCGCGGCACCTCCAGCACATGCACCACGTACAGCTTGCCTTTGAGCTGGCTGGCCACGTTGCAGGCCAACCGCACCAGGTCAACGTCGAGCGGGGATCCGGAAACGGCCAGCAGGACGTTCGTACGAGCCACTAGACCAGCGCCGACCAATCGAGCAGTATCGCCCTTAGGGCGTCGCCTGGCGAAACCTCGTCCATCTCGGCGGGTATGTCCAGCAGTGCGTTTGCTCGAGCCATGGAGGTGAGAATGCCGGACCCTTGCGGACCGGTCAATCGGGCGCTGTACCCATTCTCGCCGCGCTCCACAATGGCCCGCATGAAGCTGCGACGCCCTCCGCGATTGTCCACCCTGTCCAAAACCGTCACCTCCACGGTAGGCGGATCGAGTCGCCCTTGGCCCATCATCTTGGCGATAGCGGGTCGAACGAACAACTCGAAGCAGACCATGGACGACACGGGATTGCCCGGCAGCGAGATAACCGGCGTACCCTGAAAGACGCCGAATGCCACCGGCCTGCCGGGACGGATGGCGATTCGCCACAGGCGGAGCTCGCCCCGCTCCTCGAGCACCTGTTTCATGTAGTCGTAGTCACCGACTGATACGCCGGCGGACGTCACCAGCAGGTCCGCGCGCAGGCCCTCGTCCACGTGCCGCCGAATGTCGTCCAGGTTGTCCCTGGCCACGCCCAGGTTTCGAGGGATGCCGCCGGCCTGCCGGATCTGCGCCTCCAGCGTGAAGCTGTTGCTGTTGCGAATCTTGCCCGGGCTAAGCGCCTCGTCGGGGCCCACGAGCTCGTCGCCACTGGCCAGCAGCGCCACCACGGGCCGCCGGAAGACCCTGACTCGAGGCCGGCCGATCGAGGCCAGCAAGCCGATGGCGGCGGGCGATAGCAGCGAACCCGAGGGCAGCGCGAGCTGTCCGGCGCGCACGTCTTCGCCGGCCTGGCGAACATTTGCTCCGGCCGCCGCAGACGAATGGATGCGGACGGAGCCGCCGCTCGAGCCGTCGGTATCTTCCACCGGCACCACAGCGTCGGCTCCCTCAGGCAGCGCGGCGCCGGTCATGATGCGTATCGCGGTACCACGGCTCACTGCCACGTCGGTGACGTGCCCGGCTGCCTGGTCCGCCACGACCCGCAGCTCGCCCGGCGTATCGACCGCCCGAACCGCGAAGCCATCCATGCCTGAGTTGGGAAAGGGAGGAACGTTTTCGGTTGAAACGACGTCCTCGGCCAGCGTCTGCCCAACGGCGTTCAGGAGGGGCCGTTCCTCCACGTCCAGCACGGGGATCTGGTCGAGCAGGCGCGGCAACGCGTCCGCCAGCGGCATCAGGTCGGGAAAGTGAACACGCCCGCCCTCGCGGTGGCCATGGTGCGCCCGAACCGGGTCCATCGTTCGACGACTGCTCCGGCTGAAGGCTTCGCTACGCTACGGCGTATTGGTCGTCGATGTTCGACGACGTGGGAAGCGTGGCCGACCCGGCGCACGCCCCAAGGAAATCCCGATACAGCGGGTGGGGCCGGCCAGGCCGCGACTTGAATTCCGGATGGAACTGGGTCCCCACGAACCAAGGATGCTCCTTGAGCTCGACGATCTCCACCAGCCGTCCGTCGGGAGAGATGCCGCTGATCACCAGCCCGTGCCCGGTGAGCATCTCGCGGTAATCGTTGTTGAACTCGAAGCGGTGGCGGTGGCGCTCCTGCACCGAGCTCTCGCCGTAGGCAGAGGCGGCCTTGGAACCGGGCACCAGGACGCACGGATAGGCGCCCAGCCGCATCGTTCCGCCCTTTTCCGAGATGCCCATCTGGCTGGACATGAGGTGAATCACCGGGTGCTGCGTGAACTGGTTGAACTCGGCGCTGTTCGGCTCGTCGGAATCGAGGACGTATCGAGCAAACTCAATCACAGCAACCTGCATGCCGAGGCAGAGGCCGAAGTAAGGGATCTTGTTTTCGCGTGCGTAGCGCGCCGTGGCGATCTTGCCCTCGATGCCTCGGGAGCCAAAGCCTCCAGGCACCAGGACGCCCTGAACGCCATCGAGCAGGCTCAAGCCGTCGGCCCCCTCGATGTCCTCAGAATCGATCCAGCGGATCCGCACGTCGCGATTGTGGTGGATGGCTGCGTGCTTGAGCGACTCGGTGACGCTGATGTAGGCGTCGGCCAGCGCCGTGTACTTGCCGACGACAGCGATCTCCACCGTTGGCTTGGGCGTTTTGATTCGCTCGACCATCGAACGCCAGCCTGACAGATCCGGCTGACGCTTGTCGAGGCCGAAGCTCTCGACAATGAGGTCTCCCAGCCCGGCCTGCTCGATCACCAGCGGGACCTCGTAGATGGTCTCCAGGGTGAGCAGCGGAACCACCGCCCCCTCGTCCACGTCCCCAAAGAGCGCGATCTTCTCCCGCAGGTCGTCATCCATGGGGTGGTCGGAGCGAGCCAGGATCACGTCCGGCTGAATACCGATGCGGCGCAGCTCGTTGACGCTGTGCTGCGTGGGCTTGGTCTTGAGCTCGTCGGTCGAGCCCACATGGGGCACGAAGGTCACGTGGATATAGAGCACGTTCTGCCGGCCCACGTCCTTGCGCATCTGTCGAATGGCTTCGAGAAAGGGCAGGCTCTCGATGTCGCCCACGGTGCCGCCGACTTCCACGATCACGACTTCGGCGCTGCTCTGGCGGCCGACGTTGAAGATGCGCTCCTTGATCTCGTTGGTGATGTGCGGGATGACTTGGATCGTCCCGCCTAGGTAGTCGCCGTGGCGCTCCTTGGCGATGACGGCGTTGTAAATCTGGCCGGTAGTGACGTTGCTCGAACGCCCCAAATCCTCGTCGATGAAACGCTCGTAATGGCCCAGGTCGAGATCCGTCTCAGCCCCATCGTCCGTCACGAAGACCTCGCCATGCTGATACGGGTTCATGGTCCCGGGGTCGACGTTGATATAGGGATCGAGCTTGAGGATGGAAACGTGGACGCCGCGCGATTTGAGGATTCGCCCAATGGAAGCCACCGTAATGCCCTTGCCTACGGAAGAGACCACACCGCCGGTAACGAAGATGTACTTGGGCTCCCTCATGCGTCCTCCTTCAGCGTGGTTCGAGCACGACGACCATGGGCTCGGCCGGCAGCGACGTCTTGGTGACGGTCAGCTTTTGCTGTGGCGTCACCGCGGTCTGGCCGATCTCGTGACAGAACTTCTCCACAGGGGTACCGGATACACCCAGCACGCTCGGCTCGAAGTGCATGGGCACGACGATGCGCGGCTCGAGTAGGTTGATCATCTCCACCGCCTTAGCCGCATCGATGCTCTCTCCTTGGCCGGCGACGGGAATGAGCAGCACGTCGACGTCGGCCAGGTCCTCGACCTGGCTGGACGTTAACGGCTCTTTGAGCTGACCGAGATGGCACAGCACCAGCTCGTCCATCTCGATCTTGTAGAAGGTGCCGACACGCTTGCCCGAGCAGAAGCTGGGGTGTCCGGTGATGAGGACGTTCCTGACTTCATACTCGCCCGGCCCGGCGATCGTCTTGAACTCACCCACCGGCGCGTCAGCCGCGTGATCCCGCGCACTGATGGTGACGATGTCGGGGGTTAGCTTTTGAACGGAGGGCGGACTGGAGAGGGTGTAGGGGTCGGTGACTACGCTGGCTTCCTTTCCTTTGAGACGGAAACACGACCAGCCATGCCAGGTCAGTTCCAAACAGTAGTCTCCGAGACGCTTACCTCACCCGCTAAGTTGCTCGAATCTTAGCAGAATCTCGGCTCAGTAACGGGGGCCCGAGGACACGCCGGGTGGGGCGGATGTGCCGCCCGGCCCGCCGGTCAACGGCACGGCCGGAAGCTGCGCGGCGGTAGGCGGGGAGCTGCTCGCTCCACCGGCTGCGGACGAGCCCTTGACCGGCGCACGGCCTATGCCGTAAGGCAGTGAATCCTCGAGTGCTGAGGGGGTTGGCCGGTGTGCCACCGAGGTTTGCTTCGCCACGACGACGGCGTCGATCTCGCGCTGAAGGTCAGCGGAAGGGGTGAACGCCGGCTCCGGCGCCGGCCCGGCCGCGAAGGTCACGGCCGTCAGGATCACGACTCCGAAGCACAGCCCAAGCGCAAGCAGCAGGTCCTGATAGTGGTGAAAGGATCGCAACCGCTCCAGCAGAGGCATCGCTTAAGCTTCGGCAGCTGTTGAGGCCCGATTGAGGGCCACGCTACACACTGACCTCGATCAGCGTGGCACCGGCCGGAGCCAGCGTCCCCGGCTGAAAGTACACGTGGGTCACCTGGCCGGCTATCGGCGCCTGGATGCGATGCTCCATCTTCATCGCCTCGATGATCATGAGCGTCTGGTGTGCCTCGACCCTATCGCCTTCACGCACCAGCACCTTGACGACCATGCCGTTCATCGGGGCGCTCAGGGCTTCGGCGCCGTCGTGCGAGCCAGCGGCATCGACTGTGTCCAGGGACGGCTCGGCCTGCCGCCGGATGACCGTTCTCCGGCCTCGATTCCACACTTCGGTCGATCCATTGGCCTCTGCGAGGTAATAGCGCCGTCCGTGAAACATCAGGCCACCATCGGGCGCAAGATGCGCGTCTTCGGGCCGGCGCCAGCCATGGCGAAATGGGTCGGGAGACGATCTCATCGCTCGCCAGGCCTCCGCGGCCTCGCCCAGATCGCTCAGCTCTTCGGTGGTCAACGGGCGCGTCAGCTCGGGGTGATCCGGAATGAAGTTCGTGTGGACGGCAGCGGCCTCGAAATCCGCGTGCCACGCCAAGCGCCGCAGGAGCTCCAGGTTGGTGGTTAACCCCAGGACGCAATACCGATCCAGGGCGTCACGCAGCCGAGCCAGCGCTTCGCCGCGGTCTTGGCCCCAAACAATGAGCTTGGCCAGCAGCGGGTCGAAGCTGACGCCGATCTCATCCCCCAGCTGGATGCCCGTGTCGTTCCGAATGCCCGGTCCCTGGGGCAGCTCCAATCTCAGAATTCGTCCCATGGCCGGCAAGAATCCGCTCGCCGGATCCTCGGCGTACACGCGGGCCTCGATAGCGTGTCCCCGCCGGGCGGCGTCGATAGCCTGCTGGACCGGCACGTCCTGTCCCAGGGCTACCTTGATCTGCAGCTTGGCCAGGTCCAGGCCGGTCACCAGCTCGGTCACCGGATGCTCGACCTGCAGACGAGTGTTCATCTCCAGGAAATAGAAGCGCTCGCCGTCCACCAGGAACTCGACTGTGCCCGGCCCTGCATACTTGGCGGCCGCGGCCAGTCGCACCGCCGCCTGGTGGAGATCCCGGCGCATAGCCGCCGAAAGACCTGGTGCGGGGGACTCCTCCAGGATCTTCTGAAAGCGCCGCTGGACGGAGCAGTCACGCTCACTCATGTGCACGATGTGCCCTTGGTTATCGCCGAAGATCTGCACTTCGACATGCCTGCCGTGGGCCACCAGTCGTTCTAGGAACACCCGCCCATCGCCGAAAGCCGCCTCCGCTTCCCGCTTGGCCGATGCGAGCGCCTCAGCCAGCTCGGCCTCGTCGAGAACGGTCCGCATGCCCTTGCCCCCGCCTCCGGCCGCGGCCTTGATGAGCAGCGGGAAGCCGACGGCCGACGCGTCCTCCGCCGTCGTGCCGGGCACCAGCGGCACCCCTAGGGACGCCGCCAGATCCTTGGCCCTCACTTTGTCGGCCATGAGGCGCATGGCCTCGGACGAAGGTCCGGCGAAAAGGACACCGGCTTCGCGGCAGGCATCCGCCAGGCCGGCGTTCTCCGCCAGGAAGCCGTAGCCGGGGTGGATGAGGACGGCGTGCGCGCGCCTCCCGGCCTCGACGATCTCGCCCACGTCGAGATAGCTGCCTACCTCAAAAGCTCGGTCGGCCAGCTGGACATGCCGGGCCAGTCGATCCTGCGGGACGTAAACAGCAGCCGCCTCGAGTCCCAGCTCGTGGCAGGCCTGCACCAGCCGGCAGGCGATTTCGCCGCGGTTGGCAATGAGCACCGTTTGCGTCACATTCGGAAGACGCCGAAGGCGGTTTCGGGCAGCGGGGCGTTGGCCGCCGCCGACAGCCCCATGGCCAGCATTTGGCGCGTCTCTGCCGGATCGATCAGTCCGTCGTCCCACAGTCGGGCTGTCCCGAAGTACGGCGAGCCCTCATGCTCGTAGCGCTCCAGGATGGGGCGCTTGAACTCCTCCTGCTGTTCCGGCGCTATCTCATCCCCGGCGTCGAGCCTGATGGTGAGCAGCGTGCTTGCAGCCTGCTGCGCGCCCATGACGGAAACCCGCGCGCTGGGCCAGGTCCAGAGAAAGCGCGGGGAGTAGGCCCGGCCGCACATGCCGTAGTTCCCTGCCCCAAAGGAGCCACCAAAGATCACCGTCAGCTTCGGGACAGTGGCATTGGCCACCGCCATCACCATCTTGGCCCCGTCCTTGGCGATGCCGGCGTTCTCGTACTTGCGGCCAACCATGAATCCGGGAATGTTCTGGAAGAAGACCAGCGGCGTGCCGCGCTGGCAGGCGAGCTCGACGAAATGCGCCGCCTTCAGGGCGCTCTCGGAGAACAGCACGCCGTTGTTGGCCAGAATACCCACCGGCACGCCGAAGACGTGGGCCCAACCGCACACCAGCGTCGTCCCATAGTTGGCCTTGAACTCGTCCAAGCGGCTGCCGTCGAGGATGCGGGCAAGCAGCGCACGAACCTCGGCCGAGCGCGCCAGCGATACCGGAACGATGCCGTACAGCTCCTGCGGGTCGTAGCGCGGATCTTCGGGCGCCTCGATCTTCCACGGTTGAGGCTTGCGCCGGTTCAGGTTTCTGACAATGGACCGGACAATGGCCAGAGCGTGCTCGTCGTCGTGGGCATAGTGATCGGCCACACCTGAGATGCGCGTATGAACCTCGGCGCCACCCAGATCTTCGGCGCTGACCTCCTCGCCGGTGGCGGCCTTCACCAGCGGCGGGCCGGCCAGGAAGATCGTGCCGTTTCCCCTCACGATGACCGTCTCGTCACTCATGGCGGGAACGTAGGCGCCTCCGGCCGTGGACGAGCCCATGACGCAGGCAATCTGCGGAATGCGCTTGGCCGACATCTGCGCCTGGTTGTAGAAGATGCGGCCGAAATGATCCCGGTCCGGGAAGACGTCGGCTTGCAGCGGAAGAAATGCGCCGCCCGAGTCCACCAGGTAGATGCAGGGGAGGCGGTTCTGCTCCGCGATCTCCTGAGCGCGCAGGTGCTTCTTCACGGTCATGGGCAGGTAGCTGCCGCCCTTGACCGTGGCGTCGTTAGCCACGATCATCGCTTCCTGCCCTTCGACCTGACCGATGCCGGTGATCAGCCCGGCGCAAGGCGCTTCGCCACCGTACATCTCCCACGCAGCCAGCGGGCTGAGCTCCAGGAAGCTCGAGCCGGGATCGATCAGCCGTGCCACCCGTTCGCGGGCAAGCATCTTGCCGCGCTGCTTGTGCCGCTCGACCGCACGGGGTCCGCCTCCGGCCTGAAACACGGCCTGACGCTGCCTCAGATCCTCTACCAGGCGGCGGTTGTGAGCGTCGTTCTCACGGAACTCCTTCGACCGCACGTCTACAAAGCTGTCCAATACCGGCACGGGGATATATTAGGTGTCTCATGTCAGTGAACGAGGAGTCCGCCGGCTTGATCGCCCTGCGCTCGGGCATCGCCTACCTGGATGGGCGGGCGGGCGAGTTGTGGTATCGCGGGCACAACATTCACGACATCGCCGAGCGCCTGTCGTTCGAGGAGATCGTGTTCCTGTTGTGGCGCGGCCGCCTGGCTACCGTGGACGAAGGCCGCGCGTTCGCCGACGAGCTGGCCACCTATCGCGGTGTGCCCGAGGCCATCTTCGACCTGCTGCGCATCACGCCTGAGTACGCCCATCCGATGGCGGCGCTGCGTACCGCCGTCTCCATGCTGGCCTGCGTGGACCCGGACCAGGACGAGCCGGGACGGGACGCGCATGAGCTCAAGGCGAAGAAGATCGTGGCTCAGCTGCCCACGATCGTCGCGGCGCAGCATCGCATCGGCCAGGGGTTGGAGCCGCTTGCTCCGGATCCCGACATCTCCCATACCGCCAACTACCTGTACATGCTCACCGGCCGCCTTCCCGACGAGCTTGCCTGCCAGGCGCTGGGGATCATGCTGAACCTGTACGCCGAGCACGAGCTCACAGCCTCGAGCTTCACCGCGCGCCTGGTCATAAACACCAGGTCGGACTTCTACTCGGCCATGGTGGCGGCTATTGGCGCACTCAAGGGACCGCTGCATGGTGGAGCCGCCATCGACGACGTCATGAGAACGCTGATGGCGATTGGCTCCAGCGATCGCGTGCCGGCCTACGTGGACGAGCAGCTGGCCATCAACGGCAGCATCCCGGGCTTCTCCACTTCTCCGTACCCCACGATCGATCCGCGCGTCAGCCACCTGCGCAACGTGCTCAAGGAGCTAACGGGCAGCCATACGCAGTGGTACGTGCTGGCCGATGCCCTGGCACGCTCGGTCGAGCAAAAGACCGGCGCCCGGCCGCGACTCGATTTCTATGCCGCGCCGGTGCTGTACCATCTCGGCTTCCCGCTGGAGCTGTTTACCAACGTCATCGCCTCGGCGCGAGCAGCGGGCTGGGCCGCGCACGTGCTCGAGCAGTACGGGGACAACCGCCGCATCCGCCCGCGCGCCACCTACGTTGGCCCCAGCCTGGAGGGTGCGCGCAGCGGCGAGGACTGATTTCCCCAGCCTGCCGACAATCTGTGCGCCTTCATAACACCAATTAGTCCCTCCTCGTTGACACGATATGGTTGGGCCCCAACAATCGTGCACTAATGCTCCGGATAGGGACGCGCATCCTCGTCGTTGGAGCGGTCCTCGTCGTCGCCACGCTCGGCGGAGGGATGCCCTCACTGGCGCAGCAGGCCGACCCCTATACCCAGCTCGACACCATCAACGCCCAAAAGGACCTGTGGCAGCAGCGCCTCGACGATGCGCGCAATCAAATCGCGCGATCGAGCCAGTCGCTCAACAACGCCAAGGTCAAGCTCGGCCAAACGCAGTCCTCGCTGGCCGGCGCCAAAGCCCAGTCCTCGCTCCTGCAGGCACGCAACCCGCAGCAGATCGAGCAGCTCAAAGCGGACCTTAGCAGCGCTCAAGCGGAGCTCGACGGCATCATCAAGGACAACACCGACCGTCAGAACAAGCTCATTTCTGACCTCGGCGCCAACCAGCAGCTCATCGACCAGACGGACGGGCAGCTGCAAGCGACAGGTCAGCAGATCGACTACACCGCGCGACAGATCGACGGCCTGAACGCGCAGATCGATCAGCTGCAACAAGATCAGGCGGCTACCGAGCAGCAGCTGGGCATCTTCCTTCGGGCAAGCTACAAGGAGCAGCGCCGCAGCCTGCTCGAATACCTGCTCGAATCAGCTTCGTTCGGCGACTTCATCGTCCGGATCGGAAGTCTCCAGAGCGTTGCCGCCCAGCAGGATCACCTCCTCACGCTGCTGAAGACCGAGAAGGATGCGCTATCCGACGCGCAGATCCGCCAGCAGGATCAGATGCAAGAGCTGCTCAAGCTGCAGGATGCCCAGGATCTCCAGAAGCAGACGCTCCAGCTCCAGCGCCAGAATTTCGACCAACTGCTCGAGCAGGCCCGTGTCGAGGCGCAGGACGCGAACGACCGAATCTCCGAGCGTGAAGATCAGGTCCAGTCGCTGATCAGCCTGAAGCAGGGCGAGCTGGATCAGAATCAGCGCCTCCTCCAGCAGCTCAGGCAGGCGCAGGACCAGCTTGCCTCGACGATCGACAACCAGGCCAGCCTGCTCACCAAGGCCCAGCAGGACGAGCAGGCCGCGCGAACTCAGCTCGACCGGCTGGAGCGCGAGGCCGAAGGTATCAGCGCCATCATCAATCAGGCCGAGGCCGCCAAGCCGACCAAGACCTTCGCCAGCGGCAAGCTGGCCTGGCCGGAACAGGGCCCGCTGATGCAGGGCTTCGGACCCAGCCCCTACCGCTTCGAGCCTGCCATCACCTATCACGGCACGCGCTATGCCCATTTCCACACCGGCATCGACATCGGGGCACCGAGTGGCACACCCATTCGGGCTGCGGCCGACGGACAGGTGATCTTCACCGGCTATTCGTCCTGGGGCTATGGCATTCACGCGGTTATCGCTCACAATCCGACCCTGGCTACGCTGTACGCTCACATGTCCAAGCTGGTGGTCGCTCAAGGCGCGGTCGTGAAGCAGGGCCAGATCATCGGCTATGAAGGCAGCACCGGCAACAGCACCGGCCCGCATCTCCACTTCGAGGTGCGCGTCAACGGGGATTTCATCAACCCGCTCACCTACTTGTAGCGCAGGCGTCAGGGGTCAAGGTGGTACGTTGAGCCAGGTGAGTTTACGCTTGACTTCAGCGCTCCGACAGGGCTGACCGTGTTCCACGTTCCCGGCGCCGACGACGTGCTGCGCGGCACCCTGCTGCACATGTCGGACAGCAAGGCGCTGGCGCACTGGCTCACCCATAATCCGGCCGGAAGACACCTGGCGGCGAGGTTCGTGGCCGGCGAGGATCTCGACGCCGCCATCGCCGCGGTACGCACGCTGAATGACGGCGGGCTGATGGCGACGCTCGACCATCTGGGTGAGCGGGTAACACGAGCCGAAGAGGCCACGGCCGCGGCGGCCGAGTATGTGACCATTCTCGACAGGCTGCACGACACCGGGGTGGACTCGAACGTCTCCCTCAAGTTGACCCAGATGGGCCTGGATATTTCTCGGCAGCTGTGCCTCGAAAACCTGCTGCGGGTCCTGAAGCAGGCGCAGGCGATCGGCCAGTTTGTGCGGCTGGACATGGAAAGCTCCCGCCATACGCAGGACATCCTCGACGTGTTCGCGGAAGTATGGGCGCACGGCTACCGCAACTGCGGTATCGTCCTGCAAGCCTATTTGCACCGTACCGAGCGGGACGTCGAGTGGGCCATCGAGCTGGGCTGCCGCGTCCGCCTGTGCAAGGGCGCGTACGCCGAGCCACCAAGCGTCGCCTTCGCGGAAAAGCACGACACCGACGCCAACTTCGTCAAGCTCGCCCGCAAGCTCCTCGAAGGGCAGCTCTATCCGGGACTGGCAACACACGACCCGCACATCATCAGCGAGGTCAAGAGCTGGAATTTCGCCACGAGCGCCTTCGAGTTCCAGATGCTGTACGGCGTGAGGCCCGAGCTGCAGCGACAGCTCGCTGGTGAGGGCTATCGCGTTCGCGCTTATGTACCCTTTGGCTCAGACTGGTACGCCTACTTCATGCGCCGCCTGGCGGAGCGGCCCGCCAACCTGATCTTCTTCCTCACGCAGCTCAAAGACGCACTTCCGAGCCATCATTCATCCTGACGCGCTATCAAGCTGATGCCCGGCCGGAACTGGCCGGGAGCCGGAGGCAGACGTGAACAAGAACTACATCGATGGCAAATGGGTCGACGCCCTGAGCGGACAGACGTTCCCATCCATAAACCCGGCGACCGGCAGTGTGATTGCCGAGCTGCCGAAGTCCGATGCAGCCGACGTGGACCGCGCCGTGGCGGCGGCCGAGAGAGCGTTCGACAGCTGGCGCAAGACGCCCGCGCCCAAACGGGGAGAAATCCTGTTCAAGGCCGGTCAGCTCCTGCTCGAACGCAAGGAGCAGCTGGCCCGGAAGATGACGGAAGAGATGGGCAAGGTGCTGGCCGAAACGCGCGGCGACGTGCAGGAGGCCATCGACATGACCTACTACATGGCCGGTGAGGGCCGCCGCCTGCTGGGGGAAGTGCGGCCGTCGGAGCTTCAGGACAAAGCCTGCTTCGCCATGCGCGATCCGGTTGGCGTCGTGGCGGCTATCACGCCCTGGAACTTTCCCATGGCCATTCCCAGCTGGAAGATCATGCCGGCCCTCATTGCCGGCAACACGGTCGTATTCAAACCGGCCAGCGATACTCCCCTGCTGGGCTGCGCCATGGTCGAGATCCTCGAAGAGGCGGGCGTTCCTGCCGGCGTCATCAACCTGGTGCACGGGTCGGGTGACGTGGCCGGCCACGCCCTGGCCAACCATCCGAAGGTCAGCCTGGTCTCGTTCACCGGATCCACCGCTGCCGGGCGCAATATCGCCGTCGACGCCGCCGGCGCGCTGAAGCGCGTATCGCTCGAGCTCGGTGGGAAGAACGCCATCCTCGTGCTGGAGGACGCCGATCTCGATCTCGCCGTGGATGGCATCGTGTGGAGCGCTTTCGGCACCACCGGTCAGCGCTGCACGGCGGCCAGCCGCATCATCGCCCAAAGGCCGGCGGTCGAAGCGCTGACCGAGAAGCTGCTGGCGCGAACCGAGAAGCTGCGGCTTGGCAATGGGCTCGATCCGTCGACGGACGTCGGGCCGCTGATCAATCAAGCCCGCCGTGAATCCGTTCACGAATACGTGCATGTGGGCCGCCAGGAAGGTGCGCAGCTGCTGACCGGGGGAGAGCCCGGAAGCGGCGCCGGTTTCTTCTACGAGCCCACGATCTTCGCCAACGTAGGCCCCGAGATGCGCATTGCCCAGGAGGAGATCTTCGGGCCCGTAACCGCCATCATTCCGGTGACCTCGCTGGAGCAAGCCGTCCAGGTGAATAACCACACGGCGTATGGCTTGTCGACGTCTATCTACACGCACGACGTGCAGAAGGCGTTCAGGGCAATGCGGGACATCAGCACCGGCCTGGTGTACATCAATGCCGGCACCATCGGCGCGGAGATTCATTTCCCCTTTGGCGGTACGCGAGGGACCGGCAACGGCCACCGCGAGGGGGGCGACGCGGCTCTCGACGTCTTCACGGAATGGAAGACCTGCTACGTGGACTACAGCGGCCGGCTGCAAAAGGCGCAGATAGACGTTTGAAGGTCGGCACGAAGACTCTCGGTAGGAAGGGCCGCCGAGCGCCCACCTATAATCGGACCGGAAGGGGCGAGGGGACCACCAGCATATGAACATCGTGATTTTGGGCTGTGGCCGCGTTGGGTCGACGCTGGCCAACATCATGGACGAAGCCGGGCACGTCATCAGCGTGATCGATCGCAACAGCGATGCGTTCCGACGGCTGAGCCAAGGATTCAAGGGCAAGACCTTCATCGGCGAAGGGATCGACGAAGACGTCCTGCGCCGCGCCGGCATCGAGCATGCAGACGCTTTCTGCGCGACCACCGAGGGGGACAACCGCAACATCATGGCCAGTCAGGTGGTCAAGACGATGTTCAACGTCCCAAAGGTCATCACCCGCATCTACGACCCCATCCGCGAAGAGTCCTACCGCGAGATGGGGCTGGAAACTGTCTGTCCTACCATCATGGGCGCGAACGCCATCCGCCAGATTCTGGAGAAATAGCATGTACGTCATCGTCGTCGGCGGAGGCAAAGTCGGCTACTACCTCACCAAGAGCCTTCTCAGCGAAGGCTATGAGGTGGTCCTCACGGAGAAGGAGAAACGCCGGGCGGACGAGCTGACCGACGAGCTGAGTGAAAGCGTGGTCGTGCGCGGGGACGGCTGTGAAGCCATGTTCCTGGCGCAGATTGGGACGCATCGAGCGGATGTGCTCGTGGCCGTGACCGGCGACGACGAGGACAACCTGGTGTCCTGTCAGATGGCCAAGGCCAAGTTCCAGGTGCCGCGGACGATCGCTCGCGTGAACAATCCCAAGAACCAGGTGATCTTCCAGAAGCTGGGCATCGACGTGACGGTAAGCGCCACCAACATCATCCTGTCGCTGCTGGAACAGGAGATCCCCCGGCATTCATTCGTCAACCTCATCCAGCTCAAGCAGGCCGGCATGGAGATCGTTGAGGTCGAGATTCCACAAAAATCGCCCAGCGCCGGTAAGCGATTACGCGAGTTCGGCCTCGAACGAGATATGTACATCTCGGCTATCCTGCGCGGCGACGGGAGCATCACCCCTTCGGCCGACACCGAGCTGCAAGCCGGTGACAAGATCTACGCGCTGATCCGCGACACGAAAGAGACCGAATTCCGGGCCCTGCTTCTCGGGGACGCCGTGCCCGTTGTGCCGGTAGGCGGCAGAGCCTAGACCGGGGCGGCGCTGCCTAGCTCACGGCCGGCAGCGCCTTCGTCTTCCCTACTCGAATATCCAGCGATCCGCGTCGCGTGTGTAGTCCAGCAGCTCTTCCGGCCGGAAGAACAGACTGATCTCGCGCTCCGCGCTTTCGGGAGAGTCGGAGCCGTGCACCATGTTGCGTCCGAGCTCCAGCGCGAGGTCGCCCCGGATCGTACCCGGACCAGCACTCGTCGGGTTGGTTGGCCCCATGGTGCTGCGGACGGCGGCCACGGCATTGGTTCCCTCCAACACGCCGACAATCACGGGGCTCGAGGTGATAAAGCCCACCAGGCCGTTGAAGAACGGCTTGCCCTGGTGCTCGCCGTAGTGGCGGTTGGCCAGCGCCTGGTCGATGTGGATCAGCTTGAGACCGACGATCTTGAGACCGCGCCGCTCGAAGCGCGACAGAATCTCTCCGGCCAGACCGCGCTGCATGGCGTCTGGCTTGACGATGATCAGGGTTCGTTCCATGAAGGTTGTGGTGTGCTCCTGGGTTGTGTGCTCCGGCGGAGCGACGCTCGCACCAGGCCGAGATTCGTGCCTGGCGGCGCTACCGCCATAGTGATGGTATCCGCCTCATGCACGAGCTGAACTGCACCGCGTTCGGACTCCACGCTCGCTGCCGCCAGAGCCCCCAGAGACAGTCTTCGTCCGGCCTCCTGGCAGCGCACCGTCCAATCAGCCGCGTGCTGTTCGGCCGCGGCAAGCGCGCCTGGCTTGAGGGTAGAGGCTCCCAGCTGGCCACGGCGATCGACCTCAACCGCCCGCAGCGAGAACGTCGCCGCAAGCAGCGCATCTCCTTCGGCCGGGGACGCGCCCGTGGAACGCTCTCGCCGCGGGCGGCTCCTCGCCACCCGTTCAACGAGCTTGGGAAGCGCAGCCTCCGAAACCACAGGCTCCGACGGCTCAGGTTCTTCGGGTTCGGGCAGATCGACGGCCGGGTTGACCGGGTCGACAGGCATAGGCGCCTGTGGCTCCTCCACGTTGGCCGGATCGGCGGCCACGAATTCAAACGGGGGTGCTTCGAGTTGCGCGCCATCCGCCTCCGAAACGGCCTCGAGATCGACCTCGGCCAGGTTCGCATCGGAAGGCTCTGCACTGGGCGCAGATTCGCTCCGCGCATCTGCCGGGACCTCTTGCGGAGGCACCGCAACGTCCTGGTCGCCGAGATCGAGCGCCTCTTCGTCCGCGGCGGGCTCGGCCGGCTCGAGGGCATTCGATTCCTCTAGCGCCGGCGGCTCCGGCGCGGACACGGCGGCCGGGGCAGGCGCTGCCTGCGCATCTGCGCTCGGCTGCTCATCCCCCAGCTCAACTCGGGGATACTGCCGCCTGAGCGGTGGCACCAGATTCTCGTCGCCCACTCGAAGCCACTCGTACAGATCCTCCGCCACGCGGTTCTCCGGATCCACCTGCTCGCCCGCGTGCGCCAACCGCGCGGCCTCATCCTGCCGTCCGGCTGCCCAATGAATCTGCGCCAGAATGAGGTTGGCCTTCAAGCAGTCGGGGGCGGCCACCAGCACTGCCTGGCAGACCTGGGCGGCCTCTTCATCCTCACCAAGGCGCCAGGCGGCTTCAGCCAGCGCAACACCGAGATCGAGCCGATCGGGATGTGCCTGCCACAGCGGGCTCAGCTGCGCCACGGAATGGCTCAGCAGGTACTGGCGCAGATACAGGTGTCCCAGCGCGGCGGCGGAGATCGACGGCCGCTCTCCGTCCGCTGCCTTCAACGGGGGGAGATCCGCCAGGACCGACGCCGCCTCTTCCGCTCCGCAGCGAACGAGGCCTTCATGCGCCAGCCGGTTCTCGGGATCCGCTGCCACCGCCTGACGAAAAAGCGATCGTGCAGCCTCTCGCTGCCCCGACCGAAGCTGCGCTTCGGCCGCCAGCAGCGCCGTTTGGTAGTCACGTGGGTATGCCGCGCCGATCTCGCGGGTCAGACGTAAAGCGCCTCCGGCATCGGCCGCGGCCAGACAGTCGGCCGCCATCTTACGGGCCGCGTCGAGCGTTACGGAGGGCACGTATCAGGCGAAGCGGAGGAGCTTCCGGAAGCGCGCCTCGCTCTTGAACGGGCCCACCACCGCCATGTGAAGCCAATCCGGCGTGAAGATGTCGCGCGTGAGCTGCAGGAGCTCTTCCGGCGTTATCCGATCGATGATCTGGATGACCTCATCCACTTCCATGATTTTGTCGTTCAGCAGCTCCTGGCCGCCGTGCCAGCCCGCAACAGCCCGCGTATCCTCCAGGCGCAGCACCATGCGCCCCTTGTAGTACTCGCGGGCATGGTGCAGCTCTTCCGGGCTGACGGGCTCCTGCCGGAGCTTGTCGATCTCGTTGATGACGGCGGTAATGGTGGCGTCGATCTTGGAAGGATCGACGCCGGCATAGACCACGAGCGCACCCGCATCGGCGAAATGATTGATGTAGGAATGCACGTCGTAGGCCAGGCTCAACTTCTCCCGTATTTCCATGAACAGCCGGGAAGTCATGCCTTCACCGAAGATGACGTTGAGCAGGGCCAGCTTGAACCGATCGGGATGGTTGCGCGACAGCGCCGGGCCGGCAATGCAAACATTCGCCTGCTCGGTCGACTTGTGCTCGACGCGCAGCGGCGAAGCGCCGTTGCTATTCGTCGCCGGCGCATAGTTCGGCAAACCGCGCCGCTCCCACGAGCCAAGCGCTTGCCTCACCTGCTCCAGGACCAGACCGTGCTGCACGTCTCCGGCCACGCTGATGACCAGGTTCTCCGGCCCGTAATTGCGGGCCATGTAGCCCATCATGCCGCGGCGGGTGATGCCGCTGACGGATTCTTTGGTTCCGCCGACATCCCAGCCGAGCGGATGATTCGGCCACAGCACCTCGTCAATGAGCACGTGCACCCAATCGTGTGGGCTGTCCATATACATGCCCAGCTCTTCAATGATGACCTTGCGCTCTTTCTCGATCTCGGCCGGATCGAATCTCGGGGACAGGAGCATGTCCGCCAACACGTCGAAGGCCTGCGGGAACTGGCTTCCGGCGACCTTGGCCCAGTAGACCGTCAGCTCCTTGTCGGTGGCCGCGTTGAGCACGCCTCCAATGCCTTCGATAGCACCCGACACATCACGTGAGGTGGGGTACTTCTTCGTGCCCTTGAACAGCATGTGCTCGATGAAGTGCGATACCCCGCTCTCCTTCGGCTTTTCGAAGCGCGAGCCGATAGCCAGGAACAAACCGATCGTGACCGAGCGCATTTCCGGCATCGGCGACGTGATGACGCGCAAGCCATTGTCCAGCACGTCTTTTTGAAAGGTCGTTGAGCGGCGGTCGCGTGCCGATCTCTCCGCCGGAGGCGCTCCGAGAGCCGCGCGAGCCGCCGTGGTCGGGCGTTTGGGCATGGGTGCGAAAAGTATACTGGCGAGGTGGTGAGCGCCCACGAGGGTCAGTTGATGCTCATTGACGGGCACGCGCTCATCTATCGCGCGTTTCATGCTCTGCCGCCGCTGAGCACCACCAAAGGGGAGCTCACGAACGCCGTCTTCGGCTTCACCTCGATGGTGCTGAAAGCCATTCAGGAGCTTCAACCGGAGTACATCGCCTGCACCTTCGACCGGCCCAAGCCCACCTTCAGGCACGAGGAGTACAAGGAGTACAAAGCCCAGCGGCCGCCGATGCCTTCTGAGCTGTCCGGCCAGATCGCTCGGGTGCGCGAGATCGTCGAGGTCTTACGGCTGCCGACCTTCGAGCTGGACGGCTATGAGGCCGACGACGTCATCGGGACCCTGGCCCGCCAGGCGGCGCAGGCCGGAGTCCCCACCATGATTGTCACGGGCGACCTCGACACCCTGCAGCTCGTTGGTCCCCTGGTGCGGGTGTACGCTCCTCGCGGTCGCATGAGCGACATCGTCATTTACGACGAAGGCAAGGTGCGGGAGCGGTTCGGCATCTCGCCTGGACAGATGGTCGATTTCAAGGCGCTCAAGGGCGACCCCTCCGACAACATCCCCGGCGTGCCCGGGTTTGGCGAGAAGACAGCCAGCGATCTCGTTGCCCGTTACGGATCGATCGAACGCATCTACGAGCACCTGGGGGAGATCAAGGGCAAGCAGCACGACCTGCTTCAGGAACACGAAGAGCAGGCCCGACAGGGCAAGCGGCTGGCCACGATCGTGGAGGCGCCCGGGATTGCGCTCGACCTCGGGGCCTGCCGGAGACATGAATACGACCGCTCCGAAGCAGTCGATCTGTTCCGAGATCTGGAATTCAACAGTCTGGTGCCGCGGCTGCCGCGCTCCGGGGCCGGCGTATCAACCGAGGCCGTGTCGGAGCCGAGCGGGCCGCTCTACGGTTCGGCGCCCGCGGCACGGCAGATGTCACTGTTCGACGGGGCACCCGAGCCGGCGGCCCAACCTCGCCCGCTTTCTATCCCCGCCGGCCAGGCCATCTCCGATGAACGCTCCGAAGCTTTCGCGACTGCGCCGGCCTCACCTATCGAAGTGCTGGACGGCACACGACTCATCGCCACACCCGCCCAGGCCGAGCAGCTCGAGGCCGAGCTGCGGCAGGCGGGAACCTTCGCGCTCAAATCAATTACGACCAGACCGCAGGCCATGGAGGCCCGCCTGCTCGGCCTGGCTATCGCCCACGATGGCAACGTCCCTGCTTATGTCAACCTGTCGGAGAACGACGCCGCCCTGGGGCCCCTGCGGGATCTCCTGGAAGACGAGTCCGTTCGGAAAATCGGCCACGACCTCAAGTTCGACGTCCTGCTGCTGCGCCGCCACGAGGTAACGCTGCGCGGCATTGCCTTCGATACCGCCATTGCCTACTTCCTAGCGAGCACCAACCGTACGCCGAACCTCAAGGACGTCTCGCTGCAGAAGCTCCACGAGGAGCTGACCAGCCTCTCTGACCTGACCGGTACCGGCGCCAAAGCGGTGCCCCTGGCCAGCCTGCCCCTCAGCCAGGTGGCCGAGGCGGCCGGTCGGGAGGTCGATGCCGTGCGCAGGGTGACTCCCATTCTCGAGCGCGAGCTCAAGGAGAAGGCGCTGTACCAGCTCTTCCTCGAGGTGGAGCTGCCCCTCATCCCAGTGCTGGCCGAGATGGAATTCAACGGCGTCACGGTGAACACCACCTTCCTAAGGGATCTGGCGCAGGAGCTGGATAGCCGCATTCGCGAGCTGGAGCACGACATCTACGACGAGGTGGGACACGAGTTCAACATCGGCTCCACGCAACAGCTGGGGAACGTGCTGTTCAGCGAGCTGCATCTGCAGGGTGGCAAGCGCACCAAGACCGGCTACTCGACCGACGCATCCGTCCTGGAGGAGCTGGTTGATTCGCATCCGGTGGTGGGCAAGGTCCTGGAGTGGCGCCAGCTGTGCAAGCTCAAGTCGACGTACGTCGACGCCCTGCCGGGGCTGATTGACCAGCAGACCGGCCGCGTCCACACCAGCTTCAGCCAGACCACTGCCTCAACCGGCCGGCTGTCCAGCAGCGAGCCCAACCTGCAGAACATCCCAATCCGGACCGATCTCGGTACCCGAATCCGCGAGGCCTTCGTGTGCGCGGATGCCTCCTGGGACCTGCTGGCCGCTGACTATTCGCAGATCGAGCTGCGGATCCTGGCCCACGTAACCAACGATCCCAACCTGATCGGCGCCTTTCAACGTCTTGAGGACATCCACGCCTCCACAGCTGCGTTCGTGTTCAAAGTCCCTATGAGCCAGGTCACCGCCGACATGCGCCGAGTAGCCAAGATGGTGAACTTCGGCATTGCCTACGGGCTGAGCGACTTCGGGCTAGCGCGCGGCACCGGTATGAGCCGCGCCGAAGCAGGCGAATTCATCAAGGGCTACTTCGACAGCTACCCCGGCATTCAGCACTACATGCAGTCCACGCGGCGCGACGCCGCCGAGCTGGGCTACGTCTGCACCCTCCTGAACCGCCGGCGGTACATACCCGACATCCATGCCGCGAACTACCAGCTCAGGTCCGCCGCCGAGCGCATGGCCATCAACATGCCCATCCAGGGAACCGCCGCGGACATCATCAAGCTGGCCATGATCCGGCTCTACAACGAGATGCGCCGGCGAGGGGTTCGCAGCCGCATGATCCTGCAGGTCCACGACGAGCTCGTGTTCGAAGTGCCCGAGGACGAGCTGGACATGATGGCTGCGCTGGTGAAGGAAACGATGGAGGGCGCGCTGCAGCTGGTCATACCACTGACCGTAGAGATGAAGGTGGGACGGAACTGGGGCGCCATGGCGGCGCTCGAGGTACCGGCCGGCACACAGCAGACGGTTGGCGCGGCATAGCCGCGAAGCCGCGCCGCACCCATTGAGCGGCTCCCCGCTCTTGCCGCTCGCGGAACGGAGCGTCGATGCCTGAGCTGCCCGAAGTCGAGACGATCAGCCGAGATCTGCGGCAGCGGATCGTAGGCCACACCATCGAGCGAGCAGAGGTCTTGTGGGAGCGGCAGATCGCCTATCCGAGCGCGTTCGAATTCCAGGAGCTTATCCCGCAGCGGCGGATTGAGGATACGGGCCGGCGCGCCAAGTACGTGGTCATCCAGCTGTCCGACAACGCCACCATGCTGGTCCATTTGAAGATGACCGGCCAGCTGCTCTATGTTCCCGCCGGCGAACCGGCCAATCCGTACACACGAGTGCTGTTTCATCTCGATCGCGGCATGCAGCTTCGCTTCGTCGACGTTCGCAAGTTCGGGCGGGTGTATCTGGTGGAAGCCGACCAGCTGCAGTCGTTCCCCAAGATCGCTCAGTTGGGCCCGGAGCCTCTAGAGTCGACTTTTACCGCCGATGCCCTCCGTGCGCTCATCCAGCGGCGCACGGGCCGGCTCAAGCCGCTGCTGATGAATCAGGGCTTCCTGGCAGGGATGGGCAACATCTACGTCGATGAAGCGCTGTTCATCTCGGCCTTGCATCCGCTGCGGCCAACGACATCGTTGAAGCCACGAGACGTCGTGCGGCTGCACGGCGCCATCCAACAGGTGCTGCAAGAGTCGATAGCGAACCGCGGATCGAGCATTGACGACTATCGCGATCCCGCCGGACAGAAGGGCTACCACCACGTCTACCTGCGGGTGTACAACCGCGCTGGCGAGCCCTGCATTATCTGCGGCTCCCCCATATCGAAGATCGTCGTCGGCGGCCGAGGCACGCACTTCTGCCCAACATGCCAGCGCCTGCCCAGGAGGACCCGGGCAGGCGCTGGTTGAGCTTAGGAGGGTAAGCGAGGAGCTGGTCAGCCTCCGAGTACGCGGAGGATTTGCTGGAGCACGGCCAGCAGCGTGCTGGGCGTACCGCCGCCGGCCGTCGTGCCACTGCTAGGCGTTGAGGTTGGCGTAGCCGTCGCGGTCGCGGTAGCGGTAGGCGTCGAAGTTGGCGGGGTGCCTGTGGCGGTTGCCGTAGCCGTCGCCGTCGCCGTGGCGGTTGAGGTCGATGTCGCTGTCGGCGTCGCGGTTGGTGGCGTGCCCGTCGGTGTAGGAGTATCCGTGGCTAAGGGTGTAGCCGTGGCCGTCACCACCGCCGTGGGCGTCGCGGTGGCCGTTGCTACCTCTACCACGGCTTGGCAGTGCTCGGACACATCCTCATCGTCATCACCCCGAGGACCGGTGTGCACGTGGTTGTCGTCACCGCAGCCGAAACCAGGCCGAACGTCCTCATCTCGATCGTCGCCGCGACCCTGATCGTCCCCCGCGCCACGGACCTTGATCTGGAAACGTGGCCTATCATCCCGATCCCCCGGGGCAAAAATGATGCCGGGTCCCGGCGTATTGGTGGCCACGGGCGTGACAGCCGGGACCGGGGTGTTGGTGGCCGTTACCACGAGGACCGCGTTCGAGGTTCGGTCCCCGTTTCGAAAGCCGTCCGATTTCGATGCGTCGTCGCGTCCGCGGCTGCTCGAGGCGCTGGCCGCCGATCGACCGCGATCACCACCGCCGTGGTCGCTGGAGCCCCGGTCGCCCTGCGCGGCAGCCGAAGGCCCGGCGACCCACATCAGCAAGAGGCCGCTGGTCGCAACCGCAACGGCCCCCTTGAGAAGGCGCGTTCTGTCATGTGCCATGGTCAATCCTCTCCGTTACCTTTCGGTAGTTCTTCACCGTCCCCCTGACCGGCTCTTACCCCATCAAACGCACCGTCGGGGAAGTCATTACAGCCTGACTTTGGCTGCGAACGGCCGGAACGAGTCACGTACAATCAGTGCCGATGGCTGCCCGGGATCCGGAAATCCCCGAAGAGCGGGAAAAAGAGGCGATGGTGCTCCTGCACCGCATGGAGGACGCGATCCTCGACGCGCACCCGCACGATGGCGAGCGCTGCAAAGAATGCAAGTGGTATCTCGGCTTCGGCGACATTGCCTATTGCTGGCATCAGAAGATCCGCATGCTCGTTGGCTACGACTGGTGGTGCCAGTGGTTCGAGACCGAAGAAGAGTCCGAAGAGCTGGTCAAGCTGCAGGAGACGGCGCAGCCTATTCCTGGCAAGCACGGCTGAGAGCTTCACCGGCCCCCTCCTCGGCGTTTCGCTACAAACCACCTTCTTAATTGTCTCGGAATGAGCCCCCGGCGGCTACACTGAAGGCGTTATGTCTGTCCGAATCGACGAGCCCCCTCACAGAATCGCGCAGTTCGACGTACCCGCCGATCCGATTCAGCCCGGTGGTGAGACGTACGTCCTGTCGCCGTCTGACGCGGAGTGGTACAAGCGCAACGTCAAGTGCCAGTGGGCCTGTCCGGTGCATACCGACGTGCCCGGCTACATCGGGCTGATTGCCGAAGGCAAGTACAACGAAGCCTACGCGCTGAACCGCCGCGACAACATCCTGCCCGGCATTCTCGGCCGGGTGTGCTCGCATCCCTGCCAAACCGCGTGCCGGGCCTGCGACGTCGATGAGTGGATCGCCATCTGCTCGCTGAAACGAGCGGCCGCGGATTGGAAAGAAAACTGGAAGCCCATGACCAGCAAGGCCTGGCGCAAGGAGAAGATCGCCATTGTCGGAGCAGGCCCGGCGGGTCTTGGCTGTGCCAACGACCTGGCCATCTGGGGCTTCCCGGTCACCATTTTCGAAGCCTCGCCTGTTCCTACCGGCGCCTGCTGGCTGGGCATCCCCGAATTCCGGCTGGCCCGGGACGTGATCGAGTTCGACGTCGACCAGGTGAAGGCGCTGGGCGTCGACATTCGTTACAACACGCCAATCGGCAAGAACATCACCATGGACGACCTGCTGGCTGAATTCGATCGCGTGGTGCTGGCCGCGGGCTGTTACGTCGGCCTTCGGGCGCGGATTCCTGGGGAAGACCTCGTCGGCTCCTGGGATGGCATCACCTTCCTGGAGCGCGTCAATCTCTACAAGCCAACCGAGATCGGCAAGCACGTCGTAACTATCGGTGGCGGATACACCGCGATGGACTGCTCGCGCTCCGTCCTGCGGCTGGGCGCCGAGACGTCGACCATCCTCTATCGCCGCACCCAGAAGGAGATGCTGGTCGACGACATCGAGCGTGGCGACACCATGGAGGAGCAGGTGCACTTTGAGTACCTGGTCTCGCCGCTCGAAATCCTCGGCGACGAGAATGGCCCGGTGAAGGGCATCAAGTGCGTCCGCAACCGCCTCGGGGAGCCGGATGCGTCCGGCCGCCGGGCGCCCGTGCCCATCGAGGGCAGTGAGTTCATCCTCGACTGCGACATGGTCATAGGCGCTCTGGGCCAGGCGCCGTTGAACGACTTCGTGCCGGATCACCTCGCTATCAACGTCGAGCGCGGCGCGGTCAAGGTGGACGCCAGCTACCGTACCAGCAACCCGCGGATTTATGCCGCCGGCGACTACGTCACCGGCCCCAAGACCATCATCGAGGCCGTCTCGCACGGCCGCAAAGCTGCCCGCGGCCTGTATGAAGATCTCACCGGCGAAGCCATGCCGGCCGGCAAAGCGACCATCACCACGCTGCCCATCCCGTTCCAGCGGGAGCTGGGCTACGACACCTTTCCACACGAGCGCGTACCTGCCCTGCCTGTCGAGGAGCGGGTGACCGACTTCAAGATCGAATGGGAAGAGGGCTACAGCAAACAGCAGGCGTACACACAGGCCGTCCGCTGCTATCAGTGCCAGATGAACATCTTCATCGATGGCCCCAAGTGCATCCTGTGCGGCGGCTGCGTCGACATCTGTCCGTACAGCTGCATCAGCATGGTTCCACTGGAGAACACCGCGGCCGACGCCCTCACCGAGCCGGCGCTGGTTGAGGCTCAGGGCTGGGACAAGGGCGCCACGATGTTGATCGACGAGACCTCCTGCATTCGCTGCGGGCTGTGTATCAACCGTTGCCCCACCCACTGCATATCCATGGGCCGTTTCGAGCTGGAGTACGCCACCCCCGCGGGCGGCGGCAAAGACCTGTACTAGGAGCGTGGCCGGCGCACTGTAGCCAGCTTGGCCACGGTTAGACGCTGCCTCCGCTGATTGGCGCCGCGGGCAGCCGCCGGGGACGGCTGCCGCTGCTGCTCGGACTCCTCCTGCTGTCCGCCGGGCTGCGCATGGCCCGGCTGGATACGTTCCCGCCCGGATTGGCCGGGGACACCGCGTACAACGGGCTGGACATCCAGCAGCTGCTCGCTGGGCACCTGGCTATCTTCTTTCCCAACAACCACGGCCGGGAAGCGCTGTTCATCTACCTGCAAGCCCTGCTGGTAGCCTTCGGCGGGCAGCAGCCGCTGGTCCTGGGATTCGCTTCGGTGCTGATGGCCATGCTCACCATCGCCGCCAGCTTCCGCCTGTTCGAAGCCCTGTTCGGCTGGCGAATCGGGCTGCTGGCCGCGGCCTTGCTGTCGCTGTCCTTCTGGTCGCTCAGCTTCAGCCGCATCGGATTGCGAACCACAATGGTCGGGCCGCTGCTTGCGGCGTCGCTCTACTGCCTGCTCCGCCTGCTGGAAACCAGACGGAGAAGCTATGCGCTGCTGGGCGGCCTGGCCATGGGCCTGAGCCTGTACACCTACATCGCCGCCCGGCTGATTCCGATCCTGGCGCTGTTGATCTGCCTCATCGAGATGCGCAAGGCAAGGAAGTGTCTGAAAGAGCTTGGCCTGGCAGCTATCGCGTTCATGGTGGTGTTCGCACCCGAGGGGGTCTATTTCCTGCAGCATGGCCAAGACTTCGGCAACCGCGCGCGCGAGGTGTCGGTGTTCAATCCTCATCCCGACATCGTGGGAACGCCCAGTACCCCTGGCCGCAGCCTACTCCTCACCGCCGGGATGCTGCTCGTCAGCGGGGACACAAATCGCCAGCACAACTTGCCCGGCGAGCCGGCGCTCCCGCTGCCGGAAGCGCTGCTGTTCGTGGCCGGCCTGCTGCTGGCCCTGATTCGAGCCCGAAAGAAGCGTGGCTATCTGTGGCCCCTGGCGTGGCTGGTGGTGATGCTGATCCCCAGCGCTCTGTCGCACAGCAGTCCGGACATGCTGCAGGCTCTGTCCGCGGCACCGGCAGCCTACCTGTTCCCGGCCCTGGCGCTGGACCTCATCTGCGCCTGGCTGCCTGCATGGGGCCTGGGCTCCGCTCTGGCGTTCTCCGCCGTGCTCGCCCTCGGCGCGGAGGAGGGCTACCGTTACTTCGGACGCTGGGCCGGCGATCCGCGTACCCAAGCCCTGTTCGCAGTGACCGAACAGCGGCTGGCGCAGTACGTCAACGCGCAGCCGGAAGGCCAGGTCTTCGTCGCGTTTCCCTTTGACGACACCCTGCCCGCATTCCGCTATGCGCAGCGGCCCACGCTGGACGTGCGCTGGTTTCCGGGTGAGGGCAATTTCGTGCCCATCCCAAGGACGAGCCAGAGCGCGCTGTACATTGCCGCCAGCTCGGCGGCGCTGAACGACAACGTCATGGCCTGGATTCCCGGCGCTTTGGCGCAGGAATCCATCAGCGATGCCCTGGGCCAGACGGCGTTTCGCTCCTACCGGTTGCCGGCGGCGGCTAGGGACGCGTTTCTCAGCACCCAGCAGCCTCTGGGCGCTGATCTGGGCGACGACTTTCGGCTCAACACCTACGAGCTGGTTTCGCCTCCGGGCAAGCTGGTGGCGAACCTGATCTGGCAGCCACTGCAACCTGCCGGACCATACGACCTGAGCGCTCATCTGGTCGACAGCACCGGCCGGCAGGTTGCCCAATCCGACCGCATTGTGTGGCCATTGGAGAAGCTCGTCGGTTCCGTGACACACGCCACGGACGGCTCGTTCGTCGCTGCGGACGATCTCCTCCTCACCCACCACGAGTTCGAGGCGGCGCCGGGGGAGTACGTGCTGGAGGTCAGCGCGATCCACTTGCAGGCCAAGGCGCCTTGGCAGGCGGGCGGATCGTCCAGCTCACCCATCGGTCAGGTGCTGCGCATCCCAGCTATCGTCAATCCATGAGCCGCGGCCGGTTCGCGCCGTCGCCCACAGGTAATCTGCACCTTGGAAGCGCCAGGACGGCGCTGGCCGCGTGGCTGGTAGCGCGCGCCGGCGGCGGCAGCTTCGTGCTGCGCATGGAGGATCTCGACCGGCCGCGCGTCGTTCCGGGAGCAGCCGAGCGCATCTGCGAGGACCTGCGCTGGTTGGGGCTGGACTGGGACGAGGGGCCTGACGTTGGCGGAATCCATGCCCCCTATCGTCAGAGCGAGCGCTCGGCGCTGTACGGCCAAGCGCTCGACCGGCTCTCATCGCTTGGCCTTACGTATCCATGCTTCTGCTCGCGCGCCGACGTAGCACGCGCGGCCAGCGCACCTCATGGACCGGCCGACGACGGTCCCGCCTATCCGGGCAGCTGTCGCGATCTACCGGCTGAGGAGGTGCGCAAACGGCTGGCTGAGCGGCGGCCAGCCGCCCTCCGCTTCCGGGTCCCGGAGGGCGAGATTGCTTTCGTCGATGGAGCTCGGGGCGCCGTCCGCAACCACCCCGCCAAGCATGGTGACTTCATCGTTCGCCGGGCCGACGGGCTGTACGCCTACCATCTCGCCGTCGTCGCGGACGACGTCGAGATGGCCATCGAGCAGGTCGTCCGCGGGGAAGACCTGCTCGAATCGACCGCCCGGCAGATTCTGCTGTACCGGGCGCTGAGCGCCGCTCCGCCGGCCTTCGCCCACGTTCCGCTGGTTCTGGGACCGGACGGTCAGCGCCTGGCCAAACGTCACGGCTCCATCGCGATTCGCGACGTCCGGCAACGGGGCGTAGCGCCCGAGGCCGTCTGCGGCGCGCTGGCAGCCTCGCTGGGGTTGTGCGGCGAGGGAGACAGGCTGCGACCGGCCGACCTGGTCGGCGGCTTCGGGCTGGACCGCGTCTCGCACCAGCCCCCGCGCTTGGATCCCTCGAAATGGCTATCCAGCCCATAACACTCCTGGCCGATTATCCGTTTGACAAGCTGCAACAGAACTTTTTCATGTCGCCTGCTTGGCTCGGGGGTTGCTGAGGGGCCGGGAGGACTTCGATGGCCGTCGCAACAACAGTAATCGAGCGTGGGTCGGGCTTTTTGCAGCGATCCTCGCACATGCGGCTGGAGCGCCGCTCAGGTCTCCGCGCCCCCACCTCTCTCGTTGCGACGCTGCGCCGCCAACAGCAGGAATGCCCCGTCGTCGTTCTGGACCTGAGCCCCGACGGCGCCCTCATCGAGACGGAGGCGCCACCACAAGCCAGCGCCGCGTACGAGCTGCGCTTCAATGTGTTTGGCGAGACGTACTTCACGCCCGTGGACGTGGTGCACTGGCGCAAGCACCACGACGCCTACCTGTGGGGCTGCCGCCTGGCAGTGTCATTGGCCGATCAACGCCGGTTGTGCAACGCCGTCAAAGCGGTGCTCGGCCTTTCGGGCACCTATCTGCGTCCCTGGGCTGAGATCCGCCAGCAGCTGCACGACGAAGCGGCAAGCACGGAGATCCTGGTAGGCCGAACCCCATCAGGACGGGAGATCGAGCTAACCCCGCGTGACTGCGTCGAGATGGGCCCTGATGGCGTGGAGCTGTACGTCCGCACGATCTCCAGTATCGAAGCTGCCTAGCGGCTCCACCCGCACGAGCGCGGGCGTACAAACGGGGGCTGCGCCCCCGCCCTACCCGCATCTCAAACAGCTCGTCGGAGGCGAACAGGCCATAGCCGGGCAACGCCTCGCGCTGCACCAGTTACCGCGCAGCGTGTCCGCCGACTCTCGTCACCCCCTGGACGAGCCAACTGCGACCCCTGGCGCGGCGGGTCGGCGCCGGGCCCTCAAACGACCCTCCACCTCACACACTTGACGGCCTTGCCCATAATGGGAGCTGTATCGTCGCAATGAAGCGAGCGGCTGGCTCCGGGAGCCGGGTCGAGGTCGATTTTCGCAAGGAGGTAGCCCAGTGACCAGGTCACAGCGTCACATCCCGCTGCAGCATGCATTCATCCTTCTGGCCGCCATTGCCCTCAGCGCCTGCGGGGGAGCAGTCGCCCCGGCAAGCACGAGCTCAGCTGCACCAGCCTCAACAGCGGCCAGCGCCAAGCCTGCCGCTTCCGAGGCGGCCGCGAAGCCGTCCGCGGCCAGCCCAAAGCCATCCGCGGCAGCAAGCGCCGTCGCCGCCGCTTCCGCGAGTGTCTCCGCGCCCGCCGGATCGTTCGGGCCTGTTGCCAGCAAACCGGCAGCTCCGCCTTCCGACAGGATGAAGCTGGTGTATGGCAGTCCCGTGAGTCCACCCAACATGGTGCACATGGCCGCCTATCTGGCGCGTGACATGGGCTTCTTCGATGACGTGGGCCTGGACGTCGAATTCAAGGAGTTCCAGGGCGGTGTCGACACGCTGCGAGGAGGTATATCGGGCGGCCTGGACGTCGTTGGCACCAGCTCGGATCCGCTTTTCGCCGCCATCCAGCAGGGAGCGCCGGTCAAAGCCATCGGTACCTACGCGCCGAAGCTGAGCGTCTCCTTCGTTACACAGCCCGACATCAAGAAGGTGCAGGACCTCAAGGGCAAGAAGATCGGCACTCCTGGCGGAGTGGGCGCCTTCAGCGAAGTGATGGCTCGCCTGCTGCTCGAGAAGAACGGCATGACACCCCAGGACGTGCAGTACGTGAATGTGACCACGGCTGGACGTCTGACGGGCCTGATCAACAAGCAGATCGACGCCGCCATTCTGCACATCGACCAGTACTACACCGCCATCGGGCAGGCCCCGGACTTCGTGGACCTGGCCAACATGTGGGAGATCGCGCCCGACTGGTGGTACTCGGCTTTCGTCGTCACCGACGACACGCTGAAGAACAAGCGCGAAGCCCTCACTCGCTTCATGACCGCCATCGTGAAAGCGCAGCGCGTGATGTACATGGACCCTACCGACACCAAGAAATGGTCCGTCGAGGAGACGAAGGCCAAAGCCGACGTCGTCGACAAGGCCTACGCCGATCTGACGAAGGGTGGTGTGTGGGCGGTCAATGACGGAATGCCGGAGAAACTCATCAATGCCACGATTGATCTCGAGGCCCAAATCGGCGTGATAAAGCAGCAGAACAAGCCGACCTATGCGCAGATCGTTGACAGGACGCTGGTCGACGAGGCGGTCAAGCGCAATGGCGGGCCGTGGAGCGGTGACGCGCGCTGGTATTGATCCACTGCCACCTCGCCGCCGCCAACCGAACTTGACGGCGAGCCCTTGCGCGGAGACGGCAGCGTGAGCGGCAACGATGAGAAGATGCGGATCGAGCGCGCCACCCGCACTTTCAGCGCCGGATCCGTCGTCGCCTTCCAGGATCTCGACCTGTGCGTGCCCGCCAATCAGACGCTGTGCATCGTGGGGCCATCCGGCTGCGGCAAAACGACCCTGCTGCGCTGCATGGCTGGGTTGCTGACACCGACGGCCGGCCGTATCCTGCTGGACGGGCGGGTTGTGACCGCTCCCAGCCCCGCCGTGGCCATGGTGTTCCAGCACTTCGGCCTGTTCCCCTGGAAAACGGTCCACGAGAACGCCTGCTACGGCCTCAAGCTCAAAGGCATCCCCAGGAGCGAATGGAAGGCGCGCATCGCGCCCTACATCGAGCTCGTCGGGCTTACCGGCTTCGAGCACATGTATCCGTATCAGCTCTCGGGTGGAATGCAGCAGCGCACCGGCCTGGTGAGGGCGCTCGCGCTCCATCCTGAGGTGCTGCTGATGGACGAGCCCTTCGGTGCGCTCGACGCTCAGACGCGCGAGCTGCTCCAGGAAGAGCTGCTGCGCATCCTCGAGCGCGAGCGTAAGACCATGGTCTTCATCACCCACAGCATCGACGAGGCTATCGTGCTCGGCGACCATATCGCCGTGATCAGCGCCCGCCCCGGCCGCGTCCAGGAGATCATCGACGTTGGGCTGCCGTCATCGAGAACCGCCGACGATGTTCGCCTGAGTCCCCGTTACACCGAGCTCAGACAGCACATCTGGGGCGGTTTGCGACAGCAAGCCGTCGCGGCGGCGTGAGCGCCCTTCGAGCGGACAGTCCTGCAGCCGGCGAGCGGCTTATGAGCGCTACCGCTGCGACCGGTCTCGACGCGGGACGCCAGGCAGCCGAGGCCCAGCGCAGGAAGGAGCAGATCCGCATGTGGTCGGCTCGCCTGATCTCGCTGGCTGTGCTGCTCATCGTCTGGCAGATCTTTGGCTCGCGTGTGAACAAGGCGGTCTTCGCACCACCCTCTCGTGTCATCGAGGCCGGCCTGGCTATGGCCCAATCCGGTGAGCTGTGGAGCTACCTTCGCGGCAGCCTTCTGACCCTCATCTACGGATTGGCGCTGTCCATTGCCATCGGCTTGCCAACCGGCATTCTCATGGCTCGCAGCAAGCTCGCCGGGTACGCGTTGGAGTGGTACGTTGCCGCCTTCAACTCCACCCCCATGGTAGCCCTCGTGCCATTGATTACCCTCGTCTTCGGCTTCGACGTCACCGCCAAGGTGATCGTGGTGATCATCTCGGCCGTGTTCGCGATCATCATCAATACCGAGCAGGGTGTGAGGAACGTCGATCAGCGGCTGCTGGAGGTGGCTCGGTCGTTTCGAACGACCGAGCGTGCCCTGTGGGGCGACGTCATCGTCCCATCGGCCCTGCCATATATTGCCGCCGGCATGCGGCTGGCTGTTGGACGAGCGCTGGTAGGCATGGTCGTAGCTGAGTTCTTCACCGCCGTGAGCGGCGTAGGCTACCTGATCGTGCGCTACAGCAACTCCTTCGAGCCCGACCATATGCTCGTGCCTATCGTGGTGGTCATGGCCCTGGGCATCGCCCTGACGGCGGTCACCGGCGGCATCGAGCGCCGCATCGCCCCCTGGAATAAGCACGAGGAGTAACCATGCGCGTAGTCGACCTGACCCAGCCCTGGGGCGACCGCATGCCCACATGGCCGCAGTTTGCATCCATCAAGGTCACCGACATCACCACCCATCATCGCGACCGCAAGAGCACGGTGCTGGTCGAGACCAACATGCACACGGGCACCCACATCGACGCGCCGATCCACTACGCCGAGCGCGGACGGCACCTGGGCGAGATCCCCATCCAGGACCTCATCGGCACCGGCCTGGTCATCGATCTCCGGCCTATCACCAGGCCATGGAGCTACTACTCGCTGGAAGACGTCCTTTCGTGCCTCCCCAAAGGTGAGAAGATCGAGACGGGTGACGTGGTGGTCCTGTATACGGGCTGGGATCAGTACAACTGGACCAAGCCAACACGCGACGACGTCATGTACTTCGATCGCCATCCCGGCCCCAGGCCCGAGGTGATCGACTACCTGATCCACGATCGAAAGATCAAATGGCTAGGCGGTGACCTGGCGTCGATGGACCATTCCATGTACGTTCGCATACGCTGGATGCGGCCCGACCTGGTCAAAGAATTTGAAGAGATGTACGGCGCTTCCGTGGACCAGCTCGTACCCGAGGCCGACTTCGAGTACGTGCACTACACGACCGCGCGCAACAACGTGTGCATGGTCGAGAACCTGGGCGGGGAAATCGCGGAAGTGGCCGGCCGGCGCTGCACCATGGGCGCCTTTCCCTGGCGTTGGGTCGGCGGTGAGGGCTGTATCTGCCGTGTCGTAGCCTTCCTGGATATGGAACAGCCCGGTATCCAAGGAGCCGAGCCACCCGGCGCGCAGCCCAGGCAGTGGGACGCCGGCACCACCCCTGCCCGAATCATGGCGGGCGCAAAGACAAAGGTGAGCTACTGAGCCGGTCCAGGTCGCTGGAGGGATGAGCATGGAGTCAATTCCCGAACGGATGCGAGCAGTCGTGCTGACCGCGCCGAACAGCCACGAGATCCGAGATGTTCCCACGCCCCACCCCGGCCCGTTGGAAGTCCTGTGCAGGGTCGATTCCGTGGCGATCTGCGGGACGGACCTGCACATCTACGAGGGTAAATTCCCCGGCCGCTGGCCCAAGGGCTATCCCTTCACTCCCGGCCACGAATGGTCGGGGGAGATCGTCGAAGTCGGCGAGGAGGCGGGGCAGATGGGGTGGAGGGTAGGCGAGCGCGTTGCCGGCACCTCGCATGCCGGCTGCGGGTACTGCCGCAATTGCATGATCGGCCGCTACACGCTGTGCGAAAACTACGGCAAGGAGCCGATCCACCACCAGTACGGACATTACTCCCAGGGCGCGGACGCGCAGTTCGTGGTGCATTCCATCAAAAGCGTCTTCCGCCTTCCCGCTGAGCTGGACCTGCCCTATGGCGCCATGATCGATACGGCCAGCATTGCCCTGCACTCCGCCAAGCGGCCCAGTATCAACGCCGGCGACGTGGTGGTTGTCGTCGGCGCGGGACCAATGGGCTTTCTCACGGCTGATTGCGCCTACGCGCTCGGTGCGGGACGAGTCATCATCACCGGCTCAGGCGAGCGCCTCAACAAGGCGCGTGACATGGGCTTCGAGGTGGTGAACTACCGCCAGGAAGATGCCGTGGAAGCCGTGAAGGCGCGGACCGAGGGCAAGGGGGCGCACGTGGCAGTCGACACGGGAGGTACCGCCGAGTCGGTGCTGCAGGCGGTCAACGTGCTGCGCAAGGGCGGACGGGCGGCCTTCACCGGCATCCCCGACACTCCCGTTTCGCTGCCCATGCAGAAAATCGTGCTCGAAGAGCTGGACCTGTACGGCGTTCGTGCCAACCCGAACACGATGGACGAAGTTATCCCGCTCATCGTGAGCGGCCGTGTGCGGGTCAAGGAGCTCGTTACCCACTCCTTCCCGCTGGCCGAGTATGGCGCCGCGCTGCACACGTTCGCCGATCGTGTGGATGGCGCCCTCAAGGTCATCGTCAAACCGAATGAGTGACCGCTCCTCGATAGACTCGCCGCGGCCATGACTGGCATCCCAGACACGATGCTGGCGGTAGTCATGGCCGAGCCCAACCGCCTGGAGCTGCGGCGAAACGTCCCGGTGCCCGGCCCGGCGAGGGGCCAGGCGCTGCTGCGAATCATGAGCAGCACCATCTGCGCCACGGATCAGAAGATCCTGGCCGGCCAGTTCCCGGGCACCAAGTTCCCACATATTCCCGGTCACGAGTTCGCAGGTCAGGTCGTGGCCGTCGGGCCGGATGTGGACGAGCTGCGGCCAGGAGATCGCGTCGGGGTGGAGGTGCACGTCGGCTGCGGGCGCTGTGCTCGCTGCCTGGAGGGTCTGTACCAGCTGTGCGACAGCTACGGCCGGACGGATAAGGGCCACGCCCACATCGGCTTTACCGTGCCCGGCGGGCTAGCAGAATACGTGGCGGTGCCGGTCAAGGCTCTGCACAAGCTGCCGGAGGGACTCTCTTGGGACGAAGGCGCCTTTACTGACAACATCGGCATCGCCCTCTACGCGGTCGAACGCGGACGGCTGGCGGCCGGCGAAAGCGTGGTGGTCATCGGGCCGGGCGCGTTCGGCGCCCTCGCCGTACAGGTGGCTCGCGCGCTGGGCGCCGGCCAGGTCGTGATGCTGGGCACGCGGCGTGAACGGCTGGAGCGCATGCGGGGCTTCGGCGCCGACGAGCTCATCGACGGGCAGGGAGACGAGGCCATCGCCAAGGTGCGGCAGGCGCTTGGCGGCCGGGGGGCGGACGTCGTCATCGAATTCGCCGGCACGTCGGAAGCGGCCCGACAGGCCATACTCCTGGCCAGGCGCGGCGGGCGCGTGGTCCTGGCTGGATCGACGGGGCTCGGACGCGATCTGAGCGGCGTGGATCTCAGCACCATCGTCCGCGGCCACCTCGACGTCTGCGGCTCGCTGGCCAATCCCAAGGGCATTTCCGGCCGGGGCCTGCAGCTCATCGCCCGCGGCAGTGTGGACGTAACTCCGCTGATGACGCATCATTTTCCTCTGGATGAGTTCGATGAGGCCTGGGCCACGTTCGTGGAGCGCCGTGGTGGAGCGATTCGGGTAATGCTCCATCCGGGGAACGATCGCGGCTGATGGCAGGCCGAAACTCCGCCACGAAGCGCCCGACACGCACGTATCTCAGCAAGGACCAGCTCGCCACGGCTGTGCGCCTGATGCTCACCATCCGCGAGTTCGACGAGCAGGCCATGGCCCTGTACCGTGCGGGCGAGATGCGAGGAACGACCCATCCTTACATCGGCATGGAAGCGGTGGGGACCGGTGTGATGACCGCCCTGCGGCCCGATGACTACGTCACCAGCACGCACCGAGGCCACGGCCACACCATCGCCAAGGGTGGCGACATCCGCAAGATGATGGCGGAACTGCTCGGCCGCGCCACCGGCTACTCGGGCGGTAAGGGCGGCAGCATGCACATCGCCGATATGGACAAGAACATGCTCGGCGCCAACGGCATCGTGGGCGGCGGTATCGGCTTGGCCGCGGGAGCGGCGCTCACCGCTAAGCTGCAGGGCAGCGGGCGCGTAGCGGTGTGCTTCTTTGGTGACGGCGCGCTCAATCAGGGCATCCTGCACGAGGTGAGCAACCTTTCCGCCATCTGGAAGCTGCCGGTGGTCTTTGTGTGCGAGAACAACCAGTACGCCATGTCAGCCCGAGCGGACTGGAGCGTGGCCGGCGGCGACCCCGCGGGCAGAGCAGCCGCCTACGGCATCCCGGGCGTCAATGTGGACGGCATGGACTTCTTCGCCGTCTACGACGCCGCCAGCAAGCTGGTGCAGCGCGCCCGCGAAGGCGGCGGCCCGAGCTACCTGGTGTGCCAAACCTATCGCTATCACGGCCATCATGCCGGCGATCCTCTCAACTACCGACAGAAGGAGGAGGTCGAGCGCTGGCGCAAGCTCGATCCCATCGACCGGCTTACCCAGGCGCTCCTCAGCGGCAAGGTCCTGACCGAAGCCGAGATCGCGGCCACGCGACAATCCGTCGTCGAGGCCGTGCAGGAGGCGGTCGAATTCGCCAAATCGAGTCCCGAGCCGGGCGTCGACCAGCTGATGACCGACGTGTATGCCTGAGGGAAGCATGAAGGGTCAGGGGATGGGGGATAGGCCCCTCGGGTTGTGGGTATGGCAGTAGCCAGGACGGCTCCCGTCGCTCGTTTGGTGCCCGCAGCCGTCGCGTCGGCCGGGGAAACGCGCGTGCTGACCTATGCGCAGGCGCTCAATGAGGCGCTGTTCGAGGAGATGCGCCGCGATGCCGCGGTGTTCGTGATGGGCGAGGACGTGGCGGCTTGGGGCGGCGGCGGGATCTTCGGCGTCACCAAAGGCCTCATGGAAGAGTTCGGAGCCGAACGGGTGCGCGACACGCCGATCTCCGAGGAAGCCATTGCCGCAGTCGCCGTCGGCGCGGCCGCAACCGGCAGCCGTCCGGTAGCTGAGATCATGTACGTCGACTTCATGGGCCTGGCCATGGAGCCGATCGTCAATCAGGCCGCCAAGCTGCGCTACATGTTTGGCGGCAAGGCCAAGGTACCTATGGTCCTTCGCGCACAGGAGGGGGCCGGCCGGGGCAATGCCGCCCAGCACAGCCAGAGCCTCGAAGCGTGGTTCTGCCATATTCCCGGGCTGAAGGTTGTGACCCCCAGCGCGCCGGCCGACGCCAAGGGCCTGCTGAAGAGCGCCATCCGCGACGACAATCCTGTCATCTTCCTGGAGCACAAGGCGCTGTACTTCAACAAGGGCCCCGTTCCCTCCGGCGAGCACCTGGTGCCGCTCGGCATTGCCGACGTCAAGCGCACGGGTGCGCACGTCACCGTCGTAGGCATCCACACCATGGTGGACAAGGCTTTGCAGGCGGCTGAGGCGCTGACCTCGGAAGGCATCGAGCTGGAGGTGATCGATCCGCGCACGTTAGTGCCGTTGGATGAAGAGACCATCTTCGAGTCGGTGCGCAAGACCGGCCGGCTGATCGTGACCCACGAGGCCTACACCAATGCCGGCTTTGGCGCCGAGATCGTGAGCCGCGTGGTGACCTCGGTGTTCGATTACCTGGATGCGCCGCCGCTGCGTGTCTGCGCACGAGACGTTCCCGTACCGTATGCCGTCCCGCTGGAAGCTGCTGCGCTGCCTCAGGTCGACGACCTGATTGCCGCGGCGCGCTCGCTCGTCCGCGGGGAGCGCTAGCGCGGTCTTGGCCACCCCGGTCATCATGCCCGTGCTGGGTCTGACCATGGAAGAGGGGGCCGTCGCCGAGTGGCTCAAAGCCCCCGGCGACGCCGTGATCAAGGACGAGCCACTGTTCACGGTTGAGATGGACAAGGGCATCGTGGAGGTACCCGCTCCCGCGAGTGGGATCCTGCGCAGTATCCAGGTGCCGCCCGGACAGACCGTCGCGGTCAAGACGCTGCTGGCCGAGATCGCCCCGGCCGGGGAAGCCGCCCCGGCCAGTGTGCCTCCCGAGCGCAGCCGATCCTTCGCCTCACCTCGGGCCCGCATGCGAGCCCGCGAGCACGGCGTCTCGCTGGATAGCGTCACCGGCAGCGGTCCTCGCGGCCGCATTGTGGAAGCGGATGTGCTTACCGCGCTGAGGGAGCCTCTACCAGCCGCCCGCGCGGCGGCGACTCCTCTCGCTCGCCGGCTGGCGGCCGAGCAGGGCCTCGACCTGCACTCGGTGGCGGGCAGCGGACCGGGCGGCCGGATCACACAGGAAGACGTGCAGCGCGCGGCCGGCGTCCGGACTGCCGTCGAACCATCTCCCGAGGTTGCTCCGCTATCGCGCCTCAGACAGATCACGGCGGCCCGGATGTCCGCCTCCGCTCATTCCGTGGCGCGTGTGACGATGTTCGTGGAGGTGGACTTCGAGGAAGCCAGCCGGCTTCGGGCGCAGCTGTCCCCCGAGTTCGCGCGCCTTGGCGTGCCCAAGCTGCCCTGGGATGCGATCCTGGCGCGTGCGGCCGGTTTGGCCCTCATGGAGCACCCGGCTGTCAACGCCCAGTGGGTCGAGGGTCAGGGACTGCGCCGGCACATGCAGGCCCACGTCGGGGTGGCCGTGGCGCTCGATCCCGAGGGCCTGGTCGTGCCAGTCCTTCGCGACGCGGCCGGGCGCTCGCTGCGGCAGCTGGCGGCCGATTTGCTGGCGCTTACCGAGCAGGCGCGATCTGGCCGTCTCGCGGCCTCCGACATGCAGGGCGGCACGTTCACCATCACGAACCTGGGCGGTTACGGTATCGACGGCTTCACGCCCATCATCAATCCGCCCGAAACGGCGGTGCTGGGAGTTGGACGCATCGCCGAAAGGGCAACCGTCGTCGATCACCGGATCCAGGTCCGCACCACCTGCACGCTCTCGCTGAGCTTCGATCACCGCGTAGTCGACGGCGCCCCCGCCGCCGCCTTCCTGCAGCGCCTGGCCCAGCTGCTCGAACGGCCGTACGCGCTCCTGGAGATGTAGTCCCGGCCCGGCCACCACGCGCGGGCAGCGGCCGAGCTGCAATATCTGCCTGACCGGAGCGTTACTGTAGAAGGGTCGTCCACGGGCGGCCCCGACCGACATGGACTCGCGATTCTGGATGCTGGCGCAGCAGCGCCGGCGCAGGCTAGCCCGAAAGCGCGGCCAAAACGTGCCGGCCGCGGGCGTTGCGCTGGTCGTGGCCGGCAGCTTCCTGGTCGCCGTTGCCCTCACGATTCCCCTGCTGCTGGTGACGGCGGCGCGCCTCTACGCCGCCGATGCCATCAAGCAGCTTACGTTCACCAGCCACGCGGCCACCTTCCAGACCAGCCGCGTAACCGACCGCAATGGCAAGCTGCTGTACGAGTTCGTCGATCCTCAAGCCGGCAAGCGAACCGAGGTTCCCCTGGCGCAGATCCCCAAGAACCTGCGCGACGCCACCGTGGCGATCGAGGACAAGAACTTCTACACCAACCCCGGCTTTGACGTTCGCGCCCTGCTGCGCGCCGCCTACGACGACCTGACCAAGGGCGAGATCGTGAGCGGCGCCAGCACCATCACCCAGCAGCTGGTCAAGACCGTGTACCTCAAGCCCGAGCAGACCTGGCAGCGCAAGCTCCGCGAAGTGGCTATTGCCTTCGTGCTGTCCAAGCAGAAGAGCAAGGACGAGATCCTGGAGATGTACCTGAACCAGATCTACTACGGCAACCAGTCCTATGGCGTCGAGGCGGCCGCCGAATCGTACTTCGGCAAGACCGCCCTCAAGCTCGACCTGGCCGAGTCGGCCATGCTGGCCGGGCTTCCACAGTCGCCCTCCGACTACAACCCGCTGCAGAACGCCCCCGCGGCACGCGCCCGGCAGCTCGAAGTGCTGCGTGCCATGCTCAGCCAGGGGTACATCACTCCGCAGCAGGAACAGGACGCCGCCGCGGAGGAGCTGCATTTCGCCAGCCAGCGCTCGGACATCCTGGCCCCGCACTTCGTCTTCTACGTGCGCGATCTGCTGGAGAAGCAGTATGGACCGCGCTTCTTGTACGAGGGCGGGCTCACTATCAAGACCACCCTGGACCTCGACCTTCAGAACAAAGCCCAGCAGATCGTGCAGGATCAGCTGGCCAAGGTCCCCGCCGACAAGAACCTGAACAACGCCGCCGTCGTGGTCCTCGACCCACGCAGCGGCCAGATCCTGGCCATGGTCGGCTCACGCGACTACAACCAGGATTTTCCGAACGGCACCATGAACGGCAAGTTCAATGCTGCCACCGGCTTGCTGCAGCCAGGCTCCGCCTGGAAGCCAATAGAATACGAGGCCGACTTCCTCAAAGGCAAGACGCCGGCCACGATAGTGGATGACGCCAAGATCGGCAACGATTTCCCCGACGGCAGCGGTGGCTTCTACCGGCCCGAGAACTACGACAAGAAGTACCACGGCCGCGTCACCTACCGCACCGCGCTGGGCAATTCACTCAACGTCCCGGCCGTCAAGGTCCTGAAAGACGCCGGCATCCACGAAACGCTGCAGCTGGCTCACAACCTGGGGATCAGCACGATCCCGGACGACAACCAGGCGGGTTTCTCGCTCGCCCTGGGCACGCGTGAGGTCACTCCGCTGGAGCTCACCGCCGCCTATGGCGTCTTCGCCAACGGCGGCCAGCGCGTGCCATCCACGCCCGTCCTCAGCATCACCGATGGGTCCGGCAAAGTCATTCAGGAGTTCAAGCAGCCGCAGCCAGTCCAGGTTGTGCAGCCCGAGTACGCCTACCTCATCACCAGCATCCTGTCGGACGACAACGCGCGCGCTATCGAGTTCGGGCGTCACTCGGTGCTCGAGCTGCCCGGCCGGCCAGCGGCCGTCAAGACCGGCACCAGCGACGAGTTCCGGGCCAACTGGACCATCGGCTACACGCCTGATGCAGTGGTCGGCGTGTGGGCCGGCAACAGCAATCATCAGCCGATGCGCAACGTCATCGGCATCGACGGCGCGGGCCCGATCTGGCACGACGTCATGCTGGCCACGCTCGGCGCCAGCCCCGTGCATGACTTCGCCAAGCCGCCGAACATCGTGACGGTGAAGGTGTCGTCGCTCACCGGGCTGCTGCCCAATCCCGGCGAGCCGAGCTACGACGAGGTGTTCGTGAAGGGCACGGAGCCGCATGCCCGATCCACCGTCAGCCCGCAGCCTACGCCGGCACCGCCGACGACCGCGCCCGCGCCGGCGCAGGGGCGCCAGCATGCCGACGTCACGATCACGGACACAGGCTTCGATCCGCCGAACGTCACGATTGCCGCCGGCGGCAGCGTCACCTGGACCAATCGCGGGGCCAAGGTTCACACCGCCACGGCTCCTAACGGCGGGATGGACAGCGGTGGCCTGGGCACAGGCCAGAGCGTCACCATGGTCTTCCGCGGCCCCGGGACCTACGGCTACACGTCGGCCACAGACTGCCTGCACGGCAATCACAATCCCAGCTTCGCCTGCGGAGGCGGGTCGGTCGTGGTCTCAGCCCAAGTGGTGGCCCTTGGAGAGGCCAACGCCGCCACGCCGGACCCGCTCCCTCCCTCCGCGTTTTCGAGCGATCCGCAATCCCGCAAGCGCTGCCGCCACGGAGCATGCGGCTGACTCCTTCCCCGCGTGGTCTAGCTGTCCTCGAGCTCGTCATGAGAAGTTCCGGCAAGCGACAGTTCGGGCATCAAAACAGCGGTTGTACGGCGAGCGCCGGATAGTCGAACGATGCCATGCCGGCCGCGAGCGCGTCGCCTGGAACGTAGTTCGGAACTCGCATGTTCGGACGGGGGTCATAGACGTAGAACCCTCCGCCGTCGTAGGCGTGCAGCGTGATCGTGTGCTCGCCAGGCACGAGGACCACGACTTCACCCGTGCTCAGCCTGACCGGCGCGCGATACGAAGGACGCAGCTGCACCGGGATCCACACGATCACCAGCCAGTTTCGAACCAACGCGGCCCTTGCATCGTCGAGGTTCACAAGATAGCTGGCAGCGAACACTCCCGGCCGCGGGAAAGCCTCGATCATCGCCTTGACCGCGGGAGCGTGGGCGCCGTAATTGACGAGGTCGCCGCGGTTGGACGAGTAGTCACCGCGGAAGCCACGATTCGGGTTTTCGTCCCGGCCGAGTACCTGCTGCAGCTGCTCCTCGGCTCCATCCATCCCGTAATGGAGCATCACCTGCCGGAACGCGCAGACCTCGCAGGTCAGGTTGTACCCTGTCGAAGATCGCGCGCGGCCGGATTGTCGGGGATATACCAAGTTGCCGGGAGCTGGGACCCGAACAGCCAATCAAGCATGCTTCTTGTCGTGCCTCATAGCGCTTCGAAAGCCCGTTAACGTTTGTTGGCCGTGCTCCCACGAAATGATGGCAGACACACTCGTACGTCCGAATCGGTTGACGTATTGCCCCCCGCGCTCGGTACTGCCATCGTGGGTACGTGATCGAGGCAGAAGCCAAGATGCCGCAGGTTCGGATCGAACCCAAGACCAAACGAGTACTTGAAGAGGCTGCCGGCGCAGCCCTGCGGCGTCTTGCGTCAGTGAATGAGCGGCTCGCCGATACGCTGCGCCGCGATCCCAAGTTCGCCCGGATTGATTGAGCTCCGGCCGCCGGAGCTGCTGGTACAAGCCGTCATCGTCGCGAAACCCCGATTCGGGGAACCTGCGCTAGCAGAAACGTGAACACGGCGATGTGCGCATCGTACGCTCCGGCCGCTTGGTGCCAATGAACGACCGCGTAGCCTCAAGGTTGTCCGGGGAGCGCCTGATAAATTCGGACCGGACAACCTCATCTGGTTGTCCGGTTACCCGAAACGTTAGCCCAGTTCCATGCTGGCTTTGAACGGATTCATCCTTTCATCGACGGTAAGGGTCGAACTGGTCGCCTACTGCTGAATCTCGTGCTTGTCCGATTGGGCTATCCACCGATGGTGATCGACACGCGCAAGCGCGGCCTATTTAGACGCGCTGCACCGAGCCGACCAGGAAGAGGTCGGACCGTTGGGAGAAATGTTCGCCCGAGCCATGTTGGACAGCTTGATGCGGTTCATCATCCCGGCGCGGGCCGGCCTGGTCCGTCTCGTCCCACTCGAGGCTTTGGCCGGCAAAGATATTTCCGCGGAAGCTTAGCGCAAGGCGGCCGCTCGTGGACGGCTCAGGGCGCTGAAGAGCGAGTTTCGCACGTGGCAAAGCACGCGCCAGTGGGTGGATGATTACCTGGCTCAGCGGTTTGCGTCGCTGCGCAAGCCGGCCACCGCGCGTTGACGCGACGTCACGGCTGGTTCGTCTCGCAAACCCGCCGCAAGCCATCCGCTGGTTGCTGGCCCAGGGAACTGAACCTGGGCTAACCAACGGCCTGCCTTGGGTCATCGCCGTATCTGACCTAAGCTTGGTCTCATGGTGAGACGACTGCTTGCCACCGGCGCAATCCTCATAATTTTGGGACTGCCTCCGCTTGCTCTCGCTGAGGCATCTTGCCAGTTCGTGCTCGGTTTCAAAGCCCTGCACGATCTCGACAGCCTAGACATCGGCGAGTGCCAAGACAACCAGTTCCTGGGGAACGCCAATGGAGATCAATGGCAGCACACATCGAAGGGTTTGATGGTGTGGAGGAAGGCAGACAACTGGACCGCATTCACTAACGGCTACCAGACCTGGATCAATGGGCCCGCCGGTCTCGCTCGCAGGCTAAATACCGAGCTCTTCCCGTGGGAAGGCGACGCCGTCTCTCGTCCGAATGTGGCAATCGATCCGCGACTCCTCGACGCCGTTGACCTCTTAGTCCGCTTTGATACTGATCGGACTACGCAGTACATGCGCGCCATCGATGTTCAAGGCACGAGCATCACCGTGGGAGAAACGGGACAGACCCTTGGCTGGTTCCGACCCGCCGACAACGTTATTGTGGTGTCCTCTCGACTCTTAAACGAGGACGTGCATGTGCAGGCGGCTCAGATTGGAAATTCGTCGTCATTTGTCTTGGATCAGTGGAAGGCGGCGGACTTCAACAGCATCGAGAGTTGCCTAATGGCTTTTGTTAGGGCCACCAACCACACGGCAGAGGTCTGGAAATACTTCTATCCGACGGGGCAGAGCGCTTCGAAGAGCCTGACGCAAATGAGTTTTGATAGCCTGGCTCTCGTTGCCGCCGATCCCGCTCAGCTTGCGAGCGTCGTTCGTACCATATACCGTACTTCCTGCCCGCTTAATCATCCCTGAAGGCCTTGCCGGAGTCGCACCGACCCTAATCCATGTGTTTTGCGAGATAGATCGCTCGCGCGTAGCGCGCTCGCCATAGCCGCGGCTGGTTTGGGTCGATCGCAACGCACGAACGGGCTTCTTAGTGTCAAATTCGGGTAGGCCCGGCAGGATTCGAAGCTGCGACCCTGGGATTATGAGATCGACCTGGCCGAGCTTGGAGGCCAAATTGAGCTCCGCCGGGCCCTGCTAGGCCCCGCTCTGGCCTGGCTTTGGCCGGGTCAGTTGTTGTCAAAATCGTTGCACGCCGCGGCTCTCGAAACTGGGTGGGTGATGCGAACCACAACCAACCAGCCTAACGAACTTTGATCGTACTTGTTTAGCGGATCGGTGCGAGCTTGTGTGACGTGATAGAGGCGACTGCAAGGCAGCCTGGCGTAAAGAGATTAAGCGTGGCCAGCAAAGATAGGGAACTGCAACGGTGCGACCAGGGGGATAGGTGCACGCAGCAGGTCAGCGATGATCTCGGTGGAGTCACGGCCCTGTTGCTGGCAGGTGCGTAGCAGGCTGGCGAGGACTTGCTGTGTCTCCACACCAGCAGGGGTGCGGTTGCCGCCCCAGACCTTGCGGTTGACGACTGCTGGATGGATGGCCTGCTCCGCGCGCCAGTTGGTGGCTTGCACGCCTTCGTGATGCAGATAGGTGAACAACGCCTGTCGTTCCCGCCTGAGATGCTGCAGCAGCCGCCGGTTGCCGGGGTGCTGCGTCTGCTTGGCCAGTAACCGGTCCACGCGGTGCTCCACGTCGGCCACGGCCGCTTCGTACGCGACGACCGGCAGCGAGCCAGCGTCACGCTGCTGGCGGAGATCCAGACCTTCTCGCAGGAGCCGCCGCACCGCCAGAGGAATCTCGCGCGCCCGGCCATGAGCGGTTGTCAGCAACTGCCGGCAGCGTCGCATCAGATGCGCTGTACACGTCTGGTGCGTGGCCTGGCTGAACCGTCTGTATGGAGCCCAGCCATCGCGTTCCAGCACACCGTTGAACTCCTTCCCCAGGATGGCGGCCGCCTCGTCGAAGCCCCGGCCTGGCTGAATGCTGTAGACCGTCACGCCTTGCCCGCTGAAGACCCACAGCCAGTGCAGGCGGCCACCGACCTTCCAGCCCGTCTCATCAGGCGCGACCACCGGGCTGGCGCGTACCGCTTGGATCAACGCGTCGTAGGTCGGGCCAGCCATGCGGCCGGCTCGCGCCAGCGCCTGACTCAGGCCACCCCGCGTCACCTCCAGGCCGCCCAGTTGCTGCAAGATCGTCGCCGTCTTGCCCAACGAGGCGCCGACGGCCTTGTTCAGCTGCGCCGCCAGCGCCACGGCCCGCGGCCCCAACTGGGCTTTGGCCGCGCCCAGGGCATCCGAGGTCTGCTCGGGGTGCCGTCCCTGCACCCGTCGTCCGCAGCGCTGACAGCGGCCCACATGCATCTGGAAGCGCGTCACTTCAGGGCGCACCTCCGGCAACTCTTCTTGATACTGCTCGGCCACCTGCTGCTCCTCCAGCGGCCCGCCACAGTGCGGGCAGCAGGGCGGCAGTGGCACGTCGATCGTCCGATCGACCTGGGCTGGTATGGCTCGGCACGCCTTCCGGCCGTAGGCGCTTCCGGCCTGTCGTCCCGGTCGCTTGCCGTCGCCGCGGGGCTCACTCTTGGAGAACGGCGCCGCCTGTCGCTTGCCCGCCTGCTGCGCTTGTTCCAGCTGGGCGGTCAGGTCCCACAGCCGCCGCTTCAGCCGTTCGTTCTCTTGCTCCAGCCGCTCCAGCTCGCGCTGCCGCTCCTCGCAGGCTTCGCAGCCAGCACGCTCCCACTCCTCGTCATGGGCACCTTCTTCCGCCGGCGGCACGATCCTCATGCTGCATGAACAGACGTTCTACCATCGCGTTGTGTCACGCACCTAACCCGCTAATCAAGTACCTTTGATCTTTGGTCGAAGGCTGGTGTCCACTCAGACCGCAGAGGTTGATTGGTAAGAATCGATAACGGAATAGCCGATTGCTCTGTACCCTTTCAGCCGCTTCTCGTGCATCCGAAGCAGCATGGGGAGGTTGCTGTCCACGTAGTCGAAGATCTGCACAGTCTGTTTGCCGGGGTGCAAACGGTGCAATCGACCTGCGTACTGTTGAACGGTTCCACGCCATGACACAGGGAGCGTCAGGAACAACGTGTCGAGCCGAGCCTCATCAAATCCCTCACCTATGTACCGGCCGGTGGCAATCAGCACCTTCGGCTGGCCGTCCGCGATCGCCCGAAACAGCTCAAGTCGCTTGCGGCGCTCTCTCACACCTAACCCTCCTCGAAACACAACCGTCTTCGCTCCGTGAGCTTCGATAGCTGCTGCTAGCTTCTCGAGGTGATCGGTGCGCTCCGTCAATACCAGCGGAGACCGTCCAGCCTGAACCGCTGCAAGCACGTCCTTAACCATGAGCGAGGTCCGTGGGTCATCAGCTGCCAAACGAGAATAGAGGTCTTGGATGCCCGCATCTTGGACGTCCGAGGGCAGCTTGAAGTCCGTTTGGCGGACGATGACTTCGTGCGCAAAGGGCCGTAGTGCGGCTTGTTCCTTGGCGGGCACGTTGCAACGGATTGGTCCGCATTGCATCGCGATGATGGGATGGTGCCCGTCCTTACGAACTGGCGTCGCCGTTAGCCCGACGACAAAACGAGCATGCACTTCCCTCATGACTTTCTCGAAGCCGAAGGCAGGTATGTGATGACACTCGTCGACGATGACTTGCCCGTATGTGGCTACCAGGTCGCGAACCTCGCCACCGCGATTAAGGCTCTGCAGCAGCGCGACGTCGATGGTGCCCGAAGGCCGTCGCTTGCCAGCTCCAACTTGGCCGATTGCCTTGGGCGCCAAATTAAGGAAAGCCAGCAGTCGTTCGCGCCACTGCTCAAGGAGATGCTGGGGGTGCACGACAACCAAAGTATTTACACTGCGCTGTGCAATCAGCCAAGCAGCGATGACTGTCTTGCCGAATGCGGTCGGCGCGGACAGCACGCCAACGTCGTGCTCCATCAGCGCATCGGCTGCCGCTTGCTGTTGGTCTGTGAGCTGGCCATTGAACGCGACGGTAATCGGTGTTCCCGGTCGGCGCTGATCATCTGCCAGGATCTGCACACCATTTGCACGGGCGAGCTGAAGCAGCTCGGGCAGACACTTTCGGGGCAGCGCCAGGTGATCGGGAAAAGCCTCCGAGCAATCAATCAGCCGGGGTTTGCCGAATGTCGATAGCCGCATTCGCTCTGCCCTGTAGAACTCCGGGTTCTGGAACGCTGCTAGACGCCGGAGACGATTGATCAAGACTGGCGGCAAGTCTTTCATGGCGACGAACAGCTGATTCGCCAAGACGATACTCACGCTGGCCCGCAGGGGGCCGGGAATAGGCGCCTCGCTTCTGCGCCGCAAGGGCGAAACAGTCCATGGCTCCGACTCATCTTCTGCATCGATCCAGTGATCGACGGCGAGGAGTCTGCCAGCTCGCGCGGCGCGCTTGACAATGGCTTCCGCTTCAGAAGGGTCGAGCTTTGGCAAAGATGCCAAGAAGCGCCACTGGTCGGGGTAAGGCTCGAGATCGTGATCCAGGAAGACCGTGTTGCCCCGCTCACGGCTTTGACGTTGCAGTGGCAACGCGATCAGGTTGCCGAAGCCACCTCTGGGTAGAGTGTCCTGACTCGGGAACAGCCGATCGTACGAATCGAGGCCAATCTGGTGGCGCCGGTCGAGTGCTTGTGTGAGCACCGCACTGGCCAGGTTCCGCGCCACGTAGGCTGCGACGGGTCGATCGAAAAACACCCACAGGTGGGCACCTTCGCCTGACCGGGATCGCTCCAGCGCGGCGGGCCCCTCAAGTCAGAATAGATGCCCATGGCGGCCTGGGCATCGTCGCGCCAACTGGCCTTGTCGAAATCCATCGCTACAAACCAGCAGGTGTCATCGGTCAGGAGTGGGTAGACGCCGATAGTGACGCCGCCCGTTAGGTGATTTCGCAGTGCTGCCGGGGTCAGCGGCAGATAGTCGCCTGGCTCATGCGTCACGCCAGGTCCGCGAGGAGCGCCCAAGCGCAACGCGGGCGAGTAGCCGCTTCGGCCGTCGTGCCGTTCCCAGCGGGCCGCGTAGACGTCTTCGCGTCCACGGAACAACCCTCGGAAGAGGGCTAACTTCAACTCCGCCGAAGAGCTGGCGCCGATCCCGTCCGCTTCGTAGGACGCCACAGCAAGTAGACCATCCCCTTTCGATTGAGGATGGTTGCGCTTAAGAGCGGCAAGCTCCTCACGGAGACGTTGGTTCTCATCTCTTAGTACGAGGATGGTCTCCAGGGCGTCTTTCAACGCCGAACGCTGCCTATCTGGTGGAGCGTCGGTCTGCGCGTGCTTGCGTTGGGCGATCAAGGAATGCGCCGACCCGCTTCCTCAGCGCGCATGGTCAATCCAGCGCCGGGATGCGTTGATTCCAGGAGGGTCAGGAACTCCTGCGGGGTGACGAAGCGAACACCAGCGACTTGATGGCTAGCCGGGAAATCGCGTGTGTTGAGGGAGACAATGAATACTGCATGAGCAGCCATGGCAGTTGCCAGGACTGGCTCGTCATCTGGATCTTTGAGCAGTTCAGACGCTCCCGCCGAGCGGTAGTCGGAAACGCTCAGAACCTCCGACAGCAAATGAATCAGCCGGTTTATTCGTTCCCGATACAGGGCGCGCGGTACTCGCAGACGTATGCTGTGCTCGACACGAATCCGCACCAGTTCGCCGACAATGAATGTGCTCCAAACGCCGCGGTAATAACCGAGGTCCGCTAGCAGCCAGAGCCAATGACGATGGCTGCTCAAGAGAACGGAAGTGTCCAGCACTGCGAGAGTCGCATCCACGGGGGACGCGACCTCGTCGCTCACAGCTTAGTGCGCCCTTGCGCAACCAGGCGTGCAGCCTGGCCATCGCTCAAGTCCTCTAGGTCAAGCGAGGTCTCGGCCCGGCGTACGTAGTCCGCAACCGCATCCTTCGGAACCATAACGCGTGAACCAACTCGGTACGCCGCCAGCCTGCCGTGGCGGACCCAATTCTTGATGGTCTGGCCGCTCACACCAAGCAAGTCACCTGCCTGAGTGCTTGTCAGCAGATCGAGGGACGGCAGTTGCTCATCGCCGACAGCCTTGACAAGCGTTTCTATGGCCTTCGCCTGATCGACCTCGCCTCGCTGCCTGAGGTCGTCAGCGGTGCGTTGGGCTAGCTTGAGCGTCTTCGCGGTTACCATTTGCAGTTTTTACTCTACCGCAAAGATTAGAACCTCAGTCTAGTGGGCCTACTCGGATTCGAACCGAGGACCAGCGGTTTATGAGACCGCCGCTCTGACCGCTGAGCTATAGGCCCGCAAGGGCTTGTCGCCCCGCTAGATACTAACGATTATTGCTGTCACGTTGATGTCAAGGCGGCGCTGCTTGACCAGGCTCAGAAAACCGAAGGCAAATAACAACCGCAACGGGACTGAGCGGGTTCCGGCGGGTCATGACGGGGTTCAACGGCAAAGTCGCCGCGCTTCCCAAGCATGAAGTTTGATCCCATGGCAAGCGAGCGATCTTGTTGTTGTCAGAATGGTTGCCAACCGCTTGGAAAACGCCGATTCTGAGGCTGAGTTGAGCTCGGTTTCGACTCACGAGGCTAGCAAGCTGACGGAGATTATGAGTCCCCTGCTCTAACCACTGAGCTACGGGCCCGCGCTTCGACTATAAGGCTAGCGGGTCTGCCTCGGGTGCATGCCGACCGGGCGGCGTGGTGTGGGGCGCGAACTATACTCCAAACCAGTGACTCGTTTGGAGCGTTTCCTATGCCTGCCCGTCCACCGGTAAGGCGGAAGAACCGGCGGCCGGCCCGGCCGGCCGTTCGGCCCACCACCCCACGCAGCGCTGCCGTTGGTGAGGAGGATGGCGCGTCCGCGCAGACGGTCGCGGCTGCGCCGGCGCGATCGCGACAGCAGCAGCCGCCGATGAGCAGCACGCGCGCGGCCATGATCGAGCGCGCCACCGCGCTGGCCAAGCTCGACGTGCTGTACATGCGCCACGACCTGCGCAACGTGGCCGCCATCGCCGGCCTGATGCTGGCCGCGATCGTGGCCCTGTCCTTCGTCCCGGGGCTGCGCTAGTCCCTTCAGCATTGCCCCAGCACCAGCGGCGCCATCCGTCTGGCGGTAAGGCTCGGAGGGCTTGACGTGAGCGCGCTGTCCGGCTCCGTAGCCATGATCACCGGCGCGAGCCGAGGCGTCGGGCGAGCCTGCGCGCTAGCCTTTGCCGCCGAAGGCGCGCGCGTCGTGGCCCTGGCCCGCTCCCAGGCCGAGCTCGACGCGGTCGTCGCCGAGATCCGTCAGGCGGGTGGCGAAGCCATGGCGGTTCAGGCGGACGTGAGCGATCCGGAGCAGGTCGATCGCGCCTTCACCGCCGTGGAGCGGCACTTTGGTCCGGTCGGCATCCTGCTGAACAATGCCGCCGTATTGGGCCCTGCCGAGCCGGTAGCCAAGGTCGTACCCGACGCCTGGATGGAGACGTATCGGATGAACGTCTTTGGCAGCATGCTGTGCGCGCGCCGCGCGCTGCCGGCGATGATGGAACGGCGGCGGGGCAAGGTGATCAACGTCTCCTCCGGAGCCGCCTTCGTGCCAATTGCCGGCTACACGGCCTACAGCAGCTCCAAAGCCGCGATCGTGCACTTCACCGTCTGCCTGGCGGAAGAAGTGAAGCCATTGGGGATCAACGTGAACTGCGTGGGCGTGTGGGCGCGCACGGCGATGTGGGACGACCAGATGGCCGGCCAGCCCATGCCGGCGGTCGAGAGCGCGGTCGCACAGGGACACCATCCCTCGCCGGAAGAGAACCTGGGCGCGATCGTGTTCCTTGCTTCTCCGTCGTCGGACCACGTCACCGGGCAGTACCTGGCCGCCAACAGCCTGCCGGACTACCTGCGCCGCTAGGCAGGCCGCTAGCGCTGCGGCTGCACGTTCGCCAGGAACTCGGCGCGCGTCTCGGCCGAATCCCGAAAGACCCCTCGCAGCGCCGACGTCACCATCTTGCTGCCAGGCTTCTTGATGCCGCGCATGGTCATGCACAGATGCTCGGCCTCGATGACCACGCCGGCCCCCATCGGCCGCATGACCTCGCAGAACGTATCGACGATCTCGCCGGACAAACGCTCCTGCACCTGCGGCCGGCGGCTCAAGCAGTCCACCAGGCGGGCGATCTTGCTGAGCCCCACGATCTTGCCGTCGGGCAGATACCCGAAGTGCGCCACGCCGTGGAACGGCAGCAGGTGGTGTTCGCACATGGAGTAGAAGGGCACGTCCTTCACCACAACCATCTCCTGGTGCGGCTCGCTGAAGGCGGCGCTCAACGTGGCCTTGGGATCCTCGTGCAGTCCGCTGAACAGCTCCTGATACATCCTGGCCACGCGCAGCGGCGTATCCCGCAGGCCCTCTCGCGCAGGATCTTCCCCAATAGCCAGCAGGATGTCGCGCATCGCTGCCTGGATGCGGGCCAGGTCCATGCGGTCTGCACCGGTCCTGCCGTCGCCCTCCTTCCAGGACCGCAATTCTTCGTACCCAAGCCGGAGGTCATCCATGGCCATCAATCCCTCGCGAAATCCCTGCCCGCTGGCCGGGCGTCTCCTCCACCTCGACGGTCAAGGTGCCCCAGGCGGTAGGAGCGCTCAAGTGCTGGCGCACCTTATCCCACAGGTAGCCCGCCAGCAGCTCGGCGGTGGTGTTAGCAATGGGCAGGCAGATCGCGTCGCCTTCGGGAAAAGCCCAGCAGTCGTCCTGCCACCGCACCTCCAGCTGGCCCTGCCGGCGCTGCACGCTGAGCCCGGGGCAGCGCTCCGCCAGGATGACGCGATGGTCCAGCCCGGCCACCAGGTCCCGCACGATCTTCTTCAGCCAGCCGAACTCAGCCACGTAACCAAGCTCGTCCACACCGCCCCGCAGCTCCACGTACACCCGATAATTGTGGCCGTGCAGCGGCTCGCGCTCGCCGGGAAAGACGCAGAAGTGCGCGGCGCAGAACTGAAAATCAGCCTTATCCAGGCGGACATACGACTCAGCCGGCATGCCACCAATCGTAGCCAGTGCCGGCAGCATTGCCGATGACGCGGCACAATGCCCGTGTCCGGCAACACTCATGCGGGGGGTACCAAACATGTCCAGACGTTTCATCCTAGCTTTCATCTCCGCGCTGCTGTTGAGCGGCTGTGGTCTGGCGGCCGCACCCAGCGCCCCACTGGCCAGCCCCACCTCAGCTCCGGGCTCAGCCAGCCCGTCCCCGTCGCCGGCAAGCTCAGCGGCAGCTGCGAGCCGGCCGGCAGCCGTCCCTTCATCGAGCTCGGCTTCGACGGTCCCCGCGGCGCTGGCTCCGTCCCAATCCGCGGCCTCAGCTTCGCCGTCCGCTTCAGCCGCGCCTTCGTCCTCCGCATCGCCGTCCGGAAACCTCACCTCCATGGAGGAGCTGACCATTCGGGCCGTAGAGCTGGTGAGCCCGGCGGTGGTGAAGATCACCCATCCCCTCGGCAGCGGGCAGGCGCTCGGCTCCGGGAGCATCATCGACGCCAAGGGCTACATTCTCACCAACGCTCACGTGGCCGAGGGCGCCACCTCCTACCAGGTGACCCTGGCCAACAATCAGACGGTGCAGGGCAAGCTCATCGGGCTGGATCCGTTCGACGATCTGGCCGTCATTCAGATCAGCCAGCCTGACCTGCCCGTCGTGGCGCTGGGCGACTCGGCCCGTCTGCGTGTGGGCCAAACGGTGCTGGCCATTGGCAACCCTATCGGCTTCAGCCGCACCGTCACCTCCGGCATCGTGAGCGCGCTCGACCGTACCATCCCGGAACCGCCCAGCCCGGTCACCGGCCAGGCGACCACCATCCCGAACATGATCCAGACCAGCGCGCCAATCAACCCAGGCAACAGCGGCGGTGCGCTGATCGATCTGCAGGGACAGCTCGTGGGTGTGCCAACGCTGGCAGCCACGGATCCAGAGATCGGTGGCGTCGCGCAGGGCATCGCTTTCGCCGTGCCGATCAATCGCGCCAAGGCCATCCTCCCACAGCTGATCAGTGAGGGGCGCATCACCCACTCGGGGCGGGCATTCCTGGGAGTTGCGACCTCGTCCGTCGATGCGCGCATCGCCCGGGCCTATCGTTTCCCGGTCGATCATGGCCTGTTCGTGGCCCAGGTCGTGCCCGGCAGCGCTGCCGCTCAGGCAGGCCTGCAGCAGGGCGACATCATCACCAAGATCGACAACCGCGACATGGCTACGACGGCGGATCTGCAGGACAGCCTCCTGCAGAAGAAGCCCGGCGACCAGGTGACCCTGACCTTCTACCAGGGCTCCTCACAGAAGACGGCAACCGCGACACTGCAGGAAGCGCCCGCCAATCAGGGCTAAGCGCGCCCGGCGCAATGAGACGGCTGCCTGACGGCTCAGCGGCTTAGGCGGCAAAGGCCAGGGGGTCGACGTCCGGGAAGGGATTGTCCAGGGCGTGGAAGCGGCACAGATCGTCGGACGCATCGGTCCCGGAGGAGAGCCGATCGACCAGCCGGTCGAAGCGCGCCGCATGCGCGCGGAAGCGCTCGCTGGCATAGGCGACGGCCTGCTCGGTGCTGATGAGGAAGGGCCAATCGCTGCTCTCCAGCAGCAGCAGCTCACGCGCGATCTGCTGCAGCACAGGAGTCGTACGGCCATCCTCGAGCCGGTGCTCAGCAACCACCTGCTCCATCTGGCGCTCGTACTGGTGAATGATCGGCCACATCCACTTCGTCTGGTCGTTCATCCACGTCCGGGCGTCGCTGCCCGCTCCCCAGGAGCTCTCGGGCAGGGCGATCTTCTCGTCCGGTGGGTGGCGCTGAAGATACGCCGCGGGAGTGGTGAGCTCGATAGTCGGGTGGTTCGCCAGCCGTCTGAGCACCCGCTTGAGCCACTCAATGCCCTCGAACCACCAGTGGCCGAACAGCTCAGTGTCGTAGGGCGCAACGACGATCGGCGGCACGTCTGCGCCGGCCATGTTGCCGGCGATATGCCGTTCCAGGATGCCCACGAAATGATCCACGTGCTGGTCCACGTCGCTGAAGGCCCATTCAGGAACGTAGGGGGCCTTGTCGGCAAGATCCACGCGAGGCCCCGTGACACGCCAGAAGCGCATGCCGCTGATGGCGTCCTTCTTATGGAAATCGCGGTACATCGCATGGCCGGGATAGCCCTCCGAGGCAGACCACACCTGCCGGCCGGTCAGCATGTCTCGGCCAAACACCGCCACGGTGCTGTCGCTCACCAGGTACGGCCAGGCGGTGCTCTTGTACCGCAGGTTGCGGATCCTCATCTCGACGCCGGAGGCCAGCGCGGAGCTGTAGCCGGCGCGCAGGTCCAGCTCGCTCACTTCGCCGCCCTCGACGGCAGTGGAATCGGCGAAGAACGCCCTGATACCGTGCCGCTGCAGATGTGTCTCCAGCCCAGGCCGGAAGCCGGCGTGTCCGCGGACGAGCTCATAGTATGCCGGCCGGTAGCCACACTCCGGCAGCCAGAAGCTCAGCGGCTTCCGGCCGAAGTGCCGTTCGTGCGCTCGCACCCCCAACGCAATCTGCGCCGCGATGGTCGATTCGCGCGACATCAAGGGCAGGAAGCCGTGCGTTGCCGCGCTGCCCACGATCTCCAGGTAACCGGCATCCTGGAGCCGCCTGAAGGCGCCGATGAGATCTCCGTGATAGCGCTCATCGAAGCCTCGCAGGCTGTCCTGGTGCCGCGCCAGGTACCACGACGCCAAGGCCGCTAGCTCGGGTTGTCCATGATGAGCGTAAAAATCTTCCGCCTTCTGGGTTCGCGCGATCTGCGCCTCCATGTACGCGCGGAAGTTCTCCACGATCGTGGGGTCCGACAGCTGCTCGGCGAGGATAGGGGTAATGCCCACGGCCAGCCGAAACTCGCAGCCCTCCCTTACCAGGTCGGACAGCGCATCCAGCAGCGGGAGATAGGTATCGGCGATGGCCTCGTGGACCATCTCCTCCCCGTGGGGCCAGGTGCCGGCCTGCCGTACGTACGGCAGATGGCTGTGAAGCACGAACGCAAACGATCCGCGCGCGCTCATGGAAACACCTCTCGCAGGATCTCTACCGTAAGATTGCGGTCAGTCATCAGCAGCCGACGGTGAGCCACGCACACGGTCCTTCGAGCTTACCAGGGGTGAGCGCAACCGCCTAGTCCTGAATGACAACGGCAATGACAACGACAACGGCCTGAAGGAGCAGCGCATGCGGCTGGTAGTGTTCGACGATTTCCGGATCGGCGTCCTGGACGGGGACGGCATCCGCGACGTGAGCCTGGCGGTCCCGAGCTGGAGCCCGGGCGACGTCTATGCCATGAACCGGCTCGTCGCCGGCTGGGACACGCTGCGATCGGCCATCGAGCAAGCCGCCAAGACGGCCTCACCCAGGGCTGTGGACCAGGTCCACCTGCAGCCGCCCATCCCCGCGCCGACGCACCTGCTCGCCGCACCGGTGAACTTCGCCGCCCATCAAGCCGAGATGCAGGCGCAGGGATTTCGCGGCGGCAACGACGGCTCGCGGCGGCGCGATACCGCCGACACGCTGGGGTTCTTCATGAAAGCCACCGGCTCCATCTCCGGCCCTAACGACCCCATTCAGCTTCCGGTGAAGGACTATCCCGACCGGCGGTTCGACCATGAAGGCGAAATCGCGTTTGTCATCGGCAAGCCGGCGCGGGGCGTATCGCCGCAGGAAGCGGAACGGTACATCTTCGGCTACACGATCATGATCGACGCCACGCTGCGCGCCTCGGAGGATCGCAGCGAGGAGCGGGTGCAGCGGAAATCATTCGCCAGCTTCAGCCCGATGGGGCCGTGCGTGACGACTGTCGACGAAGTCGGAGACTGGCGAGCCCTCAACGTCAAGCTGTGGCTCAACGGCGAGCTGCGCCAGGACGCTCATCCCTCCGACATGATCGTGGACATTCCCAACTTGCTGTCCCGCGCCTCGCACATCATGCCCCTCCGGCCAGGCGACGTGTACACCACCGGCAGCCCTCCGGGCGTCGGCCGGATCGCTCCGGGAGACACAGTAGTAGTAGAAGAGTCCCACATTGGCCGGATGACCCTACCGGTAGTCGCGCGCGACTGGTAGGCTGACGGGCGTGAACCTGCGCACGCTTCGACTTCATCAAAAGCTGATCATCAGCGTCTTTCTCGTCGCGTTGGCCAACGCGTTCTCCGCCTACCTGCTGCACTCGGGCAATCCGCTGCTGCACAAGGTGGAGACGTACTTCGAGGATCTGCTCATGTTGAACAGCTCGCAGACAGTGGATCCGCAAATCGTCGTCGTGGCTATCGACGACCAAAGTCTGAAGGATTTCGGACGGCTGGGACAGTGGGACAGGGCTATTTACGCGCAGCTCATTGCCAACCTCAAAGACGCCGGCGCCAAAGTTGCCGCCTTCGACATCGCCTTCATCGACCCTACGCCTCGCGACCCGATCGTGGCCCAGGCCATCCAGTACGCCCAGAGCAGCGCCAACGGCAGCACGCCTATGCCGGTCATCCTGGCTGTGGTGGGCGACGGCAATCAGGGGCGGGTGCCAGGACAGGGCCTGGCCTATGACCAGTTCCTGGCGGTCACGCCGGCCATCCGGGCCGGCCAGCCCCAGCTGGCCAACGTGACTGTCGATCCCGACGGCGCCGAGGTTCGGGACCTGCCCCTGCGGGCAATTTCCGGTAACGAGCACTACTGGCTGCTGCCGTTCGCCGCGGTCAACGCCTACCTGGGCCGTCCCCCGTTGGACCAGATCACATCGCTCACGCCCGCAGGCATCAAGTGGGACGACCGCCTGGTCCCGACCGATTCGGCTTACCGCATGCTGATCAACTTCGAAGGCCGGCCGGCGAGCTTCAAGCACTTCAGCCTGAGCAGCGTAGTCAGGGGCCAGGTGCCTGCCGAGGAGCTCAAAGGCAAGCTGGTCTTCGTCGGCGAGCTGGGAGCCACGTCACTGGCCGACAACTACATCGTGCCCACATCCAACGGCACCAACAAAATGGACGGGGTCGAGATCTGGGCCATGGGCGCCCAGAACATGCTCGACGGTAAATACGTCACCGCTCAGGATGAGGTGACCACCATCCTGGTCATGCTCGTGCTCAGCAGTCTCGCCGCCGCGGGGTTCTTCCTGGGTGGCGCCGTGGGATGGGCCTCGACCATCGCCCTCGAGATCGTGTCCAGCGGCGTCGCCTACCTGTGGACGATCCAGCGTCTGAACTCCGCACGAGACGCCGCACAGGTCATCACCTTACCCAACATCGCTTATGTCAACGTCGACATCCTACTGGGCTCGCTGGTGCTGTTCTCGTACTTATTCATTCAAGAGCAGCGCAGCCGCCGGGCCATCAATCAAATGTTCGGCAAGTACCTCACCCCTTCCGTGGCCAAGCACGTCATGGAGCTGCAAGAGCAGGGCGAGCTGGGCCTTGGCGGCTCACTGAAAGACGCGACCATCATGTTCGGTGACATTCGCGGATTCACCACGCTGTCCGAAGGCATGGAGCCTGAAGAGGTCATGGGAATGCTCAACCGCTATTTCGATGGCATGGTCGAGATCATCATGAAGCACGGTGGGACGATCAGTAAGTTCATAGGCGACAACGTGATGGTGTTATTCAACCTTCCGGTGCCGCTCGATGGGAACCATGCCCTGCCCGCGGTGAGAGCAGGGTTCGAGATCCAGGAATGGATCCGGGACTATCGCGCCGCCCACCCCGAAGAACGGGCCGCCTTCGGCTTTGGCATAAGCAGCGGAGAGCTGGTGGCGGGCAACATGGGCTCCGAGGAGCGCATGGAGTACACGGTCATCGGGGATCCCGTACGCGAGGCAGACGAGCTGTGCGCTACCGCTGCCGCCAACGAGGTCGCCATCAGCGAGTCCACCTACGAGCGCATCAAGGACAGCGGCGTCGAAGTGGAAGACAAAGGGCTGGTCACGATTAAGGGCAAGACCGAGCAAATTCACATGTTCACGATTACCGGACTGGGTGTCCACGCGAGCCTGCAACCGGCCCGAAGCTGACAGCCAACAAAGGGCAGACAAAACGCCGCGGACAAAGCGCTGAAGCGCAGTTTCACGACAGCTGACGCGAGCAGACTATCTTAAGGTTTTCTTATCTCCTCCGGACACGTCGACCCCGACAGCGACTGTATACTCGACCCAAGAAGACGATGTAAATGGCCCTGGACGAAGCCGTATTTGGCAGCAATCCCGAGTACCGACGCGCCTCCCGGGGTCGTTTTCGGTTTCTGACCTTCCCCTTCAAGCTCACCTTTCGGCTGTTCAAGCGCATCATGGCGGGCGTTATCCGCGTGCTCGCGTACCATCCGCTCAGCAGCCTGCTGGTCCTCGTGCTGACCGCGCTCGCCGTGTTCTTCGGCTACCAGGACTACGCGCATGGCAGCCTCTCGCTGACGCCAGGCGGCAGCGGCCGAGTCGAGCAAATCTCGCCCAGCCCCGCGGCCGAAGACTTCATCAAGGGTCAGGCCACGTTCAACGCCTCACTGATGTGGCAGAGCTTCAGCGATGACTTCAAGCAGCGGCTTACGCAGCGGGGCACCAACCAGCAATCGCTGCAGCGCCAGCTCGATCAGCGCAAGCAATCGGGCGCCAAGATCGACCAGGTGCAGTATGCCGGGGGGGTGAAAACCGCCGAAGGCTCCCGCATTTTCATGTACGTCTTGACCATGCAGGCGCCCGATCAGGGCATGGCCGAGACCCATTACGTACTCACTGTCGATCAGACCGACAAGATCGTGAACGTGGAGTAGCCCCTGATGAGTGCCCCTAGTTACCCGGCGCGCGGCCGCCAGCCGGACGAGATCGACGCAGCTATCGACGGGATCTTCGCCAAGCTAGGCCGGAACTGGAAATGGATCGTCTTCTGGCTGTTGGCGCTGGGCGTCGTGGTGTTTTACATCATGCCCAACTGGAAAGTAGTGCAGGGTCCCCTGCTCGTTATCCTGCAGCTGCTCTTCCAGCTGGTCTTTGCCGCCTTCTTCCTCATCATCCAGTTCGGCGCGCTGTTCTGGTTCCTGGGACGCGGCCGGGTCTACTGGATCGAACCGGGTGAGTCCGGCATCTACTTCAAGGACTACAAAGGCAATCCGTCGGTCGTGGAAGTCGCCCACCGCACGGTGACCCTGGTGCGCGGCGTCAAGGGCTTTAAGGAGATGGGCGGCGAGGTCTCACGCGGCCTGCTGCTGGTCGGCCCTCCGGGAACCGGAAAGTCGTACCTGGCCCAAGCCATCTCGGCTGAGGCCGGCGTGCCCTACTGCTACGCCTCGGCGCCTAGCTTCCAGAACATGTTCTTCGGTGTCGGCAACCTGCGGGTCATGATGCTGTACAACAAGGCCCGCAAAAAGGCGCGGAAGTACGGCGCCTGCATCCTGTTCATCGACGAGATCGATGCCCTGGGCGCTTCGCGCGGCGGCATGGGCGGCGGCATGGGTATGGGCGCTGGCATGGGCGGCCTCTTTGGCGGTGGCGGCGCGGGCATGCTCAACGAGCTGCTGCTGCAGATGGACCCGCCGAACATCGAAACCGGCACCATCAAGAAGTTCCTGCGCAAGATTGGCCTGCGGCGCGGCAAGGCAGTGAATCCGCCCGTCCTGACCATCGGCGCAACCAACCTGCCGGACGTGCTCGATCCGGCGCTGCTGCGGCCCGGACGGTTCGACCGCCAGATCCGCATCGACAACCCGGACCTCGATGGCCGGAAGGAGATCATCGAGTATTACCTGAACAAGGTGAAGCATGTGCCGGAAATGCCCATCGAGAAGATGGCCAACGACACCATCGGCTACACGCCGGTGGCCATCCGGTACGTCATCAATGAAGCCGTGGTCAACGCCCATTTCAACGGCAAAGAGGTTATCGACTACAAAGACTTCACCCGTGCCCGTGAGTATCACGAGTGGGGCCTGCGACAGCCTATCAAGAGCATGAGCATCGAAGAGAAGCGGCGCATCGCCTATCACGAGACCGGCCATGCCTTTGCCCAGATCAAGCTCGAGCCGTCCGAACGGCTGTCCAAGGTGACCATCATCCGGCACGGCTCGGCGCTCGGCCTGTCAGCTGCCAAGCCGCTGGAAGAGCAGCATCTGCGGACTAAGGAGCAGCTGCTGGCGGACATCCAGATCTCGCTGGCCAGCAAAGCCGCCGAGCGGATCTTCCTCTCGACCGAGACCACCGGCATGGGCGGTGACCTGCCCGCCGCCACCCGAACCGCCGCCTACTACCTGGGCATGTGCGGCATGGGCGGCAGTCTGTACGCGCCGATGGCCTTTGGGCAGTGGCAGCCGGACGGTGAGCTGAAACACCAGATCGAGGTCCTGTTAGACGAGCAGTACAAGAAGGTCAAGACCTTGCTCGAAGCGAACCGCGACACAGTCACGGCCATCGCGGAAGCGCTGCTCGTACGCGAGGAGCTCGACGGGGATGACGTGCTGGAGATCGTTCGGGAAGTCGAGGAGCGAGTTGCCCGCCGAGCGGCGGAAGCGCGCGAAGCCGTCCCTGCGCTGGCCGGCAGCGCTGAGATGAGCTCCGGTGAAGGCAACGGCCACGCTTCGGGCAACGGGTACGGCTCGCCCAGCTATGGCGGAAACGGACATTCGACCGAAGGAAATGGACAGTCGACAGAAGGGAACGGCCACTCAACCTACGGCGGCGGCGGCTCGCTTGAGGGCAACGGTCACGCTGGAGACGGCGGATACTATCCTGGGGCTACCCTCGGTTGAGCCCTGAAGGAAGCGGCCGCGATTCCCAGCGCCCGGAACGCTCGGTCACGGAGCTTGCCGTTGACCTGACTATCGCCTGGCTGAAGCGGGTCGAGGATACCGCCGATGGACGCGAGCCGAAGGAAGTGGTGGCTGCCATGGCCGAGTTCTTCGAGGCTATTCACCACCACAAGCAGCAGGAGATCGAAGGAAAGCGCCGACACGAAGGCGCGGCCGTTCACTAGCGCTCACAGGATTCTGAAAACAAGAGGGCGGGCGATTTACAGCCCGCCCTCTTGTTTTGCGGCGCGATCTATCTTCATCTCGGCCGCGCTCGAGGCGTTCGGCTGACCGAGCCACCGAGGATGAACGCTGGCCGCCCAGCTTCGATCCACGTAGCCACTGAGCATCCCGCGCATCGAGTGTCGGGTGCGTGGGTTCACCAGGGCGTACCACAGGTGCCCCAGCCACACCACCAGAATGGTGAACGTCAGCGTGTCATGCAGCATGCCGGCGTTCTGCACCAGCGCGCGATCGAAGCGGAAGTACTGCCACATGATCGCGCCCGAGATGAGAAAGAACAGCGTCGCGGCGGCGGTAAACATGAGGTTCGCCTTCTGTCCGGCGTTGAAGCGTCCCGCTCTGGAGCCACCGGAGTCATCGGTTATCGCAAAGAATCGGCGGTCCTCGGCGTCCCACCACTGCGCAGCCCTGAAATCGGCCCTGATCGAATGCCAGTCTCCAAGCCGCGCTGCCAGCAGGGGCGCCAGGGCAAAGGTCAGCCCGGCGCCGATGTGGATTACCCGCAGGACGAAGCGGTGGCCGATGAGCTCCTCAGCCGCGCCAACGAGGAGCGCCAGACCGGAGAGCAGCGCCAGGACGAATCCGCCGGCGTGCAACCAGTGCACGGCACGCTGAGTTCGGTTGAAGCGCAGGACCAGGCCCAGGTCGCCATCCGGCTCCACAGCGCTAGGCCGGAGCGCGCGATCCGCTCTTGTCGAGGTAAGCGTCACGGTCGTAGCCGCGAACTTCCCAGTAACCGTCGATCGCGCTGGGCGCAAGCTCGATGCGGTTCACCCACTTCACGCTCTTGTAGCCGTACATCTCGGGGACAATCAGCCGCACCGGCAGGCCCTGGTTCAGCGGCAATGGCTGGCCGTTCATGTTGTAGGCCAGCAGGACGTCGGGCGTTAGGGCCTGGTCCAGCGTAAGACTGTCGGTGTACGCGCCGTCCGAGGAATAGAGCACGACCGCTTTGGCGTCCGGCTTAGGACTCACCGTGTCCAGCAGCGCTCTCAGGGGCACGCCCTGCCATACCAGGTTCGGTACGGACCACCCGGTGACACAGTGGAAGGTCCCTCGCTGCTCGACCGAAGGCTGCGCCAGAAGATCTGCATAGCTCAAGCTCAACGGCCTGCCGACGAGGCCGTCCAACGCCAGCCTCCAGGTGGCCGGATCGAAGGTAGGGATGGGAGCCACCGTGTAGATGCGGAAGCCGTTCTGCCCGATGAGGTCAGCAAGCAGACCGGGCTCGCCGTCACCTCCCGTCACGGCATGTCCGAACAGCAAGCTCCCCGCGCCCAACGCGCTGAGGCCCAGGAACAGCCGGCGGCCAATCGGTCTGAGTAGCGGCGTTTCGGTCACAACGTTCCTGCCAACAATGGATACGGCTATCCTGCAGCACCCAGATGCTCGCGACGTGCGACGCCGCTCAACGGCGCCACCAGCGGACGCTGTAGGCTGCAGCCACCAATGCTATCGCCAGCAGGCCCAGCTCGGTTGCAAGCACCGGCCAATCGATTGATGGACTGAAGGCAGCGCCCGTCGACGCGGCAGGCGGCGAAGCGCCCGTGCCGGCGCCAATGGCGGGCGGGGCTGGTTCAGCGGCAGGCGCAGCCGGAGCGGGGGTGTTCGTTCCAGGTCCGACGCCCACCGCTCGTGCGCTGGCGGCGGCAGGTTGTGCCGCCGCGGCAGGAGCTCCACTACTTGCCGCCCGCGCCGCAGCGAGCGGAGGGCCCGAGGCGGCTGCAGCCTGCGGCCGAATCTCGCTGCTCCTGAAAACGGAAATGGCGGCCGCCTGGCGCGGCAGCCCCCGAACGGCCAGGTTCACACTCAGCGCCACAAACAGCAGGCTCGCGGCAATTGAGGACACTGCTCGCAACAATCCGCCTGGAGTCCCGCTCAGCGCAGCCGGCTTGATGGCGCGGGGCCCGATGACGAACGAGCGCGGCGCCGGCCTGGCCGGCAGGCTGCCGAGAGCGGCCGTCAGATTTCGCAGCTCATCCAGCTGCAGCCGGCATTGCGGACACTCTCGCACGTGCCCCTCGACGGCCTGGCGCTCGGCTATGGTGACCTGGTCGTCGAGATAGGGCGACAGCAGGTCGGAGACGTGTTCCAGCTTCTTATCCCCCACTCTTCAGACGGAGATCTTCCGGCAGAAGTTCCCTGAGCCGCGCCCTGGCCCGGCTCAGTCGCGACTTCACCGTGCCGAGGCTCACCTCCATGGCGCGGGACGCCTCGTCGTAATCGAGACCCTGAACGTCAACCAGGAGCACGCACAGGCGCTGCTCTGGCGGCAGCTTCAGGATGGCCGCTTCCAGCGTCTTGACCACTTCGGCGCTCAAGACGACCGCGTCGGGTTGAGGATCCGGATCGGCAAAGGGCGCATCCTCGTCGAGCCAATCTGTGGGATGGCGCTGCCGGCCCCTCATCTGGTCGTAGCACTGATTGGCCGCGATACGCAGCATCCACGCCCTGAATGACCCTCCCTTGAAGCCCTTGACCGACCGATAGGCGGCGAAGAAGGTCTCCTGGGTGGCATCCTCCGCTGCCGTCGTGCTGCCGAGCATCCGCAGGCACACGTTGAACACGCCCTGCTGGTGCAGCTCGACCAGCTGATTGAAGGCGGCCAGGCTCCCAGCGCAGGCCGCCGCGGTCAATTGATCTTCGGAAGATGGAACCAAATCCTCGCGCTCGCCGTCGTTAGGGTATCAGCGCCTGAAAGGAGCACTCGCAATGAAGCACCGACCCGCGGCCGTCGTCTCTCTGGCACTCGGATCCCTGGCCATCCTGACCGCGTGTGGTTCTCCTCGCCCAGCCTCAATTCCGGCCAACGGTGGCGTTGCCGCCGCCGCCAGCACCACCGCGATTGGCGAATCCGCCCGAACGGCGCAGCCCGCCATCGCGGCAGCATCCGGGCCACCTACCCAGGCAGCACAGCCCGGTTCGGGGCCAAGCTCTTCGCAGGGAGCGGCCGGGCTGCCTGTTCCACCGGTCACCCGGATGGTCATCAAGAACGGCAGCCTGAGCATCGCCGTCATCGACGTCGAGAACAGCCTGGGACAAGTCGATCAGATCGTCCGAGCGGAACAAGGCGTCATCGCCTCGCAGACCATCCGGACGCAGGACGACAAGACCTTCGCCACACTCACGCTCCAGGTGCCTCCGGACAACTTCGAGGACACGCTGGCCCGTCTGCGAGACGTTCGAGCGCCGGGCAGCAGGGTCATCGGCGACTCCGTGAACAGCCAGGACGTCACCGATCAGTACGTCGATCTGGAGGCGCAGCACCGTAACCTCCAGGCAACTCGCGACGCTTACCAGAAGCTGCTCGATAGGGCCACCTCGGTAGCCGACATCATCACGCTGACGCGCGAAGTCAACAACATCCAGACTCAGATGGATCAGATCGAAGGCCGCCAGCGAATCATCAGCCGGCAGTCGGCCATTTCGACCATCACCCTGGCCCTGTCCCCGTTGGGCGCCACTCCCGCACCCGGACCTCGGCCCCTGCCCCTGCCGGCGGAAGCGGCTCGCCAGGCCTGGGCGGCGCTCGTTACCGCCCTCCAGGGTTTGTCAGTTGTCCTGATCTGGATGGCAGTGCTGCTGCCGCTCCCGGCGGCGGCCATCTGGCTGGGATGGACGCTGTTCAGTCGAGTCAGCCAGCGGGCGCATCACACCGCCGGCAGCACCACGAACTGATCGAAATCGGACAGTGGAGCCAGGCGACGGCCGAGCGCCGTCGCCTGGCTCCACCCGTCCAGACCGCTTACAAAAACACATCGCACTTGGCTGGCATTGCGAACCAGGGCAAGTCGAAGCGCCAGCACGAGCGCCGCCGCTTCCGGCCCGGCCAGGTCCTCTGCCGGCCGAAATATGCCTGTCTTCGACAGCCCCGGGGCGGCGTCCCAGGCCCAGGCCAGCTTGGCGTCGGATTCCGGCAGCAGCGCGCGAAGATAGCCAGTCCCAACCTCCGCCACCCGGCTTCGGAGCAGCTCACCCAGCTTACGCCCGCCCTCGTCGACGGCCGATCGTGCTTGCGACAGCAGAGCCGTGGCGCGCTCATGACGTGCGACGTCCCGGCGTCGCTGTTCCAGCCGTTCGCGATTTTCCTCGGCCGTGCTGAGCTTCTCGCGCGCCTGGTCGTACGCCGCCTTGCAGCGCTCCACTACGACCTCGGTATCTGCCGACCGGGCCCGCAGCGAGATCACTTCCAGCGGCGCAGCGGACAGCTCCCGGATTGCCTCGCACAGGCCGGTCTCGCGAGCTTCCCACTCCTCCACCAAACGCATCTGCGCCTGGATCTGCGACTGGCAGTCGAGGAGTTGGTCCGGGGCTTCGGCGGTGATCTCGAACAGCCCCCGCTGGGTCAAATAGGCGTCGTACCCAAGCTGGGTCTCATCCCTCTTATGCTCGCTTGCACGCAGACTCGCCTCCGCTTCGGCCAGAACTGACAATCGCGACGCCAGCTCCGTGTGGCGATCATCGAGCTCCTGTTTGGCTCGCTGAAGCTGACGGATCTCTGACTCGACCGTTTCTTTCCGGGCCACCAGGCTCAGCGCCGCCAGCCGCTGCGAGCGCGGCTCGCCCAGCCCGGCGATCTCCTGCCGCAGGTTACTCACCCGCGCGGGGCCGTCGGCGCATTCCTGCTGGTGCTTGAGCAGGAGATCGTATGCCTGCTTGAGCTGATTGATCTGCTCGCGCAGCTGCTTGCGGTGCTGCTTCAGCGCAGGCAGGCCACCGAGCTTGAACTCGTTCTTCCGAACGGCCTCGAGCTCCTGCTGCAGCTGGTGGATGTTCGATCTCAGCACGTTGACCTGCTGGGCAGCGTCGGCCAGCCTGCGACTCTCGTTCTGCCAATCTCGCACGAGCCGCTCCAGGGCGTCCAGATGGCGGTCCAGAGCCTCCCGCAGGTGCCCAGCCAGGGTCCGTTCGGCCGCCTGCACAGCGCCGCCTGGCCCGAGCGGAGAGGCCGAGAGCCGCTCCGTGGCCGAGATCCCCCGTCTCAGCTCGTCCAGCTGCCCGCTCGTCACTCGAATGGCGCCGTCGAGAAAATGGATCTGGTCAACCTGGCGGGAGGCGTCGCGCAGCTGGCCAAACGCTGTCTCCAGCGCCTGCTCCAGCTTCTTAAGGCTCGCCTGCTGTGCACCGAGCGCTTCGAGATCGACTATCTGGCGCTCGACCTCCGCGGCCAGCACTTCCAGGCGCTTGGCATCCGCCAGGTTTTCCTGGACCTGGCGGTGGATGAAATCGAGCCGCAGACTTCTCTCCTGCGCCAGCGCCAGCTGCTGCTCCAGCTGCTGCTGCTTGTGCACCTGCTCGGCGAGCTCCACGGCTTCGCGCTCGGCCGCAGCGATGCGATCGTGATCTGCTTGAAGATGAGCCTCACCACGCTGAGCCGCGACCTGCTCGGACGTAACCGCGCTCAGCTCCCCACGGAGCGCCTCCACCTCAGCAAGCTGAGCGCGAAGCCTGGCGATCTCGCCGCACGCCGCCTGGAAGTCGGTCCAGTCCTGCTGATGCTCGGCCATGCGCGTCTGCGCCTGCTCCCGCAAGCTGAGGGCGGCCTGCCAGCGCTCGAGCCTGACCTCTAGCGCGGCCGCCATTCGCCGCCCAGCCTGGAGCTCCTCGCGCACTCGGTCGAGATCCAATGACAGCGCGGCGTGCCGCTCGGCACGTTCTTGCGCAAGGTCGAGCTGGCGCGACAGGCCAGACAGCTGCTCCTCGGCTTCGAGAAGCCGTCCCTGAGCCACATCGTGCTCACGTCGAAAGTCGTCGAACAGACTATCCTGGCCCTCGAGCAGACGCGCTTCCGCGGTCAGCTCGTGCCAGTGGCGCTCCATCGTCTCGCGCACGGCGGAAACGGAGCGCAGTCCCTTGGGATAGCGGTCCATCAGCAGCAGATCCGAGAAGCGGCGATCTCGCCAGCCGCGCTCGGACGTCAGCAGCCCCAGGCTTGCCGGAATCGAGAAGCACAGCAGGTCGCGGAACAGCCTGCTCAGGGAAACGTCGTCATCGACCTGGAAATGGCGGCGCAGCCACAGGCCAGCGTCTTCAGGTCCAAACGCAGCCTGCCAGCCGGTCTCGGGATCGACGATCTGCCAGTGCTGGGCGACGTCGACTGCGCGCTGAGCCACGTATGGACGCCGATCCAGCGGCGATTCGAACTCGATCTCGACCTGCCCGGCAGAGCCCAAGCCACGCGATGGAACGTCGAATAGCGCATACCCTACCGCGGCCAGCAACTCACGCTCGCCCGCCGGCAGCAGCGACACACCATCGGCCAGCTGATGCCGCCCGCCAGATGGCGTGCTGATGACGCGAAGCATTAGTCCCGTCAGCCTCGAGCCGCCGCTTCCAGCAAGCGCACTTCGAGTTGCCCGATGTCTCCACCACCCCACACCGATTCCGTCACCAGGCGGATGAGGTCGCGCTTCAGCGCCCGCTCTGCCGGTGTGCCTGTCCCCGAAGTCGCGATCTCGTCGAACAGGCGTTCCTCGTCACTATGCCGTGGCGCGCCCACCCGCGGCGCTGGCGGCCACCGAAGGGAAATTGCCTCGGGATAAGCCACATAACGAGCCGCGTGCTTCGGCTGAACGACCGTATCGACTGACACATGGAAGAAGCCGCCGGGGCCTGGATTGTAGACCCACCCTTCGGCGTCGTAGGTTGACTGACAGCTGCCCAGGGCCACGTAATCGACATGGCGTCTGAGCAGCAGCAGATCGCCATACGAGAGCTTGGGGCCGACCTCTTCGGAAAAGTGCTCGAGCTGCGCGTGCAGGAGAACCATCCGGAAGTCCGTTTCGCGGTTATCGAGGGCCACGATGGCATCGGCTAGCGCCGGCAGGAGCACTCCGGTCATAGCTCCGTAGTACGGCATGCCGAACAGTCGAGATCGGCCCAGGTCGAAGAACGATCCACCCAACTCGCGCCGAGTCCACCGCTCCAGAGCCATATCGCGCGCCCGGATCTGCGGTGCCAGCAGTACGACCAGCCCCTCATCGGACAGCATCTCGTACCAGGTCAGCTCACCGCCCGGACGGACAACCTCATGCCGACCCCGAATGGCGATGGCCGCCACGCCCTTCTCCGCCAGCCTGGACAAACCTCGCAGCGCCACCTGGAATGCCGCGGGATCGACCTGCGGCGAGTCGAACAGGTCTCCGGCAAAGACCACGAAGGAGACGCGCTGCTCCAGCGCGTAGTCGATGACGAAGCGGAACTGCTTACCGAGCTGCTCGGCAGATCCCCGAGGATCCGCCGGGTCATGGTAGCCCAGCCTGACGTCCGCCAGGTGGAGAAAGCTGGTTCGCATCTCTGTCTAAGGGTATAGGGTCCGAGCCAGCCGGAATGGCCGCTATCCTTCGCCCGCATGGAGAGCAGCGCACGGCGGCGAGGCGTGAGCGGCCGCACGCTTACGCTGCTCGTGCTCGGATTGGCACTGGCTGTCGGGTTGAGCCTGACCAGCCGGCTGGCACATACAGCCACGATGCCCAACGTCGGTCTGCCTCCGTCAAACAGCAAGATCGTCCCCAAGCTAGCCATCTACGACCCACAGGTCGAAGTGACGCGCCAGTACCTCCAGGACCTGGTGCGGCTCGACTATTCAGCGGCGTATGCGCTGCTCGCGCCGTCGATCCGCGGCACGCTCACAGCCGATCGGTTCGCAGCCGATCGCAGGGCGGAAGGCGTGCTGGGACAGCCGGCGGTCTGGGCCGACGATGAGACGAGCGTTCGCGCCGAATACGTCCTCGGGAAACCGGACGGGAGCAGGGTCAGCCGGCGGCATCGCTTCCTGCTAGCCAGCGACCAGGGCGAATGGCGGATAGTGGGCGAGACAGCCATCCCCGATGGCCAAAGTCCGGCGCCTAACCTGCAGGCAGCGATGAATGGCTACGTCTTGCAGCAGGCAGGGAAGGTCTGGGCGAACACCGCGGAGCTCCTCCGACAGGAGGCATTCGAGAGCGGGCAGCTACTGCTGTTCAGCTACATCGAGCCGCGCCCGCCGGGCGTGCTGACTCAGGAGCGCATCGCCATCCTGACGTACTTCGTCAACGGACCCGACGGCTGGGAATACCAGGGCGGCGGAACCGTTGGCCCGCCAGCCGCGATGGGAGTAGCCGACGTCGCCATGGGCTTCACGGCGTTCGGGCCAGATCGGCGCTACACCGCCTACTTCGGGGTCGTCGAGAACAAGAACGCCACGAGCCTAGCGTTCCAAGAGCCGAATGGCGTCCGGCACAGGCAGAGCCTCACGGGCGAATCGACCATCCTCTATGTGAACGAGAGCAACCCGTACGAGGACCCTCCCCTGGAGCAGCCCTTCAAATCCATCGAGGTCAAGGACGCCCTGGGCAACACCATGCGCAGCAACCCACCCCTGCCGCCTACAGCTTCCTGATCGCTTCCAAGATCTCCTCGTCGTTCGGCAGCGATCGACCGTCGGATTCCCACACGTAGCGGATCGTGCCGCCTCGATCGACGACGAACACGCTGCGCCGGTGCACACCTTTTAGCCCCTGTCCGGTTTCTGCATCGAGAACGCCGTAGAGCGCTCCGATCTCGCGGTTGAAGTCGCTCACCAGGTTCCAGCCGAACCTCGCGGCGCGGTCGAACTCGTCCAATACGTACACGGAGTCGACGCTGCAGCCGATGACTTCGGCGTTGAGCTGCTTGAACTCGTCGACGTCCATACCGAACTGCGCCAACTCGTTCCGGCAGCCGCGTGAAAACGCCAGTGGGAAGAAGGCCAGCACGGTGGCGCGACGCCCCTTGTAGACGTCACTGAACGTGATCGCATCGCCCACCTTCTCACCCCCTCGCGTGGACCACGAGGTGAAATCCGGAGCGGGATCGCCCACCGCCAGCGTCATCGTCGCGCGCTCGCGCTCATTTGATGATGGGCACGCCGCTGCCCGCCGGCGTTGGTCCGCCCAGGGGCTTGACGAGCGGCGATCCCTGGTTTGCGTCCGGCGAACCCTGGCCGGAAGGAGCGGGCGAAGCCCCGGAGCTCCGCCCGGGAACGATCCCCAGCGCTCCGAGCGCGGCGCCGAGCTGAGGGTCTCGGCCGGCAGCCAGGTCCTCCATCGGGTAGGCTACCTGCTGGTCGGGTTGAACGCCCACGCGATTGATGTCCGCGCCGTTGCCTGAAACGACCTTGGCGGTGGTCACTTCGATGCGCGACCCGTCTCCCAAGTCGTAAGCGCGGCCTGTTCCGGTGCAGCCGGCGGTGGGCGCGCCGATCAGCCGGTAGCCACCCTCTTCCTGCATGGCCTTGGCGAAGATCTCGCCACCCGATTGCGTGTCCTCGTCGGCCAGCACGACCAGCGTCTTGGGATGCTTCCAGTAGAGCGAAGGGTCAACCTGCAGGGGAGTCTGCTTGCCGGATCGGTCGGTCTGGATCTCGACCGTCCCACCATTGATGAACCGGCCCAGCGCCGCCAGAATATTCTGCTGCTCGCCTCCCGTGTTGGCCCGAACGTCGAGGACGATTGACTGCACCCCACGCTCGTCGAAGACGCTCAGCGCGTTATCGAGTTGCTCGGGGATCCCGGCCGGGAAGCTGTAGATGTGAAGGTAGCCCACCGGCTCCCCGGAGCCCAGGATGCCGGCGTCGAACACCGGCGCCTGAATCTGCGCGCGGCTCACGTCGAAGCTCATGGGGCCGTTTTGTCCTGGCCGGCGCACGGTGACCTGCACCTGCGTGCCCTGCGGACCGCGAATGCTGTTGCGCACCTGCTCAAAGGTTTGCCCCGCCACGGGCTTGCCGTCGATGCTGACGATTTCGTCACCCGGCCGGAGTCCCGCCGCGCGGGCCGGACCATCGAGCACGCGCAGCAGCGTCGGATGCCCGGGAATGTTCTTGAGAATGACGCCGATGCCGCCGAACTGCGGCTGCTGGTCGTTGACCTCGGCCTGGCGTTCGGCCACAGCCGGCGGGTCGAAGAAGTGGGTCTGGCAATCCTTCAGGCTCTCGGCCATCGCCGAGATGGCAGCGTATTCCAGCCTGTTCGAGCCAACCTGCTTGGCATAGCGATCCGTGATCTGAGCATAGGCCTGCAGGAAGCGCTGCCAGTTCTCCTGCTCGCCTTGCGTCCAGGCCGGCGGCTGCAGGTCTGCCACGGCGATACCTTGATCGGTCAGCACCCGGCGCGCGCCCATGTACGCGCTCTGCAGCAGCGTCGCCGGGTCGGGAGCATCAACGTAGTTCTCCATCACGGCCTTATAGGCCTTGAGCATGGGATCGACGCCGGGATCCTGGCGCTGTATCGGCCCCCCCGAGCAGGCTGCGAGCGACAGACTGAGCAGTAGTACGACTGCCCGTTGCAGCTTCATTCGGACTGAACCATAATGGCATGGCAAAGGTCGATCAAGGTCGAGACCTACAATTTCCCGGCCATGACTCCCACCGTAGCCGTCCCTCAGGATATCGCCGGCGCCGTCAATCAGCGCTTGCTGGCGCTCGATGCTTCAGTGACCGTGCTGCCAATGGACAATGACGGCACGCTGCTGGAAAGCAGCGATCACGTGGACGCCGTCGTAACCGGGCCACGCGGCGAGCGACTGCGCCGGTTCCTACGCCAGCATCCCACCGCACGCTGGCTGGCGGTCATGTCCGCGGGGGTAGATGGGGCCATCGTCCCAGAAGTCCTCGAGCGATCTATCGTCGTCACCCGCATCCGGCACCAGCATGACGTGCCAGTGTCAGAGTTTGCGATGACCTTGATGCTGACCGCCGCCAAGAGCCTCCCAACCGTCGTCCTGGCCCAGCAGCGCCACGAGTGGATCGACTATCAGCCGGTATTCCTGGCGCACCGGACGCTCGTGATTGTGGGCTACGGCGAAATCGGCCTGGCTCTGGCTCATCGGGCGAAGGCTTTTGAAATGCGTGTGATCGGCGTTCGGGCGCATCCCCAGCCGGACGCCGTTGCCGACGAGGTTTGGGGCACCGAGCGCCTGGAGGAAGCCCTGGCCGCGGCCGACTACGCCGTGCTCATCGTTCCGGCCACTCCCACTACCAGGGGGCTCATGGGCGAGCGCCAATTGCGCGCCCTGCCCAAGCATGCTTACCTCATCAACGTCGGCCGTGGTGAAGTGGTGGACGAGGACGCGCTCGATCGGATGCTGCGACGGGGTGACTTTGCCGGCGCGCTGCTCGACACCTTCGTGGACGAGCCCCTGCCCGCGGACAGTCCTTTGTGGAGCAATCCGCGGGTGCTCGTCACGCCCCACGCCGCGGGTCTGCGCGTGGCCTCGCGCACCGAGCCAGTGATCGACCAGGTGGTCGCCAACATCGCGCGCTTTGCCCGGGGCGAACCTCTGGTCAACCAGATCGATCCGTCGCGAGGCTACTAGGCCTGCCCCGCTGCCGGCGCTAGTACAACGTCGCCTAAGTTCCTGACCCAGTTAGTGCTCTGAGGCCCAATGAGGGAGGACCGTGTTCATGACATCGACGAGGTCAGGTAGAGCGCCGTCGAAGGGCAGTTTTTCCCAGCGCTCGCCGCGCCACAGCGACAAGCCAAAGTGGTTGGCACCGAGCGGAGCAAGTCGGAAACGGCGGTCGGGTTCGTCGGTCGGCCAGGCCCAGGGCTGATCGAGCCAGTGGCGATAGAGCACCAGGCCGCCGCGGCTGCGCTCGATGCGCAAGCCTCGGGTCGCTTCACCCGCCGCCAGTAGCGGTTCCAGCTGCGTCATAGCCTGATCCAGGTCGTCGTTGCTAGATGCTGGGCGGCGGTTCACGGCCCTCCAAGTCTTGCAGGTGGGCTGGCCCGCTGCAACCGAGTCGGGCATCCCGGTCAGGTCCATTGCCTCCTCCCAGAGAGGAGCATGCAGCCGTGGCACTCAGCCTGCCGGCACTCACCTTGCCCCCCTCTGAACGAGCGGCCTTGGAGCGGATTTGCCGCACGCCGAAAGCGCAGTATCGGCTCGTCCGGCGCGCCAGCCTGGTGCTGGCCGTGGCGGATGGAGCCACGTACCATGGTTTGGCCCGGCAAACGGGCCTCGCGCGCAACACCGTCCGCCTCTGGGTGAGCCGTGTGCGCAGTGGCGGAGTAGTCAACCTGCGCGACCGTCCGCGTGCGGGCCGACCGCCAGTCGTGTCGGCGGAAGCCCGCACCCAGATCGTGGGACTGGCCTGTCGGAGCCCACGCGATGAAGGGACGGACGCCAGCGAGTGGACGCTGGACCTCCTGGTGGAGACCGCGATGCGGCAGGGGCTGGTAACGGCCATCCATCGCAGCACCGTGGCGCGCCTACTTCGCCGGGGCGCGATCAAACCGCAGCGCTGGCGCATGTGGCTGCACTCCAAGGATCCAGCGTACAGGGCCAAGATCGCCGACATCGTGCCCCTGTACCTGCATCATGCCCAGGAAGTGGTGCTGTGCATGGATGAGAAAACGGGCATCCTGGCGCTGGAACGCCGCTGGCCCGACCGCCTGCCGACACCCGGCCAGGCGGGGCGCCGAGAGTTCGAGTACATCCGGCATGGCACCCTGACCCTCTTTGCCGCCCGAGAGGTGCACTCAGGCCAGGTGATCGGCTGGTGTCAACCGCAGCGGCGCCGCGTCGAGTTCCTCACCTTTCTCGACCTGTTGGCCAAACGCTACCCGCGTGGCCGCGTCCATTGCGTCTTGGATAACCTCAACACCCACTCGGGACCGGAGGTGACGGCCTGGCTCAAACGTCACCACGGACGCTTCGTCTTCCACTTCACACCCTTCCACGCCAGCTGGGTTAATCAGATCGAGGTCTGGTTCTCGATCCTCAGCCGCCAACTCCTGCGGCACGCCAGCTTCCGCAGCCTCCCTGAACTCGAAGAGCGCATCATGCAATTCATCGACCGCTACAACGCTCGCGCCGGTCCGTTCACCTGGACATGGAAGGGCTATCCGTTGGTCGCCTGATGGGTCAAGCACTTATGCGACTCTGTACTAGTCCTCTACCGGCGTTTCCGCCAGGAGTCGCGCAACCTCGGTCAGGCTCTTGTAGACGGTCACGCTCGGCGGATACGGCAGCCCCCGATTGCGCGGCCAGTCTCGCAAGAAGACCCGCACGCCGTGGTGGCCCAGGTAGTAGGCAATCGAGCCGTCGTCGTCGACGTGCTCGCGATGGCCCAGCCGCTGAGCCGTCCACAGCTTGAAATGGGCGGTCGACAGATTGGTGTTGTTTGGCAGAATCTCGTCGAAGAATTCATCCAACTGATAGCGCTTGAGCCAGCGCTCGATGAGATGCCGAGCAAAGACGCTTCTGCCCGTGACCAGCACCGGCCGGCGAACCCGCACCAGCCTCTCGAGTCCCTCACGGATGCCGGGCAGCGGCTCACGGCCCATGTAGCGCACCGTTTCCCAGCGGCGCCGCAGCCGTTGATAGGCGCGACGGCGCTCGCCAGCTGACTCGATCACCTGGTCCGGAAGCGGAGCCATCCCCAGCTTTCGGCTGATGGCAATGTTCGTTCCCAGGAACGGGGTACACACCACCCCGTCCATGTCCATCGAGATCGCCGGCAAGACCGCCATTCGTTAAACCCTACCAGCCACTCCGCGACTGCCAACCCGCCCTGGACAGCCGTAAGCTCCCTCCACGGATCCGGGTATGCTGCTGTGGATGCCCTTGCATGCGCACTTCGACTCAGCCATAGGGCTGCCGGGCCCCCAGCCCTTCGTGTCGTTCAAGTTCTACACCTATTCGACCGATGCCCAACCCTTCATCGGCCTCCTGCACCAGGTACTGGTGCACGCCACGATAGCGGACAAGACTGTCCCCATCGGTCCGGCCTATCTGCCGGGATCGCACCGTTTCGAGCCCGCGGGCAGTGTGTCCAGGCACCAGGTCACCATGGTGCTCCCGGTGGATTTCGCCACCTTGCGCTGGATCGAGGAGCAGCGCAGCGGACGCGGAGGCGTGACCTTCAACTTCGACTGGAACGTCCTGGGGCACGTCGACGGCGCCGGCCAGCCGCTGCGCAGCGCGACGGTGTCCCTACCCATCGGCGGCGCGCCCTTTCCGGTTCAGCTGCCGCAGGAGGATTGGCTCAAGATCCTCCACGACGTGCGCTACCGCGACGTCGCCATCGTCGAGATCCCCCTGGTGGACGAGCCAGGAAACCCGCTGGCGCGAGCGCACGATCACCTGGAGACCGCACGCGAGCGCCTGTACCGGGCCGACGATCGCGGTGTGCTGGTCGCCTGCGGCGAGGCGCTGGACGTGCTGCTCAGCCTGCGCAAAGTACGTCTGAGCAAAGAGTACGGATTCGATGCCCTGGTGGAAGACGTGCTCGGTCCGATCTTCGATTCGCAGCGTAAAGCCGAGCGGCTGGGGCGCGTGCTGTCCGGCGTGCGCCAGATGTGCCTCAGCGGGAAGCACGACGAGGCGAGCCTGGACACGATGCCTATCCCGGTGGATCACAACGACGCCGTGCTGGCTTTTGTCATGACCTCGGCAGCCATTTCCTACCTCGAGAAGCTGCCGCTGCAAGAGGCGCAAAGCGCCATAGCGGGCGCGCGAGCACGGACCAGGCGGCGATCCCGCCGGCCCCGCGGCGAGGTGGCCGCGCCGGCCCCTAAGACTGAGGTCGCCGCTCCCGAGAAGGAGGCCGCTCCGCCGCCGACCGTCGAAGCCCCGGCCCCGCAGGCGGAAGGCGAGGCTCCGGCACGGCCCACCCAAGCCAGACGTCGTCGCCGCCGGGCTCCGAGGCCGGATTCGTCCGCCAGCCCACAGGCCTAGCGCTTCGTCGGCCCACCTCATCTAATATCTCCACATGAGCAAGCCCGGCGTCCTGGCCGATACCGATCAGCCGGAACTGGCCTTCGCAGTCCGGGTGACGGACCAGCCTGGTGTGCTGCACGAGCTCACCGGAGTCATATCCCGACACGGCGCGAACATTGGTTATGTCGATATCACGGACCGCGGCGAGGGCAGCTCGACGACCTACTTCGAGCTGAGCGCGGTCGGGGACGCCGCGGCTCTGCTGGATGACATTCGCGCCCTGCCTCGCGTCCTGGACGTCCAGCAAACGCAGCCCTTTGACCGCATCTTCGGCAAGCGCATCATCGTCATCGGTGGCGGCGCCCAGGTGGGCTTCGTGGTCATGGGCGCCGTCAGCGAGGCAGACCGGCACAACATTCGCGGCGAGCGCATCTCCGTGGACACTATCCCGCTGGTGGGCGAGGCTGAGCTGGCCGACGCCGTGCGAGCTGTGGGCCGGCTGCCCCGGGCCAAGGTGCTGGTGCTGGCCGGCTCGATTATGGGCGGTGAGATCGTCGCGGCAGTCAACGAGATCCGCGAGCAGGGCATCGTTGTCGTGTCCCTCAACATGGCCGGCGGCGTGCCCAAGGTCGCCGATCTCGTCGTCAGCGACCCCGTTCAGGCCGGCGTGATGGCGGTCATGATCGTGGCGAGCACGGCTAAATTCGACATCACCCGCCAGCGCGGCAAGGCCTACTAACCGGCGCTCATCGCCAGCCTGCGTCCGGTCGGAGTACCAGCGGGCCTCGGCCATCGTCCGACACGTGGCGCTGGCCCTTGCGGCCCCGCATCCGTTTGGTGCGAGGCAACGTCTTTCGGTGCCTCGACGCCGCCATCGACGCCATCCAACGCGTCCCCGTAACCATGTCAACCTGAACGGAGGCGGACCACACAGGTGGCCGGCGGGGCCCGGCGCGAATCACCTCCGTCGGGCCCCGCCGGCACGCGTCCGCTGCTAGGCGGCTACGCGATCGTCTGCGGCCAGAAGCGCACGGACCTGCTCGACCGTCATTTCCTGGTGGCGGGGGCGCGCCAGGAATTCACGGCCGCATTGGAGGCAGCTCAACACCTCGCCGTCGTCTGTGGTCGTCTTGTATAGGTCGCCACCGCATTTGTCGCAGCCCTTGGGCATCCACATAGCACTCACCTCGAAACTCAGTGGAGTCTTGCCAGTTGCCAGGTGAACTGAACCGCGTCGATCACTATCGAAAACGCTGCCGGCAGGCCCAGGGTAACGACCATCCCGGCCGCCAGAGCCATGAGCCATACCACGGCCGCGGCTCTGCTTTCGAGTGTCATGCTGGTTCCTCTTTCCTGCTCTCCAGGCTAGGGCCGCATGCTGAAGATTGCCTTAACGTCCGGTAAGGGCTTGGTAAGGATTGGCCCCGCTTGCGTAGCCTGTCACGACGAGCCTTCCTATACTGGGTCGTATGCGGCTGGTCTTCGAGCGGGGCAGCGAGCAGCGGCCCAAAGGCCACGCGCTCATGTATTTCAGGGATCCCGACGATCAGCGAATCCTGGCCACGTACGTGGTCATCCCGCCGATTGCCATTGACTTCGGCAAGTACCTGCCACCGATGTTCGCCGGGCAAGGCATGGCTGCCAACCTGGCGCAGGCTTCCTCTATCGTCCCGCTGCCACCAGTACCGGAGGCAGTGCCGGCTGTTAGCGGCCTCGAAGTGCTCGCTAGTCAGCGCGACGACGATCTGGTCTACGCGGGAGAAGCCTCCGCCGGCCAGGTCGAGCAGTTGATCACCTACACCAGCGAGGCCGCCCAGCTCTACTTCCACATGTACCAGGATTTCGCGCGCACCTTTCCGGAGACCCCGTCCCCCAGTGAGCCGGAGCGCATCGCAGGGCCTTCCGCCGAAGAGCTGACCTTTGTGCTCATGGGCGAGCGAGAGAGGCTAGCCGAGCTATCCAAGCTGGCTGGCGTCCTCCGGTACGCACTGGACGGTAATGACCAGCGCCTGGTCCAGGAGACGCAGGAGCAGATGCGGCTGCTGGCCAAGCACCTTCCCGCCAAGTACTGGCCCGAGCGGATTCTCGAATCCGCCGGCGCGCCTGGCGCCGCGGCGGCCCAGCTGTCCGAGCTCTACCTCGAGCGCTGCTACAAGCTGCTCGAGGAGGACTATTCAGCCGTGGCCCAGCTGGACGAGCGCATCAACCAGGCCATCGGCGGCTAGCGCCCCAGGGCAGGGCCGGCCGGAGCACCTCCTCAGGGCTTGCCGGTCAGCACACGGTCGGCAACGGCCTTGCCGGTGTCCATTGTGGTCGCGTTGCCGCCGAGGTCTGGGGTGAGCTGCCGGCCTGCACGAGTCGTCTCCTCCAGGGCACGCATCACCCGCGCCGCGGCCTGAGGCTCGCCAACGGTATCGAGCATCATCGCGCCGGCCCAGATCGCGCCGATCGGGTTGGCGATCCCTTTGCCGGCGATGTCCGGCGCTGAGCCATGCACCGGCTCAAACATGGACGGCGCCTTCTTGAAGGGATCGAGGTTGGCGCTGGCCGCCGTGCCTAGGCTGCCCTGGATTGCCGCGCCGAGGTCGGTCAGGATGTCGGCAAACAGGTTGGATCCCACGACGACGTCGAGCGTCTGCGGATGCGTGACGAACCGGGCCGCCAGGGCATCCACGTGCCATTTCTCGGTCTGCACATCGGCATAGCGCTTGGCCACCTCGCTGAAGATCTCGTCCCAGAACACCATGCTGTGCTGCAGCGCGTTGGACTTCGTGGCCGACGTGACCTTGCGGCGCTTACGGTTCCGCGCCAGCTCGAAGGCGTAGACAATGATGCGCTCCACCCCCAAGCGCGTGAAGACGCCGCTCTGGATAGCCACTTCCATGGGAGTGCCGGCTTGGGCCCGTCCGCCAACCCCGGAATACTCGCCCTCGGTGTTCTCGCGCACGCAGACGAAATCGATGTCTTGCGGTCCGCGCCCGGCGAGGGGCGATTGGAGGCCATCCAGGAGCCTTACCGGCCGCAGGTTGACGTACTGGTTGAACGCCTGCCGAATGGGCAGCAGCAGCTCCCACAGCGAGACGTGGTCCGGAACGCCCGGATAGCCTACGGCGCCCAGATAGATAGCCTCGAAGTCGCGCAAGGTTGTGAGGAAGTCGGCCGGGGCCATGCGGCCCCGTTCCAGGTAGTGCCTGCAGCCCCACGGAAACTCCTGGTACTCGAGCTGAAAGCCACCGTCAGCATGAGCGGCCGCATCCAAAACTCGGCGCCCTTCGGCGATCACCTCGGCGCCAATGCCGTCGCCCGGAATGACCGCTACCCGATGAACGCGCACCGCCGGGATTATAGGGGCCCCAGGAGGGCGCTATCGTTGCACCATGGCTCCGTTCCGCTCGCAGCCCTATCCGGTCGACCTGTACCAGCCTGGCGCGGTTGACGCCACGCGCTTCCAGGTGACGTTCACCGATCGTAAGGGTGAGTTGGCCCTCGTCGCCGGCGGCGAGGTCAGCTACACGACCGGGGCTCGGAGCTGCACCTGTGTCGACTTCACCCTGGGCGACAAGGTGTGCCTGCACATTCGGGCCCGAGAGCGCGCCTTCCGCCGTTTCGCCCGCGAATATCGCCTGCAGCTTCCATCGCCGCCCCGTCCCCTATGGGCCGAAGACATCGGCGAGTAGGCTACGCCGTGCGGGTGTAATAGCGCAGGGTCAAATAGGCTCCCAGCGCAGCACCCAGCAAGAAGAACAAACCGCTCTGGCTGATGCTGAACAGCAGCACGATGGCCAGCACACGCTGCAGGAACAGGATTCCCGCGATGACGGCCACGATCAGGCAGATGGCGCCCAGGTTCTGCGCCTTACGTCCGTAATAGGTCTCCGAAACCGCTCGGAAATGTCCCTGCCGCACCGCCCGCCAGCCCGTTATCCCTAGAGCGATGACGGCCGCCAGCCAAATGGCTCCGCTGATGAAATCATTCAGGGCAAACATGCAGTGTGAGAAGGATAGCGGGGAGGGTCGAGGGTTCAGGGTTCAGGGTTCAGGGTTGAGGGTTGAGGGTTGAGGGTCGAGGGTTGAGGGTCGAGGGTTGAGGGTCGAGGGTTGAGGGTCGAGGGTTGAGGGTCGAGGGTTGAGGGTCGAGGGTCCAGGGTTGAGGGTCGAGGGTTGAGGGTCTCGGGTTCAGGGCTTGGGGTTTGGGGATTGGGGGTTAGTGGTAGATGGCGATTCCGGCGACGGCGGCGCCGCCAATCAGCACCAGGGGATGCAGCCTGAATCTCGCGGTGGCGATGAAGCCCAGCAGGCCCGCGGCCCACTCCGCCACGTTCGTGGAGCTCCCGCGGACGATCTGCCAGGAGGTGAAGCCCAGCAGGCCGGCCAGCGCCATGCTCAGCATGAGCAAAGCGTTGTCCGTGCGCCGCAAATGGGCTACGCGCAGGTACCACACCAGGATGATCAGGATGCTGAACGGCGGGATGATCAGGGCGGCAGTCGCTGCCAAGGCCCCTGACAGCCCCCCAACCTCATACCCCAGGCTCACCATGTACAGGCCGTTGGGCCCCGGACTCAGGCGGGCCACCGCCAGCGCCTGGCCGAAGACGTCTTCGCTCACCCCGCGCGATACCAGGTCCTGGTGCAGCGTGGGCAGCCCTCCCAGGCCGCCGAATGACAGCGACGAAGCCTTCAGGAACAGCAGGAACACCAGCAGCGGGTTCATGCCGGCAGCAGTATCACCCCTGCCAGGATGGCGCTCGCCATCACCAGCGGCACCGGCGCCCGAACCACGCCCACCAGCAGGGAGCAGATGAGCACGATGCACCCCTGTCCCAGCAGCCACAGCCACTTCCGCACGCTTGGGCTCGGGAGCTCCGGACCCCACATCTGCAAAGCGATGCCCATCGTCATGCCTCCCGTCAGCGGGATGATCAACCGCAGCGCATCTTCCACAAAGCGGTTGCCAATGACCGCGACCAGGACAGCCGTCATGCCGATGGTCACCGTGACCGAGGGCAGCAGGAAGCCACACAGGGCTACGGGAATGCCGCGCCAGCCGGCGAATCGCCGCCCGAAGATGATCACCTGAGCGATCTGGTTGATGCCCAACGACAGCTTGCTGAGCTGCCACAGGCGCTGATACTCGCGTTCGTCCAACCAGCCATTGCGCCAGACGAGCTCCTTGCGCAGCAGCAGCTGGCTGGCCGTGCCTCCTCCAAAGGACAGACCCCCCACCCTGGCAAAAGCAAGGAACAGCTGCAGCAGGGTTGGTTGGCTACGGGGCGCCGAAGCCTGCTCGCCGCGATCCGTCGAGCCCTGCTCAGATCCGGAAAGCGCCGCCGGTCCTGACAAAGCTTCTCACGACGCCTCTTCCTCACTAGCCTCGGCCGGCTCGCCCTCGTAGCCCAGAGCCATGAGGTAGCCCCGCGCGCGCTCCGCCAGCGGATAGCGGTTCACCAGCTCCCAGAAGCGCGGCCCATGCCCGCCATACACGAGGTGCGACAGTTCGTGGACGATAACGTAGTCCTCCACCCACCGCGGCAGCTTGGCCAAGCGCCGGCTGATGCGAATGGCGCCGGTTGATGGTGTGCAGCTTCCGTGCAGCGTGCGCTGGTTGTCCACGTAGATGATGCTGGTGATGCTCAGCTTGCCATCGAAATAGCGCATGTTCAGCCGCTGTGCCCGTGCGTGCAGCTCATCGTCGCCATGGCGAGCGCCCTTCAGGCGGGCCCGCTCCACACGATCCGCCATGCGCTTCACCCACTCTTGCTCTTGAGCCTTGCTCAGGCGAGCGGGGATGGTGACCACGAGGGTATCACCCCGAACGACGGCAGAAATTGTCCTGGTGCGGCGGCTGCTGCGGATAACTTCCACGTCCACTGCCGGAATCGTATCAGCGGACCTTGGACGAACAGAGCGAGCTGGAGCTAGCTGGCAGCCGGCGGCTTGCCAGCCGGCTGATCCTCCTCACCATCATGTTTGGCGGCCTTCTTGAACTCGCTGAGGCCCTGCCCCATGCCTCTGGCCAAACCCGGAATACTCTTGGCGCCAAAGAGCAGCAGCACGATGACCAGGATGATGATCAGCTCGGGCAGATGGCCCGCGAAGCCAAACATGTCGCCCGAAGCTTAGCTCACTCGACGCTGGCTTCTTCGAGGTCCGCTTCGCGAGAGCCCGCCGCCGGGCCAAGGTCCAGCAGCGCCGCGCGATCATCGTTCAGGATCTCGCGCCGTTCCTTCACGACCTGCATCAGCGGCGTGCGCGACTTCGCCGCCGAACCGATCAGTACGCCGCCCACCAGCAGGTGCTCGTGGAAGAACAGGCGCTTATAGGCGAAGCTGTCCATGTCGTACTGCACCAGCGAATCGAGCATCGGCTGATCGCTCGGGGTGCTGCCGAACACCGTGATTTTGGAATCGAACAGGGTGCTGGTATAGGTCGGCACGTGCTGGAACGGCTGGCGATCGCCGGGATGCTCGCACATCATGTTCAGCGCCGCCAAACGCCCCTGCAGGCCCGCGCTCTCCCAGGTGCCGATGGTGTTGTAGATGTGCAGGTACATGTCGTAGAACTCGGCGCAATCGCCGGCGGCGTACACCCCCGGAACGTTCGTCTCTAGGAACCGATCGGTCAAGATGCCGCGATGGATGTGGATATCCGTTCCACGGCAGACCCGCGTATTCAGCCGTAGCCCAAGACCACAGCCGACCAGGTCCGCCGCGATGCGCTGCTTGCTCTTCGTCCAGGCCGCTACAACGTGGTTGCCCTTAGCGTCTACCTGCCCAGGCTCGTCGCCGTAGATGATGCTCACGTCGTGCCTGGCGGCCAGCTTCTCCACCATCTGCCCACCCACGTCGTCCAGCACCTGGCGGAGGAAGCGCGGGCCGCGCATGACCCAGGTCGTAAGGATGCCCCGTGATGCGAAGCCCTCCGTGAGCTCGTAGGAGATGTAGCTGCCGCCGAACGTCACCGCGTGCTTGGCCCTGCTGGCGATCTCGAGGATCTCATTGGTGTCGTCGAGCGTCTGGAAATAGCAGACTCCCCTTGCCTCTGCTCCGGGCGCATCAAGGTGGTTGGGCGTGCCACCCACGGCCAGCAGCAGCGCATCGTACGGATAAGACTCGCCGTTACTGGCGTGGACAACTTTGTTGCTCGTATCGAGCGCTTCGGCCCTGGTGTTGAGCAGAAGCTCGATGCCGCGCTGCTGATGCTGCTCGACCGTGCGCATGAGCACCTTCTTCTCGGTGACCTTGAGCTTCAGGTATGGCGGCAGCGCGACGCGATTGTAGAGCGGGTATGGCTCCTCGGCAATGAGAACGACGCGCGCGTTCTGGTCGTTCTTACGAATCGTCTCGGCGGCGCTTGTGCCGGCGATTCCGTTCCCGATTATGACGTACGACCGGCGACCGTTGACCACCGCAGATCAGCATACAACGACCTCGGGGCTGGCCCAGACCGGCTTCTCGAAAACTTGCCGGCGCATCGCTGCCACCTCTATACTCTCCAACGGAAGAAAGGAGGTGATGTGGAGTGGATTGTGATAGTTGCTGCGGCAACGATACGGCCGCTGTCAACCACCGCTCCGAGGTCTTTCATGCATAAACCTTCACGGATGGTGGTTCGCCGGTAATTATCAGTTGCCGTGCAACCGGAAATCAGAGAGCGGACGCTGTCCGCTCTCTGATTTTTATTTGACGACAATTGGAGGACTCGACCATGCCTGAAAAGCCTGTATTCCTGACCAAAGAAGGCAAAGCCAAGCTCGAAGCCGAGCTGGACACGCTCGTCAACGAGAAGCGTCCGCAGATCGCCGAGCAGATTCGGCAGGCTAAAGAGGAGGGCGACATCACCGAAAACGCGGCCTTCGAGGACGCCAAGCACCAGCAGAGCATGATCGAGGGCCGCATCCAGGAGATCCAATACATGCTCAAGCACGCCGAGATGATCGACGAGGGCAAACACAGCGCGGCCGAAGGCGTGCGTTTGGGCTGCAAAGTCACCGTGCTCGACGACCAGGGCCACGAGGAGCGCTATCTCCTGGTCGGCTCGGCTGAGGCGGAGCCTCGTGCCGGTCGCATCTCCAACGAATCGCCTGTGGGCAAAGCGCTGCTGGGACACCGGATCGGCGAGCAGGTCGAGGTTCCCACGCCCTCGGGCAAGCTGCAATTCACCGTGAAAGCAATCGAGTGAGGATCTGTTCGCGAACGTCATGCCATCCGCGCAGCAGAGTGGCCTGCCGGTGACGCCGGAGGAGCCATCAGACGATCAGCTGCGCCGTCAGCGGCTGGAGAAGCTCGACCGCATCCGTGAGTCCGGAACGAACCCGTGGCCAACCCGTTTCGAGCGCACCCACACCCTGGCCGAGGCACGATCCGCGTTCGGTGAGGATGGCGATCCGCTGCACGTCCGCCTGGCCGGCCGGCTGGTAGCCTTCCGTGACCTCGGCAAGCTGTCCTTTGCCCAGCTGCAGGACGGTACCGGAAAGCTGCAGATCTCCTTTCAGCTGAAGGATCTGGGCGAGCGCTACGAGGACCTGCGGAACCTGGACATCGGCGACTTCATCGGGATATCCGGCTACCTATGGCGCACCAGCCGCGGCGAGATCACGGCCGGCGTCCACGACTTCCAGCCACTGGCTAAGTCTTTGCGCCCCCTGCCTGAGAAGTGGCACGGTCTGGTCGATCCCGAGAAGCGCTACCGCCAGCGCTACCTGGACCTCATCACCAACGACGAGGTGCGGCGGGTCTTCGAGACCCGAACCCGCATCATCAGCGGAATGCGCCGCTGGCTCGACGAGCGCGGCTTCATGGAAGTGGAAACGCCTGTCCTCCAGCCACTGTACGGCGGAGCCGCTGCCAGACCATTCGTCACGCATCACCATGCGCTGGACCGCGACCTGTTCCTGCGCATCTCCGACGAGCTGTACCTCAAGCGGCTCATCATCGGCGGATTCGACAAGGTCTATGAGATCTCCAAGGACTTCCGCAACGAGGGCATCGATTCCACCCACAATCCCGAGTTCAGCATGATCGAGCTGTACCAGGCATATGCCGACCTGGGCGACGTCATGACGCTCACCGAGGACCTGGTGCGAGCGCTGGCGCTGGAGGTGCTGCCCGACGGGAGTATCGAGTGCGCGGAGGCAGTCATCGATTTCCGGCAGCCATTCGCGCGCCTCAGCGTGCGCGAAGCGCTGCAGCGTTGGGCCGGGATCGACGTGCTGGAAGCCACCGACGATGAGCTGGCGGCCCGAGCAAATCTCCCGGTCGCAGTCGGGCGGGGCAAGCTCGTCGACGAGCTTCTGAGCAATCACGTCGAGCCACAGCTCGTTCAGCCGACGTTCTTGACCGACTGGCCGGTCGAGCTCAGCCCCCTGGCGAAGCGGCGCATCGACGAAGCACGATTGGTCGAGCGCTTCGAGCTGTTTGTCGGAGGCGTCGAGCGCGCCAACGCCTTCTCAGAGCTGAACGATCCCATCGACCAGCGAGCACGCATGGTCGACCTGGCCAAGCGCCGTGTGGCTGGCGACGTGGAAGCGGCCCCCGTGGACGAGGACTTCATCGAGGCGTTGGAGTACGGCATGCCGCCGACCGGTGGACTGGGCATCGGTATCGACCGCCTGGTCATGCTGCTCACGGGCCAGACCTCGATTCGCGAGGTCATCCTTTTTCCTCAGATGCGCACGCTGCAGTAATCGCCCGGCTATGACCGCACCGCTCAACGTGGCCTTCGTGTGGCACATGCATCAGCCCTATTACCGCGACCTGCTCAGCGACCGATCGATGCAGCCGTGGACCCTGCTGCACGGCACCAAGGATTACCTCCACATCGCCCGCGTAATGGAGGCCTTCCCTACGCTCCACCACACGGTTAACCTGGTCCCAAGCCTGGTCCAGCAGCTGGCCGACCATGCCGCCGGCCAGGTCAGCGGGCCGTTCGTGGATGTGTGCCGCAAACCCAGCCATGAGCTTACGGACGAGGACCGGCAGTACATCCTTCGTTTCTTTTTCAGCATCAATCACGACAAGGTGATTGCCCGCTACCCACCCTACCTGGATCTGCTAGGCCTGCGCGACCGGCACCTCACCCAGGGTGAGCCACTGCCGGAGTGGTTCTGGCCCGACGCTATCGGATGGTTCAACCTGGCCTGGATCGACGGAACCTTCATACGCCAGGACCCGGCCCTCTGCGCCCTTGCCTCCAAGCCGCACTTCGACAGCGCTGACCTGCGGCTGCTGTTCCAGCGCCAGACCGACATCCTCGCCAAGGTCATCCCAACCTATCGCGACCTGCAAGACCGAGGCCAGGTGGAGCTGTCGACCTCGCCCTATTACCATCCGGTGCTGCCACTGGTCATCGATAACCACCGCGAAGCCTGGGAGGCTCGCCCGGGCGTGGCGCTGCCGGCAATCCACTTTCACCATCCAGAGGATGCGGCCGAGCAGATCCGCCGGGCTAGGTCGGCGCACCGCGAGCACTTCGGCCAGGCCCCGGCCGGTCTCTGGCCGAGCGAGGGCGGTGTCAGCCAGTCGCTGATCTATCCCGTAGCCCGAGCCGGAATCCGCTGGATTGCGTCCGACGAAGAGATCCTCAACCGCAGCCGCGGTTGGAGCTCACGTCGCTTCGACGGCACGGTCGAAGATCCGGCCTCACTCTACAGCGCTTACAGCCTGCGCGACGAGGACGCCGAGCTGTCCATTATCTTTCGCGATCGCGGCCTGTCGGATGAGATTGGCTTCAAGTACCAGGCCTGGGAGCCGGGCGCCGCGGCTCAGGACCTGGTGAACCGCCTGCATGGCATCCGCGACGCACTCGGAGACGCGCGCGGCGAGCACATCGTCCCGCTGATCCTCGACGGCGAGAACTGCTGGGAGTTCTACGACAACAACGGCGAGGACTTCCTGGTCGCGCTGTTCGAGCTGCTGTCCGGCGACGACACCCTCGGCTGCGTGACTGTGAGCGAGTATCTCGACCGGCATCCACCTACCCGCCAGCTGGACCGGCTGGCCAGCGGATCGTGGATTGGCGGCACCTTCGACGTTTGGATCGGTGAGATGGCCCAGAACGTCGCCTGGGACTACCTGGCCCGCGCCCGCGAAGACCTGGTCCGGTGGCAAACGGAGTGCGAAGGGGCCGACATGGGCGTGCTGGAGCGAGCCTGGGAGGAGATCTACATCGCCGAGGGCAGTGACTGGTTCTGGTGGTACTACAGCGGCAACGACCCCAACCTGGAACGCGGCTTCGACGCCCAGTTCCGCAAGCACCTGATGAACGTGTACACGCTCATGGGCTCACCCATCCCCGAGCATCTCACCCGTCCCATCCTCGACCACTAGAACCAGAGCCTACGCCGTGCGATTGGGGATGGTTTGCGCGAGCCTCGCGCTGCCCAGTCCGGCGCCTCTCCCTAGACGTCGGCGAGTTTGACCTACCTCGTTGCCCGCCGAATGGGCCGCGCCTTACGCCCCGCCCATTGCCGTTTGCTTACCGAACGCGGCTTGCGCCCAGCTAGCCACTAATCGAACAGCTTGCGTCGCGACACGCTGGCGGCGATCGCCACTTTCACCACGTCGAACAGGATGAACGGAAACGCCCCGGCGACGATCGCTCGGCGAATCAGCTCCAGCCCACCCACGTGCTGGACCACGTTCATCCAGCCCGCCAGGTACGCGACCCCGGACGTGTAGAGCACGATCATCCCCACGCACCCGGCGAAGATGAGCTGAGCCATCGCCCGGCTGGAGCGCTCGCTCAACCGGCCGGTGACCCAGGCCGCGAAGGGATACCCGATGATGTAGCCCAGGGAGCCGGTGACCACTGCCGCGTGCTCCAGGCCGAACCCTCCGGCGAACACCGGGGCGCCCAGCGCGCCCATGATGAAGTACTCCACCATTGCCGCGGCGCCCAACCGGCTGCCGAGCAGGAAGCCGGTGAGCACCACGGCCATCGGCTGCAAGGTGAACGGCACCGGGGTGAACGGCAGCGGGATGGCCACCCGAGCGAAAACGCCGGTCATCAGCGCGAACAGCGTGCACGTTAGGACCGACCATACCAAGCCGGGACGAGCCAAGATGCCAGGACGAACGCCAGCGTACATATGAGACCTCCCCGAATAAGCAACAGCGGCATTCAGCCGCCTTCTGGATGATAGAACGGCCGGGACCTCGGAAGCGTTCTGGGGCTTACGATCCGGGCTGGCGCTGGAAGCTGGAGCGATCAGATCTGACCGAGCTCGGCCACGATGCGCTCCATGCGCGCGACGTCCGCCTTCATCTCCGCGTAGGTTACGTCAAACGTGCTGGGAAGCTGGACGCGCACTTCTTCCAGACGCGATCGCAGGCGGGCCAGGGGAGCGCCGAAATCGTCCATCAGCATGGTCGAGAAGGCGACGTCTCCGGCCTGGGCGGCCAGCGCACGCCGCAGGGCATCGCGCTCGGCAGCCAGCTCCTGCTGGCGCTGCTTGTGCAGCATCGTCAACTCCAGCATGCTGGCCAGCTGCGCCGCCAGGGCCTGGGCAAACTCGATCTCCTGGGCCGCGAACTCATGCGCTTCGGCCCGCTGCAGGTTCATAACCCCCACCAGCGCACCGTGCGAAACGATCGGCACAGATAGCATGGCCAGCAGCCGATCCTGGTCGACGCCGGGCAGCCATTGAAAGCAGGGCTCGTAGCGCACGTCCCGCACCGCCATGTACTGCCGCTGCGCAGCGACCCAGCCCGTTACCCCCTCCCCCAGGGCCAGCCTGGCACGCCCTACGCCGGCTTGCGATAGCCCATTCGTCGCCGCCAGCACCAGGGTTCGCTCGGCCGGCTCCCATAGATACAGCGAGCACACGTCCATGCCCGTGACCTCGGTGGTCTGCCGAATGACCCGATCCACCAGCTCCGAAAAGTCGGTGCTGCTGGCGGTAATGCGAACGACGCTTTCCAGGAACGACAGCTCGCGCAACCGCTGGTCAACGTCCCCGGTTGTCATGGAAGACATCTGAGCGGCAGCCACGCCGTCAGCCTAACCTGCTTTGCCCCTGTCGCCTACAGCCAAACTGCGAGAATCGGTCGCCACCAGGTTGTGCGAAATGCACGATGCCACTGCCGGCTCGCGAACTGTCCGCCTGCTCAGCTCGCCCTATGGTGGCTCTGACCCCTATCCCCCGCGCAAGCTACTCCCACTGGAAGGTACGAGACGCTACGACAACGAACCCGATCGTCCACACACTCAGCACGACCAGGCTGAACCCGGAAATGCCGGCCCCGCTCAGCGACGTACGCAGCAGGTCCGCAAGCGCCGTGGGCGGCAGGTAGGGCGATATCCCGGACAGGGCTGGCGGCAGATGATCGACCGGCAGGAACATGCCGCCGATGAGGGCGAAGATCAGGTACAGTCCGTTGGCGCCGGCCAGTGTAGCCTCGGCTCGGAGGCCGCCGGCCATGAGCAGGCCCAGTCCTGCAAACGCCACTGTGCCAAGGGCAGCGATCCCCAGCGCCACTTCAGTCCCGCCCGCCGGCTGCCAGCCAAATGCCAGGATGGCAACGCCCAGCAGCAGGAGGGCCTGCAGCGCTTCCACCATCAGCACCGAGGCGATCTTGGCGGCGATGAGCTGCGATCGCGTCAGCGGCGATCCGCCCAGCCGCTTCAGCACGCCGTAGTGCCGCTCGTAGGCGGTGGCAATGCCCAGGCTCACCATGCCCGTGGACATGATCGCCAGCGCCAGCACGCCGGGCACCAGGAAGTCCACCGGTCGCTGGCTGCCTACGGCGAAGACGCTGGTGGATCCGAAGAACAGCAGCAGCACCAGGGGTATGACCAGTGTCACCAGCAGGTTCTCCCCACGGCGAGACATCAGCCGCAGCTCCATGCCCGTCTGCGCCAGCAGCGCCTTCATTCTCGAATCCTGTCGCCGGTTAGGCGTAAGAAAATGTCTTCCAGCGATTCGCGGCCGACGCGCAGCTCGCGCACGGCCACTCCCGCTCGCTTGGCCCAGGCGGTGACCTCGGCCAGCAGCGAGGCCGGGTCTTCAGTCTCGAACAGGTACACGCCGCTCTGGTCTTCGCCTGCGTCCTTCACCGCGGAAAGGGCACGCAGCTCGGCCAGCTCGAGGTTGGCCGGCGCCACCATGCGCACAGTGGTATCGGGCGTGTCGCGCCGGCCCAGCGATTCCATGTCGCCCACCGCCGCCAGACGCCCACGGTCGATGATGCCAATCCGGTCGGCCAGCTGTTCCGCCTCGTCCATGTAATGGGTGGTCAGCAGAACAGTTACCTGCTGCTCGCGCAGCGAGCGGATGATGTCCCAGGTGGCCCGACGCGCCTGCGGATCCATGCCGGCGGTCGGCTCGTCGAGGAATACCAGACGGGGACAGCCAATCAAGGCCAGGGCCAGCGCCAGCCGCTGCTTCTGGCCCCCCGACAGGCGCCGGTACGGCGTCTTGAGCTCACCCGACAACCCCACCAGCTCCAGCAGCCGGTCCGGATCGTCATGCTTGGGATAGAAGCTGGCGAACAGCTTGAGGATTTCGCGCGGCCGGGCTTGTGGATATACGCCGCCCTCCTGCAGCATGAGGCCGATCTGCTGCCGCAGCTGATGCGCCTGCCGCTGCGGATCGAGCCCAAGCACGCTGACCTCACCGTCGTCCCGATGCCGATACCCTTCCAGGATTTCGATGGTTGTCGTCTTGCCCGCGCCGTTCGGCCCTAGGAGGGCAAACACTTCGCCGCCGGCCGCCTCGAACGACAGCCCGTCCACCGCGACCCGCGACCCGTACGACTTGCGCAGGTCGCGCACCTGCACCGCCATCGGCGGCACGCCGGCGCCGGCCGCCTGATGCTCCCCGGCTTCTACCTCCCCTGAAACCGCCATCCCTTGATCATAGGCCGTCCCAGCCGCCTATTCCCCACTCCTCACACTTCACGCTTCACGTCCTCATACCACCGCCTCTTGAGCGCGGCCTTGGGGTTATTCGGCCCCGAGCTTCCCGGCTCCACGTACACGACCTGACCGGGCCAGGCCACCGGCTTGCGCTGCAGCCGATCTCGCAGCCAGTCCATCACTACGGCGTGCAGCGGCGCCGACCAGGCCGTGGCGGCTTCCCCGCCGCCGATTTGCGGCCCGTGGAACTGATCGGCAAAGACCCACAGCTCGGCGGGCGCGGTGAGCTGGTCGAACATGCGGTAGATCTCCTCCAGCGGGCTGCGTGGGTCATACTCGCCCGCCATCAGCAGCGTCGGGCAGCTGATCTTGCCCATGTAGCCGTCCATGGTCATCTCGCTCGTTACCGCGTCCAGCTCCGCCTCGGACTGAGCCTGGGTGAGGAAAGCGAAGAGCTGCTTCCAGCGCGGCGTCTCCACGTTCATGAGGAAGTGCTTATCCACGTACGAGGCGGCCGGAGTGACCACCGCCTTGAGCCGGTGGTCATAGGAAGCGAAGCGCAGCCCCCAGAACGACCCGAAGCTCAGGCCGTACAGCGCGACCTGGCCGTCCTCGACCTCCGGCCGCTGCAGCAGGTAGTCCAGAGCTGCGCTGGCGGCCTGCTCGTAGTTGTTCGACGTCAGCTTGATGCCGCGCATGTTGCTTTCACCCTGCCCCGGCCCGTCGAAGCAGAACAGGTGCATGCCGCGCTGGTGGGCAAAGTTGAACAGCGGATGCGGCCAGTTCTCCTTGGTGTTGTCGCAGCCCGGGATGTGGAAGATCAGCGGCGCCTGGTCCTTATCCGGGCAGAGGTGCAGATAGCCTGAGACCAGCGTGCCGTTCCAGGGAATGTCGACGTGCTCGATCTTGTACGGAGCCAGCGCGCGCACCTGGCCGTAGCAGCGCAGCGCGCCCGCGTGCAGGTAGCGCTTCTCGTCGTTGAGCTGGAAGACCACGTGCTGCGCCCGTGAGTAGTCCATAGCCGCCTTGTAGTACAGGTCCACGGCCGTCTCGCGATGGCCGGCCTCGGCCTCGACCTTCGCCAGCGCCTCAAGCTTCCGCGCCGCCAAGCCCAGGTGCTTGCTGATCATGGCGTGGCTCTTTACGCTGCGTGGCAGGTTGCCACGCGCGTCGCCCTCGAAATGGAACGTCTTGCCCGTTTCTTTGATCAGGTAGTCCAGCACCCACTGCTGGTTGTCACGCGCCAGCCTGGCTCGCCCGTTCTGCCTGCCCGCCGAATCAGCCATCAACCAACCTCCGGAGCACGATGCTGGGCGCAGTATAGGCCGCCCGCGCTGCGAGCACGCCCCTTCCCTGGCTACAATTTCTCCGAAGCGCCCCCGTAGCTCAGTCGGATAGAGCACCGGCCTCCGGAGCCGGGAGCGGAGGTTCGAGTCCTCTCGGGGGTACAAACGCACGAATCTTTATTGGCTATCCACGGCTCTCTCATGGACCGGCCAGCGTTTCGATGTGCGTCTCGACATTTGGAAATGATTTGAGAGGCTGTTGAGCGGAATGGACTGGAAGCATCAAACCGTTCTCGTAACGGGTGCAGGTGGATTCATAGGTAGCCATCTGACGGAACGCTTAGTAAGCCTCGGAGCCAAGACGCGCGCCTTCGTGAGATACAACTCCGTGGGCTCATGGGGATGGCTTGACCAATGTCCGATCAAGCAAGATGTCGAGATTTACGCGGGTGATATTCGGGATGCAGATAGTGTTCGCCGGGCTGTGGCAGGCGCAGATGTCGTCTTTCACCTTGCTGCGCTGATTGCGATCCCCTACTCATACGATTCCCCCATCTCCTACCTGCGCACGAATGCCGAGGGTACGCTCAATGTCTTGCAGTCCGTCCGTGAGAGTGGTGCCAGCATGATGGTCCACACTTCGACCAGCGAAGTCTACGGAAGCGCTCGTTATGTGCCCATGGATGAAAGTCATCCACTGCAGGCGCAATCACCATACGCCGCCAGCAAGACCGCGGCGGATAAGCTGGTGGAGAGCTTCCACTGCTCGTTTGGACTGCCTGTGACAACCCTACGTCCGTTCAACACCTATGGGCCCAGACAATCAGCCCGGGCCGTCATTCCAGCCATCATCATTCAGGCGCTGGTGGGGTCGAGGATACAGCTAGGCAACCTCTTTCCGACGCGCGATTTCAATTACGTCGCTGATACCGTAGAGGCGTTCGTGCTTGCCGCAACATCTCCTAACGCTCTCGGGGAAACAATCAATGTCGGTACGGGCACGGAAACCTCCATCGAACAGATCGCTACGAACGTTATGAATATCATCGGACGCCAACTCCCGGTGGTAGCCGACGAGCAGCGGCTGCGACCAGCAGATAGTGAAGTAGACCGGCTCTGCGCTAACTCTCAAAAAGCGCGCGAGCTTCTAGGCTGGGAGCCCGTTGAAAGCCAGCGGCAAGGGCTGGCGCGCACCGTCGAGTGGATTCGCGAGAATCTCCAGATGTATAAGATCGACCGATACGCGATCTGACCCGGTCATCACCAAGATCGCGTCGGTTGCTCGATCGATACCGGACTACAGCCGAATGTGCAAAAGCTCCAGATTGCACAACAGAGACAGGCCATTGGTGAATAGCCGTCGACCATGGTTCGATTGAAACGTCCAGGTGCGAACCGGATCATTTGGATTCGGAAGGATGTCAAAGGGCATTTCAAAAGGAGTAAACGAAAAGCCCTTTATCTCTGGCCTGGAATCCAGGAACGCCGCCACCGACGCTTGGGAAAAGATATTCCAGCCTGCCTCAAGAGGGGATTCAGCCGAAGCACCTGCTTGGCGGTACCTCACCCAGACATCAATTGGATGGTTGTTGAACAGGCCGAAAACCAGGATCTGGCCACCTGGTCTGGTCCAATTCAACAGATTCGACAAGCAGGGTTCGAATTGATCGAAAATCCCTAAGACGCCAATTAGCAGGCTGATGTCGGCACTCGCCTCTGCCAAGAGGCCCGAATCAAGAACGGAACCGACTCGGAACTCAGCACCCAGCACCCTCTTTCGTGCGACGTCAATAAACTCAGGAACGATATCGCAGCCTAAATAGGCAGCCGACGGATAACGCGTACGCAGGTAATAGATCAGCTCACCAGTAGCACACCCAAGATCGACAACCGCGCTGCCGGGCTCTGCGAGCATCCTTTCACGGATGCTCTCGCCAATCAGCTTGAAGATCTCCTTTGGCTGCTCGAACCGATCCTCGCGCAAATAGATGGCCTTATCGTGGGAGCGTTGTACGACCGGCGACAATACACTTCTCCTTCTGCAAAAAACCCAGCGATGGCACTGTGGCATTCGCCGACTGCTTATCGCCTCACGTCGGCCTCGACATTTACGGCCGCCCTGCACGTGATTGTTTTCCACCCGGCCCGTGAGGCAGAAGCTTGCCACGTCAGAGGATTAGCTCTGCTGGAAGATTACGACCCAAAGGGAGGATAACTGCAGTCTCCTCCTCAGGCTCGGTCTCCGAGCCTTTGGCGGCAGTCCAGCAACCACCGACTCACCGACGGGCGAAGTGGCTCGCCGCTCAGGCACGGCCGGCTTCGCTAGGACGGCTAGGCGCCGCTTCAGGTCGAGGGCAGGGCCTTCGATGAACCGATAGGACGTAGCGGCCAGCAGCAGGCTGATGGCCACGTTGAGAGCCACCAGCTGGAGCAACGGCCAAGTACCGAGGCCAAGCATGCTCAGCACCTCATGCACCGGCAGGTGCCACAGGTACAGGCCATAGGAACGAGCGCCCAGCCAAACCATGGGTGGGGATTCGAGCACCACGTTCCGCACCTGCCCCGCCACCAAGGCCACGACCAGCGCGGCCACGCCGCAGGCGAACAGGAAAAACCCGAACACGTACAAGGGTGCGTCGTCGGACGAAGCGACTGTCCCAATCGGTACACACAGCGCCACCGGCAGCAGCAAGCCGATCAGCACCCGGAAGGGCTGGGGCCAGCGCCCGCGCGGGATCACGCCCCATTGCACGACCAGTGCAGCGGCGCAGCCAATCAACAGCGAATCCATGCGCGTGTGCGTGCCGTTGTAGAGCCGGTAGGTCGTCGTGCCTGTGAGCCACAGCACCGCGCGCAAGCCTGCCGCGGCCAACGCCAGCGCAGCCGTGGTCAGGGTCAACCAGCGCAGCTGCAGCCGGCACCGAAGCAGCAACAGCAGCAGCGGTGGCCACAGCATGTAGAACTGCTCCTCGATGGCCAGCGACCAGGTGTGACCGAGCATGCCGACGCTGTCGGACGTAAACACCTTTTGCCAGTTGGCAACGTACAAGAAGGTGGCCGCGATGCTTCGCCAGATGACCGTCCGCCTGTCTGGCGGAACAATGGTCAGGGCTACCGCCGCGGCGGCCAGCAGCACGACCAGCAGCGCGGGCAGAAGCCGCAACGCGCGCCGGAGATAGAACCGGAAGAACGAGACCCTGCCGGTCTCGATCCACTCCTCCACCAGCAGCGACGTGATCAGGAAACCGCTGAGGACAAAAAAGGCGTCAACGCCCAGGAAGCCGCCGTGGCCCATTGGCGCGCCGTCGTGGTACAGCATGACCGCCAGCACGGCGGCGCCGCGCAATCCATCGAGGGCTGGCTGATAGCCGAGATGGAAGGGCTGGGCCGTTTGCTCCGGTGGCACGAGCGCGTACGCAGCACGGATCGCGCCACCTGCCGGATCGCATTCCTCGGCATTCGAGTCGGAAGCTTGACAGCGGCCGCAAAACCGGCCTTAGCCGGAACGCCACTGCGCATGCCATGATCGTTGCTCACGCATTAACCGTCGAATCCCGCATACGGAAACAGGATCGAGACAGTGAATCCGATTCCCCCACCACCGCAGGGAATGGGCGACGATTTTGTCGCTTGGGTTCGTGAACACGGCCTGTGGGCAAAGTGGGCAACCCCACTCTCGCCGGCCCAGATTGACGGGATCGAACACCGTCTCGACCTGAAGCTCCCTCCGGATTACGTCCGGTTTCTGATGACGCTGCACGGTATCGAAATGCAGTGGAACGCAAGCGTGCTCTACAACTGGCTAAGCGAAGAGAAGGCAATCGTGGATATGATGAGCTGGCCCACGGAGGGAATCGTTTTTGATGTCGAGCACAACGCTCTGTGGCACGATTCGTGGGGTGAGCGGCCTGATACCGCCGCGGAGAGAAGCGCTATTGTCCAGGGGCTGGCCACTCGAGCTCCGAGGCTTATTCCTCTTTCGAGCCATCGATTCCTCGTCGCCCAACCGTGTGAGGCGGACAACATTGTGCTGTCGGTTTACCAAAGCGACATCATTCCCTGGGCCGCGACATTACGAGATTTCCTCATCAGTGTCTTCACCTGCAAAAGCCCAGACAATCGTGCGGCTTACCAGGCCTGGAGCGAAGCGGCGCCAATACCGTTTTGGGGAGACCTCACGTCTTAGGCACGGCCACCCGTGATCAGGGCCACCCTGTCGCGCAGCTTGCCGCTGCCGCGCTGGCCAGCTCCTTCGAAGTGTGGGTGGGGCTGCATCTCCGACTCAGAGCCGGATGCATTCTGCTGCGCGGGCGAACCGCATTCGACAGACCAGCCTTCAACGAGGCTGCTGCAGCGCGGCTAGATCGAGCCCTTCCGCGGTGCACACGCTGACGCTCAGTGCTCTCTGCATCAAACCCAGTGCCCAGCTGGTGTCCTCCGCGCGCTCCGAGGCGACGCAATCGGACGGCACGACGACGTGGTAGTTGCGCATATGGGCATCGCCGGCGCTGAACAGCACGCAGATGTCGCAAGCCAGGCCCGTGAGGATCAGTGTTTCGGCCTGCAGATGCTCCAACAGCGTCTCCAGCGTGGTGCCGTAGAAGGCCGAGTTCTTGGGCTTCAGCACGAAATAGTCGTCGTCTGCCGGTACAAGCAGCCGCGCGATCTTTTCGCCGCGCACGCCGTCGCCCAGGCAATGCTGGACCTGCTGCGTAAAGTCAGAGCGCCAGCGACCAAAGTTGTCGTTCACGTAGATGCAGGCCATGGACAGCGATCTGGCGCGCTGTTTGAGCGCACTCAACCGTTCGGCCATGGGCAGCGCTTGTTCGTAGAGACCCTCTCCGCCCTCGAACTCCAGGTCGTTAATGACGTCCAGGAGGATGAGCGTGGCGGAAGACGTGTCTGGGAAGCTGCCGGTCGGATCATGGCGTAGCAGGGGCACGTCCGCGGAGGAGCAACAACCATGCCCTCCGGCCTCGTCTCCATGCTGCCGTGCCGCCGCCAGCTGACGGACCCCCGACTGGCCTTCGTCTTGCGTTTCCCGAAGGTGACGACAGGAGAGGAGATAGTTATGTCAGAGACCGAGGCGATGAAAGACAAGGCCCAGGGCAAGCTCCGCGAGGCCAAAGGCACCATCACCGGCGACACCGCTGAGAAGATGAAGGGCAAGCTCCAAGAAACCAAAGGTGACGTCGAGCACGAGGTGGAGAAAGTCCGCCGGGAGGAAGTCAAAGAAGAGTCGAGGGACAAGGCTCGGCACGAATTCGACCGCAGAACGCCTTGAACTGAAGCTTCAGCAGAAGGCGCCCGCTGAAACGTGGGCGCCTTCTTTGTGTTGGGACATCCCATCGGCCTCTCGCCAGCCTACCGCCACACCCTCACGCCTACGTAAACTTACAATCTAACGCTGACGTTAGGGATATAGGCTAGTATTCACCGCGGAAGGCCTCGGTGCCGTACCAATTTCGCCGCCGCCAGGAGAGGCCCATGCTGGAGATCGAACCAACCTGGGACGTGGAGCGCATGCGCCGGGATCGCCGCGCGCTGCTTCAGGCCCACATGAGGGAGCGCGGCATTGGCGCCCTGTACCTGAACGATGGCGTCAATACCCAGTACCTGCTGAACGTGAGGATCCCCGGGGCAGCGCTATTCGTGCCACCGGAAGGCGAGATCATCGCTCTCGTCCGTGCGCGAGACTGGGGTTATGTGAAATTGCACTACGACAAGCTCCAGCTGCCGCTGCACAACATCTCGTCAGCTGCGCAGGACGAGACGGAGAGCGGCCAGCAGCGGCTGCGGCAGGGCATTGTCGACTTGATGGCGCAGTACGGCGTCGCCGGCGAGCTCCTGGGCCTGGACACCTGCCGCCCCAGCGTTCCCCTGACGTTCATGAAGGCGGGCGTGTCCGTGGTCGATGCCGAGCCGGTCATCGAGCAGGCGCGCTCCGTCAAGACGGAGGACGAAGTCGAGGTCTATCGCGCCATGGGCCGGCAATACGCCCATGCCTTCAGCTGTTTCCGACAGGCCATCCGTCCGGGTGTGACCGAGAATGAGCTGGCGGCGCTCGTTTCAGGCGCATGGTTCGACGCCGGTGGCGACGAGATCTCGCAGCTGAACGTCTGTTCCGGGGCGAACATGAACCCCTGGCGCCGCTGGCCCACCAAGCGTGCGCTGGCAGCCGGCGAGCTCGTCGGCATCGATTTCCACGGCCGAGGCTATTGCGGCCTGCGGGGGGACTCATCCAGGACGTATCTGGTAGGGGATCGCTGGACGGCCGAGCAGCGAGACCTCTATCGCCAAACCTACGAGTACATGCTGGGCGCTATCGACGCCTTTCGCGGCGGCCGCACCTTCAGTGAGGTAGTCGACGCTGTCCCCAGGGTGCCGGCCAAGTACCAGAAGATGCAGTCGAACTACCACATGGGCCATTCAGTGGGTCCCACTCCGCTCTCCTCACCGAAGCTCGACCCGGACCGGCGCTCGGACACCAAGCGCCTGGTACCCAACAACGTGATGGCGATTGAATGCTTCTTTGGGGAAGAGGGCAGCGGAGTTGCAGTCAAGCTGGAGGAGCTGATCCTGGTCCACGAAGGCGCACCCGAGATCCTGGCACCCGAGATGCCGTTCGAGGATCGGTTGCTGGCCTAACACTCGGGCGGAAAGGTGGTTTGGCGCGGCTCGCCGCGGTTGAGCAGCGCCTCGTCCTACGAGTGGTCGGCGCCGGTATCGAGCAGCGCCTCGATGTCCTCGAGCAGCTGCATAGGGGAAAACGGTTTCGTGACGTAGCGATCGGCTCCGGCGACGATGCCAGCGTTCTGCACCGACTGGTGAGCCAGCGCGGTCAAAAGGATGATCTTGGTACCGGCCAGGGCCGGGTCCTTACGGATGGCGCTCGTGAGATCGAGGCCGGTCTTGCCCGGCATCTGGACGTCGAGCACCACCAGGTCGGGACGGAATGCACGGATGAGATCCCACGCTCTGGTACCGTCTTCGGCTTCGATGACGTTGTAGCCTTCCGGCTTGAGCGTCGCGGAGAGGAGCAGACGCACCTTCGGCTGATCGTCGGCGATGAGTATTTTTGCCATGCAGAGGTCCCAGCCTAACCAGTACTGTCTCATCAGGCTAGACGGCCGGCCCCTTGGACGCCAGACCCAGCTGACCGATTTTTGGACCGCTGAATGGCTTAGGCCAGCTGGCACGAAACAGATCCCGGGCCAAGCATCGTCAAGCTTGCTTACAAAGATTTAACCTGAACTGGCAAGCAGTTTTACCTAGCGAGCGTAGAGTGGCCCCATGCCACTACCGTTGACAACCCGGCTGCAACTCCCCTTTCGGCGATCGAATGCCCGGCTCAGGAGCGAGGACGCAACCACGGGACTGCCCCTGCTGGCACACCTCTATCCAAACCTGGAAGGGGTGCTGGATGGCGGGCGGCCGTTAGGACTGCTGTTCCTGCACCTCGTGCAGTTCAGCGTGCTGGAGAAGATGCTCGCCCACGACGCCAGCTCCAAGCTCCTGCGCATGGTGGGCTTGGTCCTGCGAGACTCCGTTGGCAAGCTGCTGCGGACCGAGGACGTGGCAACCCTGGGCTACGGTGGAGGCAGCGACTTCATGGTCTTTCTCGCGCCGTCGCGAACGGGCGAGCCCCTCCTCGAAAAGCACCTCACCGAGATTGCCCGCCGCGTGGAGCACAGCGTCTGCACACAGCTCGAAGCGGCAGAGCCAGCCCTGGCCAAGCAGCGCATGCTCAATGTCAACGTTGGCTATGCGCTCATCGAGCCCGCGCCGCTGCCCGTCCAGGTGATCATCCACCGAGCCATCGAACAGGCGAGCGGACGCGCCCGCGACGTTGATTGGTCGGCCAAGCAGGAGCTCGAACGCCAGCTGGTGCCGATCCTGCGCGAACGCCAGGTCAGCACTGTTTACCAGCCAATCGTGTCGCTGGTCGACGGCAAAGTGGCCGCGTACGAAGCCCTCACGCGCGGACCGTCGGGCAGCTCCCTGCGCTCGCCGGATCAGCTCTTTGGGGCCGCCGAGAAGCTCGGGCTGCTGGAGCCATTGGAACGCCTGTGCCGCGAAACCGCACTGCGGGGTGCGCTGAACCTGCCCGAGCCATCGCGGCTCTTCATCAACGTCAGTCCGGAAATCGTGGGTGATCCTGTCGCTGCCAAACACCTGCTGCTCACGGAGGCGATGCCTGCCGCCAGGATCGTGGTGGAGCTCACGGAGCGTCAGGCTATCCGCGATTTCGACACCTTCCGCCGCACCCTGGACATGTATCGCGCCTACGGCTTCGGCATAGCCGTGGACGACGCGGGAGCCGGGCACAGCAGCATGCGAGCGGTAGCAGCGCTCCGTCCAGACTTCATCAAGATCGACATGTCACTGGTGCGCGACATCGATCGCGATAGGGCCAAGTACGCCCTGGTGGCGGCGCTGACGACCTTCGCCCGCCGAATCGACGCCGACGTGATTGCCGAAGGCGTGGAAACGCAGGCAGAGCTCGAAAGCCTCATCGAGATTGGCGTGCCTTACGGGCAGGGGTTCTTCATCGCCTATCCCGCCGAGGTCTTCCAACGGCCTGCCGACCGGCTGGCCGAGGCCATTCGCGACCGGATCGAGCTGCGCGAGAAGCAGGTCACGGGACAGGTCCTGTGCGTTTCCGACGTCGCCAAGCCGGCCAAGAGCCTAGACGTGCGCCAGCCCTGCCGCGCCGCGGAGGAGCTGTTTCGGGCCAACCCCTCGCTGCAGGCGCTGGCCGTGGTCGAAGGCGGATCACCCGTTGGCCTCATCTCGCGTGACAAGTTCTTCGCCAAGCTGGGCAGTCAGTACGGCTACTCAATCTTCGCCGCGCGATCGGTGCGCGAGGCCATGAACTCCTCCACCCTGGTCGTCGAAGGCAGCGAATCCCTCGACCTCGTGAGCCGCAAGGCGGTGCATCGCCGCGGCGACGACCTGTACGACCACATCGTCGTTGCCGACGGCGGCCGGCTCAAAGGCCTGCTGTCGGTCATCGATCTGTTGGACATCACCACCCGCCGGCAGGTGTCCATCGCCAAGTACTCGAATCCCCTCAGCGGCTTGCCGGGCAACGTCCTCATTCACAAGGAGACGGACCGCCGGCTGCTGCAGGGACAGCCGTTCGTGTTCTGCCACATCGACCTCAACCATTTCAAGCGCTACAACGACCGCTATGGCTTCAGCGCCGGCGACCAGGTCATCTTGCTGCTGGCCAACATCATTCAGCAGGCCAAGGGCTCCAGCGAGGACTTCGTGGGACACATCGGGGGCGACGATTTCGTGCTGCTGACCGACGCCGAGCGCGTCGTGCCGGCCTGCAGCGTCGTCGTGCGCGAATTCCGAGCCGCCGGCGTTGCGGGGCCAACGACACTCTCCATCGCCGCCGTGACCTGCCGCTATGGCATGACCTTTGAGGACATCAGCGCCGGCGTCTTCAAGACGAAGAAGCTGGCTAAAGCCAGAGGCGGGAACGCTATGGTGTGGGACGGCAAAGGCGTGCCGGTGACCGCCGAGGAGATCAGTTCGGCCGAACGCCGCAAGCCGCGCAGGCGGCCAGCCGGCGCTTCCAAGCACATGGACCATCCGGCCGGGCTGAGAGTCCTGCCAACGCCAGTCCCGGAAGACGAGCAGAGCGCTGACGCGCTCTACGCCTGATCGTCCTAGCGATTGGCCAGCGCTATCGCCACCACGATCGCGGTCAGCGCTGCCAGCAGGGCCAGGTAACCCACGAGGTCCAGGCGCGCCACTAGCCGCAGCGGAAAAAGCAGCAACGAAACGATGCCGCGCCACAGCGTCAGGAGAGCGCCGAGCGTCGCCAGGAGCACCTCCACGATGGCGATGACGATCAACCGACCGATGAACGACACCGCTCGCCAGCCCAGCCGGCCAGCCGTGCCAAGGCGCTGGCCAAGCCAAGCCTGAGCGCTTGGCCAATACCACCGAACGGCACGCGCCGCGGCGACGGCCAGCGCTACCACCACGTACGCCGCATCGACCAGGCGGTGGCCCATCCGCAGCAGGGCACGTACGCCTGCAGGTGCAATGGAAAGTCTGGGGGCCTTCCACTGAGTCGCTACGCGAGCCAGGTCAGGATCCTCAAGCGCGGTGCGATCCACGGCTCCGGCGGCCTGCCGGATCTGCTCCAGCGCCGCGGCCATGTCGCCGTCGCGTTCGGGCATGGACCAAGCCTACTGAACGGAAGCCCCAGATGCCTTGGGACGAATGTCCGAAGCGACGAAAGTACGGCCGATCGAGTTACCGCGGAAGATAAGGAAGCTCGCAGTGGTGCTCCCGCCGATGAACACTGCAAGCCGGCTGCCTGCAGCTGGGGCAAGCCCATACGGCCTTACCCCAACAATCTTTCGATCGGCAGCGCTCGTAGCTGGGAAGGCCCGCGGGCTGGCGCTCCCTGAGCTGCCGCTCCGCCACCCAACGAGTCAGCGCCGAGCGCCCGCCCTGTCGAGCGTCGCGCGGCGCAGCAGCTTCATCGGGTAGTGCGCCGTCTTGTTCCGGCTCTACCTCTTCGTGAACCCGCTCCGAAGGATCCAGACTCATGTGCACGCTCTTCTTCCAATAATAGGCGCCGGCTGGTCGAGCTACCTGGCTGCCGCTGGCTCGACCCGGAACTGGCCCACCATGCCGCCCTCGCGGTCGCCGGGCTGAGCTGACCAGAACTCGTACACGCCACTGGAAGGCAGCTCGACCATGATGACCTCCACCCTGCCCGGCAGGACGTCCAGGTTGATGTTCAGGCCGGGCGACGTCAGGTCGTGCTTCTGCTTGTCACCTACGAGTACGAGCTTTACCAGCTGGCCTGGCTCGCCATCGAGGACCGCGGGATCGAAGCGACGGCTGTCCAGCAGGTGAATGAAGTACGTGGCGGTCGGTTTCGGGGCGTACACGGGCGTCTCCGCGGCTCGAGCGGCGGGCGAGCTTCCAGGTCGAGCGCAGCCCAGCAGCATCAGCACGCATGCCACCGCACCGACGAGCACGGCAGATCCGCGCCAGGTCCCCACCCGGGACACCACCTTACGCCTCCTGCACGCTGCCCGGGCGCAGTCGCGGTGCCGTTTCCGGCGTCTGCAGGACCAACCCGAGCTGCACGAAGCACATTGCCAGCAACGTCAGAACGCCCCAGACATGCGTTCCGCTCACGTCTCGCATCCAGCCGATGACTGCCGGTCCCCCAAGGACCCCGCTGTAGCCAACGGCCATCATCAGTCCCGAGAAGGCGCCAACCTCGTCCGGCGGGGCTACGTCGACCGGGATCACCAGGCTCACAGTGAACAGCGCAGACAGCGAGACCCCCATGATGAACGGCCACAACCAGTACACCTGCTCGGGCACGAACAGCAGCCCCAGCACTCCGACGATCGACAGCAGAGCGCTCACGAGTAGCAGCGGCCGCCGTCCCCAGCGGTCCGAAGCCATTGGCCCCCCACTCCCGCCAATCACGGACCCCGCAGTCAGGGCTCCGAGGGTCGAGGCCGCCTGCCCAAGGGACCAGCCGAAGCTCTGATAGTAATTCACCAGCCAGGCGTTGAGAATGTAGAACATCACTGTCTGGGTGAAGAACACGCCACTCACGATCCACGCCAGCCGGTTACGAAAGATGCGGCCAAACGGCCTCAGGCTTTCCTTCTCGCGGTGCCGCTGCCCAGGGACGAACAACCAAGCCAGAGCGGTAGCCCAGACCACGGCCGACCACAGCAGGAACGGGCCGCGCCAGGTGAGCGCTCCGAAAGCTGGCAGCAGCACGGGCACCGTCAGCGTCGTGGCCGCCAACGCGCCCACGACGAAGCCGTTGGAATAGACGCCCGTCATCGTTCCGGTCCGCTGGGCGAACCAGTCCTTTACCAATCGCGGCAGCACCGGCTGAACCAGCCCTATTCCGATGCCGGCCAGCGCGGTGAACACGAACATGGCCGGGACGTTGGTCGTGGTGGCTCGCAGTCCGCCGCCCGCTCCGAGGATGGCCAGGCTCAGCAGCAGCACCCATTTCACTCCCAGCCTGGCGATGATCAGTCCGCTGGGAATCGCAAACAGGCCCATCATGACCACCGGGATGGAGAACAGCAGCCCGGACTCGGCGTAACTCATCCCCAGGTCTTTCTGGATGAGCGGCAGCACCGGTCCCAGGGTCAGCGTATTGGTCCGCGCCGAGAAGGCGCACAGCCAGGCCAGCGCCAGGATCACCACCGGCAGCGCTCCGCCGGCCCGCCTCGCCGGTCTCATCAACGCGGGCGCAGACACTGGGCGTAAGTGTAGGGGCATCCCCTACACTTCGACCGTGACGTATCCCTTCGTGGCAATCGTCGGCCAGGAGGAAATGCGGCTGGCGCTGATCCTGTCCGTCATCGATCGTTCGGTTGGCGGCGTGCTCGTGTTCGGCCACCGCGGCACCGGAAAATCAACGGCGGTTCGCGGCCTGGCAGAGCTCCTGCCGCGCCAGCGCGTGACAGCGGGCTGCCCTTACGGCTGCGACCCGGCCACGCCCTGCGAGGATTGCCGGCACGCAGGCCGGCGCAGGGCGGCCCAGCGCGCCGTGCCGGTAGTCGACCTCCCGCTGGGCGCCACCGAGGATCGCGTGACCGGCGCCCTGGACATCGAGCGCGCGCTGGCCGAGGGCATCAAAGCGTTCGAACCGGGCATCCTGGCCCGGGCTAACCGTGGGTTCTTATACGTGGACGAGGTGAACCTGCTGGAGGACTACCTGGTCGACCTGCTGCTCGACGTAGCAGCCAGCGGCATCAACGTCGTCGAGCGCGAAGGGCTGAGCGTCCGCCATCCAGCCAGCTTCGTCCTGGTTGGATCGGGCAATCCGGAAGAGGGCGACCTGCGGCCCCAGCTGCTCGATCGCTTTGGCCTCGCCGCTACGATAGCCACGGTCACCGACGTGGACCAGCGCGTTGAGATCGTGCTGCGGCGCCAGGCCTACGATCGCGACCCCCAGGCCTTCCAAGCACGCTGGGCATCACAGCACGAGGCGCTCAGGCGCAAGATCAGGCGAGCTCAGCAGCTCCAGCCGGAGATCGAGCTGCCCGGCGACGTCTTGCGGCGTATCGCGCAGCTCTGCGCCGACCTCGAAGCCGACGGGCATCGCGGCGAGCTGGCCATTTGCCGTGCGGCCAGCGCTCTGGCCGCGTTGCGGGCCCGACCGGCGGTAAGCCTGGCCGAGGTGCGCGACGTGGCGGCTATGGCCCTGCGGCATCGCCTGGCGCGTGACCCACTGGATCGCGCCGATCCCGCGCCGAGGATCGAGCTGGCCCTGCAGCGCGTCCTCGCCGCCTGATGATCGCCGGCCGCCCCGCCCTCACCGATCTGGCAGGCCTCGACCCTGCCGTGCAGGCGGCCATCGTGCTGGCTATCGAGCCAAGGCTGCGGGGCTTGCTGCTGTACGGGGGCCGCGGCAGCGGCAAGAGCGCGGTCATCGACGGTCTGCTCGACGTCCTGCCGGGCGGCGAGCACGTCTCGGCCGTCCACCACTGGGAGCTCGCCGCAGCCGCGGAGCGCTCCAGACTGGTGGCAGATGGCCTCGTCCTCGCCGCGTCCGATAGCAGTGAGGAGACCGAGGATCGGCTGGGACTGATCGTCTACCTGCCTGCACGGTCGATTGCAGAGGATCGCCTCGCCGTCCTGAGCGCAAGACGTGATGAGACCGAAGCCAGAATGCTCGGAGAGCGCATCGCCGAGGCGCAGGGCCGGCTTCGGGAGATAGCCATCGACCCGTCAGCCGCGCGCCTCATAGCCGAGAGCGCCACGGCGTTGCAGGTGAAAGGCAACCGCGCGGAGTATTTCGCCTGCCTGGCAGCGTGCGCCTGCGCTGCCTGGCAGGGACGCAGCCAACCCGACTCCGACGATCTGCAGGCCGCCGTGCGGCTTGTGCTCGCTCCGCGGGCCAGGGCTCTGCCCAGCGCCGCGCAGAACGAAGGCGAACGCGATCCTGGGACATCAGCTGCCACAGCCGCCAGCCCGACCGGCGAACACACCAGCCCGGGGCCCGATCCGGCTCCAAGCGGCGAGCAGCAATCTTCCTCCGATGCCGCCGCGTTCAGCGGCGAACCAGAACGCATGCAGCCATCGTCCGAGGACGGCCGCCTCGGAGAGGACTCGTCGTTGGAGCGCCTCATCGCCGTGGCTCGAGCCGCGCTTCCGCCCTTCGTCGAGCGCCGGCCACGCCGGCAGCCAACGGACCCGGCGCGCCGAGGTCGTGCGCTGCCTGCCGTTCCTGCGGCGCGCAGCTCGCGGCCTGTTGCCCTCAGCGCCACCATTCGTGCCGCGCTGCCGTGGCAGCGCCTGCGCGGCCGGCAGCCCGGCGAACGGCTGCGGGTCACAGCTGGCGACCTGCGCATCAAGCGATTCCAGACCGCCCCACGGACGCTTACTGTGGCGCTGGTCGATGCGAGCGGGAGCATGGCTCACAATCGCCTGGCCGAGGCTAAAGGGGCGCTGCGAGACCTCCTGCGGCGCCTGTACGTGAGCCGCGACCGGCTGGCGCTGATTGCGTTCCGAGGGCAAAGCGCGAGGCTGCTGCTGCCACCTGGCCGCAGCCTATCGCGTGCCCAGCGAGCCATCGAGAGCCTGGCCGCGGGTGGTGGAACGCCGCTCGAGGACGGCCTGCAGCTTGCCCTGCGAGTTGTCGCGCAGGCGCGGCGACAGGCCCCGGCAGAGGGCGCGCGGCTGGTCCTGCTCACCGATGGCCATGCGGCCGCCTCGAACGGAGCAGATACGTGGACACAGCTGGGAAGTCAGCTCACGGCCGCCGGCGTGGAAGTCGTGCTGATCGACACGAGCGTCCAGCATCTCGGGCTCTATGAGGCGCTTGACCTGGCGGCCAGCCTCGGCGCCCGCTACGTGCCGCTGAGCAGGCCAACGGCGACCGCGTGACGCTCGCCCCCTGCTTCGGCCATGCTCGATGTATCTGAAGATCGCCGTCGTCGGGCCGCAGGCCGACGACATCGGCCGCCTGCTGGGCAACCTGCCCGAGCGGCTGTTCATCCGCGAGCCTCCCAACGCCCGGCTGAGGTTGATCGTCGAGGCCTCGTCGCCAGGAAGCATTACCTTCACCCTCCTGGCCTACCCCGAGCCGGCAATTGGCTGGGAAGCGCAGGAGAAGGAGCTGGCTATCGCGGATTACGTCAAGTCGAGGGTCGTGGCCCTGTCGCCCCTCTTCCGCTCATTCCTCGATGGCGCCTTCGGGCCGGCATTGATGCCCGTCGCCCGTAACGAGCTGGCCAACCGCCAATTCGACCTCCAGGCGGAGATCGCGCCGCTCGCGGTGAACGTTCGCAATCCCAGCGTGAGGGCCATGTTCGAGCCACTCGGCTATCGCGTCGAGCTGGAGTCGCCCGTCTTCGGCCTGCCGGCCATCTTGGTGCGGCTGATCGGCCGCCAGTCCATCGTCGACGTGGTCAGGCAGCTATTCGTGCTGGTGCCCGCCTTGGATACGGCCAAGCAGTCTCCCCTCAACGCCGACGAGGCGCGGCGGCTGAGCCTCTTGAGCGCCCCCTGGTTGGCCAGGCACCCCAAGCGCTCGGTCATCGCCCGCAGCTACCGCCTGCGCCTCTCGCAGCTCCTTCAGGCCGGGACGAGCGCCTCCTCCGCCAGGTGAAAGCGGGCGGAATCAAGCTGAGCGCAGCCGGCATGGCCGGGCGCCGCTCTTGGCTCCAGCCCTCAATCGTCGGGCTCCTTTTCTTCGCCCTTTACGCCGCCACTCTGGCGCCTGACGTGGTCGGGCACGATGCCGGAGAGTTTCAATTCGTGCCGGCCATCTTCGGCATTCCTCACGCTCCCGGATACCCACTCCAGCTCCTGGCCGGGAAGGCGTTCAGCTTCCTGCCCTTAGGCAGCGTCGCCTGGCGCATGAACCTGCTGTCAGCGCTCATCGGCGCCTCCGCGGCGGCGCTGACCTATCTCTGTGGCGTCGAGTTGCTGGGAACGTGGTTGGGCGGGCTCGCGGCCGCTTCCATCGTTGGGCTGGCGCCCCTCGAGTGGACATGGTCAACCATCGCCGGAATCCGGTCCGGCACGGTGGCCTTTGTGGCCGCGGTCGTGCTGGCCGCGCTGCGCTGGGAGAAGTCCGCGCGGCAGCCGAACGCTACGAAGCAATCAACTCCGACGACGAATCGCCGCTTGCTCATAGTGGCGTTGACGTTCGGGTTGGCAATGGACCACCACCGCACCATCGTCCTCATCCTGCCTCTCCTCGGCGCGTTCATCCTGATGGTTCGCCGGCGTACCTTCATCGACGTCCCGCTGATGCTCGGCGCGGTCGGGACAGCCGCGGCGCCGCTGGCGCTGTACGGCATGTTCTTCCTGATGGCCAGGCTCGGCACGCCCTGGGACCAATACCACTCCGGTACCTGGTCAGGGTTTCTGGACCTCGTGCTCAGCAGCTCCGACTCCGCCCGCCACCTGGACCTCTCGCCGGGCCAGGCCCTGGCGCGCTGGCCTCTGCTCAGCCAGGCCTTTTCGGGCCCGTTCTGGCTGACTGTGCTGGCCCTAGTGGGGATTGGTCTGTGCTGGCTGGCTGCGCGCCGGCCCGCGCAAGCCCTGCTGCTCGGTGGCTATGCGTCCATCGTCGGCTTTTTCACCCTGATCTGGAACGTCGGGTCCGACCTGAACCTGGTCTTCCTCATGCCGGCCTACGTTCCCCTGGCCCTGCTGGCCGCCGCCGGCTGCAGCGCGCTGATCGAGCTGGCCGGCAGGCTGCTCCGCCCCAGCTCTACTCAACGGCCCGCTGCGGGCGCGCAACTGCTGGGGCCGGCGCTTGCCCTTAGCATTGCCGGGCTCGGGCTATTGAATGGCCGAGCGCACTTCAGGCCTGTCCCGGAAACCTTGGACGACTTCCGCGTGAACCTGCTCGACGGCCACCAGGCGCGCCGCCTGGCAGATGCCTTTGCCAGCTTGCCACCAAACGCGACGGTCGTGGGAGATTGGGACCAGGACACCGTGCTGTGGTACGCCCAGTACATCGATCACCTGAACCCGACGGCGATGATCTCCTATCCGGCGACGTTACTGCCCAGCGTCCTGGAACGAGCTGGCGGACCCGTCTTTCTCACCACTGCCACGGTGCGCCCCACCGGACCCGTCAGCGCCTGGGGACCCTTCGTCGAGGCGCTCCGCTCACCCCAGACAGAGCTGCCGGCAGACGTGCGCCCCATGGGCGGCTCATTCGACGGACAGATTCAGCTGGCCGGATTTGCGCCGATGGGGCAGCCCAGCTACGGCGTCTTGCCGGTAACCCTGTACTGGAAGGCCCTCCAACGGCCACCGGCCGACTATGCGGTTTCAGTGCGCCTCATGCCCTCGCCGGACCGCGTTGCTCGCCAGCGCGACGAAGCCGCGCCGGTGCTCGGTCTTTCGCCTACCTCGACCTGGCTTCCGGGGCAGGTCACCGCCGATTACTACGAGCTCGACGTTCGCTCCCTGCCAGATGGGCCATACGACCTGGCAGTGGTCTTGTACCAGCCCCTCCCGGGCGGTTACCGAAACCTCGCCTACGGATCCACCGACCGCGCTGTGCTCGGCACGGTCACCATGCGCTCCGGCGGCTTGACGTTCGAAGCTCGACGCTCCTAGCGCGGTGCAACTCTACCCGGCAGCGGGCCCTGCCGGAAGGGCCTCGATCCGACGAATGAGCTCATGCAGCTCGGACTTCCCCGCCTCTCGCTGGACGTTGTAGTCGTCGCTGGAAATGCTGCCCTCGTCGTAACGATCGTCCAGCCTGGCGAGCACAATCAGCAGCTCACGCCGTTCCATCTCCAGCTGACGGCGAATCTCCCCGGCAGAACCGTCCGGGGCGGCCAGCGCCAGCTTGCGGCGGTCTCGCAGGTACCAGCCCAGCAGAGCCAGCACCACCGCGCCGAGCGACAGGGCCAGCCACGGCAGCGCCTCGGGCTGCGACAACACCGCGAGAGGGCTCACTCCCGGCAGGCGTGAAAAGCGCAGGTCCAGCTTGCTCCCGGCGGGCAGGTCGCTGGCCATGAGCAGCTGAAACTGCCGGCCCCCAATGGTCTGCAGCGGCTGCGTGACGAGCTGCGGGCTGTCGATCTGCCCCCGCCCCACGGCCACGAGCACACGGAAGCTCTGTGTCGGGTAGATGACGTTCTTGGAGAACGATACGTTGGACGTCTGGTAGGCCACGCGGTAGCTGAAGCCCAGGTCGTGCCTGCCCGGCAGCAGCGGCGCCAGCGCCCCAAAGCCCGTGCTGATCTGGATGATCTCGTCCGCCAGCAATCCCTGGCCCGGATTGAGATCGGTGGCATTTGGCGGGAGGGAAAAGCGAAGCAGCGGCGGGGGACCACCATTCCGCGGCGTCGTATTCGGCAGGAACGCGCGCTGGCTGCCGTTCATGAAGGTGTCCAGCTCCAGCACAGCCAGCTCGTGAGTTTGCTCGTCAGGCTCCACGAGCAGGCTGGTCTGAGCCAGCGCAAGCGCGGAATCGTCGTCGCCGGCTTCGTACACGTTGAGTGACACCTGGCGCTGCGACTCACCCGAGGCGAAGGTGATGCGATCGCTGAAGTACGGCACGCCCTGGTACTGCATGCCCACCTCGTAGATCTGCCCGGCATCGATGGGCACGAAGTCGAACGAGAAGCGCCCACCCGCGTCGACGTCGGCTTCGCCTGCCTGGTCCGGCTGCTGGTTATCGTGCAGCGCGTACAGATAAGCCTTGCCGCCAGCCTGGAGCTGTGCCCCTGGCGTGTTCTCGACCAGCGACCCCTGAATGGTGCCCCCAAGCCCCGCCGCTTCTGCCAGTGGCATCCCTTGCGCCAGGCTCACGAGCACCGCTGCTGGGGCCAGCCATAGCATCGGATGCCGCACGACGGCGGAAGTGTAGCGACTCAGTCCGGGCTGTAACGCCGCATCTCGGCCACCTGGCCATTGCGAACCCGGAAGAGGATCAGGTCGCCCCCCGCGCTGGGCACGATGGCCACGTCGCCGTCGACGATGATCCGCCGTGGCAGGATCAGCTCCGCGAGCAACCGCTGATCCGTCTGCGCAAAGACCAGCCCCTCTCCCAGCCAGCGGCTGATGCGTCCGAAGTCGTTACCCCGGCAGGCGCGGTGAAGCTGCTCGACGATGACCGGCGTGGGGGGATTGGTCCACCAGTAACGGCGCTCCTCCACGAAGTAGAGGCTCACTCCCAAGAGGAAGATCACCAACCGGACCAGACCGTCGGCGGCCTCCACGGACACTCGCACCTCGAGGAGCTGGCCGGTGGCTATGCCCGCGCCGATACCACCCAGCAGGATGAGCGAGCTCATGATCAGCACGGCCCTGATGACCAGGTAATGATTGCCGTCCCAATGCCGCAATCGCAGCACGAGCAGCAGCAGCACCAGCAGCGCCGCCTCGCCGATGGCTACGAATGCCGGACCGGCAATCGACGTGACCCCCACGATGACCATGACGATGAGCACCAGCGCCGGGGCATTGTGAAAAGGCTGCTGGGGATCGAGGTGCACGGCCAGACGCCCCACGGCGTAGGCCAAAGCCACCAACGCTGCCACGAACAGGGTCAGCGGCAGCTCGCCGCGAATCAGCAGCAGCGTGGGGTTGTGGCGATCGGTCAGCTGATCGATGGCCCACAGCAGCAGCCCTACCAGCCCATTGAAGAACAGCACCCGAGAGACGGCTTGGAACCAGAAGCCCTTGTAGCGCAGCCAGTACATAATCGCCGCCCAGGTGGAGCTCTCGTTCGGAATGATGGAGCCGTGCCGCGGCGCCGGAGCGTCGGACGGCTCGGGCACCGCCAGGCGCAGGGCGGGGCGGCGCACTGGCCACTCGCCACTCCGTTCGGCTTCGGGCCGTGCCTCCACGCGCTTATGTTACGCCGCTTTCGACCAGATTCCAGCCCCCGATACGATCCGTTGACAATGTGCGACGCTACGAGTCCCGGCAACCCAAATGACTCAGCTGGTTGACATCCAAACCAAGCATTGGTACAGTCCGCGTCATTCATCGAAGTTGATGGTGCAACGCACTTGCTGCCGCCGGCCAAAGGGGGCTCGATGGTCGTCCTGATCCGAGCCACAATCTCAGAGTGACCGCTTTGGCCCTAACGTCGTGGTCGGCGCTGGTGGGGCTCGCTCAAACCCTCACCTACAAGCCCACCTACGTGTCGCTGTTCATCCTCATCTTGATCGAGGAATCCGGCTGTCCTCTTCCGCTGCCTGGGGAATGGCAGCTCATCCGCGCCGGAGCCCAGGTGATGAGCGGACAGATGCAACCGCTCTACGTTTTCCTTGCAGTCGTTCCCGCTTCCGCCATCGGCTGCAGCATTCTGTACTTCCTGGCGCGGACCGGCGGCCGCGCGGCCATCGCCCGCTTTGGCCACCTGGTGAGGCTTGACGAGGCCAGGCTCAACAAGCTCGAAAGCAGGGTCCGGCGGCTAGGCCCACCCGCGGTGTTAATCGGCCGCGTTACGCCCGGAATGCGGCTGCCAACTGACATCGCCGCCGGCGTGTTCGGGGTGCCCTTCCGCTACTACTTGTCACTGGCCATGGTGGCCACCTGCCTGCGGATCACCTTCTTCCTGTTCCTCGGTCCGGTATGGCAGCGTCTCTGGATTCTGCTCGCGCCGACCCGGGACACGCGCTTCATGCTGCCCTTGGCTGCCGCCATCGCGCTCCTGCTGGCTGTCCACTATGGCTGGCTCAAGCGCCCCATTGCGGCGCTGCGCAAGACGCTGGCCGCCGAACGGCCGCCGATCTGGGTGCGCTACGCAGTTGCCCTTGTCCTAACGAGCGCGGCTATCTCGCTTGCCTACTTCTTGCCGTCGCTCGCGCCTGGCAAGAGCTGGGCGCTGCTGCTGCTCGCGGCCGTGCTGGTGAGCGCCCACGCCGGGGGCTTCGGGCCGGGGCTGCTGTCCTCGATCGTCAGCGGAGCCGCCGGAACGTACCTGTTCCTCCCGCCAATCCTTTCATGGCATGTCGCGGCACGCACTGACATCGCGCTGCTTACCGGTTTCGCGATCCTCGGCGTGATCGCCTCAGGCTTGATGCACTGGTCTACGCGGACCTTCGGCGACAAGCCTCAGACCACCTGACGGCGCTGTCTACTTCCGCAGCAGCCTGAAGGCGTGGTCACGGGAGCCGTTGCGTATGGCGTAGATGACCCATAGGATGCACAGCGGCTCCAGCACCCGGGCCCCCTCGATGCCTCCGATGTCGATGACCGACCAGCCAAAGTCCTCGCAGATCTGACCCACCACCTTTTTGGCCGGGTCGTCGTTGCCGCAGATGAACATGTCCGGCGGGCCACCCGGAAACTCCGGCCTGAACATGTGCGCGTTGCCCACGGTATTGAACGCCTTGACCACCCGTGAATCGGGCAGCCAGCGCTGAACCTGCTCGCCACCTGAGTCCGTGTGTCCGAGGGCCAAGCCAGGGCCGGTTGGACCTGGCGCCAGGGGATTAGTGACGTCGATGACGACCTTGCCGGCCAAGTTAGCCAGCGGCGCCAGGTCCAGCGCCTCCCTCGCGCCGCTCCAGGCCGTGGCCAGAACTGCCATCTCGCCGTGCGCAGCCGCCTCGGCGAACGTGCCCGTAGAGGCCAATCCGCCAGCCCGCGAACGCCACGCCTCGAGCTTGTCACTCTTGGGTTCGCGTGACCCTATCTTGACGTCATATCCCAGCGTGGCAAAGCCGGTGCCAAGAGCCTGACCAACGTCGCCACTGCCTAAGATGCCAACTCTCATGCTGCCGACACTAAGCGCACGGAGGTCGCAGCGTCAACCCGGACAAATGGGCAGGTCAGCCGACCGCCCGCGTCTCCAGCCGCTCGGAATACCCTCGCAGCAGCGCCGACATGAGCAGCAGCGCGATAACCATCAGTACAGCCAAAGCGGCGGCGATGGAGATGCTCGACCCGCCGTTGCCCCGCGACCACAGCTGCCACAGCAGGCTGGCTATGACGACGTTCTGGGTAGAAGCCAGCATCAGGGGCACGGTGAAGTTCCGCATGTGGTGGGATGCCACCCACAACCAGCCATTGACAAAGGCTGGCCTCAGCAGAGGCAGCACAATCGAGCGAAAGGTTCGCAGCGGGCGAGCACCACACATCTGTGCCGCTTCTTCCAACTCCCGGCTGATCTGCGTCACGGCCGCCACCATCAAGCGTGTGACAAAACCGAGACCACCCACCAGCATGCCGGCGATCAAGATCCAGATAGTGCCGTAAATGGGAGTGGAAACGAAGATCATCATGATGGCCAGGGTGGAAACGATGCCGGGGATGGCGAGGCTGGAGAATGCCGTCATATCGAGGAACTTGCCCATCACTGCGCCGCTGCGCACTGACAGCCACGCCACCAGCGTCGCCAGCAGTGTGGTCGTAGTCGAGGTCACGATCACGACGATGACGGTGTTGACGATCGCGTCGAAGAACTTGGGATAGGCAAACAGCCGAGCGTAGCTCTGCAGGTTCAGCGAGCTGAACAGGTTGAGGCTGGGATGTTCGTAGTAATTGCTCGGAACCAGGGTCGCCCACAGCAGCATCAGCAGCGGCAGAGCCACACCCAAGGCCACGTACAGTCCAACGCCCGCCAGCGCCGGCCATTTAGCCCGGTCCAGCGTGAGACGGCGAGGCCGGTACCCCTTTCCGCCAATAACCTGGAAGCGGCTGGCCACCCGTACTACGCGGTAATACAGCATCATCAGCCCGATTCCGATGATCGTCGCCAGGATGCCGAAGACAGCAGCCAGCCCGTAGTGCGGCAGCTCCATGTCCGACTGCGCCGAGATGTAGATGCTGAGGCTCAACACTGGGAAGCCGGCGGTGACGCCCAGCGCCAGAGGAACCTCGAAAGCCTGGATGAGGATCAACGCGCCGTAGACCATCACCGAGGCGAAGCCAGGCGTCATGAGCGGCAGGGTGACGCGGCGCATCACCCCAACCGTCGATGCCCCGGACATCTGCCCGGCCTCTTCGAGGGCGCCATCCATGCGCCGCATCAGGCTCGTCAGCATGAGGAAGAAGGTCGGCGCCAGGGCCAGGCCTGTCACCATGATCATCCCCCACACCGAATAGATGTCCAGAGGGCCCTTGCTCGCCTGCACCCAGGGCAGCTTGCGCAGCTCGATGTTCAGCAGCCCGATCCGCGGATCGAGAAGCAGCACCCAGCCGAACGTAATGATGAGCCCCGGCAGCGCCAGGCAGGCGAGCATGAGCGAATGAATCGTATTCCGCAGCGGCAGGTTCGTGCGTTCGACCAGGAACGCTATCGACGCCGCAATCCCAACGCCGATGGCGGTAGAGGCGGCGGCGTACAACATCGTGCCGCCCAGCAGCCGGTAGGTGCTCACGCGACCGAAGACGTCGCGGTAGTTGGACAGCACCAGCGGCGTATCGTCGAAAGGCAGCGTCGTTCCCGGCCGCACGCTGGTCAACAGCAGGATGCCCAACGGCACCCCCACGATGATCACCAGCAGCGCGGCAACCGCGGCGTGCAGCACAGGGATGCGCTTGAGCGGCCACCTCCAACGCAGCCCACCGGAGCCCGAAAGCCCCGATACCGGGAAACCGGCGTTTGCCGGCAGACTCTTATCTGTTAGCACACGCGTATCAGCGCTGACTCGTGCAGGCCGCCTATCTTGCGCCGGTCATCAGGTCAGACAGCTTGCCACGCATGGCCTGTGAAGCGCTGACCTGCTCGGGCTTCTCGAAATAGTACGGTGTCACGTTCGGAAGGCTCTCGTACAGCATCTTGGTCGTCAGCAGATCCTTCTGCCACAGGTCTTCGTGATAGTCGATCTTGCGCTCTTCCAACGCCTTCGGTCCTTCAACCGAAACCCAGGCCGCGAACAGCCGCGCGGCGTTCGGGTGAGGGGCAGTCTTGGGCACCGTGGCCAGCAGGGTATTGATGGCCAGCGGCTCGAGGTAGAAGTTGTCCACCGGACGGCCCTGCTGCTTGGCCGCGATGGCGTCTCCGGCAGTGCTGAACGCCGCCTGGCCGTTCACCACCGCGTCGCGGATAGCGTTCGTTCCGGCGAAGAAGCGCGGCGCGTTCGCCTTGATCTTCGCGGCCAGATCGAGAATACGCTCCTCCGTCCAGCCTGGGACGATAATCAGGTACTCCAGTGGGCTGCCCTTCGTGTCGAAGGCGAACTGCCCCTTGTACTTGGCATCCGCCAAGGCCTCGAAGGTCTTTGGCAGATCCTCCTTCTTGATCTGATCCGTGCGATAGACGCCGTGGTACATCACGTCGCGCATGGTGGGCACGCGGTTCTTGAACTGCGGCACCTTGATGTGATCCATCGAATCCTTCAGGGTCGGAAGCTCGCCACCGAACACCTCCACCCACGGATAGGGGTCGGGCATGAGCTTGCGCTCCTCCAGGTCGAGCGCGATGTCGTAGCTGGGCTGCAGCAGGTCCGCGCTGGGCTTTCCACCACGCGCTTCCGTGATCAGCCGCGTGGCGGCAACACCGGCTTGCAGATCCGAACCTGTGACCTTGATGTCCGTACCAAAGCGCTTGTTGAAGGCCTCTTGCCAGGCAGCCTGAATGTCGGGACGCCCGGTCCACAGCTCAATCGTGCCCTCCTGCTTGGCCGCCGCCAGCACCTGCGCGAAGGTCGGGATGTCGCTCTTGGCGGAGGACGGTGCGCCGGACGGGGAGGCCGGCGCGGCCGCCCCACCGCAGGCAGCCAGCAGCAGGGCCGTGGCCGGCACCAGCTTGAGGAAGAGACGCCGGCTAACGCCGGACGGCTGTTCAACCATGGAAACTGTCGACTCCATTCTTGCTCCTATACGTACGACTACAACAGTTCAACGCGGGCCAAGTTTCATCCGCCCCCGAGAGGCGCATGGCCAGCATCACCCTGGCCTAGGAATCAAGCGATTGTAGCCGGATCTCCAAGCGCACAACCCGCGGAGTAGGCCCTCAGACCTCGCCGGATTCGGGTTCGGCGGTCTTCCGCAGTCGACGCCACACAGCGACGGCAGCGATCGCCAGCGCGATGCCCAACACTCCCACAACACCGATCCGCGCGAACACCAGGCGCACGGTATCCAGATGCGAAGCGAGCAGGTAGCCGAGGCTGCAGTAGATGACGTTCCATAAGAAGGCCGCGGCCAGCTCGAACGCCAGATAGCGGGGAAATGGAAACCTCGAGCTCCCAGCGGCCAGCGCGATGAACGACCGGAGGTGTCCCAGGAAGTGACCGCTGGCGATGGCCCACACACCATGCCGATCGAGGAATCTCCGTGCGCGGTCGAAATGCTCGCTGAAGGATTTGCTCCCGCCAAAGCGTTCGAGCAGGGGCCGCAGCGCTTTGCGGCCTAGCCAGTAGTCGATTGAGTTGCCTGTGGTCATGCCCAGCCAGCCGAGCACGAGCACGATAGGCCACTGCAGGTCACCAAGCCGAGCGTAAGCGGCCGCGCCGAGCAGCACGCTGCCGCCCGGGAGGACGAGGCCTAGCAGCAGCGTGTTCTCTAACATGGCTCCGAAAAAGGCCAGCGGATAGCCGAACTCATTGAACGTGACTCGCAGGAACTCTCCGACCGCGCTCGGATCGATGTTGAACGGCAGATTCACGACCTGAGCTCGGATTGGGCCCGAGCCTCAACCGCTGCGGCGCGATGGCCCGCGCGCAAATTGAGCCCCTCGACGAGCACGGCGAAGCCCATCGCAAAGTAGATGTACCCCTTTGAAATGTGCTGGCCCAGACCCTCGGCCACTAATGACATGCCAATCAGCAGCAGGAAGCTCAACGCCAGCATCTTGATGGTGGGGTGGCGGTTGACGAACGTGCTCAAGGAGCCCGACGCTGCCAGCATGATGCCGATGGCAATCACGATGGCGGCAACCATCACGCCGACCTGGTTGGCCATGCCGATGGCGGTGATGACCGAGTCCAGGGAGAAGACGATGTCCAGGAGCACTACCTGGGCAACCACGGACCAGAAGGACGCTCCAAAGCCGGGCGGCGGCGGTTCCTCGCCTGCCTCCAGGTTCTCGTGGATCTCGCGCGTGCTCTTGGCCAGCAGGAACAGACCTCCCGCTAGGAGCACCAGCTCACGCCAGGAGATCGGCCGTCCAAAGACGGTGGCCAGGGGCGAGGTCAGGCTAGCCACCCAGGCCAGCGAAAGCAGCAGCATGATGCGCGTGAACAGGGCCAGGCTCAACCCCACCCGACGAGCCTTCGCCTGCTGCGAGGCCGGCAGCTTGCCAGTCAGGATCGAGATGAAGACGATGTTGTCGATGCCCAGCACGATCTCCAGCACCGTCAACGTCAGCAATGCCGCCCAAATCTCGGGATTGACTATCCAGCTCATCCAGCTCCCCTAGCGCATATGCGCGACCGGACCGCGGCCGGGTGGTCTCCGGCGTCGAGCAACCCGTGCTGTTTAAACCGTACAGGGCAGAGGCCCGATATGGCTCGCGCGTTCGCCCTCCGCTGACCGACAATACGTGCGTGACGACGTACATTGCTTTGCTGCGCGCGATCAACCTGGGCAGCCATGGCAAGGTGTCGATGAATGCCCTGCGCGATCTGCTGGCCGAGCTGGGCTTGGGCAATGCCCGAACGCTGCTCAACAGCGGGAACGCGGTCTTTTCGAGTGACGGTGGAAGCGCAGGTGATCTCGCAGCGCGGCTCGAGAAGGAGGCTTCCGCCAAGCTCGATCTGCGTACCGACTTCCTCCTTCGAACGGCAGCCGAGTGGGATGAGATCATCGGCGCCAACCCGTTTGCCGAGGAGGCCCAACGGGACCCAAGCCATCTGCTAACCGTCTTTCTGAAGGAGGCCCCGGCGACTGCGGCCGTGGACGCCCTGCGGAAGGCGATTACCGGACCCGAAGCAGTCCAGGCTCATGGGCGGCAGCTGTACGTCACCTATCCGGCCGGCATCGGCACGTCGAAGCTCAGAATGCCGCTGATCGAGCGCACCCTCGGCACTCGCGGCACCGGCCGAAACTGGAATACCCTGCTCAAGCTCCAAGCCCTGGCGTCAGGATGATCCGGGCCGACGTCAGCGCCAAAGGATGAAGGGTGACGCAAGCTCATTGGAAGGGGGCAACAGTCGCGTCGCCCGCGGCCACGACCTCGCTGCCCCGGACAATCTCGATGCTCACCTCGAGACCGTGTGGGGTCTGAGCGGTGACAGCCCCTCGAGCAATGAGCTCGTCGTTGGGAAAGACCGGCTTCAGGAAGCGCAACCGCATGCGGCGCACCCGGGCCGGGTCCCCACCGCACCAATCGGTCAGCAGCTGGCCGGCATAGCCGAAGCTCAGCAGCCCGTGGGCGATCACGCTGGGCAGCCCCGTGCGCCGGGCGTGCTCTTCGTCCAGGTGCAGCGGGTTGTAGTCGCCGCTCGCCGCCGCATAGCGCGCGATGGCTACCCGAGTGACCTGCTTGCGCAGCTCGGGGATGTCCGGCGTCATCGCCGCACCAGCGTAATGGTGCCGCAGGCAACCTCGGCGCCGTCCTCCCGCGCGGCCCTCATCCCAAAGGTGAACAGCTCCTTGTCGCCCGAAGCGCGGCGATCGACCAACCGCCCACTGATTCGAACCCAATCGCCGGGCCGCACCAGCGCGCCGTACTGGTACTCGACCTCGCCGAACAGGATGCGCTCGACGGCGATGCCGGCACGCCGCATGGCATCGGCATCGGTCAGCAGGAGCCGCACCGGCAGCTGCAGGTAGGCGGCCGCCATGGCCCGTGGCGCCACCATGTGTGAGCTGTCCCGGCCGCGGCGGCGAAAGCGCGGGTTCGCATCGCCAATGGCGACCGCGTAGTCTTCGATGCGCTGCGCCGTCACCTCGAACTCGGCGTCGGGGCAGATCAGGTCACCGGGACCGGGGATGGCCGCGACCGCTGGGGCTCGAACAACGACGCTCATCGCCGGCTAACCTCGACAAATCCTGGCCGTACGCTCACAGCCAGCACACACTCGGGATGTAGGCTCATAGCGTCGATGAAATCAACCAAGCCCATTCGGGTTCTCATTGCCAAGCCGGGACTGGACGGACACGACCGCGGCGCCAAAGTCGTTGCCATGGCGCTGCGCGATGCCGGCATGGAGGTCATCTACACCGGCATCAAGCAAACACCCGAGCAGATCGTCCAAGCCGCCATCCAGGAAGACGTCGACGTGGTGGGCCTGTCGTGCCTGTCCGGCGCTCACAACACGCTCTTCCCCAAGGTCATCAAGCTGCTGCGCCAGCAAGGCGCCGACGACGTCATCATCACCGGCGGCGGCATCATCCCCGATGAGGACCTGCCCTACCTGACGGAGCAGGGTGTGAGCCGGATCTTCGGGCCCGGCACCTCGACCCGCGACATCGTCGCCTATCTGCAGGGCGCCGTCCGGGCCTAGCGCCCGCTCATCAACAGCGCGCGCTCGATCCATCACAGCACCGCGCGGTCCTTGTACTCGCCGAAGACCGAGCGCAGGCTATCGCACATCTCACCCACCGTGGCGTAGGCCCGAACAGCCTCGATTGTGGCCGGGCAGATGTTCCGCTCCGGGTGCAGGGCGTCGTCCTTCAGCCGGCGCAGGGAGCTCTCCACGGCCGCGTTGTCACGTTCGGCTCGCAAGTGGGCTAACCTGGCCGCCTGGCGCTCGGCCACGCGGCGGTCCACCGTGAAGGCCTTGACTCGGCTGGGCTCGTCGGTGCGGTACGTATTCACGCCCACCACCGCCTGCTCGCCCCTCTCGATGCGCTGCTGCTGCTCCCACGCGCCGCGCGCCAGCTCTTGCTGCATGTAGCCGCTCTCGATGCAGGCCACGGCACCGCCCATACCGTTCATCCGCTCGATCAACGCCTCGGCCTCGGCCTCGATCCGGCTGGTAAGCGCTTCCACGTAGTACGAGCCACCCAGCGGATCGACCGCGTTACACGCACCCGATTCTTCGGCCACGATCTGCTGCGTCCGCAGCGCGATCGTGACGGCTTCTTCCGAGGGCAGGCCCAGCGCTTCGTCATAGGCCGTGGTGTGCAGCGTCTGGATGCCGCCCAAGGCCGCCGTCATGGCTTGCAGGGCCACCCGAATGATGTTGTTCAGCGGCTGCTGCGCGGTGAGCTGGCTGCCAGCGGTGAAGGTATGGAAGTGCAGCTGCTCGGAGGCAGGGTTGCGGGCGCCATAGCGCCGGCGCATCATCCGCGCCCACATTCGCCTCGCGGCGCGGAACTTGGCCACCTCCTCGAGCATGTCCATGCCGGCCGAGAAGAACACCCACATGCCAGGCGCGAAGGCGTCGATGGACACGCCCTTAGCCAGGCAGTCCTCGATGTAGGCCTGCGCATTCACGAAGGTGAAGGCGATCTCCTGCACGGCGCTGGCGCCGGCCTCCCGAATGTGATAGCCGCTGACGCTGATCGGCACCCAATTGGGCAGGTGCTCGGCGCAGTACTGGATCACGTCCGTGCTGAGCCGCAGGGACGGGCCGGGCGGGTAGATCTGCGTGCCGCGCGAGATGTACTCCTTGAGCACGTCGTTCTGAATGAGCACGCTGTACTCGTTCGCGGGGACGCCCTGTTTTTCACCCGCCGCGATGTACATCGCCAGCAGGATGTGGCCGATGGCGTTGGCGGTAGTCCGCCACTGCCGCACCTTGGTCATGGGTACCCCGTCGAGCAGGATCTCCATGTCCTGCAGCGAGGAGATGTTGACGCCGACCTTCCCCACCTCGCCTTCGGCGATCGGCGCGTCGGCGTCATAGCCGATCTGCGTCGGCAGGTCGAGCGCGATCGACAGTCCTGTCGCCCCCTGTGCGATCAGCTGCTTGTAGCGCGCGTTGGTCTCTTCGGCCGATCCGAAGCCGCCATACTGCCCGAACGTCCACAGCTGGGATCGATACATGGAGGCGTCGATGCCGCGCGTGTAGGGATACTCGCCGGGAAAGCCCAGGTCCCGCTCGTAGTCCAGCGCGGCGATGTCCGCCGGCGTGTACGCGTCGGCCACTTCCAGGCCCGAGGCCGTGCGCACGGGGTCATGGCGCAGCGGCTTGGCCTGCAGGGCCTTGGCCAACTTGCCGGCGCGCCACTGCTCCCGCCGGCGCTTGAGCTCCCGAGCCGTGTCCCGTTCGAAGGCTATAGCCATGCCTGTCAGCTACTCCACACGCACGATGACGCACTCACCCTCGCCGATGCCCCCGCACAGGGCCGCCAAGCCGACGCCCCCGCCCCGCCGGCGCAGCTCGTGCGCCACGGTCAGGACCAGGCGCGCCGCCGTCGCCCCGGTCGGGTGCCCAAGCGCGATGGCGCCCCCGTTGACGTTGGTGCGGTCCCGCAACCGCCGCAGGCGCTCCTCGTCGCCGCCAGCCAGCACCTTGGTGGACACCAGCGGCATGGCCGCGAAGGCTTCGTTGATCTCGAACAGATCCACCTGGTCAACGTTCAGGCCGGCCATGGCCAGCGCCTTCCTGGCCGCGGCGGCCGGTATCGACGCCAGCTTGTCCGGGTGGCCGGACACCTGACTCCAGCCGGCAATCCGCGCCAGCGGCCTGCAGGACCGGCGCTCGGCCACGTCCGCGCCCATCAGCACCACCGCGGACGCGCCGCTGTTCAGGCCCGGCGCGTTGCCGGCGGTCACGGTTTTCGAGCCGTAGACCGTGGGCAGCTTGGCCAGCTTCTCCAGCGTGGTCTCCCGCGGCGACTCGTCGCGGTCGAAGCAGATTGGATCGCCCTTGGGCTGCGGCACCTCCACTCCCACGATCTCGTCGGCGAAGCGACCGGCTTCCCAGGCCTCCTTCCACAGCTCCTGGCTGCGCAGGGCCCAGGCGTCCTGCTCTTCGCGCCCGATGCCGAATTCCAACGCCTCGTCGGAGGCCTGCACCGCCCGCGGCTTGCCGGTCATGGGGTCTGCAATGATGAGCTGATCCTTGATCTGTACGTCGCCCAGGCGATGCCCCCAGCGCATGTCGTGCACGAAATACGGCACCTTGCTCATGTTCTCGGTGCCGCCGGCCACGGCAATGTTGACGTCGCCGGCCTGGATGCCGCGCCGCGCCATGGTGATGGCCGCCATGGACGAGCAGCAGGCGCGGTCAACGCTGTTGGCGCTCGCCGTCTCCGGTATGCCGGCCTTGAGCATGGACTGCCTGGCGATCGAACGATCGCTGCCGGGCAGGTTGATGCCCATGTCGACCTCATCCACCTCCTCGGGCAGCACAGCGGCACGTCGCACGGCCTCGGCAATCACCACCGCGCCCAGCTCGGGCAGCCAGAAGTCCTTGAGCGTCCCACCAAAGGCTCCGAACGGTGTTCGCACGCCCGAAGCAACGATCACGTCACGCATTGCTAAATCACCTCAGCCTGCCGCAGCGCGGCGATTCGATCGCGGGTGTAACCCAGCGAGCTCAGCACCGCATCCGTGTGCTCGCCCAGCTGCGGCGCGGGACACATCGCCGCGACGGAGCCAGACAGGCGCGGAACGGATCCGGCCATGCGGTAGCTGCCGATGATGGGATCCTCGATCTCCGGCAGCATCTCGCGGGCGAGCAGATGCGGGTCAGCGAACAGCTCCGCGGCGTTCTGCACTGGGCCGACCGGCAGCCCCTGCGCCAGCAGCGCCTCCGTCGCCTCGGCCTTGGAGCGCCGGCCGAACCACGCCTCGGCCAAGGGCTGCCAGCGGTCGCGGTGCTCACAGCGCCCCGGCCCCGACTGAATATCGGGATCGTCCAGCAGCTCTTGGTGGCCGATGGCCTGGCAGAACTTCTTCCAGTCCGCCTCGATGGCGCAGATCAAGGCCACGTAGCCGTCGCGGCAGCGAAACGGACCCCAGGGGGCGATGAAGCGCTCCACCCCGCGAATGGTCGACTTGCCGGTGAGCGAATACGCCATGACCGAACGCTCGGACAGCGCCACCATGGCGTCGAACATCGAGACGTCCAGGTACTGGCCCTGCCCTGTCATGGCGCGCTGGAACAGCGCCAGCATGGTGGCGAACGCGGCCCACAAACCGCTCACGGAATCGCCCAGACTGACGCCGAGCCATGTCGGAGGCCCATCCGGGTCCTGCCCGCAGGTCTCCATGAGCCCGCCCATAGCCTGGGCGATGATGTCGTACGCCGGACGGTCGCTGTAGGGGCCGTGATAGCGCGGGTCCGTACCGAAGCCGCTCACGCTGGTGTAGACGAGCCGCGGGTTCAGCTCCTCGAGGACCGTGTAGCCGATGCCCAGCCGGTCGGCCAGGCCAGGCTTGAAGTTTTCCACCACGACGTCCGCGGTCTTGACCAGGTCCTTGTAGACCTCCTGGCCCTGCGGCTTGGTCATATCGAGCGTGATCGAGCGCTTGTTGCGGTTGAAGCGCAGGTAGTAGCCGGAGTTCCGCACGCCCTGCTGGTTGGTCTTGAGCGGCGCCATCTCGCGTGCGGGATCACCCTTGCCGGGCCGTTCGATCTTGATCACCTCAGCGCCCTGGTCGGCCAGCAGCATCGTGCAATAGGGCCCGGCGATCTGCTGCTCGAAGCCAACCACGCGAACGCCGTCCAATGGCCTAGGCACGGAACGGCTCCCAGCTCTGCGACGTCACCTGTCTGTCCCCTCCATCGACGTGTTGTCCTGCCTCAGGCAGGCGGATCCGGCCGTGCGAAGATGCTTTTGCCGCCGCACACGTACAGCGTCTGGCCGGTGACGTAGGCGGCCTCGTCGGAGGCAAAGAAGAGCGTTGCCCAGGCGATGTCCTCGGGCTTGCCGAAGCTGCCCGTCGGCTGAGCCTTGAGCAAGCGCTCGACGACCTCGGGCGGGTTTTCCTTGTACGTCAGCTGCGTCTCGATCTGCCCCGGCGCGACGCAGTTGGCGGTGATGCCGCGACCGCCGAGCTCGATGGCCAGGGTCCGCGTCAGGCTGACCACGCCCCCTTTGGAGGCGGCGTAATTGGTCTGCCCGTACCAGCCCAGCCAGGCGCGCGAGGCAATGTTGACGATGCGGCCGTAGCGCTGCTCGCGCATCACCCTGGCGGCCGCCTGCGAGCACAGGAACACACCCTTGAGGTTCACGTTCAGGACGGCATCCCAGTCGGCCTCGGTGAGGCGCTGCAGGGCGGCGTTGCGGCCAATGCCGGCGTTGTTCACCAGGACGTCCAGCCGGCCGTACGTATCGACCGCCTGGCGCACCATGCGCTCGGCCTGCTCCGGCTGGGCTACGCTGCCCGATACCGCCAGCGCCTTCCCGCCAGCACGGACGATGTCCTCACTCACCCGGCAAGCCGACTCCGCAGCTACGTCGTTGACCACGACGGCGGCCCCATGCTCGGCCAGCGTTCGCGCAATGCATTCGCCGATGCCGCTGCCGGCGCCGGTGACAGCGGCAACCCGACCTTCGATACCCACGCGGCCGCCTATGCCGTCAGCGACGACAAGGCGCTCTTGCCGCCGCATACGTACAACGTCTGGCCGGTGATGTAGCGCGACTCATCCGCCGCGAAGAACAGCACCGCCTGGCCAACTTCTTCAGGCGCGCCCGGCCTGCGCACGGGCTGCAGCCGTAGCAGGTCCTCGACTTCGTCCGGCGGCAAACGCCGCAGATCCTCTGTGTCGACGACGCCGGGCGCCACGCAGTTGACGGTGATGCCGTCCCGCACCAGCTCCCAGGCCAGGACGCGCGTCAGCCCGACGAGCCCGGCCTCGGCCGCCGCGAAAGCGGCGCCTGTCTCTCCTCCCAACCACGCCCTGCTGGACAGGTGCACGATACGCCCATAGCCGGCCGGCTGCATCACGCGCGCCGCGGCTCGAGACAGCTGCAGCGGTCCCAGCAAGTTCGCTTCGACGATGCGCTCGACGTCAGCGCTCTCCGTGCGCGCCAACGGCCGCCCGCAGTGCCGCTCCCAGGCGCTCACGGCGATATCGATTCGCCCAAAGGCATCGAGGGCCGTCTGCATCAGCTCCTCGGTGCCGGCAGCATCGCCGGGGACCATCCTCACGGCCGGCGCATTGGCTCGATCGCGGCTGCGAAGCTCATCACTCAGTGAACGCAGGCGGGACGGCTCCTCTCCGCCCACGACAACCTCCGCACCTGCCTGTGCCAGGCATCGCGCGATGGCCTCGCTCACGACGCCGCCCACTCCGCCAATGACGGCCACCCGACCTGCCACGCTCACGGACGGCGTTCCTGGCGTTCATCTGTGCCCGGTTGTTGCATCCTACGCACACCATGGCCCGAGGTCCGTGAACATCTCATAAACAGCAGCGGAAGCCGGGCACAACGAGCCGCTCAGCGCGCTCCGCTCGGCATCGGGGCCGCGGCCGGCGCCGCGCCACTCAGCAAAGGACCCATGAGGTCCAGGAAGTTCCGGCCGAGGATGCGCTCTTTGGCGCCGGGCCGCCACGTCTCGACGCGGTTTTCCGGCGGGTAGAACCAGCTGCCGAGGGCGGCGAAGCCCTCCAGCCAGGCCTTGGGACCGACGTACGGATAGTCGCTGCCAAACAGGAACTTGCGGCTCAACGCGCCGATGTTGGCGTAGTGCCACAGCACCGGCGGCAGGAAGCGCGGCAGGTTCCCCGACAGGTCCACGTAGACGTGCCGGTGGCGCCACATGACGGCGATGAGCTCTTCGGTCCAGGGCCAGCCGCCATGCGCCATGATGATGCGCAGCTCCGGGAAATCCAGCGCCACCTGGTCCACGTGGATCGGGCGGCTCGGCTCGATCGGCACGTGGTGCAGCCAGCAGGTGCCGGAGTGCAGCAGCAGCGGTACGCCATGCGCCTGACAGATCTCGTACAGCGGATAGGCCAGCTCGCGGTCGCACGGCGCGAAGTCCTGGTACGACGGGTGCAGCTTCAGGCCGATGGCGCCGTCCTCACGCAGTGTGCGCTCCAGCTCGTAGGCTGCCGCCTTACCGGCGTGAGGGTCCACCGAGGCGAAGAACCGCAGCCGCGGCGCGTAGGGTCGCAGCCTGTCCGCCAGCAGCTCATTGGGCAGCGGGCGCGCCCAGCGAGCCGACTGGACATTGACCACGATCGCCCCGGTAACCCCGGCCTCGTCCAGGTGCCCCACGGTCTGATCGAGCGAGATCGGACGCAGCGCATCGCCGGCGAAGTGCGCCGAGCCGGAATGCTTCAGCGCCTCAGAGAGCCCCGTGAATGGCGGCCCTAGTCCGCCGATGACTTCCTCGAAATAGGGATGCACGTGCATGTCCCAGACGTCTACCCCGGGCCAGGCCTCTTGTGCTCGCATCTCCATTCGAGCTTCGAGGCGCGCCCATCAACGGCGCATAAACGACCGGTAATCAGCCGCTCAACAGACCTTCACTCCTCGTTCCTGGCGAACTGACCGGTTTGGCGGGCACGGCGATACATGAAGGCGTAGAAGGCGGTGCAGACGGCGAAGTAGAGGACGTTCTCCAAACCGGCCAGGCCCATGTAGTCCCAGCGAATGGCCGGATGCGCCAAGCTGTCGCGAGCAGCCTCGAACACATAGGTGGTGGGGAAGGCCCGCGCAACGGCCTGCAGGGTTGGGGGTAGGATGGCGAGCGGATAGTACGCCGCGGACAGCGGCTGGAACAGGAAGACGAGACCCCAGGCCAGCGCCTGGATGCGGGTTCCCAAGCGCAGGATGATGCCCAGCACCAGCAGCCCGATCGACCAGGCGAAGACCAACAGGTTCAGGAACAGCAGCGCCAGGTTCCCCAGCCCGATGGCGAACATATTGAAGCCAAAGGCCAGGGCGGCGACGCCAGCGACGATCAGGAACACCAGCACCGCCTTGGCGGTGGCCGAGACCATCTGCGCGACGACGTATTCGACCATCGACAGCGGGGTGATGAACATGTTGCAGAAGTTGCGCGACCAGATGTTCCACAGCGCACCCAGGGACATCGAATACTGCGCTATGCGGATGACTTCCCATAGCAGCGTCCCCAGGAACAGGTAGCGCGCCACGCTGGAGTCGATCACGGTGGACAGAAACCTGGTGATGAAGCCGAACACCACGATGGTCATCACCGAGAACCAGGGCAGGTCGACGATCACCTCGACCGAGCGGGCGGTGATGAACACCTCCTGCAGGGCAACCGCCCAGATGCGTCTAAGCGACATGGCTGCCACCTCTGGCAATGCGCAGGAACAGGTCCTCCAACGTCCCCTTCTTGACGTCGATGTCCAGGATCTCCACCCCCGCGTTGCCGATGGCGAAGATGGCCCGCGGAACGAGGCGGTCTTCGGTGGTGATCAGCGCTACGTTGTGGTCGAGCTCGACGTGCTCGAACTCTGGCTGCAGCGCCGCTCCGACGATGCGAGGATCGCCGGCGAAGGTGACGCGCAGCTGGGTCCGAACCACGTCCTTGGTCAGCTCGGCCGGTGTGCCGCGAGCGACGATGCGTCCGTGGTCGAGAAAGATGACCTCGTCGCAGATCCGGGTGACCTCATCCATCTCGTGGCTGGTGTACACGATGGACAGCTCACGCGACTCGCGCAACGACTCGATAAGCGAGAGCGTGCGGTCGGCGATATCGGGATCGAGCGAGGCTGTGGGCTCATCCATGAGCACGATCTCGGGATCGTTGAGTAGCGCCTTGACTAAGTTGACCCGTGTCTTCTGACCTGCCGACAGCGTGATGAAGCGCTGGCCCAGCAGATCTTCGATGCCGAAATAGCCCACCAGCTCGCGGATCTTGCGCTCGGGCCGGCGCAGGCCATAGAGGTGCGCATAGACGATGAGGTTCTCCCACACAGTGATGCGGCCCTGCAGCGTGTTGAAGGCGGAGGCGAAATTCAATCGCTGCAGGCAGTATTCGCGATGCTGGTGCAGATCCTTGCCGAAATAGCTGATGCTGCCGGCGTCGGGCAGGGTAACGCCGACGAGCATGTGGATGGTGGTCGTCTTCCCGGCGCCATTCGGCCCCAGCAAGCCCACGATCCTGCCCTTGGGCACACTGAATGAGATGCCGTCGACCGCGCGGAAGGCGCCGTACAGCTTGGTGAGGTTATGGACTTCGAGAACAGCTTGGTCAGACATGTTGAGATTGGGCCTTCAGGTGGAATGAAACGAGGCGAACGCGGCCGACGCGACCAGGGAGTCGCCGCATACGACGAGCCCTGGCCGCCGGTTCAGCCGGCGGGCGGCGTGATCAGCCGATCAATCTCATCAGTCGGCTAAGTCTAGCTCGGCCCGGTAGCACCCGCCACGCCGGCTGGCCAGGCCAAGCGGCATGCGTACATGCCGCCGATCAGCCGCGATGGTCCGCATACGAGCAATGCCAGGCTTTGCCAAGCGGCTGTAAGGGACAACCAGGCCGCACATAGCGATCTCGAGAAAAGTGTGACCTAGGTGACTGACCGATGCAGACCGTCACCACCGTCCTGGCGGTTGACGAGCCTACGCCAGCCCGCTATATGTAGGACACGGCGCTCGCTCGGGAGATGAGTCCGCGATTCGTTCCCAGGATCTACTGAATAGCTGGCGAGACCATGCTTGCATCGTGGAACCCGACAAGACCCCCGCTGAGCTCGGCTTAGCGTCTGTGGTGGGCCCACTGCATTGAAGTTGGCAACTCTTCTCCCGCAAAAGCCTGGCGCAGGCTCTGCCGGTGGGCGCGGCAGTCGGCCAATTGTCGCAGTCGGCCTTTTCTGCGCTCTCACACTGGTGGTTGTCAGCCCAACCTCGCCTGCGGCGATTGCGCAGCAAGCGACCGCGAGGGTTCAGGGAGCCGTCTATTACGATGCCAACCACAATGGCCAGCGGGACCCGCAAGAGGTCTCCTTGGCTGGAGCAACCATTTTCGCGACACCACTTCCAATACTCGGCACTGGTTCCCGAACAGTGGGGACGACGGCAGATGCCTCAGGGCATTACGTTTTTGAGTGTGCCGCCCGGCGATGTCGATACCTTGCGATGATCGTTGCACACGGTGGTCGAATGGTCTTGCGTTGTGGCGTCGACTTGCCCTGACGCTAATCACCTGTCCACTAACTCGGCGGAAGCTCATACCGCTGCGACCGGGTTGCTGCTGCGGCCGTCGCCCAGGGGATTGAAGTGAGGCGGGCGTCGTCGCAGCAGCTTCTCCTCCCCAGGGTGCCGCCGTTGCGGCACCCTGGGGAGCGCAATTGTCTACGATGCTCCGCCTAGCGAGGAGCTCCAGCGGCCTCGCGGTCATCTTGAAATCACTCGCCACCCTTTTTGCCACCCGGCAACCACCCGCTTACCTTGTCGCGCCACCGTATGGGCACGACAAGGCGCAACGACCCCAAAACTATCGCGCGTTCGATGAAAATGAGTCCGCCTTCCAGCGGCTTAGAGCTCAGAACATTCTTCACCGAGTTGACTAAGAGGCTCAGATACGTCTCCCGCTCTGCACCGGCCGCGCCGGGCTGGGTGAGATACATCACCCCTGGGAAGAGCAGCAGCAACAACGCTATCAAAAGTACGCCTCGCCTAAGACTCTCTCCGTAGCGGACTAGTCCATAGAGGGCCAGCCACCACCAGATCACGGACAAGTAGCGGCGAAGCTTTCGTCGAGCGCGTATCAGCGAGCGCCTCGCCTCCATTTCTCGCACTACAAATTGGCTCTGCTGTTCCCAATCTCTAGCCTTCTTGGAGACCTCTTGCAGCTTGTGATACATCTCTGGAATCTTGTTCAGGAGCTCAAGTTCCGCCAGCGAGAGGCGATCAAGCAGACGTGGGCTCCATATACCACCCCGAGGCTGTAGATGTCGATGAACGGCACGGATTGCCTTCTTCTCGTCCGCTACGAAGAATCCCGCTTCCACAACTTCACGCGATTTCGGCAATGGTCGACGCCGTCGTAGAGCGGGCCACGTCACTTGGTCAAACCTTGCATCCTCGAGCTTTAGCGCCCCCTCAAGACAGACGTTCTCCATATCACATTTGACGAATACGAGCTTCGACATATCTACCGCTTGCAAGTTGGTATCGGCGAACTCACACTCGTTGAAAGTCGTGTTCTCGTGAAACTCTGCCCCCACAAAGCTGGTCTCGTCGAGGAATCTCGTCTTCCGAAAGGCCGGACTATGCTCGAAAACTGCGACGGCGAAATCGGTCGTTCGCCTTGTGTCATAAGACTTTGAGAATGAGGCGAACTCAAAATCAGAGATTCCAAATCCAGCCTGTCTGAAATCAGCGCCCGCCCGAAAAGTTGCGTTGGCAAATGAGACGTTTTGGAAATGCGTCCCGTGAAAAAGCGCGTGACCCTCAAACTTCGCGTTGCGGAAGATCATCGGGCCCTCGAACTGAGCGCCCGAAAACTTCACCTCGTGTGTAAACGTCGCCCCGGTGAAGTCACCCCCGAGTAATTTCATTCCGCTTAGAAGGCCGCCGGTGGCCAATGGCCACTCCGTGAACACCCAGTACTGACACTCCAGTGGTTTGCCCGATGCTATCTGTGCGTTCAGTTGTATGAGCAATGACGCCATATCCTTCCGTGGATCGCGCGAGTGCACAAGGCACTTGTGGTCGTTGACTCCCTCGGCGACCTCTCCGGCGCAGAAGACTGTGCCCTCTGTTTCTTCAACATCACACCACTTGGTGGCGCTTGTGTCGGCCTGCTGCATGCTCGTCACTCTAGCACCGACTGCTTGCAATGGCGGGGTGGACGGTGAACCGTCCACCCCGGCAAACTGCAGGATTGAGCCAGCGAGTAACTCGGTCCGAATCTGCTGGCTTGGCGTGGCGAGGTGACCAAGTTCGCCACAGTATCTCCGGTGTGAGCTAACGCCTCTTCTAGCCGCCGAGGCCTCTGATCTCGCGGACGCAATTTGCGGCACCCTGTCGTGGCACTCCTCGATTAGCGGCCAAGTTGCGTTGGGATGAAGGCTTATCGACGCCGATCATACGAGCAAAGTGCACGGCCACTTGACGGCCAAATAGAACGGCAGCCAATTGGCTCAAGTCACAGTGGTGGTGGTGGTTCTTCTTCGTCTTCTCTTTTTTGTTGCAGTGGTTTGTGCACACGGCAATCTCGAGCACGTCCCCTCCTGTTAGATGGCACTGGATCAGCCTCGACGGTTAGTGGCGCCTAGCAGCTTTGCCCCGAGGCTATTTGTCGACCGCTGAACGCCTTGTATAACGCATTCCGGCGCAGGAAAACCGAGTAGGAGGCGATTCTCATTAACAGCCAGGAGACACTCTCGAACTCCGCCTGACTGAAGGGTGTCACTCCTCGTCTCCGGCCGGAGCCCGGAAAATGATGTAACCGACCTCGGGCCCGAAGAATCATCTTTTGAATGCCCGCGGGATTTTGTTGGCAATGTTCTTCCTGAAGGTGCCCGAGGAGGTTTGCCTTGTGGCGTTCGTCCTGGCAACTCTGGTCGAAAGCCCATTCGGTGACGTGCGTTAGTTCAGGTGATGAAGCAAACGCCTTGAGCACTTCCTTCTCTGCCGACTTCCCCTGCGAATAGAAACCCTCTATCACAAAAAAGAAGTTGTAAAACGCTTGTATGTAGCGGAAGTTGCTGAATTCGTTCATCCCCTCGCGAAGAAAAGCCTTTGGCAAAGTCAGCTCCGGGAAGAAGCAGCCGTCCTCGATCGCCGTTCGGATTTCCTCTGGGCTGAGTGACACTTCGCGGGGAGGATAGTCGCTCGCGAGGCCGACCTCCGGAACACTTACTAGCGAGCGTTCTTCGTCCGTCTCGGGAATGCGTTCCTCGGTTACTCGGTCCCAGCGAAGGCGCTGTAGGGCGCCCTGGGCAGCAAAGGAGAGCTCGGACTCAAGCGCCTGCAAGGCCTTCAGTAATTGCGCTTTGATCTTGGGATTGTGTTTTATTTCAACCCGTACGTGATTACCAGCTGGTTCCGGCACGACCGATGCTGCAAACTCCGCTGGTACGACCCTGGCGCCAACGCGAACGTGGGTAAGCCACCCCTGTTCGTCTGTGTGGAGTTCATAGGAAAGCCCATCGGGGCCTACCAGTAGATAGGTGCCAATCTTTAGCTTGCCTTCGATGTCGGCTCTAAGTGCGTAACGCATAGTTCTCCGCCCAATGATGGGGAGTTAGCTTCGGGTGGTGTGGGTTTGGCCTCTTATCAACTGCAATTGGGCTGCGAAACTGGGCGAGGCCGATAGGTGCAGCATCTGCCCAATGCCAGATCGCCGGCGCGTTTCGGTCCTGCCAATGGCGTTCGCCTCGGCGGTTTCCGTGTGCCGATTAGGCATCCAGACGCTCGAGCCGTCGGGTCGATGGCCTGGCATGGCCTGCGGGAAAGGCTCTGGGCAAACGCTTCGTTGGCAAGGTCCACCCCGAGCCGGGCACACCCTGCTGACTCAATCCCAGGTCAGGCTCAGTCGAGAACATGACGGCGGCAAATTGAGGGAGGTCGTCAATCATGCGCAATAGCACGTGGTCAATAGATGGCGCCTGGCCCTGCGGAAACGGCGCGGACAGGATGCGCTCGGCCTGAAGCCTGGTGATTGCACCCGACGCGAGGCACTTTTCGGTCCACCGCCGGATGGCCGCGTCCGCCTGCGCGCCAGGACTGATGGCCTCCAGGTCGTCGATGGGGTCGGAGAAGTGGATGGCGACAATGCCCGGCGGGTGAGCGGCCCACTTGCCGGCCATCTCGGCCAGCGAATCCATCCAGGTCCTCCAGGGCTCGTGACTGCCATTGCACTTCATGCCGATCACGACCTGCTCCCGCCCGTCAGATCCGGCCACTCGAAGCGCTGGGAACATACTGCGCTCGACCGTTTTGGCGGCAACATCTGCGGCAGTCATCTGCCGGTCGGACAGCAGCTTGACCTGCACCGCATAGTGCCGGCCGCCAGCGGCGGACACCAAGGCGTACCCCTCGCCCGGCTGCTCAGAGCACCGCAGGACCTCGCCCTGCAGCAGCGCCACGTCAGCATCATCAGACAGCGTGCTGCCGGCGATGCACACCTCGACGCGGCGACCGAGGGCATGGAGCGTCCGCGTCAGATCACAGGCCAGCCTGGTGAAGTGCTCCATGGAAACGACCCGGCCGGTACCCGGCAGCTTGACCTTGCACTCGACGGGAACGCGCTCCCCCTCACACGTCAGCACCATCTCCTGCGGACTGGAGTCGATGAGAAAGAAAGGCTCTGGCGTGAGGCCAAGGCGCTCGAAATGAGCCAGTGTCCTGGTTTCGTGGATCAACGCCCATGCGCCCTCCCGATTGCGTAGGCGCTTCGCCATCTGCCGGCGCGCATGGACCTCGGGTCGCTCCGAAAAGACGCGGCCGGCAACCGACTCCGTCGTGGCCAGATCCAGCGCGACCTGCAGAAAGCGCTGGGCTCCAGCCGGCGGCAAGCTGGGGTAATCGCTCCGGGACTGCTGATATCGGCGAGCCGCCCATAACATCGCGACGACCGGGTTCGAATGCAGGGGACGGTCTAAGACCTTCACCTGCAGCACGGGGTCGGACTGTGTCCTGACCCAGGCCTCGAACCCGGACAGCTGCTGGTCGCACCACTCACTGCCAAGCATGTTCGTCACGTACTCTAGGAGCGCGTGTGTACTGTTTGAACCAAACGAGAGCTTGCCTTCCTCCCGGGAGCGCTGGATTAGTACAGCTACCGTGGGGTCAGGCAGGGCCAAGGATGGACGACGGGCAGAATCTGCACGACGAGGTTCCACGATGCATAAAGCATGTCATCGCTCGGGTGCACGACAAAGGTCAGTTGCTGAGCGGGCGCTGGTTGCGGTGGTCCAGGAGGCGTACGTGCAGGGCGTCTCGACCAGGCGCGTCGACGACCTGGTGCAGGCGCTGGGGCTGCGCGGCATCAGCAAGAGCCAGGTCTCACGGCTCTGTGAAGAGTTGGACGCCCAAGTGGAGGGGTTCCGAGCCAGGCGTCTGGACGGACCGTACCCGTACGTCTGGCTCGACGCTTTCGCCAAGGTGCGTCAGGATGACTGGGTGGTGTCGCAGGCGATCGTCATCGCCATCGGCGTCAGAGCCGGCGAACGCGAGGTGCTCGGCTTGGACGTCGGTCCCAGCGAGGACGGTGCCTTCTGGCTGCAGTTCCTCCGAGGCCTGGTGAGTCGCGGGTTGAACGGCGTACAGCTCGTGATCAGCGATGCTCACGAGGACCTCAAAGGCGCCATCGCCGCGGTCCTGCAGGGCGCCAGCTGGCAGCGCTGCCGCGTCCACTTCGTGAGTAATGCGCTGGCCCTGGTGCCCAAGTCGGCCGCCCAGATGGCTGCCGCCACCATCCGAACGGTGTTCGCCCAGCCCGATCCTATGAGTGCCCACGAGCAATGGCGACGCGTCGCCGACCCCTTCCGGGAGCGGTACCCACGGTTGGCGAGGCTGCTCGACGACGCAGAGCCCGACGTCCTGGCTTATCTGGCGTTCCCCACTGACCACTGGCGCCAGATCTGGAGCAACAACCCGCTCGAGCGGCTGAATAGGGAGATCAAGCGCCGGACCGACGTGGTCGGCATCTTCCCCAACACCGATGCTGTCGTGCGGCTCGTCGGAGCTGTCCTGTCCGAGCAACACGACGGAGTGGCAAGTCAGCCGCCGCTACCTCAGTGCTGAGTCCCTGGCCAAGCTCTTCGAGCCCAAGGAGGTGATGCCACTGCCGCTGCCCATGGCGAGCTGAGCGCGCGCCCGATGATGGTGATGAACATCACCACCATGGGGCACAGTACGAGCAACCGCCCGACGCCTATTGCGCACTTCGCGGGACTCAGGCGGAGTGCTGCCCCGGTCGTTGGGTGGCAGCACGGTTCCGACCGGCCAATCCGCCCCTTCCCTTGGCTTTACGTTCCGTTTAGCGTCCGTTCACGCGGCGCTGCCGAGCAGGCGAGGATCATGGAGCGGATGGACTTTGAGCTGACCACCGAGCAGCGGCACATCCGAGACGTGGCGCGGGCATTTGCCCAGGACGAGGTCGCGCCGGTTGCGCGACTCATGGACGAGGAGGGGGTGATTCCCGACCGGATCATCCGCCGCATGGCCGAGCTGGGCTTCCTGGGTGGGACAGTGCCCGTCGAATACGGAGGCTCCGGCCTCTCTCCGCTCGAAATGGCGCTGGTGTACGAGGAGCTGGGGCGGGCCTGCTCCTCGGTGCGGGGCTTCCTGGCCGTGCACCTGGGCCTGCACTCCATGGCCATCGCCGGCTGGGGCAGTGAGGAACAGAAGCGCACGTACCTCCCCAAGCTGGCCCGCGCAGAGCTGCGCGGCTGCTATGCCCTCACCGAGCCGAACGCGGGCTCGGACGTCAGCAGCATGGAGGCGACCGCCCGGCGCGAGGGCGACAGCTACGTCCTGAACGGCGTCAAGCACTGGATCTCGAATGCCCTGCACGCCGACCTGGCGGTGGTGTTCGCCACCATCGATCGCGAGCTGAAGCACAAGGGCATTACCGCCTTCCTGGTGCCCACTTCCACCCCCGGCCTGCGGCGCCAGCCTATGCCTGGCCGCCAGCTGGGGCACTGCGCCTCCGATCACGTGCGCATGACCTTCGAGGACTGCCGCGTCCCGCTGGGAAACCGGCTGGGCGCCGAGGGCGACGGATTCAAGGTGGCCATGAGCGCGCTGGACCACGGCCGCCTGGGCGTGGCAGCCGGGGCCGTGGGGGTGGGGCAGGCCTGTGTAGACGAGTGTCTGACGTTTGCCCGGCAGAGGGTCCAGTTCGGCAAGCCCATCGGGGAGTTCGAGATGATCCAGCAGGCCATTGCCGACATGGCCACGGAAGTCGAAGCGGCCCGGCTGCTGGTCTACCGAGCGGCAGCCGGGCGGGCCCGCGGACAGCGCAATACGGCCGAGGTATCCATGGCCAAGCTGTTCGCCAGCGAGGTAGCGGCGCGCGCGGCCAACCAGGCCGTCCTCCTCCACGGCAGCTATGGCTACAGCAACGAGAGTCCCGTAGAACGCTACCTGCGCGACATCAAGGGCTATCAGATCTACGAGGGCACGTCACACATCCAGCGCATCGTCATCGCCCGCGCGGCCCTGAAAGGCGAGCTGCACCCAGCGCAGCCGGGGCAGCCACCCGCGCCCGAACCGGCTACCGTCGCTGCCGCTGCCGGCTCACGGAATCACGACTGAGCGCAGCCCCTCGCCGCGGCGCAGCGCATCGAGACCGGCGTTGATGTCCCCCAGCGGATACTGGCCCGTCACCAGCAGGCGCAGCCGGCCCTCTCGAACCATGTCGATGACTCGGCGGTAGCCGTCGGGCGGACAGCCGAGCGTGCCAATGACCATCAGCTCGCGGTACATGATGCGCGAAGCGTTGAGCGCCAGGTCCTTGTCGCTGTAGCCGAGCAGGATCAACCGTCCGCCCGTACGCACGGAGCCGAACGCCTGGAGCTGCGCAGCCTGGTTGCCGATGGCCTCGATGGCCACGTCCACACCGCCGTCGGTCAGCTTGCGAATGGTGCGGGGATAGTCGGGATCGGTTCGCGCATTGATCGTGCTGGCCGCGCCGCAGGTGCGCGCCCATTCCAGCCGCTCGTCGGACAAGTCGACGCCAATCACGTGCGCGCCCATCGCGGCCGCGATCTGCACGGCGTTGATGCCCACCCCACCACAACCCACCACCAGCACGATCTCTCCGGGCTGCACCCGAGCACGGTCGACGACCGCGTGGTACGGGGTCGTGAGCGCATCGGCGATGACACAGCCTTCGACGAGCGGGATCTCCGGCGGCAGCTTGAAGCACTGATCGGCCGGCGCCTTGACGTACTCGGCAAAGGCGCCGTCCACGTCGTTCCCGGGCATGCGGCTGTGGACGCAGATGTTGTGGCGTCCGCTCCAGCAGTAGCGGCAGGCGCCGCACCACAGCAGTGCGGGCATGAGCGCAGGATCGCCCTCAGCCAGGTTGGTCACCCCGGAGCCCACTTTGGCCACCACGCCTGCTGCTTCGTGACCCAGGATCAGCGGTGGCTTGTGGAACGTGGGAACCCCGTGGTCCAGGTAGTGCAGGTCGCTATGACACAGGCCGCAGGCGCTCACCTTCAGCAGCAGCTCGCCGGGACCTACTTCAGGAACGGGGACGTCTTCGAGTCGCAGCGGCTCCCCTGAGCCGTAGAACACTGCCGCTCGCATGGACTAGGCCTTGTGGCCGTTGGCGGCCACCACCGCCCCCGCCGGCACGGGCGCGAGCTCGGCGCCGCACACACCGCAATAGCGGAACTCCTCGGGAATGCCGCGCGCTCCGCACGTGGCGCAGTCCTGGGTGTAAGGGCCGAACAGGAACTCCGACGATCCTCCCATGGCTGCCTTGCGGCGCAGGCCGATACGGTCAGGCTGGCGCTTCTCGATGAAGGCCCGCATGCCCTCGTACGGCTCGAGGCTGGCGAAGTGCAGCGCCAGCCAGTCTCGCGCATGACCGATGGTGCTGGACCAGGACAGATCCTTCCAGAAGTTGGTCTGCTGCTTGGTGTAGCGCAGGCACTCCGGGAACTTGTCGATGAGCTTGGCGGCGAGCTTGTCCACCGCGTCATCCAGCTGCTCGTAAGGCACCACCTGGTTCACCAGGCCCCACTGCAGGGCCGTGGGGGCGTCCACCCACTCGCACAGGTAGAGCATCTCGCGAGCGCGCCGCTCGCCGATGACGATCGGCAGCCACTGCGTGGCCCCGCCGCAGGCAACGCTGCCAACCTGAGTGCCGACCTGCCGGATGCGCACGTGATCGGCGGCGATGGCCAGGTCACAAGCCAGGTTGAATTCGTTGCCTCCGCCGACGACCATGCCGTTCAGCCGCGCAATCGTCGGCTTGCCGATATTCCTCAGCGCGTCGATACACGTCTGGAACCCGCCAATCCACTTCCAGTAGTCGCGCGGGCGCCTGGTGTACTCATCGGCGTACTCGCGCACGTCGCCGCCGGTGCAGAAGGCGTCCTTGCCGGCGCCGGTGAGCACTACCACCGCCACGCTGTCGTCCCACGAAGCGTCGGTGAACGCCTCGGTCAGCTCCCTGGCGGTGATGGCGCCACAGCAGTTGTAGACCTGGGGGCGATTGAAGGTGATGCGCGCCACCCAGTCCTTCTTCTCGTACAGGATCTGCTGGAACTTGAAGTCCGCCGCGTCCTTTGGCTCGAAATGGCCCATCGAACTTGCTCCTTGCTCCAAATGTCTCGCTATCGATGCAGCCACACCGGCCGGCGCTTCTCGAGGAACGCCTTGAGGCCTTCCTGGGCGTCGGGCGACGGGATGATCTCCCGCAGCTGCATCTCTTCCAGCCGCTCCAGCGCGGTCCGGACCGGAAGATCCATGGACTCCGTGACCGCCCGCCGCGCACGCCGCAGGGCCGCGCCGCTGAGCTGGCGAAAGCGGTTCAACACCCGCTCCATGGCCCCATCCAGCTCGCTCGCCGGCACCGCCTGGCTGGCCAGACCGAGCCGCTGGGCCTCGACGCCGGACACCGACTCCCCCTGCAGGATGAGCTCCAGCGCCCGGTGCGGGCCCATCAGCCTGGGGAGCAGCACCGCTGCCGCCGGCGGGAGCACGCCCAGCGAAATCTCGGGCACACCAATACTGGCGTCCCCGGCCATGATCACGACGTCGGACGCCACCACCAGCTCGCAGCCGCCACCCAACGCGTAGCCATGGACGCCCGTAACCACCGGCACCGGGCACTGCAGCAGCCGCAGGATGAGCGCATGGAAGGCATCGAGCAGCGGGCGCAGCGTCTCGCCCTGGTGTTCGCCGATGTCGGCTCCCACGCAGAAGGTCTTGCCTGCGCCGCGCAGCGCGACAGCTCGCAAGCTCGGCGCCACGGTGACTTCGTCCAGAGCCGCCGACAGCTGCTCCATCATGGCAATGCTCAGGACGTTCAGGGGCGGCCGGTCCAACGTGAGGTAGGCGACGTCTTCGCGGATCTCCGACCGTATCAGCGGCGCAGCCGGTGCGACAGCCATAACCAGCCTCCGCTATGCCGCGGCGACCGCCGCCGTTTGCTCGGCGGGGAGCAAGCCCAGCTTCCGCAGCCGCACCAGACCCAGCAGCGCAGCCCCCAGCGCGCAGGCCAGATCCGAGTCTTCGCTGGAGTTAACAGGGCCGTCAAGCGCCTCGCTGAGCGCCCGCACCATGCCCGCCTGTTTCGAGGCTCCGCCGACGATCGTGAACTCCGGCTCCATCCCGGCGCGCTTCAACAGCGCCATGGCCCGCCCGGCCAGGGAGTTGTGCACGCCGCGCAGGATGTCTTCGACCCGCAGCCCGTCGGTGACGTGGTTGATGATCTCCGATTCGGCCAGCACGGCGCATATGCTGCTGATGGTCACCGGCTTGTCACCGCCCATCGAGAGCGGGCCAACGTCATCGATCGTGATCTCCAGGTACTTGGCCGCGCGCTCCACGAAGCTGCCGGCTCCGGCGGCGCACTTGTCGTTACTGCGAAACTGCTTGACCCGGCCCTCGGCATCCACGTGAATGGCGCGCGTGTTCTGCGCGCCGATGTCGATGATCGAGCGCGTGCCGGGGAACAGGTACACGGCCCCCCGGCCAGCCGAGGTGATCTCGGTCACCTGCAGGTCGCGGGCCGCGACGTTGTAGCGGCCGAAGCCGGTCGTGGCCAGGTAGCTCACGTCCCCGCGGGCCGCTCCAGCCTGGGCCAGCGCCGGGGCCAGCACCTCCTCGGTGATAGCCTCGAAGTCGGGCCGCGTGCGCAGCCGGGCTCGACCCAGCAGCTTCTGCCGCTCGTCCAGCAGCACGGCCTTGGTAGTCCGAGATCCGATGTCTACTCCAGCGACGATCATGGTTTTCCTCCTGCCTGGCTTTGACTACGCCGCCCAGCCGATGCCGCTCTGGGCGCGCTCCAGCGCGAACAGCGCGGCCCCGATGGCGCCCATGTAGTGGGCGTCATCGCTCACGTTCAAGGGGCAGCCGAGCTTCTCTTCGAGCGCCCGCACGATGCCGATGTTGCGGGACACGCCTCCGGTAAACGTGACCTCCTGCTCCAAGCCGACACGATGCATGAGCGATACGGTCCGCGTGGCGATGGCCGCGTGGACACCGCCGAGAATGTCCTCCACCCGCTTGCCCTGCGCCAGGTAGGACAGGATGTCGGACTCCACGAACACCGTGCACACCGTGCTGAGCCGGACAGGATGGCGCGCCTGCAGGCTGAGCTCTCCGATTTCGCCCAGCGTCAACCCCAGGGCCTCGGCCGAATTGGCCAGGAACCGCCCGGTGCCGGCGGCGCACTTGTCGTTCATGGAGAAATCGCGCACTTCACCGCCCTCACCGACCTGGATAGCCTTGGCGTCCTGGCCGCCGATGTCGACCACGGTGCGGGTATTGGGGAAGGCGTAGCACGCGCCCTTGGCGTGGCAGCTGATCTCGGTCACCTGCGTATCGCCGAAGGTGACCTTGTAGCGCCCGTAGCCTGTGCCAACCACCGATCCCACGTCGCTGCGGCTGATGCCCGCTGCCTCCACCAGGTTATCGAAGGTGCGCTCCGCCGCGCGAGAAACGTTGGCGCCGGTATCGATCAGGCTACGAGCCACGATCTCGCGGCGCTCATTGATCAGCGCGCCCTTGGTCTGGGTGGACCCGACGTCGACTCCGACTCCGTACAACATTGCTTTCCCTCCACGTCACACGTGCGTGAGCTTGCGATGCTCGATGCCTTCGAAGAAGGCGTCAATGCGGTTCTGGAGCTGCGCCTGCGAGTAGTAGCGCGGATCCTCCAGGTCCGACTCGATCAGCAGAGTGGGCCAGCCCTTCTCACGAGCGAAGTACTCGCGCATGTCGCCCTGGCCGGCCGAGAAGAGGCGGCAGCTCTTGACCGAGTGGATGACGATCCCGTCCGCGCCCCATTCTTCGACGTAGCGGCCGATCTGCTCGTAGCGCTGCAGGAAGTTGCGGTTGCACACGTTCTCCTTGAGCATGTGCTGGGCGATGCTCTCCAGCGGGTGAGCGGGGTCATGCTTGAAGCCAAATTCCCACAAGCCACCGACCGTCGAATAGGTGGAGGCCACCGCCACGGCGCCCCAGCGCGAGAACAGCTCGCGGAAGTTGCGCAGGTAGGGCCACGGTGGAGGGCCTTCGATGACGTAGCGGATCTTCTCCTCCGGCAGCGGGCCCTGGCCCAGCTTGGCCTTCTCGTGCAGCTGCTTGTACACCAGCTCGAAGAAGCGCAGGCACTCCTCGGTGCCGCGCAGGGCATACAGCGGCGCCATGAAGTTGACCGCGTCGAAGTAGGCGTCGAAGGGAGCCGGCCGCTGCTTGGTGAGCTGCTTGATGGCGCACCACAGCTCGCCCACCTGCGACGAGAGCTCGACCGTGCGCTGCAGCCTGGCGTACTCGAACTTCTTGCCCGTCACCTTCTCGAACAGCTCGATGAGCTGCTCCAGCTGCTTGACCACATAGGTCACGTCTTCGGCGCGAGGCTCACCGTCGGGCGTCCGAACGAACGGCACGTCGATGTTGAAGGCGGGGGCGTTGGTGTATTCCGCCAGGTGCTCGAACCAGTGCAGGTACACGCTGCAGCCAACGTAGTTGCACAACACCACGGCCGGCACCGGAATGGTGGCAAAGCCCGCTTCGCGTCCGGACATGAACAGGCCGATGTCGGCCTTGACGTAGGCGCAGTTATCGGTCGAGTAGCCCATCTCCTCGGCCTTCTGGATGTAGGGCAGCGACTTCTTCTTGACCGCCAGCTGCAGGTCGTTTACTTCGGGAAAGACCGGCAGCAGGTCGAACGCTCGGACCAGCTCGACCGGGTTACCGGCGATCAGCAGGTGCACGGCCCGCGGGGTGCTGCTCTTGGCGACCTGAGTCATCTCTTCGTAGTAGCGAGCCATCAGGTCGCGAGCCACGTCGTGGAAGCTCGCTTCGAAGGTTGCGGTTGCGCTCATCGTCTTCTCTCCTCAAGATCCGGCGGCGCCGGCTCGATTAGCTGAACAACATCGATTCAACGAAGGTCTCCACTTCGGACTGCACTCGGTCGTACAGCCACATCTTTTCCTCGAATTCCAGGAACAGGTGCGGGATGTCGTGCTCTTCCAGCGCCCGGCGGTAGAGGGCATAGTCGAACAGCGCCGGCTCGCAGAACTTGGCTCCCAGGAAAATGACCGCGTCGGCGTGCAGATCGCGCACCTTGTCGAGCAGGCCGGCGGCGCGCGGTTTGCGCAGGTCATGCTTGACGCTGGCGTGCACGCTGTGATTGAGATAGCTCTCGGCCAACGCCCGGAGCGGCGGCCCGCCCGCGCTGGCGACGTCGTCCGTCAGGAAGCGCGTGCCGAGCTGAAAATCGTCGTCCAGGATGTAGCAGCCGGCACGCTCCAGGCTGTCGATCAGATCCAACGGCGGCTGCTCGCAGAATGCGCCAATGAGCACCACCCGGACGCGGTCCTGGGTCTTTGCTTCCAGCGCTCGGGCGCCGGCCAGCGCCCCTTCCAACAGCGGCACCGACTCTTCGGGCGGCAGCAGACAGCTGCAGCGTGTGAGCACGTAGGAATCGACCGCCGACAGCCGCTCCGGGGACGCGGCACGGAGCGCGTAGAGCTCCCGCAGCAAGGCACGCACGCGGTCGTACAGCTCGATGCTGGCCGCCAGCTGAGCGTCGCTCACCTGGTGTCCGGACCATTGGCCAAAGACGCCCACCAGGCGCTGGTACTCACCCTCCAGGTACGCCAGGGCGGACGGCGAGCCAGGGTTTTGCGGGAAATGAATGAACTCCACGGGCTTGTCGGGGAAATTGCGTTTGAATACGCTCGCCAGGTTGCGCGCCGGGTCGCATATCGAATGGAAGACCATGCCGTCGAAGCAATCGAGCTTATCGGTGAGGCCCAGCTCCAGCGTGCTCTTGACGATCGAGCACACGAACGACTGGAAGCGCGAGTCGGCGTGCGCCAGCTCGATCTGGTTGCCCCCACCGAACAGCGCCACCGGCAGCATACCGCTGGCGTGGACGAGCTCCACGGGGGTGTATACCGGGAAGTAGCCAACCGCCGCGCGGCCGGTCTTCTCCTTGTAGGTGCGAACCGTCGGGAAGGCCCGATCCTCGATGACCTCCCGATAGGCCTCCGCTCGTGATTCAGTCATGACCGTTGCCACGCTCAAACCCTCCTCTCCATGCTCAACAGGGCTGATTGCCGAAATCCAAGGCTGCGAAAAAAGCGGCGCAGCGGCTGGTCGTGCAGGTTCACCAATGTGGCCACGCGCGAGAGTCCCCGACTGCCGCTGTCCTCGACAAATGCTTCGACCAGCAGGCGGGCGAGCCCGCGCCGCTGCCAGGCAGGCAGCACGCCGAGCACCTCGAGCCAGGCCACGTCGCCGCTCAATCCGAAGTCGTCCCCTCTGACGTGACCCAGCACCTGGCCCACCAGGCGCCCGTCCACCTCGACTCCCCAGCACACCGGCCGGCCGTATCCCGATACTTCGAGGCGGGCGCGCCACTGCTCAGGATCGGCGCTCCGCCCCAGCTCGGCAGCCAGCCGAGCCACTTCGTCCTCATCATCCACCGTCAATGGCCGCAGGCGCACGCCATCAGGCAGCGCGGCTGCTTCCATGAGGCTGGCCATGGCCCGTCCAAGCGCCGGCCGGCGCCGCCGTCCATCGAGCAGCAGGGTTACCTGGCCCTCGACTTCAGCGCTAGGCATGAGCCGCCTCGACCTCGTAGAAGCCGCTGCCAGACTTGCGGCCCAGGCGCCCGGCGGCGACCAGCCGGCGCAGCAGGGGGCTGGGAAGGAAGCGCTCTCCCAGCTCTTCGGACAGCGACTCCAGGATGTGCAGCTCGACGTCCAGGCCGATGAGGTCCGCCAGCTCCAGCGGCCCCAACGGGTAGTTGTAGGCGAGCTTGACGCCGCGGTCGATGTTCGCGGCGTCGGCCACGCCCTGCTCCAGGCAGCGAATCGCCTCAGCTATCAGCGCTTGCCCGACACGCGTGGTCACGAACCCGGGAAAGTCTCGGGCCGTGCACACCTCCTTGTTCAAGGCGCGGCAGAAAGCTTCGGCGCGGGCCACGGTCTCGTCAGAGGTCGCCAGCCCGCGAACCACCTCGACCAGCTTCATGGCCGGCACCGGATTGAAGAAATGCGTGCCGATGACTCGCTCCGGGCGCGTGGTCGCCGCGGCGATGGCGGTAATCGACAGTCCGGAAGTGTTGCTGGCCAGCAGCGCATCGGGCCGGCACACCTGGTCCAGCTGAGTGAAGGTGGCGCGCTTGATCGCCAGGTCCTCGAACACCGCTTCGACAGCCACGTCGGCGGGCGCCAGCGCGTCCAGGCCCACATGGAACTCGAGCCTGCGCTGCCAGGCTTCGACCTGCTCCGCCGTGGCCTTGCCGCGCGCGATCGCACCCTGGCATTGCTTGTCCATCAGGGTGCGGCCGCGATCGAGCGCCGGCTGGTCGAGGTCACAGACGACCACGCCGCAGCCGAGCGTACTGGCCGCCTGGTAGGCGATGCCGGAGCCCATCGTCCCAGCTCCGACGACTCCCACCACCCGGTACTCCGATTGGTTCATGAGGCCAGGCTAGACCCGAACTGTGAGCGTAGTGTGTCGTTTGTGCGCAAAGCATGCGCAAGCGTCCTTCGAAATTGGGGCGGGCGCTGTACACACGGTCCGGACATGGCGCGCTGGGTGGAGCGAGATGCTCAGCCTTCACAACAGGGGAGCTGCGCCGCGTCGAAACGCAGGGCCGGTCACAATCGACCGGCCGGGAGATACCTGCGTGAGCCTTCGGGCCCACGAAACGGGGCGAGCCTGGCGCGCCTTGTCGTCCCCTTGACGCCGTGTTATCGATGGAAACCACCCATGGGGCAGCGTCGGGACGCGAGGCCGCGCCTACCGGGCTACCGTCCCGTCCATACAGGGGGGCGTTTGGCGCAGAAGGCCTCGTAGAACTCGCGGTGGTCCTTGCCCATCAGCAGCAGCGCCTGGGCCTCGGCCTCGGTCTCGATGGCGCTGTGAAGATCCATCGCGGACTCGTTGTTGAGGAGGCGCTTGGTCATCCCATAGGCCAGGCTCGGACCGGCAGCCAGGCGAGTGGCCAGAGCGTCAGCCTCGGTGCACAGCTGGTCGTCGTCCACCACTTTGTACGCCAGGCCGTAGCGATCGGCCGTGTCGGCGTCAATGGTGTCGCCCAGGAACAGCAGCTCGGTGGCTCGCCCCAGGCCAACGACCTTCGGCAGCAGATAAGCAGCCCCCATGTCGCCGCCGGTGAGGCCTACCTTCGTGAACAGGAACGCGAAACGAGCCGAGCGGGCCAGGATGCGAAAGTCACTGGCGAGGGCGACCACGGTCCCTGCCCCCGCCGTCATGCCGTTGATAGCGGCGACGATCGGCTTGTCCAGGATGCGCATCCGCTCCGTCAGCAAGCCCGTCATGCGGGTGAACTCGAGCACGCCCCGCATGTCGCGGTGCAGCAGCTGACCGATGATGTCGTGCACGTCGCCACCCGAGCAAAAGGCCTTGCCCTGGCCGCTGATGACGACTACGCGCACGTCTTCCGCGCCCTGCAGCGCGCCCATGAGGTCAGTCAGCTCACGGTAGACCTCAAAGGTGATCGCGTTCAGCCGGTCCGGCCGGTTGAGCGTGATCCACAGCACCCCCTGGTCCTGCGCGGTCTTGAACGACGTGTACTGGTCCAGCTTCATCAATCTCTCCATCAGCTCATGACGGCTCCGCCGTCGACGTTGATTCCCTGTCCGGTGATACCGCCCGCACCCTCGCCGGCCAGCATCAGGACGACGCGCGCGACCTCACGCGGCTCGATCAGCCTCCGTTGGGGGCTGAAGCGCGCCAGGCTGTCCAGCGCCTCGTCGATCGTCCGGCCGGTCTTCTGTGCCAGCCGCTGAGCCGTCGCCTGAGTCATGGCGGTCGCGGCGAATCCAGGACAGACGGCGTTCACGGTGATGCCCTTGCTCACCACTTCGACGGCCAGTGCCCGAGTGAGCCCGAGCAGGCCGTGTTTGGCGGCGCAGTATCCGCTGGTGTAGGCGTAGCCGATCTTGGCGCCGGTGGAGGCAATGTTGATGATGCGGCCCCACTGGCGCTCGATCATGTGCGGGAGAACGGCCCGAGCGGCATAGAAAGCCGAGGTCAGGTTGACCGCCAGCAGCTGGTCCCACAGGTCGTCATCCATCTCGACCAGCGGCAGGCTGGCGGCCATGCCCGCGGCACAGACCAGGATGTCTAAGCCGCCCTGGCGGCCGATGGTACGCTCCACCGCCGCGCGCACTTGCGCAGGATCGGTCACGTCAGCGACCACCGCTTCCGCGGCGCCTCCGGAACGGCGCACATCCGCCGCCACAGCCTGGACCTCGGCCTCGGTACGCGCTACCAGCGCCACTTTGGCCCCCGCGGCTGCCAGCGCTCGCGCAATGGCTTCACCTATGCCGCGACCGCCGCCGGTCACTATGGCGCTGCGCCCGTTCAGCTCCGCCCTGCTTCCCACAACCCGAGACTGCTCGGGCTCGGCCGCCAACCGATACCCCACGCCGCGCACGGTCGCGATGTAGCGCGGCATGTCGGCGACGTCGCCGAGCTTCTGGCGCAAATCGCGGATGTGGACGTCGACCGATCTATCCAGGGGCAGATCGTCGTCATAGGTATGCACGTGTGTCAGCAGCTCATCCCGGCTGAACGTCCGCTGGGGCGCCTCGAGGAGCGTCTGCAACAGCCGAAACTCGACCGGAGTCAACTCCAGCGGACGGCCGCCGAGATGCGCCCGATGCCCTTCGACGTCCAGCTCCAGCTCCTGGTGGCGAAGACGTGCCGCCACGATGAGCTCGGGCACGGACCGCCTCAGCAGCGCCCGGGCCCGGGCCACGAGCTCAAGCGCGTCGTACGGACAGGTCAGCACGTCGTCCGCGCCGCTAGCCAGGGCCGTCAGCCGAGCTTCGATCGATTGATCCTGGGTAAGCACCAGCATCGGCCGGCCGGCGGCAGACGCCAGCCGCATGCACTCCTGCCACTCACTCGGTCGGCTGCCCTCCAGCAGGACGAGCAGGAGATCCGGCCGCTCCTTCTGCACGCGGTCCAGGGCCTGTCGCAGGTCATGGAAGACCGTGACCCACAGGCCCTCGTCCTGCAGCGTTTGCTGAGCATCGCCGGCGCGACCGCTGAGACACAGCAGCAGCACCGAGGCGCTCGATGGCGGCGCCTCGATCACTCGGCTACCTCGCGCAGCTCCAGCACGAAATAGCCGTCGGAATCCGGCAGCGCAGCGGCCACTTCTTCGATGGTCAGCTGTCCGTCCGGCATCCCAACGTGCCGGCGAACGGATTGGGGCAGCCTGGTGCTCAACGCCTCGAGACCCGCGCAGCGCCCGCTCTTGGTTAGTCGGGCATCACACCCCAGCAGCTCCGCACAGGTCTGGGTCGCGGCCACGCCACGAGAGAGCCCGAGCAGGGACTCGGCACGCCGGTTGACGATATGGACGGCGCGCTGCCGATCCACGACCAGGCAGGCGGTTGGCAGCACATCGAAGGCGGCCTTCAGCAGTCCCTCGGCTGGCGCAGCGGGCAGCGCGGCCAGCCGGTAGCCAAAGCCCCGAACGGACTCGATGAGTCTCGGCTGGCGGGGATCGTCTCCCAGCTTGCGCCGCAGCGCCCGAACGTGAGCGTCGATGGACCGCGACAGCGGCAGCGCTCCCGCTTCCGCGCGAGCTCTCTGCACCAACTGATCGCGCGACACTACGCGGCCCTGCGCTTGCAGCAGCGCATCGAGCAGCGTGCATTCGGTGCGGGTGACGTTGGCCTCACGCCCATCCAACCGCACGACTCCTTGCGATCTGTCCAAGGTGATGCCCCCATAGCTCACCGAGTGTGCGCCGGCCGTCGCAGACCGGCCCAGGAGACGGCGTGCTCGGGCCGCGACCTCCGCGGCCGGAACAGGACCGCATAGGCAGTCCGTGGCGCCCAGAGCCAGGGCCACTCGTTGAACAGCGGGGTGGTCACCGGCCAGCACCAGAATGGGCACTTCGAACAGCAGCAGCCGGCGATAGACCAGCCAGCCGTCTTCCGGGCCGAGACGCGGGTTCAACACGATCAAGCCCGGACGGTGGGCATTCAGCAGCTGCTGAGCCTCGTGCTCCGACCGGCCCCACAGGATCTGGAGCCCTTCCTTAAGGAAAGCCTCCTCCAGCGCCGGCTTGCCCACCTCATCACGATCGACGACCAGCACGGTGCCGTAGCCCGACGAGTAGACCCGGCCTCCCGGGCGCGCCGGCCACTCGGAGGTACTTGCAGCTCGATCCGGAGAGGCCATCACCGCATTTGTTTTTAGAGGCCCCCTGCTAAAGACGGCATAAACGGCCGATCAACGGCCCGTAGACGCGAGCGTACCGACGAGGGTATTTTGCGCCGATCGTTCGCTGAATGGACACACCAGGTTCACACAATCCACCTAGGCTAGCCCCGAAGCTGGCGTCGATAGGCAGGAGGAGAGCATCGATTACTGCACCACCAAGCTCGTGGCTCTCCAAACCATTTCGATTGCTTACTTATGTAAAGGAGGAAGCAGTGCATCCAAGAACCAGTATTCCAAGCTTGCTGACGGCCGTGGCCCTGGCGCTTACGGCTTGCGGCCAGGCGGCTGCGCCGGCCGCGTCGAGCGGCGGCCCCTCGCCCGCGGCCAAGCCGTCCGCCGGCACCGCGCCCGCCAGCGCAGTGCCTTCGGCCCCACTCACGAAGGTGACCCTCTCGTACAGCAACCTGATCATCGACGACCTGCCGCTGTGGGTCACGCAGGAGGCCGGGATCTTCCGTAGCAACGGGCTCGACGTGGACCTGCAGCTGGTCGAGAGCTCGAGCGGCGTCGCGGCCCTCACTTCTGGGGACGTGCAGTTCGGCTCCATGGGTGGGTCGGAGATCATGACCGCTGTCGCCGGCGGAGCCAAATTCACGGTGCTGGCCACGCTCACACCCGTGTACCCGTACGTCTTCGAAGCCACCCGCGACGTGAAGACGGTCGATGACCTGAAGGGTAAGAAGGTGGGCGTGAGCAAGATCGGCTCCTCATCCGACATTGCCACACGGATAGGGCTGCGAGGCGTCGGCTTGAGCGAGACCGACGTCACCATCGTGCAGGTTGGATCGGCCGCGGCGCGTACGGCCGCCATGGCCAATGGCGCCATTCAGGGAGCGCTGGTGCAGCCGCCCGACAACTACGCGCTGGAGAAACAGGGCTTCCATCCACTGTTTGACATGGCAGCACTGAAGCTGCCCGCGGTGAATACCTGCCTTGCGGCAACGCAGACATACCTGTCCGCGCACCGTGACGTCGCTCAGAAGCTGGTCGACTCCATCGTCCAGGGCATCGCCCGCGAGCAATCCGACAAGGCCTTTTCCGTGGACGTCATGAAGAAGTACTTTAAATCCGACGACACGGAGGCCATGAGCGCCGCGTACGACTTCCATTCCAAGGAGATCGTGCCGCCGCTGCCCTACCCTCAGGCGGCCAACTTCACCGCCTCGAAAGACGCACTGGCAGCGGTCGATCCGAAGCTGGCCAGCTTCGACGTAACGAAGATGCTCGACGCCTCATTCGTCGACAGCGCAGCCCAGCGCGGCTTGGGCTCGCGCAGCTAAGGGCGGGGGGATAGGCTGTGGCAAAGCTCGAAGCCTCTGGCGTCACCGTCGAATACGTGATGCCGCGCAATGGAGAGCACCTGGTTGCCCTCCAGAACGTAAGCCTCGAGATCGAGGAGGGCGAGTTCGTATCGATCGTCGGCCCAAGCGGTTGCGGTAAGACCACGTTCCTGAATGCCGTGGACGGGCTGATCCCCATCAAGAGCGGTCGCATCCGGCTCAATGGTCGCGAGGTCAAGCGACCGGGCCGAGATCGGGCGGTGGTGTTCCAGTCACCCTCGCTGCTGCCGTGGCGCACCGTCCGCGACAACATTCTCTACGGCCTGGAGCTCCAAGGTCGCAAACACGAGGAGCAGTCCCGAGAGATCGTCGAGCGCCTTATCGAGGTCGTGGGGCTCAGCGGTTTCGAGCACGTATACCCATCACAGCTCTCGGGAGGGATGCAGCAGAAGGTCAACCTGGCCTGCGCGCTGGCCGTGGATCCCGAGCTGCTGCTGCTGGACGAGCCCTTTGCCTCGCTCGATGCCCAGACCCGCGAGCTGATGCAGGAAGAGCTGCTGAAGATCTGGGAGGCGACACGGAAGACCGCGCTGTTCATCACCCACGCCATCGACGAGGCCATCTACCTCTCCAACCGGGTAGTGGTGTTCGCGGCCCGGCCGGGACGGGTTCGAGAAGTCGTCAACATCGACCTTCCACGGCCGAGGCCGCTGAGCCTCAAACGCGACCCGAAGTTCCTGGCCTACGCCGATCACATCTGGGCCCTGATCTACGACGAGGGCCGCAAACAGCAAGCGAACAGGGGAAACAACAATGGCAACAGTCACTCCAATCGAGAACGAGCGCTATCTGGAGGAGGAGGAGCAACCACCAAGCCTGGCCGCTCGACTCTACGCCGCTTACTACCGGCCGCTTTTAGGAAGCTCCGCGATCGTGGCGCTTCTGGGCCTGTGGCAGTGGTTCGGTAGCAGCGACGACACACACGAGCTGTTCGCGAGCTACCCCACCAAGGTTGTGGTGACCGGCTGGCAGCTGATCACCAATGGAGAGCTCACCGGAGACGTGATCATCAGCGGACGGGAGTTCCTGTACGGGTTCGTGCTGGCGATCATCATCGGCATCCCGTTCGGCATCCTGATGGGCTGGTACCGGCCTGTGGAAGCGCTGTTGGACCCGTTGGTCAACTTCTTCTACGCCACGCCGCGCATCGCCCTCTTGCCGCTGATGATCATCTGGCTCGGTATCGGCATCAAGTCCAAGATCGCGGTCGTCTTTCTCGGTGCGGTCTTCGCCGTGCTGATCAATACGCTGACCGGCGTGAAGAACCTCGACGAAGCACTGCTGAAGCGCGCCCGCTCGTTCGGGGCATCGGACTTCCAGATCTTCAGGACCATCGCCCTGCCGGGATCCGTGCCGTTCGTCCTGAGCGGCCTACGACTTGGATTGGGCCATGCCCTGGTGGGCGTTGTCGTCGGAGAGCTGTACGCCTCAACCGCCGGCGTAGGCTATCTCATCGCGGTCGCAGGCAACACCTTCCAGACCGACAAGGTCATGGTTGGCGTGCTGATCATCGCCAGTATGGGGGTGCTCTTCACCACGCTCTTCAAGCGAATCGAAAACCATTTCCAATCCTGGCGCCCGCAGCGCGTCTGAAAGGGCAAGCACGTGAAAGCAGTTGAAATCCTCCAGGCAGAGCACAGCGCGGCCCTCACGATGCTGGACCATCTCGAGCGCGCGGCCGACGCGGCGGCGCGGGGAGCCTCGGTCCCGCAGGATCTGTTCGGTGACATCCTCGAATTCATCCAGGTGTTCGTCGACCGCTGCCACCATGGGAAAGAGGAGACCGAGCTCTTCCCTCGCCTGCGCATGTCGCGGGACGCGGAGATTGCCGACCGCCTCGAAGCCGAGCACCAGCAAGGTCGCGCGCTGGTGAGGACTTTCGCGGACGCCGTCGGGAGCTACACGCCCGGCGATCGCGCCAGCGGTGCCCGACTGCAGCGCGCCGTGGATGCTTACGGAGATTTCCTATGCGAGCACATCGCCAACGAGACGGCGGAGCTGCTGCCGGCCATGGAGCTGGGGCTCGGCTCCCAAGATCACGAGCTGGTAGACGCCTTCGAGCGAATCGAGCTGGAGCGGGTCGGTGCCGGCACTCACGAACGGCTGCACAAGATGCTCGACGGTATGGGCATGAGGGTCGATCGAGCGGCAGCCGCGCTCGTGCCCGGCTGACCGCGGACGTAGGCAGGCTGCAGGAGCTCCCCGGCGTGGCCGGGGAGCTCCTCTTACGTCCGAAAGGGGCATAATCCGCCCCAAGACCTGCGATGAATACGAAAGCACTGGAGTCAGCCGCCGACCTTCGCTCCCTGCCCAGCGTCGACGCACTGCTGAAGCAGCCGCTGCTGGTGTCCGCGATGTCCGAGCTGGGGCACGACCTCGTCGTCGGCGCTGCGCGGCAGGTGCTGGAGGGCGAGCGGCTGGCGCTGGTTCAAGGGGAAGCGTCGTCGCCCGATTCGTCCGAGCTCGCCGAGCGCGTCGCCGCGATGGCCTACGGCAAGATCCTCGCCGGTCCCCGCCAGGTGATCAACGCCACCGGGGTGATCGTCCACACCAACCTGGCGCGAGCGCCGCTCTGTGAAGCCGCTATCAAGGCCATCGACGGCGTCGTCCGAGGCTACAGCGCCATTGAGCTCGACCTCGAAACAGGCCGTCGCGGTGACCGGCACGCGCACCTGCGTCCGCTGCTGTGCGAACTTCTGGACGTAGAAGAGGCCATCGTCGTGAACAACAATGCCTCGGCGGTGCTGCTGGCGCTCAGCGCGCTGGCCCGCGGTAAGGAGGTCATTCTCTCCCGCGGCGAGGCGGTTGAAATTGGCGGTGGCTTCCGGGTGCCGGACATCATGCGCCGCAGCGGAGCGAAGCTGGTCGAGGTGGGCACCACCAACCGCACGTATGTGAGCGACTATGCGGACGCTATCGGCGAGCGCACCGCTGCCCTCCTAGCCGTGCATTCCAGCAACTTCCGAGTGGTTGGCTTCGTGCATCCCGTGCCGATTGACGAGCTGGCGGGCCTGGCCAGAGATCGCGGCGTGCCGCTGATCCACGACCTGGGCAGCGGCTGCCTGCTGGATACGACGCAGTTCGGGCTCGCGCCCGAGCCGACCGTCCAGGCCAGCGTCCGAGCCGGCGCGGACCTGGTGTGCTTCTCCGGCGATAAGCTGCTGGGCGGGCCGCAGGCAGGCATTGTGGCCGGCCGCCGGGAGCTCGTCCAGCGCCTGGCACGCGATCCGCTCGCGCGGGCAACGCGCATCGACAAGCTCACCATGGCCGCGCTGCACGGCACGCTCGTGGAGTACGCCCGCGGCTGCGCCGTGCAGAGCATCCCGGTATGGCAGATGATCGCCGTGAGCCTGGCTGCTTTGACGGATCGCGCCCAGCGCTGGGCCGCCGCGATCCCGGGCGCCGAGGTGATCCCCGGCCGATCGACGGTGGGGGGAGGCTCGCTGCCCGGCGAGACGCTGCCCACGGCGCTGGTGAGGATGCCGGCCCGCCAGCCAGCCGCCGGCCTCCTGAAACGCCTACGCCAGCAGTCGCCTCCGGTTATCGCCCGCATCGAGGCGGACCGGGTGGTCCTGGATCCCCGAACCGTCCTGGCTGAGGAGGACGAGGGCATCATCGACGCGATGCAGGCAGCTGTTGCCGCATAGCCCGCGGGTAGTCGCGGCAGGCCTCGCTCTCGGGGGAGGAATACGCCGCTGATGTTCACCATTGGGACCGCCGGCCACGTCGACCACGGCAAGTCGACGCTGGTCAAAGCGCTGACGGGCATCGATCCCGATCGGCTGCCCGAAGAAAAGGCCCGCGAGATGACCATAGAGCTCGGCTTCGCCTGGATGACGCTGCCGGGCGGCGTCGACGTCAGCATCGTCGACGTGCCGGGGCACGAGCGCTTCATCAGGAACATGCTTGCCGGCGTGGGCGGCATCGACCTGGCGCTGCTGGTCATCGCCGCCGACGAGGGCGTCATGCCTCAGACACGGGAGCACCTGGCCATCCTGGACCTGCTGGGCGTAGGCCACGGCGTGATCGTGCTCACGAAATGCGACCTGGTGGACGAGGACTGGCTGAGCCTGGTAACAGACGACGTGCGCCAGACGCTGCTGCCCACCGTCCTCAAAGACGCTCCTGTGTGCGTCGTCTCGGCCGCGACCGGGCAGGGACTGGACGATCTGCGCACTGAGATCGCTCGCGCCCTGGAGACCGTGCCTCCAAAGCCCGACCTCGGCCGGCCGCGGCTGCCGGTCGATCGCGTCTTCACCCTCACCGGCTTCGGCACGGTCGTCACCGGCACGCTGCTCGACGGCTCATTTTCGGTGGGGGACGAGGTGGAGATCCTGCCCGAGGGCCGGCGCGCCCGCATCCGCGGGCTGCAAACCCATCGCCACAAGGTCGCCACCGCCACACCCGGCAGCCGCACCGCTCTCAACCTCAGCGGCCTGGCCGTCGATGAGGTCCAGCGCGGCGACGTCATCGCCCGGCCGGACCAGCTGCGCCGCAGCAGCGCCCTGGACGTGCGCCTGCAGCTGCTCGCCGAAGCGCCCCGGCCGTTGAAGGGCAACGACGAGGTGGACTTCTTCAGCGGAGCATCAGAGGTGCTGGCTCGGGCGACCCCGCTCGAGGGCCGTGAGATAGCTCCGGGCGACAGCGGCTGGGTCCGGCTGCGGCTGGCGCGTCCGCTGGCCGTCGTTCCCGCTGACCGCTTCATCCTGCGGCTGGCCTCACCCAGCGTGACCCTCGGCGGCGGACGCATCGCGGACGTGAACCCGCGTCTGCATCACCGCTTCCGCGCCCAGAGCCTTTCGTGGCTGCGAGCCCTCGACGAGGGCTCTCCGGACCAAATTCTGCTGACCGCGGCCCGTAGCGACCGGCCCGTTGGCGTCGCCATGCTGATGGGCCGGTGCGGCCTGGCGGCCGATCAGGCGCAGGCGGCGCTGGCCAGGCTGCTGGAGACCGCGCAGCTCGTCGAGCTGGACGGCGCGCTGCTCACCGCCACGGCCTGGACGGCGGTCGCGGCAAGGATAAGGACTGAGCTCGAGGACTACCATCGCCGTTTCCCTCTGCGTCCGGGCATTCCACGCGACGAGCTCAGGAGCCGCATCGGCTGGGCGGCCAAGCCGTTCAACGCCGCCGTGAATCGCTGGATGGCGGAGGGCGTGATGGCCGCGCAGGGCGCCCTCGTGGCGGCGGCCCGATTCGAGATCCGGCTTCCGCCCGAGGCGGAAGGCCGTGCACGGCAGGCGCTGGCCCGGCTCACGGAAACCCCGTTCGCCCCTCCACCCGAAAACGAGCTCGGCCTTTCGCCGGACGAGGTTTCGCTGCTCATTGCCCGCGGCGCCGTGGTCCGAGTTGGCCCAAACCTGGTCTTCGAACGCTCGTCCTACGACGACATGGTCCGCCGCACGCTAGCGCAGCTGCACACCAGCGGCAAGATCACGCTAGCCGAAGTCCGCGACCTCCTAGGCACCAGCCGCAAGTACGCCCAACCCCTGCTGGAGCACCTGGACGAGCAGAAGATCACCCGCCGCGTCGGGGACGATCACGTCCTGAACGCGGCCAGACAGCCTGGCTGAGGCCGCTTCTCGCTACACTGTGTCTCCAGCCGGTTTCCCGCGACTTCGTCAGGAACACCGGTCTCGAGGGAAGTGTATGGGCCCCGGTGGGCTCCGCGGTCTTCAAAACCGTCTGAGGGGGCGTTTGTGCGTTCCCTGGTGGGTTCGACTCCCATCCACTTCCGCTAACCGGCGGGATGGGTGTCAGCGAACGACGATGCTTCCCGCCGGCTCCTCGAGCACGCGTCCTATCTGCACGGCGACTGGGGTAGCCTTCTGCTGCAGGAGCTGGATCAGCCGGTCGACTTTGCCGGCCTGCACCGCGATCAGCAGGCCGCCCGAGGTCTGGGCGTCGGCCAGCAGCAGCCGGGTCTCTTCAGCCAGCTGGCCGAAGTCCACAAATTGACGGAGGTGATCCAGGTTGCGCCGTGTGCCACCAGGCACCACACCCTGGGACACCAGCCGGCGCGCTTCGGGCAGGATCGGGACGGATTGCAGGTCGATTTCCGCCGCCGTATGGCTGCCGGCCATCATTTCCCGAAGGTGGCCCAGCAGGCCGAAGCCGGTGACGTCGGTCGCGGCGTGAACGCCAACCTCCTGCATGGCCTCAGCCGCGCCGCGGTTCAGCCCGGCCATGACGGCGATCGCTTCTTCGATAGCGCCCTCGCCGGCCTGCTCCGCCTTCGCCCCGGTGGTGATGATGCCCAGGCCCAGCGGTTTGGTAAGCAGCAACGCGTCGCCGGGCTGCGCGGCAGCGTTGGTAACGACCTTGCTCGGCTCGATGACTCCAGTGATCGACAGGCCATATTTCGGCTCCGCGTCATACCAGCTGTGTCCGCCTACCAGCGTGGCGCCGGCTTCAGCCAGTTTGTCGCTCCCGCCGCGCAGCACCTCGACCATGATGCTCTGGTCCAGATCCTCCGGCCAGCCGACTAGGTTGAGCGCGGTCAGCGGCCGACCGCCCATGGCATACACGTCGCTCATGGCGTTGGCCGCCGCGATGGCGCCATACCAGTAGGGGTCGTCCACCACCGGTGGAAAGATGTCGACGGTCTGGACCAGCGCCAGGGTATCGCTGACCTGGTAGACGCCGCTGTCGTCGGACGTTTCGAGGCCGGCGATCAGCCGCTCGTCGTGGGATTTGGGCAGATGACTCAGCACGTGAGCCAGGTCCGAAGGACTCATCTTGGCAGCTCAGCCGGCGCAGTGGGCGTAGTTGGTCAAGCGGATCCTGCGGCCGGTGGTCATTGGCGCACCACCGGCACGCGCGTCCCGAATAGAGCCGCCAGCATGGGGAAACGATAGCCGGTCCCGCCAACGGACCTCACCAAGGCCCTCGACCCTCGACCCTCGACCCTCGACATGCTATAGGTGAACCACCAACATGACTGACGACGGGCTCTCAGCCGTCCTCCTGGCGGGTGGGAAGAGCTCGCGCATGGGCACCAACAAGGCGCTGCTGACGTTTCCCGACGGGATGACGGTCATCGAGCGCATCACAGCCACAGTCCGGGAGCTCTGCTCCGAGATCCTGCTGATCACCAACACCCCCGAGGACTACCGGTTCCTTGGACTCCCCATGCACCGGGACGCGATCCCCGGGGCCAGCTCGCTGGGAGGCATCTACACCGGCCTGCTGCACGCCACCAACCGGCGAGCTTTGGTGCTGTCGTGCGACCTGCCACTGCTCAAGGCGGCCGTCCTGCGTCACCTGGCCTCGCTGCCGTTCGACTACGACCTGCTGGTGCCCTTCATCCACGGTCGCCAGCAGCCGCTCCACGCCATTTACGCCAGCACCTGCCTGGAGGCCATCCGCCGCCAGATCGAGGCGGGCGACCTCAAGATCATCCGCCTGCTGGACAGCCTCCGCGGCCTGGTGGTCGACGAACACGATCTGGCGCCGCTCGATCCGCGGCTCACCTCGTTCCGCAACATCAACACACCCGAAGATTGGGCCGAAGCCCAGGAGCTGGACCAGGCCTCCCGTCAGTAGCTCCGTCCAACCCCGTTGCCGGCGGCAACGGGGTTGGGAAATCGTGGGTCGCAACCGACCAGCGACTGGCGGCCTACGACGAGCGCCTAACGTACCACCTGCTGCAGGCTCCGGCGGACCATATCCACATTCGCTCGCTCCAGCTCGCCCGGATATTCCACGCTTGCCAGTCCACTCAGCGTCGCGTTCACCCGGTCCAGCGCAGCGCGCCAGGACCCATGATCGCCGCTGCCCTCACTGGCACGCAGCCGGAGAATGATCTCGTCGCGCACCTCGACGACCTTGCGTTCGGCCGCGTCCACCAGCTCGATCATCTGCTCCACCGGCGCGGTCTTGGATGCATCCAGCAGATCGATGGCCTGGCGACAATCCTCCAGCAGCCGGCCTTCCAGCACTGCCGGGCTCACGCCAGCACCCGCTGCCCGGCGCGGCCATTGCCCGATACTTCCTGGCCCGGCTGCGTGAATCTGAGATAGTCCTCGGCCCGGGCCGCCGAGCTGTTACCGCCAAAGGTCAGCACCGCCCGCTGGATGAAGCCACCAACCAGCGCGCTGATGCTGGCCAGCCGGGTGGCGGTGGCGCTGCGGCGGCCTGTGAGCGTCTGGATGGCATGGATGAATAGCGGGACAACGATGCCCAACCCCAGCACACCAAAGCGATAAGCCAGGCCCACCTTCGGGTGCTCGTTCAACGGCGTCGCGGCGCCGCGACGCCGCCACTCCCAGTCACAGGCAAGCGTGAGCGCCAACTCGCCTGTGCTCGCCACCAGGGCAATCTTTTCCATGCTGCGGCGCGCATGCTCACCCGCGCCGGCGGCATCGATCGCCAACGAGGTTGCAGCGGCCGCCGTGGACATTGCCGATGTGCCGAACAGCGGCGGCAGCAACCGGTAGACGGCGGCCCAGAACGGCACGCTGGTAGCTGACAGCAGGCTGCCCGTATAGCACGACATGACGGCGCCCGCGACCGCCGCTGGGATGCCCGCCAGGCGCGCCGTCCACCGTCCTACCCGAGCGGCAGTGAGGTCTTCCAACACCTGGCCGGTAGCCGCCACCCCGCTCAACGTCCCGAACGCTGCCAGTGTCCATGATCCGATCGACATGGGAGAGCTGCTGCGGAAGATGCGCATCATGTTGTACCAGCGCTTTGGCGTGTGGAGATCGAGGATCAAGAAGATCGGGCTCACCAGAGCACCCAACAGCGCCACGTAGCGCCCCGCGCGAACCACGCCGCGGTCACCACGCCGCCCAACCAGGTCGGCGACGGTAGCGATGATCTGCGACGCTCCTGCCAAGCCACCGGCGAAGAGATAGCCGGTGATGAGCCAGCGGTAGTGGCTGGGCTTGAGTGCCGGCCGCCCGTAGTAGCTCTCACCGGAGTACGGAACAGTCTGACCGTCTCCGGACCACAATCCGCCGCCCCGTGCCTCGCGGCGCCCGTACATGGGCGTCTCGCGGCTCACCTGTCCCTCCGGCCGGCGGCGAAGGCGGCGACGGCGGCCAGAGTCAACCCGGCCATAGTCGCCAGCCCGGCCAGCAAGCCGCTTCTTACCCGCGTAGAAGGCAACGTCGGCGCCGCCGGCAGGTTGTAGGCTTCGGGTCTGTCCAGCAGCAGGAAGAAGGCGTTCAGGCGGCCGATGCCGCCGGTCGCGCCCGGGCCGCCGCGCGTCCCATACAGGTAGGCGTTATCGACGCCCAGCGCGTGCAGGTCTTTTACCCGCTGCTCGGCGCGCCTCGTAAGGTCGTCCAAGGGACCGAACTGAATGGAGTTGGTAGGACAGGATTTTGCGCAAGCCGGCTCCAGTCCGCCCTTCAAACGGTCATAGCACAGCGTGCACTTGTGCGCCTTACCGTCGAGCTTGTTCGTCTCGATAACGCCGAACGGACACGAGGGCACGCAGTAGCCGCAGCCGTTGCACACGTCCTGCTGCACCACCACCGTATCGAACTCGGTGCGAAACAGCGCTCCGGTGGGACAGGCTTCCAGGCAGCCGGCATTGGCGCAGTGCTTGCACACGTCGCTCATCATCAGCCAGTGGCTCTGGAACGCGGGCATGCTCGTCGCCCGACCCGGCTGCTCGATGAACTCTACGTGCCGCCAGGTAAGCGCAGACAGCCGGCCGGTATTGTCATAGCTCTGTCCGGTCAGACCGATCTCGTCGGCAGGCAGGTTGTTCCACTCCTTGCAGGCGACCTCGCAGGCCTTGCAGCCGATGCACAGCGAGGTATCGGTGAAGAAGCCGTAGCTCTGGCCGGGCGTGATGGTGACGCCTGCCGTCAACTCCGCCTCGTGAGGAATGATGCCCGCCAGGATCGACTCGCGGTACTGCAGGGCCCGCTCCGGCACCGGCAGCGGATGCACCGGATGCCCCTCGAGGTGAACCCGCGAGCGGGCGTCCTGCAATTCGGTCTCAGCGTAGTTGACCGCGCTCACGGCCGCATCCCGTTTAACCTCCCCTTACGCAGGTTGCCGGTGAAGGCCTTGCCCTCATGAATGGTGGTGTTGGGATCGCCCACGATGGACGTCAGCACGTTGGCGATGTCACCCGTGGCGTAGCCCTGCCAGCCGAAGTGCCACGGCAGCCCCACCTGATATACCCGCTTCCCGTCGACGTCGAAGGGCCGCAGCCGCTCCGTGACCAGCGCCTTGGTCTCGATCTCGCCGCGCGCCGTGGAGAGGACTACCCAATCGAGCGTCTTGATCCCAAGCTCGCCTGCCAGCTCCGGCGGGATCTCGGCGAACCCCTCCGGCTGGAGCTCCGCCGTGCTCGGCACCATGCGCGTCGGAATGCCCCCGGAGTGATGCTCGGTAAGACGGTAGGTGGTGATGACGTACGGGTAGCGTGGGTCGCTGACGAGGTGATAGGGATTCTCCGGGCGCGGCCACTTCTTGGCCGCCGGGTTGTCCTGCTGCCCGTACATGGGGTTGGCTACAGGAGATTCGACGGGCTCGTAGTGCGTCGGCAGCGGCCCATCCTTCAAGCCCGCGGGCACGAACAGCCAGCTCTTTCCGTCGCCCATCATGATGAATGGGGACTTGCCATCCAGCGCCTCCATACCCTGGGGGTCCTTGGACCAGTCCGGCTCGTAGTCGGGCGCTTTGCCCAACTCGAAATCGGGCGAATCGTAGCCGGTCCAGCGGCTGTGCTCCGCGTCCCACCAGAGGTACTTCTTGGCCTCCGACCACGGCTTACCGTCGGGATCGGCTGAGGCGCGGTTGTACATGATGCGCCGGTTGTGAGGCCAGGCGTAGCCCCAGCCCTGATGTGAGCCGACCTTGCCGGGCGGGTCCGGGGTCCGGCCTCGGGCCAGGTTCTTGCCCTCCTCCGGGTAGACCCCGCTGTAGATCCAGACTCCGCAGGCGGTCGAGCCGTCATCCTTCAGATCCACGTAGCCGCTCACCGGCTTGCCGTCGGCCAGCGTATAGCCATTGATCTCTTTCAGCACGGCTTCAGCCGAAGGCTCCTGGTTCGGGCCCGCGGTGGGATAGTCCCAGGTAAGATGCTGAATTGGCGCGTCCCGGGGGTCGGTGCTGTCTTTGTACAGCTCTTTCAGTCGCTTGCCCAGGTGGTACATGAACCACAGGTCGGAGCGGCAGTCGGCCGGGCCCTCCACTACCTTGTCATGCCACTGCAGCAGCCGCTGGGTGTTGGTGAAGGTTCCTTCCTTCTCCCCGGGCAGCGAGCCTGGCAGCAGGAAGATCTCCGTTTGGATCTGATGGGGATCGAGCTCGCCTCTGTGTACTTCGGGCGACTTGTACCAATAGCTGGCCAGCTCGTTCTCGAACGTTTCGCGCACCACCATCCACTCCAGATTGGGCAGAGACATGCGGATAGCGTGGGTGTTATGGCCGCCGATCACGGGGTTCTGGCCCATCACCAGCAGCCCGCGGATGAGCTTGTCCTGGATGGCCAGCATCATCGGCAGCTGCGATTGGTCGCCAACGATCTTGGGGATCCAGTCGTAGCCGTAACCGCCGGCCGTTCCCCTGGTCGTATCAGGTCCGTACCAGGCTCGCAGCAGGCTGACGATGTACTTGGACATGTTGTGCCACCAGCCAAAGTTGGCGCTCTCCTCGCGCACGTAAGAGTCCAGATCGCGGAAGCCCTTCCGGGCATGGGGCTGCGGCAGATAGCCTGGGAGCAGGTTGTACAGCGTCGGCACGTCGGTGCTGCCCTGGATGCTGGAGTGGCCGCGGAGGGCCAGGATGCCTCCACCCGGCCGCCCGATATTGCCCAACAGCGCCTGGATAATGGCTGCCCCGCGGATCGTCTGCACGCCGGTGGTGTGGTGCGTCCAGCCGACGGCGTAGCACCACGCGCCCGTCTTCTCTCGACCGGAATTCTTGGTGAGCGCCTCGCACACCTTCAGGAAGGTCTCTTTCGGGCAGCCGGTTACCCGCTCGACCATCTCCGGGGTGTAGCGCGCGTAATGCCGGCGCATGATCTGGTAGACGCAGTAGGGATCCTGCAGCGACGGATCCTTCGGCACGGGCTTGGAGATCATCACCCCCACCTTCTCGCTGTAGCTCTCGCCGCTCAGGATCCCGTGGTTCTCGAGGGATGACGGCAGGGTCTCCGCCCGGTACTGCCACGAGTCGGCCTTGTAGCCCTGCTTCGACTCATCCCAGCCGGAGAAGAGCCCGTCCAGGTCCTCCGTGTCTTGGAAGTCCGGCTGGATGATGGAGGCGATGTTGGTGTAATTGAGGACGTACTCCCTGAACCACAGATCGCGCTCCAGGATGTAGTTGATGACCCCTCCCAGGAAGGCGATATCGGAGCCGGGCCGTACCGGCGCGTAGATATCAGCGAGGGCGGATGTGCGGGTGAAGCGCGGGTCGGCGTGAATGACGGTCGCGCCCCGAGCCTTGGCTTCGAGCACGAAGCGGAAGGCGATGGGGTGGTTCTCCGCCATGTTGGAGCCCATGATGGTGACGCAGTCGGCGTTGGCCAGATCCCACTGCGCGGTGGTCGCCGCCCCCCGCCCGAACGTTGCGCCCAAACTGGGCACGCTGGAGCTGTGTCATATGCGAGCCTGGTTCTCGATCCACACCATGCCCAGGCCGGCATTGCACAGCTTCTTAATCAGGTAGTTCTCTTCATCGTCCAGCGTGGCGCCGCCGAGCTCGGCCATGCCCAGGGTGTGATTGACCACCATGCCATCAGGCAGCCGTTCGACAAAGGTTTCGTCGCGCGTGCGCTTCATCAGATGGGCGATGCGGTCCATGGCCCAGTCCAGGGGGCGGTCCTCCCAATGGTCCGAATACGGCGCACGGTACTTCACGGTGGTGAGGCGCTGCGGGCTGGTCAGCCAGCCGAAGGTGGCCGCGCCCTTGGGGCACAGCGTGCCTTGATTGATGGGACTGCGCGGATCGCCCTCGATGTGGATGACCTGGTCGCCCTTGGCATAGACCAGCTGCGCGCAGCCCACCGCGCAATAGGGGCAGATGCTGGTTCCAACCCGGTCCGCTTCCTCCAGCCGCGGACGCGTCAGCCGCGAAGCCGCCGACTCGGCCGCCTCGCGACTCGCATCCTGGCCCGCCAGCTGCCGCGGGATGGACCAGTCGGCCAGGAATTCGCGCAGCCCCATGTCAATCCATCTCCCAGATGCGCACTGCCAGGCCGCTCTCGAGGTTCGGCTCGCCGGTGTACTCGACCATCACCTTGCTGCCACGCGCGTGATATCCGCGCAGATCCTGCGGCTCGATTCCGGCGTCATTGCCCAGCGTGAGCAGCAGTCCACGCCCATCGTCGGTGATCAGGCGAAAACGCTCTTCCTGCACCACGCTGATGCGACCGCTGGCGCGCTGGCTGGTCTGAACCATGCTCGGCTTCCTGTAACCATGAGTGATTCGGCGGATGACCGCCTGCACAAGCCGTGCCAATACCGGTTGGGCCTCACGACGATGGGTCAAAAGGGCAAGGGCAGTGGCACGGCTTGTGCACACCTTACACCGCGAGGCAATTACGCGGGCTACGCCCGGAACTAGTAAGGAGGCCTGAAATGGCAACCATCGTAGAGCACTGGACCCACACCGGGCCCGTCCATGCACCAGAGGACATCCCAAGAGATCAGATCGCGCTCGAGGAGGTGCGCGCGGCCGCGACAGTCGGCGACGCGGCGCCCTTGGGCCTGCTCGGCTTTGCCACCGGCACGTTCACGCTGAGCGCTATCGCCACGGGTCTTTTCTCGCCGTCGACCATCCCCTACGCCGTACCGGTCGTTCTCATCTTCGCCGGCCTGGCGCAGTTCATCGCCGGCATGTGGAGCTTCCGCCGCGGAGACACCCTGGCCGCCACGGCCTTTGGCTCCTTTGGCGCGTTCAACGTCACCTTCTCGATTTACGAGCTGCTCATCCGACCCGCCACGATCGCCGGCACCCCGGCCGCAGCGCCCATCGTCGGCATCTGGATCGCCTGCTTCTCGTACATCTCGCTGATGCTGTTCGCCGGAGCCCTGCGCCGCAGCGCAATGCTCAGCCTGGTCCTGCTGGCGCTGGCCGCGACCTACGGATTCCTGGCGGCCGACATATTCGTCGGTGGCGGCACCATCCTCATGAACATCGCCGGCTGGTGCGGCATCGTGTCCTCGATCCTGGCGTTCTACTGCGCCACCGCGATGGTCATCAACAGCGAGAGCCAGGCGCCCGTGCTGCCGCTCGGATCGACGCATCCCGTCGTTCGCGAGGCCCGCAGCTCGATGGGCGGCGCCAGGGTCATTCACCAGACCACAGTGCGCGAAGACGTCGTGCGCTGAACAGATCCCTTTCGCCTCGCAAGAGAAGAGGTCCATTTCGATGGGCCTCTTCTTTTCGTGGCGCCCATTGACCGGCTGATCTTCGCTGCCGCGCCGGCGAGTGCCGTGTGGCACAGACTATGCTCGCCCGGCGGCGCTTGAAGTCGCTACCAGCGCTCCCGCCCGCCACCGTCTGCATTGCGGCGCTCCTGACCGGTTGCGGCGGCTCCCAATCCGCGTTGAATCCGCACGGTCCGGCGGCTTCGGACATCGCCGACCTGTGGTGGGTCCTGTTTTGGACGTCTGTGGCTGTCGGCGTCGTCGTTTTGCAACAGGCGGCGCCGTGATCGCCAGCGTGGCCGTGGTGATGACCATCTTCCCGGCGCTGTTCGCAGCCGTGCTCGTACTGGGGAGCCACGTGGCGGCTCTGGCGGTATCGCCCCCGCGTCTCCTGGGCTCGCGGCTTTTGGCCAGCCTGGCGAGACCGCTGCTGTTTTCGGCCTGGCTCTGGGCGATAGCCCTGCTGTTCCTGGTGTCGCTGTCCTTTGGATTCGTGGGGCTGTTTGTGACCCTCAATCCTGCCCGCTAAGCTGCACCTTCGCGCCGACCCTCAGATTCGACCGGCCCGGATCCGTCGCAACGCCGCCTGAGCTGCGTGGTAGCCGCACATGCCATGCACACCCCCACCTGGCGGCGTCGAAGAGGAGCAGACGTAGACGTTGGGCAGCGGCGTGGTGTACGGATTGGGACGAAGCGCGGGACGGGTCAGCAGCTGGGCCAGGTTCGATTCCCCGCCGTTGATGTCACCACCGACCAGGTTGGCGTTCGCTTGCTCGAGCTCTGACGGACTCAGGCAATGGCGCGCCACGATGCGTGCGCGGAAACCGGGAGCGAAGCGCTCGAGCTGCGCTTCGATACGGTCGCTGATATCGGTATCGTCGCCGTTGGGTGGGTGAGCATAGCCCCACACGATGTGGTGCTGCTCGTCCGGCGAGCGCGAGCGATCGAACAGCGTGGGCTGCGCCAGGATAACGAATGGCGGGTCCGGGATCCTGCCCGCCCAGGCAGCGGAATGCGATCGGGCGATCTCCTCCATCGTGCCACCAAGGTGCACGGCGGCGGCGCGCCGGCAGGCTTCGGCCCGCCATGGAATGGGCCCATCCAGCACCCAGTCCATCTTGAACGTACCAAGCCCATAGCGGAAGCGCTCGAGCTGCGCGCGATACAGCGGCGGCAGGCAGCCCGCCAGGATGCGCAGCACCTGCCGAGGCGTCAAATCCAGGACCACCAGCCGGCTGGACGGCAGGTCGTCCAACGACTCGACGCGCCGGCTCGTCTGGACATGCCCGCCGAGCGACTGCAGATACGACAGCAGCGCGCGGCTGATGCTGGCCGATCCGCCCCTGGGGATCGGCCAGCCCACGGCATGTCCGGCTACACCCAAGATCAGGCCGAATACCGCGCTTGGCGGCTGGTCCAGGGGCAGCGTAGCGTGGGCGGCAACACCAGCGAACAGCGCGCGCGGCTCGTCTCCCTCGAACAGCATCTTGGTAAGCCACGTTGTGGCCAGCAGGCCGCGGATGCCCAGGCGCGCCAGCGTCAGCGGATGGCGCGGCAGATGCAGCGGAGCGAGCGCCTCGCGATAGAAGTCGCGCCAGCTGCCCACCAGCGGAGCCATCAACGCTCGGTACATACGCGCGTCGCGCTGGCCCCAGCCGGCACAGGTGAGATCGATCGAGCGCTCCATCGCCGCGGCAGTACCATCGTCGAAGGGGTGACAAAAGGCGGCCGGCTGGGCGATCCACTCCAGGCCATGCTCGTGCAGCGGCAGCGTCTGCCAGTAGGGCGACGCCAACGCCAGCGGATGCACGGCCGAGCACACGTCGTGGACAAACCCCGGCAGGGTGAGCTCGGCCGATCGGGTGCCGCCGCCCGCGCTCTCATTGGCTTCCAGCACCAGCACGGATAGGCCGGCCCGAGCCAGTACGATCGCCGCCGTCAGGCCGTTCGGCCCCGACCCCACCACAACCGCGTCGTAACGCTGAGCAGTCACGCGAACTGCCGGCAGGACGCGGCCAAGGCAGGCAAAGCCTTCAGTTCACTGCCTGCGAAAGGACGCCGGCGCATTTCGTCTGGGCTCGTTGGGCGCAGCCCGGCTGATGATGCCTGGATCCGGCTCGACCTCCTCGCTGGTGGGCGCCAGCTGCCACTCCGGCTGCACCACCGTCCGCCTGGTACGAGTGCCATCATAGATGTGCCGCGCCACGGCCACAAGCAGCGCCACCACCGGCACGCCGAAGAGCGCGCCCCACACGCCCGCCAGCTCCAGGCCGATCAGCACCGAGAACATGATCACCAACGGGTGCAGCCCCAGCACGTGGCCGGTGATCCGCGGCTGAATGACGTTGGATTCCAGCTGCTGAATGATGACGAACGCCCCGACGATCGCCAGCACGCGCCACGTGGGCCCTTGGACGAGGGCAATGATCACCGCTGGGACCGCGCTCAGCACCGGTCCAAAGAAGGGAATCAGCTCGAGCAGCGCTGCCAGGCTGGCAATCACCAGCGGAAAAGCGAGCCCCACCGAATACCCCGCAATCCCGGCCAGCACACCCACGGTCGCGGCTACAAGCAGCTGGCCGCGGATGTAGCCGCCAACCACGGTGCGCAGCGCGTCGCCCAAGAAGCGAACGTGGGGGCGATAACGACGGCCCGCGAACTCTTCCAAGTGCCGCCTGAAGTCACGTCCCTCCGTCAACAGGTAGAAGGTCACGACCAGGACCAGCACCAGCCCGGTGAGCAGCGTCGCCGTCTGGGCCAGGAGGGCGAACACGTACTGGACGGCAGCCCGACTCGCCGACTGCAGCTCCGACAGCAGGCCGCCCGCCTGCCCACCGTTTGGCGCTCCCTGGCCCAGCCAGCTGCTGAGCTCGCCGGAGAATGGGACCGCTGTCCGCAGCTTATCGACGAGCGATGGAAAGTCCTGCACCGCCTGGTTGGCCTGACCTACGAGCGGCGGCGCCACCAGCGCTCCCACTCCAGCCAGCACACCAGCTACCGCCAGGTAGCTGACCAACACCGCCAGCGGCCGCGCCAGCCAGCGGTTGGCAAAATCGACCAGCGGCAGCAACGCATACGTCAGCAAGATGGCCGACATGGCCACTACGACGATGCTGCCAACCCGAAGCAGCAGCCAGCCCAGGCCAGCCAATATGCCTGCAGCCAACACAATCGTGGCCAGCACCACCAGGGCGCGGGTCCAATTGAAGCGCATGCTGGCGGCGCAAGGCGCAATATGCAGACCACGCCGGGCGATCTGCCCAAGGCAATGCCGCGGGACGCGCTGCGCCGGGAACAGGGCTACTTCTGGGTGGACATCACCATGCGCTGCAGCTCCAGCTGCAGCTGGTTCAGCTCGGGGTGGGCTGCCACGAACCGCACGTCGGTGCGCAGGAACGAGCTGGTGTCAACGCCGCGGCGCTGCAGCTCGCCGGCCAGGTGCGAGCCGGGCAGCTGATAGTGATCGAGGAACGCGTTGTCGTAGATCGCCTTCTGCCCCTGCTCGGTCATGATGCCGTTGATCAGCAGCTTGGCGAGGTTGGGATGCGGTGAGTTAGACGGCACGCCGAGGTACAGGAAGCCAACCGTCCCGGCATCTTGTGGAATGGTTTGCCCTAGCAGGGTGCTGAAGAAGGGCTCCTGAAGCGAGAGGATGGAGTGAGGAGCCTGGATGATGAAGACGCAGTCGTGTGTCCCACGGCCAAGCGGGTCGGGCTGGCTGGAGGGCTCGAAGGTCAGGAGTGGCTGGACACCTCACCCGCTCCTTTGGGGCTCGGAGCCGGTCGCTGCTACGCCGCCAGAGCCGTGTCGGGTGCAGACGCCAGCAGCTTGATCAAGCGCACCAGGTCGTAGGCCGTCGCAACCAGATAGCCCGCCAGGCCAGTGCGGTCGAGCCCTCGGTAGCGCGTGTGGCGGAAGCCGCCCACCGTCTTTATCCAGCCGAAGATCTCCTCCACCCGCATGCGCAGGCGCTGGCTCACCAGGTAGCCCGGGTGCCGCGTGGTCCGACCGTCGATGGCACTCCGCCGCCCGGAGGTGTTCTGCGTGACGTGCGGCGTGACGCCCAGTTGCCGCAACTCGGCCACACACTGTCGGGTGTCATAGTTCTTGTCCGCGCCCAGGGTCGCGGGATGAAAGCCGTCGGTTTTGACCTCCTGGAGCAGTTGCCGCGCCATGTCCCGTTCGGCGGTGCCAGTGGCCTCGGTCACTTGGAAGTCCACCAGCAGGCCGTTGCGGTTCTCCATCAGGGCATGCGCCATGAACACCAGCTTGGCCTCTTTGCCCTTGCCCTTGCGGAACAGCCGCGCCTGTGGGTCGGTCGTGCTCTGGTGGGTGGCGTTGGTGCGTCGCTCGCCGTGGAAGTCCACGCTGGGGTTGCCAGGATCATCTGGGCTGTCCGCCGGCGGGTCGCCGCCTGTGCGCGTGAAGCTCTTCAGACTGGCCGCCGCCTCGATGAGCGTGCCATCCACCGTGAAATGCTCGTCCGAAAGCAAGCCCCGCTCGTCGACGAACGCGGCCACCTTGTCGAACAGCTGCTGACCCACCCGCTGGCGCAGCAACCGTTCCCGATTCTTGGTGAAGCTGGTGGCGTCGAAACTCGGCTCCATGAGGTCCATGTCCAGGAACCACCGGAACAGGATGTTGTAGTCCAGCTCCTCACAGAAGGCACGCTCGCTGCGCACCGAGTACAGGGCGATCAGCAGCGACGCCTTCAGCAGCCGCTCGGGCGGGATGGACGGTCGGCCACCATCGGCATACATCCGGTCGAACTGCGGTGACAGCGCCCGCAGCGCCTCATCCGCCACCCGCTTGATGGTCCGCAGCGGATGGTTGGGCGGGACTCGCGTCTCCGCGTCGATGAACGTCAGCATGCTCACCTGGGGCTCCTGTCGTCCGCGCACCGACTTCCTCCTGGGTTCTTGACTCACCAGTAGAAACGACAGTCAGGCTGGGTTTATGATCCCGTCTTTTTCAGCACCCTGCTAGGGGCGCGCCCTTCACGATCTGCTTCTGCGCTTGGTGGAAACCCGTGTCCATCACCATCATGGAGAACTCGCCGCTGGCCACGCGCGGCTCCTCGCCGGATCGAATCAGGCCGCCCAAGTTGGCCGTCAACCGGCTCATGTAGTCCTTCATCTTGTCCGGCGCCCACTCCGGCCTGCCCGCCACGCGATCGAAGCCGGTGACGTACGGGGTGGTGGCGATCTTGCCCTTCCACTTGGGATTGAGGACGTCCTCCATCTTCTTGGGCACGTCCGCCGGCTGCACCAGGTTGGTGTTGTAGGTAATGCCGGGCACCAAGCTCACAACCTCGACCGAAAGGTTTCTCGGCGCCACCGACTGGGCCGTGATGCGAGGTGACAGCTTGGTGTAGTCGTAGCGCTCGAGGAGGTCGCGGTCGAGAATGGGAGCCAGCGTCGTATCCGCGGTAATCAACAGGTCGGTCGACGACTTCTTGCCGGCTGCCAGCTCCTGGCTCACCAGCCCGGTCATGTCCGGGATCGACGGACCGGGTGTGAAATTGATCTTGACGTTGGTCCCGTACAGGCTGTTGAAAAGGGGCTCCAGCGCCTTCGCACCCTGGCTGCCGCCCATGCTGCTCTCGGCCCAAACCAGGTTGATTTCGGTCTCGTGATTGTCGGCCGCCGCCTTGACCAGCCGCTCGATCTCTGAGTTGCCTGAGATCGCCGGCGAGGCGGGGTTGGCACCTCCCGTGGCAGGCTTCACCGACCCCACCGGCGCCGCGCCAGTCGCACCTCCGCAGCCTGCCAGCGTGAGCGCTGCCAGCGCAATCACGCACAGATACCGTCTGCGGCCTCCCGCGGCGCGCCCAGACGTTCCTCCGGCTAGCCTCGATTCGCTCTCGTTCCCCAATGACGTTCTCCCGTCTCTCACGCGGGCAAACATCCATCAATCGTCCGTCGCTGTCAAGGACAGCGATACACGCTTCAGGCCACCGCCGCTTTGCCCGCCGCCGCAAGCACCGCGTTCAAAGGGCCCAGCTCGAACAGGTTGGACAGGTCGGGCTTGCTGTCGCCGAGAAAGCCCAGCGAATAGGCGCTGTCGGCCTGGGCGATTACCGTCTTGACCAGCGGATCGTAGGTTACGTCCTGGTTAGCGAACGAGCTCTCGATGATCTCCGCCGGCAGCGCCTGCGTGGTGATCCGGGTGATCTGCTCGCCCACAGTCTGCCTGGCTTCCGCCGCGTGGTTGACGATAAAGGTCACAGCCTCGACGTGGGCTTTCAGAAAGCCTGCAAGGATGTCCGGCCGGTCCCTGAGCAGCTGCGTTGTGGCAACCACATTGGTGGTCACGAACTTCCCATCGGGCCACAGCTTGCGTTCGTCCAGAAAGACCTGTCCGCCTGCCTGCTGAACAATGGTCGAGGCCCAGGGCTCCGGCACCCAAGCTCCGTCGATCTGGCCCTGCTTGAACAGATTCACGATGTCGGGATTGGCCGTCGGCACCACGTCCACGCTGCCACCCTCGTCTCGCGGCTTGAGACCATTGTTCTTCAGGTAGAAGCGCAGGGAAATGTCCTGTGTGTTGCCGCGCTGCGGTGAGCCAATCTTCTTGCCGCTGAGGTCCTTCGCATCCTTGATGTTGGCGGCCGGGCGGACCACGAAGAGCGCTCCTCCGCTCATAGCACCAGCGATGATCCGCAGCGCCTGCCCCTTGCTCTGCACGTAACCGTTGACCGCCGGACTCGGACCGACGTAGCCGAGATCCACAGCCTTTCCAAACAGCGCCTCGATTAACGCCGGACCGGCATTGAAGGTCTTGTAGTCGATGCTGACCCCCGGCGGCATCGCACTCCTGAAGGCGTCGTGAGCCGCGGCCACCAGGGCCGGCGCGTGGGTGACGTTGGGGAAATAGCCGATAGTCACCTTAGTAGGGCTACTCGTCTTGGGAGCCGGAGCGCTCGAGGCAGCGCTGCCGTTCGCGCCCGGCGCATTGGAGTCTGCCGCGCTCCCCTGTCCGCAGGCGGCCAGCAGGGCCACGGAGAGTCCTGCTCCGAGGTACAGCAGCAGGGATCGGCGGCTCAGCGTATGCGCAGGGGCGATCTCGTCCATAGTTGGGTCCGTCATAGTTCCTCCTCGGCTGCAAAGCTCCGAACCAGGCTATGGGGCGGCGCCTACCTGGGTCAACGCTAGGGTCTCGATGGCATTCCCCATCGAGCTGCTTATTTCTCCGGTTGCGGGCCACGACGGCATAAGCATTTCGATTGGGAACGGCATCGAAACACTGGCGTTGACCGCCTCGGTGCGCGAGGGCACGCTAAGATGGCATGTCGAAAGCTGCCCCGCCAGCCGTGAGCGCTACCGGCGGGCCCAGCCCTGCCGGCCTTGGCAGGCGGGGCACGGAGCTGCACATCGAGGACGTCAGCAAGAGCTACCGCCAAAAAGACGGCACGCTTCTGGCCCTCGCTCCGGTGAGCATCGACGTCCGGGCAGGGGAGTTCCTCTGCATCGTCGGCCCCAGCGGCTGTGGGAAATCCACCCTTCTCAGCATCATTGCCGGCCTCGAGCCGGCCAGCGGCGGAATGGTCGTAGCCAACGGCCGTGCGGTGGACGGGCCCAGCCCAGAGCGCATCCTGCTCTTCCAGGAGGCGGCGCTGTTCCCCTGGCTGGACGTCTGCGGGAACGTCGAGTTTGGCTTGCGGGAGCGCGGCATCAGCCGAAAGGAGCGAGCTCGGACAGCGCAGCGCTACATCGACCTGGTCCATCTCAGCGGCTTCGAAGGCAGCTACGTCCATCAGCTTTCGGGCGGCATGAAGCAGCGCGCAGCCATTGCCCGGGCGCTAGCCATCGACCCGGCGCTGCTGCTCATGGATGAGCCGTTCGGCGCTCTGGACGCGCTGACGCGGGATCGGCTCCACGAAGAGCTCGAATCGGTGTGGGCGGCCACCGGCAAGACCGTCGTGTTCGTCACACACAATGTGCGGGAAGCGGTGGCGCTGGGCGACCGCGTGCTGGTGTTCTCACCTCGCCCCGGGCACATCATCGGCGAATTCACCATCGATCTGCCCCGGTCACGCTCCCTGCAGGATCACCGATTGGCCGACCGGGCGGCCGAAATCCTGGAGGTCCTCACCAGCGCGGGCTGAACCAGCCAAGTCGCCTAACAGAGACCCGCCGGGCGAGCGCCGCCGCTACGCTCCCAAACCCCGCCGTTCCCGCATTCGCCGCTCGGCCGGTGCGAACAGCAGCTGATCGCAGCTGACGCCCACGGCCATGATCACCAGCATGACGGCCATCACCCTCGCTGCGTCGTTGAGGTCCCGCCCGGCCTGCAGCAGATTACCCAGGCTGAGCGAGTAGTAAATCAGCTCGCCGGCCATCAACGACCGCCAGGCAAACGACCAGCCCTGCTTGAGTCCCGCCAGCACAGTAGGCAGGGCAGCCGGAATGATCACCCGCGAGTACAGGGCCAGGCCTCGCGAGCCCATGTTCCGCGCCGCCTTCACGTACACCGGAGGCGTATTCTTGACGCCGGCCGCAACCCCGAGCGTGATGGAAAACAGCGCACCCATGACGACCACGAAAATGATCGCGCGCTCGGACAGCCCGAACCAGAGGATGGCCAGCGGCAGCCAGCACACGCTTGGTAGAGACTGCAGCGCCAGCATCAGCGAGCCCAGCAGCTCCTCCGCGATACGGAACCGCCCGATCAGCACTCCCAGGGACATGCCTGCCAGCACCGATAGCCCGTAGCCGATGGCGATGCGCTCCAGGCTCACCGCCGCAGCCATCGGGATCGTGCCCTTCTGCAGGCCGGAGACCAGGCTGGCAGCCACCGCGGCCGGACCGGGGAACAGGTACGCCGGCCAGAGACCGCTGCCTGCCAGCAGCTGCCAAGCCACGAGAAGAGCTGCATAGAACACAACCCGCCGCACCCACACCGCAATCCTGGTAGTCGCACGACCAAGGGCCACCGGACGGTCGATGGTTACTGCCGCCATTGCCGCTGAGTGTACCGTCCGGCCTCGCTGCCGCCTGCTTGCCAAAGCGCATCGTTCAGCCCCTGCCGTGGTCCTGCCGGAAGAACTCCCGCACGAACTCCCGAAAACGAAGTGTGATGGGGCCGAAGTACTTCCCTTTCCGGCTCACCATCTCGAGGTGCCGGGGGATGGATAATCCACGGATCTCCGCCGTGCCTAGCAGACCCGCCCGCAGCTCGCGGGCAACCGCCGAGGCCGGCACCACGCCCACGCCGAGGTTCGCTTCGACGGCCTTCTTGACCGGCTCCGCTTCGTGCAGCTGCAGGCCGATGCGCATGCTCACGCCGGCCTCGCGCAGCGCCTTCTCGAACTGCATCCTCATCACGGAAGTGGCCTCGGGAACAATGAGTGGCTCGCCCGCCAGCTCGTCGAGGGACACCTGCTGGCGTGCCGCGAACGCATGTCTGGGCGAAAAGATGAGCACCAGTGGATCGGATGCCACGTGCTCCACATCGAACCTCTCATCCTCGACCGGGCCGCCCACGAAGCCGACGTCGATGATGTTCTGGTGGATGCGCTCGAAGATCCGCACCGCCGGCTCGACGTGCAGATCGACTTCCGCCTCCGGCCAGTGCTCCCGAAACGCAGCCAGCACTTCGGGAATGACGTACATCCCTCCGGTGGTGTTGGCCCCAACCGCCAACCGCCCACGCCTCATTCCGGACAGCTCGGCCAGCACCCGGCTGGCCTGCTCCTCGGCATGCAGCATCGACACGGCCGAGTCGTACAGCGCCCGGCCAGCCTCGGTCAACGACAGCACATTGCCGCGACGGTCGAACAGCCGGATGCGCACTGAGCGCTCGAGTGCCTTGATCTGCAGGCTCACCGCCGGTTGGGTCAGGTGCAGGTCCTCGGCCGCCAGGGTGAAGCTCAGGCGGTTGGCGACGGCCACGAACGAGCGCAGTTGATTGAGATTCAGCTCGACGAGTTCCTGGATCCATAAGCTCGACGATTGGGAACGCCCTGTCCCTATCGCTGGATCATGGACCTACCTTAGCACCGGCTGCCTGCGCCAGGCCGGGGGACCGGCCACTCAGACTGCTACTTGATCACTTCCTTGGCCACCGCGCTGGTCTTGGTGAAGTAGGAGAAGTTGTCCTCGATCTGCGTGTTCAGGTAGCTCTTCTTCGGATCCAGGGTCAGCTCGGGCGGGAGTTGGGGCGGAACGTCGGTGCGGCGCGAGTTCACCGTGGTCTTCTGCGAATAGACGGTCTGCCCCTCCTGGCTCAACAGCCAGTTAATCAACAGCCTGGCGGCATTGGGATGCGGCGCCCTGTTGAAGATGCCCACTGCGCCGGTCGCCACGCTGTACATCGCCGAGGCCGGATCGTCGTCCAGCAGCGGCTTCACCTGCGACACGTCGACCCCACCGTTGGCCAGGTCCTTCAGGGCGGTCTGATCCTCGCCCAGCGCAATAGGGTACTGGCCTCTCACTAACCATTCCGCCAGCTGCCGGCGATCCTGGGTCAACACCGGCTGTTGATCCTGCAGGAACGAGCGCAGCTTGTCCTCGCCCTTGGCCACCAGGATGCCGCTGGCTACAAGCGTGCCAACCGAAGGCGGCCGTGGATCGAACATGGCGATCTTGCCCTTGACCTTCGGGTCCCACAGATCGTCGAACTTTGACATCGTTGACTCGGGCATGAACTGGCGGTTGACGTACACCGATCGCACCAGGTAGGCCGTGAACGAATAGGAGAGCTGCTTTCCGGAATCATTCCAGCCAGATTCGAAGCCGTTGATCCACTTGCTGTCGTCCAGCACTTCGGGCAGGAGCGCCGGGCGAAGCGGATCCAGGGCGCCCATGGGCTTGTAGCCACCGAACTGCGACGCGGGGCTGTGCACTACGACGTCCCACAGGTACTGGCCAGCCTTGCGTTCGGCGTCGATCTTCGGCACCTGATCGGCGTTGCCGTTGCCAGCCAGGATCTCGTAGGGAATACCGTACTTCTTGGAGAAGGTGTCGTACACCTGACGGAAGACGTCCCCCGGCGCGCCTACGATCGTCACCTTGCCCTCCTGCTTGGCCGCCGCCAGCAGCGAATCGAGGCTGGCGGCGGAGGAGGCGGCCGACGCAGCTGCCGGCTTGGCTGTCGCGGCAGCGCTAGTGGCGGCGGGACTTGCCGGGCTGGGATTAGCCGGCCCGCTTACGCTGGGAGCCGGCGCAGCGCCCGATCCGCAAGCCGCCAACAACAGCAGCAGCACGGCGCCGCTCAGCGGCGCTAATCGGGAAAGTCCTGCTCGTCTCATCGGCTGTGTCCTCCGCGTTCGAACGGCTTGCGCCGGATTGCGGGCAATAGTAGGACATCCCAAGTCAGACAGCTCTTCTAGGGGGAGGAGGACTGCTCGCAGGCGGCAGCGCGCTTCAGCAGCAGTACCCGCTCGCGCGCATTCTGCGCCAGGCCGGCGGCCCGCAGAAATTCGCTTCGGGCTTCATCCAGGCGGCCAAGCTTGAACAGCAGATCGCCCCGCACGCTGGGCAGCAGGTGGTAGCGCTCCAACAGCGGCTCGCCGGACAGACGGTCCGCCAGCTCCAGGCCGGCCGCCGGGCCGAAGGCCATGGCCGCAGCGACGGCCCGGTTGAGCTCGATAACCGGCGACGGCGAAAGCTGCGCCAGCGCGTCGTACAGCGCCACGATCCGTTCCCAGTCCGTCTCCTCCGGCGCACGGGCCCGCGCGTGGCAAGCCGCGATCTCCGCCTGGAGGGCATATGGCCCTAACGAGCCGCCGAGCTGCCGGGTGCGCTCGAGCGCCACCAAACCGCGATGAATCAGGAGCTGGTCCCAGCGCGAGCGATCCTGCTCCAGCAGGAGAATCGGCTCGCCGCGCGGTCCGATGCGAGCCCGGGATCGTGATGCCTGGATCTCCATCAAGGCCACGAGACCGTGCACTTCCGGCTCATTCGGTGCCAGCTCAGCCAGGATGCGTCCCAACCGCAAGGCCTCGCCACACAGCTCAGGCCGGACCCAATCATCGCCCGCCGTGGCCGCGTAGCCCTCGTTGAAGATGAGGTAGACGACTTCCAGCACAGATGACAGCCGGCCTGCCAGATCAGGCCCCGCCGGCACTTCGAACGGCACCCGAGCGGCGCTGAGCGTCTTCTTAGCCCGCACGATGCGCTGGTACATCGTCGGCACGGGCACCAGGAACGATCGGGCGATCTCCTCGGTCGTGAGCCCGCCGAGCAGACGCAGGGTGAGCGCCACCCGCCCCTCGGTGGACAGCACCGGGTGGCAGGCGGTGAAGATCAGGCGCAGCAGGTCATCGCCGACCTCATCGGGCTCGACTGCCGGTTGGTCAGCTGTCTGGGCCTCCAGCTCGCGAGCCAGCTGCTCCTGCTTCTCCTGCAGCCGTACGTTGCGGCGGATCAGGTCGATGGCTCGGTGCTTGGCGGTGCCCATGAGCCAGGCGCCCGGGTTGTCCGGAACGCCTGACTCGGGCCACTGCTCCAGCGCGGCGACCAGCGCATCCTGCGCCAGGTCCTCCGCCAGGCTCACGTCGCGCACGATGCGGGTGAGACCGGCGATCAGCCGCGCTGCCTCAATGCGCCACACCGCCTCGATGGTTCGATGCGCCGCGCCGGGAGCTTCCATCAGCCTCCGCTCAGCCCTCGCACGGCCTGGCAGCGAGGCGTGCCAAACGTCGCCCTCGAGATGTCCTCATGCGCTGCTCCTAGCTCCGCTTGTTCTGCTGGATCTGGGCACCAATGCGCCGCTCCTGCTCGCGCAGCTCGGGCGTCATGTTGTCCCCAAAGTCCTCCATCTCGAACACCTGCCGGATCTCGATCTCCACGCCATCCCCGAATGGAGCGCGCTTGACCCACTCGATGGCCTCCTCTTTGGACCGCACCTGGAACAGCCAGAAGCCCGCGATGAGCTCCTTGGACTCGGTGAACGGTCCATCGATGACCGTCCGCTCGTGTCCCGAGAACCTGACCCGCGCGCCCTTGGAGGTTGGATGGAGCCCTTCCCCCGCCAGCATCACGCCGGCCTTGACCAGCTCCTCGTTGTACTTGCCCATCGCCGCTATCAGCTCCGTGCTGGGCAGGACGCCCGCCTCGGATTCCTCGCTCGCCGGGACCATCACCATGAAACGCATTTCCTGTCTCCTCGTCGTTCGTTCAGAGCCTGCTTTCGACTCTCGCCGTTCGCCGCTCTACTCCTACGTCGAACGACAATCGCCAAATTCGACATCCCGAACGCTACCGCGCAAACCGACGTCGCCGGCAGTCCCCGACTCTCAGGGAGAGCGTGCAGCGAAGCATCGTCTCCAGACCCGGAGGATCCTCCGCTGCGCCCCAGGCTGACCGCTTGGCGGTTGGGTGAGACCCGGCGGCGGACCGTGAGGATAGAGGACAGTGCCTCCTTCTAAGATCTCGGCAGCATGCATTTGCCAGTCTGCACGTGGAGTTGAAGCCTCACCAGCCTGAGCGACTCAGCCCACGACGGGGGGATCTGCGACAATGGCGGCCGGTCATCACACTGATCGCGGCAGCAGCGGGCATCTGGCTGGTGCTGTGGACATGCACGGCTCCAACCCAGCTGCAGCGCCAGGGCGGGGTCGTGCTGCCGGCGAACTCAACCCCCCAGGGCACTGGCGAGACGTTGCGCCTCATTGAGGACGCGGCCACGCAGGAGGGGAAGATCGTCGTGGGCATCAGCGGCGGCCTGCCGGAGTCCTGGCGGCAGCGCTTCGAAGCAGCCCTGAATTATCAGTTCGGGATCAAGGTCGAGCTTGCCGCTGTGGACTCGTCCGGCCCGGCTCCCACCAGCCTGCGGCCGCCCGATGGTGGCGCCAGGCCGGCCTGGGACGTGCTGATCGGCAGCGACGCGCAATACGCCGAGCTGGCCACGTCGGGACTGCTGCAGCGGCACGGCTGGTCCTCCCTGTTCGGCGCTCCCCGTGACGCGGTCATGTTCGACGAGTCGGCCGTTGGCTTCGCGCAGCAGCCGCTGCGCCCCGCCTACAACAGCCAGCGTGTCCCGGCTTCGGCCGTGCCACACACCTGGGACGCGCTGCTCGACCCGAAGTGGAAGGGCCGGATTGGCGTCAGCAACTCGATGGATCCTTGGGCCGGACTATCCTCGAGCTGGGGGGACGCCAAAACCGTCCAGTTCATTACGGCGCTGGCTGCCCAGCAGCCGGCCAGGGGCACGGCCGCGGAGCTGATGCAGCGCCTGGAGCAGGGCTCCATCGACGTCGTCGCCGCCGTGCCGGAGCAGCTCATTCAGGCCAGCGTTGGCCGGAATGCCCCGGTCTCCGGAGCCGACGTCAGTCCACTGCTTCTCCAATCGTCTGTCGCCGGCGGCTTGAAGAACGTGGAGCATCCGAACGCCGGTCTGCTGTTTGCCGGGCTGCTCGCCACGCTGGAGGGACAAACCCTGTGGCACGACTTTGCCGGATCCAGCTCGATCTTCGTGGCCGATTCGCCAGGAGAGAAGCTCGTCGAAGGTAAGCAGTACGTGCTGCCGCCCGACAGCTTCCTGATGAAAGACGCGCCCGACCGCAGCGCCAAATACGCGCGCGTCCTCGGTTATTGACGTTTTCGGGCCATCCGGCCGTTAGCATTGATCCGTGCCGCTGACCCCTGAGGACATTCGCCGGATCGTCGAGAACACCGAGATCGTCCGGCCGCCGAAGCGGCTTCTGGCAACCTTCGGCACGACTGTCGTGCAGTATTTCGTAGTCACAAAACCTGCCTACGCCGACCTGCCCGGCGCCCTGAAGGAAGACGAAGCGGTAGTCCGCAGCGGCAAGGTCACCGCCCAGCGCCCGCAGATCGTGACACCCTACTACCTGATGAACCTATTTCGCGGCTTCGACCACGGCCAGGAGTACGCCCGCTACCTCATGGCCGAGCACGGAGCGGACTCGCCGGGCCTGATGTACCGCTACGAGCAGGAGCCGGGAGACATGGAAGTGGTGTCCGAGGCCGCCGAGGCCGTGGCCAGGCGCATAGCCGGCCGGCTAGACCAGGAAAACGCGCACCTGGCTACGGTCATCCGCGGCATCGACCAGTTCTGGGACGTGTCCCTGGCGCACTTCATCTACGCGCTCACCGCGGGTTCGGCCATCGGCCATGCGACGGAAATGGCAAAGCGCGGGATGCTGGACGAGGATCGCGGCCTTCCACGGGCCGTGCGCGAGCGCATCGACAGCATGTTCGCCGCCGTGGCGCGGGGAGAGCTGGAGGCGTCCGAGCTCAAGACCGAGCTCGATCGCTGGGGCATCTTCTCTGAATACGAGGACCGCTTCCTGAACCTCTTCCGCCGCTAACGTCACTACTCCGCACCGAGGTGTGGCAAGCTAGGACCCATGTTTGATCGGGTGCCAACTCGCAACGGCTATCCAACCTTTTCGCAAGCGGAAATCGACCGCCGCCACTCAGCTCTGCGCAAGGCGATCGAGCGCGACGGCCTGCACTGCGCCGTCCTGTACGGCAGCGGCCGTCCCAACTCCGACGTCAACTACCTCACCAACTGGCCGGGCGGGCGGGAGGCCTACGTCGTCATTCCTCTCGACGGCGAGCCCGGTGTGCTGGCCCAGCTGTACAACCACGTGCCTATGGCCCAGCGGCTGTCGCTGATCCCGGATACGCGCTGGGCAGGACCAGATTCGGTCGCGGCCCTGGCCGGCTGGCTGCGCGAGCGCAAGCTCGATCGCGGCGCTATCGGGCTCATCGGGGGGCTGCCCTTCTCCCAATACGAGCGGCTGAAGACGCTGCTGCCCGAAGCGCGTCTGTCCGACTTCAGCCGTCGCTTCAGGGAGCTGCGCGTCGTCTATTCCGAAGAAGAGCTGGGCTTCTTCCGGGTAGCCGCCGAGCTGACCGATCGTTCCATTGAACGCATGGCCAAGGAGCTCCGTCCGGGCCTGCACGAATGGGAGCTGGCGCGCATCGTGGAAACGCCGTACCTCGAGGCGGGTGGCTACGCCGGGATTCACTTCATGGCCTCGACCCCCATGGCCAACCCGAGCATCTTCGTCCCCCACCAATACCAGTCGAACCGGGTTCTCGAAAAGGGCGACGCGATCATCTCCGAGATCAGCGGCGCCTTCTGGTGCTACTCGGGTCAGATCCACCGCACCTTCTTCCTCGGGCAGCCGACGCCGGAATGGGTCCACCTGCATCAGGCCGCATCGGACACCTTCGACGCTATTGAAAACGTCCTCAAGGACGGCGCCACCGTGGAGCAGGTGCTGGACGCGGCGGAGATCATCGACCAACGCGGCTACCACATCTACGACGACCTGCTGCATGGTGCCAACCAGTACCCGCCCATCCTGCAAACGAGATCGACCGATCGTGGCTATCCTCGCGAGTTCACTTTCCGCGAGAACATGGTCGTTACCATTCAGCCTCAACCCGCCTCGGCCGACCACCGCATGGGCCTGCAGTTCGGGGAGACGGTGCGCATCACCCGTAACGGCGTAGAACGGCTGCATCATTACCCGCGAGAGATGGTCGTCGTCGATTGATCCCAGGGAATCGGAGGAAGCCTTGAAGCGCTACGTGCGGCCCTACGCCGAGGCCAAAGAGGAGCTGCTGCGGCGGGCGGCAGAGCGGCGCAACCCGTTCGACAACACCGTTCCCGAGGAAGCTGCCGCCATCCTCAACAGGCTCGCCACGCTGGAGCACGAAGCCTGGGCCGCGGCGTTCAGCGCACCGGCGCCGGCCTACGAGGAGGAGGCTCGGCGGGCTGAAGCAGCCGGCGACGCAGCCAAGGCGCGCGCCAACTACCTCCTGGCTTATGGCTACTATCGGGTAGCTCGCTATCCATGCATGAGCTCGACCGGGAAGCAGGCTGCCTACCGCAAGTCGCAGGACGTGTATTTGAAGGCCGGGCGCTGGATGGATCCGCCAATCGACCGCGTGGAGATGCCCTTCAACGGTCGCGCCGGCGAGGGCAACCTGTCGGTTGGTCTCCTGCGAGTACCTGCCGCTTCGGCCCCACGCCCCCTGTTGATTGCCTGGGGCGGCATTGACTCCTTCAAGGAAGAGCGGCGTACCGAGCCCTTCCTGTCGCGGGGCATCGCCAGCCTGAGCATCGATATGCCGGGCGTGGCCGATGCTCCCCTAGCCGGGTCTGAAGACGCCGAGCGGCTGTGGGACGCCGTGCTCGACTGGGTGCAGACCGAGCCACGGCTCGATCCTCGCCGCGTGGCGGTCTGGGGTGGGAGCACCGGCGGCTATTGGGCGGCGAAAATCGCCCACACTCATCGCTCTCGGCTGGCGGCCGTCATCGAGCAGGGCGGCCCTATCCATCATGCCTTCCAGCCGGAGTGGATCGAGCAATCGCAGCACGGCGAATATCCGTTCGAGCTCGGTGAAACCTTGGCCTGCGCCTTCGGCCACTCGACATTCGATGAGTGGGTGAGCTACGCGCCCAGGCTGTCGCTGCTCGACCAGGGCGTGCTGGATCAACCCTGCGCACCGATGCTGTGCATCAACGGCGTCCATGACTCGGTCTTCCCCGTCGCCGACCAGCACCTGCTGCTCGAGCACGGCAGTCCCAAGACGATGCGGCTCTACCCAAGCGGCCACATGGGCCACACTTCCGAAACGATGCCGCACATGGTGACCTGGCTGTGCGAGACCTTGGGCGTGGACGGCGACGCGCGATGACTTCACGCTGCACAGCAGAGCGCCCCGAGCGCAGGCTCCTGCCTGGTCTTCCACCCTTTCTCCACGATCCGTCATGAAGGCCGTCGTCCAGCGCGACTTCGGCGGGCCGGAGGTTCTGCGGCTGGAGGACGTGCCTGCCCCGCGGCCTGCCGCCGGCGAGGTCCTGATTCGCGTCGGCGCCGTCACGATCAATCGCACGCTGGATCTGGCCGTTCGCCGAGGCGACTACCACATCAAACCGGATCTGCCGCACGTGCTGGGTACCGATCCCTCCGGGACGGTGGAACGGGTCGGACCAGGGGCCGACACATATTGGACCGGCCAGCGCGTGGCGGTCGCCGGCCAGATCCGCTGCGGCGTGTGCCCTCCCTGCCTCGCAGGCAACGACAGCGCCTGCGAATCCACCAAGCACCTGGGCGTCAACCGCTGGGGAGGCTATGCCGAGCTCCTTACCGTCCCGGTCAAGAACCTTGTGCCGCTTCCACCCAACCTCTCCTTTGCGGAGGCCAGCGTCATCGTTCGCCACTTTCCGACGGCCTTCCAGCTGCTCGGCCGGGCACAGCTCAAGGCCGAAGAATGGGTGCTGGTGATGGGCGCAGCCGGCGCGCTTGGCAGCTGTCTGGTGCAGGCGGCCAAGATGCAAGGGGCGCACGTGATCGCCGGCGCTGGCAGCGACGAGCGCGTCGACAGCTGCCTGAAGCACGGGGCGGACTTCGGTGTGAATTACCGGCGGCAGGACCTGGCCGCCGAGGTGATGCGGCTAACCGGCGGCCACGGCGCGGACGTGGTGTTCGAGAACATCGCCGACCCCACGCTGTGGCCGGGCGCCTTCAACAGCCTGGCGTACCTTGGCCGCCTGGTCACTGCCGGCGCCCATGGCGGTGGGACGGTCCCCCTGGACGTCACCCGTCTGTACCTGCGCCGGCTGCAGATCATCGGCAGCGCCGGCAGCCGGCGGGCTGACGTCGAGCGCACGTTGGAAGCGGTGGCCGCCGGCCGCATCCACGCGGTGATCGGCCGGATTATGCCGCTGGCCGAAGCCGCCGAAGCCCACTGCTTAGTGGAAACCAATGCCGTCATTGGCAAAGTGGTGCTCACGCCGTGAAGATTATCGGAGCTGCTGGTGAGAAAGCTGCTGAGCTCCCACGTCGCTGACATCAAAGCCCGCAGCGACCAGGCGTCCGGAGCCTCCTGACAGCGCTGCCTGGCGATGAGGCACCCCCGCTGCCGCGAGGCCACATGCGGCTCGTGACGGTCAGAAGCGCAGCCAGTTTTCGTGCTGCGTGAGGTGCTGCTCTAACGCCTCCCGATGGGAAATGAGATTGACAGCCGGCTCACTGGGTGCCGTAACCAAGGCCCAAGCAGCGAGATCTTCAAGCGGATGCTGCAGCGCGCGCAGCCGCTCACTCAAAGGCGGGTGCGTGTCCGTTGGATGCGGTGGCTCCTGCCCGTCCAGGTTTTCCAGGATCTCGGGGCGCGTCGCTGTCAGGACGACACTTTCGAACATCCTCGAAGCATTGCTTCCTGGTGGCGGCTCGTGCGTCTGCCGCAAGGAGCCGGCGACCCTCTTCCACAACCGAGAGTACGCGTGGAATTTCATCAGCACGCTGCCAACATGCCGGCCGCCGATCATCTGACTTGCCACTCTGTCCGCAGCGAGCTCCCGTCGGCGGCCGACGCGCGACTCGGCTAGCGCAAACGAGTCGAGAAACGTCTGGATGATCAGTCTCGCCGGAAACAGAACGATCTCGGACGCGATGCTGTCGCTCTCCGCTCCCAGCGTTCGGAGAGCGAAACCGGCGCGAGCATAGACGGGATAGAACAAACCGCTGAACCGCGTATCCAGTCCCTTGTAGTGCGCGAGCTCATGGCATAGGACAGCCTCGAACTCCGGCATCGTAAGGATGCGGCACAGCGGCAGGGACACATACATCGTGCGTCCCCTCAGCATCCCGGAGTAGCAATACACGTGGGCTTCCGTGACGTAGAAGTTCGGCTCGAGCCCGCCCACGATGTGGTCCGGCGGCTTCGCACCCATTCTCGCGGCTAGGTTCCGGACGAAGCCCCATAGCTCCGGCTCCTCGGCAGGTGGCAGGACAAGAGCGGACTCGACGCAGGCGCCGTGGCCCAGAAACGATAAGCAGGCGCGAATCAGTGCGATGATGCCGACCAGACCAGCACCGCCAATAGCGAGCAGCAGGAACGGCAGGATGTAGCCAGTGGCCTGGCTGAACACCAGCTGCAGAGCCGCGAGCAGGAGCAGGACATTGCTCGCTACGAGCACGATGACGCCGGCCATCGTGAGATACAGGCCCGGCACGAAGAGTATGAGGAGAAGGATCCTGCCAACCCGAGCCACGAGGCCGGCAATCAGCATGTAACCGATCAGGCCCACGGTGATGGCAACAGAAACGATCGCCAGCGGCTTTCCGATGCTGGTGATCTGGTAGTTAGCGCACAGCGTTCCGAGACCAGTCGCGACGGTCACGTTGGACGCGGCGCAGGCCGCCTGCAGCGACGTGTGAGCCTGGCCCTGCGCCAACGGAACGGGCGCTCCACCCACCAGCGCAGACGCTCGTCCACCGTTCGCCCACTGCTCTTCCAGGGCGCCTCGAATCCCGTCGATAGCGAACCAACTGACGAGTGGCACGATCATCAACGGCAGCAGTGCGAAGACGCGAATGTCCGCCAGCAAGCCGCTGCGTGTACCCGACGCCACGCTGTCAGCGCCCAATGAAGTCGCAAGTTTCCATGGTCACCCCGGCCCGCCGAAGACTGGTCGCTCGCCCCCTATAGCTGACCTATGTATAGCAGGCAGCAGTCACTCGGCGAAGGTCACCAGGTCGCGGCGGGCGTAGTCGGTCTCGTGCTTCGGCATGAGGGTGGCGTGCCGCATCTGAAAAGCGATCACCTGGGCAAAGGGAACGTTACGCCTTTCCAAGTCACGCAGCGCGGCCTGCACGTCGTAGCGCACCCGGCGCAGCTCGGCTTTCAGGCTGCCACCCGCGTCGTCGAGCAGCAGATAGCTGGGGCGGGGATCACGGTCGAAGGGGAAGCCGGCGCTGCCGTCGCTGATCACCCGATGAACCCGCAGGCGGCGATCCATGAACAGGTGCGTGTGGCCGCAGACCACGACCTCCTCCTGCACCTCGGAAACGAGCTGGCCGAGGTGGCTGTCCGGCGTCCAGGGGAACATGCCCACGTTGTCGGCGACCGGTGAGGCGTGCACCACGCGCAGCGGCGAGGCCATGTCCACGCGCACGTCAAAGGGCCACTGGCCGATGAAGTCGCAGCCGTCCGCCCCGATAGCCGCAGCCGTCCAACCCAGGTTGGCGAATGCCTCTGCCTCCCAACCATCGACCGGCCGGCCCTCCCAGCGCCGCTCGATCAGATAGCGATCGTTGTTGCCGCTGACGAAACGCACGTTGGGCAGCTCCCGCAGCAGCCGCAGCGTCTCGGCCGGGCTCGGCCCAAACGACAGCAGATCACCATTGGCCACCACGAGGTCCGGAGAGCCGGCGTCGGCCAGCACTGCCTCGAGCGCCCGCACGTTACCGTGCACGTCGGACAGCACCGCGACCCGCATAGCCCCTAGGGTAGCGCTGTCTGGCGCCACGACGCCCCGCTACGCTTCTAACGCATGTTCGAGCGGTTGGGGCGGACGATGTATCGCCGGCGATGGGCGGTCGTTGCGCTGTGGCTGGTGGCAGCGGCGGTTGCGGCGCCATGGTTCCCGCGGGCCGCCGGGTTCTTGCGAGTAGGCGGCTTCTCCAGCCCCAACATCGAATCGGCCCAAGCACGCGAAACGCTGACCACGGACCTTGGCCAGAACCTCTCAGCCATCCAGGTAGTCTATTCCAGCCCCACGCTCGTGGCCAGCGATCGCCGTTTCATCGACCAGGTCCAAGCCTCGCTGGCCGGGCTGCAGGGCTCCCCGGCGGTCGACTCTATCGTGCTGCACACGTACAACGCACGCCAGGTCTCGCCCGACGGCCACACCGCCTACGAGAACGTGATCCTTAAGGCGGCCCCCGAACAGTCGCCCAACCTGCTGCCTGACCTAGAACAGCACCTCGTCCAACCGCCGGATCTGAAGATGATCGTGGCCGGGCCGCCGATCTTCTACGCCGACATCGTGAAGCTCAGCGCCAGCGATTTGCGGCGCGCCGAAACCGTGGCCTTCCCCATCGCCGCGGCCGTCCTCGTCCTGGTGTTCGGCTCAGTGGTCGCGGCCGGCGTGCCGCTGGTGATTGGCGGCGCCAGCGTGCTCATCACCATCGCGCTGATTGCGCTCATCGCCCAATTTCGTGAAATGTCGATCTTCGTGCTCAACGTCACCACCATGCTCGGGCTTGGCCTGGGCGTGGACTATGCCCTGTTCATGACCAATCGCTTTCGTGAGGAGATCGGACGCCATTCTGTTGAGGAAGCCGTGGCCGTCACCATTGCCACGTCCGGCCGAGCGGTGTTCTTCTCCGGTATGACCGTGTGCGTCGGACTGCTGGCGCTGGTTGGCTTCGACTTCATGATTCTGCGCACCGTGGGCATCGCCGGGTCGCTGGTCGTGCTGCTGACGCTGATCGCCGCCATGAGCCTGCTGCCGGCCCTGCTCGGCATTCTGGGCCCGCGCGTCAACGCGCTTGCCATCAGCCTGCCGGCAATCAACGTGAGCGGCTTCTGGCACCGCCTGGCGCACAAGGTCATGCGGCGGCCGGTGGCGGTGGCGCTGCCGGTGCTGGCCATCCTGCTGCTCTTCGGCTACCCGCTGCGGAATATCGACCTCAGCTCGCCGGATGCCTCGATCCTTCCTAAGAGCGTCCCCTCGCGGCAAGGCTTCGACCAGCTCCAGAGCAGCTTCGGTCCCGGCGCTCTGGATCCCGTCGTGGTCGTGGTCAAAGCCAACGACGCCATCCTCAGCCGCGCCAACGTGGACCGGCTGTACGACTTCACGCACCAGCTCCTGCGGGACCAGCGCATCGCCCGCATCGACAGCGTCGTAACGATCGACCCACGCATGACCAAAGCCCAGTACGAGCTCCTCTACAGCGACCCCTCGCGCATCCCGGACCTGTACGCCAAGGCTGTTGCCGAGGCGACGGCGCGCGACCGTACGGCCGTCGTCAACGTTATTGGCCGATATCCGCCGCTGTCCGATGAATCTCGCGGCATCGTCGCCGAGACGCGCGAGCTGGCGAGGCAGTATCCCGGCTGGCAGGTGCAGGTGGACGGCGGGGCGGCAGAGGTCAGCGACGTGGTCAGCAGGCTGTACTCCGAATTCCCGGCGGCCATCCTGTTCATCGCCATCTCCACCTACGTCCTGCTGCTGATCCTGTTCCGCTCCATCGTGCTGCCGCTGAAAGCGCTGATCATGAATGCGCTGAGCCTGGCGGCGTCGTACGGCGCGCTGGTGTGGGTCTTCCAGGAGGGCCACCTGGCCGGGCTCCTGCGGTTCACCCCGCTCGGCTTCGTCGAAGCCTCGCTGCCAATCATCATGTTCTGCACCCTGTTCGGATTGAGCATGGACTACGAGGTCTTCCTGCTGAGCCGCATCCAGGAGTCCTACGATGCCAGCGGGAACAACACCGCCGCCGTTGCCGAGGGTCTCCAGAGCAGCGGCAAGATCATCACCAGCGCGGCGCTGATCGTGGTCTGCGTGAGCCTGTCTTTCGTATCAGCCGACATCGTGCTCATCAAGGCCCTGGGGCTCGGCGTGGCCGTTGCCGTGGCGGTCGACGCCACCATCGTTCGCGCGCTGCTGGTGCCGGCCACGATGCGCCTGCTGGGTAAGTGGAACTGGTTCGCGCCGGAGTTCGTTCGCAAGCTGCTGCCAGAGGTGAGGGTCGAAGCGCCGGCTTCGCTGCCGCGCGGGCTGGCGGGAGAAGCTCCATGAAGCGCCTCCGCACACTGCTCGCTCTGCTGGCGCTGAGTGTGACCCTGGCGGCCTGCGCGCACGGCGGGGCGATCGACCCGGCCGTCCTCTCGCCGCCAGCTGCCAGCGCCGCCACGGCGCCAACCGAGCCCGCACCGGTCGTGCTGCCGCGGGACGATGAGCCGCACGCCGATCTGACCGAATGGTGGTACTACACCGGCCACCTGCAGGGGCCCGCGGGCCAGACGTACGGCTTCGAATTCGTGATCTTCCAAGCCGTCCGATCCGACGATCCGCCCGCCTACGCCGCGCACTTCGCCGTTACCGACGTCGGCCGCGACGGCTTCCGCTTCAGCGAGCGCGGCGAGACCGGCGCGCAAGTCAAGGCTGGGCCCGGCCTGGACCTCGCCCTATCGGGCTGGACGCTGCAGGGCGCCGACGGTCGCTTCCATGTGCGGGCCGACATGGACAGCTACGCCGTCGACCTGACCCTCGACAGCCTGAAACCGGCCGTGTTGCACGACGGCAAGGGACTGATCAGCTTCGGCCCGGCCGGCAATTCGTACTACTACTCACGAACACGCCTCGGCGTGACTGGCACGTTCGTCGACCACGCCGAGAGCCTGCCTGTCACGGGCCAGGCGTGGATGGACCATCAGTGGGGCAACTTTGTCTCCGGCGGAGGCGGCTGGGACTGGTTCTCGATTCAGCTCGACGACAAGTCCGAGGTCATGCTGTTCTTCCTGCGCGACGACACCGGCAAGCTGACCTACCCGTATGGCACCTACGTGGACCCCAACGGCAGCGCCATGACGCTCGCGCCATCGGCCTTTGACGAGCGACCAACCGGCTCCTGGATCAGCCCCACCACGGGCACGACCTACCCGTCCGGCTGGCAGGTCAGCGCCGGCGATCTCCGGCTATCCCTCACTCCGACGGTCAAGGACCAGGAGCTGGCCACAACCAAGACCACGGGTGTCACGTACTGGGAGGGAGACGTGACAATCGCGGGGACCCACGCCGGCCGGCCGGTGCACGGACAGGGCTATGTTGAGCTGGTCGGTTATCCCTTCCGGTCGCGGTAGAACGGACCGGCCTACTCCTTCAGGAGCTTGCGCAGGTCGGAAGCCAGGTCGCTGGCCTTGAAGGGCAGCGTCAGCAGCGCTCGCTCGTTGCCCGACTTATCGATGACGTAGATCGGATCGCTGTGAATGAGGTCCGTTACCGGGATCGACGAATCGGGATGCTGGTCCTGGACGGCGACGTAATAGGCCTTCCAGACCGGGGTCAGCTCATCCGGGCTGCCCATCAGGAAGCTCATACGGCCATCGACCTGGTGATCCTGCAGGAAGCCCATCACCGAGGTGCGATCGTCGTGACGCGGATCGGTGCTCACCGCCAGCACGGCGACCTTGCCAGCGTCGGGACCGAGCTGCAGCAGCGTCTGGCGCAGCTGGTCGGCGATGAGGGGACATTCGTCGGGACAGTGCGTGTACAGGAAGGTCAGCACAACAGGCTGCCCACGAAACTGTTCCAGAGCGACCGGCTGGCCATGCTGGTCGGTGAGCTTAAAAGTCGGGGCCGGCGTCCTACCCAGATCGAGCCCGACCATCTTGCCGGACTGGTCCAGAAAGAGGATCGCCGCCGAGGCCAGCATCAGCACCAGGGCAGCCCCTATCACGCCCGTCAGCGCCAGCACGAAACGGCGAGAAGGGCGGGCGGCCGTCCGAGTGAGCTCTCCCTCGGCGCTTGCCACTGGGTAGCGTTCCTAGACCAACGAGCCCACTGCGTGATCCAGGACCATCGAGCCGAAGAGCAGCGCCAGGTACAGCAGCGAATAGCGGTAGGTTCGCCTCGCCCAGCCTAGGGTGGCGTGCTTGAGCAGGCGCGCCGCGTACCACACGAAAATGCCGGTGAGCCCCAGGGCGAGCACCAGGTACAGCAGTCCCAGAGCGCCCACCGCGTACAGCATGGCCGTGAGCGGCAGCAGCAGAAGCGAATACAGGAAGATCTGCCAGCGCGTGTGCGACTCGCTGCTTACAACCGGCAGCATGGGCACGCCGGCGCGCTCATAGTCACGCTTGATGAGCAGCGCCAGCGCCCAGAAGTGCGGCGGCGTCCAAAAGAAGATGATGGCGAACAGCCACCACGCCGCGACGTCCACGCGGCCGGTGGCCGCGGCCCAACCGACCAACGGTGGCACGGCCCCCGCGGCTCCGCCAATCACGATGTTGTGCGGCGTCGAGCGCTTGAGCCAGAGCGTGTACACGAACACGTAGAACAGCAGCCCCAAGAGCGACAGGACCGCGGCCAGCATGTTGACCCCGAGCAGCATGACCATGAACGACAGGATGCCCAGCGTGAGGCCGAAGATCAGGACCCGCTGCGGCTCCATGCGCCCGGCCGGAATGGGCCGGCGGCGCGTTCGGGTCATCTCCTGGTCGATGTCCTGGTCGACGTAGCAGTTGAGGGCGTTGGCGCCGCCAGCGGCCAGCGCGCCACCAAGCGTGGTCCATAGGATCAGCCACAAGGAGGGCATGGACCGCGAGGCGATAAACATGGTGCACACGGTGGTGACCAGCAGCAGCGAGATGATCTCCGGTTTGGTGAGAGCCACGTAGTCGGCCAGCGTCGATCGCCAGCTTGCAACCACTGGCGCCTCCGGTGTCGCCGGAGCCACCGCCGTCAACCGCTCTTCCGCACCAAGCGCGCGGCCGCGGTCCGACGGCAAGCCCATGGCTAAACGGTCGCGATAGGCAAGCACGGTCAGCACTACCAGCCCGCCCCACACCGATTCAGCCAAGGCGATGTGCCCGGCCACCAGCAGCGGCGGAAAGCGCAGCCAGACCTGCAGCGCGCCTACCAGCACCTGCAGCGCCAGGAACAGCGCGATCAGCTGTCCCGTACGCGCGGCCAGCCGATTCACCCCTTTGCGCCTTACGGCCTCGAACACCGTTCGCACGATCAGCAGGCCTACCACCAGGGCCACGATACGGTGGCCGAAGTGGATGGCCGCCAGGCCCTGAGCAGGGATTGCCAGACCGTGGCACAGCGGCCAGTCCGAGCAGGCCGAGGCAGCGCCGCTGCCGGTGACCAGAGAGCCGCTCATCAGCAGCAGGAAGGTAGCGATAGTGGTCCACAACGAAAGCAGGTAGAACGATCCGAGACCTGAGGGCTGCACGGCCGCAGACGCGGGGCCGCCGTATTCAGGGCCCAGGCGCTCCTGGCCGAAGGCGGCAGATCGAGCTTCACCCGAAGCCAGCGTCGCGGTGATGAGCAGCGTGGCCAGGACCAGCATGGCCGTACCCAGGTGAGCCATGACCACCTGCGGCGGCAGGTCGAGCTTGACCGTGACAGCTCCGAGCACGCTCTGAATGACAAGCAGCACCACGGCCGCGTTGGCCAGCCACAGCAGGTCACGGCGGTGTCGCAGCGACAGCCACGCCGCGGTAGCGGTGGACAGTGTGAGGATGGACACCAGGAAGGCGAACAGCCGGTGGTTCCACTCGATGAAGGTCGGCAGATCGAACAGCGGGATCAGGCTGCCATGGCAGAGGGGCCAGTCATTGCCGCAGCCAAGGCCGGAACCGCTGACTCGCACCACCGCGCCCAGCACGACGAGCACGAATGTGGCCGCGGCCGATGCCACGGCCAGCCAGCGAAAGGTCTTCATTGGGCCAAGGCTGATCTTAACGTTCGGCTAACGCCCGTCCTATAGGGTTGGGAGTGTATGGTCCGACAGCGCACCACCCCGGCGGCAATTACCGCCCGTTTCTCGGGTGTTACCATGCCCCCTAGGACCGGTTTTGTGGATGGGGTGGCGCGTCGACCAACGGCAAGCCCACGTAACCGCCGCTCGTGCCTGCCTCGTGTGTCTTGCCCCCGCGCACCAGGGATGCCAACGTTGGATCTGATCCAGGTTTGCCAGGCGGCCGGTCGTCTGAGTGGCACGCGACGAGCGGATCAGCGAACAAAGTGACTCGCAAGGAGACGACGACATGAGCGTGACGGCACCAGCAGCGCCCAAGATCCGGCAGTGGCACGAGCTCGCGCAGCAGCTGCGGGTTGACAGCATCCGCAGCAGCACGGCCGCCGGCTCGGGACATCCTACCTCCTCGATGTCGGCGGCCGACCTGATGGCCGTCCTCATGAGCGAGCACCTGCGCTATGACTTCGACCACCCCGGGAACGACAACAACGACCACCTGATCTTCTCCAAGGGCCACGCCTCGCCGCTCCTGTATTCCGTGTACAAAGCGGCCGGAGCCATCTCTGACGAAGAGCTCATGGCCTTCCGCAGGTTCGGCAGCCGCACGCAGGGCCATCCCACGCCGGTGCTGCCGTGGGTGGACGTCGCCACCGGGTCACTCGGCCAGGGACTGCCCATCGGGGTCGGCGTTGCTCTGGCCGGCAAGTTCCTGGACAAGCTGCCCTACCGGGTGTGGGTTCTGCTCGGCGACAGCGAGATGGCCGAGGGCTCGCAGTGGGAAGCTTTCGACCACGCCTCACACTACGGCCTGGACAACCTGACCGGCATCCTCGACATGAACCGGCTCGGCCAGCGAGGTGAGACGGAGCTGGGCTGGAACAGCGCCGCATACGCCGCCCGAGCCCGCGCCTTTGGCTGGCACGCCGTTGAGATCGACGGCCACGATCTGGAAGCCATCGACCGGGCCTACCGCGAAGCCGCCGCGCACAAGGGCGAGCCCACGTTGATCGTCGCCAAGACCCTGAAGGGCAAGGGCGTCTCGTTCATCGAGAACCGGGACGGCTGGCATGGCAAGCCCCTGCCGCCGGACGAGGCCAAGCAAGCCATCGAGGAGCTCGGCGGCGAGCGCCATCTCACCATCGAGGTGCATAAGCCGGAGCCGCTCAAGGCGGCGCCGATCGCACCCCCCAGGCCAGCTGAGCTGCCGCGCTATGAGCTCGGCGCCAGCGTCGCGACGCGCAAGGCGTATGGCGAGGCCCTGCGCGCAGTCGGCGACGCCAACGAGCACGTCGTGGCTGTGGACGGCGAAGTGAGCAACTCGACTTACGCTGAAGACTTCGCCCATGCGCACCCGGAGCGCTACTTCGAGCAGTACATTGCCGAGCAGCAGATGGTGGCCGCGGCCGTCGGCTTGAGTGTGCGACATCGGACCGTGTTCGCTTCGACCTTCGCTGCTTTCCTGACCCGCGCCTACGACTTCATCCGCATGGCAGCCATCTCGCGCACGCACATCCGGTTGTGCGGATCGCACGCTGGCGTCTCCATCGGAGAGGATGGCCCCTCCCAAATGGCGCTGGAAGACCTGGCCATGATGCGAGCGGTCTGGGGCAGCACCGTGCTGTACCCATCCGATGCCAACCAAACGGCGCAGCTGGTGGAGAGCATGACCCATCACCACGGCATCAGCTACCTGCGTACGACACGCGCTGCGACGCCGGTGATCTATGAGCCCGGCGAGACCTTCCCTGTTGGCGGCTGCAAAGTCGTTCGCAGCTCGAGCAGCGACCAGGTCACGGTAATAGCCGCCGGCATCACTCTTCACGAAGCGCTCAAGGCTTATGACCAGCTGCGCGACGGCGGCATCGCTATCCGGGTCATCGATCTCTATTCGGTCAAGCCGCTGGACGGCGAGACCGTGGCCGGGGCGGTGGCGGAAACCGGAGGCCGGCTGCTGACCGTGGAAGACCATTGGGCCGAAGGCGGCATCGGCGATGCCGTGCTGGCAGCGCTTGCCGAACGCGGAACCACTCCCAGGCACGTCATTCACCTGGCCGTTCGCGACATGCCCGGGTCGGGCAAGCCGCAAGAGCTGATTGACGCGGCCGGCATTGGCGCGCAAGCCATCGCCGACGCGGCGCGGAAGCTCGCAGCCATGCAGTAGCGCCCGCGGGCAAGCGGGCATACAATGCCCCCATCGAGTGGGGACGATTCAGGAGGGAGCAGTGGAACTCGCGATCATTGGACTGGGCCGCATGGGCGGCAACATGGCTATACGCCTGGTTCGTGGGGGGCACCGCGTGGTGGCCTTCAACCGTACAACCAGCGTGGCCGAAAAGCTGGCCGCGGAGAACCCGCCCATGGTCGCCGCCACCACGCTCGAAGACGTGATACGGAAGCTGACCCCGCCGCGCATCGTGTGGCTGATGGTGCCGGCAGGCAAGGCTACCGACGACCAGCTCGAAGCCGTGCTGCCGCTGCTCGATAAGAACGACATCATCGTCGACGGTGGCAACACCAAGTGGAAGGCCGACGAGCCGCACGCCGCCCGCTGTGCCGAGTTCGGCGTGCGCTTCATGGACTGCGGCACGAGCGGCGGTGTATGGGGGCTGCAGAATGGCTACTCGCTGATGATTGGCGGAGACCGCGCTACGTATGAATACATGAAGCCAATATGGACGACGCTGGCGCCGCCCGACGGCGAGCTCTACTGTGGGCCAGTGGGCGCGGGCCACTTCGTCAAGATGGTCCACAACGGCGTGGAGTACGGCATGCTCCAGGCCTACGCCGAAGGCTACGAGATTCTTCGCGCCTCCAAGTACGACCTGGACCTGCACGCCATCGCCGGCGTCTGGAACCATGGCAGCGTGGTGCGCTCCTGGCTGAACGAGCTGGCGGAAGACGCCTTCTCCAAGAACCCCACGCTGGAAGGCGTGAGGGGCTGGGTGGCCGATTCCGGCGAAGGTCGATGGACAGTCGAGGCCGCCATCGACACCGACGTGCCCGCGCCGGTCCTCACGCTGTCGCTGCTCGAGCGCTTCCGGTCACGCCAGGAAGAGTCATTCGCGGCCAAGGTTATCGCCGTCATTCGCAACGAATTCGGCGGCCATGAGATCAAGACGGAGTAGGTTCACCAGTGGCTGAAGGCAACGTCGGCACCCTCGCTAACCCTTTGCGAGCACAGACCCACGGCGAACGGGTGCCCGAGCCATGCAACATGGTCATCTTCGGCGCCAGCGGCGATCTCACCCACCGTAAGCTGATTCCGGCCCTGTACAACCTCGCCCTGGAGCACCTGCTGCCGCCCGAGTTCAGCGTTATTGGCTACGCGCGGCGGCCGAAGACGCACGAGGAATTCCGGAACGAGATCAAGGCCTCCGTCAACGACTTCTCACGCAACAAGCCAGTGAAGCCCGAAGTGTGGGAGACGTTCGAAAAGGGCGTCTTCTACGTGCCCGCCACCTTCGAGGATCCCCAGGGCTACCAGAAGCTGCTGGAGCTCATGCGCAAGAACGACCAGGAGCGGGGCACTCGCGGCAATCGCCTGTATTACCTGTCCACGCCGCCCAGCGAGCACGCCGCCATCGTTCAGCAGCTGCGTGAGCTGGAGCATCCGCAGACCGATGGCTACAAGCGGGGCTGGTCCCGGATCATCGTGGAGAAGCCCTTCGGCCACGATCTCGAATCGGCGAACGCCCTCAACGATCTGCTGCACAGCGTGTTCAACGAGGACCAGATCTTCCGCATCGATCACTACCTGGGCAAAGAGACCGTCCAGAACATCTTGGTGTTCCGCTTCGCCAACGGCATCTTCGAGCCACTGTGGACGCGCGACCACGTGGACCACGTGCAGATAACAGTGGCCGAAAGCGTGGGTGTCGAGGGGCGGGCCGGCTATTACGAGCAGGCTGGCGCTATCCGCGACATGGTGTCCAACCACATGCTGCAGATCCTGGCCCTCACCACCATGGAGCCGCCGTCGGCCTTCGACGCCACCGCCGTTCGCGACGAGAAGGTCAAGGTGCTGCGCGCCATCCATCCCTGGCAGCATCGCGAGGAGGGGCGCGAGTTCAGCGTCCGCGGCCAGTACGGGCCGGGTTGGATCGGAGGCGTGCAGGTGCCCGGCTACCGCGATGAGCCGGGCGTTGACCCGCACTCGCTCACCGAGACGTTCGTAGCGTTGAAGCTGTACATCGATAACTGGCGCTGGGCCGGCGTGCCCTTCTACCTCCGCACGGGCAAGTGCCTGCCCAAGCGTGTGACCGAGGTGGCCGTCCAGTTCAAGACCGCCCCGTTCTCGATGTTCCGCCAGACCGCGCTGTCGGCGCTGGAGCCAAACATCCTGGCCATGCGCATCCAGCCCGATGAAGGCATCGTCCTGAAGTTCGGCGCTAAGGTGCCGGGCCCGGACATTGCTATTCGCTCGGTCAACATGGACTTCCTCTATGGCGCATCGTTCGACGTGCAGGTGGCGGACGCCTACGAGCGTCTGCTGCTCGATTGCATGCTGGGCGAATCGACGCTGTTCACACGCGAAGACGAGGTCCAGGCACAGTGGACGTTAATCGACAACGTGATCGAAGGATGGAAGCAGCAGCCGGAGCCCAAATTCCCCAACTACGCCGCGGGGACGTGGGGGCCGGAGCAGGCCTTCAAGTTCATCGAGAGAGACGGGAGGGCCTGGCGAAAGCTATGAGTCCGAACGAGGCGTCCTGGGAGGGCAGTGGCGTTACCGTCGGCCAGATCGAGACCGAGCTGCAGCGGCTGTGGCGAGCCAGCGACAGCGACTGGAACGGAGAAGGCAGACGGCCCGACATCCGCACCAGTGTGCTCAACCTCGTCGTGTACGCACGCAACGATGACTGCCGCGACCGTGCGGTCAATGCCATCGAGCAGCTGTCGGGCACCCACCCCTCACGTTCGATCCTCATCGTTGCCGGCAACCGCTCGGCTCCGGCTTCCATCGACGCCCGCCTGACGCTTCAGAGCCATGGGGCATACGCGGAATTTCGCCAGGTGTGCTCGGAGCAGCTCGAGCTTCGAGTCCACGGCCCGGCCATGAACCACGTGGCCAGCGTGGCTCTGCCGCTGCTGGCCCCCGACCTGCCGGTGTTCGTGTGGTGGCCCGGGGAAGCCCCCTTCGGCCACAGCATCTTTGCGCAGCTTCGCGACGCCGCGGACCGCTTCATGGTCGATTCGAGTGACTTTGCCAAGCCCAGCCAGGAGATGGCGCTGCTGCACCGAGCGGTCGGATCCTCGACCTCGTGCGTCTTTTCCGACTTCAACTGGCCTCGACTGGCCGCCTGGCGTGAGCTGGTCGCGCAGCTGTTCGACGAGCCTGCCCTGCTGCCCTACCTCCAGCGTTTGCGGGCGGTATGGATCGAATGCGCTCCTCCCCAAAGCCCGTCGGCTTCGATGCATGACGTGCCGCAGGCCATGCTGCTGAGTGGCTGGCTGGGATCCTCCCTCGGCCTGCAGCCCAGCGAGCTGAAGATTGGCACCGATCACTACGCGCTCCAGCTGGCCAGTGAGGGCCGGCAGGGAACCCTGGACGTCCAGGTCTCGTCGACGTCCACGGGGCAATCGCTGGCGGTCAGGATGATCGCCGACGCGGTTGGCGATCTTCCCTCCGCCGAGTTCTCGATTGCTCTCGACCGCAAGACCGATCAGATCACGTCCACAGTGAAAATGGCCGGAGCTGACCCCACGGTCCGTCGCTCTGTCCTCCCCGAACGCGACGAGGGACAGCTGCTGTTCAGCGAGCTCGAAACGTTCCAGCGGGATGAGGCCTACGAGCAGGCGCTCGCGGCGGCGGCACAGACCGTCGAGCCGCGGCAGCGCGAGGCCGTGCGCGGACCCTCGGTCGGTGTCCGCGGCAGCGGCATCTCGGGCTAGGCGCCCCAGGCTGATGCCAGAGCCGGAAATCCGCGTCTTCGACAACGTTGACGCGCTGTTTCGAGCCGCGGCGGAACGCTTCGTCGAGCGAGCTCGAGGCAGCGTGGCCCTCTCCGGAGGCTCCACGCCACGAGCGTTATTCGACCTGCTGGCGCAGGAGCCTTACCGCGACCACGTGAACTGGACCGAGCTGGGCATCTACTGGGGCGACGAGCGCTGCGTCCCGCCCGACCATCCCGACAGCAACTACGGTATGGCCAAGCAGCACCTGCTGGACAAGGTCCCCGCCGGAAAGGTGTTCCGCATGCGCGGCGAGATCGAGCCACACCTGGCCGCCGACGAGTATCAGCGCCTGCTGCCACCCGAGCCCTTGGACCTGGCCCTGCAAGGCCTGGGAGCGAACAGCCACACAGCCTCGCTCTTCCCGCACACCGACGCGCTCAAGATTACGGACCGGCGAGTCGTCGCCAACTGGGTCGCCGAAGTGAACATGTGGCGCCTGACCATCACCGTGCCCGAGCTTCAGCGCGCCCGCCACATCCTGTTCCTGGTCACGGGCCAGGAGAAGGCGGAGGCAGTCCGGACGGTGATCGCCGGACCGGAAGACCCGGAGGCCTATCCCGCTCAGGTCGTGCGCCAGGCGCAAGGATCCGTCACCTGGTTCCTGGACAGCGGGGCAGCCTCCGGGCTCTAAGCCGCGGTGCGCGGGCGACCTAAAAGATCGCCCGGGTGGCGGCTCCGTCGATGAGAATGGTCTGCCCCGAGACGAAGCTGGCACGGGCCGAAGCCAGGAACACGACGACGCTGGCCAGCTCGTCCGGCCGGCCATAACGGCCGACAGGGATCTGAGCCACCTGGCGCCGCGCCGCCTCTTCGACGCTGATGCCCTGCTTCTCGGCGTTGATGGCGTCGAGCTCCGCCACGCGATCGGTGGCGAAACGTCCCGGCGCCACGTTGTTCACCAGGATGCCGTCGGGCCCCAGTTCGATGGCCAGCGTCTTGGCGAAGTTGATGATGCCTGCACGCAGGGCGTTTGACAGCACTAAGCCAGGAATAACCGAGCGCACGCCGGAGGAGGTGATGTTGATGATGCGGCCCGCCCTCCCCTTCCTCATGTGCGGCACAGCGGCACGGGTGAGACGCACCGCGCTCATGAGGTTCGTCTCAAACGCGACCTGCCATTGATCGTCCGTCATCTCCGCCGCTGGACCTGTCGGCGGCCCGCCCGCGTTATTGATCAGGACGTCCAGCCGGCCGAAGCGATTCACCGTCTCCTGGACGAGCCGCTCGCACACCTCCGGGTCGCGGACGTCGCCCTCCATGGCCAGGACCTCGGCCCCGGTTTGCGCGGCCACTTCATGCGCCGCGGCGTCGATTGCCTCCTGGCTGCGACTGCACATGGCCACCCGAGCTCCTTCCGCGGCCAAGCCCAACGCGCACGCCTTGCCCAGCCCCTTCGACGACGCCGCCACAAAGGCGACCTTCCCCTTCAGCTCCAGATCCACGCTTCAGCCCACTTTCCAGCCATATAGTTTCCTCATGGCGCCCATTATCCGTGACTTCCAAGCCGGCGATTACGAAGCCGTCGCACGGCTGTGGGAGGCCAGCGACATCCGGGTCGACTCGCGCGAAGACGTGCTGTTCAAGCTGCGGCGCGATGCCGACCTGTTCCTGGTGGCCGAAGATCGCGGCCGGATCGTCGGCGCGGTCCTGGGCGCGTTCGACGGCCGGATGGGCAGCATCAACCGGCTGGCCGTCGCCGACAGCTGGCGGCGCAGTGGCCTGGCCAGCCGGCTCATTCGCGAGGTCGAGGATCGCCTTCGAGCCAGAGGCGCGCGGCGCGTGTGGGCCTGGATCCACGACCACAACCACGCCAGCCGCACGCTGTTTGCCCGCAGGGGCTACGAGGAATGGCCGTCGGTGGTGACGGCCAGCAAAAGCCTGACCGAGCAGCCGTTGGCTGAGGCTCCAGAGGTATCCGGAGGAGACCTAACGGCGGAAGCGCGCGAAGAACCCTCCGCCTGATGGCTTGCTCGCAAAGTAGCGAGCAACGAAGTCTTCCATCTCCTCGTGGGTCTCGGCGAAGCGCAGGGTCACCATGACCTTCTTGCCTTCACCCTCGCCTACCCCGGTGACGAAGGCATCCTCAATGTCCAGCTGGTCGGCAAAGCGCGGCGCGATGAGCGACACCTTGATCGGCGTCCCTTCGCCCAGGTTGAAGCGATCGACTGCGCACTTCATGCCGTTGATACCGGCAGCGACGCTCTTGCCCAGGAACTTCGCGCCGCGGGAGCTGCCCTGGACCGCCTCCAGCTTCACGTTGCCAGTCACCGGCTGGAGCGATGGATCGTCGAAGCCGGACTCCTCCGCGGCAGGCTCAGCATCGACAGCCGCGGCAGCGGGGAGCTCCTCGCGCTCCGCCGCCACGATGGCCTCGGGCTCGCCTCCCAGCTCCGAGATCCCTTCCGGCTCGGCGACCGCAGCCGCCGTCTCCTCTGTGTCCGTTACCTCGCGAATACGGGGGCGCCTGACGCGATGCGGTCGCGCTGGAGCCTCGGCCGGCACCGGCTGTTCTGCACCGGCCGCCGTCTCCTCCGGCTCGATGGCGGGAGGCTCGGTCTCGGGCGGTGCGGCAGCCTCCTCGCTGACCGTTGCTTCCTCCGGCTCCGCCATGTCCTCGATCGCGCCGGCCTCGTCTATCACGGCAGGTTCCTCTATCGCCGCAGCCTCCGACGTCGCGACGTCTTCCGGCTCTGGCTGCTCCGGCGCCGGAATCTCAACCTCGAGCGCGGCCTCAGCCATCTCCTCGACCACCTCCACGGCATCGACCGGCGCGGCTGCTCCTACCGCATCGTCCGGAGCATCGTCAGCGCTTGCGACCTCCGACGCTTCGGCTTCGTCGAGGCTGATGGCCGGCTCGGACAGAGCCGGCGCCACGGCTTCAGCGGTCTCGGCCGGCACCTCCTCGAGAGCGGCGGCGACCACGGGTTCGTCGATTGGTGGCGCCGCGGCCGGTGCTTGCGGCGCGGCGGGCGGACTCGCCATGTCCTCGACCGCGGCGGCCGGCGGAGGTGTCTGAGGCAGCAGCTGGCTGCCCATGGACATCATCCGCAGCAGCTGGCGCGCGTCCGGCGAGACGGACGAATGGGGAGGTACTGCGCCGGGCAAGGACTCCTCCTACTGTGGGTTGCTCAAAGTCTACTCGGCCCGGAAAACCGGCCGGCAGGCTAAGCGACCTCGGGGCAGCGTGGTGTGAAGAGGCGCGCAGCAGTCCGGAGGATGTGGCGTCAGCGTTTGAGGGCCAGGGCGCATACCGGGCAAACGCCCCGGCTGGCCGCCTTGGACTCATACTCACGACCGCAGCTGATGCAGATCAACTTCCGCTCGGGATGGTTCAATCGAGCCCAGTTCTTGATGGCGTCCACGCCTACCCGGAAGTCACGCGCCAGATAGCTGATCGGCTGATGCGTGAACCGGTCCCGCATCACGTTGAGACAGAGCGGACACAACAGGCGCCCCAGAGGCTCTTTTCGTAATTGGAATGCGTTACCGCAATACGTGCAGATGCCTTCGCCAATCCGTGGCATGGAAAATGACCTGTAGCAAGTTTTCGGCCGAAAAGCCGCATGGCGGCTTCGATCCCCATACTGACCTCGTGTCAGCCGAGGCAGTATGGCGCGACCTGCCACGCCCGAAAAGGGAGGGCACGGCGATCCTTTGCAGGCCTTCTCGAAAGGAAGGGCTGTTGAGCATGAATCTCACCCGTCACGAGGTCTGCCCGCCAGATGACGTGCCGGCCGAACACGGTGCCGCCTGCTTTTTTGTAAAAACGCAAGCAAATGTGATCTAGATCACAGCAATTAGCGGCCGAACGCTGTACAGTTGCGCCCACGGAATAGCGGGCTAGCGTACATTCGGCTCGCGAAGCCGCGGATGCAGGCCGGTGGTGGGGGGCCTCCGCCGGGAATGAAGAAGACGGACGAGCCGTTGGGTCCCTGTATGCAGGTCGCTGCCGGCGGCCCTTGTCAGGTCCACGCTCGCCCGCCCATGCCCGCGCGGCTGGTCCGCCGAGCCCAGTACAGGGTGGAGCTGGTTTTGATGCGCCTGAGCCGATGGATCTCGCACATGCTCATCCTGGCGACCCTGTTCCTGTCGCTGCCGGGCGCGAACGTCGCCCTGGCCGACGATCAGATC